>NZ_AJTS01000029.1 GCF_000275725.1 Vreelandella stevensii S18214 | reverse complement strand
ACCCCCGCGCCGATCAACGCATCCAGCACATCTCCCAGCTGTTCGATGTCAGCCAGTTCGACGCTGAACGGGCGTTCCAGACGCGTACGCATCAGGTTCTCCTGCTCGCCGTCGTCACTACGCGGACCTGCCACGTACTCGGGGTAGACGTTGAGCGAGCCCGCCGTGATGGCGCGCTGTTCGATGCCCGCTTCCTCGATGGCCGCAATCAGCTCACTGGCGCGCTGCTCCAGCCGCTGCCGGGCGTCGCTCAGCTCATCGCTTTGGGTGTCTTCCAGGGCAGACACGGCAGGGGTGTTTTCCCATAGCCGCGCGCTGAGCGTCGCCTTGTCGGGTTCGACTTCTACCCACGACTGCGCTTGCACGAAGACGCTTGGGGGAGGCGGTGCCGCCTGGCTGATGGGGGCGACCAATAGTGCGAGAAGGGCGCCCCCCAACACGCCATAGCGAAGGCGTTTGATAGGGTGGCGCAGCCGATTGACGGAGTTGAGCTGGGTTTGCATGGAGTCACTTCCTTGCTGAGAGAGCCAATGTGTTATGAGACCGAATGTTGGGTGATGACCCGCAGCTTTGAAGCAGAGATACACGGAAAGTTCACAGGCTAATGAGTCGTGAGGGCGTCTTTCTTAATAGGTGCACGGTTTGTGCATTGTCACGCCAGCAGCCATTATGTACGGATAACATGCTAAGGATCAGGCTATGTCGAAGTTGTCAGATGAGGATTATCGCAGTATTCCACTTAACGCTACCCTGGCGCTGGCCGCGCTGGTGGTCATCATTGCCGGGATGAAGGTAGGTGCCGACCTGCTGGTGCCTTTACTGTTGGCGGTGTTCATTGCGGTGGTGTGCACGTCGCCGGTGCAGTGGCTGCATGACTGGGGGCTGAGTCGGCGTACGGCAGCCATGCTGACGCTGCTGGTGTTGCTGGGCTTCATTTCCTTGATTGGCCTGCTGGTGGTCAACAGCTTTGGCACTTTCGTGGAAGCGCTGCCGGATATCGAGGCGCGCTTGTACGAGCATTACTGGAATTTGCTCAATACGCTGGCGTCCCATGGCATGGCGATCGACCCGGAGCAGCTGAGCTCGGTGTTTGCCATGGACGATGATGGCTCATGGGTTGCCATGCTGCTGGGCGAGCTGGGCTCGCTGTTCATGCAGGGCACCATCGTGGCGCTGCTGGTGATCTTCATGCTGTTCGAGACGCTGCACTTTCGTGACAAGGTCTCGCGCGCCCTGGAAAACCCTGCGCCCAGCCTGAAGCGTTTCAGCGAGTTCAGCTTGACCCTGAAGCGCTATCTGGCCGTGAAAACGGTCATCAGTCTGGCCACCGGTGTTCTGGTGTGGCTTTCCTGCCTGATGGTAGGGGTCGATTTTCCGCTGCTCTGGGGGGTGTTGGCCTTTGCCCTCAACTTCATTCCCAACATTGGCTCTGCCCTGGCGGCCATTCCTCCTGTCTTGCTGCTGCTGGTGTCTCAGGATGGCGGCGTGCTGCAGGCGTTCATGCTGGCGTCGGCTTACCTGGCCATCAATTTCATTTTGGGCAATCTGGTCGAGCCCCGGGTCATGGGGCAGGCGTTGGGGCTATCCACCTTTGTGGCGTTTCTTTCTCTGGTGGTGTGGGGCTGGATTTTCGGCGCGGCGGGTATGTTGCTCTCGGTGGTGCTGACCATGACGCTCAAGATTGCGCTGGACAGTCATCCACAAACCCGTTGGATGGCACACCTATTGGGGCCTGGAAAGCAGCGCCGTTCGGATGCCCAGCCTGGCGATGCACGGCGGCCACCGCTGAAGCGTGACAAGCAAGAGTCGCAAGGGTAGGAGGCGTAGGGCGGGGCAGCCACCGCTGGCAAGGCCAGCGGTGATTGTGAGCGCTTAGGCGTTCTGGTCGATGAACTGAGTCAGTTGCGACTTGGACTGCGCGCCGACCAGTGAGGCGACCTTGGTGCCTGACTTGAACAGCATGACCGTGGGCACGCCACGTACACCCTGCTCAGCGGCAATTT
Source organism: Vreelandella stevensii S18214 (assembly GCF_000275725.1). Classification (GTDB taxonomy): domain Bacteria; phylum Pseudomonadota; class Gammaproteobacteria; order Pseudomonadales; family Halomonadaceae; genus Vreelandella; species Vreelandella stevensii. The sequence continues at coordinate 63,505 of NZ_AJTS01000029.1, read as the reverse complement.
CCGGTGCGTCGTCCACATTGACGCTGACGACTTTCAGGTTGTCTCCGCGCTCGGCAGCGACTTCATCCACCACAGGTGCCATGACTTTACATGGGCCGCACCAGGGGGCCCAGAATTTGAGCAGGACAGGCTGTTCGGCGTTGAGGACTTCTTGCTCAAAATTGGCGTTGGTGACATCAACATTGTTAGCCATTTGCTTCTCCCGTTTGCGTTGCTCTTGCAGTTACGTTGCCTCAAATGGAGCAACGGTCATTACGCGATTTACCAGCGCTCTTTCACCGCGCCAAGTTGCCAGATGTTAGCGGTCACGGCGGATGCTGGCAAATTCCAGATGCGTTTTGCGCTGAAATAGAAAAAATTAATGGATGCTGATAGCGATGATTTTTTATACTATATGGGAATTATAGATCGTTTTTTTATTCACAATTATGCTCGTTGAGCGTCATGCTCCGGGCATCGGGCGGGCACGCAGTGGTGGCGGCGCGGGACGTTTTGCGGCGTTTCCGGCATTGAACATTAGGTGAGGATATGAAGCTACAGCAACTTCGCTATATCTGGGAAGTCAATCGACATAACCTGAATGTGTCAGCAACTGCCCAGAGTCTGTTTACCTCTCAACCGGGTATTTCCAAGCAGATTCGCCTGCTGGAAGACGAACTGGGCGTTGAGATTTTTGCCCGCAGCGGCAAGCACCTCACGCGCGTCACCCCTGCGGGCCAATCGATCATCGAGCTGGCCGGGCAAGTGCTCAAGCTTGCCGAAAACATCAAGCAGGTCGCCCAGGAGCACAGCGACGAGCGTCGTGGCAGCCTGGCCATCGCGACCACCCACACCCAGGCCCGCTATGCGCTACCGCCGATCATTAGCGAGTTCACGCTAAAGTATCCTGACGTGGCGCTACACATGCAGCAGGGCACTCCCAAGCAAATTGCCCAGATGGTCAGTGAAGGGCAGGCGGATTTTGCCATTGCCACCGAGTCGTTGGAGCTGTTTACCGACCTTGTACTGCTGCCTTGCTACCGCTGGAACCGCTGCGTGCTGGTGCCTAAGGAGCACCCACTCGCTTCTCTGGAAGGGCCGCTGACCCTTGACGCCCTGGCAGAGTATCCGTTGGTGACTTACGTCTTCGGTTTCACTGGGCGTTCGCAGCTGGACGATGCCTTCAAGGCCAGGGGGTTAACCCCCAACGTCGTGTTGACGGCCGCTGATGCCGACGTCATCAAGACCTATGTGCGCCTGGGCATGGGAGTGGGCATCGTGGCTCATATGGCGGTGGACCCTGCCCAGGATGACGATCTGGTGGCGCTGGACGCCAGCCACTTGTTTGCCAGCTCCACCACCAAGATCGGCATTCGTCGTGGCACATTCATGCGCGGCTACATGTATGACTTCCTCGCGCGGTTTGCTCCCCACCTGACTCGCGACCGAGTGGACGAAGCGCTCACGGCGGGGCCTCGCCATGAGCACGCGCTGTTCGAAGGTGTCGAACTCCCCGAATATTGAGCGAGGCCAGTGATTCAGGGTTGATAAACCAACTCACCCACCTACTCACCGCCCCGTTCACCGCTTTATGTTGTGGTGAACAGGGCGGTGAACTCGTCAGGTGGCTATATCAATATCAATGCTGCAGGTGCAGCCCACATTCGCGTTTCTCTTCCACCTTGGTGGGGTCGAAGTAGTCGAAGTTGTTGGGCAGGTCATGGGCCTGCAGGTATTCGTACATGTCCTTGGCGGTCCACTTCAGTAGCGGCGCCACTTTCAGCAGGCCGTCGCTGTTGCGGCTAACGGACTGCATCCTGGCTCGCTCGGGCGTGTCTTCGGCGCGCAGGGCAGTGAACCAGATGTCGGGCCGCATGGTGGCCAGGGCGCGCTCGAACGGCTCGATCTTTACTTCCTGAGTGAACGCCGCATGGCGCGGGTCGTCGATGCCCGGCATGGGGCCGTCCAGGGCCTCCCGGTGGGCGCGGGTGCGCTGGGGTAAAAAACTCACCAGGTTGAGGTCGAGTCGTCGAATCACGTCGTCGGCAAACCGGTAGGTAGCCTCGGTATTGTAACCGCTGTCCATCCAGACGATAGGAATGTCCGGGCGAACCTGCGTCACCATGTGCAGGATCACGGCCTCGAAAGGGCGAAAGTTGGTGGTGCAAATAGGGCGCTCGCCCTGACGGAACGCCCACTCGATTAACCCTTGCGGGTCGTTGGCGTACTCTTGATGAATGGCTTCGAGAGCTGAGGACATGCTGCCTCCTGTTGAAAAGCGTGCGATGCCTTTAGGCTACCAAAGCCTTGTGTGGTGCCCCAATACCGTTTGGTTTGGGTTTTATATTCCTTTCTGATGTAACAGTGATTCTTTGTTATTCCAAAGTGCTGGTTCATTCCAGAGCGCCAATCAGATGGCGGATCTTGTCGAGGGTTTCCGTGTACTCCTCGTCTGCCTGAGAGTCGGCGACCAGTCCGCCGCCGCCCCATACATGCAGGCTGCCGTGATCGGCCACCATGGTGCGAATGGCTATCGAGGTGTCCATGCTGCCACGGATGTCGATATAGCCCAGGCTTCCGCAATAGGCGCTACGCTGGCAGGGTTCCAGCTCATCGATGATCTGCATGGCGCGTATCTTGGGCGCGCCGGTGATCGAGCCGCCGGGGAAGGCCGCCGTGAGCAGTGAAAGCGGTGAATGTGCGGGCGCCAACTCTCCCTGAACGACGCTAACCAGATGGTGCACGTTGGGGTAGCTTTCCAGTTGGCAAAGTTGCGGCACGCGTATCGAGCCGGGGGTGCAGACTCGCCCGAGGTCGTTGCGCAGCAGGTCGACGATCATCACATTCTCGGCCCGGTCCTTGGTGCTGTCGAGTAGCTCCTTGGCTAGCGCCTGATCGTTTGCGGGCGTTTCGCCGCGGGGCCTGGTGCCCTTGATGGGGCGGGTTTCGACGCGGCCATCCCGGCACTGAATGAAGCGCTCGGGCGACAGCGACAGCACCGCCTGGCCCTGCCAGGCCATATACCCCGAGAAAGGCGTCGGTGTGGCACGTCGCAGCTGCAGATAGGCCTGCCACTCATCCCCTTCGTAGCGGGCGGAGAAGCGCTGTGCAAGATTGATCTGGTAGCAGTCACCGGCGCGGATATAGCGCTGTACGGCCTCGAAGCGCTCGGTATATTCGGCCTGGTTGAGCTGGGCCTTGAACGGCTGTGTCAGCGTGAAAGGCTCGCCTGCTGGCGGGGCTTGTTCCAGCCAGGCCAGCACCTCTTGACGGCGCGCATCGCTGGCCACCAGCCAGGCTTGCTGGGTGGCGTGGTCAAAGGTGATGCACCAGTCATACAGGCCCAGGCGGGCCAGCGGCAGTTGGGTGGCGGGCGGGTGCTGGCTGGACACCGAACAGTCTTGGCGGCCCAGGTCGTAGCTCCAGTAGCCGATCAAGCCGCCCAGAAAGGGCAGGTCGCTGTCGAGGGTGGGCACGGGCAGCTGTTCCAGCAGCCACTGCTGTTGCGCCGTGCTGTCATCGTCGAGATGAGCTGGCAGCGTCAACGTGGTGGAGCTGAGCTGTGCCTGGCGGTTTGCGAAGATTTCCAGCGTGGCCAGTGGGTCGCTGCTGAGAATGTCATACCGGCCGTTGGTGGCCACGGGTCGGCCGCTGTCCAGCAGCACCGCCCCGGGCCGTTGCCGTAATCGGGCAAAGGTGGCCAGCGGGTCGGAGAAGTAGGGCAGAGCGGAGATCGTCAACGCCGTTGTCATGAAGCAAACGCCAGTCCGGAAAGGGCGGCATATTTTAGGGTGCTCGCGCCAAGGACACCAGCCGCGTTTATCGACGGCGTTCTCACGTAAGCGGGCGGTGAGAGGGGCCCGCAACAGAGATTGTAGACATTTGCGCAGGAGGTCTCGTCAGGTGTGCAACGAAAGATGAATAAAAACGCTTATTTTCCGAGGTTGACGTCAGAAAGGGGGAGGGCTAAAGTTTCATCATCCCTTAATTGTCGACAATTAACCATGACCTTACTTGCTTCCACTTCACCACTACCGGACGGCGACGCCAGCGACGTCGTCTCGCCAGAAGTACGCACACTGGCCGAGCGTGTGTTTCACCAGTTGCAAAGCGCCATTGTCCGTGGGGAACTGGCGCCTGGCAGCAAAATCACTGAGCCTGGGCTTTCGAAGACCTACGGTATCTCTAGGGGGCCGCTGCGCGAGGCCATGCGGCGTCTCGAGGCCCACCGATTGATCGAGCGCGTGCCCCATGTGGGCGCCCGGGTCGTCAAGCTTTCCATGAAAGAGCTGCTGGAGCTTTTCGACGTGCGCGAGGCGCTGGAAAGCATGGCGGCGCGGCTGGCGGCTGAGCACATGTCTGCCCAGGAAATCCAGGGGCTGCGAGACGTTCTGGCGCTGCACGAAAGCCAGGGCGACCTCAAGCGCGGGGAAGCCTATTACCAGCGCGAAGGCGATCTCGATTTCCATTATCGCATCGTTCAGGGCAGTCACAACAAAATGTTGATGAACCTGCTGTGTGATGACCTCTACTACCTGGTGCGCCTCTACCGCACGCAGTTCAGCGCCAGTGGTGCCCGCCCTCAGCGGGCGTTCGTGGAGCACCACCGGATTGTCGATGCCATCGAGGCCGGCGATGCCGAGCTGGCCGAGCTATTGATGCGTCGCCATGTCAGCGCGTCACGGGCGAACGTAGCAGACCGCTACGCCGCCATTCTTGAACAACAAACAACAACCGAAGACAGGAGCTGATGTCATGACCGCTTCATCCACTTCTCGCCTGAGCCCTGGTGGGCGCTTTCGTGCCGCGCTGGAAGCCCAACGCCCGCTGCCCATCCTGGGTACCATCAATGCCTATACGGCCATGATGGCCCAGCGCGTGGGGCACCAGGCCATTTATCTCTCCGGCGGCGGCGTGGCCAATGCCTCCTTCGGCCTGCCGGATCTGGGCATGACGACCATGAACGACGTGGTCGAGGATGCACATCGTATCTGTGCTGCCACGGAGCTTCCGCTGCTGGTGGATATCGATACCGGCTGGGGCGGCGCGTTCAACATTGCGCGCACCGTGAAAGAGATGCAGCGCGCCGGAGTCGCCGCAGTGCATCTGGAAGATCAGGTCGCTCAGAAGCGCTGCGGTCATCGCCCCAACAAGGCGATCGTTTCCCAGCAGGAGATGGTGGACCGCATCAAGGCTGCGGCCGATGCCAAGCTGGATCCGGATTTCTACCTCATTGCACGCACCGATGCCTTCCAGAAGGAGGGGCTCGATGCCGCCATCGAGCGCGCCAACGCCTGTGTGGAAGCAGGAGCCGACGCCATCTTCGCCGAGGCCGTGCATACCCTCGACGACTATCGCGCCTTCTGCCAGCGCGTCAATGCGCCGATTCTGGCCAATATCACCGAGTTTGGCGCCACGCCGCTGTTCAGCCAGCAGGAGCTGGGGGGCGTCGGCTGCCGGATGGTGCTCTATCCGCTGTCGGCTTTCCGCGCCATGAACGCGGCGGCCCTGAAGGTTTACCAGAGCATTCTGGAGCATGGCCATCAGCGCGAGGTGGTCGACACCATGCAGACCCGCGATGAGCTGTACGATTTCTTGAATTACCACGATTTCGAACAGAAGCTCGATGCGCTGTTCGCCGAACAAAAAGACGCTTGAGTGCGCAGGCAACACATCTAATAACAGTGACAATACTGAGTACGTCAGGAGACTACCATGGCTGATAAACCGCTAGCAGGTGCAGGATTACGTGGGCAGAGTGCCGGCTCGACGGCGCTGTGTACCGTGGGTAAAACCGGTTCCGGCTTGACCTATCGCGGCTTCGACATCAAGGAGCTGGCTGAGAAAGCCAGGTTCGAAGAAGTAGCGTACCTGCTGCTCAAGGGCAAGCTGCCCAATCAGGCGGAGCTCGATCACTACATCACCAAGCTGAAAGGTCTGCGTGGGCTGCCCGAGGCCCTGAAGACGGTGCTCGAGCAGATTCCGAAGGACGCCCATCCCATGGATGTGATGCGTACCGGTGCCTCCATGCTGGGCAATCTGGAAACCGAAGAGAGCTTCGATCAGCAACAGGACGTGGCGGATCGGCTGCTGGCGGTGCTGCCGTCGATCATCTGCTACTGGTACCGCTTCAGCCACGACGGCGTGCGCATCGACACCCAGACCGACGATGACTCGGTGGGCGGTCACTTTCTGCACATGCTGCGTGGTGAGCCCGCTTCCGAGCTGCATGCTCGGGTCATGAACGTCTCGCTGATTCTCTATGCCGAGCACGAATTCAATGCCTCCACGTTCACCGCACGGGTGTGTGCCTCGACGCTGTCGGATATGCACTCCTGTGTCACCGGGGCGATTGGCTCCCTGCGCGGTCCGCTGCACGGTGGCGCCAACGAGGCGGCCATGGCGATGATCGAGCACTGGCGCTCGCCCGAAGAAGCCGAGCGAGAGATGCTCGGCATGCTGGAGCGCAAAGAGAAGATCATGGGCTTTGGTCATGCCATCTACCGTGAGTCCGACCCGCGCAATGCGATCATCAAGGAGTGGTCGAAGAAGCTGGCGGACGACGTCGGCGACACCGTGCTCTACCCGGTATCGGTACGTTGCGAAGAGGTCATGTGGCGGGAGAAGAAACTGTTCTGCAATGCCGATTTCTTCCACGCCAGCGCATACCACTTCATGGATATTCCGACCAAACTGTTCACGCCCATCTTCGTCATGTCGCGGCTGACCGGCTGGGCCGCCCACGTATTCGAGCAGCGTGCCAATAACCGCATTATTCGCCCCAGCGCCGACTACATCGGCCCGGAGAAGAGCGAATGGGTGCCCATTGAAGCCCGTGACTAGGCGTTTGGCTCTGTGACCAAGTGAGAGGCATCATGAACACGAATTATCGCAAGCCGCTGCCGAATGTGTCGGTGGCGGGCGCACCAGTGGACTTTTTCGATACGCGTCAGGCCGTCGAGGAGATCCAGCCCGGTGCCTATGCCCAGTTGCCCTATACGTCTCGGGTGCTGGCCGAGCAGCTGGTTCGGCGCTGTGATCCGGCGCTGCTGACCGACGCCCTCAAGCAACTGATCGAGCGCAAGCAGGAGCTGGACTTTCCCTGGTACCCGGCCCGGGTGGTGTGCCACGACATCCTGGGCCAGACCGCGCTGGTCGACCTGGCCGGGCTGCGCGACGCCATTGCGGAGAAGGGCGGTGACCCTGCCAAGGTGAACCCGGTGGTACCGACGCAGCTGATCGTCGACCATTCGCTGGCTGTGGAGCACGCCGGTTTCGAGAAGGACGCCTTCGAGAAGAATCGTCAGGTGGAAGATCGGCGTAACGACGACCGCTTTCACTTCATCAACTGGACCAAGCTGGCGTTCGAGAACGTCGACGTGATTCCTCCCGGCAACGGCATCATGCACCAGATCAACCTGGAAAAGATGTCTCCGGTGGTGCAGTGCCGCCCGGATGAGCAGGGCGTGCAGGTGGCCTACCCGGACACCTGCGTGGGCACCGACAGCCACACGCCCATGGTGGACGCGCTGGGCGTGATCTCCGTGGGGGTCGGTGGGCTGGAAGCCGAGAGCGTGATGCTGGGACGCGCCTCCATGATGCGCTTGCCCGATATCGTGGGTGTCGAGCTGACGGGTAAGCTGCAGCCCGGTATCACTGGCACCGACATGGTGCTGGCGATTACCGAGTTTCTGCGCCGCGAGCGCGTGGTCGGCGCCTATCTGGAGTTCTTCGGGGAAGGTGCCGACGCGCTGTCGGTGGGAGATCGGGCGACCATCTCCAACATGACCCCGGAGTACGGCGCCACGGCGGCGATGTTCTATATCGACGACCAGACCATCGACTACCTCAAGCTGACCGGCCGTGACGATGAGCAGGTAGCCCTGGTGAAGGCCTACGCGCAGCATACCGGGCTCTGGGCCGATGACCTGACGCAGGTTGTCTACGAGCGCATCCTGCGCTTTGACCTGTCCAGCGTGACGCGTACCCTGGCGGGGCCTTCCAACCCCCATGCCCACCTGCCTACCACGGAGCTTGCCAAGCGCGGCATTGCCGTCGGGCTGGACAAGGCTCGGGAAGAGGAGGCCGCCGGCAAGATGCCCGATGGAGCGGTGATCATTGCGGCCATCACCAGCTGTACCAATACGTCCAACCCGCGCAACATGGTGGCGGCAGGCCTGATTGCCCGAAACGCCAACCGCCTTGGCCTGACCCGCAAACCGTGGGTCAAGACCTCGCTGGCTCCGGGGTCGAAGACGGTCAAGATGTACCTGGAAGAAGCCGAGCTGATGGGCGAGCTGGAAGCGCTGGGCTTCGGCGTCGTGGCATACGCCTGCACCACCTGCAACGGCATGTCCGGCGCATTGGAGCCGAGTATCCAGGAGGAGATCATTCGTCGCGATCTCTATGCCACGGCGGTGCTGTCGGGTAACCGCAACTTCGATGGGCGTATCCACCCTTACGCCAAACAGGCGTTTCTGGCCTCGCCGCCGTTGGTGGTGGCCTATGCCATTGCGGGCACCATCCGTTTCGATATCGAGCAGGACGTGCTGGGTCACGACGCCCAGGGCAATCCGGTCACTCTCAAGGATATCTGGCCGGAAGACAGCGAAATCGATGCCATCGTCAAGGCGTCGGTGAAGCCGGAGCAGTTCCGTGAAACCTACATTCCCATGTTCGACCTGGACAAGCGTGCCGGACCTCAGGTGAGCCCCCTCTACGAGTGGCGCCCGCAGAGCACCTATATCCGGCGGCCTCCCTATTGGGAGGGCAACATGGCCCGAGAGCGGGGGCTGAAAGGCATGCGCCCGCTGGCCATCCTGCCGGACAACATCACCACGGATCACCTGTCGCCGTCCAATGCCATCCTCATGGACAGCGCCGCTGGCGAGTATCTGCATGCCATGGGTTTGCCGGAGGAGGACTTCAACTCCTACGCCACCCATCGCGGCGACCACCTGACCGCCCAGCGGGCCACCCTGGCCAATCCCAAGCTCTTCAATGAGATGGTGCACGACGAGCAGGGCAAGGTCATGCAAGGTTCGCTGGCGCGTATCGAGCCGGAAGGCACCGTGACCCGCATGTGGGAAGCCATCGAGACCTATATGGCGCGCAAACAGCCGCTGATCATTATCGCGGGTGCCGACTATGGCCAGGGCTCATCCCGTGACTGGGCGGCCAAGGGCGTGGCCTTGGCTGGGGTCGAAGCGATCGTGGCGGAAGGCTTCGAGCGTATCCACCGCACCAATCTGGTGGGGATGGGCGTGATGCCGCTGCAGTTCGAGGAGGGCACGACCCGCAAGACGCTGGCGCTGGATGGCACCGAAATCTATGACGTGGAAGGAACGCCTGCCCCCAGAGCCCAACTGACGCTGGTGATCCATCGCCAGCAGGGGGCTGTGGAGCGTGTGCCGGTGGTGTGCCGCCTGGACACCGCCGAGGAGGTCACCATCTACTCCGCCGGTGGTGTGCTGCAACGCTTTGCGCAGGATTTTCTGGAGTCCAGCGCCGCTGTCTAGCCGCGTTGTCCCAGCGTAGCATCGAAAGGGAAAGCCCAACGAGTGAACATCGACGGCCTGACGCGTGTCAGGCCGTTGTCAGGAGAGTGACCATGGCGCACGCAGCGCAGATGAGTATTCCCGCCACCTACATGAGAGGTGGCACCAGCAAAGGGGTGTTTTTCACCCTCAGTGACCTGCCTCCCGCTGCGCAGCAGCCGGGTGAGGCGCGAGACAGGCTGCTGTTGCGGGTAATGGGTAGCCCCGACCCCTATGAAAAACAGATCGATGGGATGGGCGGTGCCACGTCCAGCACCAGCAAGGCGGTGATTCTCTCGAAAAGTACTTCCCCGGAGCATGATGTGGATTACCTGTTTGGACAGGTGTCCATCGACAAGCCTTTCGTGGACTGGAGCGGTAACTGCGGCAACTTGTCTGCGGCGGTGGGCCCCTATGCCGTGGCCAATGGGTTGGTCGACCCCGCGCGGGTGCCTGAACACGGCGTCGTGGAAGTGCGCATCTGGCAGGTCAACATACAGAAAACCATCGTTGCCCAGGTGCCGATCAGCCACGGCGCCGTTCAGGAAACCGGAGACTTCGAACTGGACGGCGTCACCTTTCCTGCTGCCGAGATTCCGGTGGCGTTTCTGGATCCTGCCGACGGTGAGGGGGCGATCTTCCCCACGGGGCAGCCGGTGGATGAGCTGGAGGTGCCCGGCATCGGAGTGCTCAAGGCGACGCTGATCAATGCGGGTATTCCTACCGTGTTCATCGACGCGCAAGCCCTGGGCTACAGCGGCTGTGAGCTGCAAGAGGCGATCAACGGCGACCCGGATGCACTGGCCCGGTTCGAAAGAATACGCGCCCATGGGGCCGTCAAGATGGGCTTGATTGCCCATGTAGACGAGGCCGCCAGCCGTCAGCACACGCCCAAGGTGGCGTTCGTGGCACCACCGGCGGGCTATACGTCTTCCAGTGGGAAGCAGGTCGAGGCCGAATCGATCGATCTGTTGGTCAGGGCGCTCTCCATGGGCAAGTTGCATCACGCCATGATGGGCACTGCGGCCGTGGCCATTGCCGCAGCAGCGGCCATTCAGGGGACGCTGGTGAACCTGGCCGCAGGCGGCAGCGAGCGGGAGTCGGTCACTTTTGGTCATCCTTCCGGCACGCTCAGGGTAGGGGCCAAGGCCAGTCTGGTGGAGGGGCGCTGGCAAATCGATCAGGCGGTCATGAGTCGCAGTGCCCGGGTATTGATGGAAGGGCGAGTGCGCGTGCCTGGTGATGTGCTGTAATCGACGGCAGGCACTGCTTTGACCACCCTAGTGCCCCTTGCCGAATGGTGCCCGTCACGGTATGGGCGTAAGGCTTGCCGTGACGGGCGGGGTGGTCATGATGTTGCTTATGATGTGATTAATCCTCTACCACGACCTGGTCGCGCATCCGGTCAACGGTGGCCGGGCCGATACCGCTGACCCGTGTCAGGTCGTCAGCGCTCTCGAAGGCGCCGTTGGTCTCGCGCTCCTCGATGATGGCTGCCGCCCGGCTGGGGCCAATGCCCGGTAGTTCTGCCAGCAGCTCGGCGTCGGCACTATTGACATTGATGGGGGCGATTGCCTGGGCCAGCGCGGCACTGGACAAACCCAGGCACAGTGACATCACGAGTGCGGCTACAAATCCCTTGAACGTTTTCTGCATGTGAAGTACCTCATCGGTGTTGGTTCGTCGCTCGGCTCGCCAAGAGACGAGCCTCCTTGATCGCCAGCATGACTGAATTGCTTGCGTCCTTAGTCAACTTAATCTTTTGGCGCGCCTCGCGCTGTAAGCCATTGCCGATAGTTTTTGTAATCCGTTTGCCATGAGGGATGTCGGCAATCGCTTACACAGCCCCCCAGCGAGGGCTGGTACACTAGTCAGGCGGCAGACCGTCGCCCATTGAACGGGTTCTTGATAGGCATGAACCTTTCCACTGTTGACATAACGAGCACGGAGTAAGCGCGTGTCCACCGACTCACCTCTCATCATTGCCCTTGATTACCCTTCGCTTGACGCAGCGCTGTGCATGGCCGATCAGCTCGACCCGGCCCGTTGCCGTGTGAAGGTAGGCAAGGAGCTGTTCACGCGTAGCGGCCCGGCGGTACTGGAGGCGTTACATGGCCGGGGCTTCGAAGTGTTTCTGGATCTCAAGTTTCATGACATTCCCAACACCACTGCCAGCGCGGTGCAGGCGGCGGCAGAGCAGGGGGTGTGGATGGTCAATGTTCATGCCTCCGGTGGGCGCAAGATGATGGAGGCAGCAGCGCAGCGATTGGCAGATCATCGTTTGAACACGCACTTGATCGCCGTCACCGTACTGACCAGCATGCAGGAAGACGACCTGGCCAGTGTTGGCGTGAACGGCGGGATCGATGCCCATGTGGATCGCCTCGCGGCGTTGACGCATGCCAGTGGCCTGGCGGGAGTGGTATGCTCTGCCCACGAGGCGGCACCTCTGAAGGCTCGGTATGGCGATGCCTTCCTCAAGGTGACGCCGGGAATTCGTCCCCGTTTTGCCGTGGCCAATGACCAGCAGCGGATCATGACACCTGCAGAGGCCATGCAGGCGGGTAGCACTCATCTGGTCATCGGCAGGCCGGTCACTCAGGCAGAAGACCCAATGGCGGCATTGGTCGCTATCGAAAGCGAGCTGGCGAGCGTCTGAGGCTGGAGGCGAGCGGCTATTCGCCCTGAACGCCCGTGATGGGTTTGATGGTGCCCCAGCGTCTGCAGCTGGGGCACTGCCAGCTCAGGCTGTCGCTGTTGAAGCCGCAGCGGCGGCAGCGGTGACGATGTCGGCCGGACAGCAGCTGGTCCGTGTGATGCTTGAGCAGCAGTAGCCGTGTGTCGGGAGAAGCTTTGCCTGAGAGTTTCTCGCTTTCGAGATAAAGGTCCACCAGATAGTCGAGGCCGCCCAGGCTCGGCGCTTCTCGTAACCAGGTGCCGATCCGCTCGATGGCGCTGTCGACGCCTTCTCGTTGGTGGATGAGGGCTCCCAGGGTAATCATGACGCTGGTGTAGGGGGCTTGCCCCAACAGCCGATACAGATGGTTTTCCAGGCCGTCCAGGTCATCGTTGCGGGTATAGGCGCGCTGCAAGACCGGCAGCATGGTGGGGACGTGGGCGATATCCTGTTGAGGAATTTGGTCGAGCCGCTCGATGGCCTTGGCATAGTGGCCGTTCTCCATGTCCAGCTCGGCCAGCAGAAGCGTGGCTCGGACGCAGCGCTCATCGAGCTGCAGTGCCTTTTTCAGGTGTTTGCGAGCCAATGGGCGGCTTGCCTGAGAGATCTCCTGTTCTGCCAGTTCACACAGCCAATGGGCCGCGGGGCGGCGCATGGCTGGCTGCAGCTTGATCAGGGGTTGGGCGGTCTCCAGCGCTGCATGCCAGTCCTGTTCTCTCTCCAGCAGGTCGATCAACAGTCGGCGTGCTTCCAGGCACAGCGGCTCGTTGCTTGAGTACTCGAGAACGCTGCCCAGCAGCCGCTGGGCGCGATCATGCACGCCCAGTGCCATGAAGTCGCGGGCCAGCTCCAGTTGAACGTGTTCGTTGGTTTCTGTCGACAGGGAGGGGCGGGCCAGCAGGTTTTGATGAATGCTGACGGCCTTGTCCGCTTCACCGCGGGCGCGAAACAGCTTGCCCAGGGCGATGTGCGTCTCTACCGTCTCGCTATTGATGTCGAGGGCATGGATGAAGGTATTGATGGCTTCGTCGGGCTGCTCGTTGAGTAGATAGTTCAGCCCAACGAAGTACTCCCGGGATAGATCAGGGGGGCGTGACAAGGGGGCCTGCTGCTGGCGCCTGGTCGCATGCCTGACCCCAAGCGCAAAGCCCAACACAATGGCGGTCAACAGCACGCCCAGCAGCACGGCATCTTGCATTTATGCCAGTTCCTTGAACTCCTGGGTGCGGAGGCGGTCGAGCTCCTTGCGCTGCTGCTTGTTATGGCGCTCGCTACGCACCAGCTTGGCTCTCAGGCGTACGTACACGCCCAGCATGGCGATCATGCCGACCACTACGCCCAGCGTTAGTGTCGCCAGCAGCCAGACCGACAGCGAGACGGCTGGCAGCTCTGTCCAGATCAGGTTCAAGGCAATGGTTTGCTGATTATTGACGGCAAACAGAATGCCGACCAGCAGCACTATCAGTAGAATGACGGCTAGAATTAGCCCTTTGATCCAACGCATGTGTGTTTCCTGGTTAGTGGCGTTCACGGTAGTGCTATTGTGGCTGAGTCCAAGCGTGACGTCATCCTGAAGAACGTCGCAGGGGCCGCTTGCTCAGGTTCAATAGCCTAGCGCTCGGCTGGCATCCACCTGTTCCCGGAGCTCTTTGCCGGGCTTGAAGTGGGGGACATACTTGCCGTCCAGCTCCACCGGGTCACCCGTCTTGGGATTGCGTCCGGTGCGTGGTTCGCGGTAATGAAGTGAAAAACTGCCAAAGCCACGTATTTCGACCCGCCCGCCGCTGGACAAGGCATCGGTCATATCATCGAGGATGATACGCACCGCCGTTTCGACTTCCTTGGCGGACAGCTCCGGTTGACGCATCGCGATTTGTTCGATTAGTTCAGATTTGGTCATCGGTTGGCTCCCTGCAAACGTTAAAGGCCGTTCTTGCGCATGCGACCTCGACACCATCGAAATCAGCATACTTCGCCAAACGGCATAAAACAATTCAGATAAAACAAGGTACTAGCTTGGTGAGCTCAAGGCTGAGTAACAGCATAGGCGAAGCCGAGCGCTGGCGCGACCCTGTCGCTCCGGTATACTGCCTTTTCATTCCCTTTACGTGGAGAAGTGGCGTTGAACGACGATACATCCCCAGCAGCTGTGCTGCGCAAGCGGCTCTATTGGCACTCCCGGCGCGGCATGTGGGAGTTGGACTTGCTGTTGATTCCGTTTCTGGAAGCACGCTTCGAGTCACTCACCCATGAGCAGCAGCAGACCTACCAGCGGTTGATCGAAGAAGAAGACCAGGATTTGTTCGTTTGGCTAATGCACCGGGAGTGGCCGGAGGATCCGGAGCTGCGCCAAATGGTACAAATGATCGTCGAGCATGCAGAAACCACCGATAACACTGCCTATCGCACGCTCTAGCGTAGCCAGCGGCGTTTACGCCGCATTGTTGATGGGGTGCATGCTGCTATTGATGCTCCTCGTCAGCGCGGTGTGGGTCGGGGTGGCCGTAGTGGCGGGGGGGGCGCTGTGGTGGGCAAGCCACTGCCGCCAACCGACAGGGTCGCTGCAGCTCGTGCATACGGGTCAGTACTGGGTGGGAAGCTGGTTGTTGCCTACCGGTGAGATAGGCCCCGAGCAGCCTTTGCGCTGTGACTATCTGGGGCCCTGGCTGGTGGGGCTACGTGTCGGCAGGCAGCGTATCTGGATATGGCCTGACAGCCTGCCTGCCGCAGAGCAGCGCCAGCTGCGCCGCTGCCTGCACCGTCCTGGTCGTTAGTGAGCCTCTTGGGCCAGATCGCTCAGCGTCAGCCGCGAAGGTTGGCTGTCTGGTTGGGCCGAGGGCCAGTCAACGGAGTAATGCAGGCCGCGTGACTCATGACGCTGCAAGGCTGCCAGCGTCGTCAACTGTGCCAGCGCCAGTGCCTGGCCTAGCTGAAGGCTGTCGGGGTGCCGCCGCTCAGGATCCAGCGCTTTCAGATTCAGCACCATGTTCTCCAACGCTGCATAGGCGGTGTTCAGGCCCTGCTGACTACGCACAATGGAAACATGCTGGCTCATCACGCTACGCATGGCGTTGCGCAGCTCGTCCAGGGCGTTCCGGTCTACCATAGTGCGCGCATCAATGGGTCTGTTAGCCAGCGCTTCAGGTAGTTGGCAGGTCGCTGGCTGCGGCTGGTCGAGCAGGTGCAGGGCGCAGCTGCGGGCGTAGACCAGGCACTCCAGCAGAGAGTTGCTGGCCATGCGATTGGCGCCGTGCAAGCCGGTATAGGCGGTCTCGCCGATGGCGTAAAGGTTTGCCACGTCGGTTGCGCCTGCGCTATTGGTGGCAATGCCGCCGCAGCTGTAGTGAGCGGCGGGCACCACGGGAATGGGTTCCTGGGTGATGTCGATGCCCCGTGATGCGCAGTGGGCCAGGATGGTCGGGAAGTGGTGGCGTAGGTTGGTGTCGCCCAGGTGGCGGACGTCCAGCCAGACATGCCCCAGCGTACCCTGCTGAATATTGGCATCGATGGCGCGGGCCACAATGTCCCGAGGGGCTAGTTCGGCACGCGCATCCAGCGCCAGCATGAAGCGCTCTCCCGCTTCGTTGAGCAGGTGGCCGCCTTCTCCTCGCACGGCCTCGCTGATCAGAAACGCAGGGCCGTCAGGGTCAAACAGGCAGGTGGGGTGAAACTGCTGGAACTCCAGGTTGCACAGGGTAGCACCCAGCTCGGCAGCCATCATCATGCCTTCACCGCTGCTGGGGGCGGGAGTCGTCGTATGGCGATACAGGCCGCTGGCGCCGCCCGTTGCTAGTACAGTATGCGTAGCCAGCAGGTGGTGAAGATTGCCGCCGCTGTCGATGCCCAGTGCACCCAGGCAGTGGCCAGAGGCGTTCTGGAGCAGGTGCAGAATGGTCAGGTCGCTGCGCTGGGTGATGTTGGGGTGGACAGCGACTTTATCCAGCAGCGTATCGACCACGGCGCGGCCTGTGGCATCGTCGGCATGAATGATGCGTCTTGCGTTATGGCCGCCCTCTCGGGTGAGGTGAAAGGGGTAGCGGGCGCCGGGGTCCGAGTCTGGGGTAAACGGCACACCGTTGTCGATGAGCCACTGAATGGCCTGAGGCCCGTGGCTGACCGTAAAACGTACGGCTGCTTCATCGCACAGGCCGTCCCCGGCAATCAGCGTGTCCTGGACATGGTCTTCGAGCTGGTCGTCCGGGGATAGAACGGCGGCAATCCCGCCCTGGGCCCAGCGGCTGGCCCCTTTGTCGTCCTGGGCGGGGCGCACCAGCAGCACCGAGCGTTGGTCGGCCACTTCCAGTGCCAGCGTGAGGCCGGCGACGCCGCCACCAATAATGACGATGTCGGATGTTGACGTGCTCATTGGCCCCGCTCCTCCATGACTAACAAGTGCAAGTGGATGGCTAGCATCAAAAAGAACAGATGATAGGCGATGGCCAGACACAAAAAAAGCCGCGTCGATCAGATGATCTCGCAGCGTCGTTGTCTTGCATATTGGTGCCCGGAGCCGGACTTGAACCGGCACGGAGTTACCTCCGAGAGATTTTAAGTCTCTTGCGTCTACCAATTTCGCCATCCGGGCAGTGTGTCGAAAAAAATCGATACACTGGGGAAATGGAGGCTGGAGTCGGAATCGAACCGGCGTACACGGAGTTGCAGTCCGCTGCATAACCACTCTGCCATCCAGCCTGACAAGTCATTGGATTGAACCAAATTGGAGCGGGAAAGGAGATTCGAACTCCCGACCCTCGCCTTGGCAAGGCGATGCTCTACCACTGAGCTATTCCCGCTTGACTCGAGGGCGAATTATACGCATCGCCCAGCGATTGTCAATCAATCAATTCGTTAAGTGCTTAAAAAAGCGAGCTTAGCCCGACTACATCGAGCGGCTAAGGTGCGGCCATGCTGCACGCAGGTACTGAATCATGGACCACAAGGTCAGGGTCGCCGCAGCATACAGGATAGCCACGCCCAGCATGGCCATCTCATGGCCTGGCGGAAACGCAAGTAGTACCAGAATGGCGACCATCTGCAGCGTGGTCTTGAGCTTGCCGATCCACGACACGGCCACCATGCCACGTTTGCCCATTTCGGCCATCCACTCCCGAAGGGCCGAAATGACGATTTCTCGACCGATAATGACCAGCGCGGGGAGCGTCAATATCAGCGTGTCGAAGCGCTCGATGAGCAGCGCCAGTGCCACTGCGACCATCAGCTTGTCGGCTACCGGGTCCAGAAATGCGCCAAACGGTGTCGATTGGTTCCAGCGGCGGGCAAGATAGCCGTCCAGCCAGTCCGTCACCGATGCCAGGGCAAACAGCCCGGCCGCCATCGGCATGCTCCAGCCAAAGGGCAGGTAGAAAAGCACTACCAGAAGTGGGATGAACGCGATTCGTGCCAGTGTCAGTATGTTGGGTATATTCATCGCAGGGCGCGATCCTTGCCGGAGAATCATGAAAGTCGGAGTGTAATGTGCCCGGTCATTCTATCCCCCTTGGCGCATTGCATCCATGTTAACCACCGCTTTATCCGTTCAGAGTGACATAAATCGTCTCTGCCAGGGCGGCGCTGATGCCCGGCACCCGAGTGAGTTCGTCACGGCTGGCCTTTTGCACGCCCTGCAGGCCGCCAAAAAACTTGAGCAATTCGCGGCGCCGCTTGGGGCCGATGCCGGGAATATCCTGCAGGGTGGACGTGCGCCGCGCCTTGTCACGCGCTGCGCGATGCCCGGCGATGGCGAAGCGGTGCGACTCATCACGAATATGCTGAACGAGGTGCAGGGCAGGTGACGCGGGCTCCAGTACCAGCGGGTTGTCGCTGCTTTCCAGAAACAGGGTTTCGAGCCCAGCCTTGCGCGTGGTGCCCTTGGCGACGCCCAGCAGCACGATCCCTGTTACCTGCAGGTCGGTCAGCACTTGCCGTGCCATGTTCAGTTGCCCCTTGCCACCATCCACGATCAGCACGTCAGGTGCAATGGCTTCGCCGCTTTTTACGCGCTTGAGGCGTCGCGTGAGCGCCTGCTGCATGGCGGCGTAGTCATCGCCTGCGGCCACGCCTTCGATGCGAAAGTGGCGGTAGTCGCTCTTGCGTGGCCCCTGATGGTCGAACACCACGCAGGAAGCCACGGTGGCTTCGCCCTGGCTGTGGCTGATGTCGAAACACTCCAGACGCTCCGGCAGTGAGGGTAGCCCCAGCGCTTGCTGCAGTGACGTGAAGCGTTCGGTGAGCTGCGTGGTGTTGGCCAACTGCGAGGCGAGCTGCTGCTCGGCATTGGTCATGGCCAGGTGCTGCCACTGGGCACGATGACCGCGTACCTGGTGGGTCACGCGGACTTTTTTGCCTGCCTGTTGGGCAAGCGCGTCGGCAATCAGCGCGCTGTCTTCCAGCGGGAGATTGGTGATCACTTCGCTGGGCACGCTATGGGGCTGGCCGAAATAGTATTGGCTGACCACTTCGGTCAGCAGTGCCTCAGGGGGGAGGTCAAGGTCGTTTTTGGGGGTGTGATGCCGCGCGCCCAGCAGGCGCCCATCGCGGACGCTGAGGATGGAAATGCCCAGTGCGCCGGGGCGTTGAGCCAGCGCAAAAATATCTGCATCGCCGCTCTCGTTATCGACGAACTGGCGCTGCTGCATTTGACGCAGCTGCTGGATCTGGTCACGCAGGCGGGCGGCTTCTTCAAAATCGAGCGCCCGGCTCGCCGCCTCCATTTCTGCGGTGAGTAGCTGCGTGACGTGTTCGCTCTTGCCTTCCAGACACATGACCGCATGGTCGACATCCCGCTGATACTCTGGCTGTGAGATGTAGTCCACGCAGGGGGCGCTACAGCGTTCGATCTGGTACTGCAGGCACGGACGGGAGCGATGGGCGAAGACGCTATCTTCACAGTTGCGGATACGAAAGATTTTCTGCATCAGGGTCAGGCTCTCCCTGACCGCGCCGCTGCTGGGGTAGGGGCCGAGGTATTTGCCGTCACCACGCCGTTGCCGGGCGCGCTTGTACTCCAGAGCGGGGTAGGGGTGGCGGTCGGTCACGAATACGAAAGGATAGGATTTGTCGTCCCGCAGCAGGATATTGTAGGGCGGGCGTAGTTCCTTGATCAGCGTCTGTTCCAGCAGTAACGCTTCGGTTTCGCTGCGCGTGACGGTGATCTGAATATCGGCAATGCGCGAGACCATGGCCTGGGTCTTGGCATTGAGTTGGCCGCGGAAATAGCTGGCCAGGCGTGCCTTGAGGCGTTTGGCCTTGCCGACGTAGAGCGTGTTCTGCTGTTCGTCGAGCATTTTATAGACGCCGGGAGAGGCGCTGACGGAGCTGAGGAACTGCTTGGCATCAAAGGGCATGGCGAATCAACGGCGCTTCTCATGGGCAGAAGCAGCGATGGTAGGTCTATCCCAGGATGGCGTCAAAGCCCTCCACCAGCCCGTGGCGCAGAGCGAGGTGCGTCAACTCTACGTCGGTAGCCACTTGTAGCTTGTCAAACAGGCGGTAGCGGTAGGTATTGACGGTTTTAGGGCTCAGGTGCAAACGGTCCGAGATGTCCTGTACGCGCTGGCAGTTGACGATCATCAGCGCGATTTGCAGTTCGCGATGCGAGAGGTGGCTAAAAGGATTGTCTTCATCATCGAAGTGAGAGAGGGCCAGCCGCTGGGCGATTTCCTGGCTGACATAGCGGCGTCCGTGAAACACCTGGCGGATGGCCTCGGTCATTTCCGTGGCGTCGGCGCCCTTGCTGAGAAAGCCGGATGCGCCTGCTTCGAGCATGCGCCGCAGTACGCTATCTTCAAGGTGTGCCGTGAGGATAATGACTTTTACGTCCGAGAGCGTGCGATTGATGCGTCGGGTGGCTTCTAGGCCGCCGATGCCCGGCATGCGAATATCCATCAGCACGATGTCGGGCTTCAATTGTCGGCTTTGCGTCACTGAGGTTTCGCCATCATCCACTTCACCCACAATCTTGATATCGCTCTCTTCGTTCAGCAGGTGGGCGATACTGGTTCTCACCAGGTGGTGATCATCGGCAATTAAAACGTTGATCAAGGGACTGGCTCCTGCAGGTAATCATCGTGAACTAGGGCGATACGCACGCTGCGTGGGTATAGAGTGCCACAGCTCTTGGCAAAGGAGAATTAGTTAATGCTTGTTCACTTTATTTCTTGACCTCACGCAAGTGCTGGAGTAATATTCGCACCGCTGCCGCAATGGCAGCATGTGGGGCCTTAGCTCAGCTGGGAGAGCGCAACACTGGCAGTGTTGAGGTCAGCGGTTCGATCCCGCTAGGCTCCACCAAAATTTCGAAGCGCCGCGTATCTTACGCGGCGTTTTTTGTTGTGTGTTTCATATGGCGGTATGGTTGCTTGCCATCCGGCTCTTGCGCTGCCGATGCCCGCTCACAGGGTGAGCAGGCATTGTCGTCGACTAGGCGTCTACCTTGCCCAGCAGCAGAAACTCGATCAAGGCTTTTTGTGCGTGCAGACGGTTGCCTGCCTCTTGCCAGACCACCGAGCGCGGGTCATCGAGCAGCGTATGGCTGATCTCTTCGCCGCGATGTGCTGGCAGGCAGTGCAAGAACAGGACGTCCGCGTGAGCGCTATCGAGCATCGCTTCGGTTACCTGGAAGCCCGCGAAATCGGCTTCTCGCTTCGCTTGCTCCTGCTCCTGGCCCATGGAGGCCCAGACGTCGGTAGTGATCAGGTCAGCGCCTTGAGCGGCTTGCTGTGGGTCGCGCAACAGAGTGATGCAGTCGCCGGCGGCTTGCATGATGTCGTCGCGGGGCTCGTAGCCTTCCGGGCAGCAAATTCTCAAGCGGAAACCGAACTGGCGGGCAGCATTGATCCACGAGTGGCACATGTTGTTGCCATCGCCGATCCATACGGCGGTCTTGCCCTTGACGCTGCCGCGCAGCTCGGTCCAGGTCATGACGTCTGCCAGCAATTGGCAGGGGTGGTAGTCGTCGCTGAGGGCATTGATGACCGGCACGCTGCTGGCGCTGGCGTACGCTTCCAGCCCTGCATGGGAGAAGGTGCGGATCATCACTGCATCGACCATTTCGGCCAGCACGCGGGCGGTATCTTCGATGGGCTCGCCGCGACCCAGCTGGGTGTCGCGGGGAGACAGAAACAGGGCGTGGCCACCAAACTGGGCCATGCCGGTCTCGAAGGAAACACGGGTGCGCGTGGAGGACTTCTCGAAAATCATTGCCAGAGTGCGGTTGGGCAGCGGCGTGTAAACCGGTCCGTTGGCCTTGAGATCCGTCTTGATCTTGATGGCGCGCTGAATCAGATAGTCCAGCTCTTCAGGGGTCAAATCCAGCAGGGTAAGGAAATGGCGTGTCGCCATGGTGACGTCTCTCCGCGCAAAAACACCATCCTAGCGAGGCCGCAGGGGATGCGCAACGCAAGCGGCATGCGTAGAATATCCGCCACGCAATATGACCGAGTCGTTTGCTCAGGTATTGACCTGCAGGATCAAGACTGACGATGACCCGGTCGCAGGGTTAAAGCCAGTGGCCGAATTGCGTACACTGGAAGAGACCATATCTTTTATCGAGGAGCATCCCATGAGCACCACGGCTGACAATATCCAGCGTCAAATCACTGAAAACCCGATTCTCATCTACATGAAGGGTACGCCTCAGTTGCCGCAGTGTGGTTTCTCTGCGCAGACGGTTCAGGCGCTGATGAGCTGCGGTGAGCGTTTTGCTTTCGTCAACGTGCTGGACAATCCCGATATTCGTGCCGAACTGCCTAAAATTGCCAACTGGCCTACCTTCCCACAGCTGTGGGTAGAAGGGGAGCTGGTCGGCGGATGCGATATCGTGATGGAAATGCACCAGAGTGGCGAACTCGAGAAGTTGATCAAGCAAGCTGCCCAGCGTGCTGGCGCTGCTGAAAACGGCACCGACGCCTAACCCAAGAACAGCGCCCAAGGAAGTTTTGCTCCATGAGCTATCAGGTTCTGGCCCGTAAATGGCGGCCACGCACATTCCACGAGCTTGTGGGGCAGGCCCATGTCCAGCGCGCCCTGGTCAATGCTCTTGACCAGGGGCGTTTGCACCACGCGTACCTGTTCACCGGCACGCGTGGCGTCGGCAAGACCACCCTGGCACGGATATTGGCCAAGTGCCTGAACTGCACCGCCAATGGGCGTGGTGACGAGGGCGTTACGTCGACCCCTTGTGGCCAGTGCCCCAGCTGTGAGGCGATTGATCAGGGGCGCTTCGTCGACCTGATCGAAGTCGATGCCGCGTCGCGAACCAAGGTCGAAGATACCCGCGAGCTGCTGGACAACGTTCAGTACGCGCCTACCCAAGGGCGTTACAAGGTGTACCTGATCGACGAGGTGCACATGTTGTCGACCAGCAGCTTCAATGCGCTGCTGAAGACACTGGAAGAACCCCCGCCCCACGTCAAGTTTCTGCTGGCGACCACTGACCCGCAAAAATTGCCTGCCACCGTGCTCTCCCGGTGCTTGCAGTTCACTCTGAAGCACATGCCACCTGAGCGGGTGGTCGAACACCTCAGCTTCGTGCTGGGTAAAGAAGGCGTCGAGTACGATGAGAGTGCGCTTTGGTTGCTGGGCAAGGCTGCGGCGGGCTCGATGCGCGATGCCATGAGTCTGACCGATCAAGCCATTGCTTTTGGTCAGGGGGCGGTACGCCATGGCGATGTTGCGGCGATGCTGGGTACGCTGGATCACCGTCACGTACTGGCGCTGGTAGAGGCGCTGGCGAACGTGGACGTTCAACAGCTGCTGCAGGAGGTCGCTCAGCTCGCCGAGCAGGGGCCGGACTTTGCCGCCGTGCTGGATGAGCTGACCGCCATTTTACACCGGCTGGCCGTAGCCCAGATGCTGCCTGACGCGGTGGATAACAGTCACGGTGACCGCGCCCAGATTCAGCAGCTGGCTGGGCGCTTTACCGCCGAAGACCTGCAGCTTTACTACCAGATCGGCATCCAGGGGCGGGGTGACATGGCGCATGCCCCTGACCTGCGCAGCGCGCTGGAAATGACGCTGTTGAGGATGCTGGCGTTTCGCCCGCAAGGGGTTCCAAAACCGCCCACGGTGCCGCTGCCGCTGCGTCGTGAACCGGCGGTGGACCCGGCTGCTCAGCCCCCGGCCGTTGAGCCCGAGGTAAAAAAGCCTGAGCCTGCGCCGTCCGCTGCGCAGGCTGCACCGCCGCAAACGCCTGTTGAGCGGGTATCTGCTGAGCCGCCCCAAAACGCACCAGAGAGTCGCTCACCAGAGAGTCGCTCTGCTGTGGCGCAGCCAGCAGAGGAGCCGCCGCCCTGGTCGCTTGACGAAGTGAATCAGGCCGCTATGCTCGCGCCAGAGCCAGAGCCAGAGCCAGAGCCAGAGCCAGAGCCAGAGCCAGAGCCAGAGCCAGAGCCAGAGCCAGAGCCAGAGCCAGAGCCAGAGCCAGAGCCAGAGCCAGAGCCAGAGCCAGAGCCAGAGCCTATACACCCGCATCCCCAGGCTACGCCGTCGGCATCCCCCTCGTCGGCAGGCCCGCTGGATCATGCCGGATGGCTGAAATGCTTTGATGCGCTGGTCCTTGGGGGGTTGACCCGCAACCTCGCGGCACACTGTCAGGTGGAAAGCGATGATGGCGCCACGCTGGTGCTGCGTCTGGACCCATCGCAGTCGGCCATGCAAGCTGAGGTGCACAACCAGCGCATCGAGCGCGCGTTGAGCGGGATTGGTCTACCCAGAAAAGTGCACTTCAAGGTGGCGGCGCTGGACACGGGAATTGAGACCCCTCGGCAGCAGGAAGAGCGTCTTCAACAAGAGCGGCATGCCGAAGCGGTTGATCTACTTTATCGTGACCCCAATATTGAGAAGTTACGTCACGCTTTTGGGGCTACGCTGATTGAGTCGACGGTAAAACCCGCATCGCACTCTTGACCCCATCACTTCAGTCATATCACTCAGGAGATCACCGCATGTTCAAAGGCGGAATGGGCAACATCATGAAGCAAGCCCAGGAAATGCAGGAAAAAATGCAGCGCGCTCAGGAAGAGGTCGCCAAGGCAGAAGTGCATGGTGAGGCGGGCGCTGGCATGGTGAAGGTCGTCATGAACGGCCGCCACGATGTGATCAGCGTGGCCATCGACCAAAGCGTCATGGAGGAAGACAAGGAGTTGCTGGAAGACCTGCTGGCCGCGGCCGTCAACGACGCTGTGCGCAAGGTAGAAGCCAACTCGAAAGCCAGAATGGAAGAGGCAACGGCGGGCCTTAACCTTCCGCCTGGCTTCAAGATGCCGTTCTGATCCATGCGCTTTTCCCCCCTCATAGAGCAGTTGATGGATGCGTTTCGCGTGCTGCCTGGCGTTGGGCCCAAGACGGCCCAGCGCATGGCGATGCACCTTCTGGAGCGTGAGCGCCCCGGCGGGCAACGGCTTGCCGAGGTGATCCTGCGTGCCATCGAAGACGTGGGTTATTGCCAGCACTGCCGCACGCTGACCGAGGCCGACATATGCGCCTTGTGCGAGAGCCCGCGCCGCGACGACAGCTTGCTGTGCGTGGTCGAGTCGCCAGCGGATCAGCTCGCCATCGAAGAGGCGGGCGGCTTTCAGGGTCGCTACTTCGTTCTGCATGGCCACCTTTCACCGCTGGACGGTGTAGGCCCTGATGCCTTGGGCTTGGCGCTATTGGAAAGCCGAGTGGCCGAAGGGCACATTCGCGAGATCGTGCTGGCCACCAACCCTACGGTAGAAGGCGAGGCGACGGCGCATTACATCGCAGCCCAGCTTGCTCAGTACGGTGTGGCGTTTTCTCGTCTTGCTTACGGTGTCCCGATGGGGGGGGAGCTCGAGTATGTGGATGGTGGCACCTTGAGTCGTGCCTTTAACGGTCGTCAGCCTTTTGCTAGCGATTAAGTCGGATAAAACGCAAGCGCCAAGGCGGTTGTGACAACCTGGAAGACCGAATTGTCCTCTTCAACCTCCTCCTTGTATCAATGGATCGACAGCGCCGAGGCGCTGGATGCCGCCTGCCAGCAGGTGGCCAGCGCAGAGGTCATTGCACTGGATACCGAGTTCTTTCGTGAGAACACCTTCTTTCCCGTGCCTGCGCTCATTCAGTTTGCCGGGGGTGAAACCGCCTATCTGGTAGACCCCCTGGTGACACCCTGTACGCCCGCTTTCAAGGCTCTGTTGCAGAGTCGGGTTCCCAAGCTGCTGCATGCCTGCAGCGAAGACCTCGAGGTATTTCAGCACTGGGCGGGAACGCTGCCGACGCCGCTGATCGACACCCAAGTGGCGCAAGCCTTTCTGGGCGAGAATCCGGGAATGGGGTATCAGAAGCTGGTAGAGCACTGGATAGGTGACACGCTGCCCAAGGAAGAGACTCGCTCCAACTGGTTGGAGCGGCCTTTGACCGCGTCGCAGTGTGAATATGCCGCGCTGGACGTGACCTATCTGCTGCAGGTCTGGAAGCGTCAGGTTGCCCAGTTGGCCGAGCTTGGACGGCTTGGCTGGGTCGAGGAAGAGTGTGCAGCACTCATCGAGCAGGCAGGTCGTGACGAAGAGAGCGATGGCCAGTGGTATACCCGTCAGCGTCAGCTGTGGCGTCTGGCACCACGCCAGTTGGAAGCGTATCGGCTGATGACCATCTGGCGGGAAGGGGAGACCCGGCGGCGTGACCTGCCGCGCAACTGGCTGGTCAGCGACAAGCTGTTGTTTGCCGTGGCCGAAAAAATGCCCGGTAATCGCTATGAGCTGGCAGAGGTGGATGGCGTCAAGCCCACGCTGGTCAAGAAGGAGGGCGATGCCCTGCTAGGCTGGGTGAAGCAGGCGCAACATTGTCCTGAAAGCGCCTTGCCTGCTCGCTGGCCTGACCCCATGCAACCGCCTTTCAAGCGCCGCTTCAAGGCCATCAAGCAGGTCGTGGCAGAAAAGGCTGCGGCCCTGGGGATTGCGCCGGAAATGCTGCTTCGTCGTCGTGATATCGAAGCGCTGGTCATGCAGGCCATGGCCGGCGAGCCGCTCGATGAGCTGCACGGTTGGCGCGGAGTCTGTCTGGGTCAGGACCTTCAACGAGCCTTAGAGGAAACGTCGGAATGAGCGAGAAGTTACTTTGCGAGATTTTTAGAAGCTCACGAAAAGAAGAGATGTACCTTTACGTGGACAAGCGCAAGGGCCTGGTAGACGTGCCCGAGGCCTTGATGGCGACTTTCGGCAAGCCCGTCCCGGTGCTGACCATGATCCTGACCGAGGAGAAGTCATTGGCACGCGTGGCCGCCCGCGATGTCATGGCGGCCATTGAAGAGCAGGGGTTCTACCTGCAGATGCCCCCCGCCAAGGAGCCGTACCTGCTGGACCTGCATCGCGCTGAATCTGCCCGCCGCTCGTGATGATGCCAGAATGAATTTTCTGGCCCATGCCTGGTTGGCACGACCCGGCAACGATGGTTTTCTCTACGGCAACCTGATTGCCGATGGGGTCAAGGGCAGAGACCTTTCCGGCTGGCCGACCAGCGTGGCCGACGGCATTCGCCATCACCGCCGTGTGGATGCCTGGGTGGATCAGCACCCCCGGGTGCTGGCTGCCCGTCATCGGGCTCCCAGGCAACAGCGCCGCTATGCCGGTATTGCCCTCGATCTGGTGTGGGACCACTTCATTGCCCAGCAGCAGGCGGGTGAACGGCAGCATCAGCTCATCGAGCGCTGTTACCAGCTACTGTCGGCCAGGCCTGCTCCCCAACGGCTGGCCAGCATGATGCCCGTGCTGGTCGAACAGGACTGGTTGCGCCGCTACGCCGACTTCGACTTTACTTGTCAGGCGGTGGCAGGCATCGGCAGGCGTTTGACAGGCCCGAATCGTTTGGCCGAGCTGGTCCCCTGGCTATACGATGATTACGCCCTTCTTGAGGCTGACTTCAGCGTGCTGTGGCGCGAGTGTCAGGCGCACTTGACCAGCAGCGGCAATGACACCAGCGCCCGTTGATCGGCGTCGGCGATCACGCACCTACCCGAAAGAGAACCGAACATGGAAACCACATTACGTGAGCGCTTCTGGGAGCGCTATCCGCTGGAGGAGTTGACCGCGCCAGAGTGGGAAGCGCTCTGCGATGGCTGTGGCCAGTGCTGCCTGTTGAAGCTGCATGACGATGACACTCAGGAATTGGCTATTCTGAACGTTGCTTGCCGGCTGTTGGATCTACACAGCTGCCAATGCAGTGATTACGAGAATCGCTTTGCCAGCGTGCCGGACTGCACGCAGCTGACGCCAGCGCTGGTAAAAGAGTTTACCTGGCTGCCGCATACTTGTGGCTACCGTCGGGTGGCCGAAGGGCGCAAGTTGGCGGGTTGGCATCCGCTGTTGAGCAACGACGCCGAGCGAGTGCATCGTAAGGGAGTGAGCGTCAGAGGCTTTGCGGTATCACAGGATGAGGTGCCGGAGCGGCATCTCGAAGAGCATATCATTGCGGTCATTCCCATGTCCTGACCGCCAAGCGAAACGCAATGCGCTGCCATCCATGGCAGGACCATCACCGCTGGCTCATTTTATTCAGGCCTTGTCACGAGACCCAACGCCCACAGAATGAAGGCATCCTGGCGTGCCGCGTCGCGCCAGGCCTTGAATCTGCCGGAGGCGCCGCCGTGGCCGCTGGTCATGTCGGTGTGCAGCAGAATCGGGGCGCTTCCCTGCTGAGCCTGGGTCACGCGAGCATAGAACTTGGCGGGCTCCCAATAGCTGACTCGGGTATCGAACCAGCTGCCTTCGATCCATAGCGCCGGGTAACGCTGAGGGCGAATATTATCCACGGGAGAGTAAGCGGCGATCCGCTCGCGAACCTCGTTGATCTCCGGGTTGCCCCATTCGGTGTACTCGGCGGTGGTCAACGGCAGCTCGGGATTCTGCATGGTGCGCAGTACATCCAAAAACGGCACGTCGAGCACGGCAGCGCAGAACGCCTCTGGTGCCCGGTTCAGGCAGGTACCCACCAGCAGCCCGCCCGCGCTGGCACCACAGGCGACGATCCGTTCAGGCTGGCTGACCTGCTCGGACACCAGCGCCTCGCGGGCAGCCAGGAAATCATGAAAGCTGTTTTCCTTGTTGGCCATCTTGCCTGCCAGGTACCACGGTTCGCCGCGCTCGCCGCCGCCGCGCACGTGAGCCACGGCAAAGGCTACGCCACGCTCCAGGAGCTCCAGCCTGGCAATCGAAAACCAGGGGTCGAGCGCTTCGCCATAGGCACCGTAGCCATATAGCAGCGTCGGCAGAGGCTGCCCGACCAGATCGGCACGCATGACCACGGAAACGGGCACCTGTTCACCGTCGTGGCTGGTGGCCCAGATCCGGCGGCTGACCAGCTGCTCTGGGGAGAGGCTGCCGTATACCGGCACTTGCTTGAGTAGCGTGCGCTCACCGCTGTCCAGGTTCAGCGCAAACCAGCGGGGCGGGTGGGTAAAAGACTCTTCCCGCAGGTGGAGCGTGCGGGCATCGAAGTGGGGCATGTCCTCCAGAAGCTGCGAGACAGGCGTGTCGGGTAGCGCCAGGTAGTGATCTTCGATAAGCGTATGGCCGTCTTCGGCCAGGCTCAGTTGCCTCAACCGCACCTGAGCTTCCTGATGACTGCGTTCGGCCACGATCAGCCCCCAGGCGAACGCATCGACTCCTTCCAGCGTGGCGTCCTCCCGCGGGGGCAGCAGGCTTTGCCAGCCCGTATCTTCCAGTGTGTCGGCACGCGTATCCAGGGCAAAGTGTGGCCCTGCCTGATTGTGTAGCCGGTAGAAAGCCCCCGGCCGATGGTCGATGCTGACCTCCACGCCATTCGTGCGCCCATGCAGGCATACTGGGCTCGCGGCGGGTTGGTGGGCGGGCAGGGCGTGGACCTCCGTGGTATCTTTCGAGCCGCTCTCGATGATCAGCCATTGACGCGAGCGGGTCTTGCCAACGCCCAGCCAGAACTCCGGGTCGTCTTCACGCAGGATCAGTGTCGGTGCGCTAGCCTGAGCGTCGGTGTCTACCTGGGCGTCGCTATTGAGCCCTACCCACAGTCGCCACAGGCTATCGGGGCGTTGGGTGTCGTCAAAGCGGGTAAACAGCAGCGTCGCGCCTTGGGCGGTTTGGTCCTCTGCCCAGCACACCGACGGCCCGATGTCTTCGAGCAACTGGCGGGGAGTGCCGCTGGGCAACGCTTTCAGCCAGAGGGTGTAGCGCTCATCCCCTTGGGTGTCTTCGGTCCAGGCCAGCCACTGTTCGTCGGGGGAGAGGGCCATGTCCCCCATATCGTAGAACGGCTGCTTCGCCGCGCGCTCGCGCACATCCAGAAAGCATTCGCTACGCTGGGGCTGGCCGTTGGGATGGCGCCACCAGCAGGGGTAGTCGTCGTCGGCGCCTGTCTCGCTCCAGCAGGTAAAGTGGTCGAGTTCCGTGGCCAGACTCTTGACCGCCAGCTCGCGCCGTGCCAAGTGGGAGTGGTAGAGGGCGTCGGCTAGCGGCGTCAAGGGGCGAAACCAGTCGGCATGCTGCTGATTGGCGTCGGCTAAAAAAGGTTGAACGTCTGGTGCGTCACGGGATTCCAACCAGTGCCATTCAGGGTCATCGGCGCGATAATAGCGTGCTACGGGCGAGCCTTCGTACATACCAGGCTGTGCTTTCATAAATTGACAGGTACCATAACGGGAAATCAACGTCGGGTGCTTCCACCCACATGAGGGGTATTATGCTGTTTGCTGACTCAATGTCACTGCTGTGGCTAAGTTATTACGGGCTCTCGCTGCTGGTCATGATGGCCATTTACTTTGCGCTGGCCTGGTTACCGCGTCTGCCCCGATTGGCCATCACCTGGGCCGTGGCGGGCATCATGTGGATGCCGGCCAATTACCGCTTGCCGCTGGTGGAAGAGGGCGAGTTCTATACGGGCTGGGCGCCCTCGGCCATGGTAGCGGCGATGGGCTTTTTCGAACATGGCGTGAGCGGTTTACGCGGCGGTTTGCTGTGGGCATTGCTGGGCATGGCGCTGGGCGCTTGCGTAGGCATCGTATTGTGGTGGTGGCGCCGTCCGATGCCGGTCGAAGAAGCCCCAGCGCGGCGTCAGCGCGCCGAAGAGCCACAGCCTGTTCGCCGCCGTGAGCCGGTGATTCGTTGAGCTCCCAAGCGGCCAGGGAGGCGTTGTCATGTGTGAGTTGATGGGTATGAGCGCCAATGTACCCACGGATATCTGCTTCAGCTTTTCGGGGTTTCTGCACCGAGGCGGCGGTACGGGGCCCCACCGCGATGGCTGGGGCATTGCGTTCTATGAAGAGGGCGGCTATCGAGAGTTTCGCGACCCTCATCCCTCAGTGGATTCGCCCATCGCGCGGCTGATATGCGACTACCCGATCAAGTCCCATGTGGTCATCAGCCATATCCGCCAGGCCAACGTGGGGGGCGTTCGGCTGGCCAATACGCACCCTTTTACCCGTGAGATGTGGGGGCGGCCCTGGTGCTACGCCCATAACGGGCAACTGAGTGACTGGCAGCAGCTTCCGCTGGGGCTCTACACCCCCGTGGGCAGTACCGACAGTGAGCATGCTTTTTGCTGGCTGATGGGCGAGCTGCGCCAGCGCTTCCCCACGCCCCCTGAGTCACCTGACGTGCTCTGGGAAACCCTGCACGCGCTGTGTGAACAGCTGCGCGGGCTGGGGGTGTTCAACCTGCTGCTCTCGGACGGTGTCTATCTCTATTGCTACTGTTCTACCAAACTGGCGCACATCACTCGACGGGCACCGTTTGGGCAGGCGGAACTCTCGGATGCCGAGATGACGGTCAATTTCGTCGAGCACACCACGCCCAACGATATCGTTTCGGTGGTGGCCACCGCGCCTCTGACCCACAATGAAGCCTGGCAGCGTATGGCGCCGGGTGAACTGCTGGTATGGCGTGGGGGAGAAATCCGTGCGCGTTATGGCCCAAAATCCTGACTATGCTAAAGAAATGGCATGACCAGAACGGTGGTGAGGGTCGAAGGGCTTTAAGCTAAAGTTGAAACGCAAGTTTCAATCGTTCGTTTTACAGTCTGCCGGACGTCGTATATGGTTGGCGTTCATGAACTACTTGATAGCCTCGCCACAATAACAAGGTCGGTACAGCATCGACACGGATAGCGGAGATTCCCCATGAGCGAACACGCCAGCACCCCCATTTTACGCGGCCCAGCGCTTGAAGGGTTGGAGCAGTACGACTCGGTCACCGATGTATTCCATTCGGCAGTGAAGCGCTTCGCCCAGAAGCCAGCCTTTACCTGCATGGGCAAGACGCTCAGCTTTGCCGACCTGGACCGCTTATCAGCGGATTTCGCCGCCTGGCTGCAGCATGAAACTGATCTGGAGCCGGGGGATCGGATCGCCATCCAGCTCCCCAACGTACTGCAGTTCCCGGTGGCCGTCTTCGGCGCACTGCGTGCTGGTCTGGTGGTGGTGAATACCAACCCGCTCTACACCGAGCGTGAAATGGCTCATCAGTTCAAGGACTCAAACGCCAAGGCCATCCTGATTCTGGCCAACATGGCCGACAAGCTCGAGAAGGTGCTGGACAAGACCGACATCAAGCACGTGCTGGTCACCCAGCTGGGGGATTTGCACGACGTGCCCAAGCGCTGGCTGATCAATGCCGTGGTCAAGCACGTCAAGAAAATGGTGCCCGCCTACTCGCTGCCCAGCGCAGTTGGTTTTCGCGATGCGCTGAAGAAGGGCGCTTCGCTCACCCATCGGCCGGTAGACCGCACCCAGGAAGATCTGGCCGCGCTGCAGTACACCGGTGGCACCACCGGCATGCCCAAAGGGGCAATGCTGACGCACCGCAACCTGGTGGCCAACATGCTGCAGGCTCGCTCGGCCATTGGGGAGCATCTGACCGACGGTGAGGAGCTGGTCATTGCGCCGCTGCCGGTGTACCACATCTACACGTTTACCGTTAACTGCCTGTTCCTGATGGAAACCGGCAACCACTCGCTGCTGATTACCAATCCGCGTGATTTGCCAGCCTTCGTCAAGGAGTTGAAAGGGCTGCCGTTCACCGGTTTCATTGGTTTGAACACGCTGTTCAATGCCCTGTGCAACCGTGATGATTTCCGCCAGCTCGACTTCTCGAAACTCAAGCTGACCATTTCCGGCGGCATGGCCTTGACCAAGGCAGCCGCCCAGCGCTGGGAAGAGACCACCGGCTGCCCGATTGCCGAAGGCTACGGGCTGACGGAAACGTCCCCCATCGTCAGCTTCAACCCCAGCGACGCCATTCAACTGGGCACCATCGGCAAACCCGTGGCAGGTACGGCGGTGAAGGTGGTGGACAGCGAGGGCAACGACGTGCCGTTTGGCGAGCCAGGGGAGCTGTGCGTGCAAGGGCCTCAGGTCATGAAAGGCTACTGGCAGCGTGAAGACGAAACGCGTAACTCCATCGATGAGCAGGGCTGGTTCCACACCGGTGATATCGCCGTTCTTCAAGATGATGGCTATATCAAGATCGTCGATCGCAAGAAGGACATGATTCTGGTGTCCGGTTTCAACGTCTACCCCAACGAAGTGGAAGACGTCGTGGCCGCGCATCCTGACGTGCTGGAAGTGGCTGCCGTCGGGGTGGCCGATGAAAACGCCGGCGAAGCTATCAAGCTCTTCGTCGTGTCGCAAAACAGCCAGCTGGATGCCGAGACGCTGCGCGCCTGGTGCAAAAAGGAGCTGACCGCCTACAAAGTACCCAAGTACGTCGAGTTCCGCGATGAGCTGCCCAAGACCAATGTGGGTAAAGTGTTGCGCCGCCAGCTGCGCGACCAGGAAGCCAACAAGGCCTGATACACGGCCATATTGGCTGGCGTTAGGCGTCACGTGATTGAAAGCGGTACAATGGTCGGCCCACTCCATGAGTGGGCCGACGTTTTATTCTGAGATGGAAACCGAGCCTAACGTGACCACCGACACGCACTCTTCTCGCACTGAATCCCCACAAGATCCTGCTGCTTCGCTGGCGGTACTCGACGCATCGCTGGGTGATGTCATGCTACGCGACCGTGAGCGCCTGGCCCGGCGTGTGTCGGGCTTGAAGCGACGGCAGGGTGACAACAAGCCGATCGACCGTGGTGTCAACGAGCTGCGCCGCGATATGGCAAAGGCCACGCAGCTGCTGGCCCAGCGGGAAGCCTTGCGTGTTGCCTTGAACTACCCCGGTGAGCTGCCCGTCGTCGAGCGTCGCGAGGACATTCTGGCGGCCATTCGGGAGCACCAGGTGGTTGTCGTGGCCGGTGAAACCGGCTCGGGTAAAACCACTCAGCTGCCCAAGATGTGTCTGGAGCTGGGGCGCGGACGCCAGGGCCTGATTGGCCACACCCAGCCGCGCAGGCTGGCGGCGCGCAGCGTGGCAGCCAGGCTTGCCGATGAGCTGGAGGTGGCACTGGGTGAGCAGGTGGGCTATCAGGTACGGTTCAATGACCAGAGTACGCCCACGACGCTGGTCAAACTGATGACCGACGGGATTCTGCTGGCCGAAACCCAGCACGACCCGCTGCTGTTGCGCTACGACACCCTGATCATCGATGAAGCCCACGAGCGCAGCCTCAATATCGATTTTCTGCTGGGCTACCTGAAGCGTTTGCTGCCTAAACGCCCGGACCTGAAGGTGATCATCACCTCCGCCACCATCGACGTCGAGCGCTTTGCGGCCCACTTCGGCACGCCTGACGCGTCGGCTCCGGTGGTCGAAGTCTCGGGCCGTACCTACCCGGTGGATGTCCTTTATCGCCCGCTGGTGCGCAGCGAAGAGGACGAGGAAGACCGCACGCTGCAAGAGGGTATTCTTCATGCCGTGCAGGAGATCGAGGCCATCGAGCGCCAGAAAGGCTGGCTCCACGGCCCCCGGGACGTGCTGGTGTTTCTGCCCGGTGAGCGTGACATTCGGGAAACCGCCGATACGCTGCGCCGTGCCGACCTGAAAGGCACCGACATTTTGCCGCTCTATGCGCGGCTGTCCAACGAAGAGCAAAATCGCGTGTTCGCCCCCCATCGCGGGCGACGTATCGTGCTGGCCACCAACGTGGCGGAAACCTCGCTGACCGTACCGGGAATTCGCTATGTCATCGACCCGGGCCTGGTGCGTATCAGTCGCTACAGCTACCGTGCCAAGATCCAGCGGCTGCCCATCGAGCCCATCAGCCAGGCCAGCGCCAACCAGCGCAAGGGGCGCTGTGGCCGGGTGGCCGAAGGGGTGTGCATTCGGCTGTATGATGAAGACGACTTTCTGGCTCGCCCGGCGTTTACCGACCCCGAAATTCAGCGCACCAACCTGGCGTCGGTGATTCTGTCCATGCTGGCGCTGAAGCTGGGGCACATCGAAGACTTTCCGTTTGTCGACCCGCCGGACGGCCGCTTCATCAAGGATGGTTTCCGGCTGCTGTTCGAGCTGGGTGCGGTGGACGACAAGCACCAGTTAAGCCCGCTGGGCCGTAAGCTGGCCAAACTGCCCATCGACCCAAGACTGGCGCGCATGGTGCTGGCGGGGGCCGAACGGGGCAGCCTGCGCGACGTGCTGGTGGTGGTCTCGGCGCTGGCCATTCAGGACCCGCGAGAGCGGCCTGCCGACAAGCGCCAGGCGGCCGACCAGGCGCATCAGCGCTGGCACGACCCGGATTCCGACTTCGTCGCTTTGCTCAACCTATGGCATGGCATCGAGAATGCTCGCGAGGCGCTCTCGGGCAATCAGCTGCGCCGCTGGTGCCGTGAGCACTACATCAACTATCTGCGCATGCGCGAGTGGCACGATACGTTCCGCCAACTGCGTCAGCTGCTGCGTGACATGGATATCGAGGTGCCGCCACCGCTGCCTCGCGATGAAGACGAAAGCGAAGAGCAGGCCAGGCAGGCGCGGCGTAAAACCTCTGGCAAGCTGCATCAGGCGCTGCTGTCGGGTTTGTTGTCCAATTTGGGAACGCTGTTGGAGAACCGCGAATACCTGGGCGCTCGCAACCGCAAATTCATGATCCATCCCAGCTCCGGGTTGGCCAGGAAGAGCCCCAAGTGGGTCATGGCCTTCGAGCTGATCGAAACCACCAAGCTGTTTGCCCGTACCGTGGCCAAAATCGACCCCCAGTGGATCGAGCCGCAGGCGCAGCATCTGGTCAAAAGCAGCTACAGCGAGCCCCACTGGGAAATGAAGCGCGCCCAGGTGGTGGCGTTCGAGCAGGTGACCCTGTTTGGCCTGCCTATCGTTGCGCGGCGCCGGGTGCACTATGGCCCCATTGCACCCCAGGAGTCGCGGGAGCTGTTTATTCGTCGTGCGCTGGTCGAAGGCGAATTCCAGACGCGAGGCGCGTTCTTTGCCTATAATCGGGCGTTGATCGAAGAGGTCGAAGCGCTGGAAGATCGTGCCCGACGGCGCGATATACTGGTGGACGAAGAGAGCCTGTTCGCCTTCTACGACGAGCGCATCCCGGCGGACATCGTCAATGGCAAGGGCTTCGAACACTGGCGCAAGCAGGCCGAGCAGCAACAGCCCGAGCTTCTGAAGTTCGATCTTGAGGCGCTCAAGGCTCGTGATGCCCATGACGTGACCCAGGCGCAGTACCCGGATCACCTCACCCTGGCGGGCGTGGCCTATCCGGTGAGCTATCACTTCGACCCGGATGCCGAGGACGATGGCGTCACCCTTACCGTGCCCGCGGCGATGCTGCCGCAGCTGCCTGCCCATGCCCTCGACTGGCTGGTGCCCGGCCTGCTGCGCGAGAAGTGTATTGCGCTGCTCAAGTCGCTGCCCAAAAGCCTGCGCCGCCAGGTGGTGCCCATCCCCGATTGGGTCGATGCCGCCCTGGAAACGCTGGTGCCGGACGAGCGCCCCTTGACCGAAGCGCTTGGCGAGTTCATCCGGCGGCGTACCGGCACGCGGGTTCGCCCCGACGACTGGCGCCTCGACCTGCTGCCGCCCCACCTGCGCATGAATGTGCGGGTGGTCGATCATGGTGGCAAGACCCTGGGGCAAGGGCGTGATGTACGTGCCCTTGAGCGGCGCTTCGAGGAAGCCGCCAGTGCCGGCGCCCAGGCGCTGGCCGAGCAGGCCAGCCAGGCACCCACGCTGGAAGAGCTGCCCGCATCGCCGCTGCCTGAATCTCGTGTCACCACCCAGGCGGGCATTCGCGTGGAAGCCTACCCGGCCTTGGTCGCTGAGGGCGGGCACTTCAAGGTCAGCCTGTTCGATCATCCCGCCAAGGCGCAGTTTGCGCATCAGGAAGGGGTAGCCCGGTTAGCCATTGCCAAACTGCCTGAGCAGGTTAAAGCCATCAAACGGCTATCGGGGGTCGAGAAGTGCGCGCTGCTGTTCGCGAAGGTAGGCAGCAAGCAGGCCCTGGTCGAGGATTTGCTGCTGGCGGTGTTTACACAGGTCGTGGCACAGCATCCGCTACCGCGTTCTGCCGGTGAGCTGGCCGAGCGACTGACAAAGACGCAGCCTCAACTGGTGGCCCATGCCGAGACCGTTCTGGGGCGTGTCGAAGAGGCACTGAAAGGCCATCTTGCCGTCAGCAAGATTCTGAAAGGGAAACTTAATTTTGCACTGGCGCTGGTCTATAGCGATGTCAGTGCGCAGATGCAGCGGCTGGTTTACCCAGGCTTCATTCGTGATGCGGACGAGTGGCTCACGGAGTATCCACGCTACATGGAAGCTGCGCTGATTCGCTTGGAAAAGGCCGCCCGGGAGCGAGGCAGGGACCAAATGCTGATGCAGGATGTCCAAGTCCTCGAAGCGCGCTTTGACGCACGGCGCAAGAGCGAGCGCCGTGGCGCGGCCGAAGACCCGACGCTGGTGGCGTTCGGTTGGTGGATACAGGAATTGAGAGTGTCGCTGTTTGCGCAGCAGTTGGGCACGCACATGCCGGTATCGGCAAAACGCCTGGAAAAGCGTTGGGAAGAGATCACCCGCGGGCAAGGCATTCAATGAAGGAGATTGGCATGACACAGGCAGTGATTACCGGAACAGGACTCTATACGCCGGAACACTCGGTCGATAATGCAGCGCTGGTCGCTGCCTTCAATGCATGGGTAGATCGCGAGAACGCGCGCCATGCCGAGGCCATTGCCCAGGGTGAGCGGGCAGCGCTGGCCTATTCGAGTACCGAGTTCATCGAGAAGGCCTCGGGTATCAAGAGTCGTTACGTGCTCGATGCCGCCGGGATTCTTGACCCTGAGCGAATGCGGCCTAAACTGCCACAACGTGACAACGACGAGCCGTCGATTCAGTGTGAGATGGCGACCGAAGCTGCGCGTCAGGCATTGGCGGCAGCCAGGGTATCGGCGGCGGATATTGAGCTGGTCATCGTGGCCTGCTCGAACCTGGAGCGCGCCTACCCGGCCGTGGCCGTGGAAGTGCAGCAAGCGCTGGGCACGTCGGGCTACGGCTTTGACATGAACGTGGCGTGCAGCTCCGCCACGTTTGCGCTGGAGACCGCGGCCAATGCGATTGCGGCAGGGCGGGTGAAACGTGCGCTGATCGTCAATCCCGAGATCTGCTCGGCACACCTGAATTTCACAGACCGTGACAGCCACTTTATTTTCGGCGATGCTTGTACTGCTATGGTACTGGAAAGCAGTGAGGTGGCCGTGGCCAGTGAGCGTTATGCGATTCTAGGGACACGCCTGGTCACTCAGTTTTCCAACGCCATTCGTAACAATGCCGGTTTTCTCAATCGAGTCACCGACAGCGACCCGCTGGCCCTGGACAAGCTGTTCGTGCAAGAGGGACGGCGAGTGTTCAAGGAAGTCTGCCCGCTGGTGGCCAGGCTGATCACCGAGCACCTGGCCTCCCTGGAATTGAGCGGTGAGGACCTTTCGCGGATGTGGTTACACCAGGCCAATCGCCACATGAACGACCTGATTGCCCGTAAGGTGCTGGGCCAGGAGCCTGATGTGCCGCAGGCGCCGATCATCCTGGACCGCTACGCCAATACCAGCTCGGCGGGGTCCATCATCGCTTTCCACCTGCATCGCGAGAACCTGGCGGAAGGCGATATTGGGGTGATCTGTTCGTTTGGTGCAGGGTACAGCGCGGGTAGCGTGATCCTTCGCCGAGAAGGCTAAGTACCTGGGCTAAGTACTTTGGATAAGTACTTGTGATAAGTACTTGTGATAAGTACGTCGTGAAAACCACGTCAGCGGCGAAGCGTTGGCGTTGTACACTTTGAAGATGCGTTGATGATGTGAAAAGAGGAAACCCCATGCTGAGGTTGTTTGCCACGCAAGACACGGCTCCCGGAACGTGGCGCCCCTGGCTCCCCGTTCTGTTGCTGGCCACGTTGGCCATGGGGGGATGTGCCAGCACGTCTCCCCAGGAGCGCGACGGCGAGCGCGAAGAGGGTGCCGTTGAGCAGTCAGCGCATCCGGAAGACCCTTGGGAAGGCTTCAATCGGCGAGTGTTCGCTTTCAATGACGTGCTCGATCGCTACGCACTGAAGCCTGTGGCCACGGGGTACAAAACCGTC
Organism: Vreelandella stevensii S18214; assembly: GCF_000275725.1. Classification (GTDB taxonomy): domain Bacteria; phylum Pseudomonadota; class Gammaproteobacteria; order Pseudomonadales; family Halomonadaceae; genus Vreelandella; species Vreelandella stevensii. The sequence goes on along the minus strand of NZ_AJTS01000029.1, from coordinate 24,874 downwards.
ACCCCTCAGCCGGTGCAGACTGGCGTAGGTAATTTCTTCTCCAACCTGGGAGAAATCCGCACGGCCATTAACAGTTTGCTGCAAGGCAAGCCTGCCAATGCGGGGCTGGCCACGTCGCGCTTTCTGATCAACTCCACGGTGGGTATCGGGGGGCTGTTGGATTATGCGACGCATATGGAGATTACCGCCGAGCGTGAAGATTTCGGCCAGACCCTGGCCGTCTGGGGCTGGGAAGATTCACGTTATCTGGTGCTGCCGCTGCTGGGGCCGCGTACCCTGCGAGATGCGTCGGGGTTCCCGCTGGATATCGCGGCGCACCCCATCACCTACATGGACGATCACCAGCTGCGCGCTGGCCTGACCGCGCTGGATATCGTGCACTTGCGGGCGGGCCTGCTGGATCAGGAGTCACTGATTCGTGGGGATCGCTACCGATTCATTCGCGATGCTTACTTGCAGCGTCGACAGTTCGAGATCAACGATGGTGAGCTGGGCGACGATCCCTTTGCCATGGACGATTTCGAGTTCGACGATAGCGACTTTGGTGACGACGACTTCGCCGACTGAGGCTAGACATGGATCACGCAAAGCAGTTGATCGCGGTAATCGATGAACCCGGTAGCGAGCGTGATGCGCTGGCCGAGGCGATTACCTGTGACGGGATGTGGGTGTTTGCCGCAGACAATATCGATCATCTGCCGGTGGGCACCGCGCTGATCGTCGCCCATGCTAGAGCGGTGCCCAGGCAGCAGTGGTTGCAACTGGCCCATCGCCTGCCCGCACTGGTCGTGAGTGATACCCGCCAGGATGCGGATTTGATCAAGGCAATCGACGCTGGATTGGTGGATTACATCGTCCACCCGCTCAGGCATGCTGAACTGCTGCGCAGGATGATTCGCAAGGCCATCGAGCTGCATCAACTGGCTCAGGAGCGTGACCGTGACCGACAACGGCTGGCGGAGCTGAACGAAAGTCTGGAAACCCATTTGGCCCTGCTGAGAATGGACCAGCAGAGTGGCGGACATATTCAGCGCCGTCTGCTGCCGCCAAGGCCCAAGGTGATCAGTGGCGTCTATTACGATTACTGGTTTGCGCCGTCGCTCTATTTGTCGGGCGATTTTCTCGACTACCAGCGCTACAACGAGCGCTTCAGCGTGTTCTATTTTGCCGATGTGTCCGGCCATGGTGCCTCCTCGGCCTTCGTGACCGTGCTGCTGAAATATCTCTGTAACCGCTGGCTGAACGAGTGGGACGGTCAGGACCCTGAGGCGCTGCCGCCCCGCTGGTTATCGGCCCTGAACCGTGAACTTCAGGATACCGACATCGGCAAACACGCCACTTTATTTGTCGCTGTTATTGACCATGAGGAAAAGACTCTGCACTATTCGCTCGGCGCCCAGCTTCCCATGCCATTATTGGTGGCGGATGGAAACCTGACGCGTTTGGCGGGGGAAGGAATGCCGGTAGGCCTTTTCCCTGATGTGGAGTATCCTTCGCTTAGCTGCCCGCTGCCAGCCAACTTCCAGTTGTGGCTGTGTTCAGATGGTGTATTGGAATGCTTGCCGGGTAAGACGCTCGACACGCGGCTCACGGAACTTGAGCAACTAGTAAGCGAAAGTGTCACGCTTGAGCAGCTGCGAGACCGGCTAGCCAACACCAACTCGCTCCTGAGTGGGGGCGACGAGGACGATGAGGCGAACCAGGACCGCGATGCTTTACCCGATGACCTGACAATCATGATGGTGAGCGGATTTGGTCATGCTGATTGAAGAAGGCCGCATCAAGGCGGCGTTCGACTCCGGTGTTTTTGTTCTAAAGCTGTGTGGTGATGTAAGACTCACACTCTGCGCCACACTCGATACCCAGGCACAACGTCTCGCGGAAACGCCGGGCCTGCGTGCGGTGATGATTGACCTGCGCGAGGCGACGAACGTCGACTCGACGGCGCTGGGTTTTCTCGCCAAGGTGGCCATGGTCGTCAAAGGTCATCTGGAACAGCCCCCAACCATCATCGCGGATAATCCGGATGTCCGGCAGATGCTGGATGTGATGGGTTTTGCGCGCTTCTTTACGCTGATGTCGGCACCGCTGCAGCAGTCGGCACCGCTGGAGACGGTACTGGAAGATCTGCCCGAGGAGCCCGCTGACGAAGAGGGGCTGCGCGGCCGTATTCTGGAAGCACATCGTATCCTGATGCACATGAACGAGCATAACCGCGAGCAGTTTCAGCCGCTGGTGGAGATGCTGGAAGCCCAGGGGGCTCCTGCAAAATAAAGCCCTCTGGCCCATGATGCGCCAGAGGGCTGTTCACAGACGCCTGGAGAGCAGGCGTGCGAAAATCGCAGCCTAGCCCTTTCTTAGCGTGCTCAGCAGTTCTTCCAGCTTGCGCTGGTCAGCCATGAACTTGCGAATCCCTTCGGCCAGCTTGTCGGTGGCCATCTCGTCTTCGTTCATTGCCCAGCGAAAATCGGCTTGTGTCAGGGCTTCTTGCGGTGAGCTGCTGGCGCCTAAAGGGCTGAGTTGGCGGGGCAGGTCGGCCTCGATTTCGTCCAGCTCCTTGAGCAGGGCAGGGGAGATGGTCAGGCGGTCACAGCCTGCCAGCGCCTGAATTTCACCGATGTTACGAAAGCTGGCACCCATCACGATGGTGGGGTAGCCGTGGCCTTTGTAGTACTCGTAAATCCCTTTGACCGACTGTACGCCCGGGTCCTGTGCACCGCTGAAGTCGGCATCAGGCTGACGCGCCTTGTGCCAATCAAGAATCCGCCCCACGAAAGGCGAGATCAGCGTGACGCCGGCATCGGCGCAGGCCTGAGCCTGGGCAAAGCCGAACAGCAGGGTCAGGTTGGTACGAATCCCGTCGCGCTCCAGCTGGTGAGCGGCCTGAATGCCTTCCCAGGTGGAAGCCATCTTGATCAGAATACGCTCGGGACCCACGCCGTACTCGGCATAACGCTCGATCAACGAGTGGGCCTTGGCGATGGTCGCTTCCTTGTCAAAAGAGAGACGCGCGCTGACCTCGGTGGACACATAGCCGGGAACCAGCTTGCTGATTTCGCTACCGATATCCACCGCCACCCGATCGACCGCGTCGTCCAGGTCGGTGCTCTCCTTGGCGATACTGGCCAGACGAGCACGGCGCTCCTCCTGTTGGGCCGCCTGAAGAATCAGCGAAGGGTTGGTGGTGGCGTCCTCGGGCTGGAAGCGACGAATGGCCTCCAGATCCCCGGTATCGGCCACCACGGTGGTCATCTCTTTCAATTGGCTTAATAGACTAGTGGCCATGCAGTGCTCCTTGTATGAGTCATGGTTACTCTAACAAGGCTGGCTCGCGTTGAGTATGTTTGATCGGTGATGATAGCGAAGAATCCGCTGCCCGCCACTGATAGCCGATGGTCTCGGGTTGCTGGCTGATCTTGAATCGGGCCGCTTGCTCTCGCATCCCTTCGGCAGCCGACTCCAGCGACATGGCGTCCTGTGCGGTGGCATCGACCTGACGCGCATTGGCCTGGGTCACCTGGGTCTGCTCCTGCAGGGTCTCGTTGATCTCTTCGATGTTCTGATGCTGCAGGTGGGCGGCTTCGGCAATATCGGTAATCAGGCGGTGAGTCGAAGAGATCGAGCCGACCATCTCCTCGACCTGTTGGTTGGCATCTCGGGAAAGCTGGTTGCCGCGCTCGATACTGGTATTGGAAGAGGCCAGCAGGCCGCGAATCTGAGTGGCAGCTTCTGCGCTGCGGGTGGCCAGCGAACGCACTTCAGCGGCCACCACGGCAAAGCCGCGCCCCTGTTCGCCTGCACGGGCCGCTTCCACCGACGCGTTGAGGGCCAGCAGGTTCGTCTGGAACGAAATGCCATTGATGACGTTGACGATGTCGTTGACCTGCTTGGCGTGGGCATCGATCTCTTCCATGGTCGACAGAAAGGCTTCCATGGTGTGGTGGCTCTGCTGAGCTTGTGTCGTGGCGTGTTCGGTCAGTTCCTTGGCCTTCAGGGCATGCTCGGCGGTGTGGGCCACGCTATCGGTCAGGGTATGTACGTTGGTGGCCGTGTTGTCCAGTGAGGTGGTTTGCTGATGGGTGCGCGTGGCCAGGTCCTCGTTACCCAGTGCCAGCCGCTGAGCACTCTGGAACACGTGCTGGCTGTTGTCATGCAGTTGCTTGACGGTCTCGATCAGGGAGTTTTGCATGACCCCCAGGGCCGCATAGAGCTGGCCGATTTCGTTGTTGCCACGGGCCGGAACCTCGGCACTCAGGTCTCCTTCGGCCATATGACGAAAATGGCCGATCAAGTGGCGGATGGGCTGTAGCAACTGGAAGTGGCCCAGCCAGATCAAGGCGCCCATCAGGGCCAGGGAGACCGCCATACCCAGCGCCAGCCCAGCGGCCACCATACCTGCGCGCTGCTTGGCGTCCTGCATCAGACTGACGCCTTGCTGGTCGGCTACCTGATAAAACGCCCGGGCATGGCCTGCCAGGGCCTCGCTATGATCCATGGCTTCCAGAGTGATTTGCCGATAGCCGCTGCGGTCACCGGAGGTAATCGCGTTGCGCTGGGCATCCATGCTGGCCAGCAGTTGATGGGCGCGCTCATCGATGGCGTCGCGCAACGCTGAATAGGGGCTGTCCTGAGTGGCCTGAAGGAAACTTTCCAGCGCCTGGGACATCTCGTTCAGCTCGTACTCGACGGCTTCCAGCGCTGCGATGGGGTCACCGAGCGACGGACGCAATTGGCGCTCCAGAGCACGGTCCATGCGATTGAGACCTTCCAGGCTGGCAATGTGCAGCCGATTCAGCGAGGAGGCTTGCTGGACATTGACCTGCTCCAGCGAAGCCAGGTCACGCTGGCTCTGCTGCATGATATGCCAAGCCAGTGCGGCGAACATCAGCAGGCAGCCTGCCATCAATAGCAGCGCGGCCAGGCTCAGGTTGCGTAGCGAAATGTTTTCCAGCTTTTTGAGTATCATCGTGGCCCCCAGGACAGCGTCATTTGAATCATGACGGGCAGCTTAATGGGCAAATGTTTCAGTTCTGAGTGGGCGATGCGCGATCCTGGGGTTGAGTGTATGATTAGCGTCCTACCTAAGTGGCCAGCGAGCGGCCAACCAGCGTAGCTTTCGAGGAGATGTATGGAACTCAATCCGCGTCGCGTGGCGCTATTGGTGGCGGCCAATACGGCGTTGGCCCCTTTTGCAATAGACGCCTACCTGCCTGCCATGGGAGTGCTGGCGGAAAGTATCGATGCCAGCATTCACCATACCGAGCTTTCCATCAGTATGTTTCTGTTCGGCTTTGCGCTGGGGCAGCTCTGTTTTGGCCCGCTGTCGGACCGCATGGGCCGCAAGCCCGTGTTGCTCAGCGGGCTGGTGGTCTTCATGTTGGCCAGCTTGATGATCACCACCGCCGATAGCCTGACATCCTTGCTGGCATGGCGGTTCGTGCAGGCGCTGGGCGGGGGAGCCTGCGTGGTCAATTCGGCGGCCATCGTACGGGATTGTTTCAGCGGGCGTGAGGCTGCCAGGGTGATGTCCACCATGGCCATGATCATGATGCTGGCGCCGCTGGTGGCGCCGGCGGTCGGGAGCCTGCTGCTGTATATTGCTGGCTGGTGGCTGATCTTTGTATTTCTGGCAGTCTATGCAGGCTTTTTGCTCTGGCTGCTAGGAACACGCCTGCCTGAAACCCGCGCCCCGGGCCTGCCTGTTGCCACTCCTCGTCAGGTGCTGGGTAACTACGCCAGCGTGCTGCGTCACCGGGAAGGGATGGGGTACATTTGCGCCGTGGCAGCCTCGTTTGCAGGCCTCTTCGCGTTCGTAACGGCCTCACCCTTTCTTTATCTGGAGTATTTCTCCCTCTCTCCGGGCGTTTACCCACTGGTGTTTGGGGTCAACGTGGTCATGATTGCGCTCTCCAATCGGCTGAATATCCATCTTCTGCGCAAGCGCACACCCCAGCAAAACCTGCGCTTTGGCTTGACGGTGCAGCTATGCGCCGCGCTGGCACTGGTGGCTGCCACGGCCCTGGGCCTGGCCTCGTTGCCGGTCGTGGTGGCGCTGGTGATGCTGTTTACCGGCATGATCGGGCTGATCACACCCAACGCCATCTCGTCGCTGTTGGATCATTTCGGCCATATCAGCGCCACGGCCACGGCGCTGCTGGGGGGCATTCAGTTCAGCTGTGGCGCGCTGGCGGGTGTGCTGGTGGGGCTCTTCCAGGTAGAGCACCTCTGGCCGATGGTGCTGACCATGCTGGGCGCGGCGCTGCTGGGTAATATCGGGGTGAGAAAGCTCACCCAGGCGGTCTAGGCGTGGCGATGCTCGAATGGCTGGCGCTCACCATGGAGCTCTCTTTGGGAATTTCTCTGGCAACATGGCTGGCCTGTGCCGGGGTGCTGCTGCTGGGGGCTTTCGTACAGCGTGCCACGGGGTTTGGCCTGGCGGTCGTCGGGGCACCGCTGTTGCTGATGCTGGAGCCACGGCTGGTGCCGGTGGTGCTGGTGCTGTTCGGTTTTACGGTCTCGCTGATGATGGTGCGCCGCTATTGGCACGAAGTGCATCTGCGCGAGATTAGCGTGGCACTGGTGGGGCGGCTGCCGGGTAACGGGCTGGGGATCTGGCTGCTGCTGGCGGCGCCCATGGCCGTACTGGAAACGCTGATTGCCGCCATCGTGCTGTTTGCGGTCGGCGTGACGCTGTGCCGTTTTCATGTGCCGGTGAATCGCGTCACGATGTTCGTGGCCGGTGTACTGTCGGGCATCTTCGGCACCGTGGCCGCCATTGGTGGGCCGCCCATCGTGCTGTTGATGCACGGCTTCTCGCCGGATCGCATGCGCGGCAATCTGGCGGCCTTCTTTGTCATCACCTCGTTGCTGACTTTGGCGACGCTGGCGCTGGCGGGGCAGCTCAGCATCTGGCATTTCAAGCTGGCGCTGACGTTCCTGCCTGCCGTGTTGATCGGTAATGCGTTGGCGGGTGCGGTCGCCCATCGGCTGGATAGAGTGCTGCTACAACGCTGTTCATTGGCCCTGTGTACGCTAGCGGCGCTGGGCTTGCTGCTGTGATAGGGCCCCAGGCCAACGCTTCGTTAACATTCCCCGCTAAAAAATTACCGCTGTCATATTTCTGCAATCGTCGCTGTGCAAACTCCTCGGTGTGAAAGGCCAATCGCCAACATTGCCGAACGGCTCAAATCGAATAGCCCAGGCATGAAACTAGAAGGGGACACGACGATGAAAGTAACGAAAAAGACACTAGGTGTTGTAGTTGCTGCCGCTCTTGCTACCGGCGTATCGACGGCTGCTACTGCCCGTGACACCGTGCAAATCGCTGGTTCTTCGACGGTACTGCCGTTTGCCAGCATCGTTGCTGAAGAGTTCGGTAACACTTATTCCCAGTTCAACACTCCGGTCGTCGGTTCTGGTGGCTCCGGTGGCGGCCTGCGCCAGTTCTGTCAGGGCGTTGGTGAAAACACCATCGACATCGCCAACTCTTCTCGTGCCATCCGCAGTGGCGAAGTAGCCAACTGTAACGAAAACGGCGTCAACGACATCCTCGAAGTGATGTTCGGCTACGACGGCATCGTGTTTGCATCGCGTATCGACCGTGAAGAGTTCGCTCTGACGCCTGAGCACGTGTTCAAGGCCGCTGCCGCTCAAGTCACTCAGGATGGTCAGCTGGTCGACAACCCCTACACCCGCTGGAACGAAATCGACAGCAGCCTGCCCGACCAGGAAATCGTGCTGGTGATTCCGGCTTCCAACCACGGTACCCGTGAAGTATTTGAAGAGAAAGTCATCCACGCTGGCTGTGAAACCGATGCCAACGTAGAAGGCGATGCCTGTAACTCGCTGCGTGGCGATGGCCGTATCGTCGAAATCGCCGGTGACTACACCGAGACGCTGGCTCGTCTGGATGCCCAGGCAGATGCCGTTGGTGTCTTCGGTCTAAGCTTCTACGACCAGAACCGTGACCGTCTGCAAGTGGCCACGGTGGATGGCGTGACGCCCAGCCTGGAAACCATCGGTTCTGGCGAATACCCCGTTTCTCGTCCGCTGTTCTTCTACGTGAAGGGCGAGCACCTGGACGTGATCCCGGGCCTGGCCGAGTACACCGAGTTCTTCCTGAACGACATGATCTCTGGCTACGGCAGCCCGCTGGAAGACGCTGGTCTGATCCCGATGAGCGAAGAAGAGCGTGCTGAAGCACTGGCTCAATTCGAAGCCCGTACCGTGGTAAGCGTTGAAGAGTAAGACTGCCACCATCGCTTCACAGCGATGATCAGGTAGGCATTGCGCCAGCATCATGGAAATGGTGCTGGCGCTTGAACGTAGGAAATCATGGGCGGAGAGAGAATGAGTAACATTGCCTTGATAGCCACGCTACTCGTGATAATGGCCTTGGCTTACCACTTGGGGTTAACACGCAGTCGCGCGGTTGCGGCAGAGCACGATGTCAGAATGCATTCGCGCCCCGGTTATTATGGAGCGTTGGTGGCCTTGTGGTGTGGGCTGCCAGCGCTTGCCCTATTTATATTGTGGTCGCTGTTGGCACCACAGTTGATTGATATGCTGGTCGTTCAGCAACTGCCCCCCGAGCTGGTGGCAGGCATGAGCGAACGTGAAATGAACACCTTGTTGCGGCGTATCACCGCGCTGGCCAACGAGCGTAACGTGGCCGGAGGGGGAAGCGCCGAGGAGTTGGCCGCGGCCGCACACATGGCGCGCCTGCAGACCTTCCAGAACACCACGCTGATCGCGCTGATGGCCGTGGTGGCCGTGGTGGGGCTGGTGTTTGCCCGGCGGCGTATTTCCCCTCAGTGGCGGGCGCGTAATCATGTCGAGCGCGTGATCTCCATTGCGCTGGCTTCCTGCTCCGCCATCGCGATTTTCACCACGGTGGGTATCGTGCTGTCGATGCTGGGCGAGGCGCTGAAGTTCTTCAGCTTCATCAGCCCGGCAGAGTTCTTCCTGGGTACGACCTGGAACCCCCGTTTCAGCACGTCGGGCACCGATGCGCAGGGGGAGTTTGGCCTGCTGCCGCTGCTGTGGGGCACCATGATGGTGAGTATCATTGCCTTGCTGGTGGCGATCCCCGTGGGGCTGATGACGGCGATTTACATGGCCGAATACGCGCCCCCCTGGCTGCGTAACGTGGCCAAGCCGATCATCGAAATTCTAGCCGGTATCCCGACCATCGTGTACGGCTTCTTTGCCCTGATCGTCATTGGGCCTTTTCTTTCCAGCCTGGGCGATATGGTCGGTATCAATATTCGCGCCACCAGCGCGCTCACCGCGGGCCTGGTGATGGGCATCATGATCATTCCGTTCGTGTCGTCACTCTCTGACGACATTATTACTCAGGTGCCCAAGTCACTGCGCGATGGTGCGCTGGGGCTGGGGGCAACCAAGTCCGAGACCATTCGCCAAGTGGTATTGCCTGCGGCGCTGCCGGGTATCGTTGGTGCCTTTCTGCTGGCGGCCAGCCGCGCCATCGGTGAAACCATGATCGTGGTATTGGCGGCCGGTAATAACCCGGTACTGCACGGTAATCCGTTCGAGGCGGTATCGACCATCACCGTGACCATCGTTAACCAGTTGACCGGGGACATGGACTTTGCCAGCCCACAGTCGCTGGTGGCCTTTGCTCTGGGCTTGACGCTGTTCGTCATTACCCTGGGCCTGAACGTCATCGCACTGGTTGTGGTGCGTAAATACCGCCAGCAATACGAGTAAGCGACCATGTCTATTACGATTGAGCAGCGCCGTCAGCATCGCCTGACCACGATCGAAAACTCGCTGGCAAGACGTCATCGTCAGGAAAAGCGTTTTCGCTTTGCCGGGTTGGCCGCCGTCGTGACCGGCCTGACCCTGGTCGCCATTCTGTTCATCAGTATTCTGATGCGCGGTGTGCCGGCATTTTGGCAAGCGACGCTCTACCCGGAGGTGTACTTCGACCCCGAAGTGATCCAGCTGGAAGAGAAGCCGGTGCGCGCCAGCGGTGAAAGCCAGTCGGCGTTCAACGAACGTTATTCCGCGTGGCTGACCCAGGCAGGACTGGTCAACTGGCAGTCATTGATCGACCGCGCCATGGAAGAGGCGCTGGGGGTCGAGGTCGAGCCTCAACAGCTACGTGATCTGCGTGCCCTGGTGACCTCGGGTGAGCGCTTTGCACTGCGTGAGAAGTTCATCAAGGATCCTTCCTTGCTGGGCCAGACCGTGGAAGTGAAAATGCTCGCGGCGGCCAACGTCGACGTCTGGATCAAGGGCAATATCGACCGCTCGCTGCCGGATGCGCGTCAGCAGTTGAGTGCCCAGACCCGGGAATGGGCTGACCGCCTTTACGATGAGAACGTCATCCGTAACTCCTTCAGTACGTCGCTGTTCCTGAATACCGACTCGCGCAGCTCGCCTGCGTCGGCGGGCCTGGCAGGGGCCTTCATGGGGTCGCTGTTCATGATGCTGATCGTGATCACGCTTTCGGTCCCCATTGGTGTAGCCAGCGCCATCTACCTGGAAGAGTTCGCGCCCAAGAACCGTTTGACCGATCTCATCGAGATCAATATCAACAATCTGGCAGCCGTGCCTTCCATCGTGTTCGGCTTGCTGGGGGCTTCCATCTTCATAGGCTATCTGGGCATGCCGCTGTCGGCGCCGCTGGTGGGCGGCCTGGTGCTGACGCTGATGACCCTGCCGACCATCATCATCGCTACCAGGGCATCGCTGCGCTCGATTCCGCCCTCCATTCGCCAGGCGGCGTTGGGGATCGGCGCATCGAAAGTGCAGACGGTCTTCCACCATGTATTGCCCTTGGCACTGCCGGGTATCCTGACGGGCTCCATTCTGGGCGTTGCCCAGGCGCTGGGCGAGACGGCACCGCTGCTGCTCATCGGCATGAATGCGTTCGTGTCCAACGTGCCCAGCACGCCATTGGAGCAGTCGGCTGCGCTACCGGTACAGATCTATCTATGGCAGGGTAACGAGCTGCGCAATTTCTTCGAGGCGCGTACGTCAGCGGCCATCATTGTACTGCTGGGGTTGATGCTGAGCCTGAACGCACTGGCAATCTGGCTGCGTAAAAAATTCGAGACGAGGTGGTAAGTGAATACTTCAACAGAGCCCAAGACATCCCCATTGGTGAGCGTAGGCGCTGGCGAGAGCCGCACCAGTAAAGCCACCGACAAGGTCAAGATGAGCGCCCAGGACGTCAAGGTCTTTTACGGTGCCAGTCAGGCGATCAATGGTATCAGCCTGGATGTGTACGAAAACGAAGTGCTGGCGTTCATCGGGCCTTCTGGCTGCGGTAAGTCGACCTTTCTGCGCTGCTTGAACCGCATGAACGACACCATCGACATCTGTCGGGTCGAGGGCAAGATCACCTTGGATGACAAGGATATCTATGCCCCGGATCGCGATGTGGTACTCCTGCGTGCCCAGGTAGGCATCGTGTTTCAGAAGCCCAATCCGTTTCCCAAGTCGATTTATGAAAACATCGCCTATGGCCCGCGTCTGCACGGTCTGGCAAAGCGCAAGGCCGAGCTGGACGACATCGTCGAGAGCAGCCTGCGCCGTGCCGGGCTCTGGGAAGAGGTCAAGGATCGACTGGATCAGCCGGGCACCGGGTTGTCGGGTGGCCAGCAGCAGCGCCTGTGCATTGCCCGCACTGTGGCCGTCAGCCCGGACATCATCCTGATGGATGAGCCGTGCTCGGCCCTCGACCCCATCGCGACGGCCAAGGTGGAGCAGCTGATCGATGAGCTCAGCGAGAGCTATACCATCGTCATGGTGACCCACAACATGCAGCAGGCCGCACGCGTGGCTGACCGTACGGCGTTCTTCCACATGGGGGATCTGGTGGAGGTGGACAGCACCGACCAGATCTTCACCAACCCGCAAGACCAGCGTACCCACGATTACATCACGGGGCGTTTCGGGTGATCACGCCGTACTGATCACGGGTTACCCGCAGGGGGCGTGGCCGCCTGCGGGTTCGATGGCTGGTTTTTTTTGATTTTTCATATATGATTTTTCATATATTGACGGTTCACTTGGCTCTGGAGATTCAGCATGTCACTACGCATTGGTATCAACGGGTTTGGCCGTATTGGTCGTCTGGCACTGCGCAGCCTGTGGGCGCGAGCCGCTGCCGACGAGGTAACCCTGGTGCGCATCAACGACCCGGGCGGCGATGCGGCGACGTTTGCTCACCTGCTGGAGTTCGACTCGGTACATGGCCAGTGGGCGCCGGGGCAGGGCATTGACGCTACCCCGGAGGCGATCACCATCGATGGCCGTACCATCGCCTTCAGCGCCCACAAGACGATTGCCGAAGGTGACTGGTCCGGGTGCGATGTGGTGATCGAATGCTCCGGCAAGATGAAAACCACGGAGAAGCTGCAGGCCTATCTGGATCAGGGGGTCGAGCGTGTGGTGGTCAGTGCGCCGGTCAAGGAGGAGGGCGTGCTCAACGTGGTGGTGGGCGTCAACGATCATCTGTTCGACCCCGCTACGCACCGCATCGTCACTGCGGCCAGCTGCACCACCAACTGTCTGGCCCCCGTGGTCAAGGTCATTCTGGAAACGTTCGGTATTCGTCATGGTTCCATGACCACGGTGCACGACATTACCAATACCCAGACGATTCTGGACGCACCGCACAAGGATTTGCGCCGGGCGCGCGCCTGCGGCATGAGCCTGATTCCCACCACCACCGGTTCGGCCAAGGCAATCACCGCCATCTTTCCCGAACTGACCGGCAAGCTGAACGGCCATGCGATTCGCGTGCCGCTGGCCAATGCCTCGCTGACCGATATGGTATTCGAGCTCGAGCGCGAAGTGACCGTCGAGGAGGTCAATCAGGCGCTCAAGATGGCCGCAGAGGGGCCCCTGAAGGGGATTCTGGGTTATGAGGAGCGGCCGCTGGTGTCTATCGACTATCGCACCGACCCGCGCAGTTCGGTCATCGATGCGCTCTCGACCATGGTGGTGAATGGTACGCAGCTGAAGCTCTACGCCTGGTACGACAACGAGTGGGGGTATGCCAACCGCACCGCTGAGCTTGCCTGGAAGGTGGGCAAGGAGCAGGCGCGCCGTGGCTGAGTCGCTCAGGGCACGCATCGGCGCACTGCCTTTCGAAGTGCGCCAGTACATGCTGATCACGGGCAACTACTGGGCGTTTACCATCACCGATGGGGCCCTGCGGATGCTGGTGGTGATGTACTTTCACCAGTTGGGTTACTCGCCGCTGCAAATCGCCATGCTGTTTCTGTTCTACGAGGCGTTTGGGGTGGTGACCAATCTGGTGGGAGGGTGGTTGGGCGCGCGGTTGGGGCTCAACCGCACCATGAACGTGGGGCTGGGGCTGCAGATCGTGGCGCTTGCCATGCTCATGGTGCCTGCCGGGATGCTCACCGTCGTTTGGGTCATGGCGGCCCAGGCGCTGTCGGGTATTGCCAAAGACTTGAACAAGATGAGCGCCAAAAGCGCGGTGAAAGTGCTGGTGCCGGCTGATAGCGCCAATGCCAACAGCGCCTTGTACCGCTGGGTAGCGATGTTGACCGGCTCCAAAAATGCCCTGAAAGGGCTGGGCTTTTTTGTGGGCGGCGTGCTGTTGACGCTGATCGGCTTTCGCGGCGCGGTGGTGGCCATGGCGCTGATGCTGGGTGCCGTGCTGGGGCTGTCGCTGTGGCGGTTGAAGGCTGACCTCGGCAAACAGAAGGTCAAGCCAAAGTTTTCCGAGATTTTCTCCAAGTCCCGCGCCATCAATGTGCTTTCGGCGGCGCGCTTCTGCCTGTTCGCCTCCCGGGACGTGTGGTTTGTCGTGGCCTTGCCGGTCTTCCTCTATGATCAACATGGCTGGAGCCACTGGACCGTGGGTGGGCTGTTGGCCGCCTGGATCATTGGTTACGGCGGCGTGCAGACCCAGGCGCCCAGGCTCACCGCACTGTTCCGTGGAGACGCTCGGATGCTCACGGCTGGCTGGGCCGCCGCGCTTGCCGTGCTCGCCATTCTGCTGGCACTGCTGCCCCTGGCACAGGTGGGGTGGCTGGTAGTGGGGCTGCTGGCCTTCGGCGTGCTATTTGCCGTCAACTCCAGCTGGCACAGCTATCTGATCGTCCACTATGCCCGTGCCGATGGCGTGTCCATGGACGTAGGCTTCTACTACATGGCCAACGCCATGGGCCGCCTGGTCGGCACGTTGCTCTCGGGGTGGCTCTACATGGCCTATGGTTTGAGCGCGTGCCTGTGGGTGGCGGCGGCGCTGGTGGCTGCCAGCGCGCTCATGGCACTGGCGCTGCCCAGGCAGGTGGCGTGATTCGCTCGCCTGGCGCTGGTCTGACGCTCACCCTGGGGAGTGCCCAGACCCTTGCCTGGGCATCCAGCTACTATCTGCCCGCCATTCTGGCGGGGCCCATGGCGCTGGAATTGGGGCTGTCCACTCGCTGGGTATTTGGCGCCTTCTCGGCAGCGTTGCTGCTGGTCGCCATGTTGGGACCCAGCGTCGGGCGTCTGATCGATCGCCAGGGCGGGCGCGGTGTGCTGATGGCCTCGAACGCCATCATGGCGGTGGGCTTGTTGGCACTGGCGCTGGCGCAAGGGGCGGTGACACTGGTGCTGGCATGGTTGCTGATGGGCGTGGGCATGGCGCTGGGTCTTTACGATGCGGCCTTTGCTACGCTGGGGCGGCTGCTGGGGAGTCACGCCAGGGCATCGATTACCGGCGTGACCCTGGTGGCAGGATTTGCCAGTACTCTTGGCTGGCCCATCACTGCCTTCATCGAGAGCGAGTGGGGCTGGCGTGCTGCCTGCGCCAGCTGGGCGCTTGCCCATGTCGTGTTGGGAATGCCCTTGAACGCTCGCTTGCCCAAGGCCGAGCGAGCGCTCTCCAGCGCGTCGAGCCCTGCGCCTGAGGCGCCTGAACGCCCGCGTTTTACCCTGCTGCTGCTGGCGTACGTGTTCGCGGCGGGCTGGTTCGTCTCCACGGCCATGGCCGCCCATCTTCCCAGGCTGCTGCAGGAGAGTGGCGTTTCTCTGTCGGTGGCGATTGCAGCGGCTGCTCTGGTGGGGCCTGCACAAGTGGCGGCGCGCATGGGAGAGTTCGTTTTGCTGCGCCGTTTTCACCCCTTGTTCGCAGGCAGGATCGCTACCACGCTGCATCCCGTGGGCGCCGGGTTGCTGACGTTTTTCGGCATGCCGGCCGCCGGGTTTGCGTTGCTGCATGGCGCGGGTAACGGCATGATGACGATTGCCTCGGGGACGCTGCCCCTGGCACTGTTTGGCCCGCAGGGGTTTGGCCGCAGGCAGGGGCTCATCATGATGCCCGCTCGGGCCTTGCAGGCCCTGGCGCCGCTGCTGTTTGGGCTGCTGATCGACCAGTGGGGCGCATCCGCGCTATGGCTGACGTCGCTGCTCATGCTGGCAGCCACGCTAGCGCTGCTGAGTATCCCGGCTCCCCGGCGTTAACGGGGCGCCATCCAAGAACAGCCGCCTGAATTTCCACCATCCTTCCACTCGTAATCGCAGGCCTTGCCAGGCAAGGGACGGCTCTATCCAGAGGCCGGCCTCTGGCAACTGATGATATTCGAAGGCCGATGTGTCGCTTGGCGCGCCCAGCTCTGCCACGGCGATATGTGCCGTCCCGCCACAGCAGCCATGACGTGGTGAACGGCGTACCGTCACCACGCCTCCGTGCTGCTGGATGAATGCCACGGCAGGGTGCTCCATCTCGATGACCTGACGCATGACGCTCCTGGCTGCCCATGCCGGGCCGTTAGGTGGGGGGATAGTAGACGGTCTCTCCGTCTTCCTTGGTAAATTGTGCAACAGGGTGGTCCAGGAGCGCCAATACCTGCTCAGATGGGCGGCATAATCGCGTGCCCTTGGGCGTACTGACGATGGGCCGGTTGATGAGCAGCGGGTGAGCCATCATGGCGTCGATGAGCTGGTCATCGCTCAACGTCGGGTCGTCGAGCTGCAGTTCATCATAAGGCGTCCCTTTCTGGCGCAAGAGCGCCCTGGGGGGCAGCTGCATCATGGCCAGCAGTGCCAACAGCCGCTCTCGGCTGGGCGGTGTTTCCAGGTAGTGGATCACCTGCGGTATTTCTCCCGATGCTTCGATCATGGCCAGCGTATTACGCGACGTGCCACACGCAGGGTTGTGATAGATCACGATCATGGCGGGGTCCTCATCAGGAGGGTTGGGCTGCAGGAAAATGCGCGCGCGTCTTATTGGCGATACGCACCAGGGCCAGCATGAGCGGCACTTCTACCAGCACGCCGACCACAGTGACCAGGGCTGCTCCAGACTGCAGGCCAAACAGCGCGATGGCGGCGGCCACGGCGAGTTCAAAAAAATTGCTGGCACCAATCATTGCTCCCGGCGCGGCGATATTATGCGGTACGCGCCACGCCTTGGCCCAACCATAGGCGATGAAGAAAATAAGAAAGGTCTGAATGATCAGCGGAACGGCAATCAGCACGATATGCAGCGGATTGCTCAGGATGACATCGCCTTGAAAAGCAAACAGTAAGACCAGCGTGACGATCAGGCCCATGGGGGTGACCGGGGCCAAGCGTTTCATGAACACCTTGTCGTACCATTCGGCGCCTTTTCTGGCCATCAGCGCTTTGCGAGTGACATAGCCAGCGGCCAGGGGAATGACGATGTAGAGCACGACCGAGAGCAGCACCGTGTTCCACGGGACCTGGATGTTCGAGATGCCCAACAGCAGAACCACGATGGGGGCAAAGGCAAACAGCATGATCAGATCATTCAGCGCTACCTGTACCAGGGTGTAAGCCGCGTCGCCCCGTGTCAGGTAGCTCCATACGAACACCATGGCCGTGCAGGGGGCGGCCCCCAGCAGAATCGCCCCGGCCAGATACTGGTTGGCCAACGCTTCAGGGATGAACGGGCGGAAAATCACCATGAAGAAGAGCCAGGCCAGCGCGAACATGGTGAATGGCTTGATCAGCCAGTTGACGGTGGTGGTGATGGTCAGCCCCTTGGGCTGACGGCGCACACCGGCGACCGCGCTGAAGTCGATTTGTGCCATCATCGGGAAAATCATCGCCCAGATCAGCACGGCGATGGGCAGCGACACCTGAGCATACTCAAAGCGCGCCAGGGTTTCCGGTACCTGGGGTGCCCATTGACCCACGGCGATACCGACCATGATGGCAATGGCCACCCAGAGCGACAAATAGCGCTCGAAAAGTCCCATGTCGGCGCTGCTGGGGGCGGCTGGCTGTGGCTGTGTCATGTTCACTCCTCGTTCAAATGGCGCGCTGGTTGACCCGTCGGGAGAGCTCTTCGGCACTCTCCTTGCGCTCGGAGTAGCGGTCGGTCAGCAGGTCGCTGCGCTCTCGGGTCAGCAGCGTGAATTTCATCAGCTCTTCCATGACGTCCACGATGCGGTCATAGAAAGGTGAGGGTTTCATGCGGTCGTCGTCATCGAACTCCATGAAGGCCTTGGGCACCGAGGATTGGTTGGGAATGGTCAGCATCCGCATCCAGCGACCCAGAATACGCAGCTGATTCACCGTATTGAACGACTGGGAACCGCCGCACACCTGCATGACTGCCAGTGTCTTGCCTTGGGTGGGTCTGACACCCCCCAGTGCCAGAGGAATCCAGTCGATCTGTGCCTTCATGATGCCGGTCATGGCGCCATGTCGTTCGGGGGAGCACCAGACCATGCCTTCCGCCCACTGGGCCAGCGTGCGCAGCTCTTCCACTTTGGGGTGGCTGGCATCCTCGGCATCGGGGAGAGGAAGTCCGCTGGGGTCATAGATGCGTGTTTGAGCCCCCATGGCTTCGAGCAGGCGCGCGGCTTCTTCGACGACCAGTCGGCTGAAGGAGCGTTTGCGTAGCGAGCCATACAGCAGCAGGATGTTGGGGGAGGGGAGGTCGTTGCTCGTCAACCCCAGGGATTCCGGGCTGGGAATCTTGAACAGGGCAGGGTCGAGGTTGGGTAAGGTGTCGAAGTGTGCCATGTGAAGGTCCGTTAAAACGATGTCCTTCATTATGGCATTGATATATGAATTTTCATATATCTTTTGTGGCAACCTCCACCATTTTGTCAGCCATGGTCCAGACGCGCTTCATTGCTGCCGCCATGAAGCGCGCTGTGAATCAGTCGATCAGCTCGACCGCCACGGCGGTTGCTTCACCGCCACCAATGCACAAGCTGGCGATGCCGCGTTTGCCGCCTTTCTGGCGCAAGGCATGAATCAGCGTAGCGATGATGCGTGAGCCGGTAGAGCCGATGGGATGCCCCTGGGCACAGGCGCCGCCAAACACGTTGACCTTTTCATGAGGCAGGCCCAGATCATCCATGGCCATCAGCGTGACGACTGCAAAGGCTTCGTTGATCTCGAACAGGTCTACATCATTGACGCCCCAGCCAAGCTTTTTCATCAGCTTCTCGATGGCTCCCACCGGCGCGATGGTAAATTCGCTGGGATGACGCGAGTGGGTGGCATGCCCTAGCATTCTGGCCAGCGGTTTGACACCGTGACGCTGTGCTGCTTCATGGCTCGATAAAATCAGCGCCGAGGCGCCGTCGGAGATCGAACTCGCATTGGCGGCGGTAATGGTGCCATCTTTTGCAAACGCTGGGCGCAGCTGGCGAATCTTGTCCAGTTTGGCCTGAAAGGGCTGCTCATCGTGGGACACCACGGTTTCACCTTGGCGGGTCGTCACCGTGACGGGCGCCATCTCGGCATCCAGGTCGCCATGGTTGGTGGCGGCCATGGCCCGTTCCAGCGAGGCAATCGCGAAATCGTCCAGCCGTTCACGGCTGTAGCCACGCTCGGTGGCCACCTCTTGTGCAAAGACCCCCATCAGCTTGCCGGTTTCGGCATCTTCCAGGCCATCGAGAAACATGTGGTCCTTCAGCTCACCGTGGCCTAGACGATAGCCGCCGCGTGCCTTGGTCAGCACATGGGGGGCATTCGACATGGACTCCATGCCGCCCGCCAGCACTATTGCTCCACTGCCCGCCTTGATCAGGTCATGGGCCAACATGGCCGCTTTCATGCCAGAGCCGCAGAGTTTGTTGATGGTCGTGGCACCATTGGCATCGGGAATGCCTGCCTGTCGCATGGCCTGGCGCGCCGGACCTTGCTTGACTCCGCCAGGCAGAACGCAGCCCATGATGCCCTCTTCGACGAGCGCAGCATCGATACCTGCTCGCTCGATGGCGGCGCGAATGGCCACGGCGGCCAGCTCCGGGGCGCTCAAGGTGGAAAGGCTGCCCATCATGCCCCCCATGGGGGTGCGGGTGGCGGATAAAAAGACGATGTCGGTAGCGTTACTCATGGCCTATCTCCTGATAGATTGTTGTGATTATCGTGCTGAGCGGCTAGCGATGCGTTGACCCGCTGGCGGGGCTGTGGTCTTCTCCTAGCTAACCAAGCAAGCGCTAGTGTAAATGACATGAATGTAATGAATGCCTCTCCTCGCCGCAAGGAATTGACGCGCTTAGCCGCTCAGCTATTCGTTCAAGAGGGCTTTGACCGCACCACGGTGCGCATGCTAGCCCAGGAAATGGGCATCAAGTCTGGCAGCCTGTTTCATCACTTCAAGGACAAGCAGGAAATTCTGGCAGCGGTGATCGAGGAGGGCACTCAGAACGCACTGACCATCGCCAGAGCGGCGCTACAGGCATGCCCCGATCAGCCAGAGGCGCGATTGCATGCCATGGCGCGCGCGCACCTCGATACGCTGTTTGCCGACCGTAATGCCCATGTGGTAGCGCTGTTCGAATGGCGTCGCCTGGACCCTGCGGCCAGCGCTCACTTGAGCCATTTGCGCGATGCCTACGAGGCCATGTGGGTCGAGGTGATCGACGATGCTCTGGCAGCAGGGCTCATTCATGGAGACCGCTTTCTGGTTTCCCGCTTTATTCTCGGTGCCTTGAACTGGACCGTTCGCTGGTACGATCCCAATGGCCCGCGCACCCCGGACGACCTGGCCGATGAGCTGGTCGCGATGATCCTGTCTCGATGATTTTTTCTCGATGATTTTTTCTCGATGTTTTTTTCTCGATAGTTTCTGGCCCCTTCTGGCTTCTCCAACCGCTGTCTGATCGACCAACGTCTAACCCTCTCGAGCGGCTTGCGGCTTGCGCTCTTGAGTAAATGCTTTTAGCGTTGAGATATTCGGTAGGCTTCCGTTAACGTAAACGGACAATAACACCAATACTACGTGGAATCCTGCCTGACCCAGTGCTCACGACCAACAACACAAGAGAGCCGTCATGACAGCGACATCAGCAGCAACCTCACTTCCCGCGTATTCGACATTTCTCGAGGATTTTTCAATAGATAGCGTCGTCGCCAGGCTGGATGACCACCACGATGGGTGCCTGAATGCCTACGAGGCTTGCTGTGGAAGGCACGTGCGTCAGGGCCGTGGTGATGTGCTGGCGCTGGTGCATGAAGATACCCAAGGCCAAACCCATACGCTGACCTATGCCGAACTGGAGCAGCAGAGTGGGCATCTGGCAGGGTGGCTGAAAAGCCAGGGGCTGGGGGAGGGGGACCGAATTGCCTGCATGCTGCCGCGCTCGGCAGCGCTGCTGGTGGCCGTGCTCGCCACCTGGCGGATTGGTGCGGTCTATCAGCCGCTCTTTACCGCGTTTGGGCCCGATGCGGTCGATTACCGGTTGGGCCGCGCGGATACCAAACTGGTGATTACCGATCATGCCAATCGCTATAAATTCGATGGCCTGAGCCAGTGCCCGCCGGTGCTGGCCGTGGGTGGCGCTACCCGCGAGCACGCTCAGGATCATGATTGGCAGGCGGCATTGACGTATACGTCAATTAGCGATACGCCGCCCCGACTGTCGCCGGACCAGCCGTTCCTGCAGATGTTTACCTCGGGGACGGTCGGCAAGCCCAAAGGCGTTGCCGTGCCCCTGTCGGGTATGACGGCCTTTGCGCTCTATATGGAGCTGGCGGTCGACCTGCGTGAGGAGGATCGTTTCTGGAACATGGCCGACCCCGGCTGGGCCTACGGTCTGTATTACGCCATTGCTGGGCCGCTGCTGTTGGGGGTAACGACACACTTTTGCGAAGCTGGCTTCAGTGCCGAAGGCGCGCTGGCGTTCATGAAACGTCATCAGATCACCAATTTCGCCGCCGCGCCGACGGCCTACCGCCTCATGAAGGCGTCTGGCCTGTTCGACGACGCTCACCAGACCCTGACGCTACGGGCGGCCAGCTCCGCAGGGGAGCCGCTCAATACCGAGGTGGTCACTTGGGTGGAAAAGTCGTTGGGCTGTCCGGTGATGGATCACTATGGTCAGACAGAAACGGGCATGACCTGTAACAACCACCACTCCCTGGGCCACCCCAAGCACGTGGGGGCCATGGGCGTCCCGATGCCTGGCTATCGTCTGGCCATTCTCGACGCCGAATACAACGAGCTGCCGCCTGGCGAGCCTGGCGTACTGGCAGTGGATATCAAGCGCTCGCCAGCCCACTTTTTCCAAGGCTATACCTGGCAGGAGAAAGACCCCTTCGTCAACGGCTACTACCTGACCGGCGATGTGGTCATTCGTAATGAAGATGGGTCGTTCCAGTTTGCTGGCCGTGATGATGACATCATTACCACGGCGGGCTACCGAGTGGGGCCAACGGATGTCGAGAATAGCGTCATGACGCACCCGGCGGTGGCCGAGTCCGCCGCCGTGGGGCAGCCGGATGAGATTCGTGGCGAAGTCATCAAGTCGTACATCGTGCTGCGCGATGGCTTCGAGCCCAGCGATGCGCTGGCGGAGGAGATTCGCCAGCAGGTACGCGAGCGGCTCTCTACTCACGCTTTTCCTCGGGTCATCGAGTTCGTCGATGAGCTGCCCAAAACACCCAGCGGCAAGATTCAGCGCTTCAAACTGCGTGCTCAAGCCGCCGAGCAAGCGCGCCACAACTCTTGATTTACAGGACATCATTCAGAGGAAGAGTGCCATGCAGGTAAAGGATCGTACGTTTTTGATTACCGGGGCGGCCTCAGGGTTAGGGGCGGCGACGGCAGCACGACTGGTAAAGGCGGGTGGGAAGGTGGTGCTGTGCGACATGAATGATCGTGTGGCGGACCTTGCCGAGCAATGGGGGGCTCAGGCGCACGCCTGCATCGCCGACATTACCTCCGCCGACGACATGCAGGCGGCGGTGAACAAGGCCGTTGCGCTGGGGGGCGAAAGCGGCCTTTCGGGAGTGGTTCATTGTGCGGGCGTGGTCAGCGTGGCCAAGCTGGTGGATCGGCAAGGCAACCCGGCAGATCTCGAGAGCTATGCGCGCACCATTCAGATCAATCTGGTAGGTACCTTCAATGTCATGCGTCTGGCGGCCGCCACCATGGCCAGCAATCCGCCAGACGATGGGGGTGAGCGGGGCATCATCATCAATACCGCATCGATTGCCGCGTTCGATGGGCAAGTCGGGCAGTGCGCCTACAGTGCCTCCAAGGCGGGGGTTGTGGGCATGAGTTTGCCTGCCGCCAGAGAGCTGTCGCGTCACGCCATTCGTGTCATGGCCATTGCGCCAGGGGTATTCGAAACCCCCATGATGAGCGAGATACCGGACGAAGCTGCCCAGGCGTTGGCCGCTGCGGTGCCTTTTCCCAAGCGTTTGGGCAAGCCTGACGAGTTCGCGCTGCTGGCCGAGCAGATCATTACCAACCCGATGCTCAATGGTGAAGTGATTCGCCTGGACGGCGGCATCCGAATGCAGTGATCGACGCTCAGTAAGCCCTGATGGATATCCTGCCCGTGCTTTTGGGGCAGGTTTTTTTATTTTAAAAACATGCCATTAGAAGGGTGGCGACCAAAGTTGTAGCCGGTTTTGCGGTTTAATTCAAACGACTGCTTGACTGTGTCGGGCCTGCGCGCTAATTTTCAAACACGTGTTTGAAAGTGTGTGCTGAGTAGCAGCCCTTTCATCCCCCCGTTTAGGAGAAGTGACATGCCCAGCTATCAAGCCCCCCTGCGTGACATGCGTTTCGTGATGAACGAAATGTTTGATTACCCCAGCCACTACGCGGCACTCCCCAACGGTGAAGAAGCGTCTCCCGATGTTGTCGGAGCGATTCTGGAAGAGGGTGCTCGTTTTGCTCGTGACGTGCTGCTGCCATTGAACCAGAGCGGTGATGAAGAGGGTTGTCTGCTGGAAGGTGGCGAGGTCAAGGCGCCCCGTGGTTTCAAGGAGGCCTACCAGCAGTATGTCGAAGGGGGTTGGCCAAGCCTGGCGGCGGACCCTGAGCAAGGCGGGCAGGGGCTGCCGCCTTCACTGGCCATGATGCTCTCCGAAATGATCTGCTCCACCAACCTGGCGTGGGGCATGTATCCGGGGCTTTCCCACGGCGCCGCAGACGCGCTGCGTCATCATGGAACCGAGGCGCAAAAGGCCACTTACCTCACCAAGCTGGTCGAGGGCGTATGGACCGGCACCATGTGTTTGACCGAACCCCATTGCGGTACCGACCTCGGGCTGATCAAGACCCGTGCGGTTCCTGCTGAGGGCGACACGTATCAGATCACCGGCACCAAGATCTTCATTTCTGCCGGTGAGCACAATCTGGCCGAGAACATCGTTCATCTGGTGCTGGCCAAGCTGCCGGATGCGCCGGAAGGCTCCAAAGGCATTTCACTGTTTGTCGTACCCAAGTTCCTGCCCGATGCCGAGGGTAATCCTGGGCAGCGCAATGGTGTCAGCTGTGGCTCTCTTGAGCACAAGATGGGGATTCACGGCAACGCAACGTGCGTCATGAACTTTGATGGTGCCACGGGCTACCTGGTAGGCGCGCCGAACAAGGGTTTGGCTTGCATGTTCACCATGATGAATGCGGCCCGTCTGGGCGTGGGGATTCAAGGGCTTGGTCTGATGGAGGCCAGCTTCCAGAACTCGCTCAGCTATGCCCGTGATCGTTTGCAGATGCGTGGCCTTTCAGGTGTTCAGGCCCCTGATAAAGCCGCCGACCCGATCATTGTCCATCCCGACGTGCGTCGTATGCTGCTGACCCAAAAAGCCTTTGCAGAAGGCGGGCGCATGCTGGTGCTGTACACCGCCCAGATGCTGGATGTGGTCGAGCATGGCGCAGCAGGCGAAGAGAAGGAGCGTGCCGAGACCTTGCTTGGCCTGCTGACGCCGATCGTGAAGGCCTTCCTGACGGAAGTGGGCTTCGAGTGTACCAATGAAGGCGTGCAGATTTTTGGCGGTCACGGTTTCATCAAAGAGTGGGGCATGGAGCAGTTGGTACGTGATGCGCGTATCACGCGTCTCTATGAAGGCACGACCGGTATCCAGGCGCTGGACCTGCTGGGCCGCAAGGTGCTGATGAGCCAGGGTGAATCTCTCAAGGTCTTCACCAAGGAGATTCACAAGTTCTGCCAGGCTGAAGCCGACAACCCTGCGCTCAAGGAATTCATCGAACCGCTGGCCAGGCTCAATGCCCAGTGGGGTGAACTCACCATGGGTATCGGTATGAAGGCCATGCAGGATCGTGAAGAAGTAGGGGCTGCCAGCGTCGATTACCTGATGTACTCCGGCTATGTCGCCGTCGCCTATCTGTTTGCTCGCGCTGCAAAACAGGCCGCTAGCGCACAGGGGGGTGAAGATGCCGCTTTCTACACGGCCAAACTGAATACCGCGCGTTTCTACTACCAGCGTCTGCTGCCACGTACCAGGGCGCACGCCGCCATGATCCAGGCAGGTGCCGGTAGCTTGATGGCGATTTCCAGCGAAGATTTTGGCCTGGGCTTCGAGATCTAAGCCCACGCCTTTGCCAGGCACTCTCTGGTCAGGGTACTGATCGGTGGTTTGCGGCAGGTTTGCCCTCGGGCATTACCTGCCGCTTTTTTATCTCGACTATTTTGAAAAC
>NZ_AJTS01000028.1 GCF_000275725.1 Vreelandella stevensii S18214 | reverse complement strand
TACGTAAATTGTATTGTGATACGTCTCAAGCGTATCCGGCAATCGTTATCATTGCGAACCCCAGACTCCTTCGGGTTATAGGGTCAAGCAATGAAGCGCACACGGTGGATGCCTAGGCAGCCAGAGGCGATGAAAGACGTGGTAGCCTGCGATAAGGTTCGGTGAGGTGGCAAACGACCTGCGACCCGGACATCTCTGAATGGGGAAACCCACTCATCACAAGATGAGTATCCTGTCCTGAATACATAGGGGCAGGAGGCGAACCAGGGGAACTGAAACATCTAAGTACCCTGAGGAAAAGAAATCAACCGAGATTCCCCTAGTAGCGGCGAGCGAACGGGGACCAGCCCTTAAGCGTGTGACGGATTAGACGAACAGACTGGGAAGTCTGGCCATAGCGGGTGATAGCCCCGTAGTCGAAAATCTGATCACGTGAAATCGAGTAGGTCGGGGCACGAGAAACCTTGACTGAAGACGGGGGGACCATCCTCCAAGGCTAAATACTCCTGGCTGACCGATAGTGAACCAGTACCGTGAGGGAAAGGCGAAAAGAACCCCGGAGAGGGGAGTGAAATAGATCCTGAAACCGTGTGCGTACAAGCAGTAGGAGCAGACTTGTTCTGTGACTGCGTACCTTTTGTATAATGGGTCAGCGACTTATATTCAGTGGCGAGGTTAACCGTATAGGGGAGCCGTAGGGAAACCGAGTCTTAACTGGGCGACACAGTCGCTGGATATAGACCCGAAACCGAGCGATCTATCCATGAGCAGGGTGAAGGTTGAGTAACATCAACTGGAGGCCCGAACCAGGATCTGTTGAAAAAGATTTGGATGACTTGTGGATCGGAGTGAAAGGCTAATCAAGCTCGGAGATAGCTGGTTCTCCTCGAAAGCTATTTAGGTAGCGCCTCACGTATCACCGCCGGGGGTAGAGCACTGTTTCGGCTAGGGGGTCATCCCGACTTACCAACCCGAGGCAAACTCCGAATACCGGTGAGTGCAGCGTGGGAGACACACGGCGGGTGCTAACGTCCGTCGTGAAAAGGGAAACAACCCAGACCGTCAGCTAAGGTCCCCAAATCCTGGTTAAGTGGGAAACGATGTGGGAAGGCTCAGACAGCTAGGAGGTTGGCTTAGAAGCAGCCATCCTTTAAAGAAAGCGTAATAGCTCACTAGTCGAGTCGGCCTGCGCGGAAGATGTAACGGGGCTAAACCAGGTACCGAAGCTACGGGTTCATCCTTACGGATGAGCGGTAGAGGAGCGTCGTGTAAGCCGATGAAGGTGTGTTGAGAAGCATGCTGGAGGTATCACGAGTGCGAATGCTGACATGAGTAACGATAAAGGGAGTGAAAAACTCCCTCGCCGGAAGACCAAGGGTTTCTGTTCGACGCTAATCGGAGCAGAGTGAGTCGGCCCCTAAGGCGAGGCCGAAAGGCGTAGTCGATGGGAAACGGGTCAATATTCCCGTACCGGACATGATTGCGATGGGGGGACGGAGAAGGCTAGGTGAGCCAGGCGTTGGTTGTCCTGGTGAAAGTGAGTAGGCTGGGGTCTCAGGTAAATCCGGGACCCTTCAAGGCCGAGACACGAAACGAAGACACTACGGTGTCGAAGTCATTGATGCCACGCTTCCAGGAAAAGCCTCTAAGCTTCAGATCATGTGCGACCGTACCCCAAACCGACACAGGTGGTCAGGGTGAGAATCCCAAGGCGCTTGAGAGAACTCGGGTGAAGGAACTAGGCAAAATGGTGCCGTAACTTCGGGAGAAGGCACGCCGGCGTAGGGTGACGAGACTTGCTCTCCAAGCCCGAACCGGTCGAAGATACCAGGTGGCTGCAACTGTTTAGTAAAAACACAGCACTCTGCCAACTCGCAAGAGGACGTATAGGGTGTGACGCCTGCCCGGTGCCGGAAGGTTAAGTGATGGTGTTAGGATTCGTCCGAAGCTCTTGATCGAAGCCCCGGTAAACGGCGGCCGTAACTATAACGGTCCTAAGGTAGCGAAATTCCTTGTCGGGTAAGTTCCGACCTGCACGAATGGCGTAATGATGGCCACGCTGTCTCCACCCGAGACTCAGTGAAATTGAAATCGCCGTGAAGATGCGGTGTACCCGCGGCTAGACGGAAAGACCCCGTGAACCTTTACTATAGCTTCACACTGGACGCTGATGTTGCCTGTGTAGGATAGCTGGGAGGCTTTGAACCTCGGACGCCAGTTCGAGGGGAGCCAACCTTGAAATACCAGCCTGGCATCATTGGCGTTCTCACTCAGGTCCGTGATCCGGATCGAGGACAGTGTGTGGTGGGTAGTTTGACTGGGGCGGTCTCCTCCCAAAGCGTAACGGAGGAGCACGAAGGTACCCTCAGCACGGTCGGACATCGTGCAATGAGTGCAAGAGCATAAGGGTGCTTGACTGCGAGACAGACACGTCGAGCAGGTGCGAAAGCAGGTTCTAGTGATCCGGTGGTTCTGTATGGAAGGGCCATCGCTCAACGGATAAAAGGTACTCCGGGGATAACAGGCTGATACCGCCCAAGAGTTCACATCGACGGCGGTGTTTGGCACCTCGATGTCGGCTCATCACATCCTGGGGCTGAAGTCGGTCCCAAGGGTATGGCTGTTCGCCATTTAAAGTGGTACGCGAGCTGGGTTTAGAACGTCGTGAGACAGTTCGGTCCCTATCTGCCGTGGGCGTTGGATGTTTGAGAAGAGCTGCTCCTAGTACGAGAGGACCGGAGTGGACGACCCTCTGGTGTTCCGGTTGTCACGCCAGTGGCATTGCCGGGTAGCTATGGTCGGACGGGATAACCGCTGAAAGCATCTAAGCGGGAAGCCCCCTTCAAGATGAGACATCCCCGAGGCCTAGAGCCTCCTGAAGGGCCCAGCGAGACCAGCTGGTTGATAGGCACGGTGTGGAAGCGCTGCAAGGCGTTGAGCTAACGTGTACTAATGGCCCGTGAGGCTTGACCCTATAACACCCAAGGGGTCTGGTCGTGATGATAACGAAGAGTGTGAACGCACTCGCAACACCGGATACGCCGCAGTGAGCCAGAGCGCTTGCTGACAGGAGACGCACACAATACACGTCAACGAACACTCAGCATGATATGCATTACCTGTTACGCCTGACGACCATAGCACGCGTGAACCACCTGATCCCATGCCGAACTCAGAAGTGAAACCGCTTAGCGCCGATGGTAGTGTGGGGTCTCCCCATGTGAGAGTAGGTCATCGTCAGGCACTTAT
>NZ_AJTS01000027.1 GCF_000275725.1 Vreelandella stevensii S18214 | reverse complement strand
CTGACCGCCATTCTCGATCAGGTCAAAGCCAGCCGTTGGAGCTTTGAAGAGATTTGGCACGAAACACCGGATACCAACGATGGCAAAGCGCTGTCGGGGTTGATCAAGGCGCTCACTCGCCCGCTGCAAAACACGCTGAAAAAGCGCGGGGCGCTGCGCGGCAAGGCTGGCGGAAGGCGGCTGCATATTTTCTGGACGGACGGAGACCGTGTGCAGCTCGGCATGAGCTTCCCTGACAATCGTAGCGAACTGTTGAACGGAATCCGGCGGCTACGCTTTCCGTCCCGTGCGCCAAGCCGCTCGACGCTGAAACTGGAAGAGGCCTGGCACGAATTCATTCCACGCGATCAGTGGGATACTCGCCTGGCGGAGCACATGCAGGCAGCCGACCTGGGGGCGGCGCCAGGCGGCTGGACATGGCAGCTGGTGCAGCGGGGCATGTACGTCTATGCCATCGATAACGGGCCCATGGACAAAGCCCTGATGGCGACTGGTCAGATCGACCACCTGCGTGAAGACGGCTTTACCTGGGAGCCCCCTCAGCGGCTGGATTGGCTGGTGTGCGACATCGTGGACAAGCCTGTACGGGTATTGGCCATGGTAGAGCGTTGGTTGACGCGTAAATGGTGTCGTGAGGCTATCTTCAACTTGAAGCTGCCCATGAAGAAACGCTGGGATGAAGTGACGCGCTGCCTGACGACGCTGGAAGCCTCGTTGGCGTCAGCGGGGGTAAGCGCTAAAATAAGCTGCCGTCACCTCTACCATGATCGGGAAGAGGTGACGGTGCATGTCAGGTTGCTACACTGAGAAGGTGTGCTTGACTGGCTGAACGCTCGCCTAGTACCCCGGCTCATAGATACGAATGGCCTCATCTTCGGTGAGAAGGGGCAGAATGCGCTGCATGGCCATGGCGCGCGCTTCGCTGGCGTGCCACTCTTTCCAGGCGCGCAGGTCACGCCATTTGGTGATCATCAGCCGACGGTCGGTGTGGCCGCGCTCTACCAGCGTTTCACCACCAACGAAGCCACGAATGCCCAATGATACGCGCATGGCTTCGCGTGCGGCCTGCTCGTATTCATCTTCCAGGCCGGGCATGATGCGTCGTTCAATGATGACTTTTATCATAGTGTCTGTTTCCTAACCGAGAGAGTCGATGACTGATCCTACACAAGCCCCCAGTGCTTTCGATGCCGAATTGGACACCACCGGGCTGTACTGCCCAGAGCCCATCATGCTGATGCACAACAAGGTGCGTGACATGGCGTCGGGCCAGGTGCTGAAGGTCATGGCGACGGACCCTGCGACGACACGCGATGTCCCCAAGTTTTGCCAATTCCTGGGGCACGAGCTTATCGAGCAACAGGGCTCAGACGACCACTACGTCTACTTTATCCGTTTGGCGTGATACTGGGGAGCCCCGGCAAGGCATGCATAGACCATGGTGCAATGCCTTGCCGGGATGGCTTCAAGAGCGATCGTCGCTGTCGGAGATCACCATCATGGCCAATGCTTCCAGTGTGGCGGGGTCCTCTTCGAGGATACGATTAGCGATGTGGCGCTGGAAGAAATAGACGGTGTGATGGCGCGAGTGGGCGTCATACAGGCAGTTATCACCCAGCAGGATCGGCATCAGAGTGGCTTTTTGCTCGTCAGCCAGCAGCGCGTCGACGCTGCCGTCGCTGTACAGGCGCCATCCGTAGACCGGCTTCATGTGCCAAGGAGCATTGGGCCGGTTCATGCACAATGCATGGGTTCCCAGGGTATCGGGAAGCTGCTGGATCAGCGTCACTTCACCGGATGCCTCATACTCGAAATAGCCTGCAGCCGCGACCAGTTCGTCGTACTTGTGGTCGGGGGGGGCATCGAAGATTTCATCGGTTTCGGGATCACGGTAACCGACGAAGCAACCGCTTTCCTCGCTGTCCAGCTCATGGCAGGCTGCCAGAGACTCCATCCAGGGTACCAGCCCGGTAATGCTGCCATCTTCTCTCAAGCCCCAGGCCAGAATGGGGAGACCATAGTAGGTGTCGGGACTCGCAGCGAGCTGGTAAACCATTTCCAATCCGTCCAGCTCCGGAGCCAGGCGAACGAGACATTTTCGCGCCTGCTGACGCTGACGCACGGTATCCAGGTCGATGACCTGGGCAGAGCGAGTTGACAGGGGTGAGCCCATGGTGTCCCTCCTTGTACTGCGTGGTCACGACATTGGCAGACAGTGATTTTCATCTGCCGCTACCTTCACCAATAGCACACCTTGTCTGGAAGGTTAAGCATGGCGAGCATATTTAATGCTGTGTGCAGGGCGCCAGGGTAAGCGCCCACTGACGATGATGCGCCAGAGCCCGTTGAAACTGCTGCCAGGGGGCCTCCGGGTTCTGCATGTCGAGCCAGGCCTGCTGGTAGTCAGACACCGCTGGTGGTGGGCTGACGGCATGGGTATCGAAAAGGCTATTCACCGCCACCAGCCACTGCTCTGCGCGTTGCTCCAGTTGGTCTACCCAGCCAGGCAGGGCTTCTGACCAACAGCTGCTCCCTGCGTCTGGTTCGGTCTGCGCGATGGCCGCGTTTAGCTCGTTCAGGCGCTGCTCAGCCAGCAGCAAGGCGCGCAGCACTTCGGCGGTCAGCGGGCGCTGCTGGAGCGTTTTGAGATGGTTTTCCAGAGTCGAGGAGTCGTGTTGCCAGGCCTGATTGAACTGCTGGGTAATCATCTGCTCAAGATAATCCAGTGCTGCCCGCTGTTCTGCCCAGTCTTGATCGGGGAGCGTGTGCAGAGGGTGACTGGCGCGGGCGAAGCTCTTCTCCCACTCTTCCGAGGCAAAGATGGCGTTCCAGGTCGCAAAGGGCAGCTGCTTGGTTTTGAGCTGGGTCAGCTGTGCCAGGCGATGGGCGTCATCGTCACCCAGCCGTTCAGGAATATCGCTGTTCCAGCAGTGATCCAGGCGTTGCCACAGCGTGCGCTCGTAGATCCATTGCTGGCTGGGCGGTGCGACACGGCCTAGCTGATTGTTTCTGGCAGCAATCAGGGAGGTGATCTGACACTCGCGTAACGCATAGATATTGAGCATGCCTTCGCGTATCGCCGGCAGTTCGATCACGCGCTGGCGTCGGTCGGGAAAGGCGCCTATGTTACGGGGCTGCTGGCGTTCAGGAGCGGAAATGCCGAGCTCCTCGGCAGTCGAACGCTGGTAGGCCACCCAGGCCTCGTCCGCGCTGTTGTCGCCGCAGCCAGCCAGCACCAGGCTGGCCGACATGACGACGGGCATCACGAGGCATGAGCGGTAGAAACTTGAAGGCCGCATGGGGTCACTCCCGTTGACTGATTCGATGTAATCGCCAAGCCAGCAAGATGGCCGCTGTCGTGAGCCCTGCAATCAGGCCGATCCAGTAGCCGTGTACCCCCAGCGGCTGTGACTCGCCGCCGATGCCATAGGTTCCCAGCCAGTGACCGCCCCCCAGCCCGACGATCCAGTAGGAAAGGACGGTGATCACCATGACGATGCGGGTATCCTTGTAGCCTCGCAGCGCGCCGGCCAGATTCACTTGCAGCGAGTCCGACAGCTGAAAGATGACCGCCAGAGCGATGATCGTGAGCGCCAGGGCCTGAATGTCGCTATTGGAGGTATACAGGCTGATGACCGGTGCGGCAGTGAACCAGAGCAGCGTGCTGTTGAACGCGGCGACGATCACGCTGATCACGACACCGTTCCAGGCAACCTTGCGGGCCAGGGAAAGGCGCTGCTGCCCCAGCGTATTACCGACACGCACCGTCAGTGCCATGCTCAGTGACATGGGCAGCATGAACAGGATCGAGGTATAGCTCAGCGCGATCTGGTGAGCCCCCACGGTCACTTCACCAAGGCTGGCAATGAACAGGGCGATCAGTGTGAACAGCGTCACCTCGACAAAAATCGCGACGCCGATGGGCACCCCGACCACGAGCAGCTCACGCACGCCCGACCACTGCGGCCAGGTGGCGCCATGCCACAAGGAAACGCTACGGTACACCGTGCCACGGCGTGTGTAGAGTGCCATGGCAATGACCATGGTCCACATGGAGAAGGCCGTGGCAATGCCACAGCCAAAGGCGCCCAGCGCGGGTAGTTGCTGCAGCGTATCAGGCAGTGAGGCGCCGAACAGGCTGACCAGCCCATCCCCCCCGTAGATCAGTACATAGTTGCTGGGAATATTGACGGCCAGGCCAATCAGGCTGATCCACAAGGCTGGCCGGGTATGGTTCATGCCATCCGAAAACGCTCTCAATGCCTGAAATAGCGCGATGCCTGGCATGCCGAAGGCCACCGCGCTCAGGTAAGCAGCCGACTCGGTGGCCACTGCCGGTGGCACGTTCATCAGCTCGAAGATCGGCATGACGGCCGTGCGCAGCAGCAGGGCGGCCAGCAGGCCCAGCGCCAGCGCCACCCAGAGCGCCTGATGCACGGCGGGGCGAATGGCGCCGTTGCGTTGGCCTCCCAGCAGTTGGGCCACGATGGGCGTCAGCCCCATCAGCGTGCCGGTCATGAACAGCATCAGAGGCATCCACAGGCTGGAGCCTACCGACACCGCTGCCAGCGACGTGGCATCATGTCGTCCAGTCATCATCACATCGACGACGCTCATGCCTGCCTGAGCAAGCTGTGCACCACAGATAGGCAGCGCCAGGGCCATGAGTGTGCGTGTTTCAGGCCAGTAAATTTTCTTGATATCGCTAGTGAAGCCGCCCAAGGTATGGTTCCTATTTAGCAAAGAGACCCAGGAAAAGGCGATAGAGTAGCAGGAGTCGCTATACCTTGCGCTCTCCTCTTTAGCCAAGGATGGGTCCCTCGTTATACTAGTGCAACGTTCATGAATGAGATAACGGTGTGACTGACCCGCAAGAGCGCTGGACGCTCGACGATATTACTGCGCTGTTTGATGGGGTGTTTGCAGACCACTATCAGACTCGGCTGATTCGCGGTGGCGATGAGCCGCTTTACCGCCCGATGAGTGAGCAAACGCCTTACCATCAGGTGATCTTTGCACGAGGCTATTTTGCCAGTGCGTTACATGAGATCAGCCACTGGTGCATCGCAGGCGCAAAACGCCGCCAGTGGGAAGATTATGGCTACTGGTATTACCCGGACGGGCGCACGGCGGAACAGCAACAGGCATTCGAACAGGCCGAAGTGGCCCCCCAGGCGTTGGAGCAACTGTTTACCCAGGCGTGTGGACGTACGTTCCATGTCAGTGTGGACAATCTGGGCGGTGCGGGCGAGGTGGACCGGGAGGCTTTCGCAAGACGCGTGGCAGCGAGGGCCGAGCGCTATCGGCAAGAGGGACTGCCCCTGCGCGCCAATGCGTTTCGGACGGCATTGGCGCGCTACTATCAGCACCAGGACACGCTGGAGCAGGCGATTCGGCAGGGGCACCGCCTGCTGGACGATGCCCTGGTGAAGGAGGGTTAGTCAGCCTCGGACAACTGCTGATGCAGGGTCAGCATGACCTCGATTTCGTGCTCGGGGCGCATGGGTTCGAGACCAAGGTCGTTGAAGGTATCACTGCGCAGGCGGTGCCATTCGCTTGAACTGAGGGTTTCATACAGCACTTGTGCGGGCGCCAGCTCCACAAAAGGGTCCAGCCCGTAGGTGTCGAACAAGCGGGCAAGGGCGGCCTCATCTTCGCCGTTGTCGCTGGTGTACAGCGTGGCCGAGAAATGGTCGTTCTCCAGCTCGCGGATCACATCCAGCGGGCTGACCCCCAGACTCTCCAGCTCTTCGATGCTGTAAGCCCCCATGACATTGCTGTCCTCGGTAATCCAGCTGTCATCCGGCTGGATCAAGGTCTGCTTGATGCGCCCATCGGGCAGTGACCATGCAATCGACAGCGGCAAGCCATTGTCTTCACCTATCTCTATGGCAATAAAACCGGGGTAGTCGGCCATGGTTGTTGTTCCTTCTAGGTATCCGTGTCGATACGGAAAAATTGCAGGGCGGTCCGGGTGGTCGCCGCCGCGAGTTCAGTGTCACTTACCTGATGCCAACGAGCAATCTCCTGCACGATCCAGGGCAGCAGGGCAGGCTCATGGCGTCTGCCTTTCAGCTTGGCGGGCAAATTACGGGGCAGCAAGTAAGGGCAGTCGGTTTCGACCATCAATCGATCCAGCGGGATCTCGCGCACCAGGTCACGCAGGTGATGCCCGCGCCGCTCGTCACAGATCCAGCCCGTCAAGCCGATGTGCAGGTCCAGCTCCAGATAGCCCCGCAGCGTTTCACGGTCTGCGGTAAAGCAGTGGATCACCGCGTGGCTGATATCGTCGCGCCAGTGGTGCAGGATCTCACGCATGCGTTGGCCTGCATCACGCTCATGAAGAAACAGCGGTAGCCCGGATGCCGCCGCCAGGGCCAACTGCGCTTCAAAGGCGCGCTCCTGCTCCTGCGGTGTGGAAAAGTTGCGGTTGAAGTCGAGCCCGCACTCACCGACCGCGACCACCTCGGGCAGTGTATAGAGGTCGCCCAGCGCCTGCGCCACGTCTTCGCTCCAGCCGCTGGCATCATGGGGATGCACCCCCGCAGTGGCGTACAGCCCCGCAAACTGCCGAGCCATCTCGACGGCCTGCCTGGCGTGGGCGACATCCGTTCCCGTGACGATCATTCTGGTCACGTTGGCGGCTCGGGCTCTGGCGATTACGTCGCTCAAGTCGCGCTGAAAGCTCTCATGGGTCAGGTTGGCGCCAATATCGACCAGCGGTGTGCTGGGGCGAAACTGTAGCGCTTCAGGTAACGCGTCGTGTGCTTGCTGAGTCGCCAATGTGGTCATCTCTCCTGTGGGCCAGTGGCCCCATTGTAACGCTGGTGCCGCTTGGCTCGCCAACGCAAGCCGCCATGAACGTGGCAAGGATCACACTGCAAATGGCACGAATTGCAAAAAAACTGGCTCAATAGGTAAACAGTGCAGGCCTGTTTGCTCTTACCATGAAAATGAGTCACCGCCATGCCCGTGATTCAATGAGTGAAGGCGCAACGCCAGCGTTGTGATTTTCACCTCAATAACAACAATAGCGAGGTACCCTCATGCCGTTATCACGTCGTTTCACCCTGTCTGCGTTAGCCTCTGCGGTGGTTGCTGCAGGCTTCGTTCCTTTCGTTGCCGCCCATGAAGGGATTTCTGATAACGAAATCCGCATTGGCTATCTGGCCGATATGTCAGGCGTTTACCGCGATCCTATCGGTCCTCTGGGGCTCGATGCCATTCAGATGGCGATCGAGGATGTTGGCGGCAGTGTCAACGGTGCGGATATCGTGGTGTTCAGTGCCGATGATCGTAACAGCCCTGACGTGGGCTCCAGCGTGGTGCGTGAATGGATCGATGAGCGCAACGTCGATATGGTCACGGGCCTGGTGGCATCATCGGTCACGTTGGCAGCCGTGAGTCTGCTGCAGGAGGCCGACAAGCTGGGGCTGGTGAATGGTGCCGTCTCCTCCGGCGTGACCAACGAACACTGCTCTACGAATCATATTCACTGGGTGTATGACACCTGGGCAATGTCGAACGGCACCGCCAAAGCCATTACCGAAGAAGGCTACAAAAACTGGTACTTGTTGAGTGCCGATTACTCTTTTGGTCATGCGTTGGAAGCAGACGTCGAGCGCGTGGTCACTGAAAACGGTGGCACCATCGTAGGGCGTGCGCGTCATCCATTCCCCAATAACGACTTTTCATCGTTCATGTTACAGGCGCAGGCCTCCGGTGCTGACGTCATTGCGTTGAATAAGGCGGGCGTGCGCCAGGAAAAGCCTGGTTGCTTGGGAAGCCATGCGAATGCATGGCGGAAACTGCGAGGTGAAACCCAGTGGGTGACAGTCCCACCCGGCCAAGGTTAGCCACCAGCCGGTAGTGAGTCTTGCGTGGTGTCGGGCAACCGCCACTGCGAAGCGTAGACAACGAGTGCATAGGCCGTGCGATAGAGCACCGAAATTATTGAATCGAGATCGCCGACATCTCTGCCCGTAATGGAAGGCAACACCAACCCGCCGAACAGGCTTGGCGGCGAGGGATCTCCGGTGTCAGAGAGCAGGGCATGTGCACACAGGGGTTTCCCAGGAACCTGGGAGGCCCGCCTTTCTCCCCCGAAAGGCAATGGCACAGGCACGGGGCTGCCTGCGGCGAAAGCCCCCGGTCCGACGCTGTCGTGCCTGGCGGCGCCGGAAGCGAACAGCAGGCACTCAGGGGGTACGGTCAGGTGACCACCAGGAGCCGACCGGAAGGAAAGGCGGGAGTCGGAGTCGCTCATAGTACCGAGGAAGGCGGGGAACCGGCTCGACGGGACCCGTTGGAGGGAAGGGGCGGCCAATCATCAGAACCGCAAGAGGGAAACATGGCAGGTGCACAGGAACCTGAGGTCATGTCCACGAAACAAATGCGGATAGCAGCGCTGGCAGAGCGCTTCCCGCAGCGTG
>NZ_AJTS01000026.1 GCF_000275725.1 Vreelandella stevensii S18214 | reverse complement strand
CTAGTGCGGTTCCGGCCGCGATCGGGGCAGCGCGCTGAGACCTTCGACTTCCTGGGCTTTACCCACTATTGGGGAAAGTCACGTCGCGGACGCCTGATTATCAAGCGTAAGACGGCGAAGGACAGGTTTCGGCGAGGACTCAAGCGGATTGCTCTTTGGTGTCGCTGGAGCCGACACCTGCCGATCCGAGAGCAGCACAGGCTGCTAAGGCGGAAAGTACAGGGGCACTACGCCTACTACGGCATCAGGGGCAACATTCGATCCCTCCAGCTGTTTCTCTACCGAGTGCGGCTGGTGTGGGTGAAGTGGCTGAGACGCCGATCCCAACGAGCGTACTTCTCGTGGGCAAAAGCGGACCAGCTGTTTCAGCTGCTGCCCCTACCTGCTGCGCGGATCATGCAGCAGTGCTGAGCCTTCAGTGAAACTGGTGATTGAGGAGCCGAGTGCGCTAATCGTGCATGCTCGGATCTGTGGGGGGCCGGGTCGAGCAATCGCCCGGTCTACCCGACTGAATCGACGACACCTTTATGTTCGCCCCAGTGGTGTAGCAGAACCAGATACTATTTATATCTCTGCGATTCATAAGCTTTGGATCTAATTGCTTGCTGGAGACAACTTCACTTGTTGCCAGTGGTTCGGGATCATTCCACATTACGTCTCACTTCGTGCTCGCTTTCATTCAAATCCCGAGATCACCCGCCTGACAGGTTCTTGGGAGGCAGATACTGAGATCGAGTGCTGGATCATCGATAGTGAGTTCGAGCACGGTCATAGAGAAGAACCTGGCAATGGGCTGAGCATCTATGCAGAGTTTTAATTCGACAAGTGTCACTCTCATTGGCTCGTTTCCGTCGATTGAGAATATAGCAAGTCGAAGTGATGATCTTGCTTGACAGCCATAAAGTTTTCTCATATTATGATTTGGTGCCATACAATATGCTGGTAAATTATGATGCTGAGACCTAAACATGCGGCGATGTTGGAACAGCTTGAAACTCAAAGTCCCGAAAGTCTAAGAGGGGTTCAGCTGTGTTTTGAGCTACTTTCTGCTGCTGCTGCGATTGATGATGACTGTGGGAAGCGACTTGGCACATTTGGGCTATCAGAGGGGCGCTTAATCGTTCTGCTATTACTTAGGAAGCGATCTGAAGGTGTGATTCCCTCTGAGTTGGCACAGTTGGCTGGGGTAACTAGAGGGACAATTACAGGATTACTGGATGGACTGGAAAGTAATGGTTTGACTCATCGTACTCATGACAACGATGATCGTAGACGTATTTTCGTCCGATCTACGGAGAAAGGTAATAAGTTAGTTGAGAAGGTGTTTGTCGAACATGCTTCTTGGATTAGCAATTTACTGAGTGGATTGACAGAAGAAGAGCAGAGTGAATTTGAGCGCTTATTACAAAAAATTTGGAAAAATACAGATTCTGCACGTGGTGACGACATAGGATTGAAATAATATTTTAAGTATTATTAGGCCCGTGGTGGAGAGGGATTATTCTGCTTATTAATACAAGGGGACGAACATGTTGCATTTTGATGGTGGTCAAAGAGCGGTATCTCCAAAATTAACTATCAATACTGTAACTGATCGAATTAAGTCAAGAAAGTGGTCTCCAACTTCCTTGGTTCCAGCCTCATTATATCGTCGAGAGCTTGTTCATCGGCTCAAGGTTGATCAAAAGGAGCTTAGTGGTGTTCGGTTCAGGCTGGCCAGTTCATTAGATGAAAAGGAACAGGCTTTCCGTCTTGTACATACTTCTTATGTTGAGCGTGGTATTGCTACCCCTACGCGCTCAGGACTGACATTTTCTCCATTCCATATCTTGCCAGGAACTACGACTTTTATTGCAGAAAAAGAGGGAAGGATTATCGGCACCATTTCCTTAGTTGAGGACTCGCCTATCGGTCTTCCTATGGAGGGAGTGCATCCTGTGGAAGTAGCAGGATTACGTTACAACGGTAGACGCCTTGCTGAGGTAGGAACACTTGCGGTTGCATCGGATGTAAGGGGGCGCGGGATACCACTGATTCTTTATAACACACTGTTTCGATGGGCACGGCGGTACCGAATGATAGAGGATCTGGTTATCGCTGTTCATCCGAGAGTACGAACTTTCTATTGTAATGGACTTCTTTTTGAACGCTTAGGCCCTACCCGGAAATATAATGCATTAAATGGTGCTCTTTCGACCCCTCTCCATATTGATCTTACAAATGGACCAGCTCGTTATAGGGATGTATATGATCGTGGTGGTATGGAGATTACTATCGCCGGTCGGCGTACAAATCTTTATCGATTTTTTGTTGAGGATTTTATTGAGCAAGTCGAACTTCCACAAAATTCATATTTTCCATTTACTCTTTCATCCCCTCCAATTTGGTCGGAAGACGATGTGATTGCCTACTTTCTTTCCTGTCGGATTGAATTTGGTGAACTGCCTCGTCAGATAAAAAAAGCTATAGAAAATATATATCCTGGCCTTGTTAATAAAAGTCTAGAAACTAAGACTGCTAGTAAGCTGAGCCTTGTTGCCCTTGGTTAATTGGAGACATGGAATGTTGATGCCAGAACTAATTAAAACAGCGATCCGAGAAGTAACGGCGCGCAGCTCTTTAGAGCGTACCCCTGAACCTTGTCTGATTATGGACGGTAATGAGTCCGTTTCGGCCTATTCGCATGGTGGACGGCAGAGTGGTGCGCTTGCTGGGGCTTATCTGTATCACCTTGCACACATGTGTCAGCTAGTTCGCCCAAATGATGTCGTCCTGGATCTTGGGTGTGGACCAGGCAATTTGATAGGCCAATTAGCGGAGCTAAATCCGCGTGCCGAATTTATCGGTGTTGATCTTTCTAAGCCCATGCTTGATCAGGCAGCAAAGACACTGCGCGAGAGGAATATCTCTAATATTGAGTTACGTAGTGCTGATATGACAACACTGATTGATGTTGCTGACCAGAGTGTTGATGTGGTGGTGTCCTCAATGGCTTTTCATCACCTTCCTGATGAGGAGTCTCTAGATCGAACCTTTGCTCAGGTTTCACGGGTGCTGAAACCGGAAGGGGCGATTTACTTTAATGACTTTGGTCGGCTCCGTAATGCTGATTCTATTCGCTACTTCGTTAGTAGGGCTGCTGCTGGAGAGAGTCAGGAGCTTATTGATGACTATTTCCACTCCTTACACGCCGCGTTTTCCAAAGATAGCTTTGAGAGAGTGGTGAATCGTCATCTATATGGGCGAGGGCGTCTATACGCGACGTTCCTCAGCCCCTTCCAGATAGTCATAAAGAGTCCGGTACGGTCTGGGGTGATAGTAGCTAAGAAGGAGTTGAAACGTCGATTTCGTGCGC
The DNA here is from genome assembly GCF_000275725.1 of Vreelandella stevensii S18214. Taxonomy (GTDB): domain Bacteria; phylum Pseudomonadota; class Gammaproteobacteria; order Pseudomonadales; family Halomonadaceae; genus Vreelandella; species Vreelandella stevensii. The sequence continues at coordinate 14,315 of NZ_AJTS01000026.1, read as the reverse complement.
TCCCGAGAGCTCGCAAAGCGGATGTCCGACAATTGTCCCTGTTCCTAAGCCTCGGTGGTTTGCCCAATGCACTGTGATGGTCGTTCGCTATGTTGAACCGCATACCTATTGATGTGATAACCCTCGCTTTGCAATCTTGGCGTATTGCTCTTGGTCCGGAAGCTGTCATCGATGATAGGGCGGAATTACAGCGCTATACAAAAGATACTAGCGAGTTCTCCAGTTTACCCTTGGCAGTTTTGCTCCCAGTCACTACTGCCGAGGTGCAGGAGCTTGTTCGCATCGCTGCTATGTACAACGTACCGCTTCATCCGATTAGCACGGGGCGGAATTGGGGGTATGGATCGGCAAATGCTCCAGTTGACGGGTGTGTGATTGTCGATCTATCTCGGATGTGCCGGATTCGTTCATTTGATTCAGAGCTAGGGCTTGCAACCATCGAGCCAGGAGTAACGCAGGCTGAGCTACGCTCTTGGCTGGATGAACGTGATTTTCCGTTCATGGTGCCTACCACGGGGGCCGGCCCGGGGTGCAGTATTGTCGGCAATGCTTTGGAGAGAGGATATGGCATTACTCCTATAGCCGATCATTTTGCTGCGGTTGTGTCGGTCGAGGCTATTTTGCCTGATGGCACGGTTTACCGCTCCTCAATGTTGGAGGAAGGGGCTGCAAGCGGTTTTAAATGGGGTATTGGCCCATATGTTGATGGGCTTTTCTCTCAGGGCAACATTGGGATTGTCACTGAAATGACGGTGGTGTTGGCCCGACGGCCAGAATGCATCGAGGCTTTCTATTTCTGGATCGATTCAGATCAGCAACTTGAGTCGGCTGTCGAAGCGGTTCGGAAGATCCTACAGACATCGGGGGCTAATGTCGGTGGAATCAACTTGATGAGTGCTGCCCGCGTTATGGCTATGTCTCAGAGCTATCCGGTGGAACATGTGATTCCAGGGCAGCCATTATCTGATCAACTATTGGAGGCACTTGCCCGAAGAGCTGGCGCCGCTGCGTGGATGGGAATTGGGTCGGTCTACGGCTCACGACGACATGCTTCTGCTACCCGCTGGTTGGTGCGCAAGGCACTGGCTGGTACGGCAAGCCGTGTAATCTTCATGACATCTGCAAAAGCTGGATGGATGGCGGCATTATTTGGTCGTTTGCCATGGACCAAGACACAACGCATGGCTCGGACGCTCGATGTTATGAGACAAGGAATTTCCCTGTTAGAAGGAGTACCGAGCGAGGTGGCCCTACCACTGGCGTATTGGAAGGGAGGCAAGGCGCCTGAGACTGAGCTTCATCCTGCGCGTGATGGGTGCGGCCTGCTCTGGTATGCACCGATCGTTCCAATTCGCAGTATGACAGTGCGCCATTTTGTAGAGTTGGTACGAACTACTTGTGCAGAATATGGGTTCGAAGCACCTATTACACTTACGAGCATATCCGAAAGAAGTTTCGATTGTACTTTGCCTATCCTGTTTGACCGTGGCGATGAGGATGCTTGCCGGCGTGCAGATGAGTGCTGGCATGCTTTATTTAAAGCTGGTCGTAAAGAGGGTTTTGTACCTTACCGGCTTCACACTCGGTACGCCACATCAATATCGGATCCAGAAAAATCATGCTGGAGAGTTGTAGCACAGATTAAGGGGGCTCTAGACCCTCAGGGCCTGATTTCTCCTGGTCGTTGGCAAAGCATATCTGCCAGAGCTGATAAGGCTGCTCTTGAGCCTGTAAATGAGGGGCGTGATGGCTAATTTATTACCTGAAAGAAAAGCTGAGCTGGAAAGTGGTGTAGCACAAACGACAAATCTCGCCGAGTGCCTTGCTATTGATCAGGCTGTATTGATCCATTCGGTTCTTCCTGAGTTGGGTTTGGGTGATGAGTTGGCTCAGGTCCGCGAAGCACACCAAAGAGTGTCTGATAAAGGGATTAGTCATCAAATTTCTGCTATTGGGGTGGCTATTGGGGAAGTGTTACTGCGTTATCCAAAGACATACAACGAATCTACCCTGGATAAACTGACAAGGCACCCATCGGATACTGTGCGCTCGTGGGCAGCTTTTGCTGCAACGCGATCCAATCCTGACGCTTCTTTGTTCGACCGGCTCAATGCCGCACGCCCCTTTGCTGCAGACACGCACTTTGGTGTACGTGAGTGGGCATGGTTGGCTGTGCGCCCCTATATTGCGCAGAAGATTAGCGATGCTATTGAGTTGCTAGTCACATGGACAGACTCAGAAGATCCTAACATACGGCGTTTTGCCGTCGAAAGTACTCGGCCTCGCGGAGTGTGGTGTGAACACATTATGCAACTCAAGACGAATCCAATAATCGCTGAGCCGTTGCTAGAACCACTCAAAGAGGACGTATCCCGTTATGTCCAAGACTCCGTTGCCAATTGGCTCAATGACGCAAGTAAGACATCACCGAAGTGGGTGATTCAGCTTTGTGATAAGTGGAGCGGTAGTGGCAACGCTACTACAGAACGAATCATTAATAAGGCTATGCGGAGTATTCGGAAAGATAGCCAGACAACTCAAAAACCAAAGAAAAGTAGTAACTAACCAATGTAAGGAGATCTTTATGTCGCTTTTATCGGAAATCGATGCTTTTAAAAAATCTCTGGGTGAACAAGTCCCGGCAGATGTGCTTTACGCTATGGGGAATGCGGCGCAGAAATTGGCAGAGTCGGGTATTGCGGAGAAGGCTCTCAAGGTCAACGAACAGGCTCCTTCTTTTGAATTGCCGGATGCAACAGGCAACAAGGTCAGCCTGGATGAGCTTTTGAAAGATGGCCCTGTTGTCCTCAGTTTTTATCGTGGACTCTGGTGTCCGTTCTGCAATTTGACGTTAGCGGCACTGCAGCGTGAATTGCCGAAAATCCAGCAGGCAGGTGCGGCACTTGTCGCCATATCACCACAGACTCCTGAAGCAACGGAGGCCACAGTCGACCAACTAAAAACTACCTTCCCTGTGCTCAGTGACTCTGGGAACACGGTGGCGCGTGCCTATGGCTTAGTATTTACGCTTTCTGATGAAATGCGGCCGATCTATTCGGCACTAGGAGCTGATCTTCCTAAGGTAAATGGTGATGAGAGTTACGAGCTGCCGTTAGCTGCGACGTTCATTATCAATCGAGATAAGAAGGTTTCCTATGCGTTTGTCGATAGCGACTATACGCGCAGAATTGAGCCATCTGACATTGTTGATATCCTTCAGTCACTCTGACTATTCGTCAGTTGGGATGGGATAACAAGACATAATCTCCATAAAACACATGGATTTGTGCAGATGAAGAAAATCGCAATCATCGGGGCTGGTGTCGCAGGTAACTTAGCTGCTATGTACTTTTATAAGCGGCTGCCGGATGTAGAAGTAGTGGTAATTGGCAGGCATGATCGCCAACGCCCATTGGTAGGAGAGTCTACTGTTGAGTTGACGACACACTTTCTCAAAGGGCTTGGGCTGTCCCAGCTCCTCGAAGAGCGTCATTATCATAAGTATGGACTCAGCTATTATTTCAAATTGTCTCCTGAGCCAGATTGCCGAAAATATGTCATTCATGAGGCTCCTGGTGTCATTCGTATGCCTGCATTCAACCTGAATAGGTGGACGTTTGATCGGGACATTCGGCAGATCAATGAAACATTAGGCATAACCTTTGTGGATGGCGATGTTGTCGACACTGAGCTCAATGTCGGTGTTCAACATCTGCATCGTGTTGGAGTTAAGCATCGGAATGGTGATGCGTCATTTATTGATGTGGATTGGGTGGTGGATGCTTCGGGTCGTAGCCGCTTTCTTGCCCGGAAATTCAATCTGAAGAAGCCTCCATCTTATCAGCGCAGCTCTTTCTGGTTTCGTCTGAAAAATTTTGATCGAACTAAACTTGCCAATATAAAAGCGCATCGCGTCGAGCACCACTGCTACGACCCTTATTATGTTACACACCATTTCTATGGCAGAGGCTATTGGATATGGGTTATTCCTATGCGCTCTGAAACTGGTGAAGACTTGGTCAGTATCGGCATCACCTATCGGCCGGAAATGCACAATCAGGATTTTAAGAGCGTCGAGGATTTTCTGGCCCATATGGAGAAAGAGCATCCGCTGCTCTGTGACCTTGTCCATTCTGGTGATGTGCATGACATTAATGCCTATCGGAACTATATGTATGAGTCGAAACAGTATTATTCGACGGATGGCTGGTTCCTGATCGGTGATGCTGCATTTACGTTTGATCCGGCGAACAGTGCTGGCCTAGCTTACCTTGCACAGCAGATACCTCACGTTGCGGCAATGATTCGCAAAGATATCGATGGTTTGCTGCACCAATCCTATATTGATTGCCTACATGCCCACATCCAGGCACAACTAGCATTACAGGATACGTGGAGCAAGTGGTACGAAATCATGCACGATCCTCTGCGGATGTCCTGGACGCTGCTTTTCGCTAATATGGCGTATTTTCACATTTTGTTGCCAACTTATGTTAATGGAGGTTTTCTGGATGGGAACCAGGCTCGTCAATTGGCTGAGCTGTTGCCTCGCTTTAGCCCTGAAGACCAGCCTCCGCCTTATCCTTTCCCCTGCCTTTTAGATGCAGTCGCTGAGTCCAACCCTCATTTAGGGCCAGAATTGCTGCCGAATCTGTATTCGCAATCTATCAATTTCGATTTGTACCGTGCCGATGAGAAGGCGCGGCCAGGCTATGCCGCCCGCTATTTTTGGCTACTTGTGGTATTACGTCTGAAATTGATGGGATATGTAGCCTGGAGGCCTTCGGTTAAGCACGCCAAACTAGCTACGCGTCATCTCTGTGGAGCACTCAAGGACACGATGCGGTCATTGGTGCTGAGAATACGTCCATCCCTGTTTTACAAATATGGGCAGTCATCACCTGTTCTGGCTTCGCCCTTCGAGCCAAATGGTGGTTTTCTCCGCCTTCCTGAATATGAGCGGGCCAAGTGCCCGCCACTAGATAATATGCAAGGTGGTGGAGTACCTCGGATGGTTGAATTTACGGGGGTAACTTCGAACGCCAAGCAAAGTGATGCGACCACGGCTGAGTGAGGGCTTTATGGAAACAGGGAAGATTTTCAGCCCATTGGTAGCATGCTCAAACTCGGCACCGGTTGATGACTTTCTTACACTGGGAGCTGCTCAGCTAGCTTTGCTTATTAGGCAACGGGAGGTATCTCCGGTAGAAGTAGTGCATGCGCATATTGATCATGCGAGTCGCATAAATGCCAAGGTCAATGCCATTGTATTAGAGCGCTTTCAGGAGGGTATCAGAGAGGCGCAGGAAGCAGAGAAGAAAATCTGTAGACGGGAACCGGTGGGAGCGTTATTCGGTATCCCTTGTACGGTTAAAGAAGGGCTTGGGCTTCAAGGGTGGCCACATACGTCCGGCTCCAGACTGCGCCAGGGGCAACGAGCTGAAAGCGACGCCACAGTCGTAGCGAGGATTCGTAACGCTGGTGCAATCGTTATTGGATTAACAAATCAGTCCGAGATGGCCCTCTGGCCTGAGTCTAAAAATTTAGTCTATGGGCGGACTGAAAACCCGTGGCGCAATGGTCATACTGCTGGTGGAAGCAGTGGCGGAGAAGCGGCAATTGTCGCGTCAGGTGGCTCAGTCTTTGGGCTGGGAACTGATGGTGGTGGGTCAATACGAATTCCTGCTGCATATTGTGGCGTTTTCGGTCATAAACCATCCAGCCGAATAGTGCCATTGAGTGGTCATGTTCCACTTGATGCGAAGTTCGTCAGCACTCCGGGCGCACAGGAACAAGCGCGATATTTTGCACCTGGACCCATTGCCCGCAGTGCGGAAGATCTGATGCTAATTCTGCGAGCTATATCAGGGCCGGATGGTATCGACACCAACATCGAACCTTGTAAGTTGCAGGAGTCTTCGATTTCGTTACTCAAGGGAAGGCGAGTACTAGTTTGTGATGCACCATCATTAAGAGGGGGGCGAGTTGTCACCCCAGCTGTCAGTTCAGCTGTGCTCAAAGCTGCATGCGCGCTCGAAGCATTGGGAGCAATAGTTATCCCCTGGAACGATAAGTTGTTGGCCGGAGCTTTTGATATCTGGGCTAGCACTATCGCTGCTGCTGAAGGCCCAAGCATGCAGGAAATGGTTGGGCTGGATAGGCCTCTCGCACTGATGCGGGAAATGTTCTATCGATTAGCCGGGCGGCCTAATCACACGCTAGCTGCAGCACTTACCTGTCTGTCTGAAAAGTGGATGTCGCCGAACCAAACCCAATTATCTGCTAAGAAACTGCTCGGCTCGATGTTACGTATGCATCTTGAAACAGCTCTTGAAGGCGACGCCATCCTTTTGTTGCCTCCTGTCCCACGGGCGGCTCCCCGTCATGGACATGCTTTCCTCCGTCCTTTTGATATTGGTTTATCCGCTTTATTTAACGCACTGGAAATGCCCGCTACAGTTGCGCCTATTGGGCGGGATGATAACGGATTTCCTCTATCGGTACAGATTGTTGGACTACATGGTCGGGATCACCTAACGATTGCTGCTGCTCTTGGAATTGAGCAAGTTCTTGGTGGTTGGCGAATATCTCCAGTTTAATCAAGTTAGCGCATTACTAGCCATACATGTGAAACTTACTTTAAGGGGGCAGCTGATGAGTGTGTCAAGCAATATAATGGAAGTGACAGATACATCTACGGTAATAGTAGAACAAGTACACTCGGCAGTAGGTGCCTCGGCGGAACATATTGCTTTGCAGCTGCTTTATCAACTCATCGTTATTTTGATTGTTACTCGTGTTGTAGTTTGCGTATTCCGGCGAACGTGACCGGTCATTCCGGTGATCGTGACCGATTTGCACACGGCCTTCACGCTGGAGAGAGTTTTGTACGCTGAGCGGTCACGATGGGTCAACCGATTCCGTTTTTTGTGCGTTGGTTTTTCTCAGTGATTCCCCTTTCAGATTGAGTCGGTGAGCGCCGTGCAGGAGCCGATCCATGATGGCGTCTGCCAGCGTGGCGGAGCCGATGTAGTCATGCCAGTGCTCCGTGGGTAACTGGCTGGCGATGAGGGTGGAGCCCCGCACGTGTCGGTCTTCGATTACTTCCATCAGGTCCTGCCGCTGCTGCGCCGTGATCTTCTGCATGCCCCAGTCATCCAGGATCAGCAGGTTGGTCTTCAGCAACTGGTTCATCAGCCGACCGTAGCTACCATCACCGTGCGCGATGCGCACCTGCTCGAACAGGCGCGGCACTCGCAGGTAGCGCACCGAGAGGCCTTGCCGGCAGGCCTGATTGCCCAGGGCACAGGCCAGCCAGGTCTTGCCGCAACCGGTAGGCCCGGTGATGCACAGGTTCAGGGACTGGCGGATCCAGTCGCTGCTCGCCAGGGCCGCCATACGCGAGCGTTCCAGTCCCCGGGGATGACGGTAATCGATGTCTTCGATGCACGCCGGCACGCGCAGGCGGGCGGCCTTGAGCAGCCGGTCCAGCCGACGGTTTTCCCGGTGCAGCACCTCCCGATCCACTAACAGGGCAAGGCGTTCCTCGAACGCCAGGTCGTGGGTTTCCGGTTGGGCGCGTTGTTGTTCCAGGGCATCGCCCATGCCCGTCAGCTTGAGGTGGCGCAAGGTATCGAGGGTGTTGTGCGTTAGCATACGTTTCTCCGGGATCAGTGGTAGTAGTGGGGGCCGCGAACGTTGGTGTGAACCGGCAGCTCGGTCAGTTCCGGTGGCTCCTCGACCAACGGCAGCGGTAACTGATCCAGCCCCTGCTTCAGGATCGAGGTGATGCTCTGGTAACTGGCGGAGTGGATGGCCAGCGCCCGGGCACAGGCCTGCTCCAGGCGATCACGACTGTAGCGCCGACTAAGGTTCAGAAGTCCCAGGCAGGCGCGGTAACCATGTTCCGGATGAGGCCGATCCTTGAGCTGCTTCTGCACCACGCCCAGCGTGCCGGGGCCGATGTCATTGGCCCAGTTCAGGAACCGTCCCGGTGACCAGTTCTGATGGGCCTGGTGCGATTTAGGCATGTGTTCAGTCAGGGTGGCGAAGCGGCCCTTACCATGACGAGGATGTAGCGCCACTCGCTGCCCTTTGTGCATGACCTCCACGGAGGTGTCGGTCACCCGAACGTCCAGCTTCACCCCCACCAGGGCGTGGGGCACGCTGTATAGCCGCTTCTCGATCTCGATGTGATAGTCGATACCCGGCCGTGCCTTACGCCACTCGGCGTAGGTGTAGGGCGTGGCGGGGAGTGGTCGTAGTGCCGGTCGGTCGAGGGCATCGAACAGGCTTTGACGACTCTCTGTCCGTCCTTGGAACGGGCGCTGGTTCAGCGCTGGTAACAACGCGGCGATGGCGGCGTTCAACTCGGCCAGAGAGAAGAACGTCTGGTGCCGTAACCGGGCCAGGATCCAGCGCTCGACCAACAGCACGGCGGCTTCAGCCTTTGCCTTGTCCTTGGGCTTGTAGGGACGCGCGGGCAGCACCGCCGTCTGATAGTGAGCAGCCAGTTCAGCGTAAGTCTCGTTGATCTTCGGGGTGTAACGGTCCGCCTTGGTGACCGCTGCCTTGAGGTTGTCCGGAACCAGCAGTGCCGGCACCCCGCCGAAGAACGTCAGCATCCGTTGGTGGGAGGCGATCCAGTCCGGCAGGCTCTGGCTCCCGGTGGCCTCGGCGAAGGTGTAGCTGGAGGCGCCAAGCACGGCGACAAAGACCTGGGCCTGACGCATCTCTCCGGTGCTCCGGTCCACCACCGGCACGGTCGGTCCGCAGTAATCGATAAAGACCTTCTCGCCGGCCCGGTGAACCTGGCGCATGCTGCGCCGTTGCCGCCCCCGCCAGAGCCGGTAGTGGTGGCAGAATTGGCTGTAGCGGTAGGCCTTGTCGCCGTGGCGTTCCGTGTACTCGGCCCAGAGCAGTTGCAGGGTAACGCCCTTGGTCTTGAGTTCCTGATGAACCTGGAAGTAATCCGGCTCAGCAAAGCGTGAGGGCGGTGCCTTGACGGGGAACAGCCGTGCTTCCAGCCAGGCCTCATCAGCATCCTCGGGCAACGGCCAAGTGATGCCCTTCGCCTGGGCCTGGCTGACGTACTTGCCGACCACGCCTTTGGAGAGACCACAGGCGCGGGCAATGCGGTCGTGGCTCAGGCCTACTTCGTGCTTGAGGCGCAAGACCTCGATGATCTGTCGCATGGAAATCCTCGCAGCCGGCATCCGCACTTCCTCGTGATGAAAAAGAAGGGTATGCCGAATAAAGTTAAAGAATTCCAGCGTGTTGGATGTGATTCCGGGGGAACGTGACCGATGATTCCGGCAACGTGACCGGCGATTCCGGCAACGTGACCGGCGATTCCGGAAAACTGCCCAAAATCGGTCACGATAAAACGGAATGCGCGGTCACCATCATCCAGAACAGACGGTCACGTTCAAACGGAATGGGCGGTCACGATAGGGCGGAATACGCAGTAGTTTGGATTAGTCGAAAGTTCCTTGGGCAAACAGCAGCAGCTGGCGAAATTCTGGCAGGGTTGATTTTGGGGCCAAGCTTATTGGGATATTTTTTTCCTGAGTTGATGCAGTGGATCTTTGTTCCTGAAACATCAACAATATTTGTTGGTATCGCACAAGTTGGTCTTGTATTGCTCATGTTTCAAATTGGACTTGAATTTGAATTTAAGTCAAAACTAAGTAATGGGCGTAGCACGGTAGCTGTAGTAAGCCTCGTTGGAATTGTTGTACCTTTTACGTTGGGCTTTTTGGCAGCTCCTTGGTTGTGGGAGACAATTGCTGAGCCACGGCCAAACTTGCTTGCTTTCCAATTATTTTTTGCTGTTGCTCTTTCGATTACGGCAATACCGATTTTGGGCCGTATTTTTATGGAGTTAGGCCTGTCACATACACGAACTGCCGCATTAGCAATAGGTTCAGCGGCATTCGATGATATCATTGGTTGGATATTGCTCGGTGTTATATCCACTATCGTTATGTCTAACTTCCAGCCAGTTCAATTTATTTTTAATATGTTAGGTGTGTTGATGTATATGGGCTTTGTGTTTTTTATAGCCCGACCATTGCTAAAACGTTGGCTGTCTCATGAGGTTCAGATGGTCGGTGGTTTGCGCACTAGCACAGTCGCCTACATATTGATCATTCTTTTTGTATCGGCCTCAATCACTAGTAATCTTGGAATATTTGCTATTATCGGTGGATTTGTTATTGGTGCTGCTCTACACGATAACAGAGAGTTTGTGGCGCAGTGGAAGGAGAGGGTAAGTAGTTTTGTCTATGTGTTCTTCCTGCCAGTATTTTTTGCCTACACTGGGTTACGTACAGATATTGGAACATTGGAAACACCCCGCGAGTGGATCATATGTGCTCTCATCTGCATGCTAGCTTTTATTAGTAAATTTGGCGGTTCTTATATTGCCAGTCGGCTTATGGGGGAAAGTCGGCGAAATGCTGCTGCTATCGGCGTATCAATGAATACTAGAGCGCTAATGGAACTGATTGTCTTGAATATTGCATATGATCTTGGGATTCTTCCGAAACAGATTTTTACTATGCTTGTAATCATGGCAATCGCTAGTACGTTTATTGCCACTCCTCTTATTCGGTGGTTGATGAGTGATCAACGCCGTATGCCTGAAGCTTCAACTAAACCGCAGATTGTAGCGGAGACCCTGAAAAATAGCTGATTTTGGTCCATTATCGAAAGCAGTCAACAACGGGAAAGGTTTATACGGTCCATTTCCTTGGAGGTCATCTATGATGGCCTCGCTGTTATGACAAACAGTCAAGTAAAACGTAATCTTTTCAGTACCATTCAAAAGTAGCGTGATTTCGAGTGTCCCGAGATAGAATCGTGAGTGACATCAATCTTGGCGCCCTGGGCAGGTCACGTCATGCCTTGAGACAGCTCCTCCTCTCTTTCCTCATCTGGCTCGATAAGCTCGTGCATGTCTCCTTTCCTGCCCAACTCCCCTGGATGGGGTTAATTCACTATTTTCAATGAAGTTAATACCAGAAAAAACATCCAAACCATTCCTGCTTCCGCAATCATAAATATCACCACTCCACTGGCTAAATATATTTTATGTTTAGAGAGCTGGCGTAAGAATTCTGGAAACAGTTTGAGGCTCTGAAGGCCAGATGAATGATAATAAGGCAATAGCTCTTGAGGTGTGGGGTTGGGGAGTAATGACCTAGAAAAATCCCTAACACATGAATACATGCCGTAGATGGCCAAGGCTATAAAAGGAACTACCAGAGCTTTTGGTACCCAGCTTATTGGAAGAATCATCATTTTGATAAGTATACTCGTTACACCTGCTGTGCATGTGGAGCGGGCAAAGAAGGTATGCAAGGCTTGATCAAAGTTGTGAGTCAAGACTAGTCTCCAAAAAAATGAGTAATCAAGAAACCCTACCCGATCTATTTAACATTCTCTACTGCTCCTCTGAGCGCTTCCCGGTACACCTGAACGCTAACATTGCCGTGGAAGCCAGACCATGCCTATCTCATCTCGGCCACGCGCCGTTCTCGTTGCCTGCAGCGTCGTCAGTGCCCTGACGTGGGGGAGTGTGGCATTCGCCGGTGTCGAGGTCTTTACCGTCGCAGGCGAACCCATCGTCAACGCGCCTGAGTCAGCTGTTGTGATTGAACTGGATGCACCAGCCAGGCTCGACGGCCTGATCTCGCAAGACCTGCCAGCGGATTCTGAACATGCCGAGCAGGTACTCAGATCTCGCATGAGCGGCCCTGAGTGGCAGGCCACCCTGAAACGCTATGGCGAAACCTATACCGGCGTTGCGCGTGCCTGGATGCTCGGTATTGAGAAGGTTCCCGCTGTTGTCCTTGATGGGCGCTATGTCGTGTACGGAGAACCAGATGTTCGTGTCGCCCTTGAGGAAATTGCACGGGCCAAGGGAACAAACAGCCGAGACGAGGATGACAACCCATGACGCGGACGCTCTTCAATCTGCCTATGGCATTGGCCGTCGCCCTGATCATCGGTATGGCCAGCATGACGGCAGCACCTCAAGCACGTGCGCTCACTACCCCCGAGATCATTGCATCGTCGATGAGCACACAATGCCTCGACTACCAGGTCATTGGCATCTGCGCTTGGCTCTATTGTTCGGCCTTTAGCGGCTGTAGGGTACGTACGTCGATTCGGGTGAAGCACTACATTCCTGAGTTGGTGGTGTCGTCCTATGAGAACACCGGTGACAACCCCTGGAGCGAAGTGGCGATGTTGTCACCGACCTCCAATAGGTAACGCAACGGGCGGTGGCCGTGCGACGGAGGAAGCCTCCAGCCGGCATTCCAACACACGGTTCAAGAATACCGATGCGATTGGCCACCCTGGGGGGGCGGTTTTTTATCAGATGCTCAGTTCTTTCGGATATTCCTGCAATAGCGATGTACAACCCTATTCCCCGTACTTCCTATCGACACTAGATGCGTTGGCCTGGCGATCATCCCTCCCTGAGATGGCCTACCCAGAGGCCTTGACACCGGGTGTGCGCGAGATGGGGTCCGTGGGGGATCTATGGAGCCCAATTTATCCGCGTAGTGGATTCGTCTCGCAACCGCACGACTACAAGGTTGCTGCCACCACTGCTCAGCGTGCGGCGGATGTCGTAACACGTAATGGACAGCCTCACGTCTACAGACCACTGGCTCCAAGCGACAACCCGTCCGCTGGTAAGTGGGCTCCTGACCCCGTTATGGAAGGAAATCCCAATACTCACAAGTGGCAGCGCCTAGAACCCAACATGAGCATGTCCTGTTCGGTATTTCCGGATGGGGGAGAAAATCACCAGCTTCGGGATCCAGGGGATTACGCCTGGGCGCTGTGGAGACCCTATCGCTGCTGTGCTAGGCGAGGCCAAGAACTGCTCTTCTTTACCGGGGGATAAGCCATGAACCGAAAATTGTACCGATCCAGCCTACAAGTACTGACCCTCTCCGTTGCCCTGGCCGCACCTCTGATGGTACAGGCGCAGTCGGCGGCGGATAGATTCTATTACGACATTGGGGGGGCATCACCTTTAGGCGCATCTGCTGGGCTGGGTCACGGCCCACGGCTGACCGGGTTAGGTGTCAGTTGGAACGTCAATGCCACCTGCGGCAACTTTGACCTGGGCACGACGGTGAGTAACCAGCTCAATGGCTTAACCAATGGCTTTCAGAACATGATGGGCAGTGTGGTGCAGAACGCCACCGGCGCGGTCGCCAGCTTGCCTGCCATGATCATCCAGCGCTCCAACCCCGCGCTTTACGATCTTTTGACTAACGGTGTGCTTCAGGGGCGGCTCGACTTCGATAAGTCGAAGCTCTCCTGTCAGCGCATGTCAGAAGTCCTGGCCGATGCGACGATTGGTGGGCAGATGCAACAGAGTGCTATGGCGGAGAATTGGCAGAATATTGCGGCCTCTAACACGGATGCGGTTGCCGCGCAGGAAGCCGCCGAGGCAGAGGCCGGCAACGCTGGGCGTACCTGGGTCGGTGGCCAGAAACGTGGAGGCAGCGGTCAGGAGCCTATGCGCGTTGTCGAGGACACAGCGAAAGCCGGTTACAACCTGCTCCATGGACGCACCAATACGACATCGAATGAGTCAGTATGCGACGTCAACTACTTTGGGTGCGCCAGGCAAAGCCTGGTCATCCGGGAAACCGAGGAGGTGGAAAGGATGAATTGAAACCCAGTGGGTGCAAGTCCCACCCGGTCAAGGTTAGCCACCAGCCGGTAGCGAGTCTTGCGTGGCGTCGGGTAACCGCCGCTGCGAAGCGTAGACAGCGAGTGGATAGGCCGTGTGATTGAGCCTCGAAATGTTGATCTTCGTGGTCGCCGACAGTCTCCAAAAACTGGAAGGCAACACAATCCTGCTTCATGGCTTGGCAGGGGAGGGCCGCCGGGGTCGAAGAGCAGGGCATGTCCACACAGGGGTTTCCCAGGAGCCTGGGAGGCCCGCCTTTCTCCCCCGAGAGGTAATGAATCAGGCTCGGGGCTGCCTGTCTCGAAAGCTCCCGGTCCGGTGCTGTGGTGCCTGACGGTACCGGAAGCAAACAGCAGGCACTTAGGGGGTACGGCCAGGCGACCATAAGGAGCCAGCCGGAGGGAAGGGCGGGAGTCGGAGTCGCTCATAGTACCGAAGAAGACGGGGAACCAACTCGACGGGACCCGTTGGAGGGAAGGGGCGACCAATCATCAGAACTGCACGAGGGCAACATGACAGGTGCACAGGAACCTGAGGCCATGTCCACGAAACAAGTGCGGATAGCAGCGCTGGCAGAGCGCTTCCCGCAGCG
>NZ_AJTS01000025.1 GCF_000275725.1 Vreelandella stevensii S18214 | reverse complement strand
ATAGGTGCGGTTCCGGCCGCGCCCAGGGCAACGCGCTGAGACCTTTGATTTCCTGGGCTTCACCCACTACTGGGGGCAGTCACGCCACGGGCGCCTGATCATCAAGCGCAAGACGGCGAAGGACAGGTTTCGGCGCGGTCTCAAGCGAATTGCGCTCTGGTGCCGCTGGAGCCGACACTTGCCGATCCGAGAGCAGCATAGGCTGCTGAGGCGGAAGGTGCAGGGCCATTACGCCTACTACGGCATCCGGGGCAATATCCGAGCCCTCCAGCTGTTCCTCTACCGAGTACGGTTGGTGTGGGTGAAGTGGCTGAGACGCCGATCACAGCGAGCGTACTTCTCGTGGGCAAAGGCGGACCAGCTGTTCCAGCTGCTGCCTTTACCTGCTGCGCGGATCATGCAGCAGTGCTGAGCCTTCAGCGAAACTGATGATTGAGGAGCCGAGTGCGCTAATCGTGCATGCTCGGATCTGTGGGGGGGCCGGGTCGAGCAATCGCCTGGTCTACCGGGCGTCTCATCGTCGAACTCCACCGCCAGAAGCCGGTAAAGCTGGGCAAACTGTTCCACCGTTACACGGCCATTGGGAGCCTCGAGCAAGAACGGGGAGATGCCAGACAGCATCAAATAACGCGTGGCCGCTTGCCCGGTGGGAGCCAGGCCACGAAACAGCTCGTTGACAAAGTGCATGGAGACGGTAACGGTCACGCTTTTCCACCCTGTAAGTGCCACAAGACAGCCGTAGGCGTTGCCCCTTTTACGCTGGACGTTAGCACGTTGTACCGTCGGGCTCTATATGAGTGCACCGTTACAGGGATCCATGCGTTACACTGTGCGCCTCACGACGAAGGAGGACACTGCGTGACCCTGTTACGACTCGAACAGCTGCAACTCGCTTACGGCACCCAGGTACTATTGAATCGCGCCGACCTCACGGTTGAAAAGGGCGAGCGGTTGGCGCTGGTCGGGCGCAACGGCACCGGTAAATCCACCCTGTTGAAACTCGTGGCAGGCGACATCCAGGCGGACGACGGCACCATCTGGCGCGCGCCGGGGCTGAAAATCGGCGTGCTGGCCCAGGAGCTGCCCGAATCATCGGGCATGACGATTTTTGACATGGTGGCCCAGGGGCTGCCCGAAGCGGGCGAGCTGCTGTCGGAATACCAGCATCTGATCAACGACCCCGACCCGGACATGAACCGCATGGCCACGCTGCAAACGCGGCTGGAAGCGATTGATGGCTGGTCGTTCCATCAGCGTATCGACGTGGTGCTGACGCGCCTGGGCCTGCCGCCCGAAGCGGAGATGAGCGCGCTTTCCGGTGGCTGGCGTCGTCGCGTGGCGCTGGCCAGGGCGCTGGTGTCGGAACCGGACTTGCTGCTGCTGGATGAGCCCACCAACCACCTGGATCTGGATACGATTGCGTGGCTGGAAGAGCAACTGCTGGCGTTCAATGGCGCCGTGCTGCTGATCACCCACGACCGTGCCTTTCTGTCGAAGTTGGCCACCCATATTCTGGAACTGGACCGTGGCAAGCTGGGCCGCTACCCCGGCGTGTACGCGGAGTATCAAGAGCGCAAGCAGCACGAGCTGGAAATCGAATCGCGTGAAAATGCGCTGTTCGACAAGAAGCTGGCCCAGGAGGAGACCTGGATCCGTCAAGGAATCAAGGCGCGCCGAACCCGTAACGAAGGGCGCGTGCGGGCTCTGGAAGCGATGCGCAATGAGCGCAGCCAGCGCCGTGAGCGCCAGGGCACGGCCAACCTGACCGTGGACAGCGGCGAGCGCACGGGCAAGCGGGTGGTCGAGCTCAAGGGCGTTAGCCAGTATTTTGGCGACGGCACCATCTTGCGCAACGTCAATCTGGAAGTCATGCGCGGCGACCGTATCGGTTTCCTGGGTCGCAATGGCGCGGGCAAGACCACGCTGTTGAAAATCCTGCTGGGAGAGCTTGCTCCAAGCGAAGGCAGCGTGCAGCTGGGCACCAACCTAAAGGTGGCCTACTTTGACCAGCTTCGGGCGGGGCTGGAGCTGGAGAAAACCGTTTACGACAACGTGGCGCAGGGCAGTGATCGGGTCACTGTCGGCGGCAAGGACCGCCATGTGATGAGTTACTTGCAGGATTTCCTGTTCACGCCGGATCGTGTGCGTCAGCCGGTCAAGGCGCTGTCGGGGGGCGAGTCCAACCGCCTGCTGCTGGCCAAGCTGTTCACGCAGCCAGCCAACGTGCTGGTGCTTGATGAGCCCACCAACGACCTGGACATGGAAACCCTTGAGCTGCTCGAAGAGCTGCTGCTCGACTTCGATGGCACGCTGCTGCTGGTCTCCCACGACCGTACCTTCATGGACAACGTGGTGACCAGCATGCTGGCCTTCGAAGGGGAAGGGCGCGTGCGCGAGTACGTGGGAGGCTACACCGACTGGATTCGACAAGGTGGCAAGCTGCCCCCAGCCCCCTGGGAGGGTGCTGCCCGCCAGCAGACGGAGCCGACATCGGCACCTGCACCAGAAGTGGTCGAAAAACCCGTCAACGAGCCTGCCAGGAAGTCCGTGAAGCTCTCCTACAAGCTGCAGCGAGAGCTGGATGCGCTGCCTGCCGAAATAGAGCGGTTGGAGCAGGAAGTCGAGACGCTGGAGCAGGAAGTGGGCGATCCGGGGTTTTATCAGCAGGAAGCCACCGCCGTGACTGCCAGGCTGCAAGCCCTGGAAAAAGCGCAGCAGTCGCTGGAAACGGCAATGGAGCGCTGGATGGAACTGGAGGCGATGGCGAACGGCGAATAGCCCTCAAGGCGCTACAAAAAAGGCCCCGTAAGGGGCCTTTGGCGTTAGGGTCGGTCATGGCCGATCACTCGTCGCTTTTTTCGCCTTTCTTGCCGACGCGCACGGCCAGTACGTCGCACTGGGCGCCATGTAGCACGCCGGTGGACGTAGAGCCCAGTAGCAGGGCAAAGCCGTGGCGGCCGTGGGAACCCACCACGATGAGATCCACATTGTGCTCATCGGCAAAGCGATGGATCTCGGTATCGGGCATGCCCACCACCACGTGCTGGTCGGCGGGCTCGACGTGCGGAGCGGCAATGTCGGCCAGACGCTTTTTCGCGTGGTCGTCCAGCTGGTCCTGAATGCTGGTCAGATCCATGGGTATGTCGCCACCGTAGGCGAAGCCCAGCGGCTCCAGCGTGTGCATGATCGAGAGCTTGGCGCCGTTATTGCGTTCGGCAATCGCCACGGCGCGTTCAAGGATCTTGTGCGAGTCCTTGGTGAGGTCGACGGCGACCAGAATGTGGTGATAGCTCATGGCGTATCTCCTTGGTGGTATTTAACAAAGAGAAGCTTCGTTAGATAACCTTACTTTAGGCCGGGTAGTGGCGCTGCACAACGACCTGGATCATGGTTTTTTGCAATCGTTGCCCTGCACGGCAATGCAAGAGGTGGCTAAATGGAATGGTTGGTGATTGTTCTGATTCTGCTGTTCGTGATGGCGCCGGTGATGTGGCTCAAGCCCAGCCCCCGCCAGAAGCGCCAGATGGCGCTACGCGACAGTGCGCGGCAGCAGGGGGTGACCATCAAGATGGCCGTGCCGCCGCTGCATCATTTCAAAGGCACCATGCCAGCCTATCGGTGGCGGTTTGGCCAGGAGACGCCGGGGCCGGATTTCGTTCTGGTGCGCGATAGCCATGCCAGCGCGGCGCTGGAAGCCTTTCATGCTGGCTGGCGGTGGCGTATTGCGCCGCTGCGGCCACTGCCGGAGAGCGCAGACGTCACGCTGCGCACCTTGCTGGAGCGTTTGCCCCAGGATGCGCTGGTGCTGGAGTGCAACTCGTACGCCTTGACGCTATGGTGGTGGGAATCACAAACCGCCGAACGCTTTACCAGCTACCTGGGCGATATCATGACCTTGAAAGAGGCGCTGGGCGGCCTGTCAGACCGCCCTCCCGGCAAGGCGCTGTCGTCAGGCGGTCGACCCTCCTGACGAGATAGCTGTCCTGACGAGATAGCTGTCCTGACGAGATAGCTGTTCGCGGCCGCCGATGGATCATACCGCTGGCTTGTCCTGGTCTCTGGCCTGCATGGCCAGACCATTGGATTCGATTTGCGCCAGCCACTGGTCCAACTGGATCAGGTCGCTGTCGCTCAACCCGGCGAAGATCTCCTTGCGGGCGGCGAGCACTACGCTGTCGATCTGTTCCAGCAGCGGCATCGCCGCCGGGGTGAGATAAATGCGCTTGCTGCGACGGTCATTGTCACAGGCGCGTCGCTCCACCAGCCCCTGCTCTTCCAACTGTCCCAGCGTGCGCACCAGCGAAGGTGCCTCGACACCAATGGCCCGCGCCAGATCGCACTGCGGGTTGCCTTCGCCGAGCTTCCACAAGTGATAAAGCGTGACCCAGCGCGTTTGGGTCAGCCCCAGCGGTGCCAGCCTGCGGTCGATGATAGAGCGCCATAAATGGGGCAATCGGGCAATACGAAAACCAATAGTTGAAGCCATAGTCGCTAGCTACCAGAAAATGTGAGTGGGCGAATTGTCATAAGCTGCGCCGCTGAATGCAAGGCGTTATGCTAATCGGTGGCGTCGGGGGCCTGCTGGTCAGAGCGGCTGCCTGCCACGAATCGCCGTAAATTGAGCGCGCTTAATCCGCTGCGCTGAATGGTGCTGTCGGCCATGGAGGCCTGCTGCTCGTCATCCGAGACCGTGAAGCGGATCAGCCCCAATCGTTGTCCTCCTTCGGTCATGATGTCGACTCGCCAGTCCCCTGCGGGGTTTTCAGGGAAGTTGCGTTTATGGCTCCAGGCGCGATACCCCTGTTCACGGCCGCCGTTGATGGTCAGGGCAACGCGGTCCATGGGCGTACCATTATGATGCCAGGCATGATAAATGGTTTCGCTCAAGCCGCGTGGTGCGCGAATGGCGGTATATACGTAGAGCCCATGGGTGCGCAGGGCCTCGGGAGTCAGCGGAGTGGCACCCTGGGGCACGCGCTGCTGGGTATCGAAGGCAGGCGATAGCGCGCTGCCCGTCATCCACAGGCTGGCGGGGGGCACCCAGACGCGGCCAAGCCAAGCGCTGTAGGCCAGCACCATGGTCAAGGCAAGAAAACCACACCAGCGCGCCAAGCTGCGTTGCTTCAGCAGATGCCAGAAGCTGGGCAGGGCCACCAGGACGGTGAGCACCAGCGCCAGCAGCAGGCTTTGCCGGGTGGTCAGATGCAGCATGATCGGCAAGATCACCAGCAGGACCAGAAAGACGCATTGCGCATGAAACATGAAGTACAGGCTGCGCCATCGTCCGGCCAGCTTGTAATACAGTGGGTCGATGATCGACAGCACGGCCATGGCCATGACCAGCAGGGCAAACAGCGTCTGCCCGCTATTCCACACCGTGGTGATCAGGATGAACGGCAGGGTGAAAAACAGCGTCTCCTGGTGAATCATCTGGGCAATGAAAGAGGCAATGCCCTTGGGCAGGGTAGGGTGGCCGCGGCTGGCCAGCAGCCGCCCGATCAGGCTTTCCGACAGCAGCAGAAGCCAAGCCACCAGCAGCCCCACCGCCAAGGCCACTCCCAGCCACTGCTGACGATCCACCAGAAAAAAACTGCCCAGGCCTGCTGCAAATGCCATGGGCGGCCACAGCCAACTCCATGGTTTCAGGCGCTCTACAAGACGCTCGACCCAGGCCTGTACGGCCCGTGTCCGGGCGGGATTCAATAAAGTGCCCATCGTGTGATCGCTCGATTCAATCGTGAAGTGTGATGATTCCTTAGCATACGCACTCATTTCCGCATCCGTCGCAGTCTGCAGGACAAAAACGCAAAAATGATGGCAGCCACTCATGCGCTGCCGAGATTCATGTAAGGTCCCCACAAGGACTATGCTGAGGGCTGGATTAGCCAAAAGTCAGGGGTTGACGTACTCGAGCAACTCCACCAAGCTAAGGCAATCAAACGACCGTATGAATGCGCGGCGGGTTCGCCGAAGCTAACCTGCCCGACACTATGTGGAGAGAGCGCGAATGATCTATCAAGGCAATGCCATCACGGTGGAGCGTCGTGACACCCAAGGTGGCAATGATGTCGCAGTGCTCACTTTCGACCTGAAAGATGAGTCCGTCAACAAGCTTTCCAGTGCCGTGGTGGCGGAGCTGGGAGACGCGGTCAAGGCGCTGCAGGCCGAAAGTGGTGTGCAAGGTCTGATGATCCGCAGTGCCAAGGACGTGTTTATCGTCGGTGCCGACATTACTGAATTCCACAGCCTGTTCGACAAGGGCGAAGCGTACCTGGTGGAGATGAACCTCAAGGTCCACGATATCTTCAACGCCATCGAAGACCTGCCGTATCCCACCGTGACGGCGATCAATGGTCTGGCGCTGGGCGGCGGCTGTGAAGTGCTGTTGACCACCGACTATCGCGTGATGAGCGAGAAAGCCAGGATTGGCCTGCCGGAAACCAAGCTAGGCATTCTGCCAGGCTGGGGTGGCTGCGTGCGCCTGCCGCGTCTGATCGGGGCAGATAACGCCGTGGAGTGGATTGCCGGTGGCACCGAAAACCGTGCCGATGCCGCCTTGAAAGTAGGCGCCGTTGACGCCGCCGTTGCCCACGAGCTGCTGGAAGAGGCAGCGCTGGACATCCTCGACCGCGCCAATGCCGGTGAGCTGGATTACCAGGCCCGCCGCGAAGAGAAAACCTCTCCGCTGAAGCTCAACGCCATCGAGCAGATGATGGCCTTCGAAACCGCCAAAGGCTATGTGGCCGGTAAAGCAGGCCCGCACTACCCGGCACCCGTGGAAGCCATCAAGGTCATTCAGAAAGGGGCCGGAGAAACCCGTGCGCGTGCCCAGGCCATCGAAGCCAAGTCCTTCGCCAAGCTGGCGCTGAGCAGCGTTGCCTTCAACCTGGTGGGGCTGTTCCTCAACGATCAAGTGGTCAAGAAGAAAGGCAGCAAGTACGAGAAGCAGTCTCAGCCGGTCAAGCAGACTGCCGTGCTGGGCGCTGGCATCATGGGTGGCGGTATCGCCTACCAGAGTGCCAGCAAAGGCACCCCGATCCTGATGAAAGACATCAAGGACGATGCCATCGAGCTTGGCCTGAAAGAGGCTCGCAAACTGTTTTCCAAGCAGGTAGAGCGCAAGAAGCTCACCACTGAGCAAATGGCCGAGAAACTCTCCAACATCCGCCCGACGCTCTCTTACGGCGATTTCGGCAATGTCGATCTGGTGGTCGAAGCGGTGGTGGAAAACCCCAACGTCAAGGATGCGGTGCTGACCGAAGTAGAGGGCATGGTGGGTGAGAACACGATTCTTACCTCCAACACGTCCACCATTTCGATCAACCGTCTGGCGAAGAATCTGAAGCGCCCGGAAAACTTCTGCGGTATGCACTTCTTCAACCCCGTGCACCGCATGCCGCTGGTGGAAGTCATTCGTGGCGAGAAAACCTCCGACGCCGCCGTGGCCGCCACCGTGGCTTACGCCCGCGCCATGGGCAAAACGCCCATCGTGGTCAACGACTGCCCTGGCTTTTTGGTCAATCGCGTACTGTTCCCTTACTTCGGCGGCTTCAGCTTCCTGGTAGAGCAAGGGGCCGACTTCCAGCGTGTCGATAAGGTCATGGAGAAGTTTGGCTGGCCCATGGGCCCGGCCTACCTGCTGGACGTGGTCGGCATGGATACCGCCGTGCACGCCAACGAGGTGATGGCCGAAGGCTTCCCTGACCGTATGGCGCGTGAAGGCAAAACCGCCATTCAGGTGATGTATGACAACCAGCGCCTGGGCCAGAAGAACGACAAGGGCTTCTACGCCTACGAAGAGGACAAGAAGGGCAAGCCGAAGAAGGTCAGCGATGAGCAGGCCCATGCCCTCGTGAAAGACGTCGTGAAAGAGCAGAAAGAGTTTTCCGACGAAGACATCGTGGCGCGCATGATGGTGCCGCTGTGCCTGGAGACCGTACGTTGTCTGGAAGACGGCATCGTCGAGACGCCCGCAGAAGCCGATATGGCACTGATTTACGGCATTGGCTTCCCTCCCTTCCGCGGTGGCGCGCTGCGCTACATCGATGCGCTGGGCGTGGCCGAGTTCGTCGCTCTGGCCGACCGTTTGGCCGAAGAGTTGGGACCGCTCTACGCACCTACCGAGAAACTGCGCGCCATGGCTCAGAACAACGAGCAGTTCTACGCGGGCAACACGGCAAGCGCTCAGGCCTAAGTCACCACCCACAGGAGAAATATGATGAGTTTGAATCCGAGAGATATCGTGGTGGTGGACGGTGTTCGTACCGCCATGGCAAAAGCAAAGAACGGCGCTTTCCGTAACGTTCGTGCCGAGAACCTTTCCGCTGCCGTGATGCAGGCGCTGTTCAGCCGGAACCCCAACCTGGACCCGTCGGAAGTGGACGATGTGATCTGGGGCTGCGTCAACCAGACCTTGGAGCAGTCCATGAACATCGCCCGCAACGCGGCGATCATGACAGGCATTCCCCGTACCGTGCCTGCGCAAACGGTGAACCGTCTGTGTGGCTCCTCGATGACCGCGCTGCACATTGCGGCGGCCAACATCAAGGCCGGCATGGGCGACTTCTATGTGATTGGTGGCGTGGAGCACATGGAGCACGTGCCCATGGCCCACGGCGTGGACGTGAACCCGGCAGCCAGCAAGTACGCTGCCAAGGCGGCCATGATGATGGGCCTGACCGCCGAACTGCTGGGCAAGATGCACGGCATCTCCCGCGAAGACCAGGACAAGTTCGGCGTACGCTCGCATCAGCGCGCCCAGGCAGCCATGGAGAAGGGCTACTTCGATAACGAGATCATCGGTGTCGAAGGCCACGACCAGCGCGGCTTCAAGGTATTGGTGAAGAACGACGAAGTGATCCGTGCCGATGCCAGCCTGGAGTCCATGGCCAACCTGAAGCCGGTGTTCGACCCTCGCAGTGGCACCGTCACGGCCGGTACTTCATCGGCGCTGTCGGTGGGGGCCTCCGCCATGGCAGTGATGAGCTACGAGCGTGCCCAGGCGCTGGGGCTGGAGCCGATTGCCCGCGTGCTGTCGACCGGTGTGGCAGGCTGTGATGCCTCCATCATGGGCTACGGCCCGGTACCCGCGTCCAAAAAGGCCTTGAAAGCCGCTGGCCTGTCGGCAGCGGATATTCAAACCGTCGAGCTCAACGAGGCGTTTGCTGCCCAAGGGCTGCCGGTGCTCAAGGACCTGGGCTTCCTCGATGCCATGGACGAAAAGGTCAACCTGAACGGCGGTGCCATTGCCTTGGGCCACCCGCTGGGCTGCTCCGGTTCGCGGATCTGTACCACGCTGCTCAACGTGATGCAGCAGCGCGATACCACCTTGGGTTTGGCGACCATGTGTATCGGTATGGGCCAGGGCGTTGCCACGGTGTTCGAGCGTTTGAAATAACTGCCCGGCAGCCATGTGATCGCAAAACGGCACCTTAGGGTGCCGTTTTGCCGTTTGGAAGGGGGCGCTAATACGGCATCAAAACATGCCGCTATCCAGCCCGGCCGCTAGCGTCATGGCCAGCTCCTCGACCTGTGTGGCAAATGTCTCCTGCCACTCGCCTCGTAAGACCACCGGTTGCTGAACCCAGCGCCAGCGCAGCCCGGTCACGATGCTTTCCACGGCTCGCTGGGTGCCCGTGCCGTCGTGGCCAGCGCGAATGTAGAGCGCACAGGGCAAGCCCTGCTTCTCATCCAGTACTGGGTAGTAGCTACGGTCGAAAAAATCCTTCAGGGCACCGCTCATGTAGCCGAGGTTTTCGGTGGTGCCGAGCAGAACGGCGTCGCAGGCCAGCAGGTCGGCGGGCCCTGCTTCGAAGGGAGTTTTCACCGTGCAGACGACATGCTCGAGATCGGGGTGCTCTGCCCCTCGCCTGGCAGCTTCCCTCAAGGCTTGGGTATTGACGGAAGGGGCGTGAGCGACGATTAATAGCTGTTTCATGGCAAGGACCTGCGCAGTGGCGATTGGCGATGTACAGGGATGACAGAATGGCAGGCCGGGAAGCCAGAGCTTCAAGATTCCGCCCTGCACTCCTTATCCCAGCAGCACTTTCAGCTCATGACGCTGTTCGGCATGTTTGGCCGCGTTTTCGTTTTTCAGCTTTTCCAGATTAACGAGCTTCCAGCGCACAGCTGGCAGGCCCGCCGCCTGAGGGCGATCAATGGCATCAAAATCGGGCGCACCGTCATGTAGGCTTAGCAAGAATCGCACGAGGAGCGCGACCTGCGCTTCATAGGTTTCACGCGCCATCATTTACCTCCGCCTTTACAAACGCTTCCGGCACCATGATGCGATAGCGCGGATGTATCTTGCCCCCTTTTAACAGTGCGCGGTCGCCACTGCCAAGGTTGAACTCTGCAGGATCGAGACGCTTGCGCCAAGGGTGGTCATGGCGATCCGCAAAGACAAAGAACAACCGCTTGACCTTGATCTTCTTGCAACTGTGCAGCAACGCTGCCACTGTTTTTGGCCGCAGTGTCGTCAAGCTCTCGAATAGCATATCAAGGTTATGAAAACTCTCATGGTCGGGCAATTCGTCCATGGCTTCCATAATCGCCCGTTCGGGTGCCGACATGTTGAGCATCCAGTCCCATGGCAGCGTGTCTTCGGCGTTGATGTTGTTTCTGGCAAGCCCGACGGACGGGTCAGCGAATAGTGAAGTGTTGCGAGTCACGATGGGGGCGTTCAGTGGCAGTTTGCTTAGCCAGTTGGGTGTGGCGTTGCCATATACCCAGACAGGCGCACTGCTACCTAGACGCAGGTAGTGATCGTAGCCCTGTTGGGCAAGTGCCGTTGTGCCACCCACATGGATGTTATGGCGCATAATATGCTGCATGGAAAGCAGGCAAGTTTTCCAATCGATTGCGCCAGAGGTTGTTGCGTTCGGCGCAGGGCGCCGGAAAACGCCGCGGTTAACGCGCTCAAGCCAGCCGTTAACAACGTACTTCCGCGCAAGGAAACGGCTGATACCGTGGCGTTCGAGCCATGCGGTATCGACCATGAACCCTGACGGGATGGCTTCAAGCACTTTCTTTAGCTTTTTTTCTTTAGGTGTACTCATGGTTTACAAATTAGCATTTTGCTAAATTCTTTGCGATATGTCGATTTTGAATTTTTAAAAACAAGTGTACTATAAGGTCACAAAAAACATGTTTTTTAAATAGTTGCGGCGGCAAGGTGAATTGCCAGCTGGACCGCCGTTAAAGTCAGCGCCCGTCTGTACCCTGGATCCCACCGAGCGCTGGGAACGCAGGGCACCCCGCCTTTTGGCATTGCTTCATCGCCGTGATCGGCGATTGATGATGCAGCGCTTCTACCGTGTGATTTAAAGTGCTACGTTTATTTTATGAATCCAGGCTTCTCGCATGCCGTGAGCGGCCGTGGCGTATGGGTAAAGTATCTGAGCTATGGATTCTCCTCGGGCAAGAGCTCATGCCAGGATTTACTTTACTCCGGGTCCAGGCATGGGACGAGTATCAAGATAAAGGGACAATCTGTTGAAAGCTCAACAAGGGAAGCGAGTCATGTATCTGCAGGCCAGGAGCGTGGGGAAGAGAGTAGGGAAGGTGGCGGGGAAGCGCGTGGGGAAAGCGGCAGCATGGGCAGCCGTGCTGCTGTTGGTGGGGTGTGCAGGCCAGCCCTCGCCCTCCAGTAGCGCAGGGGAGTCTCCTTCGACGGTGGAGCCTGCGGTATCGCCCGTGACACCCTCGGCCACGCGTGCGTCCACCTCGCCGGTCACGGATTGGGTGCCGCCGCTGCTGGCCAGCCCTGAAGAAGAAGCGGCTTACTATGTCAGCCGCTTGGCAGACCGCAGTTTCGTTTCGCAATATGGTGGTCCGGATAACCCTCGCCCCTGGTACATCGCCGCTGAGCGGCTGGGTGAGATCGGGGCGCCCGCAGTGCCACTTCTGCTGGCCAGGCTCAATACTCAGGATGCCTACGAGCTGATGCTGGTGCTATATGCCCTGCACCTGGCCACGCAAGATCCGCTGATCACTTTCAAGACCCGCGGGGAGTCCGTGCAGCTGCCGGGGGTGCTGGACGAGCGCATGAATGCCGACAATCGGCGCCTCGTCGAAGAGTGGCAGCAGCGTCATGCGGCGGCGTTGGATTTAGGTTAAGGGCCTGGCTACATTGATGAGTTGAACCTACGAACGACGACTTGGAGATGACAATGGGATTTGCATTATCTTCCATGCAGGTCAGCAGCACCGCCTTTGGCCAGCATCAGGCCATTCCTGCCAAACATACCGGTGAAGGCGAGGACATCTCACCCGACCTGGCCTGGCAGGGTGCACCTGAAGGAACCCAAGGCTATGCGGTGATCTGTCACGATCCCGATGCCCCGCTGGTGAAAGAGGGCAGCTACGGTTTCGTACATTGGGTGCTGTATAACTTGCCGGGCGATATGACGTCGCTGGAAGAGAATACCACCCAAGGAACCGTGGGCATGTCCGATTTCGGCAAGCCCGGCTATGGCGGCCCAATGCCCCCGGAAGGCCATGGTAGCCACCTCTACTATTTCTGGGTGCTGGCGCTGGACCAGGCAACCACGCTTCCCGAAGGGCTGACGCTGCCCGAGCTGCTGCGTGCCGTCGAGCCGCACCTGCTGGGCATGAATCGGCTGGTCGGTACCTACCAGCGCGACTGACCTCTCTCTTCAGGCTGGAGCATTGTGCCCAAGCCGTGTAGGCTCCACCGCTTTCTACGCCCTGTAGATGACCCGATAGCGATGGAGCCTTTTCATGAGTGACTTTCCCAACTGTCCCGCCTGCGCCTCTGAATTCACTTATGACGACGGCCTGCAACTTGTGTGCCCGGAGTGTGGTCACGAGTGGTCGAAAAATGGTGAAGAGGAAGCCGAATCAGCCAGCTCCGGTATCCGGGATGCCAACGGCAACCCGCTAGCCGATGGCGACACGGTGACCGTGATCAAGGATCTCAAGGTGAAGGGCAGCTCGCTGGTGGTCAAGGTGGGCACTCGGGTCAAGAATATCCGCCTGGTGTCCGGTGATCACGACATCGACTGCAAGATAGACGGCATTGGCCCGATGAAATTGAAGTCCATGTTCGTCAAGAAAGCCTGACCCCCAACGCCTGCGATCAGTTCGCGGGCGTTTTCTTGACAGGCTGTCATAGTTTTTCTGAATGAGAATGATTGGCTTTTTTGATGTTATCAGCGGCGAACGTGTCACGAAGTGGTGACTTTTGCGAAGGATTTTGCAGAAGGGCTTCACATCATTTTTATACAGGACTAAAATGGTCCCCAATTGACGGGTAAGCCTTTAAATCACACGGGTCATCACACACGGGAGTCACCATGCTCAAGCTTTCTCGGCTGACCGACTATGCGGCGGTGGTGATGGCGCAAATTGCGCGCCATCCGAACACTTCCCATGCCGCCGCCGATCTGGCCGAAGCCGTTCAGCTGCCGCACCCGACCGTGAGCAAGACGCTTAAAATGCTGGTTAAAGCCGGGTTGCTGGAGTCCCAGCGCGGTGCTCAGGGCGGGTATCGGCTGGCACGCCCTGCCTCGCGGATTACCGCCGCCGATATCATCAGCGCCATCGAAGGCCCCGTGGCCATGACCGAGTGCAGCCAGGCGGAAGGCGAGTGCGACCTGGTGGCTACCTGCGGTGTGGCCGACAACTGGCAGCGCGTATCCCTGGCCATTCGCACGCTGCTGGAGAGCGTCACCCTGGCGCACCTCGCCGACACTGCTCCCATCAAGCTGCCCGTTCAGCTACCCATTCAAAGCATTACGCTATCGGCGGCTTCCGCGTAAGTCGCAACCACATTCACTCATATTGACGGCGAGCTCAACTCGCCACCCAACTGCCCGGAGGGTATCACCATGGCAAGCGAAGAAATGGAACAGTTGGTTCGTCGCGAGTACAAAGATGGCTTTGTCACCGATATCGAAAGCGACACACTGCCACCTGGCCTGGATGAAAACACCATCGCCTTCATTTCCAAAAAGAAGGGCGAGCCGGAATGGATGCTGGAGTGGCGTCTGGATGCCTATCGTCAGTGGCTGAAAATGGAAGAGCCCTCCTGGGCACACCTCAACTATCCGCCCATCGATTATCAGGCGATCTCCTACTTCAGCGCGCCAAAGCGCCCGGAAGACCGCCCTCAAAGCCTCGATGAGGTAGACCCCAAGCTGTTGGAAACCTATGAGAAGCTGGGTATCCCGCTGCACGAGCGTGCTGCCCTGGCAGGCGTGGCGGTCGATGCGGTATTCGATTCGGTGTCGGTAGCTACCACGTTCAAGAAAGAGCTGGCGGAAGCCGGGGTCATTTTCTGCTCCATCTCGGAAGCCATCCGCGACTACCCGGAGCTGATCAAGCAGTATCTGGGCACCGTCGTACCGGTCGCCGACAACTACTTCGCTGCGCTGAACTCTGCGGTGTTCACCGACGGCTCGTTCGTCTTCGTGCCGGAAGGCGTCACTTGCCCGATGGAGCTGTCCACCTACTTCCGTATCAACGCGGCCAATACCGGGCAGTTCGAGCGTACTTTGGTCATTTGTGAAAGCCGTGCCCAGGTCTCCTATCTTGAAGGCTGCACGGCGCCCATGCGCGACGAAAACCAGCTGCACGCGGCGGTGGTCGAGCTGGTGGCACTGGATGATGCTTACATCAAGTACTCCACCGTTCAGAACTGGTACCCCGGGGATGAAGAGGGCAAGGGCGGTATCTACAACTTCGTGACCAAGCGCGGTGACTGCCGTGGTGAGCGCTCGCGTATCAGTTGGACACAGGTGGAAACCGGCTCGGCGATTACCTGGAAATACCCCTCTTGCGTGCTGCGCGGCAAGGACAGCATCGGTGAGTTCTACTCGGTGGCCGTGACCAACGGGCGCCAGCAGGCGGATACCGGCACCAAGATGATCCATATCGGTGAGGGCACACGCTCCTACATCGTGGCCAAGGGCATCTCGGCGGGCAAGAGTGATCAGTCCTATCGCGGTATGGTCAAGATCGGCCCGCGCGCTAAAGGCGCACGTAACTTTACCCAGTGCGATTCGCTGCTGATTGGCGACAAGTGCGGTGCCCACACTTTCCCGTACCAGGAAATCGGCAACAGCACGGCGACCATCGAGCACGAAGCCACCACGTCGAAAATCGGTGAAGACCAGCTGTTCTACTGCCAGAGCCGCGGCATCTCGGAAGAAGATGCGGTGAGCATGATCGTGAACGGCTTCTGCAAGGATGTCTTCCAGGAGCTGCCGATGGAGTTTGCGGTAGAAGCGGAAGCACTGTTGAACGTCACTCTTGAAGGTGCGGTGGGCTAACCGCGCAGGCATCCCCCTATTTTTTAAAAGGCGATTACTATGTTGCAAGTGAATGATTTACACGTCACCGTCGACGGCAAAGAGATTCTGAAAGGCCTGACGCTCACCATCAATGCCGGTGAAGTGCATGCCATCATGGGCCCCAACGGCGCGGGTAAATCCACCTTGTCAGCGGTCATTGCGGGCAAGGATGGCTACGAAGTCACCCAAGGCACCATCACCTTCGAAGGCCAGGACGTGCTGGAAATGGAAATCGAAGAGCGCGCCCAGGCGGGCCTGCTGCTGGGTTTCCAGTACCCCGTTGAGATCCCGGGGGTGAAGAACATTTACCTGCTGAAGTCGGCGCTGAATGCGCAGCGCGCTGCCCGTGGTGAAGGCGAGATGCCCGCCCCAGAGTTCATGAAGCTGGTCAAAGAGAAGCTGAACTTCATGAAAATGGATGCCAGCTTCCTGCAGCGCGCGGTCAACGAAGGCTTCTCCGGCGGTGAAAAGAAGCGTAACGAAATCCTGCAGATGCTGGTGCTGCAGCCCAAGCTGGCCATGCTGGACGAAATCGACTCCGGTCTGGACATCGACGCCATGAAGGTCGTGGCCGATGGGGTCAACAGCCTGCGCGCCGAAGAGCGTGCCATTCTGCTGGTCACGCACTACCAGCGCCTGCTGGACTACATCGTGCCCGACAAGGTCCACGTCCTGATGGATGGTCGTATCGTCAAGACCGGTGACGCGGCGTTGGCCAAAGAGCTGGAGGCCAACGGTTACGAAGGCATCGAGGAGTCCGTGGCATGAGCGAGACACAAACCTTTCTGGATACGCTGGCGGCGCGCAGCCAACAGCGTGGCGCAGAGCCCAGCTGGATGGCCGCACGCCGCCAGGCGGGGGCTGCACGCTTCGAGGCGATGGGCTTTCCTACCCGTCGCGATGAAGAGTGGAAATACACCGACGTGCGCGCCATTGCTCAGGGAAATTTCGCCCTGGCCGATAACGCCGAGTTCTCCCAGGCGCAGGCGGCTGCGCTGACACTGCCACTGGAAGCCTATCGCCTGACCTTCGTCGATGGCGTATTTTCGGCGGCGCTGTCTGACCTGGAAGGCCTGCCTTCCAGCGTGCAGGTCATGCCGCTCTCCAAAGCGCTCAGCGACAACCATGAAGCGGTGGGTGGCCCGTTGGGTCGTTTGACCGGCGTGGAGTTCTCGCCCTTCTCGGCGCTCAACACCGCGTTCGTGGAAGAAGGGGCCGTGGTGCGTATTGCGCCCGGCACGGTAGTGGAAAAGCCGATTCTGCTGCAGTTTCTCTCACGGGCCGGGGCGCCGGTCATGAGCCACCCGCGGGTGCTGGTCGAAGCGGCTGGGCGCAGTGAAGCCACGCTGATCGAGCACTACGTGGGGGAAGCCGATGCTGCCAACTTCACCAACGTGGTGGGTGAGCTGATGCTGGACCGTGGTGCGATCCT
The DNA here is from genome assembly GCF_000275725.1 of Vreelandella stevensii S18214. Classification (GTDB taxonomy): domain Bacteria; phylum Pseudomonadota; class Gammaproteobacteria; order Pseudomonadales; family Halomonadaceae; genus Vreelandella; species Vreelandella stevensii. The sequence goes on along the minus strand of NZ_AJTS01000025.1, from coordinate 37,131 downwards.
CAACCACTACAAGCTTCAGGAAGCTCCGCTGGGCGATCTGCACATTGCCAGTATCCACGTGGAGCAGAGTCGCGACAGCCGCTACACCTCCTACAACCTGAATCTGGGCGGTGCGCTGGTGCGCAACGACCTGATTTGCGAGCTGGACGGCCAGGGCGCCGAAAGCAACCTGTACGGGCTGTTCTTCGGTCAGGGTCGCCAGCACGTGGATAACCACACCAAGGTCAACCACAACGCGCCGCTGACGTTCTCCAACGAGAACTACAAGGGCATTCTGGATGACCGCGCGCAGGGCGTCTTCAACGGCCGGGTATACGTCAAGCGCGACAGCCAGAAAATCGAAGGCTTCCAGAGCAACCAGAACCTGCTGCTCTCCGACCGCGCGCAAATCAACGCCAAGCCGGAGTTGGAAATCTACGCCGATGACGTCAAGTGCTCCCACGGCACCACCACGGGCCAGCTGGATGAAGAAGCCGTCTATGCGCTGCGTACACGGGGTATCGACGAAGCCACGGCGCGCGGCCTGCTGACGCTGGCCTTTGCCGGTGAAGTGCTGGAACAGGTCACGCTGGATGCCATTGCCGAGCGAGTCGAGCTGGCGGTGGCAGGCAAGCTGCCCGAGCGCTTCAACCTGGCAGGGCTGGTGGAAGCAGCGGCTGCGCTGAACGATTAATCAAGGAGTCCCCCATGCCCCAGAGCGTGATTGAGAAAGCGACCACGGCCAGCACAGCCGCCTACGATATCGAGGCCCTGCGCCGCGAATTCCCCGTGCTCCAGCGGGAAGTGCACGGCAAGCCGCTGGTCTATCTGGACAATGCTGCTACCAGCCAGACTCCCCAGGCGGTCATCGACGTGTTTGGCGACTACTACGCTCGCTACAACGCCAACATCCACCGTGGGCTGCACACCCTGGCGGATGAGGCGACGGCCGCGTTCGAAGCGACACGTCATCGCGCCAGGGACTTTCTCAATGCCGAAGATGCTCGCCAGATCATCTTCACCCGGGGCACCACAGAGGCGATCAATCTGGTCGCCCAGAGCTGGGGCAGAAGCCAGCTGCAGGCGGGCGACGAAGTGCTCATCTCGATGCTGGAGCACCACTCCAATATCGTGCCTTGGCAGCTGTTGGCCGCCGAGCGTGGTTTCACCATCAAGGTGATCCCGGTAGACGCTCATGGTGCGCTGGACATGGACGCCTATCGCACACTGCTCAACGAGCGTACCCGGCTGGTGGCGGTGAATCATGTGTCCAATGCGCTGGGGACCATCAACCCGGTCAAGGAAATGGCCGCGTTGGCCCATCAGCAGGGCGCACTGATTCTGGTCGACGGTGCCCAGGCAACGCCGCATCAAAAAGTGGATGTTCAGGACATCGACGCCGACTTCTACGCCTTCTCCGGCCACAAGGTGTACGGCCCCACGGGCGTGGGCGTGCTGTATGGCAAGGCAGCGCTGCTGGAGGCCATGCCCCCTTGGCAGGGGGGCGGCGAGATGATCAAGACCGTCTCGTTCGACGTGGGTACGACCTTCGCGGACATTCCCCACAAGTTCGAAGCCGGCACACCTGCCATTGCGGAAGTGATTGCGCTGGGGCGTGCGCTGCAGTGGATGGAGGATGTAGGGGTCGAGGCCATTGGCGATTGGGAAGCCGTGCTGTTGACCCATGCCACTCGGGCCGTCAGCCACATCGACGGGCTGCGCATTCTAGGCACTGCGCCGCACAAGGCTGGGGTGCTGTCATTCGTGGTGGAGGGCGCCCACTCCCAGGATATCGGGCTGCTGATCGACCAGTTGGGTGTGGCGATTCGTACGGGGCATCACTGTGCGCAGCCGCTGCTCCACCATTTTGGCGTCGAGGCTACCTGTCGCGCCTCGTTTGCAGCGTATAATACCCTGCAAGAGGTCGATGCGTTCGTTGCGGCGCTGAACCGTGTGATCCAAATGGTACGCTAAGGACATCTATGGATATCGAGCAAGTGGCCAGCCTCGAACGAGGCCAGAAACTGCCGCTACAGCGTGATGTAGAAGCCATTGCCATTCCGTTCGGCAAGACGGATACGCTGGCAGAAGATAGCGTGGTCAGTGTCATGCAGGCGAAAGGCAGCACGGTCAGCGTAGGGTTCGAGGGGCGGCTGTATCTCATCGAGGGCCGCAATCTCGATGCGCTGGGGCTGGAACCATTGCCGCGGCCCACGCTGCCCGAGTCAGCCAGCGATGACGAGATCGAGCAGTTCGTCTGGGATCAGCTGCGTACCTGCTTCGATCCGGAAATTCCGGTCAATATCGTTGATCTGGGGCTGGTATACGGATGCCGTATCGAACGCTTGATCAGCGGTGAGCGTATCGTCACCATCCGCATGACGCTGACCGCTCCCGGTTGTGGCATGGGCGACGTGATTGCCGCTGATGCGCGCAACAAGATTCTGGGGGCGCCGCAGATCAGCAAGGTGCATACCGAGATCGTCTTCAGCCCCGCCTGGAGTCGTGACATGATGAGCGATGAAGCCAAGCTTGAGCTCGGCATGTTCTAACCCCTGCTGGGGAGCTGGATGCACAGCCTGTTATTTCGTTGGGTAAAGCGTTTTCTGCTGTCGCTGGTTGCCATGGTGCTGCTGGCGGCTTTGCTATTGGCGGCAGGCAACGCCTGGGTACTACTGAGCACCTCGCGCTATATCCATACGCAAGTGCCCGAGTGCCGTCCAACGGATGTCGCTATCGTGTTTGGCACCTCTCACTGGACGCGTAGCGGGCTGCGTAACCCTCATTTTCATGCGCGTATGCGCACCTCGGCGCGTTTGATAGCCGATGAGCGCGTGCAGCATCTGCTGCTCTCCGGGGATAACCGCACCCAGGCCTACAACGAGCCCCGAGCCATGTGGCGCGACCTTTATCGGCGAGGAGTGCCGGCCGACAGGTTGACCATGGATTTCGCGGGCTTCAGCACTTACGACACCATGGTGCGTGCGCGGCATGTATTTCAGCTGGAGCAGGCGCTGTTGGTGACCCAGAGCTGGCACTTGCCACGGGCGATATTCATTGGCCGTTCGCTGGGGATGGATGTGACTGGCTGTGTAGCAGAAGAGCAGCCCTCGGCGGGCGAGTGGCGGCTCAAGGTGCGTGAGTGGTTGGCGCGCATGGCGACGCTGGGAGATCTTTACCTGTGGGGCCGGGAGCCTCACTTTCTGGGGCCAGCGGAGCCCATCGTGCTGAGCCGTGATCGGCTGCCCCTGGAGCCGCCATCTGCGACTTCTGACGTGCTGATCGATCTGGAAGGCGTGCGCCTGCTCTATCCAGAGCTCCCCGTGTTTAACGAGCCGTTTGACGAGCCGTGACGGCCGCCAAAGCCGTCGACGCCTTGACGCGGCGCGCGCCGGACTTAGCGGTGCGCCTTGCGCTTTTGCAGGCTATACAGCTCGCGGATCAGTTTACGGCAGCCCTGCATGCACTCTTCCACAACGGGTTCGATGGGGTCGGGCAGCGGATGGGTAAACAGGGTCGAGAGGGCTTGCATCAGGACGCGCTCTTGTTCCAACAGTTCATTGATCAGAACCTGACTATCGTTGCCCACGAAGCTTTTCAGACGGCTCCACAGCCACAGAAAGTCATCGCGCTCCACGTCGGCATCCCTGGGAAGCATTTTCAGATGGGCACGGGCCAACTCCTGCAGCTTGCGCATCTGTTTCAGTCGAGCCGTGTAGTGAGGCTTCAGCGCGTCGCGCAGCGAGGGGCGCAGGCGTTCGATATTGTCCTGGAAATAATCAATGCTATCGGCCAGCGCTTCCAGCACGCTGTCCATCGCCACTTGGCGATTGTCGAGAAACATGAGCGTCTACCTCCTTCGGTGACGCAGATTGTGGGGGTGGCAGCGTTGATTTGCCACCCCTAATGCGGATTATTTTTACCTTTGGGCGTTAGCCTTTAGGCTTGGGGGGCGCTTTTCGGGCAGGCGTTGCGTTTTTTTCGATATGTTCGATGATCATGCCCGCGATGTCCTTGCCCGTGGCGCTCTCGATCCCCTGTAAGCCAGGCGAAGAGTTGACCTCCATGATCACCGGCCCATGGTTGGAACGCAGCAGATCGACACCGGCAACGCGCAAGCCCATGGCCTTGGCTGCACGGATAGCGGTGGAGCGCTCTTCCGGGGTAATGCGAATCACGCTGGCCGTGCCGCCACGGTGGAGATTGGAGCGAAACTCGCCTTCGGCCGCTTGACGCTTCATGGACGCCACGACTTTGTCGCCAATCACGAAGCAGCGAATATCGGCGCCTTTGGCTTCCTTGATGTACTCCTGCACCATGATGTTGGCCTTCATGCCCATGAACGCCTGTACCACCGACTCGGCGGCCTGGTTGGTCTCGGCCAGCACCACGCCAATGCCCTGAGTGCCTTCCAGTAGCTTGATGACCAGCGGCGCCCCCTTGACCATGGTGATCAGGTCGGGAATGTCGTCTGGCGAGTGGGCGAAGCCGGTGATGGGCAGCCCCAGCCCCTTGCGGGAAAGCAGCTGCAGCGAGCGCAGCTTGTCGCGGGAGCGGGTGATGGCGACCGAGTCGTTGATCACGTAGGTGCCCATCATTTCGAACTGGCGCAGCACGGCGCAGCCGTAGAAAGTCACCGAGGCGCCGATGCGGGGGATGACCGCATCGAAGGGCTCGATCTCAGCCCCCTTGTAATGAATCGAGGGGTGGTGGGAGGCGATGCTCATGTAGCAGCGCAGGGTGTCCACCACCCGGGCCGTATGGCCGCGCTGCTCAGCGGCTTCCACCAGGCGGCGGGTCGAGTATAAATTGCGGTTACGCGAAAGTAGGGCAATATGCATGCAGGGCTCCGGGCCAAAACAGAAAAGGCGTATTAAGTGTATTCAAGGCTCGCCGTGCAAAAAGGCAGCGCCGGGTGCGACTAACAAACGACGCATGGCGCGCCTGCCCAATAGCATGGGGTGGCGCATATTGCTGCGGTCGGTCAAGGTAAGTTCGACGGGAAAGCTGAGCTGGCCCAGTTCCATCTGTGTGCGAATGACGTAGCGCCATTCGCTGTGCCCATTCGAGCTGGTCACCCGTCTTCTATCATGTAAATGTAGACGATAACGATGCCCCGGCGTCTCGGGGCCGCCACTGTGGGTGACGAAACTGACCCACAGCTGCCCATGGGCATCTTCTTCCGTTTCGATCTCTTCGGCATGCAGGGCAGAGGTGCGCGCGCCGGTATCGGCCTTGCAGCACAGGTGAAGCCCCAGGTCGGTCAGCGTGACCATTTCACGGCGGCCAATCACGGCCTTGGCCTGATAGGGTAATTCCTTCACGGGTGACTCCTGAGATAATAAGAGCAGAAGAACAGCATGATGATGACCGTCACCTGTTACGAATTTATGCGCGGCGTGGCATCAGGCCTGCCAGACGTGCCTGCATGGGTGAGTCGACAGGTGCGTCACGCAGGGTCAACATAACCGGTAAGCGCAGCCTGGGAACGAGGGCAATATCACGCACGACGGCCGCAAAATCGGCACGCTCGTCTGCGGCCAGTCGGTTCAAGAACAGCGGCAGGCGTCTCTCGTCTTCCAGCAGTTGCCAACCGCGCCCGGCCATGGCGGCCATCAGATCAGGGCCGCAGGCAGCGCTATCCTGAAGTAAACTCGTGTACCAATCGCCTGCCGTGGGTTCTGGTGAGCTGCCCACCGCTCGCACGCAGGCGCACAAGGTTTCCACGTCTCCTTCACTGGCGGCCTGTTCGCCACGGGCCTGCAGGGCCACCAGCAAGCACGTTTGTAAAGGCCGATGTTCAAGACAGTAGCATAGCGCATGGATAACGTTGACAGGCAACTCGGAAAACCGCTTGGCCAGCGCCTCGGCGGCATCGTCGTCCATGCGCACCGCAAAGTCAGCCAGCCCCTGCACGCCGAGTGCTTGCCAATCGATCGACTGCTGGCCGCTCAAATACGCTTCTACCGGCTCCAGATGCTGACTGGCAGGTAACCCCAGCTGCAGCGTGGCACGGGCATTGAGCATGGCCTGAAAGGTAACGTCGGGCGTGAAAGCCAGAGGGTTGTCCTTCATCAGGTCATCCACGTTAGCACTGGCGTCAGGTGTCAATGCCTGCTGCTCTGACGCCAGGGCATTACGCCCCAGGGTTTCCAGCAGGCGATTGATGAAGCCATCCCGCTGTGCAGGCGAGAGCATGCCCTGCTCGTCCAGCGGCAGGGCGAGGAACCAAATAGCCGGTTCAGGCATCGCACCCAGCCGAAACACGATGCCCAGACGCGCCTGACCCAGCCAAGGCTCGGGCCAGGCGTGCTCGGCCTGCTCGAAGCCGCGCAGGGTATCCCGCGAGCAGGGCACCACACGACGCCCCATATGGTAGAGCGTCACGTCGGCACCGCTGCGGGTAAAGAACTCATCGAGGGTAGTAATTGGTTGCATGACATCCTTCCGCATTTCAAGCGTGCACTCTACCTTGATGCTCGGTCACTGTCAGCCGTAACCGTTGATAAAACCATACCTTATCGTCGCGGTGGTCAAAAAGTGAGCAACATTCCCCAAGCCCCGTGGGAGTAGCCGTTGCGACACCTTTCCATAGTTTATCCACAGTCTCTTGCAGGTTTTCTGTGAATCTGTGCATAAACGCGTTGGCCATGCCTCTCGGTGGCAAGTTACCCACAGAGTTGGGATAATCACGCCGACCATTCCTTATGAGTAGACTGTTTATGAGCGTCCATCAACAGCTTCAAACCGCGCTTCTCGAGCTTGAAGCCGCGATGAAAGCCGCCAACCTATGGCGCACCCCCCTTCCAGAGGCGAGCGCGTTTGCCAGTCAGGAGCCCTTTTGTGTGGATACCATGTCGCTGCCCCAGTGGGTGCGCTATGTGTTCGTGGCCCGATTGACCGCGCTGGTCGAGGCCCAGGCGACCATGCCCGCCAAGTGTGAGGTAGCGCCCGCCATGGCCGCTTATCTGATGCAGGAGAAAGTGCGCGCCAGCGACCAGGTGCTGGTCATTCGCGCCATGGAAAGAGTCGACCAGCTGGTGACGGACAACTGAACAGGTAGCCGCCAGCGCGGCGCTGCCGTGCTTCTCAACCAAACAGGCCCGGAGCAAATGCCCCGGGCCTGTTTGGTTGGATGGGTAGCCCCGCATCTTCTAGAAGCGGTAGCTGAGACCCGCCATGACCACAATGGGGTCGATTTCGACGGTGCCCGCTGCGGCGCCGTTCACCGTGGCGTCCGTATCGATGTCCAGGTACCAGGCGGCGGCGTTGAGCGCCCAGTTGTCGTCGATCAGCAGGTCGATACCCAATTGGCCTGCCAGACCCCAGGAGTCGTCCAGATCCAACTCACCAATCGCCAGCTGTTCGTCCGAGAAGCGCGTGTAGTTGATACCGGCGCCAATGTAGGGCTGAACCCGTGCCTGGGTGCCGCCCAGCGGGTAATACTGCAGCGTCAGGGTGGGTGGCAGGTGCTTGGTCGAGGCAAGGTTCTCGCCGTTCAGGGCAATGTCGTGCTTGAAGGGCAGTGCGGCCAGCAGTTCGACGCCCATCTTGTCATGAAAGCGATAGCCCAGCGTAAAGGCGAAGTCGGTCTTGTCCTGAACGTCTACCGACAGGGCGCCATCGGCCAGAGCGCCGTTATCGCTTTTGGGTGACACTTGTGCCACGCCCACGCGGGTAAAGAAATCACCTGCGCCGTAGGCAAACGCTTGGCTGCTGGCGGCCAGCGTTGCAGCGGCCATGCTGGCAGCGATGAGAGTAGAGGGCTTGAACGGGCGCATAATGTTGCTCCTGACCATGATGAGGGTGAGTGGTTCGCGATCCATGGCGCCACTATAACCAGCCAGAAGCGGTGAGTTATTGACCTGAGGCAAAGAGCGCTGCGCAAGCGGCCAACAATGCAAGAGACCTCCTGCAAGGCGGGGCCTTGACGAGGAGGTCTCGGATGCGTGCTTGCCAGTGCTCAGTGCCTGCCGAAGCAGGTGGTGAGGTTGGCAAAAGGGTCAAGAGTAGGGGGTAAGAGTCATCGCCAAAATCAGCGCTCGATGTGCTGGTATTCACCGGCATCGGCGGTCATGTTGCTGACGACCAGGATGGCGATGAAGGAAGCGATGAAGCCGGGGATGATTTCGTAGACGCCCGGGCCACCCAGGAAGGAGCCGCTCCAGCCCAACGAAATCCAGATCATGACGGTGGCGGCACCGACGATCATGCCCGCCAGCGCGCCAGCACCGTTGGTACGCGGCCACATCAGCGAGAGGATGATCAGCGGACCAAAGGCGGCGCCAAAGCCTGCCCAGGCGTTACTGACCAGCCCCAGCACCTGCGAGTCTTCATTGGAAGCAATGATGGCGGCCACGATACCCACCAGTACGACGCACACACGGCCCACCGCGACGCACTGCTGCTCGGTGGCATTCTTGTGCAGGAACAGGCGGTAGAAGTCTTCCGTCAGCGAAGAGGAGGAGACCAGCAGCTGGCTTGAGATGGTGCTCATGATGGCTGCCAGCAGCGCCGCGTACAGGAAGCCGGTGATCAGCGGATGGAAGAGCAGGTTGGCCAGCACGATGAAGATGGTTTCAGGGTCCTGGATGTCCAGGCCGTTACGTACCGCAAAGGCGCGGCCCGCCAGGCCCAGCGACACGGCACCGATCAGCGAGACCAGCATCCAGCCCATGCCGATGTTACGCGCCACAGGCACGTCTTCTTGTGAGCGAATGGCCATGAAGCGAACGATGATATGCGGCTGACCAAAATAGCCCAGGCCCCAGGTCACCGCCGACAGCCAGCCCACGAACGTCAGCCCCGTGGTCCAGGAGAGCAGCGTGGGATCGATGCTATTGAGCGTCTCCGACGCCTGTGAGAAACCACCGCCGCCGTCACCGAACAGCACCACCGCAGGCATGATGATCAAGGCCAGCATCATGATGCAGCCCTGCACGAAGTCGGTCATGCTCACGGCCAGGAAGCCACCTACCACGGTATAGATCAGCACCACGCCGAGGGTAATGATGACGCCCATGGCGTAGTTGCTCATGTCGCCAAAGTTGTAGACTCCGGTGAAGGCCGTTTCGAACAGCTTGCCACCGGCCACCAGGCCCGAGGCGGTATACACGGCAAAGAAGATCACGATCACGATGGCCGACACGGTGCGCAGCGCCAGTGCACGGGTCGGGAATCGGTTGGCCAGAAACGCCGGGATGGTAATCGCGTTGCCGTAATGAATGGTCTGCTCGCGCAGCCGGGGCGCCACCAGTATCCAGTTGAACAGCGCGCCTACCAGCAAGCCAATACCGATCCAGGCAGAGCCCAGGCCCGACACGAACATGGCCCCGGGCAAGCCCAGCAGCAGCCAGCCGCTCATGTCGGAGGCCCCTGCCGAGAGTGCCGCGACCTGTGGGCTGAGGGTACGCCCCCCCAGCATGTAATCTTCCGAGGAAGAAGTCGCTTTGCGCATGGCATAAATGCCAATGGCGATCATGAGCGCAAAATATCCAAACAAGCTAATCCAAACACCAGTAGCCATAACACTTCTCCAGTTCGTCAGAACGGAGTCAGGTCACCTACGAAAGCCCGCGCATGCTGGCCGCTCTTTCGTACATCCCTGGCTCCGACAGCGTCAGCGCCTTGGCGGTGCGTGGCCAAGGCACGTTGATCTTGTTGTTAATTCCCCTGCCGGTTCGGCGTGGCCAGTGGCTGGCCACGGCTCGAACCGTCAAGCAGGGCGCCGGAAAGGTCATGGCGGTGTATCGATGTCGAGTTCCCTGTGCCTGGTGCACGGCCTGGGGGGGCCGTGGCAGCGCAGGCAGTCACGCTATTATTGTCAACCATGAGACGGATCCTTTTCAGGAGTTCAGGTTAGTTTATGTCGATGAGCGTTCTACTCATCCCCTAGCGCCAGTAGCGACGCGTTGCCACCCAGGGCGGCGGTGTTGTTGGTGATCGTCTTCTCAGTCACGAAGCGCTGCAGGTAGTGCGGGCCACCCGCTTTGGGGCCGGTGCCCGAAAGGCCCTGACCGCCGAATGGCTGCACGCCGACCACTGCGCCGATGATATTACGGTTGATGTACACATTGCCTACTCGAATTTTCTGCGCTATTTCAGCGGCAAAGGATTCGTTACGGCTATGCACGCCAAACGTCAGGCCATATCCCCGACCGTTGATGTCGTTGATCACCTTGTCGATCTCGCGGGCCTTGTAACGCACGATGTGCAGCACGGGGCCAAACTGCTCGCGGGTCAGCGCATCGATGCTGTCGATGGTAAAGGCGACCGGGGCCACGAAAGTGCCGTGCTGAGTATGCTCGGCGGTCATCGGGGTTTCGGCGACCAGCCGGTTTTCGCCCTTGAGCTTGTCGATATGTGCCAGCAGCCCTTTGCGCGCGTCTTCATCGATGACCGGGCCCACGTCGGTGCCCAAATCGCGCGGATCACCGATCCGCAGTTCGCTCATGGCGCCCTTGAGAATCTCGATGACGCGGTCGGCCACGTCATCCTGCAGGTAAAGCACACGCAGGGCAGAACAGCGCTGCCCGGCGCTCTGGAACGCTGACTGGATCGTGTCCATGACCACCTGCTCGGGCAGGGCGGTGGAGTCCACGATCATGGCGTTCATGCCGCCGGTTTCGGCGATCAGGGTTGGCAGCGGCGCGTTTTCGCGGGCGGCCAGGGCGCGGTTGATGATCTGAGCCGTATCGGTACCGCCGGTGAACACTACGCCGGTGATGCGCGGGTCGGAGGTCAGTACGCTACCCACGGTGGGGCCGTCGCCCGGCAGCAGCTGCACTACATCGCGGGGCATGCCCGCTTCGTGAAGCAGTTCGATGACGCGATGCGCGACGATAGAGGTCTGCTCGGCGGGCTTGGCCAGCACGGTGTTGCCTGCCACGGCGGCTGCGACGATCTGACCGCAGAAAATGGCTACCGGGAAGTTCCAGGGGCTGATGGCGGCAAACACGCCCTTGCCGCCCATGGACAGACGGTTCGATTCACCGGTGGGGCCAGGCAGCTCGATGGGCTCGCCGAACGACTCTTCGGCGCGCATGGCGTAATAGCGGCAGAAATCCACGGCTTCCTTGATCTCGTCCACGCCGTCGGTGAGCAGTTTGCCACCCTCCCGAGAGCAGAGCGTCATCAGCTCGGCCATGTGCTCTTCCATCAGATCGCCCAGGCGGCGAATGATGGCCGCGCGCTCGGCAACCGGCGTGGCATCCCAGCGCGGGAACGCTTCCCAGGCAGCGTCCAGTGCCTTGGCCGCCTGCTCCTTGGTGGTCCACTGCACGCTGCCCACGGTCTGGCGACGATCAAAGGGCGATGTCACGCTGTGGGTATTGCCCGCAGCTTCGGCCACGTCGAACGCCAGCAGCGGCCGGGTGGGGTACTGCTTGTCCATGAACGTGGCCATCTTCTCCATCAGCGGGTAGTACTGGCTGCGGATATTGAGGTTGACGCCTCGAGAGTTGCGGCGTTTCGCACCGTAGATGTCCTTGGGCAGCGGAATCCGCTTGTTGTAGAAGCTCTTCTGCTGGCGCAGGGTTTCGATGGGGTGTTTGCAGAGCGACTCCACCGGCACTTCGGGATCGACGATCTGGTGCACGAACGAGGAGTTGGCGCCGTTTTCCAGCAGGCGACGCACCAGGTAGGGCAGCAAGTCCTTGTGAGCGCCCACCGGGGCGTAAATGCGGCAGTAGGTGCCTTTGGGGGCTCGGGCCAGGGCGGCGTCATACAGCGCTTCGCCCATGCCGTGCAGGCGTTGGAACTCGAACGGGCGGCTGTCCTGGTTGGCCAGCTCCAGAATCGTGGTCACGGTATGCGCGTTGTGGGTGGCGAACTGCGGGAAGATGCGCCCGCGGGTGTCGTCAGAGAGCAGGAACTGGGCGCAAGCCAGGTAGGCCACATCGGTACACGCCTTGCGCGTGTAGACCGGGTAGCCATCGACCCCCAGCTGCTGCGACTCCTTGATCTCGCTGTCCCAGTAGGCGCCCTTCACCAGGCGCAGCGGAATTTCGTCGCCTTGCTGGTCGGCCAGTCGGTTCAAGTAGTGCAGAACGGGCAGCGCACGCTTCGAGTAGGCTTGCACCACCAGGCCGAAGTGGCCCCATCCCTTGGCCGCACTGCTTTGGTAAATGGCGCGGAAGACCTCCAGCGAGAGCTCCAGGCGGTCTACCTCTTCGGCGTCGATGGTGACGGCCACGTCCAGCTCGCGCGCCTTGGTGACCAGCTTGATCACGGTGTCCACCAGCTCGGCCAGCACCTGCTCGCGACGGCCAAACTCATAGCGCGGATGCAGGGCCGACAGCTTGATGGACACTGAAGGTGCAGGGGTCTTGTCGCCCAGGGTCTTGCAGGCTTTGCCCACCTGCTCGATGGCACGGGCGTAGTCGTCGAAGTAGCGCTTGGCATCGGCGCGGGTGCGGGCGGCTTCCCCCAGCATGTCGTAGGAGTAGGTGTAGCCCTTGTTGAACAGCGGCTTCGAGCGCTTGAGCGCTTCGTTGATATCGCGGCCCAGCACGAATTGCTTGCCCATGATTTTCATGGCTTCCATCATCGCCCGGCGAATCACCGGCTCACCCATACGGTTGACCATGCGATTGATAAAGTGAGCAGGCTGGCCCTCTTTGGGGTGGTCCAGCTTCAGTACCTTGCCGGTCATCAGCAGGCCCCAGGTCGAGGCGTTGACCATCCAGGACTCGCTCTTGCCCACGTGGGACTGCCAGTCGGCCGGGCCCAGCTTGTCTTCGATCAAGGCGTCGGCGGTGGCGGTGTCCGGGATGCGCAGCATGGCTTCGGCCAGGCACATCAGCATCAGGCCTTCATGGGTGTCCAGGCTGTACTGCTGCAGCAGCTCGTCGATGGTGTCGACGGCGGTGTCCATGTTGCGTACTTCTCGCACCAGCGCGGCCGTGTTGGCTTCGATGCGGGAGAAGTCGTCCGAGTCGGCGTTCAGTACCTTGATCAGCTCGCTGACGTAGGCGTCCTCATCCACGATGTAGTGGTCGCTAATACGCGCCATCAGCGTATCAAGGTCGGTTTGCCAGATGGCTGGGTCACGCATTTTCTTGGCATTAAGCATTGAGGCCCCCGTAAGACAGGTCTGAAACAGGCTGCTGAAGCGAATGGCTGGATTCACTAGCGTTTAAAAACAGTGATAGCAGGGCAGGCGCCCAGTATGTTGTCGAATGTAGAGCGCGCGCCCGTCAGTTGTATGTCGTTTTCATGGCAAAACGTGTCAAATTCTCGGCAAGAAGGATCGTTTTACGACTTTAGTAGAGCGGCTGGCCACTTGCCAGCGCAGCTCTCAACGCTGCCGGGCGGTCGAGGGGGGGGGAGTGTCTCGTGCTGGCCTAGCGGCAGGGGGAGACCAGCGGGGCGGCAGGGGACGACCCCGAGGCTGGGTTGGACGTAGCGAGCGTAGTGCAGGCACCGCCCTGGCGTAGCTGACGGGGCGACGCGCCGTAACTGCGCCGAAACGCATGAGAGAGGGCGCTCTGGTTGGCAAAGCCGGTCTGAATGGCAATATCGGTCAAAGGCAGACGGCTTTGCAGAATCAGCTGCCGAGCGGCGTGCAGGCGCTGTCGACGCACGTATTGCCAGGGCGACAAGCCTGTCTGGGCACGAAAGCGTTCCGAGAAGTGGGCCTCGCTCAGGCAGGCCAGCCTGGCCAGGTCGGCAACGCGCAGCTCGTCGGCCAGATGGCGGCGAATGAAACGGTCGATCTGGTGCAGGTCGATGCGCCGTTGGGCAGCGGATGGCTCTGCCCCCAGGCGGGCTTTCAATGAGCCCAGCAGCGTCGCGGCCAGACGGTCCTGTTGAAAGGAGGTGGCCGAGTTGTCGAATCCTCGGGCCAGCTCGCTTTCGACGAAGGTCAGGTAGTGGCGTAATGCGCTGTCCAGTGCAAAAAAACGCGGCGCATCGAATAGCGCCACCAGCTCACGATGCTCTCCCGTCAGTGCGGGGGCGTCTTCCGGCAGGTCCAGAATTAGCTGGCGGTTATGGCCGCTGCCGGAGTAGTAATGCTCGTGATTGGCGGGCACGATACAGCCGGAAAATGCATTGACGCGTCCGCCCAAGCCCTCGATCTCGAACTCGGAAGAGCCGCACAGGGTAATGACGATCTGGTGAAAGTCATGGGCGTGGTGGCGGGTAGCGCTCTCCAGCGGGATTTGGCGGATGGTGCTGGGCATGAAGATCTCCTCGACGACGCAAGGCTAGCGCAGCGCGGTATGGGCCGCCAGGTGGTCGCGCAGGGCCTGCAGCTCCTCCTGACCGGTGGCGTTGAGCAGCGGTTTGCCCTGGGCGATCTGCCAACGCCTGCCGTGGCTATCCATCAAGTGGGATGCGCGACGGCGTATGTTATCCAGGTATTCGTCATGCCGAATGGGGTAGCCAATGATGGTGTTCCACTCGGTTTCGCTCACCTGACTGGCCAGGGCCTTGTCGAATAGAGCGAGCAGATCCTGAGGCTCGGTGCGATAGCGCGGTGTGCTGGCGGTCATCAGCGCCAGCAGCACGCCGCCAATCACCACGACGCAAACGCCAAAGACCAGTAGATAGAGTGCCATGTCACGCTCCCTGTGTCGCGGTGAGTAGGGGAGTGCCCAGTATACGCGTACCCCGGGGAAGACGAAAATTTTGACCTTTGTGCGAACTTTTCCTCTGGGCAGTGTCTGATAGTGTACAGGCAACATCGCGATGGCAGTCGCTAATAGTGTTGTTCTGGCTATTGTTTTCGATCCCTTGCTTCCGCTGCTTTTTCAAGCAGCGGTTTTTTTTGCGATCAAGAAAATGTCGGCTCAATGACGTCGAATGGTCAACAGGGCGATCAGGATGTCGCGGCGGGTGACGATGCCAACCAACCGCTGTTGTTCGACCACCGGATAGATCTTGGGCTTCTTGCCCAGCATCTCCTGAGCCAGGTCGGTGATGCTCTGGTTGGGCGACGTGGTCAGCACGTCCTGGCGCATCAGCTCTTTGACCAATGGCGCCTCGTCGTCATGATATATGCTGTCCAGTACGCGGCCAAGCACGTCCTGTTCGGAAATGAAGCCGATCAGCCGGTCGGCTGCATCGACGACCGGTGCGCCAGGCAGGCGATGCAGCGCCAGGCCTTGCGCCAGGTTGGTGATGGACGTCTCCCCCGAGACGCGGTAGCAATCGCGGGACATGATGTCGCGTACGGTATCCGGAATCTTGTTGTTCATGGGCAGTCTCCTCGAGCGTGACGCAGTGGCCGCCAGGCACGGCCAACTCTATTTACTGTAGGAGATTTAACTTGCCCTGCCTTGCCCCCATACTTCAGACATTCAACGGTTGACCATGGTCGAATCGTCAGCGACGTAGTCAGGAGCTTTTATGGACGCACGTGAATACCTCAACCGCAAGGGAGTCGGTCTGGAACGAGAGCCGGAGCGCCCCAATACCCTGGAAGAAAAAGCCTGGGAGCGGGCACGCGGCTCCGGTAACCATCGCCCCAAGGCGGGTACGCCCCATGACTGGGAAGACTGGGAGCGTTTTCACGATGACCTGACCGAAGGCGTCGAAACCCTGGAGCAGAAAATCAACAAGGAAGCGCACCGCAAAGCGCTGGCCCGCGCTCAGGAGAAGGCAGCGTCAGAGGCGAAGGCCCCAAATACGCAGGTCACAAACACGCTAGCCCATGCCCCGGACCCGGTGGGGCACTACACGCCGCCAGCGGTGGCGCAGCCTGCTTCTTTGAGCGCATCGCAGGCATCTCCGGGGCAGCCCCCCGTGCAGGAACCAGCTGCCTTGCGCCTGGCCTATCGCGCGCTGGCCATATTGCTGCCGCCTTTGGCGGTGGGGCTGACCGATGGCGGCGGGCAGCGGGTGGCCACGGCGACGCTCCTGACCCTGCTGGGTTGGCTGCCCGGGGTGATCTACGCCTGGCGCTGGCTCGGCAAACATCACGCTGAGCGCTGATTTCCTTGCCGTGGCCATTGGCAGCCAACGATAACTGCGTATAATCTCCGTCAACTTTTATGTTTTTCGGGGTTTACTGATGAGCTATCTGGTCGGTGTCACGGCGCTTTGGGCCTTCTCTTTCTCCTTGATTGGCGTCTACCTGGCGGGGCAGGTGGATAGCTACTTTGCCGTTCTGATCAGGGTGGCACTTGCTACACTGGTGTTCCTGCCGTTTCTACGGCCAGGCTTGCTGCGGGGTAAGCAGCGGCTGGCACTGATGGCGCTGGGCGCCATTCAGCTGGGCGTCATGTACACCTTCTTCTACCAATCCTTCCTGCTGCTGTCGGTGCCGGAAGTCCTGCTGTTCACCATTTTCACCCCCGTGTATATCGCCCTGCTGGATGATCTGATGTTCAAGCGATTCACGCCTATTTATCTGTTCACTGCGCTGCTGGCGGTGCTGGGTGCCGGGGTGATCCGCTACGACGGCATTGACAGCGGCTTCTGGCTGGGCTTTCTGGTCGTTCAGGGGGCCAACCTGTGCTTTGCGATTGGTCAAGTAGGCTATCGCCGTTTAGCGGCAGACCTGCCGCCCACCCTGGCCTGGCACAACGTGTTTGGCTGGTTCTTCATCGGCGCCATGCTGGTGGCGCTGCCGGCCTTCCTGCTGTTCGGCAACGTGTCAGCGCTACCCAGCACTCCGGTGCAGTGGGGCGTGCTGGCGTGGTTGGGGCTGGTGGCCTCCGGGGTGGGCTACTTCGCCTGGAACCAGGGCGCCACCCGGGTGGATGCGGGCACCCTGGCCATCATGAACAACGCGCTGGTGCCTGCTGGGCTGGTGGTCAACCTGGTCATCTGGAACCGCGATGCAGACCTGGGCAAGCTGTTGCTGGGCGCTGCCATCATGGTGGCGTCTCTGTGGCTCAACCACTGGTGGTTGCAGCGCCGCAAGGTTGCCCTGGCCTGACTCAAGCTGCTGATTTTACGGCGTGGCGAGGGTCATCGCCACGCCGTCGGATTTGCCCGATACCCCGTGACTCCCCATAATGTGGGCTGATGCCAGCGAGAGTCGCCCATGTCTCATACCTTAACCTCACAAACCGCCGCCGGGCGCCAGCGTCCAGCCACGCCGCCGTTCAAGACCATTGGCCTGATTGGCCGCCTGGGCAGCGACAAGGTGCTGGACTCGCTCCAGCGCTTGGTGGATTACCTGGTTGGCCATGGCTACAAGGTGCTGATCGAGGACCGTACCGCCACCGCGCTGCCGCATCATGGCCAGCCGGAAGCCAGTCGTCGCATGCTGGGCGAGCTGTGCGATCTGGTCATCGTGGTGGGCGGCGACGGTAGCTTGCTGGGGGCCGCCCGCACCCTGTGCCGCAGTGGCACGCTGATTCTGGGCGTCAATCGCGGGCGGCTTGGCTTCCTGACCGATATCTCCCCCGATGAGCTGGAGCAGCGCGTGGGGGAGGTGTTGGCAGGCGAGTTCGAAATAGAAGAGCGCTTTCTGCTGGATGCCGTGCTGTACCGCAATGGCGTGGCGGTGGGTGACGGCGAAGCGCTCAACGAAGTCGTCGTGCACCCGGGCAAAGCGGTTCGCATGATCGAATTCGAGCTGTTCATCGACGGCCAGTTCGTTTATAGCCAGCGCAGCGATGGGTTGATCGTCGCTACCCCGACTGGCTCGACGGCCTATGCGCTTTCCGGTGGCGGCCCCATCATGCATCCCAAGCTGGAAGTGGTCACGCTGGTGCCCATGTTCCCGCATACCCTCTCCAGCCGACCGATCGTGATCGATGCCGCCAGCGAGATTCGTATACACATTGGCGAAACCAACCAGACCTACCCGCATATCAGTTGCGACGGGCAAACCCGCGCGGTGGCCAAGCCCGACGATGTGCTGGTGATCACCCGCAAGCCGGAGCGCGTTCAACTGGTACACCCCTTGGGGCATAACTTCTATGAAGTGCTGCGCAGCAAACTCGGTTGGAGCCATCGGCTAGGAGATTGACATGGAGGGCTACGATCTCATTGGCGATATTCACGGCTGTGGTGCCACCCTGGCCGCGCTGCTGGAGAAGCTGGGCTACCATCAGCGCAAGGGCGTGTATCGCCACCCGCGCCGCAAGGTGATCTTCCTGGGGGACCTGATCGATCGCGGCCCACGCATTCGGCTGGCGGTGTCCATCGCGCGGCGCATGGTCGAGGAGGGCGAGGCGCATATCGTCATGGGCAATCATGAATACAACGCCCTGGCCTATATGCACCCGGCCCCGCCAGGCAGCGCCAAGCGCTGGCTGCGCGAGCATACGCCGCGCCATAATCGCATCATTCAGGATACCCTCGACCAGTATCGTGACCATACCAACGAGTGGGAAGATACCCTGGCATGGTTCAAGACCATTCCGCTGTGCCTGGAACTGGACGGTATCCGGGTGGTGCACGCCTGTTGGGACGATGAGCTGATTCGCCAGCTCCGTCTGCGTTCACCGTCTGCCCAACTGGACGACCGCTTTCTGGTGGAGTCCACCGACCCCTCGACCCAGGCGTTCCGAATTCTCGACCGCCTGACCCGTGGCCCGCACATTCGGCTACCGGAAGGCGTGGCCATCCACTCGGGCGACGGTTTTACCCGGCAGACCTTTCGCGCGCACTTCTGGTCGGCCAACCCGCAGCAGTGGGGCGATGTGGTATTCCAGCCGGATAACCTGCCGGGCGACCTGGAGACGCGGGCATTGACGCTGCAGGAGCGCGAGCGGCTCAGCTATTACGGCCCGGAACAGCCGCCGCTGTTCATCGGCCACTACTGGTGCGAGGGCATTCCCGCCTTGCCCGCCGCCAATATCGCTTGTCTGGACTACAGTGCGGTAAAATTTGGTCGACTGGTGGCCTATCGTTGGAGCGGTGAACAACAGTTGAATGCCGATCATTTCGTCTGGATTCAAGTGCCTAGAGAAGAGCGGGCATTGCCCAAGCCCTGGGAGATCGATTTTGATTGACCCTTTTGAGCAATTATTACAATTGGTTACATAATTTTTGCAAAACTGCTGAACTAACCCTGCTGCCGGCTATCAGAGTAAGTGTTCCCTTGAATGATCCCTTGCTTTTATCCGGCGGCCCCCTCCGCCGGATTTTTTTGCGTATCCGATGGCAAACGTGCGCGTAAGCGTCATGACCACTGGTTAAAAGGAAGATGTCATGCACCCCGTCATGCTCTTGCCCCCCGATGCAGACACTCAAGCGCTGCGCAAGGCCCTATGGCATTACCGGATAGGCCATCGCATCACCGATGAAGAAGACGGCCAGCTCCTCTGGGTGGCTGACCCGCGCCAATACGATGAGCTCCGTGCCCTGGTGGCTCGCTGGGAGCGAGGCGACGAGCTGATCAGCGACGCGGCGCCACCCAAGCGCTCGCTGCCCACCCAAGGGCTGGTCGCGACTCTGCGACAAGTACCGGTGACGGCGCTGATGATTCTGATCAGTCTGGCCGTATTTGCATTGACCGGGATCTGGGGCGACCTGTTGATCGTCTCTTTGACCATCGTGCCGGTGGGTGTCTCTGGGGGGCAGCTGGTCTACGGTTCGCTGCCCGATACCTTGCTCGGCGGTCAGGTGTGGCGCCTGCTGTCACCGGCTTTTCTCCACTTTGGCTGGATGCACCTGATCTTCAACCTGATGTGGGTGTGGTATTTCGGCCAGCAGATCGAACGGCGCCAGGGCAGCAAAACGATGCTGCTATTGCTGTTGCTGGCGGGCATTGGTGCCAACCTTGCCCAGTACATGACCGGCACGGTGCTGTTTGGCGGCATGTCCGGGGTCGTCTATGCGCTGCTGGCGCATGTGTGGCTGATGTCCCGGCGTGCCCCAGGCAGCGGTTTTTTTGTGCCGCAAATGCTGGTGGTCTTCATGCTGGGCTGGATGGTCTTTACCATGACTGGCATTGCAGGCACCGTGGGCTTTGGCAACGTTGCCAACGAGGCGCATTTGGGTGGCCTGCTCGTGGGGCTGGCAACCGGCTGGTATTATTCTTCCCGCTTCAAAAAGCTTTGAGCAACCCGCAAAAGAGGTGCTGACCGTGAGTGACATGACGTTCGACAAGATGATTCATCAAATGACGCCCACCATCTATGAAAGCCTCAAGCAGGCGGTTGCCCTGCGCAAGTGGCCGGATGGGCGTCGCCTGACCGCCGAGCAGACTGAGCTCTGCCTTGAGGCGGTGATGCGCTATGAAATGGAAAACAACGTGCCCGAAGCCAACCGGGTGGGTTACCTGGAGCGCCGCACCTGTGGGGCGGGTGCCACGGGAGCGGGCGTCAGCCCGGAAATGGCAGGCCTGGCGCGGGATGCCACCCGTGACTGATGATTTGTTTGCCACCGATGCTACGCCGGTGCAGGGGTGTCTGCAGAAAATGGCGGCCAGTGTGCCAGGCCGCAAGGATGCCGAGGTGGTGTACCACCTGCGTGCCGGGGAGCATCGGGTCGGCCTGAACGAGCGGGTAGGGTCGTTCATACGCCTGCACTGGAGCGGGGCCATTGCCTGCACTCACTGCGGGCGCGCCACCAACAAGAGCTTTGCTCAGGGGTATTGCTACCCGTGTTTCAAGCGCTTGGCCCAGTGCGATACCTGCATCATGAAGCCGGAAACCTGCCACTACTACCAGGGCACCTGCCGCGAACCCGAGTGGGGCGAAGCCCACTGTTTCCAGCCCCATATCGTTTATCTTGCCAACTCCTCGGGGCTGAAGGTGGGCATCACCCGCAAAACCCAGATGCCCACCCGCTGGCTGGATCAGGGGGCCATTCAGGCGTTGCCCATTCTGGAGGTCAATACGCGGCAGCAGTCCGGCATGGTCGAAATGCTGTTCAAGGAGCAGGTCGCCGACCGCACCAACTGGCGGGCGATGCTGAAAGGCGAGGTGGCCACGCTGGACCTGTGTGCAGAGCGAGACCGTCTGTTGAGCGTATTGGCCGATGGGCTGGCGCAACTGCGCCAGGTGCACGGTGAGGATGCCATTCGTGAACTGGATGAAACGCCTTACCACTTCCACTACCCGGTGGAGGCTTTTCCACGCAAGGTGGTGTCGCACAATTTCGATAAGCAGCCACAGGTAGAGGGTGTCTTGCAGGGCGTGAAAGGGCAGTACCTGATACTCGATACCGGCGTGATAAATCTTCGTAAATTCACGGGTTACGAGATTATCGTTAGCTAAACGGCTAGCCAGAGTGGCCAGTGTTGTCTAAGGTTAACGGAGTTATTTCTCCCCCTGCCCAATGCAACGCAAGGAAGCCGCAATGCCCTGGCTAAAATTGCTTCACATTGCCGCACTGGTTATCTGGTGCGGTTCGCTGCTTTACTTACCTGCGCTGCTGAGTCACGCCCTTCAGCTGCGCAAGGACGCTGGCTTTGCGCAGGGCTCACCGCCCATGCCGCGCTACTTCTACAACTCCGTTGCCACCCCTGCCGCGCTGCTGGCCATTGCGTCGGGCACGCTGCTGTTCCTGCTTCACGGGTTAATGGGGGGGTGGCTGATCTTCAAGCTGGCCGCGGTGGTGGTCATGGTGGCTGCCCACGGCTGTTTTGGCTGGCTGATCCTACGCCTGGAAATGGGCATCTATCGCGGTGTGAAACCCGCCAACCTGCTGGCGCTGTTGCTGGCAGTGGCGGGTATTCTGGCCGTACTGGGATTCGTGCTGGCCAAACCACTTGATTGGAGTTAGCCGATGCCCATGAGCAGGTGGTCAGTCGACATCCACGCCCACGGCGTGTTCATAAACCAGTTGGCCGCCCAGCCAGCCGGCCAGCGCAATCAGTCCTCCGGTCAGCAGCGATACCGCCAGCCCCCAGGGCAGGATCGCGTCGGGCTCGTTGAAGCGCAGCAGCCAGTTGAACGACGCCAGCGAGAGCATCACCACCGCCACGATGGCGTGGCTCCAGCCGGTAATCAGACGCCGAATGCGCGACACCGTGACCAGATCAATGATACCGGCTATCGAGGCGACCCAGCCGCCAAAGGCACCGACGCCCGCCAGCCACAGGCCGCTGCGCATCCAGAAGGGGTCTTCGGTATACCAGTAGGCCAGGTCGCTTGCCACCAGGGCCATCAGGGCAGCAACGGGGAAGTGAATCATTACGGGGTGCAGCGGGTGGCCAGCCAAAGAGGCGCGGCTTTTGATCGAACGTTGGGGAGTTGGCGCCATGGTCACTTCCTGTGGGCAGACTAAAGGGAAACAGCATATGAGGGAACGCAACAGCAATATAGCCTCGCCCAACATTCAACGCGTTACGGGTCGGCGGGTCAACCGGATAGCCATTTTGGCGGTTCTCGGGCTGGCCCTGTTGACCGCAGGCTGTGCGGGCGATAAGTCCATTCTAGACCCCGCTGGGCAGGCTGCACGAGATGTTGCCCTGATTTGGTGGATCATGCTGACCTTCAGCACCGTGGTGCTGGCGGTCATCACGGGGTTGTGGCTGTTTGCCTTCAAGCCCAGGGACGTCACCCGCACACCTGCACAGGAGCGCAAGGTGGCTCGCCACTGGATTCTGGGCGGCGGTATCCTGCTGCCCGTGGCCAGCATCGTGGCGCTGCTCGCCTTTGGCGTGCCCGCCGGTCAGCGCATGCTGGCCATTGGCGAACCCGGCGAGGTGATCGAAGTCATCGGCCACCAGTGGTGGTTCGAAGTGCGCTACCCCAATGCCGAAGGCGGCGAGGTGGTCACCGCCAACCATCTGGTGATGCCGGTCGGCGAGCCGGTGGACTTCCACGTGACCGGCGCCGACGTCATCCATGGTTTCTGGATTCCGCGCCTGGGCGGCAAGGTCGACATGATTCCCGGACGGGAAAACCGTATTCGCCTGCAAGCAGACATTCCTGCCGTTTTTGGTGCCCAGTGCGCCGAGCTGTGTGGCATCGGGCATGCCCACATGCACCTGTTCGTCGAAGCCCTGCCCCGAGAAGAGTACGACGCCTGGCTGGCCGAGCGTCAGCAGGATGCGCTGGCAGCAGCGGCCACGGCCGATGCCGCCGATGACGAGGCGCGCAGCGCGTTCATGACTCACTGTGCCAGCTGCCATACGGTGGCCGGGATCAGTGGTGGCACGCTGGGGCCCGACCTTTCCGACGTGGGCAGCCGAGCGACGCTGGGCGCTGGCGTGATGGCCATGGACGATGGCGCCATCAGCCAATGGCTGCAGCATCATCAGACGCTGAAGCCCGGTAACCTGATGCCGTCCCACGATGATATCGACACGGACACCCTGGACAGCCTGGGTGCTTGGTTGGAGACCTTGAACCCATGAGTAGCGTTAGTCAAAAAGCCGTTGAGCAGGACCCGAAGCAGCTCCACGAAGACCTGCACGATATCTGGGGCAACCCCAAGGGGTTGAAGGCACTGACCATCGTCAACCATACGACGCTGGGCCTGCGCTTCATGATCACCGGGATGGTGTTTTTCCTGATCGGCGGCATCCTGGCCATGCTGGTGCGTACCCAGCTGGCCATGCCCGATCAGGATTTCATGTCGCCGGATATCTACAATCAGGTCACGACCATGCACGGCACGGTCATGATGTTCCTGTTCGCCATCCCCATGCTGGAGGGCTTGGCGATCTACATGATCCCCAAGATGATCGGCGCGCGGGACCTGGTGTGCCCCCGGCTGACCTCGCTGGGCTACTGGTGCTACCTGTTTGGCGGCATCATTCTGACCTCCAGCCTGATTCTGGAAATCGCTCCTTCCAGCGGCTGGTTCATGTATACCCCGCTCAGCAGCAGCGAGTTCTCCCCTGACCTTGGCCCTGATTTCTGGCTGTTGGGGATTACCTTCGTGGAAATCTCGGCGCTTTCTGCCGGGGTGGAAATCGTCGTCTCCATCTTGCGCACCCGCACCCAGGGCATGGCGCTGCATAAAATGCCGCTGTTTGCCTGGTACATCCTCGCCATGGCGCTGATGATCGTGGTGGGCTTTCCGCCGCTGATTCTGGCCAGTGTCATGCTGGAACTGGAGCGCGCCGTCGGCATGCCGTTTTTCGAAGTGGCCAGTGGTGGCGATCCGATTCTGTGGCAACACCTGTTCTGGCTGTTCGGGCACCCTGAGGTCTACATCATCTTCCTGCCGGCGGCGGGGATCATCTCGACGCTGATTCCAGTCTTCGCTGGCAGGCCCATCGTCGGCTACGGCTGGGTGGTCTTTGCCATTATCGTCACGGGGTTCATCAGCTTCGGTCTGTGGGTTCATCACATGTTCACCGTGGGCATTCCCCAGCTGGCGCAAGCCTTCTTCTCGGCGGCCAGTATGCTGGTGGCAGTGCCCACGGCCATTCAGGTGTTCGTGTGGCTGGCCACGCTATGGCTGGGCAAGCCCAAAATGAAGCTGCCCATGCTGTGGGTGCTGGGCTTTCTGATCATCTTTGTCTGCGGTGGCTTGACCGGCGTCATGCTGGCGCTGGTGCCGTTCAACTGGCAGGTGCACGATACCCACTTCGTGGTGGCGCACATGCACTACGTGCTGGTGGGGGGCATGTTCTTCCCGCTGATTGCCGGGCTCTACTACTGGCTGCCGCTGTTTTCCGGGCGCATGCCCTCTGAGAACCTTGGACGCTGGGGTTTCTGGCTGACGTTCCTGGGCTTCAACGGCACCTTCCTGATCATGCACTGGACCGGGCTGCTGGGGATGCCGCGCCGGGTCTACACCTACGATACCGGCATGGGCTGGGATATCTACAACCTGCTTTCGTCGGTCAGCAGCTTTGTCATGTCTGCCGGTATTGCCATGGTGCTGCTGGATATTGCGCTGCACTTCCGCTTTGGCAAACCCGCCAAGCAGAACCCCTGGAACGCCGATACGCTGGAGTGGGCCAACACCATGCCGCCCAGTGCCTATAACTTCGTCAGCCTGCCCAGGATCGAAACCCGTCACCCCTTGTGGGATGACCCCAACCTGCCTGTCACCATGGCAGAAGGGAAGCACTCGCTGGCGGTGGCCACCCACGGGCGGCGTGAGATGTGGGGCACTGACCCTATCTCCGGCAAGGTGCGTGAAATCATCCACCTGCCGGGTAACTCCTGGTGGCCGCTGTTTGCGGCCATGGCGCTGGCGGTGGTGTGTATCAGCCTGCTGGTGCGGGTCTATGCGCTGGCCGGTGTCTTCGTGCTGATTGCCGGGGTGTTCCTGCTGCGCTGGTCCTGGGAGAACGGCGCGCATCCCAAGGCCGCGCCGGATGCCGATGTGTCACCCGGTGACCCGCCGCTGCACTCTCGCACCATGGATGGCCCGGGTGTGTGGGCCATGGGCACCTTCCTGATTGCCAACGGCTCGTTCTTCCTCTCGTACCTGTTTGGCTGGTTCTACCTGTGGACCGTCTCCCCGGCGTGGAGCATGCCCGATACGTCGCCACTGTCGTTGGTGGGGCTAGTGGTAGCGGGTCTGGCCATGACGGCGGGCTACATCGTGATGGTCAAAATGATCCGTGGGCTGCGTCGCCAGCAGGATGCCGGGCTTGCCAGCGGCTTCTATCTGGCCGGTGCGCTGGGGGCCGTGCAGGTGGCCGTGACCACCTGGGTGATGCTGGCCGCCGATTTGGCTCCCACCGAGACCACCCACGATGCCGTGCTGCTGTTGGGCCTGATTTATGCCCTGTTCCACGGCGGGCTGGCGGTCGTGCTGACGGTCATGCAGGCGCTGCGGGTGCGCTACGGCTACGTGGGGGCCCATGCGCCGTTCGAACCTGCCGTGGTGGTACAGCTGTGGCGCTACAACGCCGTGGTGTTCTGGATCCTGGTGGGCTCGCTCGCTGTGTTGCCCCGCGTCATTGGAGGTTGAGGCCATGTCACCTTTACTCGAGCGCTTGAGGTTGACGCATCCCATCCACTTCGTGGTGGGCCTGACCGTGTGGTGCATCTGGTTCATCGCCGTTTATGGAGGCCACGCCGTGGCCTGCGAGGTGGCGGCTCCCGCCACGGAGCGTGGCGTGTTCACGCTGCTCAATGGCTGGATGCTGCTGCTGAGTCTCGTCACGACCGCGCTGCTGGCGGCGCTTACCTGGTGGTGCTGGCAAGCGGGCCAGCGCCATCAGGGGCGCGCCCGGTTCAATGCCGTGGTCTCGGCGGGGCTGTATCTGTTCTCGGCGCTCAGCGTGGTGTTCGTGGCGCTGCCGATCATAGGCATTCCGCCTTGCGTGTAACGTGGCCTTGAGCGACGCATCGGCCACGCACGCGGCCCAACCCGACGGCCTGGAAGCACCGCTGTATACGCTGCACGGCATGTGGTGCACCAGCTGTGCGCTGGCGGTGGAAGGAGCGCTCAAACAGCAGCCAGGCGTGCTCGACGCCAGCGTCCACTACCCGACCGCCACCGTGTGGGTGAAGGGTGAGCCCGATGCCACGGCGCTGGACGCACTGGCGCCCAACGTGGCGCGGCTGGGCTATCGGCTGGCGCCGTTGGAAGACCTGCAGGACGCCCATGCCCGGCTGGAGCAGGAAAGCCGTTACTTGACCCTGCGCTTGATCGTCGGCTCGGTGTTTGGCATGTGGACCATGCTGGCCTCGCTGCTGATCTACGCCGGGGCCATGCCCACGGCCGCGCTGGAGAGCGTGCTGGCCTGGGTGTCGGGTGCCTTTGCGATTCCCGTGGTGAGCTATGCCGGGCTGCCTTTTTACCGGGCGGGCTGGCGCACACTGCGGGCAAGGCGGCCCGGCATGGACGTGCTGGTGAGCCTGGGCGTGCTGGGCGCCGTAGTGGTATCGCTGGGCCTTCTGTGGCGTGGCTCGGTAGAGGTCTATTTCGATACGGCGGTGATGCTGATCGTCCTGCTATTGGTGGGGCGACTGGTCGAAACGCTGTGTCGTCAGCGGGGCTTGAAAGCCTTCGATGCGCTGGCGCTGCCCGATACGTCGGTGCAGGTGCTGCATCAAGGGCAGGTTCAGGAAACTGCCATCGAGGAGGTCACGCTGGGCCAACGCATTGCCGTTGCCCCAGGCGACGTGGTGCCGCTGGATGGCAGCCTGGAGACCGACGGCTGGCTGGACACCGCCACGCTGTCCGGTGAAAGCCAGCCGCGCTTCGTGGGTGCCGGGCAGCCAGTGTATGCAGGCTGTCGTTTTATGGGCCGTGGCGGGCAGGGCGGCTCGCTGGAACTGACCGTGACCGCCACGGCGGGCCAGCGGCGAATGGACAAACTGTGTGACCAGATGCGTCGCTTTCAAACGCAAAAAGGCGAGCTGCACACCCTAGCCGAGCGGTTTGCCGCCTGGCTGAGCCCCGCCGCGCTGGTGCTGGCGGCAGTGACTCTGCCCATTGCCTGGCTGTTGGGCGTGGGGTGGGATGAAGCGAGCGTGCGCGCGCTCTCGGTGCTGGTGGTGGCCTGCCCCTGCGCCGTGGGTCTGGCCGTGCCGCTGGCAAGCCTGGCGGGCAGCAGCCAGGCCACCCAGCAGGGTATTGCGCTGCGCGACCCTGCCGCGCTGGAAGTGTTGGCCAAGGTACGCTCGGTGGCGTTCGACAAGACCGGTACTTTGACCCAGGGGCAGCATCGCGTACTGCACGCGATGCTCCGTGATGGGGAAGACGAGGAACTGTTCCGCCAACAGCTGGCCGTGGCAGTCAGGCAGAGTGAGCATCCGCTGGCGAACGGACTGCGCCACTGGGCAAGCGGCACTTCTCGGGATCAGGTGGAGGTTCATGAAACGCCGGGGGCCGGGCAAACCATCACCTTCGCCAATGGCCACACCTGGTGGCTGGGCAGTACCGCGTGGCTGGCCCAGCAGGGCAAGGAGATCCCCGCCGCTGCACAGCACCCGGCATATGGCTTTGCATCCGAGGTGCTGGTGGCGGATGAGCAAGGATGGCTGGCCACCCTGTACCTGGCCGACCAGCCCGTGCCGGATGCCCAGATCACGCTTGCCCAGCTGCAGAGCGCCGGTTACGTGCTGGCACTGATCAGTGGAGATCGCCAGGGCCCGGTGCAGTGGCTGGGCCAGCGCGTTGGGCTACCGCGGGAAGCGTGCTATGCCCAGCGCTCCCCGGAGGCCAAGGCACGCCTGCTGGAGGCGTTGCCATCGCCCACCCTGTACGTGGGCGATGGGGTCAACGACACGCTGAGCCTGGCGGCGGCGGCGGTGGGCGTGGCCCCGCTGCACGCCAGCGACGCTGCTCGGGAAGGGGCCGCTGCTCAGCTGCTGTCTCCCGGTATTGCGGGGGTCGCCAGGCTGTTGAGGGTTGCCCAGCGAACGCGTCGCATCATGGTCCAAAACCTGCTGCTATCGGCGCTCTATAACACCCTGGCGCTGGGGTTGGTGGTCATCATGGCCATTCCCCCGCTGATCGCCGTGTTGGCCATGGCCGCCAGCTCCCTCAGCGTCACACTCAACGCCGCGAGGCTGACCTGGGCCGAGCCCGATGCGCCTGGGCCTACTCACGGTAGCCCAACGCCTCACCCAGCCGCTGAGCATGTTGCGCCACCCAGCGCGGATCGATCGCGCCCCACTGCTTGATGACGTAGTGGCCGATGTTATGGCGCTCGCCGTCGCCTTTTTCGAACACGCACTCGATGTCCAGTTCGCTCAGCGAGGCGATGGTATCCTGAGCCGTGCGCCTGGGCATGCCAGTGGCTTCCATCAGCGCAGGCACGCTGGAAATACCTTGTTCGATCAAGTGGGCCACGTATAGGCGGCGGTAAAAGCTGGACCGGGTTTTGCTGAGCGTGAGCGTCATTTATATCCTTGGCGAGTGTCAAACATGGTCGAGAGGCGTTAACGCTAGCATAGTTCAATATGCGAGGGGGCTGACATCATGATCAATGGAGTCTCGGGCGAGGGTGCCAACGATTCCTGGCTACTTGAGCTCAATCAATCGCTTGCCAATACCGTCGATGCACTGCATACGCCTCGGTTCACCTCTTGCCTGATGAGGGTCTTGCAGGTTCTCGCCGCTTTCGATTGCGCCGTGGTGGTGGGTTACCGGCCTGACAAACATCCCATCTATCTTTTTGATTCGCTGCTGGAACATCGAGAGTTATTGTTTCAGCGCTATCTACTGGACGCCTATCAGAAAGACCCCTTCTTGCTCTCACTGGCCGAGCGGCAGGAGCAGGGAGTGTATGGTATCGACGATGTTTTCTGTTCAGGGTCGGAACGAGACGACTACCTGCAGAACTTTTATCATCAAACAGGTTGGAAAGACGAGATTTGTATCGCTTTGGCTCTCGATGGCAACCGTTGGCTGGTCGTCTATTTAGGTAAGCTAGGCGACCGTTCGGCCCTGTCGGAGCGTTTTCATCACCATGAATGTCAACGCCTGAGTCTATTTCTGAGCACGCTTTCCTCGCTATGTAGGCAGCATTGGCGTGGTCCGTTTCACCTCGCCAATGCCATGGTGGATAGCGATGTTGCTGCCAGATTGCGTGAGTCGGTGGAAAGCTTCGGCAAATCTCGGCTGACACCCAGGGAGCAGCAAATTGCCGCTCTATTGGTACAAGGCATGGATAGTCATGAAATAGCCGAGTATCTGGCGATAAGCCATGGCACGGTTAAAAATCATCGGAAGCGGATCTATGCTCAGTTGCAGATCAGCTCCCTTGGTGAGCTGTTTGGTCTGTTCCTGAATCATATCGTTGCCAGCTCCGCCTCAACGAATTGAAGCCTGTTTCTGTCCCTTTGGGGATATGGTGTGACGCCACCCCGCCCAGTAGCCTCGCTAGATAAATCAGGCACATAAAGGTATTTGGCGTGAACGCAACGTTATTGCTCAACGACTTGCATCGTCGGGGACTGATGTCTCAAGTGACACATGAGGCATCGTTAAAGGAATTACTCGGTACGCCGCAAGTCGTTTACTGTGGTTTTGATCCCACGGCGGGTAGCTTACACATTGGCCACCTTGTGCCGCTATTGATGTTAAAGCGCTTCCAGGACGCCGGACATCAAGGCGTCGTGCTGGTGGGTGGTGCTACAGGAATGATCGGAGATCCCAGCTTCAAAGCGGCCGAGAGAGCCTTGAACGCCCCGGAAGTCGTCAATGGGTGGGTCACGTCACTCAATGAACAGATCTACTGGTTGATGGCAACGCATCTGGAAGCGCCCTTTAGCGTGGTCGACAACGCACAGTGGATGAAAGGGCTGAGCGTGGTGGATTTCTTTCGTGATGTGGGCAAGCACTTTTCGATGAATGCCATGATCAATCGAGAATCCGTCAAGCAGCGCCTCGAGCGGCCTGAGCAAGGGATGTCCTTTACCGAGTTCAGCTACGCGCTGCTACAGTCTTATGACTTTGCTCATTTGAATCGCACCCTGGGCTGCCGTTTGCAGATTGGTGGCAGCGATCAGTGGGGAAATATCGTCAGTGGGGTCGATTTGACCCGGCGCTTGAACGGTGAGCAGGTGATGGGGTTGACGCTTCCCTTGGTGACCAAAGCCGATGGTACCAAGTTTGGCAAGACAGAATCAGGAACGGTATGGCTCGATCCGAATAAGACGTCACCATACCATTTCTACCAGTTTTGGTTGGCAGCCGATGACCAGGATGTATACCGGTTTTTGCGGTATTACACGTTCTTGACCTGCGACGAGATCGACGAACTCGAGGCGAGTGACCGACGTTTGTCGGGTAAACCCCAGGCCCAACGGATCCTGGCGGAAAGCATGACGCGATTTGTCCATGGTGAAGAGGGGTTGAAAGCCGCTCAGCGTATTTCACAGGCGTTGTTTAGCGGAGACGTGACGGCGTTGACCCTTCAAGAGCTTGAGCAACTGGCACTGGATGGCCTGCCTTGCTGCTCCATATCGCCAAGCGAAGCCATGGATAGCGCCCTGGTCAAAGGGGGGCTGGCAAGCTCAAAACGGCAAGCGCGGGAGTTTATCAAGCACGGAGCTGTACGTATCAATGGAGCGCTGGCAGCACAGGCCTATGTAGAAGATACAGGCGCGCTTTTCGATACCTTCTGGGTAGTGCAAAAAGGCAAAAAACATTTTTGCCTATTCAGGCGTGCCGCTTAGTCAAATAAATCCCCCTGTGCCCGCGGTGGCCGAAAGTCGCGGGTGTTCAAGCCCTGCTCGGTACGCGATTGCAGGTTCCATTGACGGCTGGCGCGCTGGAAACGCTGGGCAATCAGGTCGGCAAAGACCCCTTCCCCACGAAAGCGCTTACCAAACCGTGCATCGTAGTTCTGGCCGCCGCGGCATTGGCGCATCAAGCTCATGACCTTGGCGGCGCGCTCCGGGTAATGGGCGTTCAGCCAGGCTTCGAACAGGGGCGCGACTTCATGGGGCAGTCGCAGTAGCATCCAGGTCGCGGTACGTGCGCCCGCCCGGCTGGCCGCTTCGAGGATGCGCTCGATTTCATGGTCGGTGAGTCCCGGGATGATCGGTGACACCAGCGTGCCTACCGGTATGCCTGCCGTGTTCAGCTCGCGAATGGCTCTCAAGCGTGCTTGGGGCGACGCCGCCCTAGGCTCCAGCGTGCGCTTGAGGTTGGCGTCCAGGCTGGTCAGGCTGACGAATACCCGCACCAAACGGTGCTCCGCCATTTCCGCCAGCAGGTCCAGGTCGCGAAGGATCAGCGTGCTCTTGGTCACCAGGGTGACCGGGTGGCGACAGGCCAGCAGCAGCTCCAGCAGGCGCCGGGTCGTCTGGTAAGTGGCTTCCAGCGGCTGGTAGCAGTCGGTGTTGCCAGACAGGTTGATAGGGCGGCAGACATACTGCGGATGGCAAAGCTCCTGTTTCAGATGCTCGACCAGGCCGCTGCGGGCGATCAGTCGGGTTTCAAAATCGAGCCCCGGCGACAGGTCCCAATAGGCGTGGGAAGGGCGGGCATAGCAATACACGCAGCCATGTTCGCAGCCACGGTAAGGGTTCAGGGAGCGGTCAAAGGGCAGATCGGGTGAGCGGTTCCAGGAGAGCGCGCTTTTGCTGGGCTCTTCGCGCACTTCGGTAGCCAGCGATGGGTGAGCTTCCTCTTGCCACCAGCCATCGTCCTCCATGACGCTGCGGGTCGGTGAAAAACGGTTATGGGGGTCGTAAGTGGCACCGCGACCTTTATGCACGGCGTATCGGGGAAGGTTATGAGCCGTCATCGGGAGCCTCGCACTGAGCTACCAAAAATATGTTTATCCATACAGTATAGGGTGTTTGTCGTGCTCTGCAAGCAAGGGACATCGGTGCGCCATCAACTGTTTGCGCACCGCAGGCAATCTTGGTTTCGGTACCTGGGTCGTGAGCGACGCGACGTTTACGTTTGCCAAGTGCGATTACGCGGGCACGGAGCGTACCGCCGATGAGGTGCACGCCATGTCGCTGGCCAATCTGGCGGGGGAGTATGCGCAGATCGTGGATACGGAAGGAGCGCTGGCGCGGTTTACCACTCGCCGCGGCGAATGAGCGATGCTTCCTCGACGGCGGGGTTGTAGAGGTAGCACCAGGCATCGCCATGAGAGGTCGCCAGCACCGCCCGGTCGTAGGTCCCTTTTTGGGGGGAGTGGTGCAGGTAATCTTCCAGCTCATCAAGCTGGGCTAGCCGCTCGGCATCGATGGCATATACTTCCACCACAACGCCTGTGGAGGGCATGAGCTTGGCGCCGGGGTAGGGTCCCAGGTCGTAAAGCGTAATCGCCGTCAAGCAGTCCTGGCCCAGCATGTCTGCGTCGCCCAGCCAATGATGATTGCGATGACCGTGCTTTAACGTGCCATATACCGCCACGCGGGGGCAGCGTTGGATTGCCTGGTAAAGGTGGTTCATCGATTAGCCTTCTTCCATTGGCTGTGCCAAAAGCTCGATACCGAGTGTTTCCAGGACGCGCAATACTCTGCCCATGCCGCATGTGTCGCGGCCGTTTTCGAGTTCACTTAAAAAGCGAATACTGACGCCGCACAGTCCCGCCAGAGTTTCCAGGGTCAGATGCTGACGTTTACGAGCCTGACGGATGATCAGGCCAAGACTGCTGGCGGATTCAATCGAATAAAGCGCTGTGTTGGTTGGGGCAGGTAGGGTAGGCATATACGCTCCCGTTTCCCTATAAGGAAAATTACCGGACTGGAATACGTATAGTAGCCGAACTTTCCCGATAGGGAAAATAAGAGGCAGTGTCAGTGAAAAGCGGTGATTTTATCCCTATGGGGAAAGCGTGGCCGGTGGGCTGTAACGATTCGCTACCTGGCACTGCGTAAGTCTGGGCATAAAAAATGGCCCCCACCGTAGTGGAGGCCATCAGTCAGTGCCGCTTGAGCCTAACGCTTCTTGCGAGCGGGCTTTTTGTCTCCGGCTTCGGGGTCTGCGCGGTGTGCGGTGCCCGGGAAGTGGGCGCGGACGAGTTCCAGCAGGCCCTGGGTGGAGGCGTCGAAGTCGGCGGCGTTGGCGTCGATGCGCTCGCTGATCTCACCGGCAATGCGTTTGCCGAGCTGCACGCCCCACTGGTCGAAGGAGTTGATGTTCCAGATCACCCCTTGAACGAACACCTTGTGCTCATACAGCGCAATCAGCGCGCCGAGGTTTTTCGGTGTCAGCTCGTCCAGCAGCAGCGTGCTGGAAGGGCGGTTGCCGGGACAGCTGTAGGGGTCCAGTTGGCTCAGTTCTTTGCTGTCGCCCTGGCTGCCTTCCATGAAGGCGTTGGCCTGGGCCAGCATGTTGGTGAGCAGGGCAAAGTGGTGGTCTTCCACGCCCGGCTCCGGCTTGAGCGAAGCGATGAAGTCGATGGGCACGTAGCGGGTGCCCTGGTGCAACAGCTGGAAGAACGCGTGCTGGCCGTTGGAGCCGGTTTGCCCCCACACGATGGGGCCTGTCTTGTAATTCACCGGGTGGCCGAAAATATCCACCGACTTGCCGTTGGACTCCATATCCAGCTGCTGCAGGAAAGAGGGCAGCTGGTTCAGCGCCTGGTCGTAGGGCACGATGGCCTGGGTTTCGGCGCCAATAAAGTTGATGTACCAAATGCCGATCAGCGCCATCAATACGGGCATGTTCTGGGCGAACGGCGCTTCGATGAAGTGGCGGTCCATCTCGTGGGCGCCTTCCAGCAGCTCGATAAAGCCTTCGAAGCCAATCGAGAGCGCAATGGGCAGGCCAATGGAAGACCACATGGAGTAGCGGCCGCCCACCCAGGCCCAGAATTCGAACACGTTCTCTTCACGAATGCCGAACTCCATGGCCGCTTTGCGGTTGGTGGAGGCGGCAATGAAGTGCGCCCCTACGTCGGCGTCTTCCCCGGCGTTCTCCAGGAACCAGCGCCGCGCAGTCTTGGCGTTGAGCAGGGTCTCCTGAGTGGAGAAGGTCTTGGTAGAGACGATGAACAGCGTGGTGGCGGGGTCGAGCCGTGAGAGCACCTTCTGAATGTGAGTGCCGTCCACGTTGGACACGAAGTGGAAGTGCAGCTCCGGATGCCGGTATTTCAGCAGCGCCCGCACCGCCATGTTGGGGCCCAGGTCCGAGCCGCCAATGCCGATATTGACCACGTCCTTGATGCGCTGGCCGTTGTAGCCTTTCCACTCGCCGTTACGCACTGCCTCGGAGAACACCTTGATCTGCTCGCGGGTGCGGGTGATTTCGGGCATCACGTCTTCGCCGTCCACGTAGACCGGCTCGTCGCCCAAATGGCGTAGCGCGGTGTGCAGTACCGGGCGGTTTTCGGTGACGTTGATGATGTCGCCGGAGAACATCTGAGCGCGGCGCTGTACCAGGGCCGAGTGGTCGGCCAGTTCGATCAGCTTGGCCAGTACCGCATCAGACACCTGGTGCTTGGAGTAGTCCAGAAAAAGGCCTCCGACACGCAGGCTCATTTTTTCGAAGCGCTTCGGGTCGTGGGAAAAATAGTCGCGAATGCGATCGTTGGCGGTTTGATCGCGCAGGCGCTCCAGGGCCTGCCAGGTAACGCTGCGGGTGAGTTGAAACATAACGGGCGGTCCTATTTGTTTTTACATCGTTGTTCCGAATCAGAGGGCGTGCCTCCAATCGTGATTCTTGTTTATGTAAAAATACTACATATTGGGCGCCATGGAAGCGCTGTACGGCTTGAATCGCTTGAAAATGAGTAATAAAACGAGAGTTTGGGCCAGCTGAAGGACTTGGCTACAAAAAGGGCGGGCCTGGGCCCGCCCCTGGTAAGGCCAGTGTGCAACCGTTAGCTGGCCACTGCTACCTGTGCAGCACCGCGCTTGATGAACGCATAGCCCAGGCCAGTAATCAAGGAGCCCGCAATGATCGCCCCCAGGTAGAGGAACGCCGGGGTGATGGCGTTGGGGATCAGGAGCACGAAGATGCCGCCGTGGGGCGCCATCAGCTGAGCGCCGATCAGCATGGAGAGCGCGCCGGTCACCGCGCCACCCGCGATACAGGCCGGAATCACCCGCAGCGGGTCTTTCGCGGCAAAGGGAATCGCGCCTTCGCTGATGAAGCACAGGCCCAGCACGAACGATGCCTTGCCCGCTTCCCGCTCAGGGGCAGAGAACTTGTTGCGCGCCACAAAGCTGGCGATGCCCATGCCAATGGCAGGCACCATGCCTGCTGCCATGATGGCCGCCATGGGCGCGTAGGTTTGCGATGCCAGCAGGCCCACGCCGAAGGTGTAGGCGGCTTTGTTGACGGGCCCACCCAGGTCGAAGCACATCATGGCGCCCAACAGAATGCCCAGCAGTACGGCGTTGGTAGAGCCCATGGAGGAGAGGAAACCGGTCAGGGCGGCCATGATGGCGGCCACGGGTTCGCCGATCACGTAGATCATGGTCAGGCCGGTGACCAGGCTGGCCACGAACGGGATGATCAGAATCGGCTTGAGGGATTCCACGCTGGCAGGCAGCTTGACGTACCGCGTCACGGCCAGCGCCACATAGCCTGCCAGGAAACCGGCCAGAATGCCGCCGATGAAACCGGCATCGATATTGGCGGCCAGCATGCCGCCGATCATGCCGGGGGCAATGCCGGGGCGGTCGGCAATCGAGTAGGCAATGTAGCCTGCCAGCACGGGAATCATCAGTGCGAAGGCGGTGCCGCCACCGATTTGCATCAATGCTGCCGCCAGGGTGCCTTCTTCCTGGAACGCTTCGATACCAAACACGAATGACAGGGCAATCAACAGGCCGCCCGCCACGACCATGGGCAGCATGAAGGAAACGCCGGTCAGCAGGTGCTTGTAGACGCCTTTCTCCTTGATCCCCTTCTTGGCCGAGGCACCGCCAGCGGCGCTGGTGCCATCTTCCACCGCTGCGTCAGTCAGCGCGGCTTCCAGCGTCGGGCGGGGCTTTTTCAGCGCGTTGCTGGTGGAGGTGCGATAAATGCGTTTGCCCGCAAAGCGGGAGGGGTCCACTTCGATGTCGCAGGCCAGCACGACCACGTCGGCAGCGGCGATCTCTTCATCGGTGAGCTGGTTTTGTGCACCCACCGAGCCCTGGGTTTCCACGCGAATCTGGTGGCCCATGGCTTTGCCCGCCTCGGCCAGCGCTTCGGCGGCCATGAAGGTGTGGGCAACGCCGGTGGGGCAGGCGGTGACGGCAACGATACGTTGGCCGCCTGGGCTGCCAGCGGGGGCCGCTGCGGTGGTGGCCGGGGCGCTGTACAGGGGGGCGTCGCGTTTTGCCTGGGTCAAAAACGCCGTAGGGTCGGGAAGAGCGCTGGCAATCGGCGCCTTGAACAGCCGCTTACCTTCGAAACGCTCCGGGGCCGGTACCTGGTCGGCGGCAACCACGATCAGGTCGGCGTTGGCAATCTGTTCGGCGGTAGCCGCCTGCAGAGGGGCAATTTCGCCATGCATTTCCACATGGACGTGCCAGCCCAGCCGGGTGGCGGCTTGTTCCAGGCGCTTGGCGGCCAGGAAGGTGGTCGCCATGCCGCTGGGGCAGGCGGTAATCAGGATCAGGTTCATCGCGTGGCTCCCTCGGTGTGGGTGTCGTCAAGACGCCGTACCCGGGTCTGTTGTTGGAGTGAGTCGAAATCGTCGGCGTGGGGATTGCCCACGCCAACATGGCGAACGGCTTCGGCAGACAGCGCCGTGGCGAAGCGCAGCGTGGCGTCGGGGTCGTGCTGGCTCAGCAGCCCATGCAGCATGCCCGCCACGAAGGTATCGCCCGCGCACACGGTGTTGACTGCGTGAACGCTGGGCGGCGTCGAGTGCCAGGTGCCGTACTGGCTGGCCCACAAGACGCCTTCGGCACCGGCAGAAATCAGCGCGTGTTCGATACCGCTGGCATGAAGACGCTGGGCAGCAGCATGGCGCTGGGCATCGGAATCGAGGGCGTGCCCCGCCCACCCGGCCAGCTCGGTTTCATT
>NZ_AJTS01000024.1 GCF_000275725.1 Vreelandella stevensii S18214 | reverse complement strand
GCGGCGATGGCCGTCAGCAGTGCCGGACCGCTGGTATCCACCCAAAGCGGCACGCCAAAGCCTTTCAGGAAATCGAGTAGCTCATTGAAGATGGCCGAGTCGATGCCCGGCGGCAGGCTGCCTGCCACGACGATGGCCTGCGGGGCGGTGCCCTCGAACAGGCCGCTGAGCGTCGTGCGCAGAGCGCTGAGGTGGGCTGCTTCAATGGGCATGCCGGGGCCGTTGATATCGGTCACCCGGCCGCTCTGTTCGGCAAGCTTGGCATTGATGCGGGTGTTGCCAGGCACCCGCACGAAGGCGTCTTGAACGCCGTAATGCGGAAAGGCCAGGCAGAAGGGGGCGTCGTTGTCCTGGCCCAGAAAGCCGCTGACGACCACCTCATGGCCAAGGCTGGCCAATACCCGGGCGACGTTGACCCCTTTACCCGCCGCCTCCAGTTGGGCGCGAGTGGGGCGATTGACCTGCCCCAGCGTCAGCGTCTCCAGGTCGAAGGCGAGGTCCAGGGCCGGGTTCAGCGTGATGCAGACCACTCGTGCCATCAGCGAGCCTCCAGCGCATCGCGCACGTCATCGCTGGTTGCCTTGCTCAGGGCCAGCTGTGCCGTGGCCTGCGCTTCTGCCAGGTCGAACTCCCGCAGGCGGGCCTTGACCAGCGGGATCTGCCGCGCGCTGACCGACAGCTCGTCGACGCCGAGGCCCACCAGCACCGGAACCGCCATGGCATCCGATGCCAGCTCGCCACAGACGCCGACCCACTTGCCGTGGGCGTGGGCTGCGTCGACGGTCATCTGGATCAGCCGCAGTACGGCCGGGTGCAGGCCGTCGGCCTGGGCAGATAGCTCCGGGTGGCCGCGGTCGATGGCCAGGGTGTACTGGGTCAAGTCGTTGGTGCCCACCGAGAAGAAGTCCACTTCGGCGGCCAGCGTCGGTGCCAGCAGCGCGCTTGAGGGCACCTCGATCATCACGCCAAGCTGCACGTCGGTGGCGCGCTGCTGTTCAGAGATTTCCTTGAGCAGTCGGTCGTAGATGGCTTTGGCGGCGCGGAATTCGGCCACGTCCTTGACCATCGGCAGCATGATGCGCAGCGGTTTGCCTACGGCGGCCATCAGTAGGGCGCGAAGCTGCGTTTCCAGCACGTCCGGCTGGGTCAGCGCCAAGCGAATGCCGCGCAGGCCGAGGAAGGGGTTGTCTTCCTGGGGGACTGGCCAGTAGGGCAGGGGCTTGTCGCCGCCCACGTCCAACGTTCGGGCGACCAGCGGTCGGCCAGCGAGTGCATCGGTGGCTTCACGGTACTCTGCGATCTGCGTCGCCAAATCCGGGGCACTGGCGTAGGCCATGAACAGAAACTCGGTGCGCAGCAGACCAACGCCCTCGGCGCCACGCTCGACGGCATCGGCGGCGTGGGCCGTATTGCCCAGGTTGGCAGCGACCTCTACCCGGTGGCCGTCGCGGGTCTGGGCCTGCTCGAAGCGCAGCTCCCAGGCGTCGGCTTCACGCTGCTGCTGGTCGAGCAGCTGCTGTTCGGCGCGCCGCAGGCGCTCTTCGGAAGGTTGCGAGATCACGCGACCGCGCTCGCCATCCAGAATCATCATGCCGCCGTTGGCCAGCGCCATGACCGCTTCGCCTGCGCCCACCACCGCGGGAATGCCCAGCGCACGGGCCAGAATGGCGCTGTGCGCGGTGGCGCCGCCGCGAACGGTGAGCAGGCCACGCACCCGAGAGGTATCCAGGCGCGCCACATCGGAAGGGCCAATGTCGTCCATCACCAGAATGTAAGGGTGGTCGGGTGGCTCGGGCAGGGTCACGTCGCACAGCACACCCAGCACTCGGCGCCCGACATCGCGCAGGTCGGCGGCCCGCTCTGCCAGCAGCCGGTCGGCCAGCATCTCCTGCGCACGGGCGGCGGTGTCGATGGCTTCCCACCAGCCAGCCTCCGCCGAGCGCCCTTCGCCGATGGCGTCCAGCGCCGCCTGACGCAGCTCGGGGTCGTCCAGCATCTCTTCATGCATGGAGAGGATGTCGGCCACTTCACCGCCGGGTGCGTTATGCACCAGCGCCTGCAGCTGGGCGGCGCCTTCCTGCAGCGCTGCACTCAGGCGGCGCGCTTCGGCCTCGGGGTCGTTGGCGTGCTCGGGATAGTCGAACGCCAGCGGACGAATGACGAACACCGGTGCAATGGCCAGCCCCGGAGATGCCGCCACGCCGGTATGCGGGGTATCGGCCGCCAGTGGCGTGATATCGGGCTGGCGGGTGTCGGTGGCGGGGCGGGTCTCTCGGCCGCCATCGAAGGGCGTGACTTTCTCGCCCAGGCCCTCTTCCACGGCGGCGGCGAGGGCTTCCAGCGCGCTGTTGGCTTGTTCGCCTTCAGCGGAAAAAATCAGCCACTGGCCGCGGCGTGCGCCAAGGCCGATGACCTTGGTCAAACTGGCCGCCGAGACGGTGGTGGCGCTGCCCTCTTCCAGCCGAACGTTGATGGGCATGGGCTGGGCGCGGGCGATTTGCACCAGCTGTTTGGCCGGGCGGGCGTGCAGGCCGTGGGGGTTGAGAACGCGCACACGGCGTGTTTGCGTTTGGGCGGTTTCCCCCGCTAGCAGCGCCAATAGCTGGGCACTGCTCTTGCCCATCAGGCTCTCGCTCTGGCCACTCTCCACCAGTGCCAGCAGCTGTTCGAGCAGCGGGCGGTGGCTGTCGCCGCTGGCCGCCAGGCAGAAGAGGGCGTGAACGGCGCGCCCGTCGTGTTCGATGGCATCAGCGGGCGTGGCCACGCCCAGCGCGGGCTGGCGTACCCCCGTTGCCTGGCTGGCGAGCCAGAGGCCTTTGCCCAGCCACTGGGGCGCAGCGCTGGCCACGGCGCTGATGAAAGCATTGTCCACGCAGCCGCTTTGGCGCAGCCGGGCCGCGGCGGCCAGGGCCAGCTCCTGCGGGTCTCGGGCAGGGAAGTTGACGCACAGGGTGTCGGCGTCCAGCCTGGGAGCCACGGCGGGGCGGGAAAGCAGCCGGGCCACGTCGGTGGCTGAACTGGCGTTGGCCAATTCGCTGGCTACGCCGTCTCGGTCCAGCACGTGGGTCAGTTGGCGCAGAATGTCCAGGTGCTCGTCACTTTGTGCGGCAATGGTGACCAGTACATGCACGGTGTTGCCGTCGTGCCACTGAACCCCTTGGGGGAACTGCAGCACACGAACGCCGGTACGCTTCACCAGATGGCGGCTTTCCGGGGTGCCGTGGGGGATGGCAATGGCGTTGCCCAGATAAGTAGAGGACTGCGCCTCACGGGCATGCAGGCCATCGCGGTACTCGGCCTCCACCAGGCCAGCCTCGGCCAATGCCTTGGCGGCGCTATCGAGTGCAGCTTGCCAATCCTGCGCGTGGCGGTCGAGCAAGATGTCATCAGGGCCGAGGGTCAGCATAGGGTTCTCCTGTAAACGCGGTCAGGTAACGGCAACGTCTGCGATTGACGGCGAATGTGCGCGCATAAAACGTTAGTCGTAGAGCGTTGAGGTTAGCTGGATGAATCGTGTCACCTGTGTATAGTGGCTATGCTGAATCGATTCACTTTTAGACACAAGGCTTGTCTTTTTAGACTTTGGTCTGAAGAGGGTGAAACGGCTGCTAAACTGCTGACTTTATTAGGGGAGAAACCAGCATGACACTTGCCGATATTGCCCGGCTGGCCGGGGTCTCGCGCACCACGGCAAGCTATGTAATCAACGGCCAGGCCGAACAGCGGCGAATCAGTGCCGCCACCATCGAAAAAGTCATGGCGGTGGTGCGCGAGTATCGCTACCACATCGACCCACAGGCCGCTGCCCTGCGCCGTGGCGCAAGCCGTTTGATTGGCTTGATCGTTCCAGATCTCGAAAACATCAGCTACGCCCGGCTGGCCAAGCGGCTGGAGCGGGGCGCCCGCGAGCGGGGCTATCAGCTTTTGCTGGTCAGCTCCGATGATTGTGCCGAGAGCGAGCGGGCGCTGGCGCTGGCGCTACGTGCCCAGCGCTGTGAAGTGCTGATCACCGCCAGCTGTCTGCCGGAAAACGACCCCTTTTATGCCGACCTGGCGGAAGAGGGCTGGAGCGTGGTGGGCGTGGACCGAGGGCTGGCGCCGCATCGCTTTGCCAGTGTGGTCAGCAATGACCAGCAGGCGGCGTATGCGTTGACCCGCTCGGTCATCAGCCCCGCCACGCGCACGGTGGCGTGGCTGGATGCCATGCCCGAGCTATCGGTGAGCCGAGAGCGGCGGGCCGGGTTTCAGCAGGCGCTGGCCGGGCAGAATATCCAGGCGCTGACGTTCAGCGGCGAGCGCTATGAACGCGATGTCGGGGTCGCGCTGGCGCGCCAGGCGTTTGAGAACGGCCCGGTGGATGCGCTGGTCACCGCGTCCTATGCGCTGATGGAGGGTGTCTTCGACGAGCTGCTGGCCAGAGGCGGGCTGTCCGCGTCGCTGCGGCTGGCCACGTTTGGCGATCACCGCTTATTGGATTTCCTGCCTCAGCCGGTCAATTCGGCACTGCAGGATTACGACCGCATTGCCGAGCTGACGCTGCAATGTGCACTGGATGCCATGAACGGGCGTTACCAGCCTGGCCAGCAGGTGGTCGAGCGCCACCTGCGTTCCCGCTAAATATTCTGATGTGAAGCGAATGCCCGGGCGGCGCTCACACCGAGCGCGCCTGGGCCCAGGCGTTGGCATCGGGAATGGCCATCTCGTAGTGCTCCCCCAGGTAAGGGGAGGAGAGTAGAAAATCGGCGCTGGCGGCGTTGCAGGCCACCGGCACGTTCCACAGGGCGGCTAGGCGCAGCAGGGCCTTGACGTCCGGGTCGTGGGGTTGGGGAGCGAAGGGGTCCCAGAAGAAGATCAGAATATCGAGCTGCTGCTCGGCAATTCGGGCACCAATTTGCTGGTCGCCGCCCAGCGGTCCGCTCATCAGCCCCTCCACTTGCAGACCCAGGGCGGCGGAGAGGCGGCTCGACGTCGTGCCGGTGCCCACCAGGGTGTGCTGGCTGAGCGTGTCCTTCCAGCGCTCCGCCCACGCCAGCATCTCCGTTTTCTTGCCGTCGTGGGCAATCAGCGCAATGCGCTTGCGCGCGGGCAGCGTACGTACGGCCTGGCGGGGTGGGCGGGCATCGGTCATGTCGGGCTCTCCAGAGCAAGGATTAGTCGGCGTCAACGGCCAGCACTTTCATTGTGTTGG
Source organism: Vreelandella stevensii S18214 (assembly GCF_000275725.1). Classification (GTDB taxonomy): domain Bacteria; phylum Pseudomonadota; class Gammaproteobacteria; order Pseudomonadales; family Halomonadaceae; genus Vreelandella; species Vreelandella stevensii. The sequence continues at coordinate 30,016 of NZ_AJTS01000024.1, read as the reverse complement.
TGCCGCCATGGGCGTTCATGTGGTCGCCTCGGGTAAGAATGACATGCTCGCCCGGGCGTGCCAATCCGTGGGTCTTGAGCAGTTTGATGGCTTCTGCATTGACCTGATCTGCGGCCATCTGGCTGGTATCGAACGGCAGCGAGACCACACCGCGATAGAGCGCCATGCGGCGCTGGGCAATCGGGCTATGGGCCAGGCCGACGATCGGCAAGCCAGAGCGGATGCGTGACGCGATCAACGGGGTGTAGCCGGTGGAGGTCATGCAGGCGATGGCGCGCACGCCCGTCAGGTGGTTGGCGGCGTACATGGCCGACAGGGCGATGGTTTCATCGATGCGCTCGAAACCCTCGTGAATCCGGTGCCCGGACGCCTGGGCCACCCGTTCCCGCTCGGCGCCCAGGCAGACGCGGTTCATGGCTTCAATGGTTTCGACCGGGTAGTCGCCTGCGGCGGTCTCCGCCGACAGCATCACTGCATCGGTGGCATCCAGCACGGCATTGGCCACGTCGAATACCTCGGCGCGGGTGGGCAGCGGTGACTCGATCATCGACTCCATCATCTGGGTGGCGGTGATCACGGCGCGGTTCAGCGTGCGGGCGTGCTTGATGATGCGTTTTTGTGTGCCGATCAGCGCTTCGTCGCCAATTTCCACACCCAGATCCCCCCGGGCGACCATGACCGCTTCGGAGGCCACGATGATGCCGTCCAGGGTTGCGTCGTCCGCCACGGCTTCGGCACGCTCCAGCTTGGCCACCAGGCCGATCTCCTTGCCTGCTTCTCCCAGCAGGGTGCGGGCTTCCTGCATGTCCGCCGCGCTGCGGGGAAACGACACGGCCAGGTAATCGACGCCAATCTCGATGGCGGTCTGCAGGTCCTGTTTGTCCTTGTCGGTCAGCGCCGGGGCGGAAAGGCCGCCGCCCTGCTTGTTGATGCCCTTGTTGTTGGAAAGCTTGCCACCCACGTGTACCCGGGTGTGCACTTCCTGCCCGCTAATCGAGGTGACGTCCAGCACCACGCGGCCGTCGTCGAGCAGCAGCCTGTCGCCCGGGTGCACGTCCTCGATCAGCGCCTTGTAATCGCAGCCAACTCGCTCGGTGGTGCCTTGCTGGGCATCCAGCGTCATGTCGAGTACGAAGGGCTGGCCGACCTCCAGCTGCACGGACCCTTCGATAAAGCGCGAGATGCGAATCTTGGGCCCTTGCAGGTCGCCCAGCGCTGCCACGCTGCGGCCCAGGCGTTGGGCAATCTCGCGCACGTCGTTGAGCCGACGACGATGGTCATCTGCCGAACCGTGGGAGAAGTTGAGGCGCACCACATCCACGCCCGCCTTGAGCATGGCCTCCAGCACGCCGGGGCGATCACTGGCCGGGCCTAGCGTGGCCACGATTTTGGTACGACGAAGCGGCGAAGAGGGCGCTGGGGTGGTCATGGGGCAGACTCCTGAATAGGTAGGGGCAACGCTCAAAACAGCTAGCCGTGGAGCGTTGCCGCGCAGGCCGATGAATCGGTCATTAAGTATTGGACTACGATAGCCTTTATATAGTAATTTTACTACATATTGGATAGTTATTAGCCTTTTGGGGCGGTTATGGCAGGTTTTAATCGGCCTTCAGGTGATTAAAGACGTATTTTTAGTAATTTTTTTACTGAATACGCCATCGACGACCACTGCTTGATAGAGGTGCTACCATGACAATAAGAGTTGCCATTAACGGATTTGGACGGATCGGCCGTAACGTGCTGCGCGCACTGTATGAGAACGGCTACCGTGACCGCGTTCAGGTGGTTGCCATCAACGACCTGGGTGACCCTTCATTGAATTCCCACCTGCTGCGCCACGACACGGTGCACGGCCATTTTCCCTTCACGGTAGAGCACGACGCCGAGAGCATCACCGTGGACGGCGACCGAATCGCCATTTCCTCCGAGCGTGACCCGGCCAATCTGCCCTGGTCAGCCCTGAACGTGGACCTGGTGATGGAGTGTACTGGCCTGTTCACCAAGCGTGACGCGGCGGCCAAACACCTTGCCGCCGGTGCCCAGCGGGTGCTGATCTCGGCGCCCAGCCCGGATGCCGATGCCACCGTGGTCTACGGCGTCAACGACGACGTGCTCACCGCCGAGCACAAGGTCGTTTCCAACGCTTCATGCACCACCAACTGCCTGGCCCCCGTGGCGAAGGCGTTGAACGATGCCGTGGGCATCGAGAACGGTCTGATGACCACCGTGCACGCGTACACCAACGACCAGAACCTGTCGGACGTCTATCACTCGGACCCGTACCGGGCGCGCAGTGCCACGCACTCGATGATTCCCACCAAGACCGGTGCGGCTCAGGCGGTTGGTCTGGTGCTGCCGGAGCTGGCGGGCAAATTCGATGGCCTGGCCGTGCGAGTGCCCGTGATCAACGTGTCACTGGTCGACCTGACGTTCACCGCCGGGCGTGACACGACCAAAGAAGAGATCAACGCCATCGTCGAGAAAGCCGCTGCAGGCTCTGCGGTGCTGGATGTCAATGCTCAGCCGCTGGTGTCGATTGACTTCAATCACAACGCCCACTCGTCGATTTTCGATGCCAATCACACCCGTGTGAATGGGCGTTTGGTGAAGATCATGGCCTGGTACGACAACGAATGGGGCTTCTCCAACCGTATGCTGGATACCGCCATCGCCATGCAGAAAACTGCCTGATCAGGTGTTTCAAGGGCAGGTGTCGCCCAGCAGCAGCTCGGTCTTGAGCAGCTGCTGGGCCTTGGGTATTCGACCCAGGATGATCCTGGCCGCCGTACGCCCTTTGCCAGCACTGTCCTGGCGCACCGTGGTCAGTCGCGGTGCCCGGTACTGCCCTTCGGCAATCCCGTCGAACCCGGTAATGCGCAGCGTATCGGGCACGCCGATACCGCGTTGCTCGGCCAATGTCAGCGCTGTCAGCGCGATGCGATCAGACATGCACAGCAGCAGGTCGGGGCGTTGGCTGGCGGGTTGATCGAGTATCTCGGTGAGTACCGGGGCGCACACATCGAAGACATTTTCCTCGATATTCCATAACGGAACCTTTTCGGTATCGAAGCCATGTTCGGCAAGCGCTGCGTGAAAGCCTGCCAGCCGTGCGCGGCTGATGGTGCTGCTGTCGGGCAGCAGCGTATGCGCAGCGGTCACCCGTCCATTGCAGTGCTCTTTGGTCAGCCGCAAATTGATGATGGCAGGGCGTTCGGGCCGTTGCTGCAGGGCGTGCATGGCCATGGCGTAGCTGGCATCACGGTCGTCGATATGCACCGTCGGGTAGCCGTCGATGTCGAAATCCACCGAGACCAGCGGCCGCTGGTTGGGCAGCGCATCGATCATCTTGCCATTGGGCATCAGCCCATAGACGATGAAGCCATCGGCAATGTTGGCGGAATTGGGTAGCTGTGACGCGTGTCCGCGACCCGGCAGCAGCAGCAGGGTATGCCCGTGGGCATCGAGCACCTCTGCCACGCCGGAGAGAAACTCGCTGGCCACGGCATCGTTGAGGCTGTAGGTCAGGCTCTCGGCCAGGATCACCGCCACGATGCTGGAGCGTCCGGTGCGCAGGCTGCGTGCCTTGGCATCGGGGCCGTTGTAACCCAGCCGCTTGGCTTCGCGCAGGATGCGTTCGCGCAGCAAGGGGGAGAGCTGGTCCGGGCGATTGAAGGCATTGGAGATCGTCGCGGTGGAAACGCCAAGTTCCAGCGCCAGGTCTTTTAGGGTCATTCGACGGGAAACGGTCACGGTGCTTCCTGAGCAGGTTAAGTAGGACGCAGGCTAATTATTCGAGTGTTGCACAGGATAGCGGCCCTGAGGGGGCCAAGACTACCCTTCATTGAAGGGCGCTTGGGTCAGGGCCGAAGAGGGCGATCTGGGGTTCAGGCCGCCGAACGTTTGGCCGACAGCGTCAGTGCGCTGCCGCTTTCATCGAACAGGTGTACATGCGCCTGATCGGGCACCAGCGACACTTGCTGACCCTCCTGCCATTGGCTGGGGGCCTCGCTGCGATGAATCAGCAGCGTACTGCCTTCCTTAGGCTCCAGGTAGACATACACCTCGTTACCCAGATACTCGACATTGACGATGTCGAAGCAGTTGTCGCCTTGCGGGGCTTCCAGGCGCAGGTGCTCGGGGCGTACTCCCAGGGTCAGGCCCGTGCCGGGCGAGTAGCTTTCTGCCGATTGTGGCAGCGCCAGTTCGCCAATGCCCGTGGCCTTGACTCGGCAGCCGTCGGTGGAGCCGCTGGTCAACTGGGCTGGCAGGAAGTTCATGGTGGGCGAGCCAATGAAGCCTGCCACGAATTTGGTGGCCGGGCGCTGGTAGAGTTCGTGGGGGCTGCCCACTTGCTCCACATGGCCACGGTTGAGGACCACGATCTTGTCGGCCAGGGTCATGGCTTCCACCTGGTCATGGGTGACGTAGATCATGGTGGAGCCCAGCCGGTTGTGCAGGCGGGCGATTTCGTTGCGCATCTGCACCCGCAACGAGGCATCCAGGTTGGAGAGCGGCTCGTCGAACAGCAGTATGCGCGGCTCACGGGCCATGGCGCGGCCCATGGCCACCCGCTGGCGCTGGCCCCCCGAAAGCGCCTTGGGCTTGCGGTGCAGCAGCTCTTCGAGCTGAAGGATTTTGGCGGTGGTCATGACCCGCTCGTGTACCGTCTCCTTGGCGGTCTTGGCCAACTTCAGGCCAAATGCCATGTTGTCGTAGACGGTCATGTGGGGGTAAAGGGCGTAGGACTGAAACACCATGCCCACCCCGCGCTCCCGTGGCGGCAGGTCGTTGACCACCGTGCCACCAATGTTCAGGTCGCCGTCGGTGATCGACTCGAGCCCGGCGATCAGGCGCAGCAGGGTGGACTTGCCACAGCCAGAGGGGCCAACGAACACGACGAATTCACCGTCACCAATCGCCAGATCCACATCCTTGATGATGTGGTCACGTCCAAAGACCTTGTTGACCTTTTCAAGCGTAACACTTGCCATGGTAACTCCTTGCCGACCTCGACCCGCGATCGGGTCGGCTATCATTATTAAAGGTAACGGTGGCGGTCAGGCAACCTGCATGAAGGCAGCCTGGTACGCCGGTAGCGTCAGCGCGCTGCCGTCCCGGGTGGCGGTGAAGTTGGCCACGGCCAGGTCACTGGTCACTTCGACGGGCAGCGAAGCGTGCCGGGTCTGGCCGGTCAGGTTGAAGACACACAGCAGCGTTTCGTCGCCTTTTTGCCGGGTAAAGCCCAGCAGATCGTCGCCGACGTCCACGAGGTTCAGGTCACCATCGAACAGCGCGGGGTGCTGGCGCCGGAAGGCCAGCAGGGCGCGTACGCTATTGAGCGTGGCGTTGGGGTCATACTGCTGGCGGCTCACCGATAAGGCCAGATGGCGGGGCTCCATGGGCAGCCACGGCTCGACTGCCGAGAAGCCGCCCTGTTCGCCATCGTTCCAGGGCATCGGCGTGCGGCAGCCGTCGCGGCCCTTGAACTCGGGCCACAGCACTTTGCCATAGGGGTCTTGAATGCGCTCGAAGGGCACGTCGGCTTCCGGCAGGCCCAGCTCTTCGCCCTGGTAAAGGCACACGCTGCCGCGTAGCGAAAACAGCATGGCCAGCATGACTTTGGGGTAAGCGTGCGGGTCCTCTTCGGAGCCCCAGCGAGTGGCGCTGCGCACTACGTCGTGGTTGGAGGTGGCCCAGCAGGGCCAGGCGTCTCCCGCCAAGCGCTGGAAGCGCTCGATGACTTCGCGCAGGTAGCTCGCCGAATGCGGCATGTTGAGCAGGTCGAAGGTGTAAGCCATGTGCAGCTTGTCACCTCCGGCGGTGTACTCGGCCATGCGTTCCAGAGGGTTGTCGTCGCCGATTTCGCCCACCGTCGTGGTACCGGGGTACTCATCCATCAAGGCGCGCAGGTCCTGCAGGAAGCCCAGGTTCTCCGGGCGGCTGAGGTCGTAGACGTGGCGCTGCCAGGTGTAGGGGTTGGCTTCCGGGGCGCCCAGGGTTTTGGCTTCGCCTTTGGGCACCGGCGGGTTGTCCCGCAGCTCGGCATCGTGGAAGTAGAAATTGACCGTGTCCAGACGGAACCCATCGACGCCCAGATCGAGCCAGAAGCGCATGTTGTCCAGCTGCGCCTGACGCGCTTCCGGGTTGTGGAAATTGACGTCCGGCTGGCTGGTCAGGAAGTTGTGCAGGTAGTACTGCTGGCGGCGGGAGTCGAAGGTCCAGGCCGGGCCGCCAAAAATCGACAGCCAGTTGTTGGGTGGCGTGCCATCGGGCTTGGGGTCCGCCCAGACGAACCAGTCCGCCTTGGGGTTGGTGCGATCCTGACGGCTCTCCTTGAACCAGGGGTGCTGATCCGAGGTGTGGCTGATCACCTGATCGATCATCACCTTCAAGCCCAGCGAGTGGGCCTTGGCCAGCAGCGCCTTGAAGTCGTCCAGGGTGCCGAACATCGGGTCCACGTCGCGGTAGTCGCTGACATCGTAGCCAAAGTCGAGCATCGGCGAGGTAAAGAAGGGCGAGAGCCAGATGCCGTCCACGTTGAGCGATGCCACGTAGTCCAGCTTCTCGGTGATGCCGTTCAGGTCACCCACGCCGTCGCCACGGCTATCCAGAAAGCTGCGCGGGTAGATTTGATAAATAACGCCGCCGCGCCACCACATCGTATTGTCTTGCATACCATCGTTCCTTAAAAACGGTTGCTGAGAGTCATCAGCGAATTCATTGAGAGTGTCTATCGGGTCAGCCTTTCACCGCGCCAGCCGTCAGGCCAGACACAATGCGGCGCTGGAAGATGATCACCAAAATCACTAGTGGCACGGTCACCACCACGGACGCGGCCATGATCGGCCCCCAGGGCAATTCATAAGCACTGCCGCCCGAGAGCAGGGCGATGGCCACAGGCACCGTGCGCTGGGCATCGGTGAGTGTGAAGGTCAGCGCGAACAGGAACTCGTTCCAGGCGGCAATGAAGGCCAGCAGTCCGGTGGTGGCCATGGCGGGCCACATCAACGGTAAAAACACTTTGGTGATGGTGACCCAGGGGGTGGCACCATCCATGATCGCGGCCTCTTCCAGCTCCATGGGCAGCTGCTTCATGAACGTGGTCAGCACCCAGACGGTGAACGGCAGGGTGAAGATGGTGTAGCTGAGAATCAGGCCCGCCGGGTTGTTGTAAAGGTTCAGCGCGCGAATGACCTCGAAGAGCCCCGACAACACCGCCACCTGGGGGAACATGGAGACCCCGAGGATCACCAGCAGCACCGTGGAGCGACCGCGAAAACGTACCCGCCCAAGCGCATAGGACGCGGTAATGCCCAGCAGCAGCGCAATGAACACCACGCTGAACGCGACAATGATCGAGTTGAAGATGGCGCGCAGGAAGCTGGTCTGGCTGAAGATTTGAACGTAGTTGTTCAGGTTCCAGTTGGAGGGCCACAGTTCCACGCGAAACAGGTCGCTGGAGGGTTTGAGCGAGGTGATCACCGCGTAGTAGAACGGGAAGACCGCGTACACCATGATGAGCGCAATCAGCGCCCAGAAGCCGACGCGTTTGGCTATTTTAGCTAGCTGACGAGTGGTCATCAGTCACCTCCTAGTTGGATCTTGTTGCGGCCCAGATAGAGGTAGGCAATGGTGGCCAGCGCAATGATCAGGAACAGCAGCGTGGAGGCCGCGCTGCCGTAACCGACATCCTGAAACTCGACCAGCTGCTGGCGGGCGTAGACCGACATCGACATCGTGCTGGTGGAGTTGGAGGTCAGTACGTAAATCACGTCGAACACGCGCAGCGCATCCAGCAGGCGGAAGATCACCGCCACCATCAGCGCGGGTGTGATCAGTGGCAGCGTGACCTTGAAGAACACGCGTACCGGATGAATGCCGTCCACTTCGGCGGCTTCGTAGCAATCCTTGGGCAGCATCTGCAGCGCGGCCAGTACCAGCAGCGCAACAAAGGGAATGGTTTTCCATACGTCCACCATGATGACCGCCCACATGGAGTAGGTGGCGCTGGCGGTCCAGGCGATGGGGTTGTCGATGATGCCGACGGCCATTAACATATGATTGATGATGCCGAACTGGTCGTTGAGCATCCATGCCCACATCTGGGCAGAGACGATGGTCGGGATGGCCCAGGGGATCAGCACCGCGGCCCGGACGATCACCCGGCCCTTGAATTCGGCATTCAGGATTAGCGCCACGATGACGCCGAAGATGACTTCCAGTGACACGGATACCACCGAGAAGTAGACCGTGTTCCAGACCGAGCGCCACCAGATGGGGTCGGCCAGTACGCCGAACCAACGACCATCCTCATAGACCAGATAGTTTTCGAAACCGATCAGGTTGGCCGCACCCAGGTCCGATAGCGACGCATCGGTAAAGCTCAAAAAGAACGTGCGCAGGAGCGGCCAGCCAGCCACCAGGGTCAGAGCGATCAGCATGGGGGCCAGGAACAGCCAGGCCGCCTTGACCCGTTGACGGCGCACCTTGGTGCCGCGCTGGCGCCTTGGGGGCGCTATGGAACGCGCCCCGGAGGGCGCGTCGTGGTGAGAAGTGCTCGGCATGGGAGTCTCCGCAATTACCAGTTACGACGCTTCAGGCGCAGCAGTTCGCCTTCCAGATCGGCAACGCCCTGGGCGCCATCCTTGCTGCCGGAAAGCACGTCATGAGTGGTGCTGAAAAAGGCGTTGCTGACGCGGCCATAGGCATCACCGGTAGGCGCAGACGGACGCGCGACGGCATTGGTGAACGTGTCGTAGAGCGTGCCGAAGAAGGGCACCGCTTCCAGCACTTCCTCGTCCTGGTAGAGCGCATCCAGGGTGGGGTTGTAGGACGCCTGAATGGCGCGGCGCTTCTGCTCTTCCTCGCCGGTCAGGAAGGCCACCAGATCAGCGGCCAGTTCGGGGTTGTCGCTATAGCGAGAGACCGCCAGGTTCCAGCCGCCCAGGCCCGCAGCACTTTGCCCTTCATCACCACCGGCCGGCAGCTGGACCACTCCCACCTTGCCGCGTACGTCGCTGTCATCGCTTTGGGCCAGCGCCCAGGCGTAGGGCCAGTTGCGCATGAACACCGCGTTACCGCCCTGGAAAACCCCGCGGGCTTCCTCTTCGGTGTAGTTCAACACGCCTTCCGGGGCGATATCGCCCACCCAGGAGGCAGCCAGATCGAGAGCCTCTGCGGCGCGCTCGTTGTTGATGGTCACTTCGCCGTCGTTATCGACCACGGTGCCGCCACCAAAGCTGGCAACCCACTCGAGTGCGTTGACGGTCAGCCCTTCATAAGCGCGCCCCTGGAACACGAAGCCCTGCATGCGGCTGTTGCCTTCGTCACGTTCGGCCGCTTGAATCTCGCGGGCCGTTTCGGTGAGTGCCTGCCAGGTGGTCGGAACGTCATGACCGTGCTTTTCCAGCAGGTCTTCCCGGTAGTAAAGCACGCCTGCATCGGTAAACCAGGGCATGGCGACCAGCCGGTCATCGATGGTGTTGTTGACCACGATCGTTTCGAAGTGGCCTTCGGCTGCGTCGTCACCCAATACCTCGCGAAGATCGAGCAGGTGGTTGGCCAGCAGGCCGGGCCACACCACGTCGATCTGCATGACGTCGATATCACTGGAGTTGGCCGAGAGAATCTGCTGGTAGAGTGACAGGCGCTCGGTAGATGAGTTGGGCGTAGAGACGACGTCTACCCGATGGCCGGTTTTTTCTTCCCAGGCGCGAACACCCTCCTGGCACAGGGTCAGCTCTGCACCCACGGCTCCGCAGGAGATGGTCAGGTCGGCGGCCTGGACCGCACCGCTGGCGCTGGCAAGGCTGGCCAGGGCAATCGCAGATGAAAGAAGCGTCTTTTTCATAACGGTATTCCTCGACGTTTATTGTTATGGGAGTGAAGTCACAAGGCGCTGACAGCGCCAACTTAAACGATTAAGTTGAGGTGCCAGTTAGCCGTCTGTCGGCATGAAGTTCAATAGCGACTTTTGTCTAACTCCGTGCTGGGTGTTTTTTCCAAGGCTAAATAGCAGGTTAGACATTGGTCGATAATTAGCAAAAGCATGTTGGTTTACTAACACTTAATCGATTAAGTTTTAGTGGTTGTTGCTTGCTGGCTCGAAACACGAGTTGCTTTGCAACATTCAAGGGAAAGTACGTCAAGGGAAAGTCAGTGCCTGGAGCAGGCAATACGATCAAAACAATAGCGCTTTAAAAACAATCGTTTTTCAAGAGCCTCGCGTTTAAAAACAATAGGATTTAATACAATGCACAAGACAGCGTTCAAGACGCCGTTGGCCATTGCGGTGGCGGCTGCCAGCCTGGGCATGAGCGGTTTGGCCAGTGCCAACCTGTCCCTCGAAGAGCGTTTTGCTGAGCTGGAGGCGCGCATCGCGGCGGCCGAACAGCGCGCAGACGCCGCAGAGCGCCGCGCCGATCTGGCCGAGCAGGGAGCCACGCCACCGCCTTCCAGCGCCCCAGCGGCCGCCACCACCGATGCCGACCTCGAAGAGCGCTTGGCACGAGTAGAGCGCCAGGCCAGCGGTGAAGAGGGCTTCTCGTTCAACGTTTACGCCCGCTCTGGCCTGCTGCTGGGCGAAGATCGCAAGAGCATCGATGGCGGCCCCTACGTGACCCCAGCTGGTAACCTGGGCGGTGCCGTGGGTCGTCTGGGCAACGAGCCCGATACCTACACCGAAGCCATTCTCAACTACCGCATGCAGTTCGATAACGGCGCCCGCGCCCGTTACACCACCATGCTGGCCGCTGGCACCAACTCCAGCAACGATTGGGTTGGCGACGATACCAACCTCAACGTCCGTCAGGCCTATGCCGAGTTCAGCGACCTGCCCAGCTTCACCGGGGCCTTCGAAAATGCCTCCATCTGGGCGGGTAAGCGCTTCGACCGGGATAACTTCGATATCCACTGGCTGGACAGCGACGTCGTGTTCCTGGCCGGTACCGGTGGCGGTATCTACGATATTCAACTGGCCGATAACTGGAAGTCCAACTTCTCGCTGTATGGCCGTAGCTTCAGTGACTTTGACGTCATCAACCGCGAAAACCCCGGCCTGGACGGTGAAGGCAGCAACACCGACAACCTGATTCTGACCTCCAACAACTACTTCGGTAACTGGCAGGTCATGGCGAACGTGATGTCGGCCGCCGACAACGACGAGCGCGACATCGGCGTAGGCCAGACCGCCGCCGACAGCGGCTGGCACACCATGGTGGCGTACCACGGCGACAGCTTCTTCGGCCTGGGCGAGGGTAACTTCAAAGCGGCGCTGCTGCACGGCCAGGGGCTAGGGGCGGAAGTGAAAGGGCTGGGCAGCAATGGCGACCTGACCGACGACGCCACGGCGACTCGCCTGGCGGTCTACGGCACCACCTACATTGCCCCGCAGTGGCGCATTGCGCCCTCGATTCTGGCAGAGGTCAGCGACGACCGGTTTGCCGATGGCGACAGCTACTCCTGGGCCACGCTGAACGTGCGTCTGGCCAACGAGATTACCCAGAACTTCGAGATGCAGTACGAGGGTAGCTACCAGTACATGGATCTGGACCCCAATGGCTTCAATGGCCGCAATGCCGTCAGCGGCAATTTCGGCAAGCTGACCATTGCGCCCACTTTCAAGCCGGATGTCGGTGGCTTCTGGAAGCGTCCTGAAATTCGTCTGTTCGCCTCCTATACTGACTGGGATGCCGAGCTGAACGGCTACACGATGGAAGACTCGTTTGGCAACGATGGCTTTACCGGTGGCCAGTGGAGCTTTGGCGTGCAGAGCGAAATCTGGTTCTAACCCATCGCACCATGCCTGGCAGGTTTCCTTACCTGTTTCACCAATGCCGATTGCCCGCGCTCCGTCGCGGGCTTTTTGCTCGTTAAACTCGACCCAGGGAGGCACCGATGCTGCTGCTCAAGGAAAAACTGAAGGCGCCGCCGCTACCTCCCTGTACGGTGGCGCGGCCGCGTTTGAACGACCACTTCGCGTTGAACGAGCAGGTGCGCCTGCTGGTGGTTCAGGCGCCACCGGGCTATGGCAAGACCACGCTGCTGGCCGAGCGGCTGCCCGTCCTGGAGCAGCAGGCAAGCTGGCTGCGGCTGGACGAGCAGGATAATCAGACGCACCGCTTTCTGGCCTACTGGCAGGCGGCCATGGACACTCTGTTGGCCCCTTTGGTCACGCTGACGCCGGGGGATGACAGCGAATGCATTGCCCACATGGAGCGCTGGTTGACGGAGCTACCCGAACAGCACACGCCTTGCCGACTGGTCGTGGATGGCTTCGAGCATCTTGCCAACCCCGAGATTCTCACCGCGCTGGCCCACTGGCTGCGCCATCAGCCGCCCTGGCTGACCTTGACCCTGGCCAGCCGGTCACGCCCGGCACTGGGACTTGCCAGCCTGCGGCTGCGCGGTGAGCTGGAAGAGATCGACCTGCACAGCCTGGCATTCGACAGTGAAGAGGCGCATACCCTGTGCGCCGAACAGCTGAGTTTTCCGCCTACCCGAGTGAGCCTGGAGCGCGCGCTACGCTTGAGCGGAGGGTGGGCCATGGCGCTCAACTGGCTGGTCGAGCGCACCACCACCCGAGCAGGTTTCGATGCCTTGCTGGAACGGCTAAGCGGCGCGCATCCCGATTTCGTCGCCTGGTTCGACGAACTGCTGACCACTACCTTGCCGAGCGAGGAGCGTGAACTGCTGCTTCAGCTGGGAGTGCTGGAGCGGTTCTCTCCCGAGCTGATGGCGCGGCTATTGGAAGGGGAGCGGTTGACGCAGCGGCTGGAGGCCTTCGAGCAGGCCGGGCTGTTCATCGAACGTCCCGACCCGCATGCCCAGTGGTATCGCTTTCATCGCTTGTTTGGCGACTACCTGCACCACCGCCGCCATGAGCTGAGCCTGGCCACCCAGCGCACGCTGCATCAGCGGGCCAGCCAGGCCTGGCTGGCGCTCGATGACCCGGTCATGGCGCTGCGCCAGGCCATTCTGGCCGACGCGCCGGACCTGATCAGCCCGTTACTCATCGCGCAAGGGCCGGCACTGCTCTCCAAAGGCGCCTACGCACTGCTGGCCAGAGGGTTGGAGCGGCTGGGCGAGCCGCAGCTCGGCCAGTGCCCCGAGCTGGCGCTGCTTTATGGCTGGGTGTCCCATGCCCAGTTCCAGTTCGATATCACGGCCCGCGTGATCGGCTGGATCGAAGCTCAACTGCACCTGCCGGAGTGGCAAGCGCTGGGCGCTGAATTTGCCACCTTGCGTGCCCAGCTGGCGATCAATCAGGGGAACGCCGAGCGCGCTGCGCCGCTGGCCGAGCAGGCGCTGGGGGTGCCGGCGCGTTACCTGGCATCGACGCCCCTGACGGCCACCGCGATCCTCAGCGAAGCGCGTTTCGTTCAGGGGCACCTGGAGGAGTCGCTGCTGAACGTGCGTGACGTGGTGCGCCAGGCCCATCACCACGATGATCACCAGCGCCTCATATGGGCCTTTTGCCACCAGTCGGAAACGCTGGTGGCCCAGGGGCGCTTGCAGGCCGCCTACGATATTCAGGAGCGCGCCTTCGTGCATCTCGAGCGCGCAGAGCTCGAGCATCTGCCGGTGGCCGAGTTTCTCTATCGTATCCGCAGTCAGCTGCTCTGGGAGTGGCATCGGCTGGACGAAGCCGAGCAGGCGGCGCTCAAGGGCATTGCCGTGCTGGACAACCAGGGGGAGCGCTGGACCCTGCAGTGTCATATTCAGCTGGCCAAGATTGCCCAGAGTCGCGGCGATCAGGCCCAGTGTGCCGACCATATTCGGCGGCTGCGCAAAATTCTCGCCGACGGCGATTACCATATCGACTGGGTCGCCAATGCCCACGCGACGCTGCTTAGCTGGTGGCAGTCGAGCCAGGACCTGGAGGCAGTGGAGCGCTGGCGCCAGGAAGCGCCGCCGCCCATCACCGATAGGGCCACCAACCATTTCGCCCAGTGCAACGTGCGCAACCACGCTCGAGCGCTCACGCTGCTGGGCCAGTGCGAGGAGGCCCGCACGCTGCTGGAGGCCCTGGAAGCGCACGCTCGGCAGTCTGGGTTGGTGACCGACGCCAACCGTAACCAGCTCTGCCTGGCCGCAGCTGCCTGGCATGCAGGAAGAAGAGAGCGCGCTCGCGAGCATATACAGCAGGCCCTGAGCCTGGCGTCGCGCACCGGCCTAGTGGGCAGCTTTTTGCGGTTGGGCAAACCGTTAGGGGCGCTGCTGGCTGGCCTGCTCGAAAGCGACTCGTTGGGGGCCCTGGAAAAGGCGAGGGCCGAGCGGTTGATGGCACTGGCAGGGCGCCAGAAGGATTTTGGCAGCGCCCGGCGTTTGATTCTCGACGAGACGGTGATTGCCGATATCGTGGCTCGCCCGGATGTGCCGGAACTGATCCGCACCTCACCGCTGACCCGCCGTGAGTGGCAGATCCTCGGGTTGATTCATGCGGGGCTATCCAACGAGCAGATTGCCGAACAACTCTCGGTGGCCCAGACCACCATCAAAACCCATATCCGCAGCCTTTACCAGAAGCAGAACATTCGGCGCCGTGAGGAGGCCATACACCTGGCGGGGCAGCTACTGGCCCACATTCACGGGGATTGACCCCGTCGGAAGGCTGCCCAGCGCCCTCGGTTCGCCTCCTCCTCTCGACTACGCCCGGTACTCCCTGCGGGGGAGGATTCGATCCCGCCGCGCAGCCTGCATCATGCCCTTATCGCTGATAACAACCATAAGGATTCGCCATGATGCAGACACCTTCCACTTCACACTACGTTGGCAGCCAGGGGGCCGACTGGTGGCGCGGCGCGGTGATTTATCAAATCTACCCGCGCAGCTTCATGGATAGTCGCGGCGACGGCATTGGCGACCTGCAAGGAGTGATCGAGAAGCTCGACTACATTGCCTCACTGAACGTCGACGCCATTTGGCTTTCGCCCTTTTTTACCTCGCCCATGAAGGATTTTGGTTACGACATCAGCAACTACCGCGATGTCGATCCAATGTTCGGCAGTCTGGAAGACTTCGACCGGCTGGTCGAGGCGGCCCATGCCCGCGGGCTGAAAGTGACCATCGATCAGGTCATGTCGCACACCTCCGACCAGCACGCCTGGTTCGAGGAGAGTCGCCAAAGCCGCGATAACCCCAAAGCCGACTGGTACGTATGGGCCGACCCCAAACCCGACGGCGCGCCGCCGACCAACTGGCAATCCGTGTTTGGCGGCAGCGCCTGGCAGTGGGATACCCGACGCTGCCAGTACTACCTGCACAACTTTCTGGCCAGCCAGCCAGACCTCAATTTCCGCACCCCTGCCGTGGTCGAGGCCATTCTCGAAGAAGCGCGGTTCTGGCTGGAGCGTGGGGTCGATGGCTTTCGCCTCGATGCGGTCAATTTCTGTACCCACGGCGAGTTGAAGGATAATCCGCCGCGTCAAGAGATCACCGAAAGCTTTCTGGGCGTGCGCCCCGATAACCCCTATGGCTATCAGCTCCACCAGTACGACAAGACCCAGCCGGAAAACCTGGTATTCCTGGAGCGGCTTCGGGCGCTGCTCGATGAGTACCCCGGCGCCACCAGCGTCGGTGAAGTGGGGGATGACGACGCCCTCGGCGTCATGGCGGCCTACTCCCAGGGGGGGCAGCGGCTGCACATGTGCTACTCGTTCAACCTGCTGACCGACAGGGCCGACCCGACGTACCTGCACGAAACGCTGACCGAGATGGAAGCGCGGATTGGCGATGGCTGGCCCTGCTGGGCGCTGGGCAACCATGACGTTACGCGGCTGGCGACTCGCTGGCAGGCCCAGGGGCAGCTCGATAAGCTGCGTCTGTACATGGTGTTCTTGCTCAGCCAGCGGGGCAGCGTGTGCCTCTACCAAGGGGAGGAGTTGGGGCTGCCCGAAGCGCAGCTGACCTTCGAGCAGCTGGTGGACCCGGCAGGCATTACCTTCTGGCCTGCCTATAAAGGCCGTGATGGCTGCCGTACGCCGCATCCCTGGCAGGCAGATAGCCGCCATGCTGGCTTCAGTCGTGCCACGCCCTGGCTGCCGGTGCCCGAAACCCACGCAGCGCTGGCAGTCGATCAGCAAGAGCAGGATGCCGATTCACTGCTCAACGCTTACCGGGAGTTCCTGGCGTTTCGCCGCACCCAGCTCGCGCTGGTCAAGGGGGAAGTACGCTACCACCCGGTGCGTGACGAGGTGCTCTGCCTGGAGCGCACCTATCAGCAAACCCGTCTGTTGGTGGCGCTGAACTTCAGCGATCAGACCATTACCCGCTCGGCGCCCGAGCATGCTGAAGCACTGGAAGGCGCCCCCCATTGGCTCAAGGGCGAGTGGCAGGCCGGTACGCTGACGCTGCCGCCGTTTGGCGTGGCAATTGCCCGCTGCCCACAGGCTCAGGAGGATGCATCATGGGACGTTTGACCCTTAGCGGCATCGGCAAGTCGTTTGACGGCGTCGAAATCTCCCGGGATATCGACCTCACCATCGAAGACGGCGAGTTCGTGGTGTTCGTGGGCCCCTCCGGCTGTGGTAAATCCACGCTGCTGCGCATGATTGCGGGTCTGGAGGACATTACCACCGGGGACATGCAGCTGGATGGCCAGCGGATCAACGAGATTCCACCCCAGGAGCGGGACATCGGCATGGTGTTCCAATCCTACGCCCTCTACCCGCACATGAGCGTGGCCGAGAACATGGCGTTTGGGCTCAAGCTGGCGCGTACCGACAAGGCCGAGATTCGCCGTCGGGTGCAGCATGCCGCAGAAATGCTGCATCTCACCGAGCTTCTGGAGCGTAAGCCCAAGGATCTCTCTGGCGGCCAGCGCCAGCGGGTGGCTATTGGTCGGACGCTGGTGAAAGAGCCGGCGGTGTTTCTGTTCGACGAGCCGCTGTCGAACCTCGATGCCGCGCTGCGCGTGGACATGCGTATCCAGATTGCGGCGCTGCACAAGCGCTTGAACGCCACCATGATTTACGTCACCCACGATCAGGTCGAGGCGATGACCCTGGCCGACCGTATCGTGCTGCTTTCAAAAGGGCGTATTGCCCAGGTCGGCGCACCGCTGTCGCTGTACCACTTCCCCAACACGCTGGAAGTGGCGGAGTTCATCGGCTCGCCGCGCATCAATACCCTGCCGGTGACGGTGGTCGACCCCGGCCAGCACCACACGCTGGTGCGCCTGCACACCGGCGACAGTCTGGCGGTGGCCGTGAACGGGCAGCAGCTCAAGGCGGGTGATCAGGCCACATTAGGGCTGCGCGCCGAAGATTTCGTCGCCCCAGAGCAGGCGGATGCAACCCTGGACGCCACGCTCATGGTGGCCGAAAAGCTGGGCTACGAGACCCTGGCCCATTGGCAGGTGGCGGGCCTGGACACTCCCTTGACCCAACGCCTGGACGGACTGGCGCGGCTGGTAGAAGGGCAGACATCCCCGCTGGGCATCAACGGCCAGCGCTGCCATTTGTTCGATGCCCAAGGGGATGCCTGCCCTCGCCAAGTGACGGTGGACGGGGTGAGCCAATAACGTTTTTTAAATTTTTTTCAAAAAGAGTGCATCCAATCGGTCTCCACGTGTGTATCCCCTATACAGCCACGGCAAAAGTGGCTGATACACAACCCAAGGAGACTGACATGACCATTCAACATCTAACGCGTGCCACCCTCGCTGCGACCCTGATTGCATCCTTCAGTCAAGCGGCGCTGGCCGATGTGCCTGCCGACATCCAAGTGCCGGATGGCCACAGCGTCGCTCTGGAAACGGTGGGCGTAGGCGCGATTACTTACATGTGTGAAGCCAAGGACGACGGTAGCCTGGGTTGGGTTTTCAAAGGCCCCCATGCGGCGCTGAATGACCGCGAAGGCAATCAGGTCGGCAGCTACTACGGTCCGCCCGCCACTTGGGAATCACTGGACGGCTCCAGGCTGACCGCAACGCAGCTGGCCGTATCTCCCAACGGTGACGGCAACATTCCGCTGCAGCTGGTAGAAGCCAATCCGGCCGAAGGTGAGGGTGCCATGAATGGCGTCACTTATATTCAGCGCCTGGACACCCAGGGCGGCGTGGCTCCCGATGTGGCCTGTGGTAGCGATAACGAAGGCGCCACCGCCGTGGTCACCTACCAGGCCGATTACATCTTCTGGACCGCTAACTGATCTCGTCAGCGCTACTCTGATGCGTTGAAGATGGGGGCTCGCATCGCGGGCCCCCAGCGATTATCCTCACTGAACTGCGACGATAGCGACCGACGCGTTACCAGGGAGTGATGATGTGTCCGACGAAGGTGGATCAACGACAGCCAACCCATTCGATCATCTCGATGCACTTACCCGCATCGCTCGTGGCGAGCAGGCCGCGCTTCATCAGCTGTACCAGCAGGAAGGCGCCAGGCTGCTCGGAGTGGTCCACCGCATCGTCAAGGATCGCGGCATGGCCGAAGACATCGTCCACGACGCCTGCTTGAACATATGGCAGCGTGCCGACACCTTCGACCCACAAAAGGGGGCTGCCCGCACCTGGATTTTTAGCATTGCCCGCCATTTGGCGCTCAATGCCATGCGTGGGCGTGAGCGCCACGTCTATACCGACCTGAACGACCCCCACGAATTTGCCGATGACGACACCTTTCAGCACGCTTCTCGGATCGAGGAGGCGTTCGATTGGCAAACTGGCGAGCGCATGGACGAGTGCTTGCAGCAGTTGGAAGCCGAGCGTCGCAACTGCGTTCTGCACGCCTATGTAGATGGGCTCAGCCACGCCGAGATCGCGGCGCACACCCGCACCCCGCTGGGGACGGTAAAAGCCTGGATCAAGCGTAGCCTGCTGCGCTTACGGGAGTGTATGGCATGACACGTGCTCATGAATCCGATGATCTGCATGCCCTGGCAGGGGAGTACGTGCTGGGCACGCTGCCGATAGCCGAGCGTGAAGCGTTCGAGGCGCGTCTGGCCAACGAGCCCGCGCTACAAACGGCGGTCGCCGCCTGGGAAGAGCGATTTTTCCCCTATACCGCCATCGTCGACCCCGTCACCCCCTCCGATTACCTATGGCCGCGCATCGAGCGCAGCCTGAAAGCATCCGCGGTACGGCCTACTGCGCCGGTAGTGACACTCGCGCGCGCGCCGACTGCCCCGCGCCGCCGATTGATGCACAGCCTGCCGTTCTGGCGGGCCGCCACCGGGGCGGGCCTGGCGGCAGCGTTGGCGATGGGTGTCATGCTGAGCAACGTCACGACACAGCCCGCCGTACCCGAGTACATGGTGGTGCTACTGGCACCACAGACGCAGTCGGCAGGCTGGGTCGTGCAAGCGGCCAACCGCCAGGAGATTCAGCTGATCCCGCTGGGCACCTTCGAAGTGCCGGAGGGCAAGGCACTGGAATTCTGGACCAAGGCCGATGACTGGCAGGCACCCGTTTCGCTGGGGCTGGGGGAGCCGGGCCAGCCGCTGCGCCTGCGCCTGGACCAGCTCCCACCGCTGGAAGACAACCAGCTCTTCGAGCTGACCCTGGAAGATGAGACCGGCTCGCCCACCGGCTTGCCCACCGGCCCCATCGAGTTCATTGGCCGCGCGGTGGAGATCTGAGTTTGCCTTCAGCCTATTCGCGGCGTTAGCCGAGCGCGTCTGTCAAAAGAAGGTCAAGCCGACCTGAAACAGCCGCTCGACGTCGCGGATACGCCGTTTGTCGATCACGAACAGAATCAGGTGATCACCGCTCTCCACGCACACGTCGCCGTGGGCAATCATCACCTCTTTGCCGCGCACCACCGCACCGATGGTGGTGCCTTCGGGAAGCTCGATCTCATCGATGGTGCGGCCCACCACCTTGGAAGACTGCTTGTCGCCGTGGGCAATGGCCTCGATGGCTTCCGCCGCGCCCCGGCGCAGGGAGTGCACGTTGACGATATCGCCCCGGCGCACGTGGGTCAGCAGGCTGCCGATGGTGGCCTGCTGCGGTGAAATGGCGATATCGATATCGCCACCCTGGACCAGGTCCACGTAGGCGGCGTTGTTGATCAGCGTGAGCACCTTCTTGGCCCCCAGCCGCTTGGCCAGCAGCGACGACATGATGTTCACCTCGTCGTCGTTGGTCAGGGCGCAGAAGATGTCGCAATCCTCGATGTTCTCTTCTTCCAGCAGGCGCTTGCTGGTGGCGCTGCCGTGCAGCACCACGGTGCGGTCCAGCCGCTCCGAGAGCGTGGTGCAGCGCTCCAGGCTGTGCTCGATGATCTTGACCTGATGGCTATGCTCCAGATGCTCCGCCAGGCGTTCGCCGATGTTGCCACCCCCGGCAATCACCACCCGGCGGAAGTCGCGCTCCACCTTGCGCAGCTCGCTCATCACCGCGCGGATATCCCGCCGTGCCGCCAGGAAGAACACTTCGTCGTCGGCTTCGATGACCGTGTCGCCTTGGGGGATGATCGGTCGATTGCGCCGGTAGATGGCGGCGACGCGGGTTTCCACGTTGGGCATGTGCTTGCCCAGGAAGGCGAGATTCTGGCCCACCAAAGGGCCGCCGTAGAAGGCTTTCACCGCCACCAGCTGTACCAGCCCCCCGGCAAATTCCAGCACCTGCAGGGCGCCGGGATGCTCGATCAAACGGCGCACATGGTCGGTCACCACCTGTTCCGGGCTGATCAAGACGTCGATGGGGATGGCTTCGTGGGCAAACAGGCCCTTGCGGGTGAGATAGGCCGTGGAGCGAACCCGCGCAATCTTGGTGGGGGTGCGAAACAGCGTGTGGGCCACCTGACAGGCGATCATGTTGATCTCGTCGGTGTTGGTCACCGCGATCAGCATGTCGGCGTCTTCGCAGCCTGCCTGGCGCAGCACGATGGGGTAGGAGCCCGCACCGGTCACCGTACGGATATCCAGCTTGGTGTGCAGTTCGCGTAGCCTGGCGCCGTCGGTGTCGACGACGGTGATGTCGTTTTCCTCGCGGGCAAGGTGCTCCGCCAGGGTGCCGCCCACTTGGCCGGCGCCAAGAATGATAATCTTCATTCGCTCATGTCCTCATGGTCAAACTCAACGCACAGCCGATAACCAATTCCCTGCTCGGTTTGCAGTAGACTGGGGGCTTGGGGGTCATCGTCCAGTTTCTGGCGCAGCTTGCTAATCACAATACGTAAATAGTGGGTGTCGTCCTCATGACTTGGCCCCCAGATAGTGCGCAGCAGATGGGTTTGCGTCACGATACGACCAGCCTGGCTAATGAGTTGTTGCAGCACCGCAAACTCTTTTCGGGTCAAATGGATCGTTTCGCCGTGTAGTGTCACCCGGTGGGCAGCTATATCCATGCTTAACGCGCCACACTGATAACGTGGTGGCGCAATGGTCGGCGGATGCTGACGCAGCAGAGCGCGGATGCGGGCGAGCAACTCCTGAATGCCAAAAGGCTTGGTGACATAATCATTCGCACCGCTGTCCAGGGCGCGCACCTTCTCTGCTTCCTGACCACGTACCGAGACAATGATGATCGGGATGCCGACCTGCTGGCGCAGCGTTCTGAGTACCTGATGGCCGTCGATATCGGGCAGCCCCAAATCCAGCAAAATCAGATCGATGGGCTCAGTCGTCAAGCGCTCTCGCACGGTATGCAGAGCAGCAGACCCTGTACTGGCTTCGCAGATGCAAAAGCCTTGTGACCCCAGGCTGATGCGTAAGAACTGACGAATCGCGGGCTCGTCGTCGACGATCAGTATGCGGGCGGGCTCAGGTGTCATCGCTCGGCTCCTGAATAGAGGGCGAGAGAGGCAGCGTCATGATGATTTGCGTGCCGTGCCCATTGGGGCCATCCGCCGCTGCCACCGTGCCGCCATGGGCACCCAGCATGCCACGGCAAATGGCGAGACCCAGCCCTGTGCCGTGCAGGCTACGGTCACCGTCGTTGCCGGTGAAAAACATCTCGAATACTCGTTCACGCATGGCAGCGGGAATGCCGGGCCCTTCATCGGTGATCGTGAGTGTGAGCGTGGTATGGCGAGGGTCGGTAGACGCAGCGATGGCGATTACTCCGTTAGGCGGCGAAAATCGCGCCGCGTTTTCCAGTACATTGACCAGCGCCTGCTCGATCAAGGCAGGGTGAACGTTCAGGAGTGGCAGCTCGCCATCCCATGCCTGATGCACGTTGATATGCGTCAGTACACCCGTAAGACGCCGACGAGCGGAGGCCACCAGATCATCGACGCTGACCCAGTCGCGCTCGATCGCCAATTCGCCGTGGCCCAGTCGTGTCATGTCCAGCAAGTTCTGAATGTAGCGGTTCAGGCGCTCGCTTTCATTGAGAACGCCGTCCAGCAATGCAAAGCGGTCCTGCTGGCTGAGCTGCGCATCCAGCGTGCGCAGGGAGCTTGCGGCACCAATAATCGAGGCGAGAGGCGTGCGTAAATCGTGAGATACCGAGGCGAGCAGGGCCGAGCGTAAGCGCTCTTGCTCCTCCGCCAACCGAGAGGCATTCAGCGCCAGCATACGCTCGCGGCTAACGCCCGCGATACGACCCACCACCAGCGCGATTAACAAAAAGAACAGCAGTGTGACTAGCTGCTCCCGCTCAGACACTGCCAATGAAAAGTACGGCTCGGTAAAGCCAACGTTAAACGCTACAAAGTTCACCAGCGCACTCATGAAAGCAGCATAGCTACTGGCCAGAACGGCGCAGGCAAGCACGGCCGTTAAAAAAATCAGCGATAAATTGGCCAGCGCGAGCCAGCTGTGCAACCACCAAGCGGCCAGCAGCGCAGCACCGCTAGTACCGAGCACCAAGGCTGACTCGCGCTGATCAGGAAGGCGAAATGCTGGCATCTTGTTCACCGTTAGCGCCGCCAGAACATGGAGGTCATCAGTACCACGACCGTCAATATCTCCAAGCGGCCCATCAGCATGCCCACACATAAAAGCCACTTGGCCGCATCGGGCAGGGCGGCGAAGTTGCCTGCCGGGCCAATGGTATCGCCCAGGCCAGGGCCGACGTTGGCCACCGCTGTGGCGGCGCCCGAAAGCGCCGTCACCAGGTCCAGCCCCAGCGCGGCAAGCCCTAATGCTAATAGGGCAATAGTGATAAAGAAAAAGAACGAGAAGGCTACGACGCTGCGTGAAATATCGCTGGTGACCGGCTGCTGGTTGTAACGGGTGGTAAAGATGCCGTTGGCATGAATCAGGTAGCGTAGTTGATTGCGTAGCATCAGCATGGCGATCTGGAAGCGGAAGATCTTCATGCCGCCGCTGGTGGAGCCGCTACAGCCGCCAATGAACGTCAAGTAAAAGAAAGCTGCAATCGGCAGTGTACCCCACAGCGTATAGTCATCCGACGCATAGCCGGTAGTGGTGACCACGGACATGACGTTGAAGGTGACGTGGGTGAGGGAGACAAACCAGTTGTCGCCTTGCAAGACGCGCCAGGCGGTCAGGATGACGATGGCCGCCAACAGTAGTTTGAGCAGCCCCCGGACCTGTTGGTCTTTCCATAAGGCGCTGCGCGAAGAGCGGATGAAACGGATGTACAGTACGAAAGGTAGCGCACCGCAGAGCATGAAAAAGCTGGCCATCCACAGTAGCCAAGGCTGCTCCGCGTAGGCGCCAAAGGAAGCATCCGAGTTGGCAAAGCCCCCTGTTGCAAGCGACGTCATGCCATGCACGATGGCATCCAGTGGTTGCATGCCGCCAAGCCAGTAACTGACCATGGCCGTTAGCGTCAGGATCACATAGATCGACAGCGTCGCTTTGGCAATGCCGCCGGTGCGGGGCATGACCTTGTCCGACCAGTCCGAAGACTCGGTATGGAACAGCCGCATCCCGCCTACTTTCAGAAACGGCAGAATGGCAATGCCCATGACGATGATGCCGATGCCGCCCAGCCACTGCATGAGGCCTCGCCACAACTTCAAGCCATCCGAGAGACCATCGATACCCACCAGCACGGTAGAGCCCGTGGTGGTGATCGCTGAAACCGACTCGAACACAGCGTTGGTGAAACTCAGCTGTGGAGCGCCAAGAATCAGCGGCAGGCTGGCAAAGCAGCTGATACTGGTCCAACTGCCCGCCGTAAGGATAAACATCTGCCACGGTTTGAGTTCTAACGACGCACGATAAGTGAGCAGCAGTGTGGTAGCCACACAGGCGAGCACGAGCATGATAGAGAGACTGAACGCCCGGGCGTCCGGGTCGCGCTCAATGAGCAGCACCGCCCACGGCACCATCATGAACAGTGCGAGGATAAGCCATAGTACCGATAAAATCTTGAACACCGGTGCCCAGTGTCGGTAAAGCTCATTGCTGCGATAAAACCGCGCGTTTGTCGTGTGCATTGCCTTGCTCATCATTCATTTTGCTTAAGCATGGCCTATAACATCATGCACCTGCATAAAAAGTCCGTAAAAAATAAAATCCCGGCGCAGGTTTCTCAGGCGCCGGGGATGAGCAAACCGCTCAAGCGAGGAAACAGCGCGTCAAATACGCATCAACCTTTCACCCCCCCAGCGGTCAGGCCGCCGATGATCCAGCGCTGGCAGATCAGGAAGGCCACGGTAATCGGCAGGCCAGATAGCACCGCCGCGGCGGCAAAGTTACCCCAGCGCTGGTTGTGGTCGGCCAGATACTGCTGGGCGCCCACGGCCAGGGTCAGCTTGTGCTCGTCCACCAGCAGTACCGACGCCATGGGGTACTCCATGATGCTCATCACGAACGCCAGAATGAATACCACCATCAGGATCGGCAGCGAGAGCGGCAGCAGGATGTAGCGAAACGCCTGCCAGGTGCTGGCGCCATCCACCATGGCGGCCTCTTCCAGCGAGCCGTCGATGGATTCGAAGTAGCCCTTGATCGTCCAGATATGTAGCGCCACTGCCCCAAGCGACGCCACGATCAGTGCGCCGTGGGTGTTGATGCCCAGCCAGCCCACGAACTGCCCCAGCCGGTCGAACAGCGCGTACAGCGCCACCAGCGAGAGCACCGCCGGGAACATCTGAAAAATCAGCATGCCTTTGAGCAGCGGTTCCTTGCCCTTGAAGCGCATGCGCGCAAAGGCGTAGGCGCTGGTGGTGGCCAGCATCAGGATCAGCACCGACGACACCACCGCCACCTTGATAGAGTTCCACAGCCACAGCAGCACCGGGAAGGGCGGCTGCACGATGGTGCCATCGGCGCGCTCCCAGGGGATACCCAGCGCCAGTGACCAGTGCTCCAACGAGACGTTCTCGGGGATCAGGCTGCCGCTGGCAAAGTTGCCCTCTCGAAACGAGATCGAGATCACCAGCAGCAGCGGAAACACGATCAGCGAGACGAAACAGATCAGTGCCAGATGTGCTCCCAGGCGGCGAACGCCCACGGAGCGTGGTTGAACCATGGCCATCAGTAACCTCCTAGACCTTCACTTTGGAAAGGCGCAAATTGAGCAACGACATACCGGCCACCAGCAGGAAAATCAGCGTAGCAATGGCGGCCGCCAAGCCGAAGTTCTGTCCGGCATCCTGGAAGGCAATGCGGTAGGTGTAGCTCACCAGCAGGTCCGTGGTGCCCGCCGGGGTGCTGGCCCCCAGAATGTCCGGGTTGCCACCCGTGAGCAGCGCAATCAGCACGAAATTGTTGAAGTTGAACGCAAAGGCGGCAATCAACAGCGGCGTCAGGGGCTTGATGATCAGCGGCAGGGTGATATGGAACAGGTTGCTGATCGGGCCGCCGCCATCCACCGCCGAGGCTTCGTACAAATCCCGAGGGATCGCCTGAATCAGCCCCATGCAGAGCAGCAGCATATAGGGGTAGCCTAGCCACGTATTGACGATGAGCAGCATGCTGCGGGCCAGCCACGGGTCGGTGAACCACTCGGGCCGCACGCCAAACAGGGTATCCAGAATCATGTTCACTTCACCGAAGTGCTGGTTGAACATGCCCTTGAAAATCAGAATCGAAATGAACGCCGGGACGGCGTAGGGCAGAATCAGCAGCGTGCGGTATATCGCTTTGCCGCGTAGCTGATCCCACTGCAGCAGGGAGGCCAGCACGAAGCCCACGGCCAGGGTGAACACCACGGTGAGACTGGCAAACACGAAGGTCCACACGAAAATTTGCATGAACGGGCCGCGAATGTCCGGGTCGGTGAAGATTTGCGTGTAGTTCGAGAAGCCCACGTTGACCGGCCAGCCCGGAGTGATGCGCTGGCCATCGTCGGCGACGAAAAAGCCGATGGTGTGGTTCGGTGTCAGCACGCGGTCGTCTCGGCGGTCGTATAGCGTGCCATCCTCCCGGGCCTCGTAGCGGTCGAGCATGGGCGCAAACTGGCGAATACCGGCCATGCGCAGCTCGGTGCCTTCGGGAGTGATCAGGCGTAGCCCCTGCAGGGCACCGCGCGCTTGAATGATGTCGCGCATGGGCAGCGGGTCTGCGGTGGGGGCGTCACTGGCCGCCTGCAGGCCCAGCTGGCGAGACTCCACATTGGCCAGGTTTAGCGGTGATGACATCCAGCGCTGGCGCTCGTTTTCCAGCCGCAAACGCACCAGGTCGCCTTCGGCATAAAGCGTGAGATCGAAAGCGTCATCGTCCTCCTGATAGGTCTGGCTCATCAACTGGCTGCGCACCCGCTCTTCCGAGAGCAGGTTGGTGGAGCTGTAGTTGCTGAAGCTGATCCCGAAGGTGTAGATCAGCGGAAAAATGACGAACACCCCCAGCCCTGCCACGGCTGGGAAAATATAGCGGTGGCTCATCAGCGAACGCTTGGTGAAGACCACGCCCAGCGAGCCGCCGAGAAGCAGAAACAGCAGTGCGAACATCCACTGCCCGTTCAAATGAAAGGCCAGCACCAGCCAGAGCAGAGCGATGACCAGGGCCGCTATCACGCCGCGCAGAGCCCAGCGGGTGTAGCGTTCGGCAAGATGACGAGAGCGGTGGCGGGGCAGACCACGAGATGCGTTGGTGGTATACATGATGGCTTCCTGAAGGCTGCCCGGCGCTTACACCGCCGGGCAGCAAGGGCAAAAGAGTGGCTACTGGCGCATCCGGCGAGCAGCGGCATCCAGCGCTTCCTGGGGCGATTGGCGCCCGCTGCCGATGTTCTGCAGCGCGGGCTCCATGGCCGCCCAGAAGGCTCCCATTTCAGGAATGTTGGGCATCGGCATGCCCACTTCGGCGTTGTCGAGCGTGGCGGCAATGTTGGGGTTGTCCGCCAGCTCTGCCTGGTAATCGATATGCGCCACTGCGCCCAGCGAACCGTCGCTGTTGAAGGTGCGCATGCCCGCTTCGCTCAGCAGGTAGTTCTCCAAAAACTCCACCGCCAGGAAGTCGTTGGGCGTGGCGGAGTTGATCATCGCGGTCATCACACCAAACATCGGTCGGGCGCGCTCGTCGCCTACCCGGGGCAGCAGCGCCACGCCATAATCGATGCCGCTGCGCTCCAGGTTGGGCCATGCCCAGGGGCCGCTGATCATGGTGGCGACTTCGCCCCGGTTGAAGCGAGTATCCATCAGGTTGTAGTCGGTGCCCCGGGGCACCACGCCGCTATCGATCAGCTCCACCAGCAGCTCGGCTCCCTGCAGGGCGCCGGCATTGTTGACCCCAATGTCGCTGACATCATAGCCGCTATCGGTTTGCTTGAACGGGTAACCGCCGTTGGCGGCCAGCAGGGTCCAGCCATAATAGGGCTCGCTGTAGTCGAACAGGATGGCCTTTTTACCCTCGGGGGCCAGGGTGGCGTCCAGTTCGATCAGTTCCGCGAAGCTGTCGGGCGGGGTATCCACCAACGCCTTGTTATAAATCAGGCCAAGGGATTCCACGGAAATCGGGTAGCCATAGGTATCGCCGTTCCACAGTGCGGCTTCCCAGGTGAAATCGAAAAACCCTTCACGGAACGCGCTGCTGGGGGATACCTGCCGGAGCAGGCCGCTTTGCGCCCATTCCCCCATGCGGTCGTGGGCCCAGATGACGATGTCCGGCCCCTGACCGCTCCCCGCGGCCTGCTGAAAGCGGTCGGTGAGGTTGTCCGGAAACACCACCTCTACCCGGATGCCGGTCTCTTCCAGAAACTGCGCGGCCACTGCGCGAATGCCTTCCTGCCCCTTGTTGTCGCCCATCCAGATCGTCAGGCGGTCCTCTTCGAAGGCCAGCGCGGGGGCGGAGAGACCGGCGGCGAAGGCCGTGGCCAATAGCGGCGTGAAAAAGATGCGATTCATTGCCATGATGTGCATACCTCGTGTAATGCCATTGTTATTGTCGTGCACGATGCTGTCAGCCCGTGCCTTGTCATGCCAGCCTCGCCAATCTGGTGGTGCGCCGCCTCCTCCCTGCGGGGGAGGAGGATGGCGTATGTCGGGGGCGTAGGGCCGAGCACTACAGGCACCGCCTGACAGGAAAAGCAGCCACGGCGATTTTTTTGTAGTAAAATTACACGAAATATTGCGTATAATGCCCGTTATCAGATAGATTTTAGGTAATCTAACTACATAAGTTGGATCACCTAATTATAAACAGGAGCTGAGATGAGCCAGTCACATGCACCGCTAGGCGACCCCAATCACGCGATAGATCTCGCGCTGTTCGGGGCACTTGGTGATCTTGCCATGCGCAAGCTGTTCCCTGCGCTGTATCATCTTGACCGCGAAGGCTTAATGCCCGAAAGCACGCGGATCATGGGGCTGGCGCGTCAGGAGCACGACACGGCCGAGTTTCGTCAGCTGGTCAGCACCGCGCTGCAAAAGCGTCTGAAAAAGGACGAGCAGGACAAGGTCAGCATGGAGCGCTTCCTGCAACGGCTGGAGTACCTGAAGCTCGACTTCACCACAGTGGACGGCTACGACGCGCTTCGCCAATGGCGTGAAGGCGCACGGCGCCCCATGGTGGTCTACCTTTCCGTGGCGGCGCGGATCTATGGCGATATCTGCCACAATCTCCAGGCCAGCAACAGCCTGGATGACGACACCCGGGTGATCGTCGAGAAGCCGATTGGCTATGACCTGGCGTCGTCGGAAGAGATCAACGACGCCATTGGTGCCGTGTTCCCCGAGTCCCGCATCTACCGCATCGACCACTACCTGGGTAAAGAGACGGTTCAGAACCTGATTGCCCTGCGCTTTGCCAACCCGCTCTTCGGCACCCAGTGGAACCAGAACCACATCTCTCACGTCGAGATCACCGTGGCCGAAAAGGTCGGTATCGAAGGGCGCTGGGGCTACTTCGACGACGCGGGCCAGCTGCGTGATATGGTGCAGAATCACCTGCTGCAACTGCTCTGCCTGATTGCCATGGACCCGCCTTCCAATCTGGATGCCGATGCCATCCGTGATGAGAAGGTAAAAGTGCTCAAGGCGCTGAAGCCGTTTACCGGCGAAGCGCTGGGCCGCGACGTGGTGCGTGGCCAGTACATTGCCGGTACCAGCGATGGCCAGGCCGTGCCGGGCTACCTGGAAGAAGAGGGCGCCAACACCCAGAGCCAGACCGAAACCTTCGTGGCCATGAAGACCGAAGTGTCCAACTGGCGCTGGGCGGGCGTGCCGTTCTACCTGCGTACCGGCAAGCGTATGCCGGAAAAGCTGTCGCAAATCGTCATTCATTTCCGCCAGCAGCCGCACTACATCTTCGACCCGGACCAGCGTGGCATCGCTTCCAACAAGCTGATCATTCGCCTGCAGCCGGAAGAGGGCATCGCCCTTCAGGTACTCACCAAGGATAGCGGCCTGGACAAGGGCATGCGCCTGCGCCCCGGTCCGCTGCATTTGGATTTCAACAGTGCCTTCCCGAAATCGCGTATCCCGGATGCCTACGAGCGTCTGCTGCTGGAAGTCATGAAAGGCCAACAGTACCTGTTCGTGCGGCGTGATGAAGTGGAGCACGCCTGGCGCTGGTGCGACCAACTGATCGACGGCTGGAAATCACGCGAGACCCCGCCACGCCGCTACCCCGCAGGCTCCTGGGGGCCGGTGGCCTCGATTGCCATGATCACCCAGGATGGCCGCAGCTGGTACGAGGATTATTGAGATGAGCACTACACGACAAGCGCTGGCCGAGCAGCTGGCAGAAGCCGTTTATCAAGCCTTGGCGGCCG
>NZ_AJTS01000023.1 GCF_000275725.1 Vreelandella stevensii S18214 | reverse complement strand
GTGGATGAGCAGAGCAGCGACAGCAACGCCAAACTGGTGCGCGACAACCTGCTGCAAGGCCCAGCAGCAGCGGCTACGTTCGTACCGTTGACCTCGGCACACGGCACGCCGGAAGAGGGCGTAGCCAGCGTGGCCGAGGCCACGGCAGGGCTTGCCTGGCCCGCCAGCGTGGTGATTCTGGGCATGGGCGGAGACGGCCACACGGCCTCGCTGTTCCCGGATAGCCAGGAGCTGGGGCTGGCGCTCTCCACCGACGAGCCGCTGGTTGCCGTGCGCACCCCCAGCCAGCCGCAGCCGCGTATTACCTTCTCGGCGGACCGCCTGCATCAGGCAAAACGCCACATTCTGCACATTACCGGCGATGACAAACGTGCCGTATTGGCCAACGCCATGAGTGGTGACGACGTTCGGACACTGCCGATTCGCACCTTTTTATCTTGCCCGCTGGCGATCTACTGGGCGCCCTGACGGCAGGCCTTCGCCAATAACAATTTGCTTGGAGATTCACTGATGACCATCGATAAACAGTTACCCTCAACGCGCACCGCCGAGCTGGACAGTATTTGCCTGAAGGCCGAAGTCATTCCGGTCATTACCATCGAACGCATCGAGGATGCTGTGCCGCTGGGCCGTGCGCTGGTAGAGGGTGGCCTGAGCGTTCTGGAAGTGACGCTGCGCACCGACTGCGCGCTGGAAGCCATCAAGCGTATGAAAGAAGCCCTACCGGGGGCCAGCATTGGTGTCGGCACGGTGCTCACGCCTGCCCAGTACCGCCAGGCCGAGCAGGTCGGCGCCGATTTCGTGGTGACGCCGGGGGCCACCGAGGCGCTATACCGCTACGGCGTCGAGAGCCCGGTGCCCATGCTGCCGGGCGTTTCTACCATTTCCGAGCTGATGACCGGCTGGCAGTACGGCTACCGCCGCTTCAAATTCTTCCCCGCGGAGTCCAGCGGCGGTGCCAAGGCAATCAAGGCGTTCGGTGCGCCGATCCCGGAAGCACGTTTCTGCCCCACGGGCGGCGTCACCGTGGACAACGCTGAATCCTACCTCTCGCTGCCCAACGTGATGTGCGTTGGCGGTTCCTGGCTGACCCCGAAAGCCATGGTCGACGCCGAAGATTGGGGCGGCATCCGCGAACTGGCCCGCCAGGCCGCCGAGCGTTTCCATCACTGATGGGTAGCCAGCTAACACCGTAATACCGTACCGAGCACTCTCGTCACTTGCTTCACTGATGTCGGGTCATGTGAGCAGGACGTTTGCCCGAGCATGTTGCCATGCTCGGGCTTTTTTTAGGTTCTATGCTGACTGGCGTGAATCAATTGGCCTCCCACAGGTGGGCTGGGCAATGACCCGGTGGGAGATGACCCAGTGGGAGGGGGCTTTAGCCCGCGATGACGGCGGCACCGGTGCCTGCTCAGGCAGTCGCCCAATGAATTGGCCTCCCACAGGCAGGTTTAGGTGACTACTCAGGCTATCCTGAATTCACAGGCCCCACCCCCGCCACTTTGCTGTTGTGGGAGGAGGGCTTTAGCCCGCGATGATGGCGGCACCGGTGCTTGCCCAGGCAGTCGCCCAATGAATTGGCCTCCCACAGGCAGGCTTAGGTGGCTACTCAAGCTATCCTGAATTCACAGGCCCCACCCCAGCCACTTTGCTGTTGTGGGAAATGGGATGGACCCGTCCCTCTGTGCCAAGATGAAGAAGCACTTCATCTAACGTGCGCAGGGCACTGACGGCATCTTGAAAGAGGATCCATCCATGAACAACATTAGCATTGTGGGTATTGATCTTGCCAAGCATGTTTTTCAACTTCATGCAGTTGATGACAGTGGTCATAAAGTGTTTAGCAAAAAGGTCAAACGTGATCAGTTGAGAACAGTGATTGCGAACCTTCCACCCTGTCTCGTGGCCATGGAAGCGTGTGGCTCCGCTCACTATTGGGCGCGAGAAATCCGCCAGCTGGGTCATGAGGCGCATCTGCTCCCCCCGCAGGCCGTCAAACCGTTTATTCAAGGCCATAAAAACGATGCGCGTGATGCCGCCGGTATTGCGGAAGCGGCAGCCCGTCCGGCGACACGGCGCGTGGCGGTGAAAACGCAGGAGCAACAGTCACTACAAGCCCTCCACCGGGTGCGCAGCCGCCTTGTGCGCGCTCGGACGGCCGTTGGGAATGAGTTGCGTGGGCTGTTAAACGAGTTTGGCATCATTGTGGCCCAAGGCCACCGCGTCATCCGACAAGGCGATATACGCCGATTGCTCGACGAGCGTCACACTCAGCTGGGTATGGCTTTATGCGATGTCATGCATGACCTCCTGGATGAGTGGCAAGCACTCGACACACGCGTCGCCGAATACGATAAACGGCTCGGCGCGTATGTCCAGGCCACGCCCAGCGTGAAGCAGCTGATGAGTGTGCCAGGCATTGGTCCAGTCAATGCCACGTTGCTCTTCAGTCATATGGGGGATCCCCGGCGCTTCCCCAATGGACGGCAATTTAGCGCCTCGATTGGCCTGGTGCCAAGACAGTACTCAAGTGGCGGCAAGAACGTCCTGAAAAGCATTACCAAACGCGGCAATAGCGAGGTGCGCCGTCAACTGGTTCATGGAGCGAGAGCGGCGTTGAGGCAATTTCAACGTCAAGAGCACCCCGACCGATTGGCGCAATGGATCATCCGATTGGCGGCACGGGTAGGTCAGCGTAAGGCGATTGTGGCCCTGGCGAACAAAATGGCGCGAATTTGCTGGTCGATCCTTGCGCATCAACGCACTTATCAAGCATAGAAAAGTGAGGCAGCTGCCTCGACGAGGCCCTTGGAAAAAAGTCATATTGTTGTGTGAAGTAAGCACACCCGAGGTTGCGTGAGTAAGACAATTGATGGCACACAGGTAAGACCGACTCTCTGTCACTCTGTAAAGCTCGGAGGCCCAATGAGAGGCCGCGTGGGAGATTAAGAGCAGAGAGTGCGCATTCCATCAGGGCCAGATAGCAGCGCTATCATCAAAGGCCGGATATAAGCGTGCAGTCCTCATCCGTGTCCATCTCATGGCTTGCTTGCTCAACGGGACGGGTCCATATAAGGGGGCTTTAGCCCGCGATGACGGCGGCATCGGTGCCTGCCCAGGCAGTCGCCCAATGAATTGGCCTCCCACAGGCAGGTTTAGGTGACTACTCAGGCTATCCTGAATTCACAGGCCCCACCCCAGCCACTTTGCTGTTGTTGGAGGGGGCTTTAGCCCGCGATGATGGCGGCACTGGTGCCTGCCCAGGCAGTCGCCCAATGAATCCATCACGCGCCGATGTTCATCACTGGTCATGGCCGTCTCACATGGCCCTCCGCAATAAGCAAGGTTCATCGCGCTTTACCAGGAATTGCTTCGCTTTCACGCCAGAATGCGACGAACTTTTTTATACTTACGCCTAAAGGGGAGGAGTACGCATGGAGGGGAGTCGTGATACGCTAACTTAAACGATTAAGTTGACCGATTAAGTTAAGGTTTTAAGCATGACGTTAGCGGATTTTGAGCCCCAGCGGCCTGTGGTGCATTTCACCCCGCCGATGGGCTGGATGAACGATCCCAATGGGCTGGTGTTTTTCGAAGGCGAGTACCATCTGTTTTATCAGTACCACCCCTTGGGAACCGAGTGGGGGCCGATGCACTGGGGGCATGCGGTCAGCCGTGACCTGTGCCGGTGGCAGCATTTGCCCATTGCGCTGGCGCCCGATGAAGAAGGGGCCTGCTTTTCCGGCAGCGCCGTGGTGGATGAGCACGATGTCACGGGGCTGTTCGATGGCAAGCCTGGGCTGTTGGCGTTCTATACCTGCCACAAGGTGCTCTCCGATGACCCACAGGATTACCAGCAGTCCCAGTGCCTGGCGTACAGCCGCGACAAGGGGCGTACCTGGCAGCGCTATGCGGGGGATCCCGTCCTGCCGCCGCCCGGTTTCAAGGATTTCCGCGACCCCAAGGTGGTGTGGCATGCCCCCAGCCAGCGCTGGGTGATGGCGCTGGCCTGCGGGCAGGAGATTCACTTCTATACCTCGACCAACCTGCTGGCGTGGCAGTTTGCCAGCGCTTTTGGGGCGGGCGAGGGCGCGCACACCCAGCACCCCTGGGAGTGCCCGGACCTGTTCGAGCTACCGGTGGAAGGCGCCGAGCCCCATGAGCCCGCGTCGCGTTGGGTGCTGGTGGTGGGCATTGGTGCTACGCCGGATAACCCGTTTGGCTCGTTTACCCAGTACTTTGTGGGTGATTTCGACGGCCAGCGTTTCACCAATGACAACGCCCCGGATAGCGTGCTGATGATGGACGAAGGGCGGGACTTCTACGCGGTGCAGAGCTGGTCGAATACCCCTGGGCGGCGGCTGGCGCTGGCGTGGCTGAACAATTGGCAGTACGCCAACCATGCCCCTGAAGCGGGCTGGCGGGGCACCATGAGTCTGCCCAGGGAGCTTGCGCTGCGCGCAACGCATCGCGGCGTGCGCTTATACCAGCGCTTCACCCGTGAGGCGGCTCGAGCGCTCGGCGCCCCCCGCCATCTCTCGCCTCGCTCGCTGCAAACGGTGGGGGAGCACTGTATCGCCCTGCCGGAAGGCACGGCCGTGCAGGGGCAGATGACCCTGACGCTGCAGCCGGGGACGCGGCTGGCGCTCTCGCTGCAGCAGGGCTACCAGCAGCAGTTATGGCTGTCGGCGGGTGAAACGCAGACGGCGCTGCACTATGCGCGCCAGGGCAGTAACGGCCAGGCCGCCTTCGATGAACACTTCGCCTGCGACCATGCGGCGGGCAGCGTCGATGGATTGACCGTCAAGATCCTCTGGTGGTGCGATCACGGAACGCTGGAAATGCTGATCGAGGGCGCCACCGAGCAGCGCAGCATCAGCCAGGTGAGCCTGGTGGATCATCGCCGTCAGCCGACCACGCTGAACCTGGTCAGCGGTCGGGTGGCGATCATGGAAGGCCTCACTCAGAGCGTCGCCGAGTAGACTGCCCGGCGACGCTGAGGGCTAGCCTGCGGAGCCGCGCAGGGC
The DNA here is from genome assembly GCF_000275725.1 of Vreelandella stevensii S18214. Classification (GTDB taxonomy): domain Bacteria; phylum Pseudomonadota; class Gammaproteobacteria; order Pseudomonadales; family Halomonadaceae; genus Vreelandella; species Vreelandella stevensii. The sequence goes on along the minus strand of NZ_AJTS01000023.1, from coordinate 172,654 downwards.
TTCGATATCGGCGTGGGTGGGCAGGGCGGCATAAGCGCCGGGTCGGGTCACGGCATGGGCGCCACAGCGGCAGGCAATGTCCACCGCGCGGCTGAGAAACGCGCTGTCCTGATGCCAGTTGGTGCCGATGCCGAACCGGGAAAGCTCCGCCAGCAGGCCGCCAATGAAGGCATCGCCACCGGCGGTGGTGTCCACGGCCGTCACGCTGGGCGGGGTGATGGTCTGCTCGATACCAACGCCTTTCAGCACCACGTCATGGGGGCCGTCAGTGATCACGATGACTTTCACACCGGCGGCCATGCGCTCGGCGAGCCACGCCTGCCTGGGATGGTCGCCGCGTAGGTAGTCCAGCTCTTCCAGCGAGACCTTCACCAGCTCGGCGCTATCGATCAGCTCGGTGACCCGCCACACATCCGCCGAGCCGTCCGCCCACAGGTTATGGCGCAGATTGGCATCCACGCTTACCAGGCAGCCCGCTCGCTTGGCCATGGCGGCAATGGCCAGGGTGGTGTCGGCGATTTCCGGGTCGGTCAGGCTGTTGCTGCACAGGTGCACGATGGCAGGCTGCTCGAACACGCCGTGGGGCAGGTGCTCCAGGCGGTAGAGCAGGTCGGCGGCGGGTGGGCGGTAGAAGTCGAAAGTGCGCTCGCCATGGCTGTCTCGTGAAACGAAGGCCAGCGCCGTGCGGGCCTCCCGGGTCAGCACCACGCCTTGGGTGTCCACGCCGTGGCTTTGCAGCTCACGGATCAGAAAGTGCCCAAAGGTATCATCACCCACCATGCCCAGAAACTGGCTGGGTACGCTCAACCGGGCGCAGGCCACCGCCACGTTGGCTGGCGCACCGCCTGCGTAGGGGGTGAAGGTCTCTGGCCCCGTGTCGTCGCCCAGGCGGCTGGAGAGCATGTCAATCAAGGCTTCACCGAAAGCAATCACTGGCGTCATAGGTCGTTCCTTGTCATTATTGGCATTGGATGTGAAACAAGCGCGTCAAGCGACGCAGTGGCCGCGGGCCGCCTCAAGCAGTTCGTACCAGGCTTCTCGGGGCAGGGCTTCCGGGCCATTGAGCATATCGGCAATGCGCTCCGCTTTAACGCTGCCCACCACCGGCGCCGGGCGGCCGGGCAGGGTGCGCAGCCACGCCAGCGCCAGCGCGCCGGGGGTGCTGCCAAGCTCGCCTGCCAAACGGTTCAGCACGCGGCTGATCTCGCCTTGCATCAACTGGCCGCCCGCCAGTGGCGACCAGGCCATGGGCGCATGGCCATCGGCGTTCAGGTCGTCGAAGCTGCCGTCGAACAGCGGCGCGCTATGGGCAATGGAAAGCTCGATCTGGTTGGCCCGCAGCGGCTGGTGCATGTGGCGTTGCAGCCTGCGCCACTGGCTGGGCAGGTGGTTGGAAATGCCCCGCCGCGCCAATCTTGCCCGCGTCGATGGCATCGTCCAGCACACGGCCGGTGGCCTCGGCATCCATCAGCAGGTCCGGGCGATGAATCAGAAAATGATCGAGGCGCTCGACGCCCAAGCGGCTCAAGCCATCGTCGATGGCCCGGCCGAGATATGCCGGGCTGGCATTGTAGTGCTTTACCTTGCCGGAGCCCGCGGCCGGGTTGTCGTTGGCAATGCTGGCTTTGGTGACAACGTGGAGCCGCTTGGCCAGCGCCGGGCGGGCACGCAGCGCCTGGCCGAATAGCGTTTCGCAAGCTCCGCTGCCGTAAATGTCGGCATGGTCGAACCAGTGCAGGCCCTGTTCCAGGCGGGCTTCGATCCAGTCGGCCAGCTGGCTTGCCTGGTGCATCTCTTGCGCTTCATGCAGGCGCATCATGCCGAGTACGAACGGCACGTCAAAGGTCACAGCAGCCATGGCGTGTTTCCGTCGGTTTAAAAGACTTCTTCGTTATGCAGCGCTTCGGCGGCACCCAGCAGGCCGGTCCACGGGTGGGTCACGATCCACACCGGAATATCGGCGTTGTACGCTCCCATGCGCCCCTTGTTGACGAAGCTGGCGCGCAGTTCGCATTTAGGCAGCCACGCCAGCAGCCGGGGCAGAATGCCACCGCACAGATATACGCCGCCGCGTGCGCCCATGGTCAGGGTGGCGTCACCGCAGACGTCGCCGAGGATTTTCAAAAAGCGCAGCAGGGTGGCCGTGGCCAGGGCGTCGCCCTGATTGGCCGCCTGGGTCACCTCGGCGGGGGTTTCGCAACGTGGCGCTTGGCCTTCCAGCGCGCAGTGGGCCTGGTAGAGTTCCAGCAGCCCCTGGCCGCACAGGATGCGCTCGACGCTGACCCGCTGGTGGCGCTGCAGGAAAACATCCAGCAGTGCGCGCTCGGTGGTGTCGGTGGGCGCAAAGGTGACGTGCCCGCCTTCGGTGGGCAGCGGAATCCAGGCATGCTGGCCGGGAAACACCCCGGCCACGCCCAGCCCGGTGCCCGGGCCGATGACCAAACGGGTCGAGTGCGACTGGGCTTCACCAGGCTGCACTTCCACCAGATTATCTTCCCCCACGTGGGGCACGCCCAGCGCCTGGGCGGTGAAGTCATTGATGACCTTGAACAGCGACAAATTCAGCGCCTGCTGAACGTCGCTTTTCATAAAGTCCCAGTGGTTGTTGGTCATTTTCACCCGCTCGGCGTGCACCGGGCAGGCGAAGGCCAGGCAGGCCTCCTCGGGGGCGTTATCCCCGGTCGCGCCCACGCGGGCGAGGTAATCCTGAATCGCCTCGATCACGCCGGGGTAGTCCGCGCAGGGCAGGTTGAGGATATCGTGGGGCGTTACCTCGCCAGGCGCTACCAGCGCCAGGCGAGCGTTGGTGCCGCCAATATCACCGATCAGTGCCGGTCGCATCAGGCGTCCTCTTGAAAGATCTGATCTTGCTGGCGGGCCAGGTCATCGGCTTCGAAGCCCCCCAGCGAACCGGCTCCCTCTTCACCGCGCATGGCGAGATGACGGAAGCCCGCAAACAGCTCGCGGCCCAGGCCGACGTGGTAGTGGTCGAGATTGGCAACGGCCAGCGGGCGCTCGGCCCAGGTAGCGGCATCCACCTTGGCTTCCAGGCTGCCGGCATTGGCATCCAGGCGCACCACGTCGCCGTCGCGCAGCTTGGCCAGCGGGCCGCCGTCCAGCGCTTCCGGGCTCATGTGAATGGAGGCAGGCACTTTGCCCGACGCACCGGACATACGGCCATCGGTGACCAGCGCGACCTTGAAGCCACGGTCCTGCAACACGCCCAAAAACGGGGTGAGCTTGTGTAGCTCGGGCATGCCGTTGGCTTTGGGCCCCTGGAAGCGCACCACCACAATCACGTCACGGTCCAGCTCGCCGGATTCGAAGGCGGCTTTCATTTCGTTCTGGTCTTCGAAGATCTTGACCGGCGCTTCGACCACCCGGTGCTCTTCGGCCACCGCCGAGACCTTGATCACGCCACGGCCCAGGTTGCCTTTCATGACGGTCAGGCCGCCGGTAGCGGCAAAGGGCGTAGCGACCGGGCGCAGCACTTCTTCGTCCAGGCTCTTCTCCGGGCCTTCGCGCCAGACCACTTTGCCCTCTTCCAGGAAGGGCTCCTGGGTGTAGGCGGTCAGGTCGGTGCCGAAGACGGTGGGAATGTCACCGTGGAGCAGGCCAGCGCCCAGCAGCTCACGGAACAGGTAGCTCATGCCGCCTGCGGCCTGGAAGTGGTTGATGTCCGCCTGGCCGTTGGGGTACACCTTCATCAGGCTGGGGGTCACCGCCGAGAGGTCGGTGAAGTCGTCCCAGTTCAGGGTGATGCCCGCCGCTGCCGCCATGGCAATCAGGTGCATGGTGTGGTTGGTCGAGCCGCCGGAGGCCAGCAGGCCGACCACGGCATTGACGATGGCGCGCTCGTCGATCTGCTTGTAGAACGGACGGTACTCGCCGCCTGCTTCGGTATTGCGAATGGTCTGTTCGGTGGCGTAGCGGGTCAGCGCTTCGCGCATCTCGGTGCCGGGGTTCACGAACGACGTGCCCGGCAGGTGCAGGCCCATCACTTCCATCATCAGCTGGTTGGAGTTGGCGGTGCCGTAGAAGGTGCAGGTGCCGGGGCTGTGGTAAGAGTCGGACTCTGCCTGCAGCAGCTCTTCGCGGCCCACCTTGCCTTCGGCATACAGCTGGCGAATGCGCGCTTTCTCCTTGTTCGGCAGGCCGCTGGGCATGGGGCCTGCGGGTACGAACATGGCGGGCAGATGGCCAAAGCGTGCGGCACCGATGAACAGGCCCGGCACGATCTTGTCGCACACGCCCAGGTAAATGGCGGCGTCGAACATGTTGTGTGACAGCCCCACCGCCGTGGCCATGGCAATCAGGTCACGGGAGAACAGCGATAGTTCCATGCCCGGCTGGCCCTGGGTTACGCCGTCACACATGGCCGGTACGCCGCCCGCAAATTGCGCGGTGGAACCCATGGCCCGCGCCGCCGCCTTGATGGTTTCCGGGAAGGTTTCAAACGGCTGGTGGGCCGACAGCATGTCGTTGTAGGACGAGATGATGCCCAGGTTGGCGCTGTTCATCAGCTTCAGGGAATCTTTCTCCTGCGGGCTACAGGCGGCAAAGCCGTGGGCCAGGTTGCCGCAGGAGAGCTCGGCACGATGCACGCCACGCTTGTGCTGGTCGGCCATGCGGCGCTCGTAGAGGGCGCGGCGCTCGGCAGAGCGTTCACGAATGCGTTGGGTGACTTCCGCGACCTTGGGGTGAAGGGCTGCGGGGGTAGAACCAGACGTTGAACCAGGCATAGAAACCTCTGCATGAGTAGAGACGGTGAAAGTATCTTGTAGTTATTTTACATTTTATGGCGCCAATAATAGAGACCTTACGGCAATAAAAAGCCGATTTATAGCTTAAGTTGTAGTTTTATTACCCGAAAGGATGAGCCGAGTGACCCCGGCCCCGGCCCATGATGGCTAAAAAGCGCTCATGGGCCGAACGCGCCTGCTCAGGACTCGACCTCATCGCTGCTGATATGGAACAGCATGGCATACAGGGTGGGTACGGCAATCAGCGTCAGCAGCGAGGCAAACGCCAGACCGCCCATGATGGTCACCGCCATGCTGTTGAAGAAGGCGTCGGCCAGCAGCGGTAGCATGCCAAGGATAGTGGTGCCAGCGGCCAGAAAGACCGGCCGCAAGCGGCTGACGCTAGCGTCCACCAGTGCAGAAAAGCGCGCCTTGCCCTCCTTGATCTGCCCGTCGATCTCGTCCACCAGCACGATGGCGTTTTTCATCAGCATGCCCGACAGGCTGAGCATGCCCAGCAGCGCGGTAAACGAGAAGGGCAGACCGGTTACCAGCAGGCCAATCACCACGCCACACACCGACATGGGCACCACCAGCCAGATGATCAGCGGCTGCTTGAGCTTGCCAAACAGCAAAATCGAGGTCAGCAGCATCACCAGCAGGCTGATGGGCAGCTGCTGGGCCAGCGCCTCCTGGGCATCGCCGGAATCCTCGTGTTCACCTCCCCAGCTCAGCTGGTAGCCCGGTGGCAGCGTCATGGCCTCGAGCTCTTCGCGAATGCCGTCGAACGCCTGGGCGGCGGTATAGCCCTCGGCGGGGTCGGCCCCGACGGTCAGCGTGCGCACCCGGTTGCGGCGTTGAATCAGCGCTTCCTCGCTATCGGTATCGAAGGAGGAGACCACCTGGCTGATGGGCACGAAGCGCTGCTGCGCGGCGCTCCACACGTTGCGGTTTTCCAGCAGCGCCACATCGTCCCGTTCGGCCGCCGGTGGGCGGGCGACGATGGGCAGCAGGTGCTCGCCCTCACGGTAGGTGCCTGCCCGAATGCCCGACGAGGCAAACTGCAGGGTCTGGGTGATGTCTTCACGGCTGACCCCGGCAATGCGGGCGCGCTCCTCGTTGATGCGCGGCCGCACCACCAACTCCTGCTGACGCCAGTCGGTGCGCGGGTCGATCAGGTAGGGGCTGTCGGCCATGATGCGCTGGGCCTGGTCGGCCAGCGAGCGCAGCACTTCCGGGGAGGGCCCCTGAAAGCGCGCCTCGATGTCCGCACCATCGCCTGGGCCGAACTGTAGCCGCTGGGTGCGTACCTGCGCGCTGGGAAACGCTTCGTTCAGCTCTCGGTAGAAGCGCTGGTCCAGCGCGGGAATGGCGTCCAGGTCTTCGGTGCGCACGATGAACTGGGCATAGGCGGTGTTGGGCTGCTCCGGGGCGTAGGTGAGCATGAAGCGGGTAGCGCCCTGGCCGATGAAGCTGGCCACCGATACCACGTCCTCCTGCTCCAGGATATACGCCTCGATATCGGCGGCGTAGTCGGCGGTCGAGCGAATGTCGGTGCCCTGGGGCAGCTCCACATTGACGAAGAACAGCGGCGTGTTGGAGTCCGGAAAGAACGACTGTGGTATCAGGCTGAAGGCCCACAGGCACACGGCGGTGATCAGCACCAGCGCGCTGACGGTGACGATGCGTATGCGCAGTGCCAACAGCAGCACCCGGCGATAGGCGCGATAGAGCAAGCCGCCGTACAGCTCGCGCTTGCTGGGCTCGTCGTCGTTCTCCTCGTTCTCCTCGTTCTCGTGCTGGTGCTCGCCTGCTTGCTGCTCGTCAGCGGACTGATCCTCGTCGTCGCCTTTTTGGCGCAGCAGGTAGTAGCCAAACAGCGGGGTGACGGTGATCGCCAGCAGCCAGCTCAGCATCAGGGACACCAGAATGACCATGAACAGCGAGTAGAGAAATTCGCCGGTGACATCGTCCGACAGGCCAATACCGGCAAAGGCCATGATGCCGATCACCGTGGCGCCCAGCAGCGGCAGCTGGGCACGCTTGGCGGCGCTGCCTGCAGCCTCCTTGGCGCGCTGGCCGCGCTTGATGTTGGTGACCATGCCTTCGGCGACCACGATGGCGTTATCCACCAGCATGCCCATGGCGATGATCAGCGCCCCCAGCGAGATACGCTCCATCTCGATATTTAACAGCCCCATGAACAGCAGGGTGCCCAGCACGGTGAGCAGCAGGGTACTGCCGACCACCACGCCGATGCGCCAGCCCATGGCCAGGCACAGCACCCCGATCACGATGGCCACCGACATGGCCAGGTTGAGCAGGAAGTCGTTGATGGCATCGTTGACCACATGGTGCTGTTCGTAGAGAGGATGCAGCTCTACGCCCAGCGGCAGGCGGCTTTTCAGCTCTTCCATGCGGGCTTCGACGGCTTCGCCCACTTCGATGATGTTGTCGTTGGCGGCGCCCGCAATGCCGAGCGTGAAGGCATCCTCGCCGTTATAGCGAATCAGCTGGTTGGGCTGGTCGCTGGGCTCGCGGTAGACGGTGGCGATATCCATCAGCGACACCTGTTCGGTGGTGCCGGGGCGGCCGATGCGGATGGCTTCGATCAGCGCGGTGCTGTCGATGTCGCTACGCGCCACCAGCCGCACCTGGCGTTCCCCTACCCGCAGGCTGCCCGCGTTTTCCACAGCGTTTTCGGTCTGGATGGTGTTGATGACCTGATTGATGGGAATGCCCAGGGTGGTCAGGCGCTCGTTGGAGATGTCGATGTAGATGGTCTCTTCCCGCTCGCCTGCGGTGGTCACCCTGGCCACGCCGGGTACTGCCAGCAGCTCGCGCTGAAGAAACGTCGAAATGTCGCGGATCTCCCGCGTGGTGAGCCCATCGGCCGTGACCGCATAGAAAAGGCCGTACACTTCACCGAAATCGTCGTTGACCTGGGAGCCCAGCACCCCCTCGGGCAGGTCGCCCTGGGCATCGTTGATCTTGTTGCGCAGCTCATCCCAGATTTGCGGCAGTTCGTGGCTGCGGTAGCTGGAGTGGACTTCCACCTGGATTTCCGAGCGCCCAGGTAGCGACTTCGACTTGATGACGTCGATCTGCTCCATCTCCTGGATGGCGCGCTCCAGACGTTCGGTGACCTCCTCTTCCACTTCCACGGCGGTGGCGCCGGGGTAGGGCGTATTGATGATGGCGTTGGGGATGGTGAAGGCGGGGTCTTCGAGTTTGCCCACCGTATTGAATCCCCAGATACCGCCCAACAGGCAGATCACCACGATCAGCCAGGTATTGAGAGGCCGTTCGATGGACAGCTTGGCGATGTTCATGGCGGCTCCTAGAGGGCGTTATCCAGCGGTTTGACGCGCATGCCGTCGCGCAGCAGGTGTACCCCGGCCGCCGCAATCGACTCGCCAGGCTGAACGCCTGCCACCAGCATCACGGCGTCGTCGCTCAGCTCACCCACGGTGACCTCCCGGGGCGATACCGTGCCCTCGTCGGGGTCGTAGACCCACACGCGAAAATCACCGCTCTCGGTGGTGTCCAGGGCGCTGGCTGGAATCATCATCACCCCGGACACCAGCCGCTCGGCGGGCTCGATGAACACGGTGGCCGTGGTGCCGGGCAGCGCCACCAGGTGCTCGCCTTGGGCGGGCGCGAACTCCACCTGATAGGTCTGGGCGACCTCGTCGGGCTCGGTGATGTGTTCGCGGTACTCCAGCGCAATGCGCTCGCCGGGCAGCGTGGCGATCTCGGCTTCGGCGTTGAAACCGTGTTCGCCATCGAGATGCTGCATCAGCGCTTCGGGCACGTTGATGCGAATGCGCAGCTCCGAGATGTCCTGAATACGGACGACTTCGGCATTGGGCGGCAGCGTGGTGTGGTTTTCCACCAGGCGGCGGGCAATCAGCGCATCAAAGGGCGCGTACAATGAGGTGTAGGCCAGCTCCTGGCGGGCGCTCTCCAGCTGGGTAGCGGCCAGCTCGGCATCAGTGCGGGCCGCTTCCAGCACCGAGGCGGAGACGGCGTTATGGCGATACAGATTTTCCTGCCGCTGCAGATGCTGACGGGCCTGGGTCAATTCCGCTTCCGCGGCGCGCACCTGCAAGGCGTAATCGGTTTGATCGAGCTGGGCGATCAGCTCGCCTTTGGCCAGCGTGGTGCCCTGTACGGCTGGAAAGGTGGTCAGGCGCCCGCCCACCTGAAAGGCCAGATTGACGGTGCTCACGGCATCGACGCGACCCACGAAACGACGGCCCGAAAAGGCCTGCTGCTGGCCGGTCTCAAACAGTTTGACCACCTGAGCCGGAGGCTCGGGGGGCTCTTCGGCGTCTCTGCAACCTGCCAATAACGTCACGCATGCCAGCAACCCGGCCAGAGTGGGTAGCCACTTCCCCTTGCGGATGAACCTCATTCAATGCCTCCCTGCAAGTCAATGGGGGATCACGGTGGTGTGATGTATCCCCTGTTTCGTTAGTCTCCTATAATAGGTACTCTTAGCCACTTCGAACAGGTGTTTGGTTAAACGCCGCCCTAAATCGGTATTCACCCGAACTGCAAGGATGATCAGCGTGCACAGGAATCGCCCGTGGGGCCCCCGCCTCAAACCGTTCACCACTGCCTCAGCGCTGGCCTTGCTGCTGGCAGGCTGTGCGGTCGGCCCGGAGTATCAAACGCCCGACATCGAGCTGCCGGAGAGTTGGCCTGCCCATATCACTCTGGAGCAGCAGGCCCGTGACGACTGGCACCGTTGGTGGCAGCGCTTCGAAGACCCGGCGCTGAACCGGCTGGTCGAGCGCGCCAGCGAAGACAATCTCGAACTGGCGATTCAGTTGGCGCGCATTCGCGAGGCCCGGGCCCAGCTGGGGTTTGCCGATGCCGAGCGCTTTCCCACCGTGGGCTATCAGGCCGAAGCCAACCGTGAGCGCACCCCGGGGGCGGCGCTGCCCATCGATGTTCAGCCCGTGCAGGAGCTGCTGACCTCCACCAATAATCAGTACTCCCTGGCCGCCAGCCTGGAGTATGAAATCGACCTGTGGGGGCGGCTGGCCAACCAGCGCGCGGCGGCCATGGCCGCCCTGCAGGAGAGCCTGTTTGCCAGAGACGCCGCCGAGCTGGGCGTGATCGGTGACGTGGTCACCACCTACGTCAGCCTGAAAAGTGCCGAAGCCCAGCAAGCGCTGATGGAAGAGACCCTGGCCGCGTACCAGGAGACCTATCGCCTTCAGGCGCTGCGCTTCGAGCATGGCGACATCAGCGAACTGGAACTGCGCCAGGCCGAAGCCGAGTGGCGCAACCTGCAGGCAGAGCTGCCGTCGCTCAAGCAGCAGGTGGAAACCCTGCGCGGGGCCCTGGGCACGCTGGTGGGCATGTCCCCTGATGAGCTGCTGACTACCCTGGACACCGGCACGTCGCGGCTGGATGACCTGGCCCAGCCGGTGGGCATACCTGCCGTGATGCCGTCGGCGATGCTCCAGCGCAGGCCCGATATTCGCTCGGCAGAAGCGGCGCTGATTGCGGCCACCGCCCAGATCGGCGTGGCCGAGGCCAACCGCCTGCCGTCGCTCAATCTCAGCTCCTTTTTGGGCACTGCGGCCGCCAGCACCAGTGATCTGTTCAGCGATGTGGCCCGCACCTGGGGCGTCGGGGCCTCGGTGATGGGGCCGCTGTTCGACTTCGGTCGTAGCCAGTCCGGGGTGGAAAGCGCCGAAGCGCTGGCCGAACAGGCCGAAGCGCAGTATCGCCTGACCGTGCTGACCGCCTTCAACGAAGTGCGCGATGCGCTCTACAGCTACGACTTCAGCGAGCGACGGCTGGCCGCCATCGACGAACAGCTGGAGGCCGTTGCCCGCACCCGGGAGCTGGCCGTGCTGATGTACGACCAGGGGCAGGTAAGCCAGCTGGAGCGCCTGGAGGCCGAACGCAACCTGCTCTCGGCCCGTTTGGCCCAGGCCGATGCGCGCCGTGAGCAGCTGGCAGCCACGGCGACGCTGTTCAAGGCGCTGGGCGGTGGCTGGCAGGAAACCCCCGTTTACTGATTGCCGGTACGGTAACCACAGCCCGGGCGGCTCCGCTGGCCGCCCGCATCTGTTACCATGCTGCGCTTGCGATCACTTCATCTCTGGTTTTGCTGCCACTGGAGCTGCCATGCCTCCCTGCGCGTCCTCTGCTGCCGCTTCTGATTCCCTTGCCGCTTACCCCTGGCTGCCCGACATCGGCCCCGTCGATGCCGCCGCCGCTGAGCGCACCCGTGCCTACCTCGACACTTTGACCAAGCCGCCCGGCAGCCTGGGCAGGCTCGAAGCGCTGGCGATTCAGCTCAGCGCCATCACGGGCAGCGCCCGCCCTCGGGTGGATAGCCCCGCCGTGGTGGTGTTTGCCGCCGACCACGGCGTGGCCGCTGAAAGCGTGTCGGCGTTTCCCCAGGAGGTGACCGCGCAGATGGTCGCCAACTTCGTTCAGCAGGGCGCGGCCATCAACGTGTTTGCCCGCCAGCTGGGCGCTCGGGTGGACGTGGTGGATGTCGGGGTGGCGTCGCCGCGACCGCTGCCGGGAGCCACCGATGCCCGCGTGCGTTCGGGCACGGCCAACATGCTGCACCACGACGCCATGCCGCTGGACGACGCGCGCCAGGCCATGCAGGCCGGCATGGCAGCGGTCGAGCGGGCCGTACAGGCGGGGGCCAATGGGCTCATCGTGGGCGAAATGGGCATAGCCAACACCACCGCCAGCAGCGCCATGCTGGCGGCCTTGCTAGGGGTGCCTGCCGCCCAGGTGGTGGGGGCGGGCACCGGCATCGACAGCACCCAGCAGGCCCACAAGGCGGCGGTCATCGAACGGGCGCTGGCCAATCGCCAGGCGAATCCTGATGACCCTCTGGAGGTGTTGTGCAAGCTGGGCGGCCTGGAAATCGCCGCCATGGCGGGCGCGTACCTGGCGGCGGCGGCCTACCGCCTGCCCGCCGTGGTGGATGGCTTCATTGCTACGGTGGCGGCCCTGACCGCCTGCCGCATGGCCCCGGCACTGCGCGACTACCTGGTGTTTGGCCACCGTTCGGCGGAGCCGGGCCACGCCCTGGCGCTGGAAGCCCTGGCGGCGCAGCCGCTGCTGGCCCTGGAAATGCGCCTGGGCGAGGGCAGTGGGGCGGCGCTGGCTTACCCGCTGCTACAGGCTGCTGCCGCCATGCTCAGTGACATGGCCACGTTCTCCCAGGCGGGGGTGAGTGGCAAGGCACCATGAGCATCGACTTGCTGAGCCTGCCCGCTCTGGCCGGATGGGTCGCGCTGGCCATCGTCATCGATTTGATCGTGGGGGACCCGCGCGCGCTGCCCCACCCGGTGGTGATCATCGGCAAGGCGATTAGCGCCCTGGAGCACCGCTGGAACAAAGGCAGCCCCCGGCGGCGGCGCCTGTTGGGCGGGTGCCTTACCCTGGTGGTGGTGCTGGGCACCTTTTCGGTGGCCTGGCTGGGGCTTGCGCTGTTGTCGTGGGTGCACCCCTGGCTGGGGCTGGCCGCCGAGCTTTGGCTGCTGGCCACCACGCTGGCCATCAAGGGGCTGGCGGATGCCGGGCGGGCCATTGCCGCCCCGTTGCGGCAGGGCGACTTGCCCGGCGCGCGGCAGGCGCTTTCCAGAGTGGTGGGGCGTGATACCCAGGCTCTGGATGAAGCCGAGATTACCCGAGGCGCGGTGGAAACCGTGGCGGAAAACACCGTCGATGGCATTACCTCGCCGCTGCTGTTTGCGCTGCTGGGGGGCGCGCCGCTGGCGCTGGCCTACAAGGCCGTCAATACGCTGGACTCCATGGTGGGCTACCGGAACGAACGCTACGGCGACTTCGGCTACGCCTCGGCCAGGCTGGACGACCTGGCCAACTGGCTGCCTGCCCGGCTGACCGCCCTGTGCCTGTGGCTGGCGGGCGTGCTGTATGGGGTGTTTCACCGCTCACCTCTGCGCTGGCGAGGCGCCCTGGCGGCCACCTGGCGCGAGGCACCCCGCCACCCAAGCCCCAACGCGGGCTGGCCCGAGGCGATGGTGGCGAATTTGCTGGGCGTCCAGTTGGGCGGCACCAACGTCTACCAGGGGCAAGTATCACACCGGGCCACGCTGGGCACCGCCCATGATTTACTGAAAGCCAGCCACATCACTACCACGATTTGGCTGATGCACGGGGCCTGGTTAATGTTCTTCCTGCTGCTGTTCTTCCTGCAGCTGTGCCTCGTGATGGCGACGGTGGCCGGGTGATGCGCGACCAGCCCGGCAACCTTCCCCTCGACCATTGGCCAAGCCACGGTGGCCAGGCCGCCGCGCTGCTGCAGCGCTTTGGCCTGCCTGCCGACCACCCGCTGGAAGATATCAGCGCCAACCTGAACCCGCTGGGCCCGCCCGACTGGGTAACCGGCTACCTGGCCCAGCGCTTGGCTGGGCTGGGCCGCTACCCCGAACCGGACTACCGCGCCGCCAGGCAGGCGATTGCCGAACACGCAGGCGTGGAGCCGGGGCAGGTACTGCTCACCAATGGTGGCGCGGAAGCCATCTTTCTGGCGGCGGCGCACCACGCTGGCCAGCAGGCGCTGATCGTCACCCCCACCTTTGGCGAGTACGCCCGGGCCTGCAACGCCCACGGTGTGCGCATCAGCGAGCTTGGCCTGTTGCCGGGCACCTTCGACCCGCCCGCGGCCGCGTTGCTGCAGGCGGCGGCCAGCGCTGATGTTGTGTTCGTTTGCCGCCCCAACAACCCCACCGGCACGCTGCTGCCCGTGGCGCTTATCGAGGCGCTGCTGGACGCCTTGAAACCGGGGGCCTCGCTGGTGGTGGATGAAGCCTTTATTGACCTTGCATTGGAGGCTGCACCGCTGACTCCGCTGCTCCAACGCTACCCGGCGTTGATCCTGCTGCGCTCCATGACCAAATTCTTTACCCTGCCGGGCCTGCGGCTGGGCTACGTGCTGGCCGATGAGGGGCGTATCGGCCAGCTTCAGGCGCAGCAACCGCCCTGGAGCGTCAATCATCTGGCCGCCGAACTGGTGCCGCCGCTGCTGGCGGATGAGGACTTTGCTCGGCGTACCCACCAGTGGTTGGCCCGTGAGCAGCCGCGCATGGGCGCTGCCCTGGCCGCGCTGGGGCTGGAGGTGGTGCCCAGCCACAGCTGCTTTCATCTGGTGCGGCCTGGGGCCGCCCAGCGGCAGCGGGGCATTTCCAGTATCGTGCTGCTTGAACGCCTGCTTCACCAAGGTATGCTGGCGCGACATACCCATGGTTTTGCTGGCCTGAAGGGTGGTTGGCTAAGGCTGGCACTGCGCGATGGTGTGACCAATGATCGGTTGTCAAAGGTGCTGAATGATTGTCTTTGTTAGTGGAGGGGCTCGGTCGGGCAAGAGCCTGGTGGCGGAGCAGTGTGTTCAGCAGTACGCCGACGGCAAGACGTGTTACTACGTGGCCACCGCCGACATCTACGACAGCGAAATGGCCGAACGGGTAGGCCATCATCAGGCCCGCCGCGCCAACCACTGGGTCACCCTGGAAGCTCCGCTCAACATCGAACAGGCCGTCGCCCAGGTGCCCAACGGCCATGCCGCCCTGTTGGACTGCCTGACCCTCTGGGCCAGCCAGGTGATGTTCAATACCCAGGAGGGCGCCGCCCCGGTCAGTGAAACGGAAGCCTTTGCACTGTTGGTGCGTGCGCTTCACGATGCCCGCCGCCGGGGGGTGACGCTGGTGGTGGTCTCCAACGATCTCAACGAAGCGCCCCTGCCTGCCTCGGCAGAGGTGTGGCGCTACGTGGAATTCCTGCAAAGGTTGCACCGCTGGCTGGCGGCCCAGGCCGACCGGGTGGTGGAGGTGGTGGCCGGGCAGTCCATCGAATGGAAGGCGGCTGGCGCACCATGAAACACGCTCTGTACGGCATGCTGCTGGCGCTGCAGTTTCTGACGCGCCTGCCGATCCCCGTTGCCTGCCCCTGGACACAGGCCACCCGGCGCTGGGCCATTCGCGCCTACCCGCTGGTGGGCCTGATGGTGGGAGCGCTGCTGGCCTGTGTCGCCCTGCTGTTGGGCCAGTGGCAAACCCCATCGCCCATCACGGCGCTGGTACTGCTTAGCCTGTGGGTGGCCATTTCCGGTGGCCTGCACCTGGATGGCGTGATGGACCTGGCCGATGCGCTGGGCAGCAACCAGCCCGTGGCCCGCCGATGGGAGATCATGAAAGACCCGGTGGTGGGCAGTTTTGGCATGCTGGCGCTGGTGTTTCTGCTGGCCTGGAAAGGGGTGCTGCTATGGGCGCTGGTGCACTATCAGGCGCCGCTTGGCTGGCTGGTGGTGGCCCCCGCGCTGGGTCGGCTGGCGGGGGTGGCCCTGCTGGTGTTGACGCCCTGTGCCCAGCCCAGCGGTCTGGCCTTTAGCTGGCAGCAGTCGCTGGGCCGAAGAGACGTGGTGCTGGCCCTGCTGCCGCTGCTGGTCGGGGCACTGTTCATGCCGGGGCTGTGGGTCTGGCTGGTGGCCACGGCCTTGTGGGTCGTGCTGGTGCGTCAGGCGCTGCTGCGCTTATTTCACGGCATCAACGGTGACATGGTGGGTGCCACTATCGAAGGAGGAGAGCTTTGGCTACTGGTCTTGATGTGGAGCTGGTGGCAGTTCGCCACGGTATAACGTCCTGGAATCTGGAGCGTCGGTACCAGGGGCAGCGCGATATCCCGCTGCTGTTCCCGGACGCGGAAGCGGGCCTGCTGGCCCTGCGTGACGCTTTGGCAAGCGAGCGTTTCGATGCCATTCATGCCAGTGACCTGGGCCGCTGCCAGGAAACCCTGGCGTGGTCACAGGCGGCCAAGCCCGGCATGCCGGTGTACCGGGAGCCGCGCTTGCGAGAGCTGGATTTTGGCGAGTACGAAGGAAAGGTTTACGATGAACTCAAGGAGCTGCCGCACTACCGCGCCTGGATAGACAGCGCGGGCGAGCTGCAGATACCCGGCGGTGAGTCGTCTGGCCAGCTGCGCGAGCGCCTCGATGGCTGGCTGGAAGAGGTGGCGCAACAGGCGCGCGAACAGGGCCATCGCAAGGTGCTGGTGGTGACCCACGGCGGGGTGATTCGTGAGCTGCGCCGCCGGTTCGAAACGCTGGATTTCTGGGCGGGCATCGTCCATCAGGCCCAGGGCCGTCGCTGGCAGCTGACCTATCAGCCCAACGATGCAGGCAAAGGAGAGTGGCAATGCAACTGTTCATCGGCGGTGCCAGCGCAGGCAAGCGAGACGCAGTAAAACAGCGCTTTCCCGGCGCGGTGTGGTGGCGCCTGGCGCCGGGCCAGCGCTTGCAAGAAGTGTCCCACGTCATGCACCCCGGCACTCCGCTGGTGCTGCATGGCCTGTTCGAATGGCTCTCGGCGGCCATTCACTCCGACTTCAGCAGCGACGAATGGCGCGCCCACTGGCGCGAAGATCTGCAGCGCCTGGACGAGGCAGCGGCAGGCCAGCACGCCACCCTGGTGGTGATTGCCAACGAGCTGGGCCGAGGCCTGGTGCCCATGGCCCGGGACCAGCGCCGCCTGAGGGACCTCAGCGGTTGGTTCACCCAGGACGCCGCCGCCCAGGCAAGCCAGGTGTGGTACGTGCGCCATGGGCTCGTGCAAGCGCTGAAAAGCACGTCATAAAGTCCGACATAGTGCAGCATGCCCCGCCTGGCCAAAATTGACCTGATTAGCGCAAGTTGCTAGTTTACGCGCACTCTTAGGTGCTGATGGCGACCCTTCGCCCTCAGTTAAACGGGAAGTTGGTAAACGCGACTGCGTCAATCCAACGCTGCCCCCGCAACGGTGATCGAGACAAGAACGGCCAGGACGCCACTGTGCTCAGGCATGGGAAGGTGGTCGTTCGGAAAGGGTCGGCGCTTGAAAAAAGCGCCTCCTTTCGCTCGTCAGCCCGGAGACCGGCCCAGGAGTGACGGCTGAAAAAGCCACGGATTACCGGCATGCGGTGGGCATGTGCAGGGCGAATACCAGAGGCGTTCAGCCGATGCTTTCCCTTGTGTGCCCCTGCCCGGTCACTAAAAACACGCTGTGCGGGTGAGCACAGTGCGCAAGGGGTCCATCATGCAACGTTTATCTTCTACCGTCACGTTGGCGGCATTTGCCATGGCCGCCGTGCCCATGGCCGTTCATGCGCAGGCGCAGCAGCAGGCCTCGGCCAGTCACGATACGCTCAATCCTGTCGTCGTGACGGCGGCGTTGGCACCGCGTACCGCCAATGAAAGTCTCTCTTCGGTCACCGTTCTGGATGAAGCGACGCTTCGCCGCCAGGACCCGGTGAGCATCACGGACCTGCTGCGCGGCCAGCCGGGGGTCGATGTCACTTCCAATGGCAGTTTCGGCAAGAGCGGTGGCGTCTATATCCGTGGTACCGGTAATGACGCAACGACACTAATGATCGACGGTATTCGCCTGCGCTCGGCCACCGCGGGTGGCGCTGCCTGGCAGTACCTCGATCCACGCATGTTCCAGCGTGCCGAGATCGTGCGCGGCCCGCGTGGCAGTCTCTATGGCGCCGACGCGATGGGTGGTGTGGTACAGCTGTTTACGCACGATGGCGAAGAGGGTGGCCCCTACCCACGCTTCTCGTTTGGCGGCGGCTCCTTCGATACCCAGCGCTATAGTGCCGGCCTTTCCGGCAGCAGCGGCGGTACCCGCTATAGCTTTGCCGCCAGCCATTTCGATACCAATGGTGAGCCGGTGCGTCGTGGTGGTGAGGATATGGGCTACGACAACACCACGGCGCTGGCGCGCATGTCGCATACTTTCGGTAATGGCGCGGAAGTGGGGTTTCTGGCACTGAGGGCGCGCGGTACCACTGAGTATGATGAAAGTGGTAGCTTGGCTACGACGGACTATATACAGCAGGTGGCGGGAATTTACGGTGAGCTACCGATCACGGATAACTGGCGCAGCCGCTTGACGCTTAGCGAAGCGCGTGATGAGAGCGTCAACCATGCCTATGACTCCATCCTCGACACCCAGACACGCACGGCTCGCTGGGAGAATACCTTGAGTGCCGGTGTGCATGAGCTGATTATTGGCGCGGAGTACATGAACGATAGTGTGGCCGGCAGTAGTACAGGGAGCGGGCCGTTTGGAGGACCCTATGATGTCGAGGATCGCGATAACAAGGCTGTCTTCGGTCAGGCGCTGCTGGATTTCGCGCCGTTCGCCGTTCAGGCCGGCCTGCGCTATGACGACAATGAAGCTTATGGCGATGAAGTGACCGGCAGCCTGGCGCTCGGTTATGACCTGGATGCCCACCACACGCTACGTGCCAGCTATGGCACGGCGTTCAAGGCGCCGACGTTCAACGATTTATATTGGCCGGGTTATGCTAATCCTGATCTGGAGGCGGAAACCTCAGAAACCATGGAGTTTGGGGTGCGAGGTCAATATGCGCGTTGGTTTTGGGACGCGGCGCTCTATCAGACTGAGATCGACAATCTGATTGACTGGCAAAGAGGCGGCACGACAACGAATATTCCCACCACGCGCATTCGCGGTGTGGAGCTGAGTGCTGGCGCTGAGATCAATGACTGGACGCTGCAGGCAGCACTGACCTATATCGATCCCGAGGATCGAGAAAATAATCGGCGCTTAAATCGCCGAGCGAGCCAGAGCATACGCGTGGATATCGACAAGCAATTGAATGATTGGTCTTTAGGCGGCTCCTGGGTGGCTCAAAACCACCGCTATGAGCATGATGATTACAACAATGAGACTACCCGTTTGGGTGGCTTTGGGCTGGTCAATCTACGTGCCGGCTGGCAGTTCGCTCCCATGTGGTCAGCGCGCCTGACGGTGGAAAATGCCTTCGACAAGGAGTACGAAACCGCGCGTGACTACCTCAACGCCGGCCGTGCGGCCTTTGTCAGTGTTCATTTTGGCCAGTAGTGGCCAGTTCAGCGGGGCCCTTGGCCCCGCTACCATCTTCTGGGCTTCGCTCGGCCTGGCCCTGGCGGGGCTGGGTACGAGCGAGGCGCGCGCCGATGCGCCATGCGCCGTCGACGATACCGACAGGGAAGTGTGCCTGGCGGCTCCGGCGCAGCGTATCGCTACGCTCTCGCCGGGAGCCACTGAGTTGGTCTATGCCGCCGGGGCCGGCAATCAGGTTGTGGCGGTGGTGGCCTTCAGCGACTATCCGCCCGAGGCCAGGGATGTGGCTTCGGTGGGCAACCTGGGCCGGATTGATCTGGAGCGCTTGGTGACGTTGCAGCCCGATCTGGTGATCGGCTGGGTCACTGGTAACCCCAGCGAACAGCTCGAAACCATCGAGGCGTTGGGCATACCGGTGTTCTACATCGAGCCGCGTGACATCGAGGGCGTGGCCTCGGCGATCGAACGCTTGGCGCAGCTGGCCGGCAGCGAAGAAGAAGGCTATCGCGTCGCTGATGATTTTCGTGACGGCATGGCCGAGCTCGCCGCACGCTACGCCGAAGCAGAGCCGGTCTCGGTGTTCTATCAGGTGTGGGATGAGCCACTGATGAGTGTCAATGATGACCACCTGATCGGGCAGATGGTGGCGCTGTGCGGTGGGACCAATGTCTTCGGTGAGCTTCCCCGGCTGGTACCACGCCTCGATGACGAAGCAGTACTGGCTGTTGATCCGGAGGCGATCATCGCCGGCGGCATGGGCGAGGAGAATCGCGACTGGCTAACGCACTGGGAGCAGTACCCGAGCCTGACCGCAGTGGAGCGCGACAATCTATTCTTCGTGCCGCCTTCGCTGATTCAACGGCCGACACCGAGACTGCTTGAGGGGACACGTATTCTGTGTGAAAAACTTGAGGTGGCGCGTGGGCGTCGCTGAAGCAGGCATGCGTAGCATGCAGCGGCCACGGCATCTGCTCGTACCGCTTGCTGTGCTTGCCGGGGCGGGGCTTGCCGCACTGGCTCTGTCGCTGATAGTGGGCAGCGCTGACGTCACCCTCCAGGCGCTGTGGGCGGTACTACGTGGCGAGGGCGATGTCCTGTCGCGCACGTTAATCCTTGAGCTGCGCTTGCCGCGCTCACTGTCGGCATTTGCGGTGGGTGGCTTGCTGGCCGTGGCCGGCGCGCTAATGCAGGTGTTGCTGCGTAATCCGCTGGCCGACCCTTATGTGCTGGGGCTTTCCGGTGGTGCGGCGGTAGGGGCGCTTGCCGCCATGCTGGCGGGGGTTGGCGGTACAGTCATCACCGGCTCGGCTTTTGCCGGCGCTTTTCTTTCAACGCTGCTGGTATTTGGCCTGGCCCACGGCACCGGCAGCTGGACCCCTTCGCGGCTGCTGCTCACCGGCGTGGTGGTGGCTGCCGGCTGGGGCGCGGTGGTCACCCTGATGCTGGCGATCAGCCCCGCCGAGCGCCTGCCCGGCATGCTCTACTGGCTGATGGGCGATCTCTCCTATTCACGTACCCCCTGGCCGTCGCTGACGGTGCTGCTGGTGGTCTGCCTGTTGATCGTACCGTTGGGGCGTAGCCTCAACGTCATGGCGCGCGGGCCGCTGCAGGCCGCAGCGCTGGGGGTCAATGTGCGCCCGCTGGAGTGGAGCATCTACATCGCCGCCAGCCTGCTCACGGCCGCCGCCGTGACCAGCGCGGGCAGCATCGGCTTCGTGGGGCTGATCGTGCCGCACATGCTGCGCCTGGTGCTGGGCAACGACCAGCGGCTGATTCTGCCCGCCTGCGCCCTGGCCGGGGGCACGCTGCTGGTGCTGGCCGACACCCTGGCCCGCACCTTGATTGCTCCGGAACAGCTGCCCGTGGGGGTAATCACCGCGCTGCTGGGCGTGCCCACGTTCCTCTTTCTGCTCTACCGGAGCCGCTGATGACCCGCTTGGCCACCCAGGAGTTGATCATTGACGTGCCGGGGCGCCGTTCAGGCACCGCGCTGAACCTCACCATCGAGCCGGGGCAGGTGTGGGGCGTGCTGGGCCCCAACGGCGCGGGCAAGACCACGCTGCTGCACACTTTGGCCGGGCTTCACGCCCCCCGCTCGGGGCAGGTGCTGCTGGGCGACACGCCGCTTGGCCAGCTGCGCAGGCGACAAGTGGCCCAGCGGCTGGGGCTGGTGTTTCAGGAGCGGCTGGACGGCTTTCCCGCCACGGTACTGGAGACCGCGCTGATAGGCCGCCACCCCTACCTTTCCCTGTGGCAGCGGGAAGGTGCCGACGACTACGCCCGCGCCGAAGCCGCGCTGGCCGCGCTGGACGTGGCCCACCTGCGCGACCGCCTGGTGAATACGCTTTCCGGCGGCGAACGCCAGCGGGTGGCCGTGGCCACGGTACTGACCCAGGCCCCCAGCCTCTGGCTGGCCGATGAACCCACCAATCATCTGGATTTACACCATCAAAGTGCGGTGATGGCGCTGATGGCCGAACAGGCCGCCCAGGGCAGCGCGGTGATGATGTGCCTGCACGATCTCAACCTGGCCGCCCGCTGGTGCGACCACATTCTGCTGCTTTACCCCAGCGGCGAAGCCTGCTGGGGCCCCCGGGACACCATGCTGGTGCCCAGCGCGCTGGAGCGGCTCTACCGCCAGCGGCTGGCCACGGTAGTGGTGGACGGCGCGCCGGTGTTCGTGCCTATCAGTGGCTAGGCAGTCGTGCTCCTGAATCGCATGATCTGTCGGCCATCCGAGGGGTCTTCGATGAGATGCGCGTGTACGCCAAAGGTGTGGTGCAGCCTGCTCGGGGTCAGCACCTCATGAGGAGCGCCGCTATCGATCAGGCGGCCACCCTCCATGACGCCGATGCGATCACACTCCATGGCTTGGTTGAGGTCGTGTAGTGAGATGATGACCGTGATCGGTAGCCCTCGAACCAGTTGCAGTATCGATAGCTGGTGACGAATATCGAGATGATTAGTGGGCTCATCCAGTAGCAGTATTCTGGGCTGTTGAGCCAGCGCTCTTGCAATATGGATGCGCTGTCGCTCGCCACCCGAGAGGGTATGCCAAAGCCGATCGCCCATATGGGCCATGTCCACATCGAACAACGCTTTAGCCACGATGTGATCGTCTTCCATGGACCATGGACGCAGCGCCGAGAGAAACGGCGTGCGTCCCAGTGAAACCACCTGGCGTGCGGTGATCCGGTCAGTGGTTTCCGCCTGCTGTTCTACCAGCGCAATGGACTGGGCAATGGCACGCTGCCTGAGGGAGTGCATGGGCTGGCTGTCGAGCAATACCCTCCCGGACCTGGGTTTATTCAGGCCCGCTAGCAGACGCAGCAGGGAGGTTTTTCCCGAGCCGTTCGGGCCCACCAGGCCAAAGGTTTGGCTTGGTTCCACGGTGAGGTTGATGTCCCTCAGCAGCGGTGTACCATGCACCGCCCAATCTAGCCGTTCGGCCATCAAGCGCATCAGTACCTCCTGCCGCGAATGAGGATAAGTGCAAATGCCGGGGCGCCCACCAGCGAGGTAATCACGCCTATAGGTAGCACTTGGCCGGGTATCAGAATGCGCGATAGAATATCCGAGCCAATCAAAAATACTGCGCCCGCAAGCGCCGTGGCGGGTACCAAGCGGGTGTGTTGGCTACCCACAATAAAGCGCATGGCATGGGGAATCACCAAGCCGACAAAGCCAATCGCCCCCACAATAGATACCATCACCGCCGTCACCAGCGCCATGGCAATGATCAGCATCCCGCGCACCGGGCGCACCGCGATGCCCATGGAGGCGGCGCTGTCGGCACCAAAGGTAAACGCATCCAATGAGCGGCGGTGCCACAGGCAAACCAGCAGCCCAAAAAGGGCGGCTGGCACAGCCAGTGTCGCATCGGCCCAGCGAACTCCAGAGAGATTGCCCATTAGCCAGAACATGATGCCCCTTGCCTGCTCGGCACTTGCCGATTTGGTGATGATGAAGGCCGTCAATGCATTGAAGAGTTGCGAACCGGCGATGCCCGCCAGAATGATGGCACCCGCTGCCTGGACGCCACGTCCGCCACCCACGCCGCTGTTGGCTGCGTGGGCAAGCAGGACCACGATGCCAAAGGCGAGCAGGGCGCCGGTAAAGGCCCCCAGAGAGAGCGAAAGCACCCCGGCGCCCAATCCAGCCACTGCCACGGCAACCGCGCCGGTAGAGGCGCCAGCGGAAATACCCATCAGGTAAGGGTCGGCCAGGGGGTTGCGCAGCAAGGCCTGCAATACCACCCCCGCCAAGGCCAGGCTGGTGCCACAGCAGGCGGCCACGACGGCGCGGCTAAGACGATAATTCCAGATAATGCCCTCATCGATCCGGTCGACTGCGTAATCAGCCCCCAACAGCTGGTTGGCGAGTACTTTCAGGATGGTATCCACTGGAATGGCGGTTTCGCCGATGGCTGTGCCCGCGATCAGAGCCGTCACAAGCACGAGCGGGGTTATCCATAGCCAGCGCACCTCGAAACCCGCCGTCGATAGCCGCGTTAACGCGATGCTCATTCGTCAAATGCCATCGTCGCCAGCGCCTCGGCCAGAGTTTCAAGGCCGTAAATAGTGCGCATCGTGGCGCTCATGGCATGGGCATCCATCTCTACGATGCGATTATTCTGGACCGCGTTCATCTCACGGGTGACCGGGTCACGACGCAGAAACTCACGCTTGGCTTCAATATCGTCGGCAGGAAAGCGACGGCGATCCATTCGAGCGATCACGAGCACATCGGGATCCGCTCTGGCGATACTCTCCCAACCGACAGTGGGCCACTCCTCATCGGACTCGATCACATTGTGAATACCAAGCTTGTCCATCATATAGCCCGGTGCGCCGAGCTGGCCCGCCACGAAGGGGCTAACCCCCAGGTCTGTCGATGAAAACCAGAATGCCGCCGACAGGTCTTCCGGTAGGTCAAGGCTGCTCGCCAGCTCAATTGCACGCGCTTCGCGGTCAATAAGATCGGCTACCAAGGTTTCTCCAGCGTCTTGCACATCATAAATTTGGGCTAGCTCGGTAATGCCTTTATAGATTGAATCCGTCGAGAAGGCGGCGGTGCGGGTACCATCACCGCCGGTGGAGTTATCCTTGGTGTCGCAATCGGCGGGCATGACATAGGTGTCAATACCCAGCTCATGAAACTGCTCACGGGTAGCGACACTGCCGGTGGGGCCTACGTGCCACTCATACTGCGCTACCACCAGCTCAGGCCGTTTATTGACCACGGCCTCAAAGCTCGGGTCGTCGTTGGCGATCCGCTCGATCCCTTCATTGACCTCAGAAAACTGTGGCAACACCGGATTAAACCAAACCGACGTGCCATTCACTCGGTCAGCGAGCCCCAGCGAATAGAGGATCTCCGTGGCTGATTGGCCCACGGTCACCGTTTGCTCCGGGGCCGACGCTACACTGATCTCTACGCCGCAGTTGGTCAGCGTCAGCGGATAGTCGGTGGCGGCGTGTGCCACCTGAACGAGGCCGATGGCGCCTGCGGCCATGGCCATGGTCAATCTCAACATCATGTACCCTTCCGTGCATGATGAGCTCAGCCCTGGCCGTGACCTGCTGGCCAGACTGCTTTGCTCGAGGTAAGTAGTGGATCGGCAGTTCTCCTGACTGACGGGTCATGGCTAGCTCGCCTTCCCAGACGTGATGTCCAGTGGCATCGATGAGCGTCGCTCGCCGCCTACAGTTGCGGGGGCAGTTCCGTTTCGTGGCACGCCACGGCGGATTCTCTATTAAGTTCCGTTGGGAACACCGACGCTGGCCATTCTAGGGGGCGGGTAGGTGGCGAACAACTGAAAGGCCAGAAGCCTGTGCTGCCTGTGCTGGATTGATATGTTATATCATAATGTTTTTGAGCGTGTCATCGGCAGTTGATCATCTGCGCTGATGGTCATGCGGTTCTTCCCGCTCCATGGGCCGTCCGGGTTGGCCTCACGGCCAAGGTTTCCTCTATACTAAGCGACTTTTGTATAGCCACTTTTTCATGAATGTCATTCATGGGTGACGCTCTCTGTCTCGGTGGCGAGATGATGACCCCCAACGGGCATGGCCAGCACAGGAGGTGCCAGTGGATGAGTTTCCCTTTGTGTCGGTGATCGGCCAGGAATCGCTGAAAACCGCGCTGTTGCTCAATGCCATCAACCCGCGCATTGGCGGGGTGCTGATCAGCGGGCCACGCGGCAGTGCGAAATCGACCTTGGCGCGGGCCCTGGCCGCCCTCTTGCCCGGCGATGGCCAGCGTCCGCAGGCGCCTTTCGTTACGCTGCCGTTGGGCGCCAGCGAAGATAGGCTGGTCGGCAGCCTGGACCTGCAAAAGGTACTGTCGGCGGGGGAAGCCACTTTTCACCCTGGGCTGCTCGCCAACGCCCACGGCGGTGTTCTTTATGTGGATGAAGTCAATCTGCTGCCGGATACCCTGGTGGACCTGCTGCTGGACGTGGCGGCCAGTGGTACCAATATCGTCGAGCGTGACGGGATCAGCCACACGCATCCAGCGCGTTTCAGCCTGATTGGCACCATGAACCCGGACGAGGGTGAGCTGCGCCCTCAACTGCTGGATCGCTTTGGCCTCTGTCTTGAGCAGGCGGGCGCCATGAGTATCGACGAGCGGATCGCCATCGTGCAACAGCGGGAAGCCTTTGACCGCGACCCCATTGGCACTCTCGCACGGGTAGAGGATGCCCAGGCCGCCCTGTCCGAGCGGATTGCCCAAGCGCAGCGCTTGCTCGATGAGATCACCACCGAGCCTTGGGGTTACCGCATCATTGCCACCCGTTGCGAAGCCGCCGGGGTCGAAGGCCTGCGCGCCGATGTCACCTGGCATCGCGCCGCCCAGGCCCACGCGGCTTGGCGGGGTGTGGCTAGCGTGGAGCAGCAGGATATCGACACCGTGGAGCCCTGGGTGTTGGCACATCGGCGTACCCAATCGCCTGAGCAGAGCCCGCCGTCTCCCCCGCCTGAGCAGATGCCCTCAAAGGGCGAGGGCGGTTCATCCCATCCCCACAGTAAACAGGGCCAGTGGGGAGCTATGCCTCCCGTGGCCCAGGCATCGATTCGCCAGCCTGCGGTGAGCCTGCCCGATAGCGAGGCGCTGTTTCAGCGGGCTAAACGCACCGACACCGGCGCTAGCGCGGGTCTCGGCGCTGCATTGGACCAGGGGCGATCCCGAGTGGCGACTTCACGGCTGGACGGCTTTGCGACCATTGTTGCCAATCGCGGCCAGTGGCCCTGGCGGCAGTTGACGATGCGCAAGGCCCGAGCGGGGCAGGCGACGGCGCACCTGGTGCTGCTGGACACCTCCGGCTCGACCCTGGGCCAGCGCCTGTTGGGGCAGGCGAAAGGGCTGGTGGAAGCGCTGGTGACCCAAGCCTACGCCACGCGGGAGCAGGTAGCGGTACTGGGATTTGGTAATGGCGGGGTGATGCCGATCCTGTCCCGCCGCCGTGCACCCAAAAACGTCCGAGGCACGCTCGATAACGCCAAAGGCGGTGGGGGAACCCCCCTGCGGGAAGCGATCATTGAAGCCAAGCGGCTGATTCGTCAGTGGCAGCGACGCGAACCCGGGCTGCGGGTGCGCACTTACCTGATTACCGACGGCCGTACCCGGGAACACGTGGACGACCTTGCCCCCCTGGAAGAGTGCCTGCTGATCGACACCGAACAGTCCCGTGTCAAACGCGGGCAGGGCAAGCGGATTGCCTTGCAGCTGGGCGCGCGTTACTGGCCCGCTCCGTTTAGCCCACTACTGCCAGGGAGCCCCACCTGATGACCATGCCAACCGCCCACTGTCCCGCGCTGTTTATCGCTGCCCCGGCCTCAGGCCAGGGCAAAACCACCGTCACGGCGGGCTTGGCACGTCTGCTACGCAACCAGGGCAAGGTGGTGCGGGTGTTCAAGACCGGCCCGGACTACTTGGATCCGCAGATACTTGCCCAGGCCTCTGGCCAGCCAGTGGATCAGCTGGATCTATGGATGGCAGGCGAAGCCTACTGCCGCCAGCGTTTTCATGACGCCGCTTTTGAGGCTGACTTAATCCTGGTGGAAGGTGCCATGGGGCTGTTTGACGGCGAACCCTCCAGCGCGGATCTGGCAGCACTGTTCGGCATTCCCCTAGCCATCGTCATGGATGTCAAAGGCATGGCCCAAACCGCCGCCGCGCTGGTATCGGGGTTGGCCAGTTTTCGTGACGATATCCATATTGCCGGGCTAGTGGCCAATGCCTGTGGCTCGGCGCGCCATCGCGAGCTGATCGAAGAGGCGCTGCCACCTTCGATCCCGTTGCTGGCGGCCGTGCCACGTGACCCCGGCCTGTCGCTTCCCGAGCGTCACCTAGGGTTGGTCCAGGCGGCGGAAATTCGCGAAGATCTGGAAATCCGCTTCGAGGCAGCTGCCCAGGCGCTGGAGGCGGCGGGCTTGCTGGAGGCGCTCTCGACGCTGGCTCCGGTGACGTTTGCCGCTCCTCAGAAAAGTCGAACGTCCACCGCGCCGCTGCTCGAAGGCCACACCATTGGCGTGGCCCGAGACGCTGCCTTCAGTTTCATCTACCAGGCCAATGTGGATGTGTTGGAGCAGATGGGTGCCACACTGCGCTTTTTCTCGCCGCTAACGGATAGCCACCTGCCCGAGTGCGATGCCCTGTGGCTGCCGGGGGGGTATCCGGAGCTGCACGCCGAAACCCTTGCCGATAACAGCGCCATGCGCGGGGCCATTCAGGCGTTTTTTAATGCCGAAAAACCTATCCTGGCCGAGTGCGGTGGCCTGCTGTACTGCCTGGAAACCCTGACCGACTACGCCGATGCTACCCACACCATGTTGGGCCTGTTGCCTGGGCAAGGCGCCATGCGCGGTCGCCGGGGCTGCCAGGGCATGCAGACCGCTGAACTGCCGGAAGGGCCAGTGCGCGGCCATGCCCACCACCGCTCCATGGCGGAGGGCACGCCGGAGCCGATTGCCCACGGCCGCCGTCAGCGCCACCCGGCGCCGGGTGAGGCGATTTATCGGCAGAAGCGCCTGACGGCGACCTATCTACATCTGTTTTTTCCCAACAACCCTGAGGCCGTGGGCCGCTTGTTTGCGGCAAACCCGGCACAGGGCGAACCGTCCCACCGCGAGGCATTTACCCATGCAATTGAATAAGATTCCTGCCACCGTCGTGACCGGTTTTCTGGGTAGCGGCAAAACCACGTTGCTGGCCAATATTCTGCGTCAGGTGACCGGCAAGCGGATCGCCGTGATCGTCAATGAGTTCGGCGAACAGGATATCGACTCCAGCCTGCTGCGCAGCTGCGCGCTGGGGTGTGAAGAGGGTAGCGAAGGCGGGCAGCTAGACGGCGAAGACGGCAGCATCTATGAGCTGGCCAACGGCTGTATCTGCTGCACGGTGGAAGAGGAGTTTCTGCCGGTGATGAATAAGCTGGTCGCCCGCCGCAATGATATCGACCACATTCTCATCGAAACCAGCGGCCTGGCGCTGCCCAAGCCGCTGGTGCAGGCGTTCAACTGGCCCGAGGTACGTCAGCACTGCACCGTGGATGCCATCATCACCGTGATCGATGGGCCTGCCGTGGCCGCTGGGCGCTATGCCAGCGATGTCGATAAAGTAGAGGCCCAGCGCCGTGCCGACGACAGCCTCGACCACGATCCCAGCCTGCGCGAGTTGCTCGACGACCAGCTCAGCGCGGCGGATCTGGTGCTGGTCAGCAAGGCGGATTTACTCAGCCCGGAAGCGCGTTCGCGAGTGGAAACGGTCATCCAGGCGCGGGTCAACGACTCGGTGAAAACGCTGTTCATCGATCAGACCCAAGTGACCGATACCGCTCGGTTGGAAGCACTCATGGGGATTGGCGCCGCCAGCGAAGCACACATCGATAGCATCACCAACCACCACGACAAGCATCACGCCGAAGGTGTTCACCACGACCACGCTCACGATCATTTCGACTCTTGTGTGATCACCCTGGGCGACGTGGATGGCGATGCCCTGGCCAGCCAGTTGCAGCAGTTGCTGAAAGACCATGAGATCTATCGCGCCAAAGGCTTTGCGGCAATTCCCGGCAAGCCCATGCGGCGGGTCATTCAAGCGGTGGGCGAGCGCCTGGAAGGCTATTTCGACCGGCTCTGGGCCCCTGGGGAAGCCCGCCAAACCCAATTGGTGATCATTGGCAAGCACCTGGATAGCGCCGCGCTCCGCGAAGCGTTGGCAACGGCAGAGGTCCAGACGGCCAACTGATGCACTTATTTGCCGCCAAGCCAGGAGGCTTCGTCGATGATGAGGGCATCATCGACCTGCAACAGAGCCCCGCCGAGATCGTGATCCTGTCCGCCGCCGACAGCAACCTGTCGGCGCTGGCCCAGGCGGTGGAGCGACTGGGGGAGCCTTGCCCCTCGGTGCGGCTGGCCAACTGGATGAACCTGGTCAAGCCCGCTGCCTACGACCTGTACGAAGACAGGGTGCTGGAGCACGCTCAACTGGTGATCGTGTCGCTACTGGGGGGCAAGACCTACTGGCCTTATGGGCACGAACGTCTGCTGGCCTGGGCCCAGAAGCCCGGCCGCCAGTTGATCATGGTGCCCGGTTGCGATGCCCCGGACGATGCGCTGCTGGAAGACTCCAGCGTGGCGTTCGATGACGCTTACCGGGTGTGGCGCTACCTGCGCGAGGGGGGGGTGGATAACGCCGAGCAGCTGCTGCGCTTTGTTGCCAGCGAGTATCGGCAGACCCACCTGGGCGCGTGGCAGGAGCCCAAGGTCATCCCGTCTGCGGTGATATATGCGCCGGCAGCGCAGCAGGTCTCCAGCCTGAGCGAATGGCGGGCACGCCAGGCGCCGGGGCGGCCCGTCTGCCTGCTGCTGTTTTATCGCAGCCACCTGCAAGGGGCCAATACCGCAGTGCCCGATGGCATGATCGCGGCGCTTGAGGAGCAGGGGCTGGCGCCGCTGGCGGTTGCCGTGGCGTCGTTGAAAGCAGGGCCATGCATCGATTTCATCAACCATCTGATCGAGCAGACCGGTGCCCTGCTGGTGATCAACACCACCAGCTTCGCGGTGAATCGCAGCGCCGACGGCCTGGATGCCCTGGGGGATGCGCTACCTGACGAGCTGTTCGTGGGCCGTCCGGTCGTGCTCCAGGCGATTCTCGCCAGCAGCACTCTGGAAGATTGGCAAGCCATGGCGGCCGGGCTGCATAGCCGCGATGTAGCCATGCAGGTGGTGCTGCCGGAAATGGATGGCCGCATCATTACCCGGCCGGTGGGCTTCAAGGCCGAAGCCCACTATGACCCGCGTTGCCAGCTGGCGGTGACCCACCATGTCATCCAACCGGAGCGCGCCGTTTTCGTGGCCGAGCTGGCGCGGCGCATGTCTGCCCTGCGATTGACCCCCAATGCGCAAAAGCGGGTGGCGCTGGTGATGGCCAACTATCCCAACCGTGATGGGCGTATCGGCAACGGGGTAGGGTTGGACACCCCGGCGTCGACGCTGAAGATTCTGCAGGCGCTGGCCGAGGCGGGCTATCCGCTCAGCGAGCTACCTGACAGCGGCGACACCTTGATTCGCCAGCTCCAGGGCGCGGTGACCAACGACCACGCCAGCCTCGACCAGCGCGCCTGCTGGCAGAGCATCAGCGTGGAGGATTACCTGGCCTGGTTCCACACCTTGCCTGCCGAACTGCAGGAAGTCGTCTGGGCCCGCTGGGGAGCCCCCCAGGATGACCCCAAGTGTCGTCAGGGGCGGCTGATGATTGCCGGTATCCGGCTAGGCGATACCTTCGTGGGGATCCAGCCCGAGCGGGACTTCATCGATGACCTCACCCAGTCCTACCACGATATGCAGCTGGCGCCGCCGCATAGCTACCTGGCCTTCTATGTCTGGCTGCGCGAACAGTATCAAGTCGATGCGGTTATCCACGTAGGCAAGCACGGCAATCTGGAGTGGCTGCCGGGGAAAAGTACTGCCCTGAGCGCCGACTGCTGGCCGGATATTGCCCTGGGGCCGCTGCCGCACTTTTACCCCTTCATCGTCAACGACCCCGGTGAAGGCGCCCAGGCCAAGCGGCGCAGCCATGCGGTGATCATAGACCATCTGATGCCACCCCTTTCCCGGGCCGAACTGTACGGCGCCATGGCCGAACTCGAAGCGCTCACCGACGAGTATTATCAGGCGCTGGACATGGACCCGCGCCGGGAGGCGCTGATCCGCGGCCAGATACTGGCCCACCTGCGGGATACCGGCATCGACCAGGAGTTGGCCCACAGCAGCGACGACACCGAACTGCTCAACGAGCTGGATACCTTTCTGTGCGATATCAAGGAGGCCCAGATTCGCCACGGCCTCCATGTGCTTGGCGACCTGCCGCCAGCAGACAAGCGGGCGGGCACTCTGGTGGCGCTGTTGCGGCTGCCCAGAGGGGAGGCCGTAGCCCAACGCGGCCTGCTGCATAACCTGGCCCAGGACCTCGGATTGAGCGCCCCCGATGAGGGCGCGGCTTTCGACCCCCTGGCCGCGGGCAGCGAGCCCTGGCAAGGGCCCACGCCTGGCAT
Organism: Vreelandella stevensii S18214; assembly: GCF_000275725.1. Classification (GTDB taxonomy): domain Bacteria; phylum Pseudomonadota; class Gammaproteobacteria; order Pseudomonadales; family Halomonadaceae; genus Vreelandella; species Vreelandella stevensii. The sequence goes on along the minus strand of NZ_AJTS01000023.1, from coordinate 141,455 downwards.
CCTGCTCGCACAGCTCGATGCCCCCTGGCGTACCGCTGCCGACACCCGGGAGCGTCTGGAGCTGCTTGCCGAACGCTGGGTGAGTGACTACGTGCTCGCGCCGGGCTGCCTGGAGACCCTGGCCCAGTGCTACCCCGCCACGGCGGAACAGTTGCACTACGCCCGGGAACACCTGTGGGTGGCCATGCAGCGGGGTGCCCGCATGGAAATTCAATCACTGTTGGATGGCCTGGCGGGCCGCTTCGTGCCTGCCGGGCCCAGTGGGGCTCCCAGCCGAGGCCGCCTGGACACGCTGCCCACCGGGCGCAACTTTTTCAGCGTGGATAACCGCTCGATTCCATCGCCAGCCGCCTGGGCGCTGGGTGAAAAGTCCGCCCAGGCGTTCGTCGAGCGCTACCTGCAGGATCATGGCGACTACCCAAGGCGGCTGGGGTTGTCGATCTGGGGCACCGCCACCATGCGCACCGGTGGCGACGACATTGCCCAGGCCCTGGCGCTCATGGGCGTGCGGCCCAGGTGGTCGCTGGGGGCGCAGCGGGTCACCGATTTCGATGTCATCCCTGCCATGCTGCTCAATCGCCCTCGGGTAGATGTGACCCTGCGCGTCTCCGGGTTTTTCCGCGATGCGTTTCCCAACGTGATTCGTCTGTTCGATGCCGCCGTGCAGGCCGTGGCAAGCTACGAGGAGCCCGGTAACAGCAACACAATTCGGCAGGCGGTGCTGGCTCGCCAGCAAGCCCTGGAGGCACAGGGCATGCCCTCGGACATGGCGGCCCAGCAGGCAAGCTACCGTATCTTCGGCAGCAAGCCTGGCGAGTATGGCACGGGCCTCAATCGGCTGATCGACAACCGCGCCTGGGAGAGCGCCGATGATCTGGCCGAGGCGTATCTGGACGCAGGGGCTTACGCCTATGGCCAGTTCAAGGGCTCGGGGGCTCCCGCACGGGCAGCGTTCGAGCAGCAGCTCCAGGGGCTCGATGCCGTCATGCAGAATCAGGACAACCGCGAGCACGATATTCTCGACTCCAACAGCTATTACGTCTTCCAGGGGGGGATGGCCAACGCCAGCCGAGCGCTGAGCGGCATCGCTCCGGAGATTTACCACGCCGATCACGCCAACCCGGCGGCGCCCAGAATCCGCACCTTGAAGGAAGAGTTGAATCGGGTGCTGCGCGCTCGGGTATTGAACCCCAAATGGATCGACGCCATGCGCGAGCACGGTTACAAGGGTGCTTTCGAAATGGCCGCCACGGTGGACTATCTGTTTGCCTACGACGCCACCACCGACCTGGTCGCCGACTACCAGTATGCTCAGGTCAGCGATGCCCTGGTGCTCGATGCTGCCAATCAGCAGTTTCTGCGTCAGCACAATCCGGCAGCCCTGGAAGAGATGGCCGAGCGGCTGCTGGAAGCCGCCCAGCGAGGCATGTGGCATTCCCCTGGCGAGCATGGCGAAGCGCTGCAGGAGCTACTGCTGGCACTGGACGAAGCCAGGGAGGCCAATGGCCATGTTGTCTAGCCCGCGTATCAAGGGTTGGTGCCCTGGTGCCTGGCGCCCCATGGCCACCGGAGACGGCCTGTTGGTCAGGGTGCGCCCGCCCATGGGAGAGCTTTCGCGAGCGCAGCTGCTGGCGCTCTGCGATGCCGCCGAAACCTTCGGCAGTGGTTTGATCGAGCTGACCCGGCGCGCCAATATCCAGCTACGCGGGGTGAGCCATGCTAGCTGGCCGCCGCTGATGGACTTTTTGCTTCGGCACCAGCTGGTGAGCGCCGACCCCGAAACGGAGCGCCAGCCGCCGCTGATGCTGGCGCCCGACTGGCAAGCGGGGGAAGACTCGCCTACCATGGCTCGCCTGCTGCAGGCCAGGGGCGCTGAAGTGGCCGCCTTGCCCGGCAAGGTGGGCATCGCCATCGATGCGGGCGACGCCCCGGTGCTGGGTGAGGAGGCCGCCGATTTTCGCATCGAGCGCTCCGAGTGTGGCGGTCTGCTGGTACGGGCCGATGGCCATCCGGCAGGTACCGCCGTGGAAGATGTGGACACCGCTGTGGCACTGCTCATCCGCCTGACCCACTGGTTCATGGAGAGCGGTGGCGGGCAGTCTGGCCGCATGCGGCGCCATATGGCGCCGCTGCCTGCCTGGGCACCCGAGGACACGCTGCCCGCGCCTGCGGGCCCCCGGCTGGCGCTGGGTCGCCATCCGGCTGGATGGGTGGTGGGGCTACCCCTGGGGCGTACCACTGCGGCCACGCTGCGGGAGTGGATAGCGCCCGCCACGGTGACGGCAGGCCGGGTGACCCCCTGGCGGCGGTTGCTGCTGAAAGGGGCATTCGAGGCCGCCAACGACGGCTTGATCCTGGATGACGCCGACCCGCGGTTGTCCCTGGATGCTTGCCCTGGCGCGCCCTACTGCGAGCAGGCCAGTGTCGAGACCCAGCGCCTTGCCGAGCGGCTGAGCGGCGTGAACAGCAGCAGTGTACATATTTCCGGCTGTGCGAAAGGGTGCGCCCGACGCGCTGCGGCCGATCTGTGTCTGGTGGGGCAGTCGGGCCGGTTCCATCTTATCGTCAATGGCAGTGCCGACAGCACGCCGGTGAAGTCAGATCTCACGGAGAGTGAGGTGATCGCCTACTTGGAGAGTTTGGGTGCCTTATCAGTATGAAACCAGTGGCCCGGCGATATACCGGGAATCCTTCGCCATCATTCGCCGCGAGGCGGAACTTGGCCGCTTTTCAGCGGAAGAAGAGACGGTTGCAGTACGCATGATTCACGCCGCTGGCCTGGTGGAATTGGCCGGGCATATTCACTTTCGAAACGATGTGGTGCACAAGGCCCGCACCGCCCTGGAGCAGGGCGCGCCGATTCTGTGTGATGCCCGGATGGTTTCGGAAGGCATCACTCGCAAGCGTCTGCCAGCCGACAATCAGGTCATCTGCACCCTTAACGATGAGCGCACGCCCACGCTCGCCCGGGAAATGGCCAATACCCGCTCGGCGGCGGCGCTGGAGCTGTGGCGCCCGCGTCTGGCAGGCGCCGTGGTCGCCATTGGCAACGCGCCCACCGCGCTGTTTCATCTGCTCAACATGCTCGAAGACCCGGCCTGCCCACGCCCGGCGGCGATCATCGGCTGCCCGGTGGGCTTCGTGGGAGCGGCGGAATCCAAGGAAGCGCTGCTGGCCCATTCGGCACTGCCCAGCTGTGTCGTTCGTGGTCGGCTGGGCGGCAGCGCCGTGACGGTGGCTGCCATCAACGCCATGGCGGATCGCATCGAATGACCCAGGGAGCCATCGTCGGAGTGGGCCTGGGGCCCGGCAGCCAGGACTTGATGAGCGTGCGCGCCGACCGCCTGATACGCGGGGCGACCCACGTGGCCTATTTTCGCAAGAAGGGCCGCTGCGGCCATGCTCGCACCATTGTGGAAGGACTGATAAGCCCTGGGGCAATCGAGCTGCCCATGGAGTATCCGGTGACCACGGAGATTCCCTTTGATGACCCCCGCTACAACGAGCTGTTGTCAGCCTTCTATGAACGCAGCGTGGCCCAGCTAACTGAGATGGCCGAGGCAGGCTGCGATGTGGTGGTGCTGTGCGAAGGCGACCCGTTCTTCTACGGCTCCTTCATGCACCTCTACACGCGGTTGTTGAACCGGGTGCCGGTCTCGGTGGTGCCGGGCATTACCGGCATGTCGGCGGCATGGACAGCCACCGGCCAGCCGATCACCTGGGGCGATGACATCATGACCGTACTGATGGCCACGCTACCCGAAGCGGCGCTGGCCGAACGTATCGCCCAGACCGACGCGCTGGTGGTGATGAAGATTGGCCGCAACCTGGCCAAATTGCGCCGGGCGCTGGTGCACGCTGGCCGAGAAGAGGATGCCTGGCTGATCGAGTACGCCGCCATGCCTCAGCAACGGGTATTGCCGCTGGCCGACGTTGGCGAGAGCGTACCGTACTTCTCGATCGTGCTGATTCACGGCAACGGGCGGCGCCCATGAGCGGCTGGCTGAAAATCGTCGGCCTGGGGCCTGGGGCCGAAACGATGATCACCCCGGAAGTGACGGCTGCGCTGCAGCAGGCCACCGATGTGGTGGGCTACGTACCCTACGTCAACCGGGTCGCGCCTAGAGCCGGGTTGATTCGCCATGGCTCGGATAATCGCCAAGAGATTCGCCGGGCAGAGCATGCGCTGCAGCTGGCGCTTGAGGGGCACCGGGTAGTGGTGGTGTCTTCTGGTGACCCCGGCGTGTTTGCCATGGCGGCGGCGGTGTTCGAGGCGCTGGAAGCCGGGAACGTCCAGTGGCGTACCCTGGATATCCAGGTGCTGCCGGGCATTTCCGCCATGCTGGCCGCCAGCGCCAGTGTCGGCGCGCCGCTGGGTCACGACTTCTGCTGCATTAATCTTTCTGACAACCTCAAGCCCTGGGCGCTCATCGAAAAACGCCTGCGTTTGGCCGCCGAGGCCGATTTTGCCATGGCGTTCTACAACCCTCGCTCCAAAGCGCGGCCCGAGGGTTTTGCGCGCACCCTGCAGGTACTGAGGGAAGCCTGCGGCCCGGACCGATTGATCATCTTCGCCCGCGCGGTTTCTACCCCCGAGGAATCGGTTCGCGTCACGACGCTAGGCGGGGCTGAACCTGAAATGGCCGATATGCGCACGCTGGTGATCGTCGGTTCCCAGCAGACGCGGCTGATCGAGCGGGAGGGCGTGCCGCTGGTGTATACGCCACGTTCTGCCGATTAACAGTGGTATCTTAACAGTGGTCATCAAGCCAGCTCATCACGTCATCGATACTATGCAACTCATGGCGGGAAGGCAGCTCCGGCCGCTCGATCATTACCACCGGCAGGCCGAGCCTACGGGCAGCGGTGAGTTTGGCCGCCGCGCCTTCGCCGCCGGAGTTTTTACATACGATGCGCTCGATACGCAGGGTCTCCAGCAGAGCCAAGTCGCCTTCCAGGGTAAACGGGCCTCTATCGATCACGGTGCTATAATCCACGAGCGGCGGCGGGCTGTTAGGCTGATCGACCAGACGCAGAACGTAATGGTGCTGGGGCTGGGGGGCAAAGGCAGCCAGGTGCATGCGGCCAATGGCCAGTAGTACACGCTGGGGTGGGCCAGCCAGCGCGCTAACCGCCTCATCGACCGTTGCCACGCTCTGCCACTGGTCGCCATCAATGGGTCGCCAGGCAGGCCGGGTAAGGGCAGTGGCCTTAACCCCACACTGAGCCGCAGCGGCGACAACATGAGTGCTCATCTGGGTAGCAAAAGGGTGGGTGGCATCAACAACATGGGTAATGCGCTGCTGGGCTAAAAAAGCGACTAGCCCACTGACGCCGCCAAAACCGCCAATGCGGGTAGGTAGCGGCTGGGGTTTGGGCGCGTTCACCCGCCCAGCATAGCTGAACACAGCAGGAAGGCCGCGCTTGGCGACGGCGCTGGCCAGGGCGCTGGCTTCAGAGGTTCCCCCAAGAATTAGGATGTTGATCATGGCTGAAATTTCTCACGCTCCAGTGGGTCAGGCTCCCTGGCTGACGCTATTAGGATGGGGGGAGAGTGGCATAGCGGGGCTAACCCCGACAAGCCGTGAAGCGCTGGAGAATGCCCAGGTAGTCTTCGGTGCGCGCCGCCACTTACGCCTGCTGCCACCCCTGAATGCTGACCTGAACATGGAGATGCATGAATGGCCGGTGCCCTTTGCCGATGGCATTCCCATGCTGTTAGCGCAGCGCGGCCGTCGGGTCGTTATGCTGGTCTCCGGCGACCCCTTCTGGTTTGGGGCAGGCACTTCCATATCACGTCACCTGGCGGCAGAGGAGTGGCAGGCGCTGCCATCGCCCTCCACCTTTAGCCTGGCGGCTTCCCGTTTAGGCTGGCCGCTGGAGCGCTGCACTTGCCTGGGCCTGCATGCCAAACCGCTAACGCGCATTCGCCCCTATCTGCATGCGGGCAGGCGTTTATTAGTGCTGGTAAGAGACGGCGAGGCGGTGGCCGAGTTAGCGGCACTGGTGAACCGCTTCGGCTTTGGTGATTCCCAGCTAACGCTGCTGGAATCCCTGGGCGGTGCCGAAGAGCGCATTCGCCATTGTCGTATTGGGGCCGAGTTACCCGAGGATATCGCCCACCCCGTCGCGGTAGGGCTCAACATTGCCGGGGCTGGCCCCGCCTTGCCGCTTACCCCCGGCCTGCCAGATAGCCTCTTTGAGCATGACGGCCAGATCACCAAGCAGGCCGTTCGCGCAATCACTCTATCCGCCTTGGCCCCCATGCCCGGTGAGCGGCTATGGGATATCGGCACCGGGTCGGGCTCCATCGCCATTGAGTGGCTGCTCGCTCACCCGGATAATCAGGCCATCGGCTTTGAGCGCCACCCTGAACGGGCTGCTAGGGCACGCGCCAACGCAGCCAGCCTGGGCGTTGACTGGCTAGCGGTCAAAGAGGGCAGTGCGGTTGACAGGCTCAACGAGACACCGCTACCGAATGCGGTGTTTATCGGCGGCGGGTTATCCCAAACGCTGTTAGAGGCCTTATGGCAATGCCTACCCCAAGGCGTGCGCATCGTCGCCAATGCGGTCACCCTGGAGTCGGAAGCATTGCTGGCCCATTGGCACCAGCAGGCAGGCGGTGAGCTGCTGCGCCTGGAGCTGGCCAGCGCGGCCCCCATCGGCACCCGCCGGGGCTGGAAGGCCAACTACCCGATTGTGCAGTGGCGGGGCGTTCGATGAACGATGTTGACGATACACCGATAGCGCACGCGATGAAGGTGCAAAGGATAAAAGTAGCGGGGTTTGGCTTTCGCAGCGAAGCGCCGCTGACGTCTCTTGGTCAAGCGCTGGATCAACTGATCGAGCAGTATGGCACCATCGACCAACTGGCATCGGCCCACTCCATGCTGCCGTTGGTTCAACAACTGGGCCAACTGCGCAGTCTGGAGGTAATCGCCGTGGCAGACGCCGAGCTCTCTTCAGCCTCAACGCTCACCCACTCGGTTCGCAGCATGCAGGCCCGTGGTACGGGCAGCGTCGCCGAAGCCGTGGCGCTACTGGGGGCCGGGCCAGGGGCAAGGCTGCTAGGGCCCAGAATCATCTCAGCGGATCGACAGGCCACCGCCGCGCTGGCGTTGGCAGAAGGAAATCGATAATGACCGTACATTTCATTGGCGCAGGCCCCGGCGCGCCGGATCTGCTTACCCTGCGCGGGCGTGACCTGATCGCCGCCTGCCCGGTGTGCCTCTATGCGGGCTCGTTAGTGCCGGAGCAGATTCTGCAACACTGCCCGCCAGGGGCCAGGGTGATCAACACCGCGCCGCTATCGCTAGACGAGATACTTCACGAAGTTCAAACCGCCCACGCGGCAGGCTTGGACATCGCCCGCCTGCACTCGGGGGATCTCTCGGTATGGTCGGCCATGGGCGAGCAGCTGCGCCGCCTGCGTGAGTTGAAGATTCCTTACAGCATCACCCCCGGTGTGCCCTCCTTTGCCGCCGCAGCAGCGACCCTGGGCCAGGAGTTGACGCTGCCCGGCGTGGCCCAGTCGGTGGTGCTCACCCGTACACCTGGGCGGGCCAGTGCCATGCCCAGCGAAGAGACCCTGGCCAACTTTGCCCGCACTGGCGCCACCCTGGCCATTCACCTCTCCATTCACAATCTTGCCCAGGTGGTGGAAAGCCTGACCCCACATTATGGAGCGCAGTGCCCGGTGGCGGTGGTATGGCGAGCAAGCTGGCCCGATGAGCGGGTAGTGCGTGGGCGGCTAGCCACGATAGAAACGAAGATCGATGACACCATGCAGCGCACCGCGCTAATTCTGGTGGGGCCGGTATTGGAGTGCGAAGACTTCCAGGAGAGCAGCCTCTACGCGATAGGCTATGACCGCCGTTTTCGTCCCCAGTCGGCGGATTCTCCCTTTGCGGCCCCAGCGGGGGAGAGCGAGCCATGATTACGTTATCGTTGATCGGTATTGGCACCGGCAACCCTGACCACGTCACCCTGGCCGCCGTGCGCGCCCTCAATGATGCCGATCTGATACTGCTGCCCCGCAAAGGCGCGTCCAAGTCGGATCTCATCGACCTGCGCCGCCTGCTCTGCGAACGCCTGCTGGAAGCGCCGATGACGCCCAGGGTGGTCGAGTTCGACCTGCCTCAGCGGGCCAACGGCCACGACTACCTGGGGGCGGTGGACGACTGGCACGCCGCCATCGCCCGCACATGGGCACAGCACATCGATGCTCACCTGCCCAACGGCGGGCGGGTGGGCATGCTGGTGTGGGGAGACCCTTCGCTGTACGACAGCAGCCTGCGGATTACCCAGCGCCTGAGCGCCGCGGGCAGGGCGATGAACGTACAGGTCATCCCGGGCATTACCAGCCTGCAAGTGCTGACCGCCGAACACAGAATCCCGCTCAACGCCCTGGCCGAGCCGGTACACATCACCACCGGCCGTCGCCTGCGCGAACGCGGCTGGCCAGGCGATGCCGCCACGGTGGCTGTCATGCTGGACAGCGGCGGTGCCTTCACCACGCTACCGCCCCAGGACACCTACATCTGGTGGGGTGCCTACCTGGGCATGGACAAGCAGTGCTTGATCGAAGGGCAACTGAGCGACGTGGCCGATACCATTCTTCAGCGGCGCGGTGAGTTGCGTGACGCCCATGGCTGGATCATGGACATTTACCTGCTGGCCCAGCAGCCTTTGCACTAACACGGGTATGAATATGGAATGTCTTTCCATAGAATGGACGCATATACCCTCGGCAAATCGCAAGGAGCCACCATGAGCTTTTACGTCTACCTTTCCGGCGAGATCCACACCGACTGGCGCGAAGAGATCCAGCGCGGCGCAGAAGCCGCAGGCCTGGACGTGGTCTTCACCGCCCCGGTGACCGACCACGACGCCTCCGATGCCGCTGGCGACCACCTGGGCAAGCCGGACAACGGCTTCTGGCGCGACCACCAGTCCTCCAAAGTGAACGCCATCCGCACCCGCACCCTGATCGAACAAGCCGATCTGGTGGTGGTGCGCTTCGGCGACAAGTACAAGCAGTGGAACGCCGCCTTCGATGCAGGCTACTGCGCAGCCCTGGCCAAGCCCTACATCACGCTGCACAGCGAAGAGATCGTTCACCCGCTGAAAGAAGTCGACGCCCAGGCCCAAGCCTGGTGCACCACCACCGATCAGGTCGTGGAAACCCTGCGCTACGTACTGAAAGCGTAAAACACGCCAAGGAGCCCCCATGCGCGAAAATGCCAAAACCCCGGAACGCCATGCCCAGCGCATGGCGGCCAAGCAAAAAATCATGAACGAGCGCATCGCCCGCGCCGACAAAGAGCAGGGCATTTTGCTGGTGCTCACCGGCCCCGGCAAAGGTAAAAGCAGCTCCGGTTTTGGCATGCTCGCCCGCGCCCTGGGCCACGGCATGAAAGTAGGCGTGGTGCAGTTCATCAAGGGCGCGTTCAGCACCGGCGAAGAAGCCTTCTTCCGCAACCTGCCCAACGTGGACTACCACGTCATGGGCGAAGGCTACACCTGGGACACCCAGGACCGCGAACGCGACGTCGCTGCCGCCAACGCCGCCTGGGCACAAGCCAAGCGCATGCTGCAAGACGAAAGCTACCACATGGTACTGCTCGACGAACTCAACATCGCCCTGCGCTACGAGTACCTCGACATGGACCAGGTCCTCGACGACCTGCAAGCCCGCCCCCCCATGCAACACGCCATCGTCACCGGCCGCTACGCCCCCCAACCCCTCATCGACCTCGCCGACACCGTCACCGAAATGAAAGTCGTCAAACACGCCTTCAAAGACCAAGGCATCAAAGCCCAAAAAGGCATCGAGCTTTGAAGTGAGGAGAAAAATGGAAGGGGAGAGGAGTGGCTGGGGACCCGTGAGTGTTAGACGTTCGGCCCCCGTAGCGCGGCGTAACGCCCGAGCGAGAGCAACGAGCGAGGAAGGCACCCGCGAAGGCGGCCCCCCAGCCGCCCCGAACCCGCCATTGTGGCAGGGAGCTTCAGCTCACGACGATCAAGCCACCAAACCTCACCCCACCCGTAGCGCGGCGTAACGCCCGAGCGAGAGCAACGAGCGAGGAAGGCACCCGCAGCGGCGGCCCGGCGCGAAGGCGGCGCCCAGCCGCCCCGACCCCGCCACATCCCCTCACCCACACTCCTCAAACCACCCCATCCTTTGACCCAACGCAATTTTTCAAAAAATCTGCGTGACCAAAGCCAAATTTATCAATAGAGTATGATTAAACCGTAAAAAGCGGCGGTCACGCGAATTTTGGTTATGCTGCCATGAGTCAGACATAGCCTATTAGAAACAGTGGTTTATGATTTTTTGAGTGGCGATATAACATCAATAATCATGCTGGCGCGTTCAATAATGTTATGTGGAAGGGCGTATAATCACTGTTATGCACTAGGAGAGTAAATGGCAGTCTATGGCGTGGGTTCTAACTGGGATGGTGTAGAAGTATCAGGCCTCTTTTTTGAAAGAGGTCAATTCATACTAGGGTGGAATGAGGAGAGCGCTGAAGACCTCTACTCATTTATTTCCGGTTTAAAGGTCGGGGATATTCTCTATATAAAGGCCAATCGGCCAGGCTCCAGAAGTATTAGGGTAAAAGGTATCGGCGTTGTTAGTAAGAACTTAATGTCTTGCATACTTGGTGGTGATCTAGGTTTTGGATCAATTAAAGATTGGAACTCGTTATTTGTTAAAGTTTCGTGGGTGGTGCAAGAAGAATTTATTCTTGAGATACCTGAGCGCCAAGGGCGCTTGACGAATGTTAGAGCTGCTACCCTTTATGAAGAGCACTTGCCTTTTGTACAAGAAGCTATTGTAGAGCGGTTGCTTGGTGCATAACAATGCCAGTCACGGCGACGTCTACTGCATTGCGGCTTCGCCTCCATTTCGTAGCCGCGCGTGCTGGCGGCGTTAGGTGTGATGGTGAAGTCCGCCGCAAATTTAAGAGGTCATGGATGGATAGTGATTTACTAGAAATGTCCCAGGAACAACTTGTGGCAGAGGTCATAAAACTTCGCCAAGGTATCCGCGAACACCGAGACACCACTGGCCATGATCTGTGCTGGCACCATCCGGCTCTGTGGGCGCTCCTGCCCGAGAAGGTTGATCCCAAAATTGCTGTGCCAGCGTGGCCTCATTTCATGCGTGGCTGCATCAAGTACCGCGAGTCGCTAGACAAGCAAGCGCCTGACGCTCCTCGTACAGATGAGCCGTTCCGTGGCTAACATCACACCTAACAATTCATTCAAGCCGACGCCGCTTCGCGGCGCGGCTTAACTCAGGCGTTAACCCTTCTAGCCGCCTACCTTGCAAAACTCCGTCAATGACGTATATTTGTCAGTATGTTTACCATCATCGAAACCCCTACATTTGAAGCGGACGCCAGGAAAATTTGGACTGAAGAGGAGCGGAGCTCTTTCTTCGCTTGGCTGGCAGCCAATCCGGAAATAGGTGATCCCATTCCCGGTAGTGGTGGATGTAGAAAGGTTCGTTGGTCGGTTGCGGGTTCAGGGAAGCGGGGTGGAGTGCGAGTTATCTACTTCACCAGGTTGGCAAATGGCGAGATCTGGCTGTTGGTGATCTACAAAAAGGCCGTCAAGGACAACATACCCGCGCATATCCTGAAGTCGATTCGTGAGGTATTGGAAAATGAGTAACGAGACCCTGAGTGCTGAGGAGCTTGGCAACAAGCTACTCCAGTCCGTCAAAGAAATGAAAGCGGGCAAAGCCGCACGAGTCAGTCGTGTGGAGCCTAACGAGGTGGCAGAGGCACGCGGTAAAACCGGCCTGACCCAGAGGGAGTTTGCTGAGGTACTGCATATTTCTCCGCGTACGTTGCAGGAATGGGAGCAAGGTCGACGTAAACCCTCAGGGCCGGCAAAGGCACTCATCGAGATTGCTTTCCGTCATCCGGAGGTTATTCGGGAAGACCTCGAACTCCGGGGCTAACGGTATGCTGGAAGGCCGGGCAGTTGAGAGCCTGCATTGCCTCAAGTCGGCAGGTATCCGCCTCAGTCTTGACGATTTCGGCACCGGTTACGCGGGGTTCGCCCACCTGGAGGCGGTACCGGTAGACAAGCTCAAGATTGACCGAAGCCTGATTAACCGCATCTCAAACAGCCATGATGACAGTCCGATCGTGCGGTGTCCTCTACCATTATTCTGGCCAAGCGCATGGCGCTCAAAGTGGTGGCCGAGGGCGTGGAAACCCGTGAGCAGCTGGTTCACCTGAAAGTCGCCGGCTGTGACATTGCACAGGGCTATCACCTGGGGCGCCCCATGCCAGCGGAGAAGATTCCTGAGTTCCTGAGAACCTTCGCAGAAGAGGAAGCCAGAGCATGAGGTTGCTGACGTTAATTCTCGCGTTCGCATCGCTCGCCTTTGCATCGTTTTATAGTTGGGGAGCCGTCCGAGAGGTCAAAAACTGCAACATGAACAGATTGACCTTCACGATGATCCCAAAAAAAGATATCGACCAGCAGGCCTCTGAATATCAGCCGTTGATTACGCTGCTAGAGCAGGGGCTTGGGATGCCGGTAGAACTGGTTAGAGCCACCTCTTACGAGAGCGTGATGGACGGTGTACTCTCGGGCGGTGTCGACCTGGCCGTTATGGGGCCGGCATCCTATGTTATCGCCCATCGAACAGACCCGGGTCTGGATGCCTTCGCTTCTCTAACCACCGAGGCCGGGCTCTTTACACCCGAGGGGAGTTTCTATTATTCGTTACTGGTAGTTCCAACGGCAGCGGGGATAAACAGCATTGAGGACCTGAGAAATACCAGGATACTGCTGACAGATTCTTCCAGTACATCAGGGGCTCTCATTCCCAAAAACGAGTTTGCAACCACGATCGGCGAGCCATTCTCCGATTTCTTTGGAGCCAACATATACGCGGGTAGCCATGACAAGGCATTGATGGCGTTGCTGGACAACAAGGCGGAGGCTGCCTTTGTCTCCAGCTCAAGAGCAGATGAAGCGCTCAGGCGCGGCATGATTGCAGAGGACACCCTAACGGTTCTCTGGCGTTCGGTACCGTTACACTATGACCCTTTTGTATTCCGCAGTGGAATTTGCGAGGACGTTCGGAGCCGGGTCATTAATCTACTGACAACCCCTTCGCCAATGCTCTCGGAATACCTGAATACTCAGCGAGCGGTGGGAATAAACCTCGTGACCTATGATGATTACCGGGCGATTGAGGCTGTTCTAAACAACTAGGTTGGCATTATCCAGCGCTCTGATTTCAGTGATCCGATCTATAGTGCCTATATCCATCCAAGTGACGTTGCCTCTCGCTCAAGATGATCTTGAAATTCAGGAGATGCAATTTGGATGAGGGCTCTGGCTCTTTGAGGGATAGAGAGGCCTTTAAGGTTTACGCAGCCATACTCAGTCACTACGAATTGCACATCATTCCGGGGGTCTGTGACGGCACCGCCGAGTAGACGCGGGACGATACGGCTTACAGAGCCCGATTGAGCGGTTGACCTTAATGCAATGAAGGAGCGCCCGTTTCTTGCGGCGTAAGCACCACGAACAAAATCGAGTTGGCCACCGGTGCCTGAAAAGGGGCGATCGCCAATTTGTTCAGAATTGATCTGGCCAGTCAGATCTATTTCGAGTGCTGAATTTACAGACACCATGTTGTCGTTTAGCCGAATGATGTCGGGGTTGTTTACCCAGGAAGCGGGGTATCCAACGATAGCAGGGTTATCGTCAAGGAACTCGTAGAGCGCACGGTCTCCGAGAGCGAAGGTGAAAATGTGCTTGTGTTGCATCCATGTCTTGCGTCGACCATTCAAGATCCCGGCCTGAATCAGGGGAACCATTGCCGGGGAGAACAGTTCGCTGTGTAGCCCCAGATCTTTGTGCTGCTTCAACCCCGAGAGCACGGCATTTGGTACTCCGCCCACTCCGATCTGTAAGGTGTCCCCATCTTCAATCCGTTCGATGATCTGTTGCGCAATCTTTCTATCGACCTCTGTGGGCGCCTTGGGGATTGCCTCTACCAGCGGTTGATCGTGCTCAACGATGTGGTCTATTTCTGAAATATGGACGGAACATTCACCAAAGGTTCGAGGCATATACCGGTTGACCTCGACAATGACTTTCCTTGCTTTTCGGATCACCGACGCTCCGTAATCAGCGTTGGTGCCGAGGCTGAAATATCCATGGCGATCCATCGGCGATACGGTCACAAAAAAACATTCCGGATCTATGTGCTCTGTCAGCAGGCGGCCGGCCTGGTGGAGCATTGCGGGTACGAATTCAATCCAATTTGTAGAGTTGGATTGTGCAATGGCAGCCCTGTCTGAATGGCTTAGAAAGAGTGGACGAGGTGTTACGAGATCAATGAGATCTGGAGCTAAAAGAGTTTGCTGAAGATGTTCCGTACCATGCAGATAATAGACGTTTAACGGACCAATCAATCGATCTCTGAGGGCATCTGCAGTGGCTGCCATCAATGCCGGCGGTTGCGCGGCGCTCATTCCGAGAATCAGGTTTCTGCAGCCTGAAATGGTCTCGACCGCTTCATGGGCAGACAACTTCCGTTTTAGATAGCTGGCTAGCAATCCTTCATCGGTATCCACTTGTTACCGTCCGTTCTGGGCCAATCTCAGTGCCCTGAGTAGTGCCCTTTTTTTGGTTTGATGCTGTTCCATGCGCTTGAGAATGCTGTCGAGCACACCAAGCGCTTCGATAACGTGCGTCCCTTTGTTCAGCATGACGCACTCTGGAGTTATTGTCAAATCTGGTGTATGACCATCAGGCAGCGTTCCTGTCAGATTGATCTTCCACCTGTATTCCATCCTGAAACTGTACGTTATCCACGACCAGCTTCAGTTGGTCGAACCCCTTGATCCGCTTCCAGCGTTTCTGGGCGGATTGGAGCAGTTTGAACACCATCGATAACGTGGTGTCCCGGTTGCCACAGGAGCGGCTCCGCTTGGTTCTTAGCCTCACCGTGGCAAACGTGGATTCAATCGGATTGGTGGTCCGCAAGTGAATCCAGTGAGTCGCCGGAAAATCGTAGAAGGCCAGCAGCTCATCCCGGTCCTTCTCCAGGTTTTCCATGGCCTTCGGGTACTTGTCTCGGAATCGTCTCAAGGTGCTGTCGAACGCCTTGTGGGCGCTGTCTCGGGTCTCCGCCAGGTAGATTTCATGCAAGGCTGACTTCACCTTCGGTTGTACCGACTTGGGCAGCTTGTCCAACACGTTGGCGGTCTTATGCACCCAGCACCGCTGATGCCGGGTGTCCGGAAACACCTTGCTCAGAGCCTTCCAGAAGCCCAGTGCGCCGTCGCCAACAGCCAGCTTGGGCGAGGGCTCCAAGCCACGTTCCCGCAAATCCGTGAGTAGCTCTCGCCAGCTGGCTTCGGACTCCCGGTGGCCGTCCTCCACAGCCACCAGCTCCTTGTGACCATGCTCGGTCACGCCGATGATCACCAGCAGGCAGAGCCGGTCATCCAGACGGACGTTGCTGTACACGCCGTCAGCCCACCAGTACACATAGCGTTTCTGACTCAGGTCCCGTCGCTGCCAGCCCTTGTGCTCATCAAGCCACTTCGACTTGAGCCGGGAGACCGTGTTCGCCGACAGGCCATTGGCCTGCTCGCCGACCAGCGCGCTCAGGGCCTCCTGGAAGTCACCGGAGGAAACGCCACGCAGGTAGAGCCAGGGAATCAGCCTGAATCCGTGAAGCCGGCGCCGACACTTTCCCTATCACCGCCAGCGAGCACTTTTTGATCATTCGCCCCGTGCAAGTTGGCTTTCGCAAGCCCGTTATTGCCAAAACCCACCGTGCTGATCGGTGCTGACGGCCCGTTTTGTCATGCCTTTCCACCCGCCAGGCACGACATATCTGGCGATCGCGTGTCGCTTGGAACTGCTTGTGGATAGAGTGTCGCCGATTGACGGTCAGCATGGCGTTCCTCGTGGATAACGCAGTCGGCTCCGCAGCGTCTTGAGCACCGTCATGCGCCCGATATCCTGCCCGAAGTCGAGGATGATCTGCCGTGCCTTGTGAATCACGAGAGCCGCACGGTGCACCAACTCTTGTAGCACGGTGCGCAGCCGGCGCCGCTTGGCCGGGTGGCGAACCGGGCTCAGCTCGCCGGTCATGCCTAGCTGTCCCATCAGGCGCAGGATGTTGTAGGCCAACTGGGCGAGATGCAGGATCAGATCGTTGGTGGCGAACTTGCCGGACGGCAAGCGCTCCAGGTCGAGATCGGTCTTGATCTCGCTGTGAAACTGCTCATGGGTGGCATGCGCCTGGTAGCGCTTGATCACCGCCTCCGGCGCCTCGTCCAGGCTGGTCCACCAGCCTTCCAACTCATAGTCCGGTTCGAGCAGCAACTGGCCATCGCGATCGGCGGTGCGCTCTACCAGGCGCATCACGCGTTGGACGACGTATTCGGTCTTGTTGTCGTCGTGGATCGAGACGGTCTGCGGCCACAGCGCCTGGCGCTTGCCAGGACGCAGCTCTTCCCAGTAGTCCGCCGCCACCGCCAGCCAGGTATCTCGATCAGCCGTGGCCGAGCCGCGCGGGTTCCATTTGACGACATAGTCGAGCCGGCGCCCCTCGTCGGCAAAGACCTGGCGTTGCTGTTCGAGAAGCGCCAGGTGCGCCTGGCTGTCGAAGCCGCTGTCCTCGCGTAACAGGATCGGTTGCCTGGTCAGGCATTGGGCGCGAGGCAGTACCCGCTCCAGGAAGGCGTTGCTCTCCTTCATGGTGTGCTGCTTGCCAGGCCGCAGTTCCAGACCCAGGCACCACCCTTCGTTGCCCAGATAGGCGGCGATCGGGGTGTAGCCATCGACCTTCTGGTAGGTCCGCGAGACGCCTTCCTTCTTCGAGTTGCTGTTGTCCATGACGAAGGTGTCGATGTCCAGGCAGACGTGCGTCGTCTCGGCGGTGATCGGTGCTTCGATCAGTGACAGCAGGGTCGTGGACCAGGTGGCGGTGCGCGCCTGCAGGTCGTTGGCGGCAAGTTTCTCCAGCCGCTGTCGCAACGTCGCCGCGCTCGGCACCTTCTGCAGGGTCAGCAGTTGTTGGAAGGGCTTGTCGCGGCGGAAGTTCTCGACAGCGTCATAGTCGCTCATGCCCAGACACAGCAGGCCCAGGTAGCTCTTGATCACGTCACTGGTGCGCATGCCCAGCGTGGTGGGGAAGCGGCTGTCGATGCTGTCGACGCCAGCGATCTCGAAGCATTGCCCGATGATGGACAGCCCGGCGTGGCTGGTGAGGGTGCGGCGACTGGCGCGGAACTTTATGTTGGGCATGGCACTGTCTGGGTGAATGGCGATAATGGCTATATTGCCATGCAGGTCAGTGGGTTAGAAGTGCTTCCGAGGGCCGGTCTCACGGATTCAGGGTACTGTCAATAAGGCCGCCGGAAAAGTGAAGGAAGCAGCTGGCAAAGTAACCGGCAGTAGTAAAACAGAATCTAAGGGTAAAGCCCAACAAGTAAAGGGCGAGCTGCAGAAAGGTAAAGGTAAGGCCAAAGAGAAGGCTAAGAAATAGCGCCTAGCCAGGGCATTTCAATGCCAACAGAGGTCAATAACCTCTGTTGGCTTTTAGGTGGTAACTCAGTAGTGGCCAAGCAGCTTCCACCATAAACCACCAACGACTACCCAAATGAGCAGGTTCACCACGCTCATAATGAAACCTGCTTTCCACCACTCTCCCAGCGTCAGGTAGCCTGAGCCAAAGATGACTGGTGAGGTGCCTGTGGCGTAATGGGTTAAGGTCATCATAATCGAAGATGTGGCCGCCATAATCAGCACAAAAGGCATAGGTGGGGCGCCGAGGCTTAAGCCAACGGTGAGAAATGCTGCCATCATCGCGGTGATGTGTGCAGTCGTGCTGGCGAAAAAGTAATGGGTATAAAGAAAGGTGAGTACCAAGAGTGCAGAGGCTCCCGCCCAACCAATCCCCATCGTGGTAATCCAGCTCTGCATATTCGCTGAAAACCAACTAATAAGGCCTGTTTCGTTAAGTTGGCTAGCCATCATGATAAGAGCACCAAACCACAACAGCGTATCCCACGCATTTTTTTCTTTCAGCACATCTTCCCAGGTCAAAACACCTGTTAGCAGGAGTAGCGACAAGCCAATAAACGCAGACGTGGTGGTATTAAGCGTGACCGCATCCCCCAGGAAAATCGCTGGGATATCCGCCCAAAGCAAAAGCAGCACTAAGAAAACGAACAGCATGATGCCTTCGTTTCGGCTTAGTTTTCCTAGTTCGGCAAGTTTGTCTCTCGCCAATTGAGTGGCATTCGGGGTTTCTTTAATTTCCGGTGGGTAAAGCAGGTACAGAATGTACGGCATCGCCAGGATGGCGACCAAGCCCGGCAGCAGCATGGCGATCGCCCAGGTTAACCAGCTCAGCTGTATTTCCGCCCCAGTGGCGGACGAGATAAGTTGAACGGTTAATGGGTTAGGAGCGGTGGCGGTGATGAACATAGCCGAGGTGATGGGGTTGCTGTGGTAATTCACCAGCGCTAGATATTTGCCGATTTTGCCCGACGTGTTGTCTTCAGGATGTGAGTCAAAGCTGTGAGCGATAGAGCGCATAATGGGGTGGATAATACCGCCACCTCGCGCCGTATTACTCGGGGTAACTGGTGCAATTGTTAGCTCTGAAAAGGCGAGGCCATAGCCGATCCCCAGCGTACGTTTGCCGAAAATAGAAATGAAATAGTAACCAATGCGCGCGCCTAAACCGGTTTTGATTAACCCTCGCGAAATCATAATCGCAATGGCAATTAACCAAATAAGTGGGTTGGCATAACTGCTTAAGGCGACATTGATGGCCTCGCTTGGCGTGTCGCCGGTCACGCCACTTGCCGCGACAATAGAAATCGCAACCACAGAGATCGCCCCAATAGGCATGGCTTTGCCGATGATAGCGACAATAGTGCCGACAAATATTGCCAGCATGAGCCAAGCGTTTGGCGTCAGCCCTTCTGGCAAAGGAATCACCAGCCAAATCAATAGAGTGGTGGCCACAGCAATTGCGGCCGACCAGGGGTTGAAAGGTAGTGTCGACATAATGGGTACCTATAGATTAAAAAAAGCTCTTTAACTCTTGATTTAGTTTATATTTTTGGACGTTAGATAACTTGCGCTACGTCAATTGTTGGCTCAATAGAGATGATTTTATAGTGTAGTTGTTTTTTATGTGACGATCTGTAAGTCATCCTGAATCCGTGAAGCCGGCGCCGACACTTTCCCTATCACCGCCAGCGAGCACTTTTTGATCATTCGCCCCGTGCAAGTTGGCTTTCGCAAGCCCGTTATTGCCAAAACCCACCGTGCTGATCGGTGCTGACGGCCCGTTTTGTCATGCCTTTCCACCCGCCAGGCACGACATATCTGGCGATCGCGTGTCGCTTGGAACTGCTTGTGGATAGAGTGTCGCCGATTGACGGTCAGCATGGCGTTCCTCGTGGATAACGCAGTCGGCTCCGCAGCGTCTTGAGCACCGTCATGCGCCCGATATCCTGCCCGAAGTCGAGGATGATCTGCCGTGCCTTGTGAATCACGAGAGCCGCACGGTGCACCAACTCTTGTAGCACGGTGCGCAGCCGGCGCCGCTTGGCCGGGTGGCGAACCGGGCTCAGCTCGCCGGTCATGCCTAGCTGTCCCATCAGGCGCAGGATGTTGTAGGCCAACTGGGCGAGATGCAGGATCAGATCGTTGGTGGCGAACTTGCCGGACGGCAAGCGCTCCAGGTCGAGATCGGTCTTGATCTCGCTGTGAAACTGCTCATGGGTGGCATGCGCCTGGTAGCGCTTGATCACCGCCTCCGGCGCCTCGTCCAGGCTGGTCCACCAGCCTTCCAACTCATAGTCCGGTTCGAGCAGCAACTGGCCATCGCGATCGGCGGTGCGCTCTACCAGGCGCATCACGCGTTGGACGACGTATTCGGTCTTGTTGTCGTCGTGGATCGAGACGGTCTGCGGCCACAGCGCCTGGCGCTTGCCAGGACGCAGCTCTTCCCAGTAGTCCGCCGCCACCGCCAGCCAGGTATCTCGATCAGCCGTGGCCGAGCCGCGCGGGTTCCATTTGACGACATAGTCGAGCCGGCGCCCCTCGTCGGCAAAGACCTGGCGTTGCTGTTCGAGAAGCGCCAGGTGCGCCTGGCTGTCGAAGCCGCTGTCCTCGCGTAACAGGATCGGTTGCCTGGTCAGGCATTGGGCGCGAGGCAGTACCCGCTCCAGGAAGGCGTTGCTCTCCTTCATGGTGTGCTGCTTGCCAGGCCGCAGTTCCAGACCCAGGCACCACCCTTCGTTGCCCAGATAGGCGGCGATCGGGGTGTAGCCATCGACCTTCTGGTAGGTCCGCGAGACGCCTTCCTTCTTCGAGTTGCTGTTGTCCATGACGAAGGTGTCGATGTCCAGGCAGACGTGCGTCGTCTCGGCGGTGATCGGTGCTTCGATCAGTGACAGGCGGGGTCGTGGACCAGGTGGCGGTGCGCGCCTGCAGGTCGTTGGCGGCAAGTTTTTCCAGCCGCTGTCGCAGCGTCGCCGCGCTCGGCACCTTCTGCAGGGTCAGCAGTTGTTGGAAGGGCTTGTCGCGGCGGAAGTTCTCGACAGCGTCATAGTCGCTCATGCCCAGACACAGCAGGCCCAGGTAGCTCTTGATCACGTCACTGGTGCGCATGCCCAGCGTGGTGGGGAAGCGGCTGTCGATGCTGTCGACGCCAGCGATCTCGAAGCATTGCCCGATGATGGACAGCCCGGCGTGGCTGGTGAGGGTGCGGCGACTGGCGCGGAACTTGACGTTGGGCATGGCACTGTCTGGGTGAATGGCGATATTCGCTATATTGCCATGCAGTTCAGTAGGTTAGAAGCATTCCTGGGGGCCGGTCTCACGGATTCAGGTGAACTTTTTGTACCCTGGCTTTATGTCATCCGCATCGCGCCCAATATCAGGTTGGCGGGCGAGCAGCTTGAAAGCATCGTCAAGCTGCCTGAGGTATGTATCGCGTTGGCGCTTTCCCCACTTTTCGGTGGTGAAGCGGCCTATCTCGACAACGTCTTTTCGGGCAGAGGCAGTGAGCAGGTATGGACGCATCAGTGAGCTTCGTTGTCCAGTTCTGTAATAACGCTTTCAAGGGAATACTCTGCGATTCCACTCTGCTCGCCTTCATCCAGGAGGCGTTGGAGCCGTTCAAGCTTACTTTCCGTTTCTTCAAGCAGACGCAGTCCGGCACGTACCACCTCGCTCACCGAGCCATAGCGGCCCTTTTCAACCTGAGTGGCTATAAACTCGTCAAAGTGGGGGCCGAGTGTAATGCTGGTATTTCTAGCCATGGGGAAACTCCTGTACCAAATATTGGTATATCATGGCAAAGCACCCATAACAAGGCAAGGCAGGCCGACGCGATAGAGTCGCGCCGCTGCGAAGCTGGCCTCCCGCGGCCTCAAACCAAAAGCGCAGGAACGGCTAGCGCTGGTAGCCGAAGACCCATACCGCAAGCCGCCCCCGTTTGAGAAGCTCGTGGGTGATCTTGCGGAGGCCTATTCACGCCGCATCAATATTCAGCATCGCCTGGTCTATCAAGTGCTCGATGATGAGCGAGTGGTGAAAGTTCTCAGGCTCTGGAGCCACTACGAATAATGCATCACCAACGGCTGTTGCGGATGTATTAGCCTTGATTCACGGCCCGACGTCGCCGAGATAGAGCGCACGGTTCGTGCGACGACCTGAAATACGCCAGCAGTGGTGACGGTGATGGCATGCCAATGGGTGCAAGAGGGAACGGTGGCGCTTTTGGAACAGCGCATCAGTGTATCGACCGCAGCTCCCTTTTCAACGGCAGCCCAGGTGCCCCATGCCATCCGTCTTGCGCTAGCATCGGTAGATATTCAGCAGCTTGAAAAAGCACTGTGTGCCGTCAGGGAGGTCGTTGAATACCATGCCTACGTTTAACATCCGCCGTCGAGTCACCACGAACACGGCCAACCACGAACCCTCACTTTGACAAGACGGCTCCAACCATGACCCGCAAAACCCTAAGCCTCAAAACGAAACGGCCCCCAGAGGCCAAGCCCGCCGAGACAGTGGCCGATTCCTCACCCGAAGAGCAATCACACACCGACCCCGAAAAGCGCTTTCTCAACGGCACCGCCATTCATCCTTCCCCGCGCCTTTATCTGGCCAATGGCGTTCGTGAGCACAGCGTGCGGGCGATGGATTTGATCACGCCCATTGGCATGGGGCAGCGCGGGCTGATCGTGGCGCCGCCGGGGGCGGGGAAAACCACGCTGTTGAAGCATATCTGCCAGGCCGTGGCGGCGGCGTATCCCGAGATCAAGCTGTATGCCCTGCTGATCGACGAGCGCCCGGAGGAAGTGACCGATTTCAAGCGCAGCGTGACCGCCGAGGTGCACGCTTCGTCGTCTGACGAAAGCTACGCCCACCATGCGCGCGTGGCCGATAGCCTGTTGCAAACGGCGCGCAGGCAAGCCGGTGAGGGGCACGATGTGATGATCGTGATCGACTCATTGACGCGGCTTTCCCGGGTGCACAACGCGGGGCAGCGGGGCAGTGGCCGTACCATGTCGGGCGGGTTGGATACCCGGGCGCTGGAAATCCCCCGCAAACTGTTCGGGGCGGCACGGAACATCGAAAACGGCGGCTCGCTGACCATTCTGGCCACCGTGCTGGTGGAGACGGGAAGCCGCATGGATCAGGTGATCTTCGAGGAGTTCAAGGGCACCGGCAACATGGAGCTGGTGCTGTCGCGGGAGGTGGCCAGCCAACGCATCTTCCCGGCGCTCGATATTGCCAAAAGCAGTACCCGCCGCGAAGAGCTGTTGATCGAGGCCCACGAGATCGAAAAGGTACGCAGCTTGCGCAGAGCCTTGACGCCGCTCAAGCCAACCGACGGCGCGCAGAAGCTGCTGGCGCTGATGGAGAAGTACCCCACCAACGCCGAACTGCTGGCGGCGTTTTCACCCGTTCAGGGGTAAGGCCTGCCGCCTGCCTGCGGGCCATCACTCGCCGATGTTGCCTACAACGCCTAGCGGCTGCCTTTCTTCACATGCTTCAGGTTGGAGGCCGGGACGGCCTTCTTGACCGGAAATTCCGCCACTTCCCGGCGCTCGATGAGCTGGTTCATGCGCCGTTCGATGGCACACAGGTTCTTGAAGTCGCTGATATCCACCAGCGAGATGGCTTCCCCGGAGGCCCCGGCGCGGCCGGTGCGGCCAATGCGGTGGATGTACTCTTCCGGCTGGAAGGGTAGGTCGTAGTTCACCACTCGGCTCAGTTCGCCGATATCCAGCCCCCGCGCGGCGACGCCGGTGGCCACCAGGTACTTGAGCTCACCGGTTTTGAACTGGGCCAGAATCTTTTCGCGCATGGCCTGGCTTCGGCCACCATGGATGGAGTCCGCGACGATGCCGCGTTTCTCCAACTGGGCCACCAGCTTGGCCGCGCTGTGCTTTTTCTCGACGAAGATCAGCGCCTGGTCCCAGGCCTGTTCGTTGATCAGGTGGCTGAGCAGGGCGGATTTGGTGTCCTTATCGACCGTGATCAGCCACTGTTCGATGGTGTCGGCGGCGCGAACGTTGGGGGTGATCGCGATGTTGGCGGCCAGGTCGGTCATCTTGCTGTCTGAAAAGCTGCGGGCGAGGGCGCGAACGTCCTGGGTCATGGTGGCCGTGAACAGCAGGTTCTGGCGCTGTTCCGGCAGGCGCACGATGATCTTGTGAATATCATCCACAAAGCCCATGTCGACCATTCTGTCCGCTTCGTCCAGCACCATGACCTGAAGCTCGTCGAAGTGCAGGGCGCGCTGATGGGCCAGGTCCAGCAGCCTGCCCGGTGTGGCCACCAGAATGTCCACGCCTTCGATCAAACGCTCCTTTTGGGGCGCGGTATCCACACCGCCATACGCGGCCATCGAGGTGAGCTGGGTATGCTTGGCGTATTGCGCCACGCTGGCGTTGACCTGTACCGCCAGCTCGCGAGTGGGCACCAGAATCAGCGCGCGGATGCGCTTGGCCCGCAGCGCTTCTGCCTTGCTGAAGCGCTCCAGCAGCGGCAGCACGAAAGCGGCGGTTTTGCCGGTGCCGGTTTGGGCGGTGGCGATGAGGTCTTTCCCCGAGAGAATGGCGGGAATGGCCTGTTCCTGGATGGGCGTGGGCGTCTGGTAACCGAGTTCGGTGATCGCCTGAACGAGGGGAGTGGATAAACCGAGTGTAGAAAAAGGCATAAGGGGCCCTGACAGCGAGTCGTAGGTGGGTCGAACGTAAAAAGTGGTGCAGCATAGCGTAAAATCGGCCCGCCGTTGCTCGAATATTGCCCGCCGCGTCACCGTACCCCGCCTCACACAAGGTATAATGCCCCCTTCCCGGCGAAGCCTGTGTGCTTTAGCCTGCTGTTTTACGTCGATAAGGTCGTGGTTTGATGATCAACACCAAAATTTACAAGGCGGTGTACGAGCTGGCCGAAAAGCTGATGAAGGCCGCGTCCAGGGATGATCGCGCCACCTTTGAAGCGCTTTACGCCGAGCTGCAGGCGATCTGCACCGAGCATGAGAATACCGAGAAAGACCACCCCGAGCAGTGGGAAACCCTGGCCGACTTCACCGAAGAGCTGGAAGACGCGCTGCCGATCTACCAAAAGGCGCTGGACAAGGCAGTGGCCAAGCAGTCGAACGACCATCTGGCCTCGATTGGCTTTTCCATGGCCACCCTGCAGGTGGAGCTGGGCGAGCCCCAGGCCGCCATCGAAAGCTTGCAACGCGCCCAGGCCAGCGCCCAAACGATTGAAGACAACGAGCTGAAAGCAGAGATCGACGAGCTGCTGGCCACGCTTACCAACGGTTAGGAGTCCCCTTGACCAATAACGATATTTTTCGCCGTATTCGCTATGCCTTCGATTTGAAGGAGGCCACCATCGTCAATATCTTCGCCCTGGCAGAGGTGGACGTGACGCCTGCCCAGGTAACGGCCTGGCTGAAGAAGGATGAGGATGAAGCGCTGGTGCCCATGAAGAATCGTGAGCTGGCGGCGTTTTTGAATGGCTTCATCAGCTTCAAGCGCGGCAAGCGCGAAGGCCCGGTGCCTGCGCCGGAAACCCAGCTGAACAACAACATGGTGTTCCAGAAGCTGCGTATTGCGCTGAACATGAAGGCCGAAGACGTGCTGGCGGTATTCGAGCAGGTGGGGCTACCGCTCAGCCCCCACGAGCTGAGCGCGTTCTTCCGCAAGCCAAGCCACAAGAATTACCGCGAGTGCAAGGACCAGATGCTGCGCAACTTCCTGATGGGCGTGCAGCAACAGCAGCGCCCCAGCCAGGAGAGCTGACGGCTAAGGTGATACCTTAGCCGTCGCGCTTCACGCACACGAAGATGGCATTGCCAGACGCGTTGTCCCACGGGGTGATGGTCTGGTAGTCGTGTTCGAACACGTGCACCTCGAAGTAGGGCGTCAGCAGGGCGATGAGTTCGCCAAAGCTGACCGCCACCATGGGGTGCTCGTCATTCCATACCTGGGTGACCGCAGGCGTGCTCTTTTCGATACTGAGCCGCAGCGTTTGCCGTTCCCCTTGCCCCGCATAGTGCCAACCCGAACGAAACGTGAAGCGATCCTCGCCCTGCTGGGCGGTGTGCTTGACGAACAGCGCGTTGTCGATGCGCTCTTTGTCCACGCTGTTGAAGCACAGTACGCCGCCGGTGCGCAGGGCGCGGTGGGCGCTGGCGATGCAGGCGCTCAGCTTTTCCAGGTTGGCGTTGTAGTGGATGGAGTATAAAAAGCAGGTGATCAAATCCACCGGCTCATCCACCTGGAATTGGCCCATGTCTTGCAGCGAAAAGTGAGCTTCCGGGCAGCGGGTGGCTGCCAGGTCCAGCATCGGCTGGTGAATGTCCAGCCCGCTGCTGGTGTAACCCACATCCAGAAAATGGCGCACGTGGGGGCCGGTGCCGCAGGCCAGGTCCAGGTGCTGGCTGCCCGCGTTGCCAAACAGCTGATGCAGGCGATGAATGGCGTTACTTTGCGCGCGGTAGTCGATGTCGACGCACATCAGATCGTAATAGCCGGAAAGGTCGGTGTAGAGCGCGTTGACGGACATGGTGGCCTAACGGTGAACGCTAAAGGAAAGAGGTGGCGCATGGTATACGAGCGCTTCGTATTTGAGAAGCCGGGTTTGGCTAGCCAACGGAGAGGGCGATGATACATATCGGAATTGAAACGCTGGAAGCGCAGGATGTGGTGGCGCTATTGGAAGAGCACTTGTCTGACATGCACGCCACCTCGCCGCCGGAAAGCGTGCATGCGCTGGACGTGACCGCGCTCAAGGCAGCCAATATCACCTTTTACAGCGCCCGCCAGAACGGCCAGCTGTTGGGCTGTGCGGCAATCAAGGCGCTGGGGGAGGGCCAGGCGGAGCTGAAGTCCATGCGTACCACGCCTGCTGCCCGCCAGCAGGGCGTGGGTGCCCGGCTGTTGACGCACGTGCTGGAAGAGGCCCGCGCTCGGGGCTATCACACCGTCTATCTGGAAACGGGCTCGATGGCTTTCTTCGAGCCCGCCCGCCGTTTATATGCCCGGTTCGGGTTCGAGTATTGCGGGCCGTTCGGCAGCTACTGGCTTGATCCCAATAGCTGTTTCATGCGGCTATGCCTGACGGAGGGCTAAAGAATCCTGGCGATTTTCCGATAATAGAAAGGTACGTCTTTTCTTAGCCACTAACGAGTCTGCCATGCCCAAATTACGTGCTCTGTTGTTGTCCGCTGCCCTGTTGATGCTTACCGCAACGGCTCAGGCATCTGTGCAGGCGGCAGAGGAGGCGGCGCTGGCGTGGTTGGTGAAGATCGATAACAGCGAGTATGAACAGGCATGGGAAGCCGCTTCGCCACTGCTGAGCACACCGCTTTCTGCTGCCATGCTTGAACGCACCGTTGCGCTGTCGCGCAAGGACTTTGGCTCGGTGCAATCGCGCCGCCGAGTGCGCGTTTCGCAGTACACCTCCATGCCCGGCGCTCAGCGGGGTGACTTCAAGGTCGTCACTTTCCAGACCCAGTTTGCCAACCGCCCGCGGGTGGTGGAAGTGGTGACCCCGCATCTGGAAGAGGGTACCTGGCGGGTCAGCGGTTACTATATCGAGTGAGGGCTGGGCCAATCAGCCGCTAGCGCATCACACGATCATTCCCGCCAATGCCTGCATTATCAACACGATGACCAGCACCGCGCTGCCCAGTGCGAGGCTGGTCATCAGCGCATGGCGCTTCCACAGAGTTTCAACCCGTTTGCCATAGCGTTTCACCAGCCAGGCCAGCCCGTAGTAGCGTAGCCCGCGTGAGAGCAGCGCTGCCAGCACGAATAGCAGGATAGGGTAACCGGAAAGCCCGGCGGTAATCATGGCCACCTGGAAGGGGATGGGAAGAATGCCGATGGCCAGAATCGCGGCAAACCCGTAGCGGTTGAAGAAGCTCTGAAACGCCTGATAGCTCTCCTCCATGCCCATGAACTCGATAAACCAGGTCCCCAGCGATTGATAGAGCACCATGCCCACGCTATAGCCCACCAGCGACGCCACCAAGCAGCCCAGCGTGGTGGCCGTGGCAATCGCCCAGATCCGCTGTTTGTTCACCGCCATCAACGGGATCAGTACCAGCTCGATGGGCACGGGCAGGATGATGGTTTCCAGAAACGAGAGGGTGGCGATCAGCCAGAGCATGTGTTTGGAGCCGTTCAAACGCTCCAGCCAGTGCTGGGTACGGGTAGAGATCAGCGCCATCGTGTCCTCCTGACGTAAATGGCATGGCCGACTGGCGGCGGCGCACATGATGAATGTGCGGGGTTGTCGTGTAGAGTAGACTGTTGCGTACTCATTGGGTGGATATTTTGCTCACGCAATGAGGACTCAATCACCGAATCGTGACAACGCCTCCCAAGGCAATCCCTGCGGGCGATTCAACGGCATGTGTAATGCGCGAGGTTCGATGAAAATGGCTGAATCGCTTCCTGTATTTTGGCGTGATGAGCGTATGCCTCACGTTGAGTTACGCAAGATAAGCGATGCGCGGCAGGTGTGTTACGCACTCCATAGCCATGCGCACTGGTCGGTGGGGGTGGTGACCTCGGGTGTCAGTACATTCCTGTATCGTGGTGCCTCGCATCAGATCAGCGCCGGTGACCTGGTCATGATGAACCCTCATTGGGTGCATGCCTGTAACCCCATCGCGGATCAGCCTTGGGCGTATTTGATGCTCTATGTAGATGCCTGTTGGTTGAGCAAGTTGCGCTACAGGATCGGCTTGCTACCCTCGGCTCAGTGGCAGGACATTGCCACGGCGGTCGTCCGCCAGCCCTCTCTCTATGCGCACTATTGTGATATGGCCGACTGCCTGCTCGATGAGCACTCATCTATTGCACGTAAAACGCAGGTGCTGGAGACGTTTTTGACGACGTTAATGCGTCTGCTTGCGCAGGAAACGCCCTTGTCGCCAACGCCCATGCCTGACACCTTAGCGCATGTGGCAAGCTACTTACGCGAACACTGTGCCCGCGATATTTCTCTGGATGAGCTAACCCGGCAAACGGGATACAGTGCAGGGCATTTGATTCGTGCCTTCAAGCAGCACTATGGCTTAACGCCCCATGCTTATCTGATTGACCAGCGTATTCAGCTGGGGCAGGCGGTATTGAGGCAGGGCCAGCCAATTGTCGAAGCGGCGCTGGCGGCGGGGTTCAACGATCAGCCCCACTTCCAGCGCACGTTCAAGCGGCTGGTAGCGGCCACGCCAAATCAATACCGTGTGCCGTCAATCAAAAAGTAAAAAGAGCGCACTGGCGACCAGACCCACCGCCAGGCAGCGATTGATCGTTAGCAACACGATGGGGCGCTGCATATAGCGTTTAAGAAACACCCCTGCGTAGACCCAACTGGCCAATGACAGCCAGCAGATCGGTAGATACAGGGCGGCAAACAGGGCAATCAGATACGGATCGTTGCCATGGGTATACGCCCCGATGCCCGCCGCCGAGGCCAACCACGCCTTGGGGTTTAGCCACTGCATGGCAGCCCCGGTAACAAAGCCAGGTGCTTTGTTTGGGTTGTGTTCCCCCAGATGACCATCATGTCGAAGTAGTCGAGCGCTCAAATAGAGCAAGAAAAGGATGCCTGCCCACTTGAGGGCTTCTTCCAGCCACGGCATCACTTGAAGCAGTGAGTAGAGGCCCATGCCAATACCCAGGAACAACACTAGAAAGCCTGTCGTTGCGCCTGTGACGAATATCAGCCCTTTACGAATGGGGTAGTGGGTGCCGCTGCTCAAGCAAACGATATTGACGGGGCCCGGTGAGATAGAGGCTGCCAAGGCAAACGCCGACATGGGTAAGAGTAACGCCGTGTTCATGTTTATCCTCCTGAAGGGAGGCGACAGTGTGTAAGGCGGCGCAGTGAGCGTATTGCACAAAATTGATATGTGCCTTGCGCAAGATTCGGGTAGGTGTCGGGCCTTTCACTGGGTAAGCTTTAGCGAGCATCAGCCTCTTTTTGCCCCTTTGCCCGTGAGATGGACGCGATGAACGACTACGCCCGTATCGAAAAAGCCATGGCCTTCATGGTGGCCCACGCCGCCCAGCAGCCGAGCCTGGAGGCGGTGGCCGAGCAGGTACACTTGAGTGCGTTCCATTTTCAGCGGCTGTTCAGCCGCTATGTCGGGGTGAGTCCGAAGCGCTTTTTACAAGCGTTGACGCTGGCGCGGGGCAAGCAGTTGATTGCTTCTTCCCAGAGCCTTGCCGACACCGCCGAAGCGCTGGGGCTGAGCGGCGGCTCGCGGCTTTATGATCATTTCGTGACGCTGGAGGCGGTCACACCGGGGGAGTTCAAGCGCCAGGGGGAGGGCGTGGAGATTGCTTATGGGGTTCACCCCACGCCGTTTGGCCAGGTGCTGGTCGCCACCACCCCGAGAGGCATTTGCCGCATGGGCTTTTTGGCAGCGACACCCGAAGCGGAGATTCTGGCGCAGCTGGCCGCCGAGTGGCCGCGCTGTACCTTGCGCCACCAGCCGGACGCCACGCGTTACGCCGTCGAGGCGCTGTTCGAACCGCCGCGCCGCGCAGCGCCTGGGGCGCTTTCGCTGCATGTGCGGGGTACCAACTTTCAGCTCAACGTGTGGCGGGCGCTGCTGATGATCCCGGACGGGCAGCTTGCCAGCTACTCCCACATCGCCCAGTGGCTGGGGGCTCCGAAATCGTCTCGGGCGGTGGGTAACGCGGTGGGCGCCAACCCCGTGGCGCTATGGATTCCCTGCCACCGGGTGATTCAGCAAAGCGGCGCCCTGGGTGGCTACCGCTGGGGGCTGGAGGTGAAACGCCAGGTCCAGGCCTGGGAAGCGGCCCAGCATCTGGAATCCTCGGACAGCGCTTGAAGCGAGTGACCGGCTAGGGCCCATCTAATGTCCAAATATGGACCAGCCCGTGCGCTGCACGAACATCTCCAGGGCGCGCACCCCCAGAAGGCTGTTGCCGTAGCTATCCAGCCCCGGTGACCAGACGGCCAGCGAGCCGCGCCCCGGCGCAATGGCCAGAATGCCGCCGCCCACGCCGCTCTTGCCCGGCAAGCCCACACGGAACGCAAATTCCCCCGAGGCATCGTAGTGGCCACACATCATCATCAATGAGTTGATTCGGCGTGCCCGCTGGGGCGACACCACCCGCAGGTTGCTGGGGCGGTTGACGCCGTCGGAAGCCAGAAACAGCCCGGCGTGGGCCAGTTGCTCGCAGCTCATGGCGATGGCGCACTGGTGAAAGTAGGTGCCAAGCACTTTGTCCACGTCGTGGCGCAGCCGCCCAAAGGCTTTCATGAAGTGCGCCAGCGAGGCGTTGCGGTCCTTGTGCTGCATTTCCGAGGCGGCGACCTGATGGTCGAAGCAGATGCTGTTGTCGTCGGCGATATAGCGCACGAAGCTCAATATTTCGGCCAGGGTTTCCTTGGGGGCGTGGCCCATCATGATGGCGTCTACCACCGCAATGGCCCCGGCATTGATGAACGGGTTGCGCGGTTTACCGCTCTCGTGTTCCAGCTGCACGATGGAGTTGAAGGGGTCGCCGGAGGGTTCGCGGCCGACGTTGGACCACAGCGCATCGCCGAGCTTGCCCAGCGCAATGGTCAGGGTGAAGACCTTGGAAATACTCTGAATCGAGAACGGCGTGGTGGCGCAGCCCGCCGAGAAGCGCTCGCCCTCGACGGTGGCCAGGCTGATGGCAAACTGGTTGGGATCGACCTGGGCCAGTTGGGGAATGTAGTCGGCCACCTTGCCGCGCTCGGTGGCGTGGGATAGCTCGTCGGCAATCTCGTTCAGTAACGTTTGCATCTCGGGTCATCGCTCGCTTCAAGAGCCGCTACCCTAGCGGAAAAAAGCCCGGCTGTCTGCTGGCGGCAGCCCGCTGAGGCGCTGCGGAATAACCTTGATAAACCCTTGAGTTGATAAACATGCTGTTTGCCGTGGGAGCCCTTGCAGCGGGGCCGGTGGCATCTACACTGCAACCTGAACCCTGCCCGGTCAAAGGAGCTTTCATGGATAGGATATCCAACGCGGGGCCTCTGCCCACGGCGTCACTGCGCGATACGCTGGCCATTCTGTGCCAGGTACTGGCACCCAACATTGCCAAAGGGGTGATCATTCGTCGCCCCCATGTGGTCGGCGTTGCCGAGCGGTTGTCGCTGGACGCCCGTGCCGTACAGCGCATGCAGTCGCTGAGCGAGAAGTATGGCCGCGGGCCGCTGATGCTCAAGGTGCCGATGAAGTCCATGGCGGTGGTGCTGGACCCCGCCGATGCCAACGATGTGCTGGAGCATACGCCCAACCCCTTTTCACCCAATGAGCAGGCCAAGCACAGTGCCCTCAGCCACTTCGAGCCGGGGTTCTCGCTGATTTCCGAAGGAGAGGCCCGCGAGCAGCGCAGGGCGCTGAACGAGCGGGTTCTGCAAAGCGATTGCCCTCACCATGATGCTTCCGAGGCGTTCGTGCAGGTAGTGCAAGAAGAGGTCACGGCGCTGCTGGAGCGGGTCGCCACCCGCTATGACGAGCTGGATTGGCCGACCTTTCTGCTGACCTGGGACCGCATCGTTCGTCGCGTGGTGCTGGGCGACGCCGCCGCCGATGACCGCGTACTGACCGAGGAGCTGACTGCTCTGCGCAAAGCGGCCAACTGGGGCTTTTTGCGCCCCAAGCGCCAGCGCCTGCGCAAGCGCTTCGAGCAGCGCCTGGCGTATTACCTGCGTGAAGCGGCACCCGGCAGCCTGATGTCTGCGCTGGCTCAGCAGTGCCCTGGCCGGGAGCAGGCACCGTTGCAGCAGGTGCCCCAATGGCTGTTTGCCTTCGAGCCAGCGGGCATGGCGACCTTCCGCGCCCTGGCGCTGCTCAGCGCGCACTCGGATTTCGCGGCGCAGGCGCTGGCCAAAGCGCAACAGGGCCACCCGCTGGATGATTTCAAGGCCACCCTGTTGGAAGCGCTACGCCTGTGGCCCACCACGTCGCTGCTGCTGCGCCAGACCACCCAGCCAACCCAGTGGCAGGCGGGCACCATGCCCGCCAATACTTCGGTACTGATTCACGCACCCTACTTTCATCGCGACGAGCGCTACCTGCACGCCGCCCATCGCTTCACCCCCGAGCTCTGGCTGACGCCGGAAGGCCATAGCCACACCCAAACGCCCTGGCCGCTGGTGCCGTTCAGCGGTGGGCCGGGTATCTGCCCCGGCAGGCATGTGGTGCTGCTGGTCACCAGCCACTGCCTGGCTGCCCTGTTGGGGCAGGCCCGCATCGAGCTTCATCCTCCGGAAAAGCTCTCCGCAGAGGCCCCCATGCCGGGCCTGCTGAGCCCGTTCCATTTGCGTTTTCGGGTGCATCGCTAAGGCCCGTGGCGCGTCGGGATTCTTGCACGGGGTGGCAGGGCGCTATTTAATGCAAGCCGTCCTTTGGCCCACTGCAATGAGTTCCCATGACCACACTGATGATTCAAGGCACCACCTCGGATGCAGGCAAAAGTACCGTGGTGGCGGGGCTGTGCCGTGTTTTGCAGCGCCGGGGGTTCTCGGTGGCTCCGTTCAAGCCCCAGAACATGGCGCTCAACAGCGCCGTGACCATCGATGGCGGAGAGATTGGCCGCTCCACTGCGCTTCAGGCCCAGGCGGCGGGGGTGATGCCGCACAGCGACATGAACCCGGTACTGCTAAAGCCGGAAACCGACCGAGGTGCCCAGGTGATCCTGCGGGGCAAGGTACATGGCCATATGGATGCGCTGGATTATCACGCCTTCAAGCGTACCGCCCAGGAGAGCGTGATGGCCGCCTGGCAGGCGTTGTCCCAGCGCCATGAGGTGATCATTGCCGAAGGGGCGGGAAGCCCGGCAGAAATCAATCTGCGCAAGGGGGATATCGCCAACATGGGCTTTGCCGAAGCCGTGGATTGCCCGGTACTGCTGGTGGGCGATATCGACCGTGGTGGGGTGTTTGCCCAGCTGGTGGGCACCCTGGCGCTGCTGAGCGACAGCGAGCAGGCGCGGACCAGGGGGTTCATCATCAACCGTTTTCGGGGCGATATCGGGTTACTGGAGCCGGGGCTCGAGTGGCTGACGGCGCGCACTCGCAAACCGGTACTGGGTACATTGCCCTATCTGCCCGGACTGCTGTTGGATGCCGAAGACAGCATTGGCACGGTGCAGGCAGAAAAACAGCGCGACACCCTGAACGTCATCGTGCCTGCCTTGCCACGCATCAGTAATCACACCGACTTCGATGCCTTGCGCCTGCACCCGCAGGTGTCGTTGAGCTTTATCGGGCCGGACCAGCCGATACCGGCAGCCGACGTGATCATCCTGCCGGGTAGTAAAAGCACCGCCAGCGACCTGGCCTGGCTTAAGCGCCAAGGGTGGGAGCCTGCCATCGCCAGGCACTTGCGTTACGGGGGCAAGGTGCTGGGCATTTGCGGCGGTTTTCAGATGCTGGGGGAGTGGGTGGACGACCCCGAAGGGCTGGAGGGAGCCGCCGGACGGGTGGCGGGCCTGGGCTGGCTGGCGCTTTCGACGCGCATGGCCCCGGCCAAGCAGCTGCGCAACGTGCACGGAGTGCTGGCCGGTAGCCAGGTGCCGGTGAGCGGCTACGAAATCCATCACGGCGTGAGTGAGGGCAAGGCACTGGAGCGCCCGCTCTTCGACCTGGGCGGCCATTTTGATGGGGCCATCAGCGAAGATGGGCAAGTGTTGGGGACCTACCTGCATGGGTTGTTCGACCACCCCGATGCCTGTCAGGCCTTGCTGGAACGCTTGGGGCTGGCCAGCGCCAGTCGCATCGATTACACCGCCCACCGTGAACAGGCGCTGGACCGCCTGGCCGATACGCTGGAGGCGCACCTGGATATCGAAGCAATACTGGCCTTGCTGACGCCCGTAGGCGGCGCTAGGTAGAGCCGTTACCCCAGTGCTCCAGCAGCAGGTCGATGAACAGCTGCGCCGTGCTGGATAGGCTGTGGGAATTGCTGCGCACCAGGCCGATCGAGCGCTGAATGCGCGGCTCCGGTAGCGCCCGAGAGCAGAGCGTATCGTGGTCGGGGCCGGGCATGGTCATGCGCGGCAGGATGGCCACGCCGAGCCCCGATTCCACCAGCCCCAGCGAGGTGGAAAGGTGCTGCACTTCGTAGAAGCTGTTGAGGTGCACGCCTTCCGCCGACAGGGCATTGTCCAGCAGAGTGCGGTTGCCGCTGTCCCGGCTGACGGTGATCAGGCGGACATCTTCCAGGTCGCTCCACTCGATTTGCTGCTTGCTGGCCAGCGGGTGATCAGAGCGCAGCGCCAGCACGAAAGGGTCACGCAGCAGCGGGGTGAAGCGTACTTCCGAGCTTTGCGCGCTGATCATGTTGATCCCGAAGTCGGCCTCTCCATTGATGACCTTTTCCAGGCCTTCGTTGGCGCTGACGTCCAGAATGCGGATCCGAATGCCTGGCCAGGCCTCGCTGAACACGCGAATCACACTAGGCAAAAAGTAGAAGGCCGCCGTGGGCAGGCAGGCAATGGTCACCGTGCCTTTCTGGTGGGTCACCAGCTCGCGGATACCCAGAATCGACGACTCGTACTCTTCCAGCATGCGCCGTGCTCGGGGCAGGAAATCGGCCCCGATGGGGGTTAGTCGTGTACGCCGTGTGGTGCGTTCAAGTAGTTCAACTTCAAGGAGTTCTTCCAGTTTCTGGATGCGCCGAGTGAGGGCGGGCTGGGATAGGTGAAGACGCTGGGCAGCCTCATGAAACGTGCCTAGTTCCGCCACCAGAATGAACGCCTGAAGGTCGAGAAATTCGAGTCTATGGAGCATCGGATTGTTGCGCAAAAAAGCTGGTTTGATAAGCAAAACACATTAATGCAAAAAATGGATTTATAGCAATGGATATTTGCATTTGAGGCATTAAAAATTGCCTGACATTCTCCGCCTATCAGTCAACACGACCAGTCGACACGACGGGTCAAGATCATCACGGTGGAGCCCATGAACAGTATTCCATGTGTCGTTATGCGGGGAGGCACCTCACGAGGCCCTTTCCTGCGAATGAAGGATCTGCCCGCAGATCAAGGGCAGCAGGCCGACATTCTGCTGAGCTTGATGGGGTCTGGCCATGCGCTGCAAATCGATGGCATCGGTGGGGGAGACCCGCTGACCAGCAAGGTCGCCATCGTCGAACGCTCTTCCCACCCGGAAGCCGACGTCGATTACCTGTTCGCACAGGTGGACGTGCTCAACAAACGAGTCGACTTCAACCCCAACTGCGGCAACATGCTCTCGGCCGTTGGCCCCTACGCGCTGGAGACCGGCCTGGTAGAGCCGCAAGATGGCGTCACGGTCGTCAAGGTGTACAACCTGAACACGCGTCGGTTGATCGAATGCCATGTGCCTACCCCGGCCAGGCAGGTGCAGTACGAGGGCGATGTGTGTATCAGCGGAGTGCCCGGCAGTGCGGCGGGCATCCAGTTGAGCTTTCTGGATATCATGGGCAGCAAGACGGGCCAGCTCCTGCCCACTGGCCACGCCAGCGAGATGATCGAGGGCGTCGAGGTGAGCTGCATCGACGCGGCGACGCCGATCATGCTGCTGCGCGCGGAGTCGCTGGGCGTGACGGGTCATGAAGCGCCCGCCGAGCTGGATGCCAATCAACCCCTGCTTGACCGTCTGGAAGCGCTGCGCCGTGAAGCAGGCAAGCGCATGGGGCTGGGGGACGTGCGTGAAAGCGTGCTGCCCAAGGTGGTGCTGGTGTCGGCGCCAGCGGCGGGGGCAAGCACCTTGAATGTGCGTTATTTTGTGCCCCATCGCTGCCATAAGGCCATTGCCGTGACCGGGGCGATGGCCGTGGTGGCCGCCATCAACGTGCCCGGCTCGGTGGCCAACCTGCTGGCCCGCGACGTCGGCCGAGTAACGCCTGATGAACTGCTTTGCCATCTGGTACTGGAGCACCCCTCTGGCACCATTGCGCTGACCGCCGAGTACCGCGATGACGACCCCTTCGACATTGCCCGTGTCTCGCTCATGCGGACCGCACGCAAGATCATGAGCGGGCAGATTTTTTATGCGGCCCCCGCGGCTCCGTCGCTGGAAGCCGCTACGTAAACCACCGCGATAAATGCATTGACCGACAATAATCAATAACAGGAGTAGCGCCATGAACGTTCTTACTCACTCACCACGCGCTAGCGTGATCTCTGCCTCTCGCCATGCCTATCGCAAAGCGCTGCTGGTGCTGGCGTGCTCGGCACTGGGAGCCGTCAGCCTGAATGCCCAGGCCGACGAGGTGGCCGTGCCCGATACCATCCGCTGGACGATTCCCTTTGGCGTGGGGGGCGGGACGGATGTATGGGCCCGCTTTTTGACCACCTGGATGACCGATCACATTCAAGGGGCTCCGACGCTGGTCATCGACAACGTGCCGGGCGGAGGCTCCATCAATGGCAGCAACCTGTATGCCATGCGTGCGCCTTCCGATGGCAGCCAGTGGCTGGGCACATCGGCGTCTACCCAGTATCCCGCCATGCTTCAGGACCGTCGCGTACGCTATGACTACAACGACTGGACGCCGATACTGGCTTCGCCCACCGGCGGCGTGGTGTACGCCCAGCCCAGCCTGGGCAGCAGCCCGGAAGAAGTGCTCGATGCCTTGAGCGAGCAGCGGGTGAAGTTTGCGGTGCAGAGCCACACGGGCCTGGAGTTACCGGTCTTGATCGCGCTGGATATGCTGGGAGCGGACGTACAAGCCGTGTCGGGCATGCGCAGTCGAGGAGAGGGGCGATTGGCCTTCGAGCGCGGCGAGGCGGATATCGATTTCCAAACCACATCGGCCTATTTCAGCAGCGTAGCGCCGCTGGTGGAGAGTGGCCGTGCCGTGCCGCTGTTCTCACTGGGCGTGCTGGACGATCAGGGCGACATCGTGCGTGACCCTGCTTTCCCTGAACTGCCGACGTTCAATGAGGTGTATGAAGCCGCTCATGGAGAGCAGCCCGGTGGACTGGCCGGTGACGCCTTCCACAAGTTCTTCGCATCGGGCTTCACGCTGCAAAAGATGATCGTGGTGCCCAAGGATACCCCCGAAGCGCTGGTGGCTGAGTATCGTGAAGCGGTGCGCCGCTTCATCGATACCGACGAGTTCAAACAGGCTGCCGACGCACAGCTTGGCCCCTATACCCAAGTGGTGGGTGAGGTCGTGGAGCAGCATTTGCAGGATGCCATGGCGTTGGAAGATGCCACGCGCGAGTGGCTGGTGGAATGGCTGTTGGAGCAGCACGGGGCGCGCATCTGAGCCCCTTTCAATACACCCTTGAAAGCGCTGCCTGAGCAGCGCTTTCAGGCTCCTTTACTTTCCACTTTCAAAGAGCCAACGCTATGTTAGACGTTCTGTTTTCCAGCCTGGGGCAGTTATTTACTGTCCCGCATATGCTGTACATGGTCATCGGGGTGCTGATTGGGCTCGTGGTCGGCATCATCCCGGGGTTGGGTGGTATTGCCGGCATGTCGCTGCTGCTGCCTTTTCTCTATGGCATGGAACCCTCCGTTGCGTTGGGGATGCTGATGGGGCTGGTGGCCGTGATTCCTACCGGGGATACCTTCGCGTCGGTGCTGCTGGGTATTCCGGGCTCCAGCGCTTCCCAGGCCACCGTGGTGGATGGCTTTGCGCTAGCCAAGAAAGGTCAGGCGGCGAGAGCGCTGTCCAGCGCGTTTTTGTCTTCCATGATTGGCGGTTTGATCGGTGCCATGGTGCTGACGGCCTTCATTCTGGTGGCAAGGCCCGTGGTGCTGTCGTTTTCATCGTCCGAACTCTTCATGTTGACCCTGCTGGGGCTCTCCATGGTGGCCGTACTGTCCGGGCGTGACGTGTTCAAGGGGCTGGCGGCCTGCGGGGTGGGGTTGCTGGTAGGCACCATCGGCATGGCCCCGGCCACGGGCGAATTCCGCCTGCCGCTAGACATCGACTATCTGTATGACGGCCTGCCGCTGGTCGTGGTGGGTCTGGGGATCTTTGCACTGCCTGAAATCATCGACCTGCTGGTCAAGCGCGGGGCCATTGCCGAGCAGCCTTGCCAGCTTGGCAAAGGGTGGAAAGAGGGCGTCATGGATGTGGCCAAACGGCCGGGGCTGGTGGCCCGCTGTGCGGGTATCGGCAGCCTTATGGGCACCATTCCGGGGTTGGCAGGTTCGGTGGTGGACTGGCTGACCTATGGCCATGCGGTACAGAGCGCCAAGGACAAGTCGCAGTTTGGCAAGGGCGACATTCGCGGTGTCATTGCGCCAGAATCGGCCAACAACGCGACCGCGTGCGGGGCCATGGTACCCACGCTGCTGTTCGGGATCCCGGGTTCGGGTACGGCGGCGGTGTTTTTGGGCGGGCTGCTGCTGCTCGGTCTGCAGCCGGGCGTCAGCATGTTGGAGACCAATCTGGACCTGACCTATACCATCATCTGGTCCTTGGCCTTGGCCAACATTCTGGGGGCCGCGTTCTGTCTGGGTCTGGCACGTCCCGTGGCGAGTTTGACCCGCGTGCCCTTCGTGATTCTGGCGCCGCTGATCACCATTCTGATTCTGTTTGCAGCGTATCAGGCCACCCGCTCTCTAGGCGACCTGTTTGCCCTGGGCATGATTGGTGCACTCGGCGTGCTGTTCAAACAGGCCAACTGGTCACGCCCTGCGTTTCTGATCGGGTTCGTGCTGGCGCCGGGAGCTGAGGCCTATTTTTATCAGGCCGCGCAGTTCCAGGGCGTCGATGCCTTCATGCGCCCGGGAGTGATCATCATAGGTGCGCTGATTGCCGCCTCGTTACTGCTGTCCCCGCTACGCCGCTACTTGCAGAAACGCCGTGAAGCCAGCGTAGAGGAGGCCGGTGCCCGTCAAGAAGAAGCCCCGTTGGCGCTGGGGGCCATTGATATCGTGCTGTTGGCTGGCCTGTTGGCCACGGCCGGCTACATCTGGTTTGCATTTGCCGACCTTTCCCTGCTGGGGGGGATCATGCCTCGGCTGGCCATCGCGGTCATCGTGGCCGCGTGCCTGCTGGAAATCGTCAGAACGGTTATCAAGCCCATGCGCTGGCAGCACCAGCCGTTACGCCAGCAGGTGGTGTGGATTCTCGGCTTCTTTGGCCTGATCGGTGGCGTGATGCTATTCGGCTTTCTGGTCATGGCCAGCCTGTTCTGCCTTGGGTTCCTGCTGTCGGTGGCAAGAATGAAGCCCGTGGCGGCGGTGGGGCTGGCAGCCGGGGTCACGCTGTTCCTGGTCGGCATGGCCAACCTGCTGACCTTGAACTATCCCACCGGGATGTTGGCCATCCTCTAGCCTGCTCGGCCTTCGTTGCACCAAAAGCCACGCGGTGGCTTTTGGTGTTTCTCTTTTACGCGGCCTGCCTTTGAGCTCTGCCTTTTTGGCGCCTTTCTGTAGAATGTGGCCAGAACGATAGAGTCAACGAACGCAACGAGAGGGCGTCATGAAGGTAGTCCATGTAAGTGAACGTGCCCAGCGGGATGCGTGTTTGGCCAAATTATGTGCTGAAGTCTATGGCCAGGCGGCAGGGTTGACGCCGCTGGTGGTCTTCACCGGAACCCGGAACGTGCTGTTTGCCCAGGAAGGCGCGCGCTTGCTGGCGGGGGTGGATGGCAACGGCAAGCCACTGGCCTTGGCGCTGCTGGTGCTGGACGAGAAAGGCCAGGGCATGACCGTCACCCATGCCTGCGAGCTGGTGGAAGGGGCCAAGGCCCGCCTGCTGAGCGAACTGAGCCTGAAGGCGCCGCTACGTGTCGAGGTGAGCAGTGAGCAGGAAGAGGCGTTCTACCAGCAGTGCGGGTTCAAGCGCTGGTGGACCACGGCGCAGGGCCAGCGCGTTGGGCTCGTGGCGCGCCATCCTGCCAGCCATGTGGAGGAGCTGGCGCCCACCCTGGAGCTGGACGAGGCGTTGATTCTGCGTCGTTTCAAGCACGACGCGGCCGCTTTCGGCCAGGCCAAGGAAGCCTTCCTGGCGGGCTTGAATCAGTTCCCGACGTCTTTGTAGCCTTCAGGTGGAACGGCGTGTTCCATGTTTGAGAACCTGTTTGCACGTTGTTGTCACGAAGCGTCGTCAAGTTCAGGGTAAAATGGCTTCCTCAATAGTGATGGTTATGAGGAATTTGCATCATGGCGCTTGCGATCATGGATTCGACGTCTCGTTACGGCCTGGTGAGTCGTGCGTTGCACTGGGGCATGGCCCTGCTGTTCGTTTGGCAATTCAGTGGCGCTGGGGCACGGGTGCTGCTGGAAGATACGGCCATTGAAAGCTTCTTGTGGGGCACTCATCGAAACGTTGGCGTGCTGCTGATGACGCTGGTGGTGCTGCGGGCGCTCTGGGCGTTGGCCAATGCCTCGCGCCGCCCGCCTGCCGTGAGCGTCATGGCCAAGCTGGGCCATCTGGCACTCTATGGCCTGATGATCGCGGTACCCACCATTGCGCTGATTCGTCAGTACGGCTCGGGGCGGCCGCTGGAGGTATTCGGCGTGCCGCTGATGTCGGGAGGCGGTGAGCGCGTGGAGTGGATGATCAACCTGGGCGGCTTGCTGCACGGTGAGCTTGGCTGCGCGCTGCTGGTACTGGTGCTGGGCCATATCGGCATGGCGGTGCTGCACCGCCGCTTGACGGGCCACAGCCTGATGACCCGCATGGCATAGCTTGCGCGCCCGTTCAGCATAGCGTCCATAAAAACGGCGTGCCTCCTGGGCACGCCGTTTTTTGTGCGCTGCAGTTGTGGTGAACAGTCGTGGTGAATAGACGTCCGCTACTTGGCCAGGTCACGCATGGCGTTTTCCAGCCCCTCCAGGGTCATGGGGTACATGCGGTCGTCGATCAGCTCGCGGATCAGGGTGGTCGAGTAGGTGTACTCCCAGGCGCGGGGTGGCATGGGGTTCAGCCACGCCAACCGGGGGAATTTATCGGCCAGCCGTTTGAGCCACACTCCGCCCGCTTCGTCGTTGAAGTGCTCCACGCTACCGCCACGGTGGGTGACCTCGTAAGGCGACATGGCGGCGTCGCCGACGATGACCACCTGGTAGTCCGCGCCGTAGGTGTGCAGTACGTCCATGGTAGGGATACGCTCGTTGCCACGGCGCAGGTTGTTTTTCCAGACGCCTTCGTAGAGGCAGTTATGGAAGTAGTAGTGCTCCAGGTGCTTGAACTCGGAGCGCGCCGCAGAAAAGAGCTCTTCGCATACCCGGATGTGGTCGTCCATGGAGCCGCCCACGTCCAGAAACAGCAGCACCTTGACCGCATTGTGGCGCTCCGGGCGCATCTGGATATTGAGCAGCCCGGCATCGCGGGCGGTCTCGCGAATGGTACCGTCCACATCGAACTCGTCCCTGGCGCCCTGGCGGGCGAACTTGCGCAGCCGTCGCAGGGCCATTTTGATGTTGCGGGTGCCCAGCTCCAGAGAGTCGTCGTAATCGCGAAAGCGTCGCTCGTCCCACACTTTGGTGGCGCGGCGGTGGCGGGAGCCGTCTTGCCCAATTCGAATGCCTTCCGGGTTGTAGCCGTAGGCCCCAAAGGGGCTGGTGCCGCCGGTGCCAATCCACTTGTTGCCACCCGCGTGGCGCTCTTTCTGCTCTTCCAGGCGCTTCTTGAAGGTCTCGATGAGCTCTTCCAACCCGCCCAGCGACTCGATCCTGGCTTTCTCTTCATCGGTGAGCTGTTTCTCGAATTCGCGGCGCAGCCACTCGTCGGGAATCAGCGCTTCGATGGCGGCGTCCATGTCCTCGATGCCCTTGAACCAGGCGGCAAAAGCGCGATCGAAGCGGTCGAAGTGGCGCTCATCCTTCACCATGACCGTGCGCGCGACCTGATAGAACGCCTCCATATCGGCAAACACCACGCTGCGCTCCACCACCGCGTGAAGGTCTAAAAGCTCCCGCAGTGAAACGGGTACGCCTGCGCGTTTCAGGGTCTCGAACAAGCCGATGAACATGGCTTAGCGCCCGCTGTTCTTCTGGCGACGCATCATGAACGCCAGGCGTTCCAGCAGGTGGGTGTCCTGCTCGTTCTTGACCAGCGCGCCGGCCATGGGCGGTAGCGCCTTGGCGGGGTCGCGATGATACAGCGCTTCCTGGGCCAGCTCGTCGGCCATCAACAGCTTGAGCCAATCGACCAGCTCGGAAGTGGAAGGTTTCTTCTTCAGCCCTGGAGCGCTGCGCAGGTCGAAAAAGACCTCCAGCGCCTCGCTGGCGAGCTTGGGGGCAATGTCGGGAAAGTGAACGTCGACGATGGCCTGCATGGTCTCGCGGTCGGGGAACTCGATGTAGTGGAAGAAGCAGCGGCGCAGGAAGGCGTCCGGCAGCTCTTTTTCGTTATTGGACGTGATGACGATGATCGGGCGCTGCTCGGCACGGATGGTCTCGCCGGTTTCATAAACGTGAAACTCCATACGATCCAGCTCCTGGAGCAGGTCGTTGGGGAATTCGATGTCCGCCTTGTCGATTTCGTCGATCAACAGCACGACACGCTCACCGGCGGTGAAGGCTTCCCAGAGCTTGCCGGGCTTGATGTAGTTGCCGACGTTCTCGACGCCTTCCACGCCCAGCTGCGAGTCGCGCAGGCGGCTCACCGCATCGTATTCGTAGAGCCCCTGGGCTGCTTTGGTGCTGGACTTGATATGCCAGGTGATCAGCCGAGTGCCCAGCGAAGCCGCCAGCTCTTCGGCCAGCAGCGTCTTGCCGGTGCCCGGCTCACCCTTGATGAGCAGCGGGCGCTGGAGTACCACGGCGGCATTCACTGCCTGCTTGAGTGCATCGGTTGCGATATACGAAGAGGTAGAGTCAAACGCCATGCTGGGCCTCGGCTTGTCGAAAGCGTGATCAGATTCAAACAAGTGTACGTGAGGCTGACCCTTCCGGCCAAGCGCCCATGGCTCAGGTCTTGTTGGGCGGTACCAGCCCAAGACGATGCATCTGGCGGTACACGGTAGGGCGTGACACGTCCAGATGGCGAGCCACGGCGCTGACATTCCACTGGTGCTGGTGGAGCAGTTCGGCCAGCGGGTGGTGCTGTGGGCTGGCCTGCTGGGTCTGGTCGAGACGAGGGCGGGTGATGCGTGCGCCCAGACACTGCTCCGG
This sequence comes from Vreelandella stevensii S18214, assembly GCF_000275725.1. Classification (GTDB taxonomy): domain Bacteria; phylum Pseudomonadota; class Gammaproteobacteria; order Pseudomonadales; family Halomonadaceae; genus Vreelandella; species Vreelandella stevensii. The sequence goes on along the minus strand of NZ_AJTS01000023.1, from coordinate 97,814 downwards.
CAGGTCATGCACGGTAATCTCGTCGCTTTCGGCAGTGGCCAGGGCAAACGCCAGTGCATTTTTTAGTTGGCGGATATTACCAGGCCAGGTGTAGGCCAGCAGGGCGCTGATCGCATCGGCTCTCAGGCGGGGCGTGTGCGCGCCTTGGCGCTCGTTGACGACCTCATCGAACACCTGACGAATCACGAAGAGCCGGTCGGCTCGCTCACGCAGGGCAGGCAGACTGAGCTGGGCGCCGTTCAGGCGGTAATAAAGGTCTTCGCGGAACTCACCCTGGGCAATCATGGCGTCGATATGGCGGTGGGTGGCGGAAATGACCCGAATATCGACTTTTTCGGGTTTGTTCGCCCCCAGCGGCATCACTTCGCGCTCGGCCAGTACGCGCAGCAGGCGGGTTTGCAGCGCCAGCGGCATGTCGCCGATCTCATCCAGAAACAGCGTGCCGCCATGGGCCTGGGGGATCAGCCCGCGCATGCCTTTGGCCCGGCCACCGGTAAAGGCGCCGGGTTCGTAGCCAAACAGCTCGCTTTCGATCAGAGCTTCGGGAATGGCCGCACAGTTCACCGCCACGAAGGGGCCGTTGGCCCGGTGGCCGCTGTCGTGCAGGGCTCTCGCCACGACTTCCTTGCCGGTGCCTGTTTCGCCGGTGATCAACACGTTGACGCTGACCTCATTGCGCAACCTATCGGCAAGCTTCTGGACTTTGCGCATGGCGGGGTCGTCGCCACCCAGCCGTGCCAACGGCGCGGCCAAGGGAGTCTGGGAACGCTCTGCTGCCTCTCGGCGGGGCCGTTTTGGCTCCAGCAGGCTGAGAAAATAGATGGTATTGCTGGCCCGGGCACGAAACGCTCGCAGTTGGTCGTCGCTGGCGCCATTGATGCTCAGTACGTCGGCCATGTCGCACTCGAACAGTTCACCCAGCATGGGGGCGTGATGGCTTGACCAGGGCGGCCAGCGGCGCTGGTGCGCACTGATCAGCTCGCGGCCCACGGCGTTGGCGGCAATCACTTGGCCGTTCTCTTCCATGGCGATGAGACCGCGCCCGTTGACATGCACGAACTCTCGCGAGGTATCCAGGCGCACCATCAGACAGTCGCGGTAGCGCTGCAAGAAGTAGGCATCTTCGATCATGCGGGCGTAAAGCGTGACCAGCGAGAGGCTGAAGTTCTGGCTTTCGTGCTGGGCCGGGGAGTGGAGCGCTGAAATGTCCAGCACGGCCATGACGTTGCCCTGCGGGTCGGCGATGGGGGCAGCGGTGCAGGTGAGTGAAATATGCGTGGCGTCGAAGTGCTCCTGGCGGTGGCAAATGATCGCCTGGCGGTCGTGCAGGCAGGTGCCCACCGCACAGGTGCCCGCGAAGCGCTCGTCCCAGTCGGCACCCAAATAGAGGCCCGCCTTGCGTAGCTGCTGGTCTTGGCTTGGGTTGCCGCGAAACTCGACGGTAATGCCCCGGTGGTCGGTGAGCAGCAGCACGTAGCCGAGCTGGGCGATTTGTCCGTAGAGCTGGTCGACCCCGGCTCGGGCAACGTGCAGCAGTTCATCGACGGATTCGCGATGCTCGAGCAGTGTTTGCTGGGGCACCACTCGGGCAGGGCGGGGCTGCGTGGGGTCGAGCCGATACTCGTTCAAGCAGCGCAGCCAGGAGCGGCGGATAGTGGCCTGCGCCGGTAGCTGGGGCACATCCAGCCCTTCGCCGAGCTGAAAGATGTGTTCGATGTGCTGGCGCTGCATCGGGGCCAGGCGAGTCGGTGGCAGTGATGGCGTTGGCATGGCGTATCCACACAAAATTCTTGTTGTGTCTCCAGCCTATGCGCTTTGTGGTGGGTGTCAACGAGGGCGTATTACGCCGTTAGTCGCGCGTTACACCTGTAACGTGGCGCGTACACAAGGCGTGACAGCTGTACGCGGTTGGCACGGTTTGATAGCGCTTCGAACATGCTTGATTGATGATGTTTTTCAGTCATTTATTTCCGGTTTTGAGCGTTTGGCACGGCGGGTGCTTAGGGTTGGGTGTCTTATCGACAGCTCAACAATAACAACGACCCTGGAGTACCCGCGATGACTCACACCGAGGCAAGTACACCCTCTAACGCCACCATTTCCGTGCAGGCATGGTTGCAAGCCCTGGATGACGCGCTGCAGGCGCAGGATATTCAGCGCGTATTAACGCTGTTCAACGACGAGTGCTATTGGCGCGACTTTTTATCCTTTACCTGGAATCTCAAAACCTGCGAAGGCAAACAGGAGATTCAGGCGATGCTCGAGGCCACCCTGGCGAATACCCGGCCTGGCCAGTGGCAGATAGACGGCGACGCCAGTGAGAACGGCGATACCGTGGAGGGGTGGTTCACGTTTAAAACGGCCATTGCCAGCGGCAAAGGCTACCTGCGGTTGAAGAACGGCAAGTGTTGGACGCTGCTCACCACCCTGCAGGCGCTGGATGATTTTCCCGAACCGCGTAACCACCACCGCCCCAAAGGGGCCGAGCATGGCGCCAACAAACAGCGCGAAACCTGGCTGGAAGCCCGCGAGCGTGAAGAGGCTGAGCTGGGTTACACGCGCCAGCCCTACTGCGTGATCATCGGAGGAGGACAAGGCGGCATTGGCCTGGGGGCGCGGCTAAAGCAGATGGGCGTGCCTACCCTCATCATCGAGCGTAACGAACGCGCGGGGGACTCCTGGCGCAAGCGCTATAAATCCCTCTGCCTGCATGACCCGGTGTGGTACGACCACCTGCCCTATATTCCGTTTCCCGACAACTGGCCGGTGTTTGCCCCGAAAGACAAAGTGGGCGACTGGCTGGAAATGTACACAAAAGTGATGGAGCTCAACTATTGGAGTTCCACCACCTGCGATAATGCACGCTTCGATGAAGCTGCAGGCGAGTGGGTGGTGAACGTCAAGCGCAACGGTGAGCAGATCACGCTACGTCCGAAACAGCTGGTGATGGCCACCGGCATGTCGGGCATGCCTAACATCCCCAAATTTCCGGGCGCGGAGTATTTCGAAGGCGAGCAACAGCACTCCAGCCAGCATCCGGGGCCAGACGCCTACGCCGGTAAAAAGTGCGTGATCGTGGGGTCGAACAACTCGGCCCACGACATTGCGGCGGCTCTCTGGGAGCACGATGCCGATGTCACTATGCTTCAGCGCTCTTCGACGCATATCGTCAAGTCGGACTCGTTGATGGAAGAGGTGCTGGGGCCGCTCTATTCGGAAAATGCGGTGGCGGGTGGCCTGACCCATGACAAGGCTGACCTGCTGTTTGCGTCGATTCCCTACAAGGTGCTGCCCGATTTCCAGCGGCCAGCCTTCGCCGCCATCAAGCAGCGTGATGCGGCGTTTTATCAGAAGCTGGAAGACGCAGGCTTTCTGCTCGATTTCGGTGACGACGACTCAGGCCTGTTCCTGAAGTACCTGCGTCGTGGCTCGGGCTACTACATCGATGTGGGGGCCTGTGATCTGGTTGCCAATGGCGATATCAAACTACGCAGCGGCGTCGGCATCGAGCGCATCAATCCTCGCTCCATTACCTTGACCGATGGCAGCGAACTGCCGGCGGACCTCATCGTATACGCCACGGGCTATGGCTCGATGAATGGCTGGGCTGCACGGCTCATCTCCCAGGAGGTGGCAGACAAGGTGGGCAAGTGCTGGGGGCTGGGCTCCGACACCACCAAGGACCCCGGGCCCTGGGAAGGCGAGCTGCGCAACATGTGGAAGCCCACTCAGCAAGAGGCGTTGTGGTTCCACGGTGGCAACCTGCATCAGTCCCGGCACTACTCGCACTACCTGGCGCTGCAGTTGAAAGCGCGTATGGAAGGCCTGGAAACCCCCGTGTACGGGCTTCAGCCGGTACATCATGTGTCTTGATAGGAAGGGCTAGTCATGAGTCAAACCAATATGCAAGCAGCGGTGTGGTATGCGGCCAGGGATCTTCGCGTGGAGCAGGTGCCTGTGCCAGCCATTAACGACCCTCACTCGGTGAAGGTGAAAGTAGCCGCCTGTGGGATCTGCGGCAGCGATTTGCATGAGTACGCCGCCGGGCCGATTTTCATCCCGGTGGGCAAGCCGCACCCCATCAGCGGCGAACAGGCGCCGATCATCATGGGCCATGAGTTTGCGGGGGAAGTGGTGGAGGTCGGTGAAAAAGTCACCCGCGTGAAGGTGGGGGATCGCGTCGCCATCGAGCCGATCCTATCGCCCAACAAGGATGGCGCTTACCAGATGGAGCGCTACAACCTGACGCCGCTGCTCGGCTTCCACGGCCTTTCCGGTGGCGGTGGTGGCTTTTCCGAGTTCACCGTCATGGGCGAGCACATGGTGCACAAACTGCCGGATGACCTGAGCTTCGAGCAGGGGGCCCTGGTAGAACCCGCCGCCGTGGCGCTGCATGCGGTGCGCCAGAGCTGCCTGAAGGCCGGGGATAGTGCTGCGGTGTTCGGTGCAGGGCCGATTGGCTTGATGACCATCGAGGCCCTCAAGGCCGCCGGGGCTGCGCAGATCTACGCAATAGAAGTCGCGCCATCCCGCAAAGCCAAAGCCGAAGCGTTGGGAGCCATTGTGGTCGACCCACAGCAAGAAGACGCCGTGGAGAAGCTGCACGCATTGAGCGAGGGTGGGGTCGATGTGGCGTTCGAAGTCACCGGCATTCCCGCCGTGCTCAACCAGGCGCTGCACAGTACCCACGAAGGCGGCGAAGTAGTGGTGGTGAGCATATGGGAGGGTGACGCCAGCTTCCAGCCCAATGACCTGGTCATCAAGGAGCGCACCATGAAAGGCATCATTGCCTATCGGCATGTCTATCCGGCGGTGATGGCGTTGATGCAGCGGGGCTATTTCCGGGCCGAAGACATGGTCACCCAGCGTATTCCTCTGGCCAACATCGTCGAAGAGGGCTTCGAGGCGCTGTTGAGCGACAAGGCGCAGGTGAAAATCATCGTCACGCCCTAGGGACGCCTTTCGTCAACCGCAAAGGCCATCGTCGGATGGCCTTTTTTGGCATGAGCGGGTCGCTACTCGGCGTAGATCATTTTGCGGGTCATGCCGCCGTCGGCCACGATGTTCTGACCGGTGATGAACCCGGCCTCGTCGGACAGCAGAAAGCGCGTCAGGGCAGCGATGTCTTGGGGCGTGCCCACGCGCCCAGCCGGGTGCTGGTCACGATCGATGGCGCGGTGCTCCACCGGCTGCTGGCGGCTGGGCTTTTGCCAGTCGCCCACTTCGATCCAGCCTGGGCTGATGGCGTTGACGCGAATGTCCGGGCCAAGGCTCACGGCAAGCGCATGGGTGAGGGCCACGATGCCACCTTTGCTGGCCGCATACGCTTCGGTGTCGGGCTCGGATTGCAGGGCCCGGGACGAGGCCATCAGCACGATACTGCCTCCATGGGGCCGCAAATGCGCCGCCCCATGCTTGGCGCAGAAGAACGCGCCGGTGAGGTTGGTATTCAAATAGGCTTGCCAGGTTTCCAGTGTCAGCTGTTCGATCGTGCCATGAAACGGATCGGCGATGCCCGCGTTATGGACGATACCATCCAGCCTGCCAAAGTGTTGCACGGTACGTTCAAGCGTGCGGGCAATGTGTTCCTCTTGGCTGACGTCAGCTTCCAGAACCAGTAGCTGGTCGTACTGTTTCAACCGCTGCGCCGCAGCGCGCAGCGCCTCTGCATCGATATCGACGATGGCCACCTGGTGGCCGTTGGAGAGGAGTTCATTCGCAATGCCCAGACCAATCCCCTGGGCACCGCCGGTCACATACACTGTTTTACGCTGCATCATGATGATTTTACTGCCTGAAGGCCTAGTGAGTGGGGGAAACGTGCGCTAGCGGGGTCAAATGTAAAATATCTATACAGCTAACGACAGCTCTCGCCTCTAATGCATAGAGTTAACCATATTGAAGGACGTTTAACACTCCGCTCGCGGCGGGCTGTAGGTGTGAACGCCAATTGAGAGGTTGATTATGGTAGAGAGTGAGCGGGCGCCACTTCAGGCACTGTATGGTTTGGCGCTACTGGATACACCTCCCGAAGAGCGCTTTGATCGCTTTACACGCATTGCCGTTCAGTTATTTGGGGTCGATATCGCGCTCGTCTCACTGGTGGACGAGGAGCGGCAGTGGTTCAAGTCCCACCAAGGGCTCGCGCTGACACAAACCTGTCGAGAAGAGTCCTTGTGTGCCCACGCCATTCAAACTGATGGCATTTTTGAAGTGGCAGGGCGGGCAGGAGTTTGCGTGTACGCTCTCGGCCGGCATGGTATGCAGTCTGGACGTGGCAGAGAGTGACAGGGAGCGGTTACTGGTGCTGGCCGACGAAGCGCTCTATCGCGCCAAACGCGGTGGGCGCAATCAGGTGTGCAGCTGATACCGTTTGGGGCCAAGCGTCGTTATGAAGCATAAAACTGAGTTCCTGCGCACCATTGGTGCGATCCGCGCCTCCTGGCGCAGAGAATCATACAATAAACAGGTGGGAATTTTTATAAGGTGTTGTTTTTAATGTTTTTATAAAATACTGGCACGTTGCTCGCTATATATTGGTCAAGCGGCAAATGAATAGAGTCTTCACCGTTAGCCTGACCCGCGGATTATCGAAGCTCTCCCTTCTTTGTCATGCCGATGCGACCTGTCGCACGGTACAACGAGTGAGCTGGCGTGCTCCACCTGGGTCCCCTTCGGGGGACTTTTTTTATCAGTTAACGCGAAAAACCTCGCACTTCGTCAGCTACGCCGACGTCAACTCCGACATCAACCTGAATGGCACTGGCCGTGTAGGTGAAGTGGACATCGAGCCTGTCACCGCAGGCGGTGGTATTACCTACCGTTTCTAAGCCTATCGTTTCCAAGTCTGGCGGTTAATCGCCAAGGTACGTCCGGTTCCTTCATTGGAACCGGGCGTTTTCTTACCTGGCACTAATGTAGTTGTGTCAGGTTGTCGCAACCGCTTTCCGTGATCACGATGTTGTCTTCGATGCGGATACCACCGCAGGCGGCCAAAGCGTCCACCGTGGCCCAGTTGATGGCAATTCCCTGCTGGCGCAGCGGTGCCAGCAGCATGGGAATGAAGTAGAGCCCGGGTTCGATGGTGACTACCATGCCGGGGCGCAGCGTGCGCGTCAGGCGTAGCGCCGGATGTTGCGGTGGCGGCGGCGCTGGCGTGCCATCGGAGTGCATCAGCCCCGCCACGTCATGCACCTGGATGCCCAGCGAGTGGCCCAAGCCATGGGGGCAGAACGCTCGGGTCACGCCCAGCTCGATAGCGCTCTCCGCGCTGCCTTCGTACAGCCCGTGCTGCACCAGAATTTCGGCCAGATAGCGATGCATCTGCTCGTGGAGCGACACAAACTCCACGCCGGGCGCGGCGTGCTGGATCAATTGATCTTTCAGGTGGTGCAGGGCAGTGACCAGCTCGCCAAAGGCGGCCGGGGCATCGGGGCCTGCGTGGGTGCGGGTGATGTCTGCCGCGTAGCCGCGAAAGCGCCGCCCGGCATCCACCAACAAGCTGTGGCGCTGGCTGGGGGCGCTCAGGTCATAATGCTGATAATGCAGTACGCCAGCGTGCTGATTGAGCCCGATGATGTTCTGGTAGGGCACGTCCGACTCGCGCTGTCGGCTGGCTTGCAAATATGCCAACTGGATATCCAGCTCGCTGGCGGCGCCCACAAACGCCGCCTTGGCGGCCTGATGCCCGGCAACGGCCAGACGATTGGCTTCCCTCAGGCAGGCAATCTCATAGGCGGTCTTGTACATGCGCAGCTCATCCAACGCACGGACGAGGGCGGCGGGGTGCAGCTGTGCGGAGTTGGCGAGCACAGAAACGCTCTCCAGGGTCTCGATATCACCAATCACGGCTGCGTTGCCCGCTAGCGGCGGGGTGATCTTGTCGCTGCACAAATGCACGTCGAATTCGGCTACCCACGGCTCTTCCGGCAGTTGGGTGGGCAAGTGCCAGAAATCGGCTGGCGCGTAGATATAGAGCTGAGGCCGCTGACCGGGCTGCACCACGATCCAGCTGTGCTGAACATCGGCCAACCCTACCCAGTGGGTGAAATGCCCGTAGGCCTGAAAGGTGGTAGTGTGATCATCGGCAAAATGGTAGCGGGCGTGGCCGCTGTAAATGGCCAGACAATCCAGCTGATGGTGCTCAAGCAACTGGCTATAAGCCTGGCGAAGATGCGCGATATGCTCACGCTGTCGTGCGTTCAGTGATGCAGACATGGGGTTTCCTTTAGGGTCGTAGGGGAGGGAGCTCGCTCCATAAGCTGTCCAGCTCTGCGTGGTGGTGTTGGTGGTGACGGTACAGCCTCAACTCCATGGGCACGTCCCAGCGGCTGTCGCCTGCGCGCACCAGTTGGCCGCTAGCCAGTTCGCTGGCCACGTTGCGTTCGGGTAGCCAGCTCATGCCGTAGCCCAACAGTACCAGTTCCTTGATGCCTGCGGCGTAGAGGTTCTCGCTCTGCGCGGTCAGGTAGGTCGTATGGGGAAGGCGGGCAAGGTGTGCCTTGACCGCCGAACCCAACAGCCCGCGTTTGGGGTAGGCAAGCCAGGGCACCGGCTGCTGGCGCGTGCCAGGTAGCTGCGTGCAGGGCGACTCATCGCTGGTCAGGCCCGTCACGGGTATCAGCCGCTCCTGGCCAATGACGCGATAGGTACTGCTGCTGGTGTCGATGTCCAGATCGCAGCGGCCCACGGGCCAGTAGCAGATGGCCAGATCACATTCGGCCCTGGCCAGTGCCTGAAAATAGTCGCTGGCCACCCAGCCCGTGGCGCGCAAGTAGGGCTGCACACGCTCTTGCCAACCCTGTTGGGCCAGCCATTCGGGCAAAAAGTGGGCCAGCAGACTTTGTGGGGCAGCCACCATGATGCGGCGCTGTTGGCCAGCGCTGATCGCCCGAACGCGCTCTCTGGTGAGGCGCACGCGCTCGGTGACCTGTTCGCAGAGCGTCAGGAACTCTTCTCCCGCTGGGGTCAACGACAGTGGCAGGGTCTGTCGGTTGATCAACGTCACGCCCATTTCCTCTTCCAGCAGCTTGATGCGCCGTGAAAAAGTAGGCTGTGTCACGTGCTGCTCGTCGGCAGCGCGGGAGAAGTGTCGCGTTCTGGCCAAGGCAATGAAGTCTTCTAGCCAGCGAATTTCCATGCCTTACCTCGCAAGACGGCCTCGCGTGAGGCCTGAATGAAGCGGGCCATTACAAGCGCCCCTCCTCGACAGCGTGGCACGCCACGCGAGTGCCGTCATCCTGTGTTTGCAATGCCGGAATCTCCTGCTTGCAGCGGGCGTTGGCATGGGGGCAGCGGCCATGAAAGACACAGCCGCTAGGCAGATTGACCGGCGTCGGCACTTCACCGGAGAGGCGAATGTGTTGGGGGCGGTCATCTTCCAGCCGAGGAATGGCCGACAGCAGCGCCTGCGTATAGGGATGGCGCGGCTTGGCAAACAGCGTGGCCGTGGTGGCGACTTCACACACCGTGCCCAGGTACATCACCGCCACGCGGGTGCCGAAGTGCTCGACCACCGCCAAGTCGTGGGTGATGAACAGGTAGGTGAGGTGGCGGTCACGCTGGGCGTCCATCAGTAGGTTCAGCACCTGGGCCTGGATCGATACGTCCAGAGCCGAGATGGGCTCATCGGCCACGATGAATTCCGGGTCCACGGCCAGCGCCCTGGCGATGGCGATGCGTTGGCGCTGCCCACCGGAAAACTCATGGCCAAAGCGCTTGCCCCAGTCCGGGTCGATGCCCACCGAGCGCATCACTTCTTCCACCTTGTCGAGAATCTGCTGACGGTTCCAGTCTGGGTGGTGCAGGCGCAGCGGCTCTTCCAGCGTCTGCTGGATCGTCATGCGCGGGTTCAGCGACGCGTAGGGGTTCTGGAAAATCATCTGCATGCGCTTGCGATAAGGCAGCAGTTGACGGGTGGAGAGATGGTCGATGCGCTCGCCGCCGTAACGAATTTCGCCTTCGGAGGGGGTAATCAGCCCCATCACCGTGCGTGCTACGGTGGATTTACCGCAGCCGGATTCGCCGACCACGCAGAGCGCTTCGCCACGCTTGATCTCCAGGTTGACCCCGTTGATGGCGTGCACGTACTCCTGATGACGAACCAGCTTGCCGCCCTTGAAGCGCAGCTGCTCGAGAAAGTCGCCCGATAGCGAAAAGCGCTTTTTCAGATCGCGTATTTCCAGCAGCGTATCGCTGGCCGTAGCGGGAGCGGTCGTTGGGCGTGTGTCGGCCTGGGCATTCATAGGCTCTCCTCCTTCAGGCGGCGATCTTCGAGCATTTCAGCCACCATATGGCAGGCAACGCGGCAGTTGCCTGACTCCACGAACGTGGGCACCTGCTGAGTACACGCCGGGCGCGGCTGACCGTCGCTGCGCAGGATAAAGTCGCAGCGGGGATGAAACGCGCAGCCGGTGGGCAAGTTGGAAAGCGACGGCATGCTGCCCCGAATCTGATTCAGTTTTTCGCCGGGGGTAGCCATCTGGGGCAGGGCGTTGATCAGCCCCTGGGTGTAGGGGTGCTGGGGGTCATTGATGATTTCACGGGTCGGCCCCTGCTCGATCACGCGGCCTGCGTACATGACCAGCATGCGCTGGGTGACCTGGCTGACGACGCCCAAGTCGTGGGTGATCAGGATCAGGCCCACGTTGTGCTGCTCGCAAAGCTCCAGCAGCAGCGCCATGATTTCCGCCTGGATGGTGACATCCAGCGCGGTGGTCGGCTCATCGGCAATGATGATGTCGGGGTCCAACAGGAGCGCAATGGCGATGATGATACGCTGGCGCATGCCGCCGGAAAGCTCGTGGGGGTATTGGTCCAGGCGCTTTTCCGGCGACGGGATCTGCACCTGTTTGAGCTTGTCCAGAGCAATGGCCCGGGCCTCGCGGGTGGAGATGCGGCGGTGCGCTTTCAGGCACTCGACCATCTGCTCACCGATCGAGAGCACCGGGTTGAGGGTCATCATCGGGTCCTGGAAGATCATCGAGATACGATTGCCGCGCACCTTGCGCAGGCCCCGCTCGGACATGGTGTTGAGGGTTTTACCCTCGAAGGTGATGCTGCCACCGGCAATGAATCCGGGCCGTGCGATCAGGTTGAGCAGTGAAAAGGCTGCCACCGATTTGCCCGCGCCGGATTCACCGACGATGCCTAGCCGTTCGCCTCGCTCCAGGGTGAAGTTGACATCCCGTAAGGCGCGGACTTCACCCTGACGCAGGGCAAAGCGAACATCCAGTTGTGAGACTTCAAGAAGTGCCATGGTGTCTTCAGCCTTTATACAGTCGTGGGTTCATGACATCGCGCAGCCAGTCGCCCAGCAGATTGATCGACAGCACCAGCACCACCAATACCGCGCCGGGCATCATGGTGATCCACCAGGAGCCGGATTGAATGTAGTCGAAGCCCGCCTTGATCAACGAACCCAGCGACGGGTGGGTTTCCGGCATGCCCAGCCCCAGAAACGACAGCGCCGCTTCGGAGATGATCGCGTTGGCGATCTGAACGGTGGAGATGACGAAGATCGGCGACAGCGTATTGGGAAGCACATGACGGAACATGATGCGTCGGCTGCGCAGCCCCATGACCCGGGCGGCGTCCACGTACTCCTTGTTCTTCTCTGCCAGTACCGATGCGCGCACGGTACGCGCATACTGCGGCCATTCGGCGAGTCCGATGATCAGAATCAGCATGAGCACGGCGTACTGGCTGTAGAAGGCGCTGCCCATGGTGGCTTTCACCACGGCACCGACCACGATGGCCACCATCAGCGTCGAGAACGACAGCTGAATGTCTGCCAGGCGCATCAGGAAGGCATCGACTCGCCCGCCCAGATAACCGGCCATCAGGCCAAAGGTCACGCCCAGCAGGGCTTGCAGTGCCACCGCGCCAAAGCCGATCAGCAGCGATACCCGCGTGCCGTACAGAATGATCGACCACAGGTCGCGCCCCTGGGCATCGGTGCCCAGGGTGTAGCGATCATCGGCTCCGTCGATCCAGAACGGCGGCAGTTCCGACGACATGATGTCGATCTGGCGCAGGTCGTAGGGGTCGGTAGGGGCCAGCAGTGGCGCCGCGAAGGCCGCCACCACCAGGCAGATGAACACGGCCAGGCAGAGCTGAGCGGTACGGTCGCGCTTGAAGCTGTACCACAGGAAAGAGTCGCGCAAGCGCTCCCAGCGGCTGGGGGCTGAGGGAGGAGTGGACGTTGTCATGCGGGCTTACCAGTCAGTTTAACGGTGGGATTCACGAAGCCGTAGATCAAATCCACGATGGTGTTGGTCACCACGAAAATGACCCCGACGATCATCAGATAAGTGACGATCAGCGGAATGTCGGCGTGGTTGATGGCATCCAGGAACATCAGTCCCATGCCCGGCCACTGGAACACGGTTTCGGTCAGAATGGTATAAGCCACCATGGTACCGATCTGAACGCCCCCCACGGTAATCACCGGGAGCATGGTGTTTTTCAGCGCATGCACGAAGTAGACCCGGCGCATGGAAATACCCTTGGCGCGGGCATACTTCACGTACTCCGATTGCAGTACTTCCATCATTTCGGCGCGAATCAGGCGGATGAACAGCGGCAGCATGATGGAGGCCAGCGAGACTGCAGGCAGCACCAGATGCTTGATGCCGTCCCAGGTGACCAGGTTGGTATCCCAGTGGCCGACCACGTGGACCAAATCATAGCCACGGCCAAAGGAGGGCATGTTGCCCTGGGTAGAGAGCGCGCTGTTCAGCCAGGCGCCCCAGGCGGTGCCCTCCGGGAACAGCGAAACGGTCATGCCGATGGAGAAAATCTGGATCAGTACGATGGCGGTCAGGAACACCGGTATCGAAATGCCGATGATCGAGGCCCCCATGAAAAAGCGCGAGATGGGCGAGCGCGGTTTGATGGCGCTGTATACCCCAATGGGAACAGAGAACAATACGATGATCAGCGTGGCCGCGAACACCAGCTCGAGGGTAGCAGGCAAGTGGCGAGCAATCACCTCCAGCGCCGGTTCACGGTAGAAATAGGAGTAGCCGAAATCGCCCTGAAGGGCGTTTCTGGCGAAGCGTGCGTATTGCACCAGGAAGGGGTCGTTGAGCCCCAGCCGTTCGCGAATGGCTTCACGTTCACTTTCGGGGACCGACTGTCCGACCATCTGCTGTACAGGGTCACCCAGGTTATCCTGGATGGCGAAGGCCAGTACACTGATGACAAACATCACCAATATTGCGTGCATCAGCCGCTTGATTAAAAAAGCAATCATGGCGTACGCCACCTGTGTGGAAAGTTTCACTAAACATCAGGGCAAGGCATGACGCTGCCCGGCGGGTCGCGTCATGCACGACGCTTCGCCCTCCAGAATCCTGGAGAGCGAAGCGTCCTTGCGTGGGTTATGTCGTTAAGGGGTGATTAACGCGTAATCACCAGATCGCCCAGGTAGGGGAAGTCGGTGGCGTTGACCACCGGCTCGATGTCGATGCCGTCAGCGGCGGCATAGGCCAGGTTCTGCCAATGCAGCATGATGAAACCAACGTCTTCGTACAGCATGGCTTCGGCTTCACGCAGCATTTCACCGCGTTTTTCCAGATCGGTCTCACTGTCGGCCTGGGTTACCAGCGCATCGATTTCTTCGTTGCAGTAGCTGCCGTAGTTGTACTGACCGGCACCGCTCTCGGTGTCGATGCAGAACGACAGGTACTGGAAGAAGTTGGCGGTGTCTTCGGTGTCCGAGTGCCAGCCGATCATGGCAATGTCGGATTGACGCGTGTCGTACTCCGGCCAGTACTGGGCCAGCGGCATGGTGCGCAGGTTAACGTTGATGTTGATACGCGCCAGCATGTTGGCTGCGGCCTGGGCAATCTGCGCATCGTTCACGTAGCGGTTGTTCGGGGCGATCATGTCGACGCTGAAGCCCTCTTCGTAGCCCGCTTCCGCCATCAACTCCTGAGCACGCTCCAGATCGTAACGAGGTACCAGGTCCGGGTTATAGCCGGAGTAGCCTTCCGGTGAGAACTGGCCCGCGGGCGTTGCAAAGCCACGCATCAGACGCTCGGCAATGCCTTCCTGGTTGATGGCCAGGTCGACGGCCTGACGCACGCGTGCATCCTGGAAAGCCTCGACACGCTCTTCGTTCAGCTGGAAGCCGATGATACGCGTGCCGGGGATTTCAACCAGATTGGCGCCTTGTGCATCGCGCACACGGTCCAGGTCGTTGGGCGGTACGGCATCGATGAAGTCGACGCCACCGGACAGCAGGGCCGCTACGCGGGAGGCGTTTTCGGCAATCGGCGTCAGCACGATGCTGGTCACGTTACCTTCGCTTTCGGTGTCCCAGTAGTCTTCAAAGCGTTCGAAGTCGACGCGAACGCCCTGGCGACGATCGGTGACCACGAAGGGGCCGGTGCCGGAAACGTTACGCGATGCAAACGAGTTGCCGGCCTTGACGATTTCCGCCTTGTCGTTGCCGTCGTCGGTCTCACCCGTGTAGAACTCGCTGTCCATGGGGAAGATGTAGGTGGCCAGGTTCAACAGCAGCGGGTAAGGCTCGGTGGTGGTGATTTCGATGGTGTAGTCATCGACCGCTTCGGCGCTGGCGATCGGCTCGAAAATGGCGCGATAATCCGGGCTCTCTTTCAGGCGCTCGATGGTCCAGACCACGTCCTTGGCAGTGAACGGGTTGCCGGAATGGAAGGTAACGCCTTCACGCAGGGTCATGCGTACATGGGTGTCGTCGATTTGTTCCCACTCGGTGGCCAGACGCGGCTCGAACTGGAAGTCCTTGGTCCAGCGCACCAGGGGGTCGAATGACAAATGTGAGAAGCGCAGGACACCGCCGGAAAGCTGTTCATGCAGGTCGAGGGTTTCAGGGTCGGCCGAGTAACCGATGCGCAGGGTTTCTGCACTGGCGGTCAGGGGCAGTAGTGCGGTACCTGCCATGGCAGCACCCACGACAGTGGCCAGTAGTGTCTTTTTCAGCGTCATGATCGTTCCCATGTGTATTGTTTATTGTTCGTTTTGTCGACGGATGGCCCATCCACAAAACAGACACGGTCAGCTCGTAAGCTATCCTGACAACATAGAGACAGGTGGTTGTGACACACAATCGAAATAATGACAGGCCTCATTCATCTACTGAATGATCGGGGCTGGCGCGGCCGCCACGGCATCTGCTGTAAGACTAAAGTCGTGATCATGCGGCCGTTCAAAAGTGCCCGGCAGGTAAGCCACAAAGGAAAGATAATGAAAATACAAGGTGTTAAACCGTTACTAATGACTGTTTTGCTGGCCATGACAGGCTGGGCGGCTGCCAGCGAGCTAGCTGCAGGGATCACAGGGACGCTGGATGGAGAGGACCAGCAGTGGTTCGTCCTCGATCTCAGCAGCGAGCCCAGTGCCACGTTCATCGAAGAGGGAGACCATTGGGTGGTGGAGATGACCGGCTACCGGGATCCGGAGAAATGGGCGGCCCGAGACGCGCTGGTCATTCAATTGATTCTGACCGACGAGCAGCTGACCAATGCTCGAGTGCTGCATCTGATCGGCGATGCCGTTCATCCGCCGTACTATACGGCCAGCGATGACGAGCTGACCGTGGTGCTTTCCCGGGTGGAGCGCGAAGGCAGCCGGTTACACCTTCAGGGCACCCTTGAGGGGCCGCTGGCGCTACAGCATAGCCCGGAAGCTGACCCTCTTGCGGAAGAGGGTGTTAGCCTGGCCGTCACGTTCGACGTGACGGCCCGCAAGGTCGAGTTTTGACGTGGCAGGTGCTAAAGCACCAAATCAGGCACCCAGTCAGGCCCCAAAGCGCTGATGCAGCCAGCGATTGATCTCATCGGACTCATACAGCCACTCTTCACGACCGTCTTCATGGGCGATGCGCAGGCAAGGCACTTTGACCTTGCCGCCGCCTTCCAGCAGGGCCTGCTTGTGGTCCGGGTCCAACTGGGCATCGCGCAGTTCGATCTTCAAGCCAAGGCGCGCCATCTCCTTGCGTACCTTGATGCAGAAAGGGCAGCTACGAAACTGATACAGCGCCAATGCTTCACAGGCGGCGTCGACCTCAGCCTGCTCCTCGGCGCTGCGCTCCACCGAGCGCGGCGTGGAGAGTTTTTCCGACACTAACATCACCGGGGCCAGCAGTACGCGAAGGCCACGGAAAAAGTAACGAACGATAATGCGCATGATAAAAGCTCCTCTCGCCAGCGCAGCGGGGTGGTTTAGGTCAATAGGTGCCGCATCCTGCATCAAAAGCCACCCATTGTCACTTTCCTGCCCTGATACCGGGTGTCGCGAAGGGAACCAGATGAGCTGGCGTCCCGGGCATGATAATCTTTCCCCCAATGTATGCATTTAGGCTGATATTTCAGTCCGTTGTCAGGGTCATGGAAGGAGCGCTCGCCCATGCGTTTACATGTGATTGGTATCTGCGGCACCTTTATGGGCAGTCTTGCGCTGCTGGCCCGAGAGTTGGGGCACGAGGTGAGTGGGTCGGATGCGAACGTGTATCCGCCCATGAGCACTCAGCTCGCCGAGGCGGGCATCACGCTGATGGAGGGGTATCGCGCCGACAACCTGCAGGGCCCGTTGGACCTTGTGGTGGTGGGCAACGCTCTCTCACGCGGTAACCCGGAAGTCGAGGCGCTGCTCGATAGCGGCCTGCGCTACACCTCGGGTGCCCAGTGGCTGGCGGAGTACGTGCTGCCGGGCCGCCGGGTCATTGCCGTGGCGGGCACCCACGGCAAGACCACCACGGCCAGCCTGTTGGCCTGGCTGCTGGAGAGCGCAGGCCTGGAGCCCGGCTTTCTGATTGGCGGTGTGCCGCGCAACTTTGGCGTGTCGGCCAGGCTAGGAGGCGCAGCAGCACCGTTCGTGGTCGAGGCGGACGAGTACGATACGGCCTTTTTCGACAAGCGCTCCAAGTTCGTGCACTACCGCCCGACGATCGCCGTGATGAACAACCTCGAATTCGACCACGCCGATATCTTTCCCGACCTGGCCGCCATCGAACGCCAGTTCCACCACCTGGTGCGTACCGTGCCAGGCAAGGGGCATCTGCTGGTGGCTGACCAGCAGCTCGCGCTGGATCGTGTGCTGGCCATGGGCAGCTGGAGCCCGGTCACCCGCTTTGGCAGCGAGTCCGACAGCCAGTGGCAGCTGCGTCTGGAGCATGCCGACGCCAGCCGCTTTCAGGTGCTGTATAGCCGTGAGCAGGACGAGGAGGACGGCGTGGTGGAGTGGTCGCTCACGGGGGAGCACAACGCCCGCAATGCTTTGGCCGCCTTGGCGGCCGCACGACTGTGCGGGGTGAACCTGCCGCGTGCCTGCGCGGCGCTGGCACGCTTCCAGACGCCCCGTCGTCGTCAGGAGGTGCGTGGCGAGGTCAACGGCATTCAGGTGATCGACGACTTTGCCCACCATCCCACGGCCATTGCCGCCACGCTGCAGGGCTTGCGTGCCGCCACACCGCGGGGGCGGCTGCTGGCCGTGATCGAGCCGCGCTCCAACACCATGCGGCTGGGCGCGCTGCGTGAACGTCTGAACGAAAGCGTTGCCGATGCAGATCACAGCTTCTGGTTCCAGCCTGCTGGCGTGGAGTGGTCGATGGACTCTCTGGTAGAGGCGCAAGGGTCGCGGGCGTCGCTGTATCGGGATATCGACGCACTGGTGCAGGCAGTGGTCACCCAGGCGTCACCTCTGGACCGTATCGTGGTGATGTCCAACGGTGGTTTCGATGGTGTTCATGAGCGCCTGTTGGCGGCGCTGGCAGCGGCAAACCCTGCAACGGGAGTATCCGATGAGTGAGTTCAAACCCCCTGTGACGGTGGCGCTGACGGGCGCTTCGGGGGCCCAGTATGGCCTGCGCTTGATCGACGTGCTGGTCGAGGCGGGCCATGAAGTGTGGGTGATAATTTCCAAGGCGGCCCATATGGTCATTGCCACGGAAACGGAGGTATCGCTGCCTGCTCAGCCTCAGCGACTGGAGGAGGCCCTGGTGGCGCAAAGCGGTGCCAGGCCCGGACAAATTCGCTGCTTTGGGCGTGAAGACTGGATGGCCCCCGTGGCCTCGGGCTCCGGCGCGCCTTCCGCCATGGTGATCTGCCCGTGTTCCACCGGCACCCTCTCTGCGGTGGCCACCGGGGCCAGCAACAACCTGATCGAGCGTGCCGCCGATGTAGCGATCAAGGAGCGGCGCACGCTGGTCATGGTGCCCCGGGAGAGTCCTTTTTCTCCCATTCACCTGGAGCACATGCTCACCCTGAGTCGCCTGGGCGTGGTGATCCTGCCTGCCGCGCCGGGGTTCTATCATCGCCCCCAGTCCATGGAGGATCTGATCGATTTCATCGTCGCGCGGATTCTCAACCAGCTGGGTATCGAGCACCGCCTGATGCCACGCTGGGGCGAAGGGTAATCCCGGCGGGGCCACACTTTTGTGCCTACGATTCGCCATATCACTGACTTTCGTCACCGTTCATCACAAGGAAGCGTCACCATGTCATGGGCTACTCTATCGGTCTTCGTGCCAACCTTTCTGTTCGTATCGCTGACTCCCGGCATGTGCATGACGCTGGCCATGGTGCTGGGGATGACCCAGGGGGTGAAGCGTACGCTCTGGATGATGATTGGTGAGTTGATTGGCGTGGGCCTGGTGGCCGCGGCGGCAGGGGCAGGGGTGGCCGCGTTGATGTTGCGCCAGCCTGAGCTGTTCACTGCGTTCAAGTGGATCGGTGGGGCTTATCTGGCGTATCTGGGGGTGATGATGTGGCGCTCGCGGGGCCGCATGGCCATTCCCGATACGCTGGATGCAGGCCCGCCAGCAGGCCGCTGGCAGTTGGCCATGCAGGGGCTGGTGACCGCCGTGGCCAACCCCAAGGGCTGGGCATTCTTCATGGTGCTGCTGCCGCCGTTTCTGGACAGCAGCCGCCCGCTGGCCCCCCAGCTCAGCCTGTTGATCGCGTTGATCCTGATCATCGAGTTCGGCAGCATGCTGGTGTATGCCACGGGAGGCAAGACGCTGCGTCGCGTGCTGGGCAAAAGCGGTAACGTACGACTGTTGAACCGCATTGCCGGGACGCTGATGTTTGGCGTGGGCGCGTGGCTGGCGCTGGGCTGATCACGCCAGCCCGAGCCAGCCACGCGATGGCGCCGTCAAACCGGCCCGAACAGTAGCATTCTCGCGCTCACCAGCAGCAGCGATGCTCCTGTGAGCGTCACCCAGGGGATGGCGGGTAGCGGCGCACGATAGCGCCGCTGCCAGTTGAGCTGAATCAGGGCGCAGACCACCAGCCCCATGAGCGCGCCTCCCACCAGATCACTCAGCCAGTGTACGCCCAGTGCCAAACGCGAGAGCGCCATCGGCAGCGTCACGGCAATGGCCATCCAGTAGACCCAGGCGCGCCGCTGGCGGGGCAGCCGCGCAGCCATCACGGCGGCCGCCAGCCCGATCATCACCACCCAGGTAGAGGTGTGCGCGCTGGGGTAGGCGTATGAGCCGGTCAGGTGGTCTGGGGTGGTGGGGCGTGCCCGGGCGAACAGCGCCTTGCCGAACGTGTTGATCAGGGCAATGCCGCCAAGGGCCAGAGCCCCATGCAGCAGTGCATCGAAGCGTTTGACCACCAGCAGCCAGCACGCCCACGGGCTGACCAGTGCCACGATGCCCGCCTTGTCACCGATCATGGCCAATAGCAGGCTGGCGTGGGCAAGCCAGGGGGAGTCGAGCCAGTCGAATAGCCGCTGGGCTTCCAGATCGACCGTCAGCGGCGTCACATGGTGCATCACGTACAGCGTCCAGGCGGAGGCCCCGGTAAGCGCGGTAATGAGCAGCAGCAGTGAGCCCAGCGGCACTTCCCCCGAACGGCTCATGGCCAACCAGGGGCGGCGCATGATCGGAATGCGCCGCACGATGCGTGCCAGCGCAAAATAGACGCGCCCCTGGCGGTCTACCTGGGCGCGCCCCCATGAAAACACCACGGCCAATACCACCACCGTGGCGGCAATCAGAATGACGGCCATTTCCACGTTCGTGGGCAGGTTCAGCCGCTGCTGCCAGGTATGGCCGACCAGATAGCCAGGCAGTACATAGGCGGGAGCCCAGAGCGCTGCCGAGGTAATGTTTGCCCAGGCGAAGGTGCGTGCCGGCATTTGCATCATGCCGGCCACCAGCGGGATCACCGGGCGGACAGGCCCGACGAAGCGGCCAATGAAGACCGAGTAGACCCCATAGCGTTCGAAAAAGCGTGCCCCACGTCCCACCCACTCGGGGTGAAGCGACAGCGGCCAGCGGGACAACACCGCCTCACGATGCCGATAGCCCAGATAGTAGCTGACGCTGTCGCCGATGATCGCGCCAATGAACGCCGCGCCAATCAGCCAGGGCAGGTCGAGCCCTTGGTGGCCCGCCAGGGTGGCCGCCGCAGTCATCAATACGACCCCGGGGACCAGCAGGCCAATGAGTGCCAGCGACTCGACCAGGGCGATACCCAACACCAGAAGTAGCAGCAAAGGAGGGGAAAGAGTAAGAGAGAGCAGGGTATCGACAATCGCCAAGAGTGACTCCGTCTGCGGTTATAAATGGGTAATGGATTCTGCGCGTGCTTCCAGACGCTGCAGGTAGCGCTCGAAGCTCTCCTTGCGCATGGGCAGGCAAGTGGCTAGCCGTGCTTCCAACTGGCCTGTTTCCACCAATACGCGCCGTGACAGGGCACGCTGAAGGCGCTCTTTCACGAGTAGCGCGCCGCTTTCACTGGTATCGGGCAAGACCAGCCAGAAGGTCGCACTGCCCGCACGGCCCAGAATGTCGTGATCACGGCAGCGGCTATTGACCTCGCTGCACAGCGCACCCAGCAGCGCGGTCTTGGCGCGCTGGCCAAACTGCTCCTCTGCCATGTCCAGCTGCGGCAAGTGTAACACCAGCACGGCCAACCGCTTGTTGAGCATGTCGGCGCGCTGAAACTCATTTTTCAGACGCTCTTTGAGCGTGTCGATATGGTACGCATCGCAATCGTTATCGTGGGGGTCGGTAGCCCTGAGCAGTGCCTTGCGCCGCGCGTGCTCCCAGGGGGGCAGTGCGAGCAGCAGAGTCAGGGCAGCAAAGCCCAGGGCAAACTCCTCGTTCAGCGTGGGCAGTTGCCAGATGATCACGGCCATGGCGACCAGATTGGTGGCCAGCGCTCCCCACAGTGGCAGAAGAATGAACGCGGCGGCAAGGGGCAGGCCTAACCAATACAGCGGCAGGTTGGCGTGGGTCAGTACGCCGTGCATCGCCACCAGAAACAGACTGCCCAGCAGCAAAAGGCGCGGCAGGCACGATTTGACCCCCTGGCCCAGGTGCATCATCAGGCTGGCCAGTATCAGGGTGGTCATGAACAGTGGAACCAACAGTTCACGGTAGCTGCCCATGGCGTACAGCCAAGCGGTGTAAGCACAGATAACGATCAGGCTGGCACTGTAAGCTAGGCTCATCAGCCGTTTGGGGGGCACGGACGTCGTCATGTGATGACGCTCGGCCGCTGTTTACCCATCAGGGCCAGAGCCTCCAGGGTCAGCGCTTCCAGCTCAAGCTCTATCAGGGGAAGCGGTTGGCAAACGGTGTGCTCCGGCAGGGCCGCACATAGCAATTGGCGACGATGGGCGGCCTCGCGGGGCGTTCTGGCCAACATGAGCGTGGCCAGCGTAGTGGCATTCAGGAGGTAAACGTTTTCGAAGCTATAAAGCAGGCTGCACAGTTTGTGGGCCGTAGGCCAGAGCTGGTGGAGTCGAAGGTGAATGATCAATACCTCGGCGTGAATGGCTTCCCGCTCGGAGCGTGTTTGCTCCTTGACCAAATCGCGCAGCAACTGCTCCCCTGCCCAGAGGTTGAGACCGGGCACCAGCCGCAGGCGCTGGCGTATAGTGCCGCTCAAGTGCACCAGTAGGTAAGTACGCGCCATGGCCAGCAGGCACAGAATACAAAGCGTTGCGATCAGCAGGCACCACGCTGGTAGGGTCAGCAAGGGTTTGATGATCAGGCAGGTCAGCAGGGCTGCGCACACATTGTACATGGCCACCCAGCGTGGTTGAGGAAGCATGAAGACCGCACCCCAGGCCCATATCAGCAATAGGTGACGTTCAGGGGCAACCGCAATCAGGGCCAACAGGAGGGTTCCCGCCAGCAGTTGCCAGGGCAGGCCTCGTGAGCGGCGATGGCTGAAATCCAGCAGCAGTGCAGTCACCAGTAGCCAGCCGACCGCAAGCCACAGCACAAGGGTGGCCATGAGGGGCGCATTGGGTGTCCAGAGAGCCAGCGCGACGGCGGCGGCCAGTAGTGTCACCCTGAGCGGACTGATTTTGTATTTGCTTGGCATGGTGGCTTACTATCTGGCTGATAAACGGGGGCACCCAGCCTGAGCATAACGCATTGCTTGGCTCGAACCTGTCAATCCCCCAGTATAATGCCCTCAAGGCGTAATATAAGCCTACCTACTTTCAGTATCGCTTACATAGGGAGATCGCATGCGCAGCGCTGACGCATTTCAACAAGACGCCCAACACCACCTGGCGGCCGGCGATGTAGCCCGTTACATGACGGCTCTGGGGCAGGGGGCTCGCGCGGCGGCCAGCGTATTGCGCCGAGCCGATAGCCAAGCCAAGAACCAGGCGCTGTACGCCATGGCGCAGCGCCTTGAGGCGTCGCGTGGCGAGATCATGAAGGCCAATCAGGAGGATATGCAGCGGGGCCGGGAGAGCGGTTTGGACAGCGCGCTGCTGGACCGCCTGGCGCTCAACGATGCACGCATCGATGCCATGATCGAGGGGCTGCATCAAGTGGCGGCGTTGCCAGACCCGGTGGGCGCCATCGATGGGATGAGCTATCGGCCCAGCGGTATCCAGGTCGGCAAGATGCGGGTTCCGCTGGGGGTGATCGGCATCATCTACGAATCACGTCCCAACGTCACCCTGGAAGCCGCTAGCCTGTGCCTCAAATCCGGCAATGCCTGTGTCTTGCGCGGTGGTTCGGAAGCTCGCGCTTCCAATGCCGCTCTGAGCCAATGCATTCAGGCAGGCCTGGCGGATGCCGGTTTGCCCGAGGGCAGTGTTCAGGTGGTTGCCACCACGGATCGCGCGGCGGTGGGTGAGATGATCAGCATGCCTGAGTATATCGATGTGATCATCCCGCGTGGCGGCAAGTCGTTGATCGAGCGCATTTCGCGAGAAGCGCGTGTGCCGGTGATTAAACACCTGGATGGCGTTTGCCACGTGTACATTGATACCACCGCCGACCCCGCCAAGGCGCTGTCCATTGCCGTCAATGCCAAGACCCATCGCTACGGCACCTGCAACACCATGGAAACCCTGCTGGTGGATGCCCCGATTGCCGACCTTCTGCTGCCGGAGTTGGCGCGTGCCTACGCCGAGCACCAGGTAGAGCTGCGCGGCTGCGAGCGAACGCGGGCGCTGTTGCCCCAAGCGCTGGAAGCAACCGAGGAGGACTGGCACGCGGAGTACCTCGCTCCGGTCCTGGCCATCAAGGTGGTCGATGGCGTGGACGAAGCGATCGAACACATCGAACGATACGGCTCCCACCACACCGATGCCATCGTCACCCAGGACTACACCCTAGCGCGTCGCTTCATGGCGGAAGTGGACTCCAGCTCGGTGATCGTCAACGCCTCGACGCGCTTTGCCGACGGGTTCGAGTACGGCCTGGGGGCGGAGATCGGTATTTCCACCGACAAGCTGCACGCCCGTGGCCCTGTCGGCCTGGAAGGCCTGACCACGCAGAAATATATCGTGTTCGGGGATGGCCAGGTTCGCCAATGAGTCAGCGTGTCGGCATGTTTGGCGGCACCTTCGACCCGGTGCACAACGGCCATTTACGCAGTGCCCTGGAAGTACGCGACGCGCTGGGACTGGAAGTGCTGCACATGGTGCCTGCGCCGCAGCCGCCGCTGCGCGGCGTACCGCAAGTGTCGCCGCAGCAACGGCTGGCTCTGCTGGAAGCAGGCATTGCCGATACACCCGGCCTGCTGGCCGATGGCCGCGAGCTGCGCCGGGCGGGCCCCTCTTATAGTGTGGATACGCTGGCCGAGCTGCGCGCTGTCTACGGCTCCTCGGCCCGCCTGGTGATGGTCATTGGCATGGATGCCTTTTTGCGACTTCACCAGTGGGATCGCGCCGAGCGCTTGTGGGCGCTGGGGCATGTCGTGGTGATCGCTCGACCCGGTTATAACAACGATTGGCCAGCACCGCTGAAGGAACTGGTGGGCAATCGTGAAGTCTACAGCGTCGAAGCGATGATGCAGCAGGCTCAAGGGCACTTGCTGGTTCTGGCGTTGCCCTCGCTGATGGCCATCTCCGCGACCTATATTCGCCAACGGCTTCAGGCGGGCGAGAGTGTGCGCTATCTGCTACCACAGGCGGTGGAAACGACCATTTTGCAACAGGGCTGGTATCAAACCAGCGAATAGCGCTGGCAGTCGTGAAAGAAGCCGTTACAATGGCCGCCTCAAACGCCCGCTGCCAATGGCGGGCACCTATCATCGTCAGGTCAGTAATGGGGTTGTCGTCAGGAGTCATGCACATCGATACATTGAAAAACCTAGCCATCGACGCGCTAGAAGAACTTAAAGCTCGTGATATTACGCAGTTGGACGTGTCGAAATTGACCGAGGTCACCGACCTCATGTTGATTGCCAGCGGTACGTCTACCCGTCATGTGGCAGCGCTGGCGCAGAACCTCGTCGAGAAAGCCAAGGCTGCCGGTCTGCACCCTCGCGGTGTCGAAGGCGGTGAGAACGCGGATTGGGTGTTGGTCGATCTGGGTGACATCGTCGTTCATGTCATGCTTCCCGAAGCGCGCGCGCTGTATGACCTCGAGCGTCTGTGGGCAGACCTGCCCAACGATGCGGGCGCCATCGGTGATGCACTGCGTCAGGTCGAAGAGCGAGCCTCCATGTCATGAAGGTTCGGCTGTTGGCGGTGGGAACCAAAATGCCTGCCTGGGTGGAACAAGGCGTGGAAACCTACCGCAAACGGCTACCGCGTGATTTTGCCCTGGAAATCGAAGAGATCGCGCTGGGCCAGCGCGGCAAGAACGCCGACATCGCCAAGGCGCGGGCGCAAGAAGCTCAGCGAATCCGCGACAAGCTGCGCGGCGATGAAATCGTCGTGGCTCTCGAAGTCAAGGGCAAGCCCTGGACCACGGAGCAGCTGGCTCAGGAAGCCGATGCCTGGCGAATGTCTGGCCAGGACGTGGTGCTGCTGGTCGGCGGGCCCGATGGGCTGGAGCCTTCTCTTTCGGCCATGGCCGACAAGGCCTGGTCGCTGTCACCGCTGACACTGCCGCACCCGCTGGTGCGGATCATGCTCGCCGAACAGCTCTATCGGGCATGGACCCTGCTGGTGGGGCACCCTTATCACCGCTAGACGTTATCTGTTATCGACCCTTGTGGCCGTTGCGTTCATCGTTTGATTGAGAGTTGTCTGTTGCCATGCCCAAGCGCCGTGACACGCTAAAGAACCCTGAGCAAGAGCTGCGTATCTTCCGTGTTCGGTCGCTGCTGGCAGTGTTCGTGGTCATTGTCTTGACCGGTTTGCTGGTCGGGCGGCTGGGGTATCTGCAAATCGTTCAGCACGACCTCTACAGCACCCGCTCCGAGAAAAACCGCGTGCGGGTCGAGCCGCTGCCGCCCAATCGTGGGTTGATCTACGACCGTAACGGCGCCCTGCTGGCAGAAAATCGGCCGACCTACAACCTGACGCTGGTGCGTGAGCGTGTCGATAGCCTGGACGATACCCTGGCGCTGCTGGTGGAGCTTCTGGAACTTCCTGAAGAAGAGATCGAGGCCTTCAACGCTCGTTCTCGCCAGCGCCAGCGGCCGTTTCAGCCGGCGCTACTGATGAGCGACCTGAGCGAAGAGCAGATTGCTCGCCTGGCCATCAATCGCCATCGTTTGCCCGGAGTCGAGGTAGAAGCGCAACTGCTGCGTTACTACCCGGATGCCGAAATGATGGCCCATGCGCTGGGCTATGTGGGGCGGATCAATGCCGAAGAGCTACAGACGCTGGACACCGGCCGCTATGCGGGCACTCATTTTATCGGCAAGACGGGGGTGGAGCGTTTTTACGAGTCGGAATTGCACGGCCAGGCGGGCCTTCGCAAGGTAGAAACCAACGCCCGTGGCCGCGTGCTGCGCGAGCTTGGTCGCACTGACCCGGTGCCGGGGGCCAACCTCACCCTGACCCTGGATCGTTCTTTGCAGATGCTCGCTTACGAGCTGCTGGAAGGTCGCCGGGGCTCCATCGTGGCCATCGTGCCGCGTACCGGCGAGATTCTGGCCATGGTGTCGACGCCCGGCTTCGATAGTAACCAGTTCGTTACCGGGATCGATGTGGCTTCCTATCGTGCCCTGCAGGAAGACATCGACCTGCCGCTGTTTAACCGGGCCATTCGCGGCCACTACCCGCCGGGCTCCACCATCAAGCCGTTTCTGGCGCTGGCGGGGCTAGTGGAAGGGGTGATCACCCCGGACAGCACCATCAATGACCCGGGCTTCTATCAATTGCCCAATGATTCTCGCCGCTATCGTAACTGGCTGCGTTGGGGGCACGGGCGTGTCGATATGGAGCGCTCCATTGCCGTGTCGAACAACACTTATTATTACTCCCTGGCTCACGACCTCGGCATTGATCGGCTGCATGATCAGATGTCCAATTTTGGCTTTGGGCAACGGGTCGCTCACGATGTCCAGGGAGAAAGCGCTGGCCTGATGCCTTCGAGGGACTGGAAGCGCGCACGATTCAACCAGCCCTGGTACCCGGGGGAAACGCTCTCGGTCGGTATCGGTCAGGGATACTGGCAAATCACCCCGTTGCAGCTGGCCAGCGCTACGGCGGCCCTGGCCAACCGTGGCCACTGGGTCAAGCCGCGCCTGGCAATGCGTATCGGTGAAGACCCTGTTCCGGTTGAACTGCCGGACACGCTACCCGATATCGATCTGGCCAACGAGAACTGGTGGGATCGGGTGTTCAGCGGTATGGAGAAAGTGCTCACCGGCAGCGAAGGAACGGCAAGGCGTACCGGGGTAGGCTTGGAGTATCGTATGGGCGGCAAGTCCGGCACGGCTCAGGTGTTTTCGCTGGGTCAGGATCAGCGCTACAACGCCGAAGAGCTGGAAGAGCGGCTGCGTGACCACTCGCTGTTCATGGCCTTTGCCCCGCTGGAAGAGCCCGAAATTGCCGTGTCGGTGATTGTCGAGAACGCCGGGGGCGGCAGCACCCACGCCGCTCGCATGGCGCGCGCCATGACCGATGCCTGGCTACTGAAAGAAGCGGCCCCAGAGGCCGAGGAAGTCAAAGAAGTGCTGGAAGGCGATAACGGCCGCGTGGAGGGTAACTAATGATGCCGCTGCAACTGCTGTCGCGCTCCTGGCGTGGCTACCCGGTTCGCCCGCCCGATAGTGGCATTGCAAGGCGCAAGAGCATTTGGGAGCGTATCCATATCGACCCCTGGCTGCTTGGCCTGCTGCTGGCGCTGATGGCAGGTGGTCTGCTGGTGCTCTACAGCGCGTCTGGGCAGCGTATCGAGGTCGTGATTGCACAGGCCGTTCGTTTTGGCCTGGCGTTGGTGGGCATGTTCGTGCTGGCACAGTTTTCCCCCACCACCTTTCTGCGCTGGGCGCCGCTGGCTTATGGCGTAGGGCTTGCCATGCTGGTGGCTGTGGAGATTGCTGGCGATATCGGCATGGGGGCCAAGCGCTGGCTGGAAATACCCGGCGTGATTCGCTTTCAGCCTTCCGAAATGATGAAGCTGGCCGTGCCGTTGATGGTGGCGGCTTACCTCAACCGTTGTCAGCTTCCCCCGAGGCTGCGGGACATTGCCGTTTGTGGCTTGATCATTGGCGCTCCGGTGGTGTTGACAGCCATTCAGCCAGATCTAGGAACGGCACTCCTGATGGCCAGCGCGGCGCTGATCGTGGTGCTGCTGGCGGGGCTCTCCTGGCGCTTGATTAGCCTGGTAGTGGCCCTGGCGGCGGCTGGCCTGCCGCTACTGTGGATGAACATGCACAATTACCAGCGCCAGCGGGTGCTGACCTTTCTGGACCCGGAGAGCGATCCGCTCGGCTCCGGCTGGAACATCATCCAGTCCACCACCGCCATCGGTAGCGGTGGCCTGTGGGGCAAGGGCTGGCTGGAGGGCACCCAGTCGCAGCTCGAGTTCCTGCCCGAGCGCCATACCGATTTCATCATCGCGGTGCTGGGAGAGGAGTTTGGCCTGGTCGGGATGCTGCTATTGCTGTTGCTCTACGTGGCCATCGTCGGGCGAGGGCTGTGGCTGGCGGCGGCGTCCCAGGATACGTTCGGGCGTTTGGTGGCGGGCAGCATTATCCTGACGTTCTTTATCTACGTGTTTGTCAATGTCGGCATGGTCAGCGGTATTTTACCCGTGGTAGGGGTGCCGCTGCCGCTGGTGAGCTACGGCGGCACCTCCAGCGTGACCTTGCTGGCCGGGTTCGGTATTCTCATGTCGATACACGCCCATCGGCGGCTATTGCCGCGTTGAATGATCAAAGTGCAGTCGACGCTTTTTCACAGGAGTGGTAAGCAAATGAACAGGGCGCGAAGAAGAGCGGGCGGGTATTTACTGGCGGCGCTGATGGCATGTTCAGCCTCGGCCACCTGGGCGGCCGAGGAGGTCGATTTCGACCCCCGCGTCAACGAGCAGACGCGCCAACTGGCCAATGAACTGGTCGAACAGGGCATTCCTGAACAGTGGCTGATGCAAGCGTTGGGACAGGCCACGTTCCGTCAGAACGTGCTGGATGCCATGGCGGGAGCGGCTGAGCGGCGCCTGCGCTGGTTCGAATATCGCGATATTTTTCTGAACCAGCAGCGCATCGAAGAAGGTGCCGAGTTCATGCGCGAGCATGCCGAGACGCTGGCGCGTGCCGAAGAAGTCTTTGGTGTTGCTCCTGAGGTGATCACCGCCATCATCGGCGTGGAAACCTATTACGGGCGTCATAAAGGCACGCACAAGGTGCTCGATTCGCTGGCAACGCTGGCCTTTCATCACCCCCAGCGGGGGCGCTTCTTCCGTGGCGAGCTGGCCGCTTTCCTGGCCATTGCCTACGAGCAGGGTGTCGAGCCGGAAACGCTCTACGGCTCTTACGCCGGGGCCATGGGCTATCCGCAGTTCATTCCTACCAGTTACCAGGCCTACGCGGTCGATTTCGATGACGACGGCATTCGCGATTTGTGGAACAACCCGGTCGATGCCATCGGCAGCGTAGCCAACTACTTTGCCGAGCATGGCTGGCAGCGTGATGGCGCCATCTACCACGATGCCGACGGCCCACAGGAAGCCCCCGAAGGCATCGCCTTCAACCAGACCTCGCGCCCCACTTTGACCGCCGCCGACATGGTGGAGCAGGGCATCACTAGCGAGGCGCCGCTGGCCCCTGATGCCCCCGTGGTGCCGCTATTGCTGGATTTTTCTGAAGATGAGCAAGGCTACCGTCTAGGTGAATTCAACTTCTATGTGATTACTCGCTACAATCACAGCCACCTTTACGGCATGGCTGTGGCCGAATTGGCGGACGCGATCCAGCATCAGTTTGAGATTGAGCATGACTAACCTGTTGACCAATGTCCGTTATGTAAGCGGTTCTCTCGTGTTGGCGATGCTGGTGAGCGGCTGTGCCAGCCAAGCGCCGCTGCGTGATAGCGGCAGCGCCGCGCCGCAGCCCAGTGCCGCGCCGCAGCCCAGCGCTTCGCCCTTGGCCAGCGCCGCTCCCAGCGGCGAACGCTATGCCATGTCCGGCGATGCCTATCCAGTAGCACCGCCGGATGTCAGCCAGGTGCCCGATGCCGAGCCGCGCATCGAGGAGCCCTCACGTGCAGGCAATCGCTCCACCTACGAGGTGTGGGGCGAAACCTACCGTGTACTGCCGGACTCGCGGGGTTATGCTCGCCAGGGCACGGCCTCCTGGTACGGTGAAAAATTCCACGGCTACGCCACCTCCAACGGTGAGATCTACGACATGTACAAGATGACGGCGGCGCATCGCTCGCTGCCGTTGCCGACCTTTGCCCGTGTCACCAGCTTGGCCAATGGCCGTTCGGTGATCGTACGCGTCAATGACCGTGGCCCTTTTCACAGTGATCGCGAAATCGATCTTTCCTATGCCGCAGCGGCTCGACTAGGCATTCTGGACGATGGCACGGGGCCTGTTCGCGTCGAAGCCATCGATCCGGCGCAATGGCTGGCCGAGCGTGGTCGAGGCGGGGAGGCGGCCCGCTCGACGGCGGCGAGCTCACCTGCACCCGCCTCGTCTGCGCCGAGTGTGGTGAGTGCTCCCGCTGCGCCTTCGTCTTCTGCTTCGCCGGTATCCAGTCAGCCGAGCGGTGACGGCATCTTCCTGCAAATTGCCGCGTTAGGTACGGCAGAGGGTGCCCAGCAGTTGCAGCAACGCCTTTCTGGGGAGTTATCGCATGGTGTACATGTGAAGAGCGAGGCTGAAGTGCATCGGGTTCAGGTGGGCCCAGTGACTCCTGCCCAGGAAAACCAGGCGCGGGAAGATCTGCGCCGTGCGGGCTTTCCTCAAGTGTTTATAGTGCGATAATGCGTGCCAATTTAGTCATCCAGCAGCGCCACCGTGCTGCCATTCAATGTAAGTGAGACGTGTGTGATGAGTGTATTGATTTCGATTCGCCGGACCGCCAAGCTGTGCCTGTTTGCCGCGATGACCGTGGTGGCAATACCTGCCACGGCTCAGGTGATTCCCCAGCCGCAACCCCAGACCATCATTCCAGCGCCTCCACAGCTGGCGGCCAGCTCGTGGATTTTGATGGATGCCAATAGCGGCCGTATTCTCGCGGAGCATAATTCCGATGTCCGCCTACCACCGGCGAGCTTGACCAAGCTGATGACCGCCTATCTGGTCGAGCGTGAGCTGGACCGAGGCACCATCAACCTGACCGATATGGTCAATATCAGCGAGAACGCTTGGCGCACCGGTGGCTCCAAGATGTTCATCGAGGTGGGCGACCGCGTATCGGTGGATAATCTGTTGCACGGTATCATCATCGTGTCCGGTAACGATGCCAGTGTGGCCATGGCCGAGCATCTGGCCGGCGGCGAAGCACCGTTCGCCGACCTGATGAACCAGCATGCCACGCGCCTGGGCATGCACAACACCAATTTCCAGAACGCCACCGGGTTGCCGGGTGACCAGCACTACTCCACGGCGCGAGACATGGCCATCCTCTCTCAGTACATCATCAACGACTACCCTGACCACTACGCCATCTACTCACAGCGCAACTTCTCCTTTGGCGGCATCGACCAGCCCAATCGCAACCGTCTGCTGTGGCGTGACCCGTCGGTGGATGGTCTGAAAACCGGCTGGACCACCGAGGCGGGTTACGGCCTGGTATCGTCTGCGCTGCGTGATGATATGCGCCTGATCTCCGTGGTCATGGGCACCAGCTCCGAAGAAGCTCGCGCCCAGGAAACCCAGAAGCTGCTCAGCTACGGCTTCCGCTTCTATGAAACCATGAAGCTCTATGAGCGCGGTGCCGTATTGGCCACGCCGCGGGTGTGGGGTGGTGACACCAATGAGCTACGCGTGGGTGTCGATGGTGAAGTCTTCATGACGCTGCCGCGCAACCGCAACGAAGAGCTGCGCGCGCGTCTGAATCTGGATAGCGACCTGAGTGCGCCCGTCGCCGTTGGCGACGAAGTCGGTACTCTGGAAGTCTACCTGGGTGACGAAATGGTCGGCGAGCGCCAGCTGGTGGCGCTGGAAAACGTGGAAGAGGGTGGCCTGTTCAAGCGCTTCTTCGATCAGGTGCAGCGCTTCTTCAGCAATCTGATCGGCAACTTCAGAAGCTGACGAGCCTTGAGCACGCTGGGCAGGCCAACATGGCCTGTCTGTGGTGTTTTAGCCTCCCTGTCACAATCAGAAGCTCTGGCGTCATCGTCAGGGTTTCATTCGTTTTAGCATTCGTCATAGATAGGCAACTCATGAAAAAAGATACCAAGTCTCCGCTGCGTGACCTGCGCCAGCCCTCCACGGTCAGTGAGCCGCCCAGGGTCACCTTTCCCTGCGACTACTCGCTCAAGGTGGTAGGCGATGCGGCGGATGATTTTCCCGCTTGTGTATGCCAGGTCATCGTCAAGCACGCGCCAGATTTCGACGAAACCACCCTGCAGGTGGTGGATAGTCGCAATGGCCGCTTCCAATCGGTGCGGGTGACCATCGTGGCTACCGGTGAACAACAGCTGGCCAGCCTGTTCGATGAGCTGAAAGCCACGGGCCGCGTGCACATGGTGGTGTGACATGAGCCCCGCACCCATCGAGCTGCACCGCCTGGGGCGTCGGCCCTACCAGCCTGTCTGGGAAGCCATGCGCGAGCTCACCGACTGCCGTGACGAGCATACGCCCGACCAGTTCTGGCTGGTCGAGCACGACTCGGTCTTCACTCAGGGGCAGGCGGGCAAACCCGAACATTTGCTGATGCCGGGCGATATCCCGGTGGTCAATACCGACCGTGGCGGTCAAGTGACCTACCATGGGCCTGGGCAAGTGGTGCTTTACCCGTTGCTGGACGTGCGGCGTGGCAAGATCGGTGTGCGTGAGCTGGTCAGCGCCCTGGAAAATGCGGTGATCGACGTGCTGGCCCGCCATGGTGTCGATGCCTGGGCCAAGCCGGATGCGCCGGGCGTGTATACCCGCACGGTGATGGGGGAGGCCAAGATTGCATCGCTGGGGCTGCGCATTCGTCGAGGGGCCAGTTACCACGGTGTTGCATTGAACGTGGACGGCGACCTGTCGCCGTTTGGCCGTATCAACCCCTGTGGCTATGCAGGCATGCAGGTGACGCGTCTGGGCGATCTGGTGACGCTGGGCGATGGCGCAGATATCGGGGGGGCACTGGCCCTGGCGCTGGCGGAGCAGCTAGGCCGATCATTGGTGGATTCGGCGTCGTGATCGAGTAAGTGCTGCAAAAGACGGGTTCACCGGCATGCCGAAAGGGCATGCCGGTGACATTCGTGCGGGGTATCAGCCGACGTTGAAGGCCGGAATACGGTTACTGTCGGTTTCCTGGCCAGGCACTGCGGCAGGGGCGGCCAGGCCCAGGTTGTTCTTTTCGAACACGCGGTCGGCGCGGTAGCTCGAACGCACCAGCGGGCCGGAGGGAACCTCCATGAAGCCTTTCTCTAGGCCCAGCACGCGATAGCGCTCGAACTCTTCCGGCGTGACATAGCGCTCTACTGCCAGATGGTTCTTGGTGGGGCGCAGGTACTGCCCCAGCGTGACGATATCCACACCGATGGCGCGCAGGTCGTCGAACGTCTGCAGAATCTCTTCTTCCGTTTCACCCAGCCCCAGCATCAGGCTGGTCTTGGTGATCACGTCCGGGCGGTGGCGCTTGGCATGGGCCAATACGTCCAGCGTCTTGCGGTAACCGGCACGCGGGTCGCGTACCTTGGAGGTCAGCCGCTCCACGGTTTCCACGTTCTGGGCAAACACTTCCAGGCCGGAGTCGACCACGCGCTCGATGGCGGCCTGATCGCCGTCGAAATCCGGCGTCAAAGCCTCCACCACGACCTCGGGGGTGCGTGCCTTGATGGCGCGAATGCACGAGGCGTAGTGCGTGGCACCGCCATCTTCCAGGTCATCCCGGTCGACCGAGGTCAGCACGATATAGCGCAGGCCCATCAGCTCGACGGACTTGGCGGTATTCTCGGGCTCTTCCTTGTCCAGCCAACCCTTGGGATTGCCGGTGTCCACCGCGCAGAAGCGGCAGGCGCGGGTACAGACGGAGCCCATCAGCATGATGGTCGCGGTGCCGTTGCTCCAGCACTCGCCCATGTTGGGGCAGTGGGATTCGGCGCACACCGTGCTCAGCCGGTGAGTCGATACGTTTTTCTTGACGGCTTCGAAACGCTCGCCGCCTGGAATCTGGGCGCGCAGCCATTTGGGCTTGCGTTCAAGGGCGGGCGCATCGGCCTGCGCCTTGCGCTGCTTCATGCCGTCCTTGATCACCGTCATGCCGTGTTCGTTGCGGAATTTTTCGCCGCTGGGCACGCGCTGGGAAGGGGTGTTGCTCATAGGAGAGAGCCTCGAGTCACGCTAACTGATACGTAGGTAGTAGATAATGTAACATACCTGGCAATCAACAAGACACCGTCGCGCATCACGGGGTCTGTTCGACGCTCAGGCCTGGCAAGCAGGAAACGCCGTGGCTGGGGAGGGGGCTGGGGGGCGCCTGGAAATGCGCACGCAGCTCGCTGAGGTGTTCGCGGGTGAAACGCAAGAACAGCTCCGCCACCGGCGTGGGGAAGTGGTCGCGGCGATAGACGGTGCACCAGGCGCGGCGGATCGGAAAGTGGGGCAGCGCCAGCGTGGCCAGCAGCCCCTGTTCCAGCTCCAGCTGAATGGCCATGCGCGGCAGTACCGCCACGCCCAGATGCGCCATCACGCCTTGTTTGATCGCTTCGTTGGTACCCAGCTCGATACGGTGGGGCAGCCCGACTTCCTGATCGACCGCCAGCTGCTCGAAGGCGCTGCGCACGCCTGACCCCGGCTCACGCATCAATACATAGTGGCGGGCAAAGTCCGAGAGGGTAGGGTTGGCCAGTTGGAGCAGCGGATGCTCCGGCCATACCACGGCCACCAGCTCATTTTCCAATACCGGCATGACCACCAGCCCATCGTCCTCCGGCACCATGGCCATGATGACCACGTCATCCTGCTGGTCGGCGAGGCGCTCCAGTGCCTGGCTGCGGTTGCATACTTTCAGGCGTAGCTGCACATCGGGGTAGCGGGCGCGAAAGCGTGACAGCAGATAGGGCACCACGTATTGGGCAGAAGAAACCGCTGCAATGCTCAACTTGCCGCTGATCTTGCCGTTAATATCTGAAAGGTGCATCTGCAGGCGCGAGAGCTGTCCGAAGATTTCCCGAGTGGAGAGCGCCAGCGTATCCGCCGCAGGCAGTACATGCAGGGTTTTACCGGCATAGCGAAACAGCGGCTGCCCCAGCGCCTGTTCCAGCTGGCGAATCTGGGCGCTCACGGCGGGTTGAGTCAGGCCTAGCTGTTCGGCGGCACGCGAATACGAGCGCTGGCGATGTACGGCCTGAAACACCTGCAGTTGGCGAAACGTCAAGCGGTTGAGCAGCGACGGGGATGACATAACCACCTCGAGGTAAACGTGCTCGGTCAGCGTCAGCGACTCCCAAGCGCGTGGGTCCATGTCGAAATGCTACCACCCTTTGCCCGCTAACGCCTTGAATCGCTGTCGCTCGATGGTTCATACATAGGTTGTTACACAGGTTCATGTATGGGTAATGATCGACGTCTGGCAAGGAGTGGCCTAAACTATATTGCATTGCAGCATCAGGCTTCGGGCTTGGTGCCCCGCATCAACCCCACGGGAGACTCTATGAACTTTCTCGCTAATCCCCTGCTTTCCCCCACTCTGGGCAACAGCGCGCTGACGAGCATGATGGACCCGTTCGGGTTTGGGCGTGCTGCCTTGAGCTACTGGCGCGACAGCGTCGAGCGCAACGTGCTGTACTGGGATGTGATGCGCGAACGGGGCAACCAGTATCTGGCCCACATGGAGCAGACCAAGCCCAACGTGCTGGGGTTCGATACCGAAGGGCTGATGGACGGACGGACGCTGCCCAACCCGACCAATTACGAACTGCTGCGTGTATTGCCCAAGGGCGATACGGTCACCGACCCCAGCAAGCGCCCGTTCGTGGTGGTCGACCCTCGGGCCGGGCATGGCCCAGGCATCGGCGGCTTCAAGCCCGACAGCGAACTGGGCGTGGCGCTCAAGGCAGGCCATCCCTGCTACTTCATTGGCTTTCTGCCCTTTCCCGAGCCCGGCCAAACGGTCGAGGATGTGGTCGAAGCCGAAATCGCTTTCCTGCGTCATGTCATCGAGCTGCATCCAGAAACCACTGAAAAGCCGATGGTCGTCGGCAACTGTCAGGCGGGCTGGCAGATCATGATGGCGGCGGCACTGGAGCCCGACGTGTTCGGACCCATCCTGATTGCCGGTGCGCCGCTCTCTTACTGGGCGGGCGAGCACGGCAAGGCGCCGATGCGCTATACCGGCGGCATGGTGGGCGGTAGCTGGATCACGGCGCTGACCAGTGACATGGGCAATGGCCTGTTCGATGGCGCCTGGCTGGTGCAGAACTTCGAGCGCCTGAATCCGGCCAACACCTACTGGAAAAAGCAGTACCACCTGTATGCCAATATCGACACCGAAACCTCGCGTTATCTTGAGTTCGAACGCTGGTGGGGGGGGCACGTGGTGCTGGGTGGAGAAGAAATCCAGTACATCGTCGATAATCTGTTCGTGGGCAACCGGCTCTCCACGGCGCAGCTGGTGACCCGCGACGGACGACGCATCGATCTGCGCAACGTGCGCTCGCCGGTGGTGGTGTTCTGCTCCCGTGGCGACGACATCACGCCGCCGCCGCAGGCGCTGGGATGGATTCGTGACCTGTACGAAGGCGAAGAGGACATCATCGCCAACGACCAGACCATCATCTACTGCCTGCATGACACCACGGGCCATCTGGGGATCTTCGTTTCCGGCAGCGTTTCCCGCAAGGAACACTCCGAATTCACGGCCAATATGGATTACATCGACGTGATGCCGCCAGGGCTTTACGAAACGACGATTTCTCATGCCAGTGAACGAGCCGATGCCGAGCTGATCGAGCGTGACTACCTGCTCGAATTCAATCAGCGCAACTTCGAGGAGTTGGATCGGGAAGTCATGCACAAGCCCGAAGATGACCGCCGTTTCGCCACCGTTGCACGCATCTCGGAGATCAATCTGGGGCTGTATCGGATTTATATGCAGCCCTGGTTGCAGGCGGTGATGACGCCAGAAGCCGCGCGCTGGATCCGGCGCATGCACCCCATTCGGCTGGGCTACAAGCTGCTGTCGGACCGCAACCCGCTGAGCGTGCCGTTGCCGGTGATGGCTGATTACGTGCGCAAGCACCGTGAGCCGGTAGGGCAGGACAACGTGTTCAAGGCCTTCGAAACCATGGCCTCGGACCAGATCGTCGCCAGCCTCAATGCCTGGCGCGATTTCAGGGACAGCAGCACCGAGCGGCTGTTCATGGATATCTATGGCCAGCCACTGCTGCAGGCGGCCGTTGGTTTGTATGGCGATGCCCATGTGCATCGCCGCCGTCCGGGTGCCGAGCCGGAGCATCGTCGCTTCATCCAGCATCAGCAGGATGAGCTGCGCAAGCAAATCACCCAAGGTGGCCCGCATGCAGCCGTGATGCGAGCGGTGATCTACGTGCTGGGCGGTGCGCCCGCCACCGACGAGCGCAACTTCAAGCGGTTGCGCGCCTCCCGCGCGGAGCTCGAGCCCAGCAGCTCGCTGAGCGAGTTCAAGCGTATGGTGCGCGAGCAGTTTTTCATTCTCAAGCTGGATCGTGAACAGGCCCTGAGCACGCTGCCCGTGCTGCTGGAAGGTGAGGACAATGTGGCCATCGATGGGCATATCAAGCATCTGGAGCATGTGTTCTCGGCCAGCGGTGAGCTGACCGAGCACGCCGCCGAGCGTTTCGAGCAGGTCAAGGCGCTGTTTGGCCAAGCGCGCCCTGCGCTGCCTGCGACTGCCGCCAGCGCTGAGCCCGAATCTGAGACCAAGGCCGAGGCCGCCACTGGCACCGAGGTTGCAACCACCACGGATGCCGAGCCCACGGCGGCATCACCCGCTTCTGCAGCGGCGGCTAAAAAGCCAGCGGCCAGGCCAGCCAATGGGCGGCGCGGAACGTCTCGCAAGCGCTAGCCGCCTCGCGCTACCGCCGATCACGCCCCCGCTTTTTAGCGGGGGCGATTGGTTAGTGGGTGTGGCTTTGGGTTGCCGAGTGTCAAGCGGCAGTCTAGTGTCTAGCTACTCGATATAAAAAAACGCTAGGCGTCATACCGACACCTTCCCGAGCGGGATGTGCCTCGCCATGGGGTGCAGCCTGATGCAGGTTGCTACTAGCGCTTGGGCAAGGGCTGGGGTAGGGTAGGCGCATTTTTCTCATGGTCGCCAAGGCATAATGTGGGGCGACAACGTACTTAGCGCCGTGGCGATCACGCCTCGGCATCAGGAAAGTGGAGCACTATGGGCAAGTCACTGGTCATCGTCGAATCGCCTGCGAAAGCGAAGACGATTAATAAGTATCTCGGCAACGATTTCATCGTGAAGTCGAGCGTGGGTCACATCCGTGACCTGCCGACCAGCGGCTCGGGCAAGGTGGCCTCCGACCCAAAGGAGCGCGCTCGCCAGGCCGCGGCTACGCGCAAGATGTCAGCGGAAGAGAAAGCCGAGTACAAGCAGCGCAAGGCCCACACCCAGCTGATTCGCCGTATGGGCATCGACCCGGACAATGGCTGGGCAGCCAACTATGACATTTTGCCCGGCAAGGAGAAGGTCGTTGCCGAGCTGAAGAAGCTGGCCGAAAAAGCCGATGCCGTCTACCTCGCCACGGATTTGGACCGCGAGGGGGAGGCCATTGCCTGGCACCTGCGGGAAACCATTGGTGGTGACGACAGCCGCTATAAACGCGTGGTGTTCAACGAAATCACCAAGAATGCCATTCAGGATGCCTTCAAGACCCCCGGC
The DNA here is from genome assembly GCF_000275725.1 of Vreelandella stevensii S18214. GTDB lineage: Bacteria > Pseudomonadota > Gammaproteobacteria > Pseudomonadales > Halomonadaceae > Vreelandella > Vreelandella stevensii. The sequence continues at coordinate 59,183 of NZ_AJTS01000023.1, read as the reverse complement.
GTACTGAACATTCCTCGCGTGGAAGCCCAGCAGGCGCGCCGTTTCCTCGACCGGGTCGTGGGCTTCATGCTCTCGCCGCTGCTGTGGGCCAAGATTGCCCGTGGCCTGTCTGCCGGCCGTGTACAGTCGGTGGCCGTGCGTTTGATCGTCGAACGTGAGCGGGAAATTCGCGCCTTCATTCCCGAAGAGTTCTGGGACGTGCATGCGGATCTGGTCTCGCCGGAGGGCGAGCTGGTGCGTTTTGCTTTGGCGCGGCAGGATGGTCAGGCCTTCCGCCCCACCTCGGAAAAAGAGACCCTGGAGCGAATTGCCAAGCTGCGCAAAGCCAAACTGTCGATCACGTCTCGCGAAGACAAACCGACACGCTCCAAGCCTACCGCTCCCTTCATTACCTCGACGCTGCAGCAGGCTGCCAGCGGGCGGCTAGGGTTCTCGGTCAAGAAGACCATGACCATGGCCCAGCGGCTCTACGAAGCTGGCTACATCACTTATATGCGTACCGACTCGACCAATTTGTCCAAGGATGCGGTCGAGAGCGTGCGTTCGTTTATTGGTGATGAGTATGGGGAGCGCTACCTGCCCGAAGCGCCCAACCGCTACAGCAGCAAAGAGAGCGCACAGGAAGCCCACGAGGCGATTCGCCCCTCCAGCGTGGAGCGCAAGTCCACGGATCTGGTGGGCATGGAGCGTGACGCCGAGCGCCTGTATGAGCTGATCTGGCGGCAGTTCGTGGCGTGCCAGATGACCCCGGCGGAATATCTTTCCAGCACCCTCAATGTCGAAGTCGATGGCTACGAACTGCGTGCCAAAGGGCGCGTGCTCAAGTTCGATGGTTACACCCGGGTGATGAAGCCGACCGGCAAGAACGAGGATCAGACCCTCCCCGACCTGCCCACCGGCACGCCCATGAGACTTGAAGTGCTCGACCCTCAGCAGCACTTCACCAAGCCGCCTGCGCGTTACACCGAAGCCAGCCTGGTCAAGGAGCTGGAGAAGCAGGGCATCGGGCGACCTTCTACCTATGCCTCGATCATCTCCACGATTCAGGATCGGGGTTATGTGAAGCTGGAAAACCGCCGCTTCTATGCCGAAAAGCTGGGCGATATCGTCACCGAGCGCCTCAAGGAGTCGTTCCCGGACCTGATGGATTACTCCTTCACGGCGCGGATGGAAGACAGCCTGGACGAAGTCGCCGAGGGTGAGCGCAACTGGCGGGCGCTGCTGGATGCCTTCTACGAAGAGTTTCGTCATGAGCTGGCCAAGGCCGAGAGCGACGAGGGAATGCGCCCCAACCAGCCGGTACCGACCAACATCGACTGCCCCAGCTGTGGCCGTCAGATGCAGATTCGAACCGCTTCCACTGGTGTGTTCCTGGGGTGCAGTGGCTACAACCTGCCGCCCAAGGAGCGTTGCAAGACCACCATCGATCTCATTCCCGGTGAAGAAGCCGTGGCTGAAGATGCCGGTGAAGAGGCAGAAACCGATGCGCTACGCGCCAAGCGCCGCTGCCCGAAGTGTGGCACGGCCATGGACAACTACCTGATCGACGAAACCCGCAAGCTGCATATCTGCGGCAACAGCCCGGATTGCGATGGCTACGAAGTCGAGAGCGGTAAATTCAAGATCAAGGGCTATGACGGCCCATTGATCGAATGCGACAAGTGTGGTTCGGACATGCAGCTCAAGTCCGGGCGCTTCGGCAAGTATTTCGGATGTACCAACAGCGAGTGCAAGAACACCCGCAAGCTGCTGCGCAGTGGCGAAGTGGCACCGCCCAAGATGGACCCGATTCCCATGCCGGAGCTGGCCTGTCAGAAGGTGGAAGACCATTACGTGCTGCGTGATGGCGCTAGTGGCCTGTTCCTGGCAGCCAGCAAGTTCCCCAAGAACCGTGAAACTCGCCCGCCGCTGGTGCAAGAGCTGAAGGCCCATGCCGATGAGCTGCCCGAGAAGTACCACTTCCTGCTCAAGGCGCCCAGCGAAGACCCGGATGGCCGTCCGGCGCAGATTCGCTATTCGCGCAAGAATAAAGAGCAGTACGTGATGACCGACGAAGAGGGCAAGGCCACGGGCTGGAAAGCCACCTACGAAGGCGGTAAATGGCACGTGGAGGACAAGCGCAAGTGAGTGCCCGTTCGCGTACTAACCAGCTCCTTTATCAAGCCGAACTGATGATTGGGCTTCCGGTGGGCGACGATGAGCATGCCCCCGCCCGTCAGATGGCGCTGGAGGAGGGCGCGCTGGCGCTGTTCGAGCTGGCGCTGGCGTCGCTGCTGAAAGAGGTCACCGAGCACGCTCGTCTGCCAGGCCATGACTGGCAGCGCCTGCTGGCCAGCGACGGCCCAGCGCTGGCCGAGCTGCAGCGCTTGCGCGACGAGCTGCAGCGCCCGGATAGCTGGCTGGCATGGCTGGTTGGTCAGCTCGAAAAACTGCATGGCGACGAGGGCGCAGCCCGTCGTCAGGTGCATAACCCGGCCATGATTGCGGTGGGCGCCCAGGCGTCGCTGGGTGAGCAGTTGCTGGAGCATTTGCAAGCGGCGAAGCGTGAAATCGCCATGCTCAGGGAGACCAGCGTCGAGTGGTAGGCTTGAAAAATTGCCGATCATGACCATGCTATGGAGTACGTTACTCAACAGGAGGCAAGGATGCGATACAACCAGGTGAAGGATCTCATGGAGTGGGCCGCCGGTTACCACGCGCGCATGGCGCGCCAGTACAGTGCCGCGGCCGATGCCGCCGAGCACGAGCGTCTTGCCATGGCGCTCAACTACCTCGCCAGCAGCGAGTTGACCATGAAGTCTGGGCTCGAAGCGCTGTTTCATGATGGGTCGGATCAGCGTGAAGTGCTGGAGCTATGGTTCGACGAATCGGGTGACTTCCCTCAGCCTCCGCTGCTGGAGGCGCTGGCCGAGCAGGACGTGGCCGGATCGCTGGACGAGCTGACCGCCACGGCGGTGGAGTCACATCATCAGCTTCAGCGTCTCTATGAACATCGTGCATCGCGGGCCAAGGTGGCGCCAGAAGAGACGTTCTTCACGACCCTGGCCCAAGGGCATGCCGCCGAAGCGCGCAAGCTGGTGGCCAGCCTGCAGGAGCTGGAAGGCGTCTGACAGGGTGTTACGTTGAAGCACAGTTGGCGGTTGAGATAGCAGGCATTTTGGGCGTTTATTGAAGAGTCGATACGCTGACAAAAGCCGCATGAATAGGGTATAACAGTACCCATCCATGCGTTATTGGCCAGCCGTGCCTTGCCTTTCGCGCTGACCCATTTTCGAGAGCAACAATGATGCCTGTAAACCGTCGCCGATTTTTGGCGCTGGCACTGGGCTGGCCTGTAGTGGCCAGTGCAGCGGCTACCAGTGCCCTGCCTGATTACGAGCCTACCGATCTGGTCGCCACCTTGCTGGCCAGAGCAGACGTGCCCCGTCACAGCAACGAGGTGTGGGTGCTGGTAGACGACAAGGAAGCGACGCTTAGCGTGTTTCGCGGCCATGCCCTGGTAGAGCGATTTGCGCCGGTATCGCTCGGCCGTGGCGGCGCCAGGACCCACCGTATACGCGGCGGTAACGTGACGCCGCTGGGTGAGTTTAGAATTAATCGATTTAATTTCGAAAGCCAGTGGCATATCTTCATTGGTATCGATTATCCTACGCCACCTCACGCGCGCATGGCGCTCGAAAAAGGCATCTACTCCCAGGCGGACTACGAGGCCTATTTCGACCACTATCGCCGTTACGGCTCCCCACCGCAGGATACCGCGCTGGGGGGAGCCATTGGGATTCACGGCATTGGCCGAGGAGACCCCGATATCCATGGCAACTTCCACTGGACCCAAGGGTGTGTGGCAGTGACCAATGAGCAAATCGAGCGGGTTGCCGAGCTAGTAGGAGTTGGCACACGCGTGGTGATCCGCTAGGCTTATGTTGTTGAAGGAAGTTCCAGGTTTTTGGACACGCGACTATAGACAACCGCTGTGGTCTATTATAAAACAGCGTTTGACTTGCGTACCCTACGGGTAACCCTGGTACAAGTCGGTGAAAAGAACCTGCATCGCAGGTAGACAAATCTAAGCTAATAATTTAGCTTTATTTTTTGTCATACCCTTAAACGTAGTACCCAAGGAAGACTCAAGGAGAACATCATGACTCTTAAGACTGCTCTGAAAATGACCGCCGCTGCCGCTTCTCTGGCAATCCTGGCTGGCTGTGCTTCTACCAGCGCTCTGGAAGAAGTTCGCATGACTGCTGAATCTGCACAGGCTGACGCTGCAGAAGCTCGCAGCATGGCTTCACAGGCTCTGAACACTGCAAACCAGGCTCAGCGCGACGCGCAAGCTGCCCTGCAGATGTCTGAGCAGAACCGTGAAGAAATGAACCGCATGTTCCAGCGTTCCATGCAGAAGTAATTCTGCCTGGGCCGTCAGGTTCGTCAAGAACCCAACGGCTGCTGTTGGATGTGAAAAAACCCCGCCATCTGGCGGGGTTTTTTTGCGTGATCAGCAGAGGGCTGGGCCGTCAGAGACGGCCCGTGAGGCGTTAAGCGTCGCCTTCGATGCGAACCACGGTAGACAGTTCGATATCCCCCAGAATGCCTTCCAGCTGAGGCTGCTGGGCTTCGGGCTGTGGCTCTTCAGCGGCGGCTTGCGGGCCGTAGAGCGCAACGAAGCGACCGTCAGGCTCGGCGATGGCACGCTGGATCTGGGCTTCGTCGATATCCACCTGGTCTTCCACCAGGGCGTTCAAACGCTCCATGGCCTCGCGCAGGGGCTCTGAGCCTTCGACGTTCTCCTCCAGCTGTGGGTACGACTGCACGAACAGCGTGCCGTCAGCCCCCCAGCCTGCCTTGAAGGGAGCATCCATCAGGTTGACCTGAGTGCCGCTGGGCAGACGCTCGTAGAGCGACTCGATATCTTCCGGGTACATGCGAATGCAGCCACGGCTGGCACGCATGCCGACGCCGTCAGGGCGATTGGTGCCGTGGATCAGGTAGCTCGGCATGGCCAGCAGGATGGCGTGGCGACCCAGCGGGTTATCAGGGCCAGGCGGCACGATGGCCGGGGCGGGCTCGCCACGGGCGGCGGCTTCGCGGCGCATGGAGGCGGGTGGTGCCCAGGCGGGGTCCTTGACCTTGACGGTGGTGCGGGTAATGCCGACCGGGGTGGCGAAACCGTCACGACCGACGCTGACCGGGTAGGTCTCTACGATGCCGGGGTTGTTGGCCGGATAGTAGTACAGGCGCAGTTCCGACAGGTTCACCACCACTCCTTCACGCGGCGCGGGGGGCAGGATGTACTGGGCGGGAATGACGATTTCCGTGCCTTCGCCGGGTACCCACATGCTGACGCCAGGGTTCGCCATACGGATCTCTTCGTAGCCGATGTTGTGGCGACGAGCGATGTCGATCAGGGTGTCTTCGGGGTTGTCCACCGTTACCGTGTAGTACTCACCGATGATGTCACCCTGCTCGGGCAGGCGAAAATGCCCGCGTGGCAGTTCCTGGCGTGCCTCGGCGACCTGTTCGGCACCGGCAGTGGCTTCACTGCTGACCGCAGCCTGCTCTGAAGCAGGCTGGGCATAAGCAGGGCCGGTCAAGCTGGCGGCCAGCAGGACCGCCAGACTGGTGGGGCCCCAACGGTTGATGATCTTGCGAGTCTTCATGGTCGTTCCTAATCAAGTATGCACTGCAGAGACGCCTGGCGGTGGTTGGCCATGCGTTGGCAGGGTTGTCTGCTTAATGACAAGTTTGCCCCAAGGTTCACGCCTTCGCTACTTTTTGATTAAGGGTGTTTAACAGTGTTTCAACCTTCTCAAAGCGTTGTTCGGCGGTTTCCATCGTAAATTCAAATCGTAAGGTATCGGAGCCGTCCAGGCGGTAGTGCTGCGGGGAGGTCTGGATCAGCGTCACCAGGGTCAATGGGTCGACCTGGGTAGAGCCGTCGAACAGCACTCGACCCCGGGATTCACCGGCCTCGATGCGAGCAATGCCGAGCTGTTCGGCGCGCTGGCGCAGCCGCGTCTGGCGAATCAGGTTCTTCAACGGCTGGGGCAGTAGGCCGAAACGGTCGATCAGCTCCACCTGCAGCTCTTTGAGTTCACCATCCGATTGGGTATTGGCAATACGCTTGTACATCACCAGGCGCTGCTGCACGTCGTGCAGATAGTCGTCGGGGATCAGCGCGGGTAAGTTGAGGCTGATTTCCACGCCGGTGTTGAAGGGGGCGTCGATGTTGGGCGTCTTGCCTGCCCGAATGGCCTTCACGGCGCGGTCGAGCATCTCCATATAGAGTGAGTAGCCGATGGTTTCCATCTGGCCGCTCTGCTCGTCGCCCAGCAGCTCCCCGGCACCGCGAATTTCCATGTCGTGGCTGGCCAGGGTAAAGCCCGCGCCCAGGTCGTCGGAGGCGCTGATGGCTTCCAGGCGTTTGACGGCATCCCGGGTCATTGCCTTCGGCGAAGGCGTGAGCAGATAGGCGTAGGCCTGGTGGTGGCTGCGGCCCACGCGCCCCCGCAGCTGGTGCAGCTGGGCCATGCCGAACTTGTCGGCACGCTCGATCAGAATGGTGTTGGCGCTCGGCACGTCGATGCCGGTTTCGATGATGGTCGAACACACCAGCACGTTGAAGCGCCGATGATAAAAGTCGGACATCACGCGTTCCAGGCTACGCTCTGGCAGCTGGCCGTGGGCCACCGCCACTCGCGCTTCCGGCACCAGCTCGCGAATCTGTTCGGCGGCGTTTTCGATGGTCTTGACTTCGTTGTGCAGGAAGTAGACTTGGCCGCCGCGCAGAATTTCCCGCAGCAGGGCCTCCTTGATCACGCTGTCGTCGCGCTGCTGGACGAAGGTTTTGACCGATAGGCGCCGGGCGGGTGGCGTCGCGATGATGGAGAGGTCGCGAATGCCGCTCATCGCCATGTTCAGCGTTCTCGGGATGGGCGTGGCGGTCAGCGTGAGAATGTCGATCTCGGCCCGCAGGGTCTTGAGCTTCTCCTTCTGGGCGACGCCAAAACGGTGCTCCTCATCGATGATCAGTAGCCCCATTTTGGGCAGCTCGACGCTCTTGGACAGCAGTTTGTGGGTGCCGATGACGATATCGGCCTGCCCGCTCTTGATACTTTCCAGTGTCTGCGTCATCTCTTTGCCGCCGGTAAAGCGCGAGATCAGGCTGATGTTCACCGCGGTGTCGGCAAAGCGGTCACGAAAGTTTTCGAAATGCTGGCGTGCCAGCAGGGTAGTGGGCACCAGGACCACCACCTGCCTGCCCGACTGAACGGCCAGGAACGCTGCGCGCATGGCGACTTCGGTCTTGCCGAAGCCCACGTCGCCGCACACCACGCGGTCCATGGGCTGGGGCGATACCATGTCGCTGATCACCGCTTCGATGGCGGCCTGTTGGTCGGGAGTCTCCTCGAAGGGGAAGCTGGCCGCGAAGCGCGCGTACTCCTCGCCGGGGGCTTCGTAGACCACCCCTTGCTGGGCCTCGCGCCGGGCGTAAATGTCGAGCAGTTCGGCGGCGGTATCGCGAATCTTCTCGGCGGCCTTGCGGCGGGCCTTCTCCCATTGGTCGGAGCCCAGTTTGTGCAGCGGTGCCAGCTCGTCGTCGGCACCGCTATAGCGAGAAATCAGGTGCAGGCTGTCCACCGGCACGTACAGCTTGGCGCCATCGGCATAGGAGAGCGCCAGAAACTCGTTGGCCTGGCCCCCGGCTTCCAGGGTTTCCAGGCCCAGATAGCGGCCCACCCCGTGGGCCTGGTGGACCACCGGCGCCCCCTCGCGGAGTTCCGACAGATGACGCACGGCCGGTTCGTTGTCATCGGTGGCTTTCTCGCGGCGGCGGCTCTGTCGTACTACGTCGCCGAACAGCTCGGTTTCGCTGATCACCGCCAGGTCGGGCGTTTCCAGCCACAGGCCGCTGGCCACCAGGCTTTCGGTGATGGCCAGCGGCTGGTCACCTTTCAGGAAGGCGTGGAAGTTCTCCACGTGGGGTAGCGAGAGCTTGAGCGGCGCCAGCACTTCCTCCAGTGCTTCTCGGCGACCACGAGATTCCGCCACGAACAGCAGGCGCGTACCGGGTTGCGCCGCCATGAAGCTTGCCAGCTCGGCCAGCGGCTGTTTGGCTCGCGCATTGATGGCCAGCGAGGGCAGGGCACGGGCCTGGGGTGCCAGCGCATGGCGCTGCTGCTCGTCCTCGGTGAACTCCACTCTGGGCCGTGCCTTGATGGCGGCAAACACGTCGCTGACCGGAAAGAACGCACGATGGGGCGGCAGTAGGGGGCGTGTCGGGTCGACGCCCAGATTGACGTAGCGCGCTTCGATGGCCTGCCAGTGCTGTTCGGCGGCAGCGAAGACGCCCGGCAGCAGGGCGATCCGAGTGTCGTCTGTCACGTGGTCGAACAGCGAGGCGGTTTCGTCGAAGAACAGCGGCAGGTACTGCTCCAGTCCCGGTGAAGGAATGGCCTTCAGGGCGTCGTTGTAGAGTGGGCACTGGCGCGGGTCGACGTCGAACAGGGTCTCGAACTGCTCGCGGAAGCAGGCAATGGCGCTGCGGCTCAGCGAGTACTCGTGGGCGGGCAGCAGTTCGATGCCGTCGATTTTGCCGGTAGAGCGCTGGCTGCCCGGGTCGAAGTGGCGCAGGGTGTCGATCTCGTCATCGAACAGGTCGATACGAATCGGCTCGTCCATGCCCATGGCGAACAGGTCGATGATGGCCCCGCGCATGGCGTATTCGCCCGGCTCGTAGACCGTTTCCACCGCGCGATAGCCCGCCCGTGAAAGCGATTCGCGGAAGCTCTCCCGGTCGAGCCTGGCGCCGGACTGCAAGGTCATGACGCGGCCTGCAATGTAGGACACCGGTGGCAGACGCTGCATCAGTGTATTGATGGGAACCAGCACGATGCCGCGCGCGCCGTCCTGTAGCTGCCTCAGCGTGCGCAGGCGGGCGGAGATAATATCCTGGTGCGGTGAAAAACTGTCGTAAGGCAGCGTTTCCCAGTCGGGGAGCGGCAGGACCGGCACGCTGCTGTAAAAAGCCAGGTCCTGCTCCAGGCGTTGAGCGCTGGCAGTATTGGGGGTGATCACCAGTAACGGGGCTTTGGTGGCTACCTGGGCCAGTGCCAGCGCGGTGGCGCTGCCCGGCGGCGCTTTCAGGTAGAGCGTATCGCGTATCCCTTGCGGCTGAGGCGGTTCGAGCAGAGAAAAAGAGGTCATGGAGTCGGCTTCGTTTTGCGCTGGAACGGAACCAGAATCATACACGAACGACACTTTTACGCAGCGCCTTTTGGCCCGTGGGCCGGGCGGGGTCGTCATCGCGCGTTGCATCATGGGTGTTTGTAGTCAATGCCCTATTTCTGTAATACCCCTACATCCTGTGCGACTATCCATTCATTGCGGCCACGCCGCTGGCTCCGGATAATGCCCCCTGAAAATCCCCTTCACTACCTATGAGGCCGCCCGTGAGTCAGCAAACTCTCGACAACGTTTTCCAGGATTGGCAGAGCAACGAAGCTCTGGCTGAGCAAATGATCCCGCTGGTCGGGAAGCTGTATCGCCAGAACAACGTTGTCGCCACCATGTTCGGACGTTCTCTGATCAAGCGGTCGGTGATTCGGATTCTTAAAGACCATCGTTTCGTGCGCAAGATCGAGGGCACCGAGCTGTCCGTGGAAGATACCTTCCCAATCGTCGAGGCCATGAGCGAGATGAACCTGGGGCCGGCCCACGTCGATGTAGGCAAGCTGGCGGTGATGTTCAAGCGCCAAGGCGGCGGTGACCTGAACGCCTTCCTGCGCGGTGAGCTGAGCGATATCATCGATGGCTACCAGCCCGGTGCCAGTACCGGCGAGCCCCAGGACGTGGTGCTTTACGGGTTTGGCCGCATTGGCCGTCTGCTGGCTCGTGTCATGGTCGAAAAAGCCGGTGGCGGTAACCTGTTGCGTTTGCGTGCCATCGTCGTGCGTGGTCGTGGTGATGTGAGCAAGGACCTCGAAAAGCGCGCCAGTCTGCTGCGTCGTGACTCTGTCCATGGCCCCTTCGATGGCACCATCAGCGTTGATGCCGAAGCACGCACACTGACCATCAACGGTAACGTGGTTCAGGTGATCTACGCCGATTCGCCCAGCGAGATCGACTACACCGCTTACGGTATCGATAACGCCGTGGTGGTGGACAACACTGGTATCTGGCGTGACGAAGCGGGCCTGGGCCAGCATCTGGAGTGCAAGGGCGCGGCCAAGGCGCTGCTTACGGCGCCGGGCAAAGGCGATATCAAGAACGTCGTGTTTGGCATCAACCACGAAACCATCGGCGAAAGCGACCGCATCGTATCGGCGGCGTCGTGCACCACCAACGCTATCGTGCCGGTGTTGAAAGTGCTCAACGATGAGTTCGGTGTGGTAAACGGCCATGTAGAAACCGTGCATGCCTACACCAATGACCAGAACCTGATCGACAACTACCACAAGGGTGACCGTCGCGGACGCAGCGCTGCCCTGAACATGGTATTGACCGAGACCGGTGCGGCCAAGGCCGTCGCCAAGGCGCTGCCCGAGCTGGAAGGCAAACTGACCGGCAACGCCATCCGCGTACCCACGCCCAACGTCTCCATGGCAATTCTGAATCTGACCCTGGAGAAGGGCACCGATGCGGTGGCGCTCAACGACTACCTGCGTCGTATGTCCATCGATTCGTCCTATCAGAAGCAGATCGACTTCGTCGATTCGGCCGAAGTGGTCTCGTCCGATTTCGTCGGTAACCGCCATGCCGGTATCGTGGACGCCAAGGCGACCATCGCCAACGGCAACCACGCCGTGGTCTACGTCTGGTACGACAACGAATTCGGCTATAGCTGCCAGGTCATCCGCATTCTTCAGCATATGTCCAACGTGCAGTTCCTGAAGCTGCCGCGTCAGGCCAGCTGAGCGGTCGGGCGGGGTGTTCGGCTAATACAGCGTTAGCTGAAACAGTACGCCTTGCAAGCGCCACCTTCGGGTGGCGTTTTTGTATATAGCACTTTCGGAGGCGGTCATGGATGTGGTCATTGGCCGCGCTTATCTTTATAATACGAGGGATTTTTTCGGGGTGGTCCAAGCTTGCTTGGGCCGGACTGGTAACAATCTGAACAGAAAACAAGAATTCGCTGAGCAGAAATTAAGCAATCGAACCCCTTACCTTCGTATATCCGATCCATCAACTGGGCGAGACTATGATCGAAGTCAAAAAAGGCCTGGATCTCCCCATCACGGGAGCGCCTGAGCAGCGTATTGAAGATGCGCAGCTTGTGCGTCACGTGGCAATCCTGGGCACCGACTACGTTGGCATGAAGCCAACGATGGAAGTTCAGGAAGGGGATAAGGTCAAACTAGGCCAACTGCTCTTCACCGACAAGAAAGTCGACGGCGTGCGCTTCACCGCACCCGCCGCTGGTGAAGTAGTCGCTATCAACCGTGGCGAAAAACGTCGTTTGCTGTCTGTGGTCATTAAAGTCGACGAAAATGAAGAAGCGATGACATTCGCTTCCCATGATCGTGGCACTTTAGGACAGTTGGATCGTCAGACCGTTGTCGATCAACTGGTCGAGTCGGGTCTCTGGACTGCCTTGCGCACCCGTCCCTTCTCGCGCACGCCTGCCATCGACAGCGTTCCTGCCGATATCTTCGTCACCGCCGTGGATACCCATCCGCTCAGCGCTGACCCGGCACTCATCATCAATGAGAACTCCCAGGCATTCGAAGACGGCCTCAAGGTGCTAACCCGCCTGACCGAGGGCAACGTTTTTCTGTGCACGGGTGCCAACGCATCACTGCCCGGCAGCGATGTCAGCGGCGTCAAGACCGAAAGCTTTGCCGGGCCGCACCCTGCAGGCCTAGTCGGTACGCACATTCACTACCTGTCGCCTGTCGCGCTGCACAAGAAAGTGTGGCACATCGGCTACCAGGACGTGATTGCGTTCGGCAAACTGTTCGTGGAAGGCAAGCTGGACGTCACCCGCATCGTCGCGGTCGGCGGCCCACGCGCTGAGAAACCTCGTCTGCTGCGCACCCGCGTCGGCGCCAGCACCCAGGAACTCCTGGCAGGCGAAGTGATCCAACCGGACGACACTCGTGTCATTTCCGGTTCGGTATTTTCAGGCTTTGCCGCCGAGGGCAATATCACCTATCTGGGTCGCTTCCATAACCAGCTCAGTTTGTTGGAAGAGGGTAACAAGCGCGCCTTTATGGGATGGCTCTCAATGGGTGCGAACCGTCACTCCATCATGGGCATCTACCTGTCCAAGTTCAAAGGCCTGAGCAACTACGCGCCAACCACTTCCACCAATGGCTCCGAGCGTGCCATGGTGCCGGTGGGCAACTACGAGCGCGTCATGCCGTTGGATGTCATGCCGACGCAGCTGCTGCGTTCGCTGATTGTGGGCGACATTGAGGTTGCCATGCAGCTCGGGTGTCTGGAGCTGGACGAAGAGGATCTGGCGCTGTGTACCTACGTTTGCCCCGGCAAATACGAGTACGGCCCCATCCTGCGTGACAATCTCACCATGATCGAGAAAGAGGCCTGATGATGGGTATTCGACAAACACTCGATAATCTCGAGCCGCATTTCCACAAGGGTGGCAAGTACGAGAAGTTCTATCCGCTGTACGAAGCGGTAGACACCATCTTCTACTCACCCCCGAGTGTTGCCAAGACCACTGCCCACGTTCGTGATGGCGTCGATCTGAAACGCATCATGATCACCGTGTGGATGTGTACTTTCCCGGCCATGTTCTTTGGTATGTGGAACGCTGGTTGGCAAGCCAATACCGCCATCGAAGCAGGCTATGCTTCCATGGGGGGCTGGCGCGAAGCGATCATGATGACCCTGGCGAGTGGCCATGATCCGGGTAGCCTGTGGGCCAACTTCGTCCTCGGTGCCACCTACTTCCTGCCCATCTATCTGGTGACCTTCGCGGTCGGGGGTTTCTGGGAAGTCCTGTTCGCGGTCAAGCGTGGCCATGAAGTCAACGAAGGCTTCTTCGTCACTTCCGTGCTGTTCGCACTGATCCTTCCGGCGACCATTCCGCTCTGGCAGGTGGCTCTGGGTATCACCTTCGGTGTGGTAATCGGTAAGGAAATCTTCGGCGGTACCGGCAAGAACTTCCTGAACCCCGCGCTGACCGGTCGTGCGTTCCTCTACTTCGCTTACCCGGCGCAGATATCCGGTGACGCAGTATGGGTTGCCGCCGACGGTTACACCGGTGCCACGGCGCTGTCCATCGCTTTCCAGGACGGCATGAGCGCGCTGACCAGCGCCTACACCTGGTGGGATGCCTTCATTGGCTACGTACCGGGCTCCGTGGGTGAAGTGTCGACCCTGGCAATTCTGATCGGTGCTGCGGTGCTACTGTGGACCAAGATTGCCAACTGGCGAATCATGCTGGGCGTGTTCCTGGGTATGGTGATCACCAGTACGCTGTTCAATCTGATCGGCTCCGACACCAACGCCATGTTCGCGATGCCCTGGTACTGGCACCTGGTAGTGGGTGGTTTTGCCTTCGGGATGGTGTTCATGGCAACCGACCCCGTGTCGGCAGCGATGACCAACCAAGGTCGCCTGCTGTTCGGTGCGCTGATCGGTGTCATGACCGTGCTGATCCGCGTGGTGAACCCGGCCTTCCCGGAAGGCATCATGCTGGCCATCCTGTTCGCCAACCTGTTCGCGCCGCTGATTGACCACATGTTCGTCCAGGCCAACGTCAAGCGCCGTCTCAAGCGCACTGGCACACCGGCCGAGGAGACTGCCTAATGGCACAAGGTAACAACTCCATCAAGAAAGTACTGGTCGTAGCGTTTTCGCTGTGTATCGTGTGCTCGGTCATCGTTTCGACGGCGGCCGTTGCGCTACGCCCCATGCAGCAGCTCAACCAGGAGCTCGACCGTAAGACCAACATCCTGCGTGTTGCCAATCTTTACGAAAGGGGCATGGACGTCGAAGCCGCTTTCCGTGAAGTAACACCACGTGTGGTGAGCCTCGAGACCGGTGAGTACTCCGACCAGCACGACCCTGAAACCTACGACGGTTTCGAAGCTCGTCGTGATCCGGCGGCCTCGCGCACTCTGTCAGGTCAGCGTGACCCGGCAGGCTTGTCGCGGGTCGAAAACTACGCCACCGTTTATCTGGTGGGTGACCCGGACGACCCGGAGCAGATCATCCTGCCGATCCGTGGCCAGGGCCTGTGGGGCCTAATGCGTGGCTTCCTCGCGGTTGAAGGCGACGGCAACACCATCGTGGGTATCACCTACTTCGAGCACAGCGAAACCCCAGGGCTGGGTGCTGAAGTCAACAACCCGCGTTGGCAGGCCCAGTGGGAAGGCAAGCAAATCTTCGACGAAGATGGCGAGCTGACCCCGGCGATTCGTGTCGTGCAAGGTGGTGGTAGCGGCGACTACGAAGTCGATGGTCTCTCGGGCGCTACCCTGACCGTCAACGGGGTTAACAACATGCTGCAGTTCTGGCTGAGCCCAGAAGGCTTCGGTGAATACCTGGCCAGGTTCCGCAGTGGCGTTGACCAGGAAGACGCTCAGGACGCTGACGTCGAACTCGAAGTGGAAGGAGCTTGATCATGGCGGACGTCAATGCAAAAAGCGTCTTAACGGCGCCAATTTTCAAGAATAACCCCATTGCTCTGCAGATCCTTGGTATCTGTTCGGCGCTGGCGGTAACCACCAGCATGAGCGTATCGCTGGTCATGACGCTGGCGGTCGTGTTCGTGTGTGCGTTCTCGAACCTGTTCGTTTCGTTGATTCGGAACCACATTCCGTCCTCGATCCGTATCATCGTGCAGATGACGATCATCGCCTCGCTGGTTATCGTGGTCGATCAGATTCTTCAGGCATTTGCCTACGAGATGTCCAAGCAGCTGTCGGTCTTCGTTGGTCTGATCATCACCAACTGTATCGTCATGGGGCGTGCAGAAGGCTTTGCGATGTCCAACTCGCCCGGTATGTCCTTCATGGACGGTATCGGTAACGGTTTGGGCTACGGTTTCGTCCTGATGGTCGTGGCATTCTTCCGCGAGCTGCTGGGTGCCGGTAGCGTCTTCGGCTTCACGCTGCTGCCCGCCGTGCAAGATGGTGGCTGGTACGTGCCGAACGGCTTGCTGCTGCTGCCGCCGTCTGCCTTCTTCATCATCGGTCTGTTGATCTGGGCGATTCGTGCCTACAACCCCGAGCAGGTTGAAGACAACGAGTTCAAGATGAAGCACAACACCAAGCCGAAGGAGGCTGTGTAACATGGAACACTATCTAAGCCTTTTCGTTGCTTCGGTTTTCGTCGAGAACCTGGCGCTGGCTTTCTTCCTCGGGATGTGTACTTTCCTGGCGGTTTCCAAGAAGGTCTCGGCGGCATTCGGTCTGGGTATCGCGGTTATCGTGGTATTGACCATTTCCGTACCGGTGAACAACCTGGTATTCAATCTGCTGTTGGCAGAGGGCGCGCTGACTTGGACGGGTATCAGCGGTGCAGAGAACATCGATCTCTCGTTCCTTGGCCTGCTGAGCTACATCGGCGTTATTGCTGCGCTGGTGCAGATCCTGGAGATGTTCCTGGATAAGTACGTACCTGCGCTGTACAACGCGCTGGGCGTATTCCTGCCGCTGATCACCGTAAACTGTGCCATCCTGGGTGGCGTACTGTTCATGGTGGAGCGTAACTATAACTTCGGCGAATCCGTGATGTACGGCTTCGGTTCGGGGGTAGGCTGGGCGCTGGCCATTACCGCGCTGGCCGGTATCCGCGAGAAGCTGAAGTATAGCGACGTGCCTGGCGGCCTGCAGGGTCTGGGTATCACGTTTATCACCGTTGGCTTGATGTCACTGGGCTTCATGTCCTTCTCGGGCATCCAGCTGTAATCGGAGCCGGTTTTCTCGGCAGCCCCCGGGCTGCCGAGGTACAGAAAACCTTCAGCAATAGGAAACCGACATGGTTGATACATCTGTCATCTTGCTCGGTGTTGTCATGTTCACGGTCATCGTCATCAGCTTGACGGGGATCATTCTGGCAGCGCGTAGCAAGCTAGTGAGTAGCGGGGACGTGACCATCGAAGTCAACGGCGACCCCGAGCACACTCTGAAAACTCAGGCCGGCGGTAAGCTGCTCAACACCCTGGCGGCCAACGGCATCTTCCTGTCGTCTGCCTGTGGTGGCGGTGGTTCTTGCGCCCAGTGCAAATGCCGAGTGGAAGAGGGCGGCGGCTCTATCCTGCCCACCGAAGAGTCTCACTTCACCATGCGTGAGAAGAAAGAAGGCTGGCGTCTTTCCTGTCAGGTACCTGTGAAGCAGGACATGAAAGTGGAAGTGCCGGAAGAAGTCTTCGGCGTGAAGAAGTGGGAAACCGAAGTCACCGCCAACCCCAACGTGGCGACCTTCATCAAGGAGCTGAACCTGAAGCTGCCTGAAGGTGAAGAAGTCGCCTTCCGTGCGGGTGGTTACGTGCAGCTGGTGGCACCGCCTTACGATATCAAGTTCTCCGATTTCGACATCGAAGAAGAGTATCGTGGCGACTGGGAAAAATTCGGCCTGTTCGACATTACCCACAAGAGCAACGAGGAAGTGATCCGCGCCTACTCCATGGCGAACTACCCGGAAGAGAAAGGCCTCCTCAAGTTCAACATCCGTATCGCCACGCCGCCTCCGGGCAGCAGCCATCCGCCTGGCCTGATGTCTACCTACGTCTTCAACCTGAAGCCGGGTGACAAAGTGACGGTCATGGGTCCGTTTGGTGAGTTCTTCGCCAAGGACACCGACGCGGAAATGGTCTTCATCGGTGGTGGTGCCGGTATGGCCCCGATGCGTAGCCATATCTTCGACCAGCTCAAGCGACTGAAGTCGGACCGCAAGATTTCGTTCTGGTACGGTGCGCGCTCCTGGCGCGAGACCTTCTACAACGAAGAGTACGACCAGTTGGCCGAAGAGTTCCCGAACTTCCAGTGGCATCTGGCGCTGTCCGATCCACAGCCGGAAGACAACTGGGAAGGCCCGACGGGCTTCATTCACAACGTACTGTACGAAAACTATCTGAAGGACCACCCGGCGCCTGAAGATTGTGAGTACTACATGTGTGGGCCGCCCATGATGAATGCCTCTGTTATCAAGCTGCTGCTTGATATGGGGGTAGAGCCGGAAAACATCCTGCTGGATGACTTCGGCGGCTAAGGTAGCGCAGACGCGCTCCACAGCGGGGCTGACCTTCGGGTCAGCCCCGTTGGCGTTTATGCCTGATCATTTTGTGTTGGCTGAGGTACAATAGGGCCAACTTTCAAGGCACTTATTGACCCAACCGTGGTCGGCAGGTGTGACCATTCAACGATGCTAGCAACACTGCTGGGAGAACATCATGGCAATCTGGCTACTGGTATTTGGCTTCATGGCGCTGGTAATGACCGCAATGGCGGTGGGCGTACTGATGGGACGCAAGCCCATTGCAGGCTCCTGTGGCGGGCTCAACCAGCTCGGTTTGAAGGATGGCTGCGATATCTGCGGCGGTAAGGACGAAGTATGCGAAGAAGAGAACCGCAAGCGTACCAGTGAACGCCGTCGCAGTGACGAAAGCAGTGGTGCCGACCTGGGCTACGACGCCACGCGTCGCTAGGCTCCCGTTTATTTTCAAGGAGAACGAAACCCTATGGCGGTTCACAATTATGATGTCGTGGTAATCGGTACTGGCCCGGCGGGCGAGAGCGCTGCCATCAACGCAGCCAAACATGGCATGCGCGTGGCGATTATCGAAAAGCAGGCGCAGGTAGGGGGCAACTGTACCCACTGGGGCACGATTCCTTCCAAGGCGTTGCGCCATCAGGTCAAGCAGATCATGGCCTTCAACACCAACCGCATGTTCCGCGACATCGGTGAACCCCGCTGGTTCTCGTTTCCCAAAGTGATGGAGCGCTCTCGCGGCACTATCGACAAACAGGTCGAAATGCGCACCACTTTCTATGCGCGTAACCGCATCGACCTGTTCCATGGCGTTGCCCGCTTCAAGGACGAACACACCGTGGTGGTGCGTGACCGCCAGGAAGGCATGGAAGAGCTGGTGGCCAAGAAGATCGTCATTGCCACGGGCTCTCGGCCTTACCGTCCGGCAGACATCAACTTCCGCCACCCGCGCATCTACTGCTCGGATACCATTCTCAGCCTATCGCATACGCCGCGCACGTTGGTGATTTTTGGTGCCGGGGTCATCGGCTGTGAATACGCCTCGATCTTTTCTGGTCTGGGCGTCAAGGTGGATCTGATCAACAACCGCGATAGCCTGCTGTCGTTCCTGGACGACGAGATCAGCGATGCGCTGTCGTATCATCTGCGCAAGCACGGCGTGCTGATTCGTCACAACGAAGAGTACGCCAGTGTCGAAGGCGACGAAGCCGGGGTGGTAGTGCGCCTCAAATCCGGCAAGAAAATCCGCGCCGATGCCTTCCTGTGGGCCAACGGCCGCACCGGCAACACCGATAGCCTGGGGCTGGAAAACATCGGCCTGGAGGCCAACGGTCGCGGCCAGCTGAGCGTGGATGAACACTACCGCACGGGGATTCCGCATATCTATGCCGCAGGCGACGTGATTGGTTGGCCAAGCCTGGCCAGTGCCGCCTACGATCAGGGGCTCAACTCGTGCAACGAGCTGCTTGAGAAGGAGTACCGTTTCGTCAGCGACGTGCCGACCGGTATCTATACCATTCCTGAAATCAGCTCCTTTGGCCCCAACGAGCGCGAGCTGACCGAAGCCAAAGTGCCTTACGAAGTCGGCAAAGCGTTTTTCAAGGATACCGCCCGTGCCCAGATCACCGGTGATACGGTCGGCATGCTGAAGATCCTGTTCCACCAGGACACCCTGGAAATTCTCGGTATCCACTGCTTTGGCGACCAGGCATCGGAGATCCTGCACATCGGCATGGCCATCATGCAGCAGGAGGGCAAGGCCAACACGCTCAAGTACTTCGTCAACACCACCTTCAATTACCCCACCATGGCAGAAGCCTACCGAGTGGCGGCACAAAATGGCCTGAACCGGGTGTTCTAAGCGGTCAGGACGGGCCTTTCTGCAAAGGTTGGCCCTGCCTGTCAGTATCGGTGGGAGGCCGCTTTAGCGGGCGAATGGCGTCGTCAGACGCCTCGGCCAGGCCCCTATCGCGAGCTGAAGCTCCCTCCCACGAGTGCATTTCAGGCTTCACGCTTCTGTGGGAGGCCGCTTCAGCGGGCGAATGGCGCCGTCAGGCGCCCTGGCCAGGCCACTGTCGCGAGCTGAAGCTCCCTCCCACGAGTGCATTTCAGCACCGTCGCGAGTTGAAGCTTCCTCTCACGGCTCTTCAGGGCGACGCTATAGCGTTTCCAAAAGCTGTCTAGCCCGGGGCTGCCATTCGCCTTCAAGGGAAGCGGCTTGGGTAAGCGATGCTCTGGCGTCTGCAAGGCGCGCTTGCTGAAACTGCAGGATGGCCAGGTTGAGCCACGCAGCACCCATCTCTGGGTCGAGGCTCGTGGCCGTCTCGAAGGCGGCCAGGGCGGCTTCGGGCTGGCCATCGGCATACAGGGCATTGCCTAGCGCAAACTGCCCAGTAGGATTTTGCGGGAAGCGTTCACTGAATGCCTGCCAACTGCTCAGCGTTTTCTCTGATCCGTGCTGCTCTTCAAAGGCACTAATGGCCTCTAGCGCATTGCGCGCCGTGACACCTTCGGGCAGCGTGCCGGGCTGGCTGACTACGAACCCCCAGCGCTGGCTGCGCGCCCAGGTGGCATCGAAGCGGCTGAACGACAGGCGGTGGCGCTCGATCTCGCCGCTACGCAGCAACAGCGTTTCATCGGGCAGGTCGTAGCCAATGGCCACCGCGTAGTGCCACATGGGGAAGGCGGGCAGCGCCAGGTTCTGCATGACCACCACCGGGTCACCCGCCGCCAGGTGGCCCAGAAGGGCATCCATGGTGGCGCGAATGGGGATCGCCAGCCGTTCCTGGCGACGCACCGTGGCCAGCATTTCCGGTTGCACGCTGCCATCCCGCCCCGGAATGAACACCTGGGGGATCAGCTCATCGACGCTGGTGTTTACCCCTTCATGGGTCAGCACCATGGCCAGGGTGGCGGGGCCACACTGGTATTCGGTCTGGGCGAAGAACGGCACGTCTTGCAGCTCGGTTTGCGGCGGCAGGTCGCGCTGGGTGCTTTCCAGCAGCACGGGGGCGCGGGCACAGCCACCGAGCAGCAGTACCAACGCTAAAACGCCCGCAGTGCGGGCGTTGAACAAGCGGTGGAGCAGGCCGAGGCGCTTAGCGGGTAAACGGATAGACATCGGTCAACCCAAGAATGTCGGTGATCAGCAGAATGATGAAGACCGCAAACAGGGCTCCGATCACGCCCGCACCGGCCGGCAGTTCTTCCAGCTGTTGGGCCATCTGTTGCGCTTCTGCATCACTCAGCGCCGCCACACGGGCTTCCACATCGGCGGGGTTCACACCCTGCTTTAGCAGTTGATCCTGCACATCGGCACGGGCGAGGATTTCATTGATACGCTCGCGGTCCGCACCGGCACGGTCGCCTGCTAAAACAGACTGCGTCGATACCAGATCCATACCTTGAGGGGCGGTGGGGGCCGCCACGACGGGCAGGCTGGCCAGCACTAACGCAGCAATCAAAAGGGTCGCGAGGTAAGCACGCACTGTTTTCATCGTCTTCTTCCTTAGACTGGTCGGGGAGCAAGCGTTTTTAGCGCTTGAATCAATAGTATAGAAACAAACATCATGAGATTTAAGGCAAAATGGCAAAGTGCTAATTATTTGCACTAATCCGGTAGGTCCAGGGGGTTTCCGAGAGAATGCCCCGGGCACCTGTCATGCTCATGGCCAGATCGTGAAGCCCCGCCCAAAGCGGCACCGGCGAGGCGCCTTTCACGGCCAGGTCGAGCCGCTGGGCCATCAGCAACAGCTTGTGCAGCCGCTTCATGGGCAGCCGCTGAATGGCTTTCTGGTACGCCGGGCGGCGCTTATCGAAAATCATCGGCTTCTGGCTTTTGCAGGCGTGCTCGAAGCTCTGCCCTTGATCCAGATGCTGATGCAGCGAGAGCAGGGTGCGCAGCTCTCGGGTCAGTGCCCACAGCACGATAGGCGCTTCCACGCCTTCGCTTTTCAGGCCGTTGACGATGCGCGAGGCGCGGCTGGGCTCCCCCTTCAGGCAGGCATCCGCCAGGTTGAAGACATCGAAACGCGAGCTGTCTTCCACGCCCTGGGCGATGCTCTCGACCCCCAGGCGGGCCTTGGGCGGGTGCATCAGCGCCAGTTTCTGTAGCTCCTGATCGGCGGCCAGCAGGTTACCTTCGGTACGTTCGCCCAGCAGCCTGGCGGCGTCCAGGTCCAGCTGCAGGCCATGCAGGGCCGCCCGGTCACGCAGCCAGTAGCCCAGCCGCGAGGCATCGACCGGCCAGACCGGTACGAACAGGCCGTGCTTGTCCAGCGCCTTGAACCAGGCCGACTTCTGCTGCTTTGCATCGACCTTGCCCATGCTGATCAACAGCAGGTCATCGCTGCCGTCCATCAGTTCGGCGTACTGGGCCAGCGCCTTGCTGCCATCCTGCCCTAGTTTGTGGCTGCCCAGGCGCAGCTCCAGCAACTTGTTGGATGCGAACAGCGAGAGGTTGCTGGCCGTTTCCAGCAGCCGCCCCCAGGCAAAGTTAGGCTCCACATCGAGCACTTCGCGCTCTTCGATACCGGCCTGTCGCGCCGCTGCACGCACCGCATCGCAGGCGTCGCGGTGCTGCAACGGCTCGTCTCCCGCCACGATCACCGCCTTGGGTAGCTTCTTGGCCAGGGCCGCAGGCAGCTGGTCGGCAAATACCTTCACCGCAGCGCCTCGAGGTTGGCCAACCGCTCGACGATGCGCTGGGCCAGCTGGCGAGTCATGGTCTGCTCGGCTTCCTGGAACAGCGACTCGCGGTTCAGCAGGTCGTCATCGCTGACACGAATCCGCGTGCTGGTACTCAGCGTGGCGTTGTTCAGAGCGTAGGCATTGGTTTCCCGCTGCTGCACCGATAGCGATGTGCTCAGCGTCAGCTCATGCTCACGGCTGGCACGGCCATCGGTCCCGATGCGCCGCTCCTGAAGGGAAGGGGTGCCCAGGGTGACGCGCCAGGGCGCGCCGTTTTCCACCTCGGTGCCCAGCTGCTGTAGGCGGGTGCGCAGCTGTTGGGCGAGGGTGCTGTTGGCATCCCCCTCCAGGGCCAGCGGCGGCAGGCTAGGCATGGAGTCGGTGCCGCGCAGGCGGAACCCGCAGCCGCCCAGCAGCGCCACCGCACAGGCGGCGCTGCCAAGGGTCAGGAAATGACGTCGATTCATCCGCTCACCACGATGTTGACCAGCTTGCCCGGCACCACGATCACTTTACGAACCGTCTTGCCTTCCAGATGGCGCTGGACGTTGTCGCTCTCCATCGCCAGTTTCTCGATGGCGGCTTTGTCGGCGCTGGCCGGGGCTTCCAGGCGAGCGCGCAGTTTACCGTTCACCTGTACTACCAGCTCGATGCTGTCGCGGGTGAGGGCGGCTTCATCCACCGCTGGCCACGGCGCTTCGATGGCAGGCTGGGTGTGGCCCAGCTGCTGCCACAGCGTGTGGCACAGGTGCGGGGTGATCGGGGCCAGCAGCAGTACGCAGGCTTCCAGCGCTTCACGGCTCACCGCCAGGCCCAGCTCAGAGCTGTCGTCGAACTTGGCAACCGCGTTGGAAAGCTCCATCACGGCGGCAATGGCGGTGTTGAAGGTGGTGCGGCGGCCAATGTCGTCGCTGGCTTTCTTGATGGTCTCGTGGGTCTTGCGACGCAGCGCTTTCTGGTCGTCGTTCAGCGCGTCCACGTTCAAGGTGCTAGGGGTGCCCGCCGCCAGATGCTCGGTAACCTGACGCCAGATCCGCTTCAGGAAGCGGTGCGCACCCTCGACGCCGGAATCGGACCACTCCAGCGACTGCTCGGGCGGGGCGGCAAACATCATGAACAGGCGCACGGTGTCGGCCCCGAACTTGTCGATCATCGACTGAGGATCGACGCCGTTGTTCTTCGACTTGGACATTTTCTCGATGCCGCCCATCTCCACCGGCTGGCCGTCGCTCATCAGCACGGCGCTCAGCGGGCGGCCTTTCTCGTCGCGCTGCACTTCCACATCGGCAGGGTTGAACCACTCCTTGCCGCCGTTATCCTTGATGCGGTAGAAGGTTTCGGCGATCACCATGCCCTGGGTAAGCAGCTGCTGGAACGGCTCGTCGGAATCGACCATGCCGAAATCGCGCAGCAGCTTGTGGAAGAAGCGGGCGTAGAGCAGGTGCAGAATGGCGTGCTCGATGCCGCCAATGTAGAGGTCCACCGGCAGCCAGTAGTTGGCGCGCTCGTCCAGCATGGCCTCGTGGTTATCCGCACAGCAGAAGCGAGCGAAGTACCAGGAAGACTCCATGAAGGTGTCGAAGGTGTCGGTTTCACGCACCCAGCCGTCGCCCAGCTCGGAGAACTCGGGCATCTTCTTCAGCGGCGAGCCGGAGGCATCCACGGTGACTTCCATGGGCAGGGCAACCGGCAGCTCATCATCGGAGAGCGGCACGGTCTGGCCTTCCGGGCCGTACTTCACCGGAATCGGCGCGCCCCAGTAGCGCTGGCGGGCAATACCCCAGTCGCGCAGGCGATAGTTGGTTTTCACCTCGCCACGGCCCAGCTCGGCCAGTTTGGCGGCAATGGCATCGAACGCCGCCTGGAACTCCAGACCGTCGAACTCGCCGGAATTGATCAGCGTGCCGTGCTCGGTGTAAGCGCCTTCGGAGATGTCCGGCGTGTTGCCGTGCTCGTCGGCGACCACCGGCTTCAGCTCGACGCCGTACTTGGTGGCAAACTCCCAGTCGCGCTGGTCGTGGGCGGGAACGGCCATCACCGCGCCGGTGCCGAACTCCATGAGCACGAAGTTGGCCACGAACACGGGCACTTCTTCGCCGCTCAGCGGGTGGATGGCCTTGTGGCCGGTGGCCATGCCCAGCTTCTCCTTGGTGGCCATTTCCGCCTCGGAGGTGCCGCCCTTGGCGCACTCTTCGCAGAACGCAGCCATCTCGCTGCTCTGCTCGGCGGCCTGCTTGGCCAGCGGATGGCCAGCGGCCACGGCCACGTAGGTCACGCCCATCAGCGTGTCCGGGCGGGTGGTGTACACCGCTAGCGGCTCGCAGGCGCTGCCATCGGCGGCTTTGATCTCGAAGCTCAGCTCGACGCCACGGGATTTGCCAATCCAGTTGCGCTGCATGGTCTTGACCTGCTCGGGCCACTCGACGTTGTCCAGATCCGCCAGCAGCTCATCGGCGTAGTCGGTGATCTTCAGGAACCACAGCGGGATCTCCTTGCGCTCTACCGGCGCACCGGAACGCCAGCCGCAGCCGTCGATGACCTGCTCGTTGGCCAGCACGGTCTGATCGACCGGGTCCCAGTTCACCGTGGACATCTTCTTGTAGACCAGCCCTTTCTCCACCAGCTTGGTGAAGAACCACTGCTCCCAGCGGTAGTAGCTGGTATCGCAGGTGGCGAATTCACGGCTCCAGTCGTAGGCAAACCCCAGTGCCTTCAACTGGTTGCGCATGTAATCGATGTTCTGGTAGGTCCACTTGGCAGGCGGCACCTGATTCTGGATGGCGGCATTTTCCGCTGGCATGCCGAAGGCATCCCACCCCATGGGCTGCATGACATTTTTGCCCTGCATGCGCTGGAAACGTGAGACAACGTCGCCGATAGTGTAATTACGCACGTGGCCCATGTGCAGCTTGCCGCTGGGGTAGGGGAACATGGATAGGCAGTAGAACTTCTCGCGGTTGGCGTCTTCTACGGCTTTGAAGCACTGGTGCTTTTCCCAGTACTGCTGAGCATCACGTTCGATATCACGGGGGCTGTAGTGTGCGTCCATCGGTGTTTTCAAGGCCTTGGGGTCATTCGCCCAAAAAAGGGCGCAAAGTGAATAGTGGATGACGACTGTCAGATAAGTAACGTCGATTGTATCCTATGCCGGTGTATCCTTGAACGGCTAGCCGATGATAGGCAGCACCTGTGGCAACAAAAGGAGAGGACCCATGGAAAAACATAACGATCATCGCCTTCGTGAAGGCTACGAGCGCCTGCTGGAACGCATGCAGGATGGCGCCAACGAACTCACCTGGGAAAACCTGCAAAAGGATTTGGACGACGCCGTTGCCTTTGAAGCCGAACTGGAAGAGTACACCAAAGACGAGCTGGCCCTGCTGCGCGCCTGGGTAGAGCGCGACCTGAAAGACATGCGCTACTACATGGCCGATACCGGTAAGCAGGTAGCCAGCTGGCTGGGCATCGACCTGGACCGGCTTTCCCGCCGCGTGGCAGAGTCGCTGCTTTCTATTGCCGACCGCAGCATTGTCGAGCGGGAGCGCTTCGAAGACGACCTGGAAGCCGCCCGTGCCGACTACTGCGAAGGCGAAATCGCCGCCCCCGGCCTGATGGCCTGCACCCACTGCGACGCCCAGGTGATGCTCAACGAAGTCGCCCGGCTGGAGCCCTGCCACCAGTGTGGCCACCGCTACTTCCACCGCTTCCCCAACAAGATCATCGAAACCTGAGCTACAGGCCCAACCAGGCGCTCAAGCCTGCGATCGCGCCCAGCGACAGCAGGCTCATGAGCGCCGCATAAGGCAGGTTGTTCTTCATCATCTGGTAGCCACTGACCCCATAACGCCCCTGTAACGAGAGGTTGATACCGGACAGCGGCCCCACGCTGGTACCCACCGCCCAGGCGCTCAACCCCACGAACGCAAACAGGGTTTGCTCCGCACCGCTGAGGTTGAGCACCGAGGCCAGCACCGACACCCCAATGATCGGGTGCAGCCCCACCAGCGCGCTCAGGGCAATGGCTGCAAAGCTGGCCATGGCCTGAGGCGCGCCAAACCGCGCAAACAGCGTCCAGGCATCGCCTGCCGCTGCGGCCACCAGCGTGGAAAGCCCCACGGTCAGCAAGCCCGCCGCCAGAAACAGCGAAATCTCCCCGCGCATGGCCGGTAACCGTGTGACGGTGTGCTGACGCAAACGGCGCAGGGTAAAGCGCGGCCCCGCAGGCAGGTTGCTCAGCAACGCCACGCCGGGAATCAGGAAGGTAATGATGCTGACGATGCTCAGCGCAGGCGTCAGCCAAACATGGAACAGCATGACCAGCGCCGCCATGCCCGCAGGCATGAACAGGCTACGCGGCGACAGCGAAAAGCCATCCACCTCGCGCAAATCGAACCGCCGCCGTAGCTCCCAGGTGGTAAACAGCCCCGCCAGCATGGCCAACGGAAACCCCACCACGGCAATCTGCGCGTACTGCACCTCTGGCGCCAGGGCGATGACCACCGCCATGGAGGCAAAAAACGGCGACCACAACGCCGCGCTGCTCAACCCCCGGTTCAACGCCAACAGCTGCGGCGTAGTCAGCGGCCCGCGCCGAGCCAGCCGGTCGCCCACCATCAGCACCGTGGAAAGGTTCAGAATGGTGCCCAGAAAATGCACCCCCAGCCAGGTACGCAACACGCCCGCCGCCCCCGTCAACCGCCTGCCCGGCGCACGCTTGTTGCCCTGGGTGCCGATCAGGGAAATAAAGCTCACCCCCACCAGCATGGTGGCCACGAACACATTGCCCTGCAGCATGGCAGGCCAATTCACCGCCGCGCCATACACCGAGTGCGCCACCACCAGCATCGTAGCCCCCAGCGCGCTCAACACCCCCGCCTGACGCCGCGAACGCCGAGGAATATCCCGCCACAGCAACACCACCGCCGCCCACAGCAAATAGCTCACCCCCTGCGCCGCCGCAAAAGCCCCGGTAAAGCCCACCACTTGCACCAACAGCCCCAGCAACAACAACCCACCCGCCACCCGCTGCCGCCTCGTCGTCTCTTGCATCGCACACCCTTACTGGTTGAGTTAGCAGGCTAAGCTGCTTTGCAAAAGAAGGCCAGCAGCAAGAGCGAGGGGAGAGGTGAAAGGTGAAAGGTGAAAGGTGAAAGGTGAAAGGTGAAAGGTGAAAGGGGATGCGAGGGAGAGAAGAGGGAAATGAGGGAAATGAGGGAAATGAGGGAAATGAGGGAAATGAGGGAAATGAGGGAAATGAGGGGTGTAGGATGTGTGACGTGGGAGGGCGCTTCAGCGCGCGACGATCAAGCCACCAATCCAACGATAACGCCTCCAACCCAACGATAACGCCACCAACAACGATAACGCCACCAACCCCGTAGCGCGGCGTAACGAGCAAAGCGAGGCACCCGCGAAGCACCGCAACGCGGTGCCGATAAAGCCACCCACGCCAATCACAAAGCAAGAGCCCACTTCAGCCCGCAAAGATCAAACCACCTAGCCAGCCAACCCCGTAGCGCGGCGTAACGAACGAAGTGAGGCACCCGCGAAGCACTGCAGCGCAGTGCCGATCCAGCCACCCAAACCGCGAAAAATTTTCACCAGATAGGTGACCTAAGCAGATTTTATGCATAGAGTATGATTAAGCAGGCAAAACGAGCGGGCACGATAATAGGGGATATGTAGTCTAGCCTAAGGGTGTGGTTTTTAAGATCAATGACTTGGGTGTTTTTTGGGGGCTGTATAACACCAGTGACTGTGACCGCAGAGTTATTGGTGCTGTGTGGTGGGCTATATAATCACTGTTATATTTCTTGAGAGTCACCCAGTAAATCTATGAACAAGCAAAGATTTAAAATAGTTCCAGAGCTTACAGTTAGAAGTAGGAAGTTTGCTTCGAAGCTGGACATGATAATGGGAATTGATCCCTTGACGGGGCAGTTTTATACCACAGATGTAGAGGAGGCATTGCGAGACTTGCAAAGTGCTTTGAGATGTGTCCGTAAAGATGATCACGAACATATCTTTCAAATGCCTGAATATCAAGTCTGGCTAAACCATTTTCCAGAAATACATGAAGGAATATTAGATAACAGGGAGGATGCTGAATATCTGCTTCTTAAAAGCATGCTCTCTAATGTAGATATAGAGGGAGTGCATTATATTTTTCATCCGGAATCACTTTGGGGTGAAGAATGTAGAGAGCATGAAAAAGAACTTCTTGCAAATATTTCCAATAAATATGAAAACGTACGCCAACTCGATCTAGGACTGAGGATTGCATTTCCTTTAACGCACACTATTGGACCAGGTAAGCTCATTGAAGA
The DNA here is from genome assembly GCF_000275725.1 of Vreelandella stevensii S18214. GTDB lineage: Bacteria > Pseudomonadota > Gammaproteobacteria > Pseudomonadales > Halomonadaceae > Vreelandella > Vreelandella stevensii. The sequence goes on along the minus strand of NZ_AJTS01000023.1, from coordinate 30,987 downwards.
AGAGTTTGGTTTTTCGTCAAAAATAAAAAAAGGACTGATGATTCATGATCAATCGCCGGCATTAATCGCGAACCATTTAATTCAGAGTAATGGAAGCATTATTGATGATCTGTCACCTCGTCAATTAGAGGAATTGTGTTATACGGTTTTTAGGGAAGTCGGTTGGGATGTGGAGTTAACCCCTAAGAGTAATGATGGTGGTAAAGATGTTGTCGCTAGGAAAGATGAAAACGGGAAACAATATCTCGTATATGTAGAGGCAACGACTGCCAAGAAAGTAAAAAAGCAGAAAGTTCAGGCTTTTGCAGCTGTGTTGGGTAGCGACAGTGCAGATAAAGGATACTTCGTGTCTTCAACGTACTTTTCTAAGGGGATAGATGATTGGTGTGCAAAAAGCAGAAGTAATGTGGCGGATGTTCGTCTTGTAGACAGAGAAAAGATCCTGAAAATTATGACAAAAATCACAAAAGGAAACTCTCTTGTTCAAACATGTAAGATATAACAAGTTGCTGCACGCGGAAAAATTACTCGCTGCGCTCCCAATTTTCCGGTGAGCAAAGCGTTATGTGTTCGGCTTCGGCACAATAAACGAGAAATTCAATGAAAGAGTTATGTAAATACTGTAATGAACGGGAAGCCATAGAAAACTCCCACATTATCCCTTCTTTTGTATATAAATGGCTAAAAGACACATCCCCCACTGGCTACCTAAGAGCTACTAACGAACCAAACAAACGTGAGCAGGATGGTTCAAAATCCCCATTGTTATGTAAAGAATGTGAGGGTGACTTTTCCTCACATGAGAAACTGTTTAAGAAAGAAATTTTCTCAAAGCTGGCGAACTACATAAAGCCATGCCCTGAGGAGCTAGAAATTTCGGAATCCTCACGAATATGCATATATATAATAGCTTGGCGGGTTTTAGCTGAGGCATATTACTTTCCTAAAGATAACCAATACACAAAAGATGAGTTTGATAAGTTCCCTGATTTCCTAGATGAGATAAAGTCTCTAATTAAAGGTAATAAGAGCCAAGAGTTTCAAACCCACCTAATTCCTTGCACTAGAGAAGTTCTAACCAAATTGCAGCTTCCGAAAGTTGATTGGTTTTATTACGAAAGATCGATTGGAGCAGAGCCAAGGATATGGGATAACTGGAAAAGGTTTGTCATATATATAAAAATTCCGTTCGCAATTATATGTTTTGAGATAGTGCCTAATGATGGAGATTGTTGGAAGGGTACGCAAATTGATAGTGTAGATAGAATATTTCTTAGCGCAATAACCTCATGTGCAGGTTATGTTCCCGCTCAAGTTGAGCACTTTTTCAACGCATTCATGAAAAGTAAGGAGCTTGTTTCAGAAAAGCAGATGGAAAAAATGATAAAGGATATGGAAAAGGCTGATCCAAACTGTGGCGCGCTTAAATCAATGAATAAAGAATGGTGAATTGTCCAACACATAATAAGGCCAAGCAGCATCGCGCACTTCGTGCGCTGGACCTCGCTACGCTCGGCCGCTGTTGGCGGCGTTATGCATTCCATGGTTTCTCGGAACGGAGTATCGATGCCAGAGATTAAAATTGATCAAAACTTAGTTGAGTGGGAAGAGCTATCCGAGTTGGAGTGGAAAAACCTGCTTCTTGGAAATGGTTTCAGCATCAATATTTGGAGCCGATTTGGGTATGGAACATTGTTTGAGGTTGCTCAGAGGGAAGATATAGACCATCAACTCACCGCGCAAAGTCTTGCCCTTTTTGAGCATGTTGGCAGCGCTAACTTTGAAGACGTTTTGAGAGTCCTGTATCACGCGAAGCTAGTAGATGAGCAGCTTGGTAGTCCTCAAGATGCGGAGATTACAGCTCTGTATGAAGGCGCTAAGAATTCCTTGGGTTCAGCTGTTAACTTTGCCCATATACCGCCAGCACTTGCTGACGTCGCTGAGATTAATGTAAGGCTTAGGAGTTACAAGAACGTTTTTACCACGAACTATGATCTAATCCCATATTGGGCCATTATGGATTCTGATACATGGAGATTTAAAGATTATTTCTGGGGTGAAGATGGTTGCTTTGACTCATCTGATACAGCTGTTCCTGCAGACAGAACAAAGCTCCATTACCTGCATGGAGCTATCCACCTCGTAGAGCTTCCGAATGGGAGGACTAAAAAGCTAACCGCAAATGGTCTGAACAGGCTATCAGAACTCTTCGATTTGGATCATCCAGAGCAGTTTCCTCTATTTATCACCGAAGGCAGTTCTAAATGGAAATTATCGCGGATCAAACGGAATGACTATCTCCGATTTTGTTACGAAAAGCTTGCGAGCAGCAAGAATGGATTGGTGGTAATTGGGCACTCTTTACATAAAGATTATGACCAACACATTATTGAAGCGATCCTGCAGAGCGAGTCCAGTAAAATAGCAATCGGCGTATGGCCGCACCAAGATGGAGAGGAAATTATCGCCCTGAAATCTCGGCTAACCATCGACTTGAAAGGTAAGGAACTATATTTCTTCAATTCGGAAAGCCATCCCCTTGCTTCAGCAGGCCTCAATGTTCAAGACGAAGATGCATAACAATCGCCAGCACGGTGACAAAGTTTACGCTACGCTTCAACTTTGCCCGTGTGGCGGGCGTTGAGACTGTAGAAAAACTCCTTTGACAACCAAGTTTTGGTAGGATCGGGAAAACAGATGGGGAGTGGTATGCATGCCGCGCTGCAAGGTTTACAACTACGATCAGAACGCCATGGTGGTGATCAACTATCAGCTCAAGCCAGGCATTTTCGAGCATGCAGTGCATTACCTGATCAAGCGTAAACTCGAATTGTCGGTTTTCAAACATGGATATCGCAACGACACAACAGGATGGTCATGATCCGTCCATCCTGTTGAAAATCATACTGTTTGCTGACTTAAAAAAACATCAGCTCATCCCAAGCCCCCTTCAACCACCCACAAAGGAAGCACATGCCCTACGAACTCGATAACCGTCTGGTCATTGGCGTTGCCTCCAGTGCGGTCTTTGATCTGAGCGAATCCGATGCCGTCTTTCGCCGCGAGGGGGAGGAGCAGTACCGCGAATATCAGGAAAAGAATCTTGAGGTTCCGCTCCCCAAGGGCATCGCGTTTCCGTTTATCAAGCGGCTGCTGGCGTTGAACGACTTGAGCCCCAGCCCGGAAGACCCGCTGGTGGAGGTGGTGCTGCTGTCACGCAACGACCCGGATACCGGCTTGCGGGTCATGAAAACCATCAAGCACTACGGGCTGGGCATTACCCGGGCGATCTTCATGCAGGGGCGTTCGCCCTATGAGTACATTCCCGCGTTGAACATTGCGCTATTTTTGTCTGGCCACAAGCCGGACGTGGAGGCCGCCATTGGCAGCGGGCATCCGGCGGGGCAGGTGCTGGATTCCATGTTTGACGACGATGAAGACGACCAGACACTGCGCATCGCTTTTGACTTTGATGGCGTGCTGGCGGGTGACGAATCCGAGTCGGTCATGCAGGCATCAGGACTCACGGCCTTCCACGATCATGAAGTAAAGAACGTGATGCAGCCCCACCATCCTGGGCCACTAAAAGAGTTCCTGGTACGCATTTCAAGAATCCAGTCGGCGGAAGAAGCGTACAAGCAGCAGCACCCGGAGTATGAAAACCGTATACGCGTTTCGATTGTCACCGCCCGCAATGCGCCTTCCCATGAGCGCGCCTTGAAGACGCTGAAAAGCTGGGGCGTCATGGCCAACGATGCGTTCTTCCTCGGCGGCATCGAGAAGGGCAGAGTGCTGGGTGTGTTGAAGCCGCACATCTTCTTCGATGATCAGTCTGGCCATTTGCAGTCCGCCAGTGCGGTGGTGCCTTCTGTTCATATTCCGTTTGGTGTCACCAACCAGCCCAGGGCGAAGGCAGATGAGCCTGGTGCCGGGAGCTGACCCTATTCACTTTACAAGGTGGGAACCGACATGACCCTGATGACGCTCCTGTTATTCATACCTGCATGTTTTGCCCTGAACATGGCCCCCGGCACCAACAATCTGCTCTCCATGGCGAATGCCAAGCGGTACGGCATACGGGTGGCCTGCTATGCGGGGATGGGTCGGTTGGTGGCCTTTGTGGGCATGATTACATTGGCCGCTACCGGGTTGGCCACCGTGCTGCATACCTCCGAAAAGGTGTTTCTCGCCGTCAAAATCGCCGGTGGGCTGTACCTCCTCTGGCTGGCGTATCAGCTCTGGAACGCAGACCCGGCAGAAGGCGATAGCGAGGCGCTGGGCGGCAAGAATCTGCTTCAACTGGCGAGGCAGGAATTCCTGCTGGCAGCGGGCAACCCCAAAGCCATCCTGATCTTTACCGCGTTCCTGCCCCAGTTTGTCGACCCCGCGGGTTCCGTAGGGCTTCAGTTCCTGATACTCGGGGCGCTATTTCTGTTGCTAGAGTGGGTTGCCATCGCCGGTTACGCGTTCTTCGGCAAGGCATTGCGCCACTGGTTCTCGCGCCCCTCCATGCGGCGCCTGTTCAATCGAGTGTGTGCCGGGTTATTGGGAAGTGCGGGGGCAGGGCTGCTGTTGGCCCGCCGTGAGTGACAATGTTGCTGGGTGCATTTCGCTCAGCTCGGTGGCGCGGCCTCGCGGGTGCCTCGCTGATCGCTCGTTACCACGCGCTACAGGGGTGGCTGCCCTTGGTGGCGCGCAGTGTGCGGCTTTGTTCCGGCGCGATGCCAGGGGGGTGAGTTGACGGACTTGGTGATAGTAGCCAGCCAGTGCTAGATATGGAAATGGAGTGCTGATATTGAAAGGATTATTTTTCCCCGTGATTGAAACCGCGCGGTTGATACTTAAACCCTTGGCCATCAATGACTCGGATAGCCTGCTGGAAATCTTTTCTGATCATGAGGTCATGCGGTATTGGAACACTGCACCTTGGGCAACGATTCAGGACGCGATTGATTTCATCAATGGAAGTCATGAGTCGATGCGCCGTGAAGAGTCGCTGGTGCTCGGCGTGTATCTGAAGTCGACAGGTGAGTTGGCTGGCAAGTGTATGCTGTTCAGCTACGATCAAGCATCCAAACGGGCTGAAATCGGGTTTGGGTTGGGCCGTTCATGCTGGGGGCAGGGATATATTCATGAGGCAGGCGAGGCGTTGATTCAGTACGGGTTCAACTCATTGGGGCTCCGGCGGATTGAAGCAGAGATTGATCCAGAGAACCTGGCGTCAGCGAAAGCACTAGGTAAGCTCGGGTTTTCTCAAGAGGGGCTGCTAAGGCAGCGCTGGGAAGTCAATGGCGTTGTCTCTGACTCGGCAATGTATGGGCGCTTGGTCAGTGATCTTCCCGCATAGCGAATGGCGGTGTCCACCCGCTGGTGGAGCCTGGATGGCTGCCTACTTTTCTATTGGTGGCGCGGCCTCGCGGGTGCCTCGCTGATCGCTCGTTACCACGCGCTACATGGTGATTCGAGTTGGGGGCGTAAAATGGCTAAATATGGCGATGTTGCTTTACAGGCTGTTCGCTTGGCAGGGGAAGGTGTTTCTCCTGTAGAAGCGTGGAATTTGGCCGCCGCATCCATGTTTCCTGATCAGCATGCTGCTCGTGTTAAAGGCTGTCCACGGTCTGCATTTTTGGGGTTATGCGAAGAAGGCTATGTCGAGGGAATAGAGGCTGGTAAGTACACCACCTCTGTTTCCAACAAAAAATACGCGATTGACTTGCTTAAGCTTCTTCACGAAAAACCGCACTTGGCCGATTTGCCCAGAAAACAACTTTGGGGAATTGTCGTCCAAGGGGCACCGAAACAGCATAACCAGCAAGTCGAAGTGGTACTTGCGCTGTGGCGTGCTGGGTTGCTGAGCATTTGAACCGCGCTGATAGTGTGTTTGATCGCGCCACGTATCACAGTTTTGAGCATCGATAGCTGCTCGGTGGCGCGGCCTCGCGGGTGCCTCGCTGATCGCTCGTTACCACGCGCTACAGGGGTGGCTGCCCTTGGTGGCGCGCAGTGTGCGGCTTTGTTCCGGCGCGATGCCAGGGGGGTGAATTGACGGACTTGGTGATGGTAGCCAGCCAGTGCTAGATATGGAAATGGAGTGCTGATATTGAAAGGATTATTTTTCCCCGTGATTGAAACCGCGCGGTTGATACTCAAACCCGTGGCCATTGATGAGTCGGATAGCCTGCTGGAAATCTTTTCTGATCATGGGGTAATGCGGTATTGGAACACTGCACCTTGGGCAGCGCTTCCCGACCCGATGCAGCGGATTGTAATGGTGCGCCGTTGCCCGTAGTGTCAGGCAACCTACCCATGTCGAACGAACGTCTTCTTTCTTCAGGAGCCTATGGATAATCGGCATATCGTGATATTCGATGGTGTGTGCAACTTCTGCAATGGTGCAGTGAGTTTCATCATCCAGCGAGATCCAGAGGGCGTCTTTGCCTTCACCCCGATGCAGAGTGAGTTGGCCCAGGAGCTGACGGAGCGCTTCAACGTTCCTGATGTGGGCACGGACACTCTGGTGCTGATCAAGGAGGGTGAGTGTTATGTGCTCTCGGATGCCGCCCTTGAGATTGCCAAAGACCTGAAAGGGCCTTGGCGGCTGTGTTATGCACTCAAGGGGGTGCCCAGGCCGATCAGGGACGCGGCTTATAAACTATTCGCGCGGCATCGCTATCGGCTCTTTGGTAAGAAAAATGCCTGTATGGTGCCGTCAGCAAAGGTGAAGTCGCGGTTTGTGGGGGGCGATACCTGATCCGTGAGGCGGATGTATTCAGTCAGGTGATGGTGGGGCGTGGGTTGCTTACCTTTTCTCTCGGTGGCGCGGCCTCGCGGGTGCCTCGCTGCTCGCTCGTTACCACGTGCTACTGTCGTTTGATATCGCGGTAGAAGTTTTCGTGTGAGCCCAGTGCCATCAGCTCAAGCACAAGAACACCCTCATGGAAGCTATAACCCAGTAGGGTCAGTTGCTTGTTCATTTTGAACTTGTGTACTCGCAGGAAAGCCAGGTCGCCTTTCTTCTGTTCTCCCATATAGGGGTCGGCCATTAGCTGCCTGATGACAGAGTCCAGGTCTTTTTTTTGATTTGGCTTGAGTTTTTTGACCGCTTTCTTGAAGGAAGGCGTTTGTAATACGCTGGTAGCGCTAATCAAAATCGTAGGCCTCCAGCTTTCCAGCATCACGTTCTGCCTGTGCGATGATGGCTTGGCGGACAAAGTCGTAGGGCAAATCGGGGTTGTCTTCCATCATCTCGCCGATTTTTGCCCAGTGTTCTATTTGCTTGGGTGTTGTACGGTGTAAAGCCCTTGCCATGATGGCCGCTTTATCCACCAGTTCTTTATCTAAGCGTATGCTTGCAGTAGACATCAGTCACTCCTGTCGTTGGACTTAAAAAATTGTAGCGTGACGCTACACCAGTAGCAAACTGCTGCGTACTAGCTTGACCAGACGTTCACATTTTCAAGAGGTCAATCATGCCCACCACCGCCATCGTTCTTGGTGCCACTGGCGCCATTGGCCAGCACCTCGTGACGCAGCTTTCCCAGCGCGATGAGGTGGAGAGCGTCATCGTCGTGACCCGCCGCGAGCTGGATCTTGCTCGTGAATTTCCCCACGCTAACGCTTCCAGGCTTCAGCCTGCGCTGCTGGATTTCGAACAACTGGAAGCTGAGGTTGCCGAGCTGGTGCCCGCTGGGGCCATGGCGTTTGTAGCGCTGGGCACCACGAAAAAGCAGGCAGGGAGTAAAGAGGCGTTTCGTCGCGTGGACCATGGGTTGGTGCTGGCGTTTGCCCGTGCCTGCAAAGCGGCGGGGGTGAGCCGGTTGGCTGTGGTGACGGCGCACGGTGCCAATGCTCGCTCGTCGATATTTTATAACCGCGTGAAAGGCGAAGTGGAGCGGGATATTCAGGCGCTGGGGTTGCCCTGTGTGTTCTTTGCTCGGCCTTCGCTGTTGTTGGGGCGGCCGCAGGATGGGCGCTTGGCAGAGACGTGGGCGAGCGCGGTGCTGTCACCCGCAGTGCGGTGGCTACCGCTTACCCTGCGGCCTATTTCGGTAGAGGCCGTGGCAGCGGGTATGGTCAAGGTGGCGCTGGAGGAGGTCACGCCCTCCATCGTGCAAAGTAATGCGGCCCTGCATCGCTTGAGCATGGGTAGCTAGTCAGGCTTTCGGCTTGCAGCAAGCAGTGTAGGCAGGTTGTGTTCGATCCAATCGGTTAGCGCTTCGATGTGCTGCCCCAGCTCTTTGCCCGGCGCCGTTAATGAATACTCCACATGCGGCGGCACGACGGGGTGCGCATAGCGTGCTACCAGGCCATCCTCTTCCAGTTGCTGAAGCGTTTGTGCCAGCATTTTCTCACTGACACCCTCGATCTTGCGGCGCAGTTCGCTGAAGCGGTGGGTGCCTTTCATCAACACCAGCAGCACTAAAACCCCCCACTGGCTGGTCACGTGTTTCAAAATCTGCCGTGATGGGCAGGCTTTTGCGAGTACTTCGCCACGGCGCATGGCATTGGCGAGTGCCCCATGGCTGGCGCTTTGATCAGGGGCCGTTGGGTGACGGGTCATGGTACTTACCTTTTTGTGCGTACTTACTAAAAGTTAGTTTAAAGGGTACGCTTCATTTCACCAACCATTGCAGATGAATGAGGTGAAAACATGATCGTAGTAACGGGTGCTACCGGACAGCTAGGCGGCTTGGTGATTGATGCGCTAGTGAAGCGCGTGCCTGCCGAGCACATTGTGGCCGCCGTGCGAAATGTGGAAAAAGCCCAGCCGCTGGCCGAGCTAGGCGTACATGTACGTCAAGCCAATTACGATGACCCCGATAGCTGGCAAGCGGCTTTGCAAGGAGCCGAAAAGGTGCTGCTGATCTCGTCTAGCGAGATTGGCCAGCGTGTCAATCAGCATCGGGCGGTCATCGAGGCTGCGAAGCGTCAGGGCGTGGCACTATTGGCGTATACCAGTCTACTGCATGCCGATTCGTCGCCGCTTGGTCTAGCGCAGGAGCACCGTGAGACCGAGGCACTGATTCATGCCTCTGGTGTTCCTTATGTGCTGCTGCGCAACGGCTGGTACACCGAAAATTATACGCAGGGAGCTTCTGGGGCGGTCGCCCAGGGTGCCTTGTTTGGCTGTGCCGACGAGGGGCGGATTGCCTCGGCTGGGCGGGCTGATTACGCCGAAGCAGCGGCCATCGTGCTTGCCAGCGATCAGCACAGGGAGCCCGTGTATGAGTTGGCTGGTGACAGCGCTTATACGTTGGGCGAGCTGGCGGCCGTTATCTCGCGGCAAAGCGGACAGCGCGTCGATTACGTCAACGTAAGTGAAGCCGACTACGTAAGTGCTTTGCAGCAGGCGGGGCTGCCGAAGGAGTTCGCTAGCGTATTGGCAGATGCCGATAGGGGCGTTGCCAAGGGGGCCTTGTTGGATGAGAGCCGTCAGTTGAGCCAGTTGCTGGGTAGGCCCACGCTGTCGCTGGAGGAGGCTGTCAAACAGGCGCTGTCGTCATCGCGGTAATACATGCCCGCATTTAGGCGGGGTCTCTGTGGCGCTGGCCCACGCTTTCAAAGGCGTGGGCCAGTGTCGTTTCTGATGTTGTCCCCGCTACCAGGCCATCACGCGCGGGCATTCTCCAGCGCCTCGATCATCCTGCGCGCAGCGTTGGAGAGCGTGCGGTTGTGGTGCACCAGATAACCCAGTGGGCGGTGGATGGGGTCGGTATCCACCGGCAGTTCGACCAGTTCGCTGTCGAGCATGCTTTCCGGCAGCAGGCTCCAGCCGAGCCCGACGCTGCACATCATCTTCAGGGTTTCCAGGTAGTTGGTGGACATGCTGACCGGCAGGGTCAGGCCGGCGGCCTGGAAGCGTTGGCCGATCAGGGTGTGGGTGAAGGTCTTGGCGCCGGGCATCACGCAGTTCACCTCGCACAGTTCGGCCAGGCTCAGCGTGGCCTGGGTGCGGCTGCGCTGGGCCAGTGGGTGGTCCTTGGCGCAGACGAAGCAGAGCCGGTCGCGCCAGAGCTCGACCACCTGCAGCTGCTCCACCGGGTGGGGCGCCAGGGTGACGATGGCCATTTCCAGGGTGCCATCCACCACGCCCTGATAGGCAAGCTCGGAGTCCAGGAAGTGCAGGTCGAGGGCCACTTCCGGATGGCGCTGGGTGTAGAGCTTGAGCAGCGGCGGCAGCCGGTGCAGGCCAATGTGGTGGCTGGTGGCCAGGGTGAGCTTGCCGCCTACCTGGCCGGAAAGGTTGGCCAGCGCGCGGCGGCTGTCGTCCACGGTGAATAGGATACGCTGGGCGCGGGGCAGCAGCAGGTTGCCTGCCTCGGTAAGGGTGATTTTCCGCCCGATACGGTCGAAAAGCCGCGTGCCCAGCAGCTCTTCCAGGGTGGCAATGCGTTTACTCACCGCTGGCTGCGTAAGGTGAAGCTGCTCGGCGGCCCGGGAAAAGCTTTGGGTTTGCGCCACGGCAAGAAAGGCTTGCAGGCTTTGGGTATCCACGGCGGCTCCCTGATTATCTATTCCTGTTTGGAATCTAAAGTATGAATAACATGAATTGCTTTTATGTGCGAGTCGGGTAACACTCGGGTCATCGTCCATGACGCCCGCGACAAGAGCGGCCCGTAAAAGCCGCCAACACGACTAGCAGGGCACTGCCCAGGAGAGCCACATGTCAGGTCAAACCCTTTACGACAAACTCTGGAACCAGCACTTGGTCAAGCAGCGCGATGACGGCACGGCGCTGATCTACATCGACCGCCAACTGCTCCACGAAGTGACCTCGCCACAGGCGTTTGAAGGCCTGCGTCTGGCCAACCGCAAGCCCTGGCGCCTGGATGCCAACCTGGCCACCCCCGATCACAACGTGCCCACCACGGTGAAAGAGCGTGCCGAGGGCAACAGCGGCATCAAGGACCCGGTCTCGTTGATTCAGGTGCAGACCCTGGACGACAACTGCCAGGCCTTCGGTATCGAAGAGTTCAAGATCAACGACCCCCGCCAGGGCATCGTGCACGTGGTGGGCCCCGAGCAGGGTGCCACACTGCCCGGCATGACCGTGGTGTGCGGCGACTCGCATACCGCCACCCACGGCGCCTTTGCCGCGCTGGCCCACGGTATCGGCACCTCGGAAGTGGAGCACGTGCTGGCTACCCAGTGTTTGCTGGCGCAGAAGATGAAGAACATGCAGGTGCGCGTGGAAGGCGAGCTGGGTCTGGGCGTGACCGCCAAGGACGTGGTGCTGGCCATCATCGGCAAGATTGGTACCGCCGGCGGCACCGGCTATGCCATCGAGTTTGCTGGAAGCGCCATCGAATCGCTCTCCATGGAAGGCCGCATGACCGTGTGCAACATGGCCATCGAAGCAGGTGCTCGGGTAGGGCTGATTGCGGTCGATGACACCACCATCGATTACCTCGCCGAGCGCCCCTTTGCGCCCACCGCCGAGCAGTGGGAAGCCGCCGTGGCCGACTGGCGTCTGCTGGTCTCCGATGCCGATGCCCACTTCGATAAAGTGGTCACCCTGAAGGCCGAAGAGATCGAACCGCAGGTGAGCTGGGGCACCAGCCCGGAAATGGTCACCGGTATTTCAGGCCAAGTACCCGACCCGCAAGCCGCCGATGACGAAACCGTCCAGCGCAGCCACGCCCGCGCGCTGGAGTACATGGGCCTGCAGGCCAACCAGAAGATTACCGATATCAAGCTGGACAAGGTGTTCATCGGCTCCTGCACCAACTCGCGTATCGAAGACCTGCGTGAAGCCGCCAAGGTGGCCAAGGGCAACAAGGTAGCCGATACCATCAAGCTGGCCATGGTGGTGCCGGGTTCTGGCCTGGTGAAGCGCCAGGCGGAAGCCGAAGGCCTCGACAAGATCTTCATCGAAGCGGGCTTCGAGTGGCGCGAGCCGGGTTGCTCCATGTGCTTGGCCATGAATGCCGACAAGCTGGGCGCTGGCGAGCACTGCGCCTCGACCTCCAACCGTAACTTCGAAGGTCGTCAGGGCTACGGCGGGCGTACGCATCTGGTGAGCCCGGCCATGGCCGCTGCGGCCGCCATTGCTGGTCACTTCGTCGATGTCCGTACCTTGCCTGCCAACGATGCCACCCACGCCCAGGAGGCCTGAGCCATGAAAAAGTTCGAACGTTTTGAAGGCATCGTCGCGCCTCTGGACCGTGCCAATGTCGATACCGATCTGATCATTCCGAAGCAGTTCCTGAAGTCCATCAAGCGGACCGGCTTTGGCGTGAACCTGTTCGATGAGCTGCGCTACCTGGACGAAGGCCAACCCGGTCAGGACTGCTCCCAGCGCCCGCTGAATCCGGATTTCGTGCTGAACCAGCCGCGCTTCCAAGGCGCCGAGGTGCTGCTGGCACGGCGTAACTTTGGCTGCGGCAGCTCCCGCGAGCACGCGCCCTGGGCGCTGGAAGATTTTGGCTTCAAGGTAGTGATTGCCCCCAGCTTTGCCGATATCTTCTACAACAACGCGTTCAAGAACGGCATCCTGCTGGTGACGCTGGCCGAAGAGCAGGTGGATCGCCTGTTTGCCGAGGTGGATGCCAACGAAGGCTACCAGCTGGACGTCGACCTGGAGCACCAGCGCGTGATCACGCCCAGCGGCGAGATTCTGGAATTCGAGGTCGACGAATTCCGCAAGCACTGCTTGCTGAACGGCCTGGACGATATTGGCATTACCCTGCAAGACGAAGAGGCCATTCGCAGCTTCGAAGCGCAGCATCGTCAGCAGCGCCCGTGGCTGTTCCGTCAGCCCGCGTAAGTCTTCCATTTTTTGTGCTAAGGATTGAGCATGACTCATAAGGTGTTACTGCTGCCCGGTGACGGTATCGGCCCGGAAATTGCCGCCCAGGCGGCGCGTTTGTTGAAAGCCTGCCAGGATGCTGGCCTGGACATCGACGTGGAAGAGGGTCTGGTGGGCGGCTCGGCCTACGACGTACACGGCGAGCCGCTGCCCGCTGAAACGTTGGAAAAAGCCAAGGCTGCCAGCGCGATTTTGCTGGGTGCCGTGGGTGGCCCCAAATGGGACAAGATCGACGACCTCTCCAGGCGTCCTGAGAAAGGCTTGCTGGGCCTGCGCAAGAACCTGGGCCTGTTTGGCAACCTGCGTCCGGCCATGCTTTACCCGCAGCTGGCCAGCGCTTCCAGCTTGAAGCCCGAGCTGGTGGCCGGGCTGGATATCATGATCGTGCGTGAACTCACCGGCGGCATCTACTTCGGCCAGCCCCGGGGTATCGAAGTGCGCGACGGCGAGCGGGTCGGCTTCAATACCTATATCTACTCTGAAAGCGAAATCGAGCGTATTGGTCGTGTCGCCTTCGAGATGGCCCAGAAGCGCGGCAAGAAGCTCTGCTCGGTGGACAAGGCCAACGTGCTGGAAGTGACGATTCTGTGGCGTGAGGTCATGGAGCGGCTGGCACCGGAATACCCGGATGTAGAGCTGTCGCACATGTACGTGGACAACGCCGCCATGCAGCTGGTGCGTGCACCGAAGCAGTTCGATGTGGTGGTCACCGGCAACATGTTTGGCGACATTCTCTCCGATGCCGCCGCCATGCTGACCGGCTCCATCGGCATGTTGCCTTCTGCATCGCTCAACGAGAGCGGGCAGGGCATGTACGAGCCTTGCCACGGCAGCGCGCCGGACATCGCAGGCCAGAACGTCGCCAACCCGCTGGCCATGATGCTCTCGGTGGCCATGATGCTGCGCTACTCGCTCAATGAGCCCACCATGGCCGAGCGCATCGAAGCGGCGGTGGGCAGCGTGCTGGACGACGGCCTGCGCACGGCGGATATCGCTTCCGAAGGCACCCGTCGGGTCTCCACGGTGGAGATGGGTGATGCAGTGCTGGCGGCCTTTGCACAACGCTCAGCCTAAGGCTTGCAAAAAGAGCTTCGCTTCGACTCGTCGCAAAGCAACCAACGTCGGCTGCCCCAAGGGGTGGCCGACGTCGTGTCGGATATTTGTGTATAATACTTATCTCATTCTTGGTTGGAGGACTTCACATGTTGAAAGTCGGTTTCGTGGGATGGCGTGGCATGGTGGGTTCTGTGCTGATGCAGCGCATGCAGGAAGATGGTGATTTCAACGGTATCGAGCCGATTTTTTTCACCACTTCTCAAGTTGGCCAGCCCGGCCCCGACATCGGCGTGGACGTGCCTCCGCTGAAAGATGCGTTTGCACTGGATGACCTGAAAGCGTTGGACGTGATCATCACCTGCCAGGGCGGTGACTACACCAAGAAGGTCTACGGCGACCTGCGCAACGGCGGTTGGCAAGGCTACTGGATCGATGCCGCCAGCACCCTGCGGATGGAAGACGAAGCCACCATCATCCTCGACCCGGTGAACCGTAAGGTCATCGATGCGCAACTGGCGAAAGGTGCCAAAACCTTCGTGGGCGGCAACTGCACCGTCAGCCTGATGCTAATGGGCCTGGGCGGCCTGTTCGAGGCCGATATGGTCGAGTGGATGACCTCCATGACCTATCAGGCGGCGTCCGGCTCCGGTGCCAAGCACATGCGCGAGCTGCTCAACCAGATGGGCCACCTGCGTGATAGCGTGGCCAGCGAATTGGCCGACCCGGCCAGCGCCATTCTGGATATCGACCGCAAGGTCACTGCGGCCATGCGTGGCGGCGACTTCCCCACGGAAAACTTCACTGCGCCGCTGGCGGGCAGCCTGCTGCCGTGGATCGACACCAAGCTGGAGAGCGGCCAGAGCCGCGAAGAGTGGAAAGGCAGCGTCGAGACCAACAAGATTCTGGGACTGCAGAACAACCCGATTCCCATCGATGGCCTTTGCGTGCGTATCGGTGCCATGCGCTCCCACAGCCAAGCGTTCACCATCAAGCTGAAGCAGGATGTGCCGCTGGACGAGATCGAAGAGCGCATTGCCAAGCACAACGAGTGGGTGCGCCTGATTCCCAACGATAAGGACGCCACCGTAGCGGGCCTGACCCCGGCAGCAGCCACGGGCACGCTGCAAGTACCGGTAGGTCGGCTGCGCAAGCTGAACATGGGCGGTGAATACCTCTCGGCCTTCAGCGTGGGCGACCAGCTGCTGTGGGGGGCCGCCGAGCCGCTCAAGCGCATGCTGAAGATCCTGCGCGAGCAGTAATCCAGCGCGGGCCGTCAGGTAAACCAGTGGGAAGCTGTTCGCAGCTTCCCATTTTTTTGCCCGTCAGGCGTGTCGAGGGTGCATTGGCCCAAGCGGCATGTTAAATACGTTATGATAAAAACGAATTAAGTCATTGTGATGGGTGAATGTTTCCGCACAATGTAACGCAGGGAACCGCAGGCAGTAGGGGCCGCAATGAAAAACAAGCTGGCATGGTGGTCATGGCTGCCGCTGGGCGTCGTAAGCCCGTTGGCGTTGGCCGTGGGGCTGGGGCAGGTGACGGTCAACTCACCGCTCCAGGCACCGCTGAATGCCTCCGCACCCATCGTGGATGTCTCCGAGACTGCGCTGGGCGAGTTACGGGTGGAGGTCGCTGACGAAGCGGCCTTTACCGCCCGGGGGCTGGAGTGGACCCCGCTGGCGGCCAGCGTGCGCGCCGAGATCGAGCGCCTTCCCGGCGGTGCTCGGGTGGTGCTGCGCACCGAGCAGGAGGTGCTGGAGCCCTGGCTGGATCTGCTGTTGACCATCAGCGGCCCCGATGGGCGTAGCGCCGAGGCGTTCACGCTACTGTTCGACCTGCCGGAGAGCGCCGCCAGTGCGCCGGTGGCGGCACCTGCCAGCCATGTCAGCCCGTCCGCGACGGCTGCGCAAGCCCCGCCACAGGCAGTCTCTTCTTCGCCATCGCCCGCATCCGTGGCCAGTGCGGCCCAGGCGCCTGGCGGAACGGCCTATGTGGCCAGCGGCGATTCACTGTGGGGGGTGGCGGCGCGGGTCAAGCCCGCCGAGGTCAGCGTCCAGCAGATGATGCTGGCCCTGGTCGAAGCCAACCCGTCGGCGTTCCCTTCCGGTAACCCGGATGAACTTCGCGCCGGGCAAACCCTGGTGGTGCCAGGTCGCGAGCAAATCATGGCACGTAGCCCCAGCCAGGCATCCCAGGCGGTGCAGGCCATGCGCCAAACGGCGGCGGCGCCATCGTCAGGCGAGGAGCCGGTGCTGGTCGACGAGGCGCTGGCCGCGAGCGAGCAGTTGCCACAGGGCGCGCCAGAAGGCCCATTGGCCGAGGGTGATGCCGAGAGCGAGACAGAGAGCGAGCTGGCAGGGCTGACCCTCAACGACCTGGCAGAACAGCTGCGCGAAAGCCAGGCCATGCTGCAAACCGTCCTCGAAGAGCGTGACCTGATGCAGGCGGAAATGGCTGCGCTGCGTCAGGAGGTGGCCTCGTTGACGGAGGCGCTGCAGGCGTCTCAACAGGAAACCCAGCATGCCCTGGCTGTCGCAGAAGCCATGGCGGCCAGCGCGGGTCAGGCGGCCGGTGCGCGAGCGTCCGGGCCGGGGGTGATCGCACGGCTGGAGGCCTATCAGTGGCCGCTGGCCAGTGCCGCCCTGGCGCTGTTGCTGGGGGCGCTGGTGTGGTCACGCAAACGCCGCGAGCGCCAGTGGGAGGACGTGCCCGCGCCCGCCGCTGCCGTGGAAACGCCCCCACGGCGCGCCGAGCCTGTCATGGAAAGCACCGGCACCGCTGGCGCACCTTTGGCCGAGCCGCCCCTTGCCGAACCACCGCCTTTCGATATCCCGAAAGCGCCGCCACAGGTAGCCGAGCGCTATGAGCAGGTGTCTGCTGCTGACGAGCCGGTGACCGACGAGCTTGCTGTCCAAACGCCTGTTGCTCAAGCGCCTGGTGAGCATAGCCCCTTGGAGGAGGCTACAGAGCTGTCGACGCCCCAGGCACCTGCGCAACCGGTGCCGGACGATCATCGGGCGCACTGTATCGATTATCATCCGCCCTCGCTGCAGGCTAACGAGTCAGACGCGGCCGAGACCTCCTTGTCAGGAAACGCGGACGCGCCACCGCTGCGCACCCGCTATACCCCTGAAGAGGAGTGGGAAATCGAAGAGGTGGCATTCGAGCCGCGACGTCGGGATAATAGCGACTCTTCCAAATCCTCCAAATGACGTGGCTTGATGACGCTGTTCTACCACTTTGATGAAACACAACCGCTGGCTGGCCGACTGGCCATGGGCGTCGAATATGACGGCACACGTTTTTGTGGCTTTCAGCGCCTGAAGCATGCCGCCTCCGTGCAACAGGCCATCGAAGATGCGCTGGGCAAGGTGGCGGGGGCGCCCGTGCATATCTACGCCAGCGGCCGCACCGATTCCGGTGTGCACGCCACGCGCCAAGTGATTCACTTCGACCCGCCGGTACAGCGCACTGAAAAAGCGTGGATTTTCGGCGCCAATACCCATCTGCCCCGAGACGTGGCGGTGCGTTGGGTGAAGCCGGTATCCGACGATTTTCATTCGCGCCTTGGCGCGCTGGCACGCCGTTACCGCTACCTCTTTCTGAATCAGATCAGCCGCCCGGTCATGGAGCGCCACAACGTCACCTGGTGTCGCGACCCGCTGGATGCCGATGCCATGCATCGTGCGGCCCAGGTGCTGGTGGGCGAGCACGATTTCAGCAGCTTCCGCGCGGCGGGCTGCCAGTCGAAATCCCCCTGGCGCCAGATGCACTTCGTCGAAGTGAAGCGTTACGGCCCGCTGGTGGTGATCGATATCCAGGGCAATGCCTTCCTGCATCACATGATCCGTAACATTGCCGGAGCGCTGGCCAGCGTTGGCCGGGGGGCGCAGGACGAAGGGCATATCGCCCGCCTGCTGGCGATGAAGAATCGCCAGAAGGGCGATGTCACGGCGCCTGCCTGCGGCCTGCATTTCGTCGACTCCCTCTACGACGAACGTTTCGAGATTCCCAGGGAGCCGCTGGGGCCCAATCTGCTGGCCTTCACCGGCGAGTGGACCGGCGAGCGGGCGCTGCCGGAGACGCCTAGAGTGGCCGCCCGGCGCCAGCTCACCTTTACCCAGCAAACCAGCCCTGAACAGCAGGAGAGCGCCTCATGACCGCACCTGGTCGCACGCGTATCAAGTTTTGTGGCTTTACTCGCCACGAGGACGTGGCCGAGGCCGTGGTGCTGGGGGTCGATGCGCTGGGGTTCGTCATGTGGCCCAGGAGCGCGCGGGGGATCGACCCTGCCACGTTGGCAGCGCTGGCAGCACCGGTACCGGCTTTTGTGACGCGGGTGGGGCTGTTCGTCAACCCTGACGTGGCGCTGGTGGAGGCGTGTTTGCCGCACCTGGATTTGATCCAGTTCCACGGTGACGAGTCCGCCGACTTCTGCGCCCAGTTCGATCGCCCCTGGATCAAGGCGCTGCGCATGCGTGACGACCTCGACCTGCATCAGGCAGCGCAGCAGTATGCGGCCGCCCAGGCACTGCTGCTGGACGCCTATCGGCCGGGCGTGCCTGGCGGAACCGGAGAAACCTTCGACTGGTCTAGAATCCCCGCAGCCCTGCAAAAACCTGTTATTCTGGCGGGTGGGCTGACGGTCGAGAACATTGCCGCCGCGGTGGCGCAGGTGGCTCCCTATGCGGTTGATGTATCAGGGGGAATCGAAGCCGCCCCAGGCCAAAAGGATGCTCGGCGAATGGCCGACTTCGTGGCTCAGGTCGGGCGGGCCGATCAGCGCTGACGAGGGGCGTAAAACCCTTCTTCCACCTTTATGTATTCATTCATCTTTGCCTTTCTGGCAATCCTGTGAGGTATGCCTGTGACAGTCTCAGCAACTGAAACCAAGTTCAGCGACCTGACCCGAATGCCGGATGCCCGTGGTCACTTTGGCCCCTATGGCGGCCGATTCGTGTCGGAAACCCTGAGTTACGCTCTTGAAGAGCTGGAGCAGGCCTACTTCAGCCTGCGCGACGACCCGGCCTTTCAGGCGGAGTTCGACCGCGACCTGGCGCACTATGTGGGTCGCCCCTCGCCGCTGTATCACGCCGAGCGCTGGTCCAACTCGCTGGGTGGCGCGCAAATCTGGTTGAAGCGCGAAGACCTCAACCACACCGGCGCCCACAAGGTGAACAACACCATCGGTCAGGCGCTGCTGGCCAAGAAGGCCGGCAAGCCTCGGGTCATCGCTGAAACCGGCGCGGGTCAGCACGGTGTGGCCACGGCCACGGTTGCCGCGCGGCTGGGGCTGGAGTGCGATGTCTACATGGGCGCCGCCGATGTCCAGCGCCAGAAGCTGAACGTGTACCGCATGCGGCTGCTGGGCGCTCGGGTCATTCCGGTGGAGTCCGGCACCCGCACGCTCAAGGACGCCATGAACGAGGCGTTGCGTGACTGGGTCACCAACGTGGACAACACCTTCTACATCATCGGTACCGTGGCCGGGCCGCATCCGTACCCGCTGCTGGTGCGCGATTTCAATGCGGTGGTGGGGCGCGAGGCGCGCCGTCAGTCGCTGGAGCAGATCGGCCGCCTGCCGGATGCGCTGGTAGCATGCGTGGGCGGTGGCTCCAATGCCATTGGCCTGTTCTACCCGTTCGTCGAAGATGACGCCGTGGCCATGTACGGTGTCGAGGCAGGGGGCGACGGGGTGGAAACCGGCCGTCACGCCGCGCCGCTGTCTTCCAATGCACCGCGTGGCGTGCTGCACGGCAACCGCACCTACCTGATGTCCGACGAAGCGGGCCAGGTGATGGACACTCACTCCATCTCCGCAGGCCTCGATTATCCTGGCGTTGGCCCCGAGCACGCGCTGTGGAAAGACGCCGGTCGCGTGCAGTACGTGGCCGCCAACGACCAGCAGGTGCTGGAAGCGTTCCGCGAGCTGACCCGCATGGAAGGCATCATGCCTGCGCTGGAGTCTGCCCATGCCTTGGCCCATGCCAAAGTGCTGGCGCCCACCATGCGGCCTGATCAGCATATCGTGGTGAACCTTTCAGGGCGTGGTGACAAGGACATCATGACCGTGGCTAACATCGACGGCATCGAGTTTTAAGGGCTAGCATGAATCGAATCGACCAGCGTTTTTCCGAATTGAAGCAGCAAGGCCGCAAGGCTCTGATCCCTTACATCACCGCCGGGGACCCTGCGCCCCAGTACACGGTAGGCTTCATGCACGCCCTGGTGGATGCCGGGGCCGATGTGATCGAGCTTGGCGTGCCGTTCTCCGACCCGATGGCGGATGGCCCGGTCATCCAGAAGGCCTGCGAGCGGGCTCTGAAACAGGGCACCCGGCTGGTGGACCTGCTGGACATGGTGGCCGAGTTTCGCCAGACCGATACCCAGACCCCCATCGTGCTGATGGGCTACCTGAATCCTATCGAACGCATCGGTTACACGGCCTTTGCCGATAAAGCCGCCAGCGTCGGTGTGGACGGCGTGCTGGTGGTGGACATGCCGCCGGAAGAGGCGGACGAGTTCGGCCCGCTGCTCAAAGCGCGCGGCTTGGCAGCGATTTTCCTGGTTGCGCCTACCACTTCCCATGCCCGTGCCGCTACAATATGCGCCCACGGTGAGGGGTATCTTTACTATGTGTCGCTCAAAGGCGTGACCGGGGCGGCCACATTGAACGCAGCCGATGTCGCTGAACACCTGGCGCCGCTGCGTGACATGACCGATTTGCCGCTGTGCGTTGGGTTCGGTATTCGCGATGGGGTGACGGCCGCCGAGGTGGCGAAAGTCGCCGATGGCGTGATCGTCGGCAGCGCGCTGGTCAACCGCATTGCGGACAGCGTGGATGCCCCTGAAACCATCACCGGACAGTTGAAGAGCGTGTTGGCTGAGATGCGGACCGCCATGGACGCCTGAGTGCGTCCTCTCATCGTCTACACTGAATCTTGAATTGACGACACTCATCAAGCTTGGCTTGACCAAGCGTTGACGTATACGGAAGCCTTTTTGATATGAGCTGGTTAGACAAGATCGTGCCCTCCATGGGGCGTATCCAGCGGAAGGACCGTCGTGCCAGCGTGCCCGATGGCCTCTGGCGTAAATGTCCCAAATGCGAGGCGGTGCTGTACCTGCCGGAGCTGGAAAAGCACCACAGCGTCTGCCCCAAGTGTGACCACCACTTGCGTCTGACCGCCCGCAAGCGCCTTGACTGGTTCCTGGACAAGCAGGGGCGCGAAGAGGTGGGGGCCGAGATCGAGCCCAATGACCGCCTCAAATTCCGCGACTCCAAGAAGTACAAGGACCGCCTGACGGCTGCCCAGAAAGAGACCGGTGAAAAAGACGCGCTGGTTGCCATGCGTGGCGAGCTGGATGGCCTGCCGGTCGTGGCCGTGGCCTTCGAGTTCACCTTCATGGGCGGCTCCATGGGGGCCGTAGTCGGTGAGAAGTTCGTCCGCGCGGCCACCATTGCGCTGGACGAGGGTATTCCGCTGATCTGCTTTGCTGCCTCGGGTGGCGCGCGGATGCAGGAAGCGCTGTTCTCGCTGATGCAGATGGCCAAGACCTCGGCAGCCCTGGAGAAGCTCAAACAGGCGGGTGTCCCCTATATTTCCGTGCTGACCGACCCGGTGTTTGGTGGCGTTTCCGCGTCGCTGGCCATGCTGGGTGACCTGAACATTGCCGAACCCAACGCACTGATCGGTTTTGCAGGCCCTCGGGTCATCGAGCAGACCGTGCGCGAAACCCTGCCGGAAGGTTTCCAGCGCAGCGAGTTTCTGCTCGAACACGGCACGGTCGACATGATCGTACATCGTCATGACATGCGTGCGCGTGTCGGTGGTGTGCTGCGCAAGCTGACCCATCAGCCCGCCGTGGAAACCAGCGCTGAACCGGTGGTCGAAGGTGAAATCACCGAACCTGTGGTGGAAGAAGCCGCATTGGCGGATGCTGCAGAGAGCAGTGCTCAGGCAGAGCCTGCCCAGCCTGCGAGCGATGACGCGTCGCGCAATGCCTAGCACGTTAGCCGAATGGCTGAATCATCTTGAGACGCTGCACCCGGTAGGCATCGACATGGGCCTGGAGCGGGTGTCGCAGGTGGCCCGGCGTATGGGACTGATGGACCGCCCCCTGGCTCGCCAGGTGATTACCGTGGCAGGCACCAATGGCAAGGGCTCGACCCTTGCCATGATCGATGCGGTGGCGCGGGCGCATGGCCTGCGCACCGGTACCTACACGTCTCCTCATCTGCTGCGCTATAACGAGCGGGTCACGCTGGAAGGGCGCGAAGCCAGTGACCAAACCCTGGTCGAAGGCTTCATTCAGGTGGAGGATGCTCGCCTGGAAGCGCCCGCCATCAGTCTGACCTACTTCGAGGCGGGCACGCTGTGTGCGCTCTGGTGCCTGGCCAATGCCGAGCTGGATCTGGCGGTATTGGAGGTAGGGCTGGGCGGGCGGCTGGATGCCGTCAACATCATCGATGCCGATGTGGCCATCGTGACTACCATCGCGCAGGATCATGCCAATTTCCTGGGGACCGATCTGGCTCAGATCGGGCGCGAAAAAGCAGGTATCTTTCGCCCCCTGAAACCCGCCGTGCTGGGAAGCTTGACGCTGCCCACGAGCGTGCTGGACACGGCCATTGCGGTGGCTGCGCCCAGCTACGTGCTGGGCGTGGGTTTCAGCCATAGCGCGGGTGACGAGCCGCCAGGCACGCCCTGGTGCTGGCATGGGCTCAACCGTGAAGGGGATACTCTTTCCCTTGACGCGCTGCCAGACCCGGGCTTGCCCATCGACAATGCGGCCACGGCGCTGCAGGCGCTGGCGCTGGCAGGTGTGCCGTTGAAGGTGCGGCCGGTCAGTGAAGCGCTGGCTGGCGTGACGCTGCCGGGGCGCCTGCAGTGGAGCGGGCAGTGGTGCCTGGACGTGGGGCATAATCCGCATGCGGCCAGCTATCTGGCGCGCAGGCTTCCCGCGCCGCCTGCCGGTGGTCGCCAGTGGGGGCTGCTGGGCATGCTCAATGACAAGGATGCCGACGGTGTGATCGAGGCACTGTTGCCGCGTATCCGTGACTGGGTCTGCGTCAGCCTGGAAGGCGAACGTGGCCGCTCGGCCAGCGAGCTTGCCGAGCGTATTACGTCGCTGGGCGGGCGCGTGTATCATTGCGCCGATTCCCCCGAGGCCGGGGCAGAGTGGCTGGCTCAACGGCTGACGCCAGAGGATCGGGTATTGGCAACGGGGTCATTCTTTACCGTGGCAGCGCTACTGGCGATGCCACTGCCTCAAGCATCGCCGCAGGCACGTTAAGCTGGAGGGAGAGGGATATGAAATACGGTAAAACGGAACGCATTAGCGGTCTCGTGATTCTGCTGGCCGTGCTGGCGATCATCGTGCCGTGGTTGATGAGTGACCCGGCTCCCCGGGAGGAGCGTCCGCAGCCCACCTTCGTGATCGAACAGCCGGTGAATGTGGTGCGTCAGGACGTTCCTGTGCCCGAGATGCCTGCTTCCATCAACGCGCCGTCTCCCCTCGAGCCGCTGGAGAATGCCGAGGTAGTGGACGAGCCCATCGAGGTTGTGCCGCTGGAACCGCAGACCGAGGCCGTTGCCAGTGCGCCCGCTGAAACGCCTCCGCCAGCGGCACCCGCCGAAGCGCCGCGCAGCGAACCGACGCCCGCTCCCGCCAATGACCCGATTGCCGAGCTGGTGGCCGCCAACCAGAACCGAGGCAGCGGTAGTAGCAGCGGCAGCAGCAATGGTTCTGCTCCCCAGGCGCAGCAGCAGGGCGAATGGGCCGTTCAGGTAGGCAGTTTTGGCGATGCCGCCAATGCCCAGCGAATTAGCGACCAACTCACCAATCAAGGTTTCCGCGTTTTCCAGCGCCCGCGTGACAACAACCTCACCACCGTGCTGGTGGGCCCGTACGGCTCTTCGGAAGATGGCGAGGCGGCGTTGGCGCTGGTGAAAGAGCGCGCCAATGTTCAAGGCCTGCTGGTGCGGGTAAGAGACTGATCATGGCGCTGACATGGATTGATGCCGTTTTTCTGGCCGTGCTGGCGCTATCGATGCTGGCAGGCTTCGTACGGGGCTTCGTGCGTGAATCACTGGGGCTGGCTGCCTGGCTCGTCGCGCTGATGGTGGCGCGGGTGCTGGCCGAGCCGGTGGCCGAGCTGATGGCTGGCTTCATCGAGAGTTTCGATGCTCGCCTGGTGCTGGCCTTTGCGCTGGTCATCTTTGCGGTGATTCTGCTGTGCGGCATCGTGATACGTGTCGTTCACGCCGCCGTGGAGTGGGTGGGCATGGGGCTGTTGAACCGTTTTGCGGGCGCTGCGTTCGGGCTTGCCCGTGGCGCGGTCATCCTGCTGGTGGTAACCGTGCTGATCACCTTGACACCGTTGGCAGACCTTCAGGCATGGCAGGAAGCCTCACTGCGCCCCACCTTCATCGAGTTGCGGGACTGGGCCGTGAGCCAACTGGACCAGTGGGAGCGTGAGCTGCCGACGCCACCGGCGTCGCTGCGCGATGTCTCGCTCCCCGAATTGCGCGTACCCGTTCAGCAATAGCCGAGCGGTGGATGTCGTGCCGCTGTCTGGCAGCGGCACGAGTAAGTTGGATGATCATACGGGTTTGCACCAGCAAGCCGTGGTACTAAAGCGAGGTAACTGGAATGTGCGGTATAGTGGGCCTTCTGGCCAAGCAGGCGGTAAATCAGGGAATCTACGATGCCCTGACCGTACTTCAGCATCGCGGCCAGGACGCTGCCGGCATGATGACCTGGAGCGAGGGACGCTTCCTACTGCGCAAGAGTAACGGCCTGGTCCGTGACGTTTTCCATACTCGCCACATGGCGCGCCTGAAAGGCAACCTGGGCATTGGCCACGTGCGCTACCCCACGGCGGGCTCCTCCAGTGAGGCCGAGTCTCAGCCGTTCTACGTCAACTCTCCCTACGGCATTGCGCTGGCCCACAACGGCAACCTGACCAACTCCGAGCAGTTGAAGCAGGAGCTGTTCTCCACGGACCTGCGCCATATCAATACCAGCTCAGACTCCGAAGTGCTGCTCAACGTCTTCGCCCACGAGCTGGGCAAACAAGGCCTTCACCTGGAAGCCGAGGACATCTTCGATGCGGTGCGTCGCGTGCATCGTCGCTGCAAGGGTGGCTACGCGGCCGTGGCGATCATCAACGGGTTCGGTATGGTCGCTTTCCGTGATCCCCACGGCATTCGCCCGGTGGTGTTCGGCACGCGCCAGGACCCCAACGGCCAGGAAGTGATGATCGCTTCCGAGTCGGTGGCGCTGGACGTGGGTGGTTTCGAACTGGAGCGTGACCTGGCGCCGGGTGAGGCCATCTTCGTCGACATGCAGGGCCAGATTCATACCCAGGTATGTGCTGACCGCCCCGAGCTGTATCCGTGTATCTTCGAGCACGTCTATCTGGCGCGCCCCGACTCCATTCTGGATGGTGCTTATGTCTACGGCACGCGCATGCAGATGGGCCGTAAGCTGGGCGACCGTATCATGAGCGAGTGGCCCGACCACGATATCGATGTGGTGATTCCGATTCCGGACACTTCGCGTACCTCGGCACTGGAGATGGCCCAGCACCTTGGCGTCACCTACCGCGAAGGCTTCATGAAGAACCGCTACATTGGCCGTACCTTCATCATGCCAGGGCAGACCCAGCGCAAGAAATCGGTGCGCCAGAAGCTGAATGCCATCGATGTCGAGTTCAAGGGCAAGAACGTACTGCTGGTGGATGACTCCATCGTGCGCGGCACCACCTGCAAGCAGATCATCCAGATGGCCCGGGATGCCGGTGCCCGGAAGGTCTATTTCGCCTCGGCGGCGCCCCCGGTTCGCTACCCCAACGTCTACGGCATCGACATGCCCGCGGCCACCGAGTTGATTGCTCATGGCCGCACGGAAGAGGAAGTCGGCCAGCTGATTGGCGCCGACCGCATCTTCTATCAGGATCTGGAAGACCTGAAGAGCGCCTGCCGCGAGGTCAACCCCGAGATGGAATCCTTCGACTGCTCGGTGTTCGATGGCAACTATGTTACCGGCGATATCGACGAGGCTTACCTGGCGGTACTGGAGGCTAGCCGTAACGATGCGGCCAAGGACAATAGCGCGGGTGACCATGCGCTGGTTGACATGCACAATCAGGACGATGACCTGGACGACTGAGCGCGAATACGCTGGCAACTTTCCTCGGGGGAGTTGCCAGTGGATTGAGCGTTATGGAAGCTGGACGTTTTGGAAAAGAGGGCGCTGCCATGCACGATGATCATCACCAGGAGGAGTGGTCGCTCGAAACGCTCGCCATTCGCGCGGGGCATCACCGCACGTTTGAGCAGGAGCATGCCGAGCCGATTTTTCCCACCTCGAGCTTTGTTTACGAGAGTGCTGCCGAAGCTGCCCGTAAGTTCGGTGGTCAAGAGCCGGGTAACGTCTACTCGCGTTTCACCAATCCGACGGTACACACCTTCGAGCGCCGACTGGCGGCCCTGGAAGGTGGTGAGCGCTGCGTCGCCACCAGCTCTGGCATGGCCGCCATTCTTTCGACTGCCCTGGCACTGCTGTCGGCAGGGGATGAGATCGTCGCCTCGCGTTCGCTGTTTGGCTCTACGGTCAGCCTGTTCGACAAGTATCTGGGCAAGTTTGGTATTACCACGCGCTATGTGGAGCTTTCCAATCTGGCAGCCTGGGAAGCCGCGGTGACGCCCGCAACTCGGCTGATGTTTGCCGAAACGCCGTCCAATCCGCTCTCCGAAGTGGCCGATATTCCGGCCCTGGCAGCGTTGGCGAAGCGCAGCGGGGCCTTGCTGGCCATCGATAACTGTTTCCTTACGCCTGCCCTGCAACAGCCGCTGGCACTGGGGGCCGATCTGGTGATCCACTCGGCCACCAAGTATCTGGATGGCCAAGGGCGCGCCGTGGGTGGCGCGGTGGTAGGGCGTCATGACCTGCTGGAAGAGGTGTTTGGCGTCGTGCGGACCTGCGGCCCCTGCCTGAGTCCGTTCAACGCGTGGATCTTCACCAAGGGGCTCGAGACCCTGTCGCTGCGCATGAGGGCCCACTGCGAGAACGCCTTGAGCCTGGCCCGCTGGCTCGACCAGCACCCCGCCGTCAGTCGGGTGTATTACAGCGGTCTGGAAGCACACCCTCAGCACGCGTTGGCCAAGCGCCAGCAGCAGGGCTTTGGGGCCGTGCTGGGGTTCGAGGTGCTGGGTGGACAAGAGGGCGCCTGGCAGGTGATCGACGCTACGCGCATGCTGTCGATTACCGGCAATCTGGGCGATGTCAAAACCACCATCACCCACCCGGCCACCACGACCCACGGGCGTCTTTCCGAGGAACAAAAGGCCGCCGCAGGTATTGCGCCGGGTTTGATTCGGGTAGCTGTCGGGCTCGAAAGTCAGGCGGATATCCAGCGTGACCTGGCGCGTGGCCTGGATGCGCTGGCTGCTCGTTGAAGTACCATGACGACTGACCGGCCATGAGGCCGGTTTTTTATGGGTATCCGGATTATCTGGTTGGTATGCGAGAGCGAAAGGTGGCCGACAAACTCAACCCACAACGGATTAGCTGGTTGATGGCTCGCTGAGTACGCTCACTTGCTAGAGAGCAGATACTTCACCAAACAGGCGATGCCCAGGACCAGTAGCAATAGTAGGGCAATTCCGATCACTGGCATTATCCAGCCCATCGCCCCCATCATCCCGCAATCTGGTAGTGTCGTGTTCATCGTGACAGGGCTCCCTGTGGTGTCCATGCCCAAAACCCGTGGTGCCGCCGCCCAGTGGCACCACGGTCGCGCTCATATCGTTCACCCGGCACAGCAGGACAACTGCGTCACATCCTTGGTGAAAGTCTGGGCACAGAGCTTGAGCCCTTCCACCATGGTCAGGTAGGGAAACAGCTCATTGGCGATGTCGTGTACGGTCATGCGTGCGCGTAGCGCCATCACCGCCGTCTGGATCAGCTCACCGGCTTCCCCCGCCACCGCCTGCACCCCCAGCAACCGGCCCGAGTCGCGTTCGGCCACCAGCTTGATGAAACCACCGGTGTCGAAATTCACCAGCGCACGCGGCACGTTTTCCAGGTCCAGCTCACGGGTATCGACGCTGAAGCCTTGCTCGATGGCCTCGGCTTCCGTCAGGCCGACGGTGGCCACCTGGGGGTCGGTGAAGATCACCGCCGGCATGGCGCTCAGGTCCAGGGTGGCTTCGCCCCCGGTCATGTTGACGGCAGCCCGGCTGCCCCCGGCGGCGGCGACATAGACGAACTCCGGCTGATCGGTGCAGTCACCGGCGGCATAGAGCCCCGGCACCGTGGTGTGCAGATGCTCATCGACCAGAATAGCCCCATGTGCGGTTTCCACGCCGAGGCTCGCCAGGTTCAGGGCCTCGGTATTGGGTGTCCGTCCGGTGGCCACCAGCAGTTGATCCGCCCGCAAGGTGCCGGCGTTGGTGTCGACAATGAATTCATTGTCGGTGTAGTCCACACGGCTCGCCTGGGTCTGCTTGAGGACCTCGATGCCCTCGCGGCGAAACGCCGCCTCCACCGCATTCCCTACCGCCGGGTCTTCCTGGGAGAGCAGGCGGCTGCGGGCCAGCACCGTGACCCGGCTGCCCAGCCTGGCGAAGGCCTGGGCCAGTTCCAGGGCCACCACCGAGGCGCCGATCACAATCAGCCGCTCGGGAAGAGTGTCCAGGGCCAGAGCACTGGTAGAGGTCAGGTAGGGGGTGTCGGCAAGACCCGGGATCGGCGGTACTGCCGGTCGGGCGCCAGTACCGATGAAGGCGCGGTCGAAGTGGACGACCTGCTCGCCGCCCTCGTTCAGCTTGACCATCAGGCTATGGGCATCGATAAACCGGGCCTCGCCGTGCAGGACAGTGATGGCCGGGTGGTCGCGCAGAATCCCCTCGTACTTGGCGTCACGCAGTTCCTCGACACGTCGCTGCTGCTGCTCGAGCAGCTTGGCCCGATCCACCACCGGCGCCTGGGCGCTCAGGCCTGCATCGAAGGGACTTTCCGTACGCAAGTGGGCAATATGGGCCGCGCGAATCATGATCTTCGAAGGCACACAGCCTGTATTGACACAGGTACCGCCGACGGTGCCGCGTTCGATCAGGGTGATCCGGGCGCCGCGCTCGGCGGCCTTCAGGGCCGCCGCCATGGCGGCGCCGCCGCTGCCGATCACGCTCACGCGCAGCAGGGTCTTGGGATTCTTCATGATCACTCTCGATCCGCTTGCGAGGATGTCGGGGTTGATGGATACCCAGCGTTGGTGGTGGCCTCGGTCAATGCCTCCACCGACGTTCGGGCGTCGTCAAAGGTGACCACGGCCTCGAGATCCGCGTAGCTCACGTCGACTTGCGAGACGCCGTCCACCTTGTTGAGGGCGGCCTTGACGGTGATCGGGCAGGCGGCACAGGTCATGCCCGGCACCGACAGCTTCACGGTCTGCAAGGCCGCTAAGGCGGGCGTGCTGAGCAGGGCGAGTAGCGCGATGAAGGCGAAACGAGCTTTCATGGTAGATCTCCTTTTAATAGAACAAGGGCAAGACGTAGGGGAATACCAGGGCGATTAGCACCAGCAGCGATACGAGCCAGAAGATCGCCTTGTAGCCCGTCCTGACCCGTGGCACGGCACACACCTCTCCCGGCTGGCACTTTTCCACTGGCCGAAAGACGCGACGCCAGGCGAAGAGCATCGCCACCAGCGCGACGCCGATAAAGAGCGGGCGATAGGGCTCCAGCGACGCCAGATTGCTGATCCAGGCGCCGGAAACGCCCAGCGTGATCAGAACCAGCGGGCCGAGGCAACACGCCGAGGCCAGGAGGGCCGCGACTCCTCCGGCGGCCAGGGGCCCTCGCCCCGTTTTAGGTGTCCGCATTGACGATTCTCCTTTCGGGATGGGGGGAGCTACGATAAGGTTACTTCCGTAGCTTGGTACGGAGTCAAGCATCATGAAGAGACATGCAGATAAAGTGGCGGACACCATGACCATTGGCGGCCTGGCCAAGGCGGCCGGCGTCAATGTCGAGACAATCCGCTATTACCAGCGACGAGGGCTATTATCGGAGCCCGAACGACCTCCCGGAGGTATTCGACGCTATAGTGCCGCCGATATCGACAGGTTGACGTTCGTGAAAACGGCGCAGCAGCTGGGCTTTAGTCTGGATGAGATCAGTGACCTACTTCGGCTGGAAGATGGCGCCCACTGTCAAGAAGCCAGTGCTCTCGCAGAGCACAAGTTAGGGGACGTTCGCGAGAAGATCGACAGGCTTGAAAGAATTGAGAAGGTGCTGAGCGAAATGGTCGACCGATGCCATGCACAACAAGGCAATATCACTTGCCCGCTAATTGCGTCATTGCATGAAGGGCTCAGAGAAGCAGAAGACCCAAGGGAGTAAATCACCTTCAGTTCGTAGAAAACAACGCGGTCAAAGAGTCGCAATCATCTATGGACCATGTCGACAAGGAAAGTTTGCATGACCAGCTTGCCTGACAACATCCTGCACCTTCCCGAGTACCACGTCCTAGCCACCAAGATGGAAGAGCATGATCTCCACTACCAGGTCGAAGCTCCTGAGCCTCTAGCTTGCGAGGAATGCGGCGTTGAGAGTGAGTTTGTCAGGTTCGGCAAGCGCGATGTGGCCTATCGCGACCTACCCATCCACGGAAGGCGGGTCACCCTCTGGGTGGTCCGTCGCCGCTACACCTGCCGGGCGTGTGGAAGGACGTTCCGGCCAGCTCTTCCGGAAATGGTAGACGATCACCGCATGACGCGGAGGCTTTACAACCACGTCGAGAAGGAAGCCTTCAATCACCCCTACGCCTACGTGGCTGATACCACGGGCCTCGACGAGAAGACTGTCCGCGAGATATTCAAGAAGAAGGCTGAGTTCCTGGCAGCCTGGCATCGCTTCGAGACACCCCGCTGCCTGGGGATCGACGAGCTGTACCTGAACCGCCGCTACCGCTGCATCCTGACCAACCTGGAGGAGCGTACCCTACTGGACCTGCTGCCCGGTCGCCAGCAGGACGCGGTGACGAGGCGCCTCATGAGCATGACCGAGCGCCACCAGGTCGAGATCGTCAGCATGGATATGTGGAAACCCTAC
>NZ_AJTS01000022.1 GCF_000275725.1 Vreelandella stevensii S18214 | reverse complement strand
TGGTCGATAAGTTCCACGTCGTGCGAATGGCCAACGAGGCCTTGGAAAAGGTCCGCAAGGGGCTCAGGAAAAAGCTGACGTCCAACCAGCGCCGAACCCTCAAGGGTGACCGGAAGATCCTGCTGAAGCGCGCTCACGATGTCTCAGATCGCGAACGGCTCATCATGGAGACCTGGACAGGGGCATTCCCCCAGCTCTTGGCGGCCTACGAGCACAAGGAGCGGTTCTTCCACATCTGGGACGCCACAACCCGGCGTGACGCCGAGAAGGCGCTGACTGCCTGGATTGACGACATCCCACAGGGGCAAAAGGAGGTCTGGAAAGATCTCGTCAGTGCTATCAGTGGCTGGCATGAGGAGATGCTGACCTACTTCGAGACCGACATCCCGATCACCAACGCCTTCACGGAGTCAATCAACCGGCTGGCCAAGGATAAGAACCGCGATGGCCGTGGCTACTCATTCGAGGTGATGCGGGCACGAATGCTCTACACCACGAAGCACAAGAAGAAGGCACCGACTGCGAAGGTCTCTCCTTTCTACAAGAAAACCATCGGTTACGGACTGCCGGACTTCGCAGAGGAACTCAACTACGGAGTCGATCTATCAACCATCTGAGGGTGGTATCAGATTGATGGGGTGAAGGTGCCCCATCAACCATTAAATCCGTATACCCTTTTTTATTGGCGAAACGCGCTAACGTTTCATAAAGTGACACGGTACGGGCACGATGAAACGGTTTTTCCGAACGATGCGTTCTGCTTTTTTCAGCAGTGTTTTGTCATGCGAAAGGTTATGATTTTCATAACAAGTGAAGCATGCTGTGGGGCAGCGTGCAGCCGTCAATGGGGAATCAAGGATGTGGCGTAATACACGCAGTGGCTGGGGGGTGATCAGTATCGCGTTTCACTGGCTGAGCGCTTTGACCATTATTGGCTTGTTCGCGTTAGGCTGGTGGATGACAGGGTTGGGTTATTACGACCCTTGGTACAATCAGGCTCCCTGGATACACCGCTCGGTGGGCGTGCTACTGCTGCTGGCCACCTTTGGTCGATTGGCCTGGCGCATGATACAGCCCAGCCCGGCTGCAGAGGGTGGTCGGTTCGAGCGTCTGGCAGCTCACCTTGGCCACATAGCCCTTTACGTTTTGATGCTGATGGTACTGTTCAGCGGCTACCTGATTTCGACCGCCAATGGCCGTTCCATCAGTGTATTTGGTTGGTTCGATGCGCCCGCCATCGTGCATGGCTTGCCCAATCAGGCCAGCGTGGCGGGCGACATACACTGGTACAGTGCGCTGGCGCTCATGGTATTGGCAGGTGGGCATGCACTGGTGGCACTGGTTCACCACTGGCGCTTGGGGCACGATACGCTGCGCCGCATGATCAACCCGCGCCATGGGCAGCCAAATCGTCATGGCCAGCCAAAGATTTGAACCCTGTTCTACTCACCGCGGACTCATGATGGATCCGCACTCTTGACCAAGGAAAGCGAGGAGATAGCAATGTTGAAGAAGACAGCGATTGCCACGGCACTGGCCGCAGCGGCTCTGGTTCCCCTGAGCCAGGCGCAGGCGGCTGACTATCAGATCGATATCGAAGGCCAGCACGCGTTCGTGCAGTTCAAGATCAACCATCTGGGCTTCTCTTACATTCTGGGCAGCTTCGAGACCTTCGATGGCCAGTTCCATTACGATGCCGACGACCTGGACGCGTCTTCCGTCTCCATGGAAGTGCAGGTCAACAGCCTGACCACCAACCATGCCGAGCGTGATCGTCATATTCTGAGCGCTGACTTCCTCAACGCCAGCGAATTCCCCACGGCGACCTTTACGTCCACTGGTTTCGAAGCCACGGGTGACAACGAAGGCGTGGTGACCGGCGAGCTGACGCTGCATGGCGAAACTCAGGAAATCGAAATGCCGGTAACCCTGATGGGCGAAGGCGAAGACCCCTGGGGTAACTACCGCGCCGGTTTCGAAGGCAGCACCATGCTGACGCTGAGTGACTTCGGCATCGACATGAGCGACTTCCCGGAAGCCATGCACGAGCTGGAGCTGTACGTTACCTTCGAAGGCATCCGCCAGTAAGCGATGCCCGATGAAAGCGCTGCCACCCTCACGGGTGGTGGCGTTTTTTGCGTTTGGGTAACCGGAATATCTGGTTGATTTGTCAGGTGCATCGCGGCTCGATCTTGCTCCACACCGGAAGAACTGATTGCTTGAAAGGATTTCCTCTTGCAAACATACCGTCCGTACGGTATTGTTCGTTTTTTTTGACGAGAAAGATCAAATATGAATGAGTTAATGCTGTACTTGGGCGTATTCATAGGAGCTGCGACACCTGTACTTGAAGTATGGCTAGCCGTCCCGTTGGGTGTATTAGCTGGCTTACCTTGGTTGCCTGCGGCGTTAGTTGGCTTTGCGGGCAACCTTATTACCTTGTTGCCAGTGATTTATGCTGGAGAGAAAATAAAATCCTGGATTAAGCGCTGGCGCAAAAAAGCACCATCTGAGGGTGTTGATGATGTCGCGGATGAAAAATCTCGAAAGCGAGTGATTTTTGAGCGATTCGGCGTGCCTGGTTTAGCTTTCCTTGGGCCGTTCTTGATTGGAGTTCACGCTGCTTCGGCTTTTGCTATAGCTTCGGGAGCTAATAGAAGAAATGTTGTTATCTGGTTTTCGGCTTCGATATTAATATGCTCGCTTGTATTTGCCATATTAGCTAACTTGGGGCTTGCAAGTTTCGTCGAAGGTCGAGCATTGCCGTTTGTGAGTTGACACGAAGTTTTTGATTTTTTTAACCCAAAGTTTAAGCCAGAAGTATAGGTAAATCACAAATGAAATCATGTCATCGAATAAAGAAGCTAGAAGGGATAGGACGGCTTTTCGCTATCGTTTGCCTGTTTGAAGGATTGACATAGGCAGGCCTGCTGATCGGAATGTTCCTAAAGTACGCAACTGCGACCACCGAGCTCGGTGTATGGCTATTCGGGCGTTTGCATGGCGCCGCATTCCTGTTCTACGTAGTTATTGCAATCCTTTCTACCCGACGCCTGCTGCATAGACTGCCGCAGCAAACTGTGTAGGCAAGCGATCCCCATGTTTAACCAGCGGACGGGGCACGAGCTCTCCACATTTTCGTTAATTTTCGTATTAAGAAGAAAAAGTTAACAGATACCAAGAGGTGCCAATGGAATCCTATCGCAGGAAAAAACAGCCAGAACTTGTAAAAAAGCAACTTATAGAAGCAGGGGTTTCTATTGCGCTCAAGCGTGGTTTGGCCGCAGTGACAGTCCAGGGTGTATCTGAAATGGCTGGGGTTACAAAGGGCGGGTTCTTGCATCACTTCCCCTGTAAAAAAGATTTAATACTGGCAATGTTCAATGATTTACTTTTTTCAGTTGAAAGAGACTTAGAGCAACACATGGCTGAGGATCCTGAAGAGTACGGATCATTTACACGTGCATATATTGAATTTTCAATGGCTTCAGCGTGGGATGGAATGCATGACAGAAGGACGGCTTTAGCAGTACTTTCTATTGGTGAATCAGAACTTCGTTCGATTTGGGCAAGCTGGTTCAACAAGATGCAAAGAAAACATTTTCAGACAGATGGGGATGATCACTTAGCTATAACAAGATTAACTGTTGATGGATTATGGATGGCAACATTGTCTGATATAAATCTTCCAAATATAGGAAAGATACGAGAAAGTCTGCTCGATGCTACGCGCAAGAGGGGCTGACTGATTGTGATCGGTTCTGCCAACATAATCCACTTGTCAACATACCAAGTACTGGACTGCCGACACACCGACGAAGACATGCACTTCCAAGTGGACGCGCCTGATCCAATCGCCTGCGAGGACTGCGGCGTGATGGGTGAGCTCGTGCGGTTCGGTAAGCGTGATGTTCCTTATCGGGATCTGCCCATTCACGGCAAGCGGGTCACCCTTTGGGTGGTCCGCCGTCGGTACACCTGCCGGGCCTGCAAGACCACCTTCAGGCCCCAGCTACCGGAGATGGTGGATGGCTTCCGCATGACGCTGCGGCTGCATGAGTACGTGGAGAAGGAATCCTTCAACCACCCCTACACCTTCGTGGCGGCGCAGACCGGCTTGGACGAGAAGACGGTACGCGATATCTTTAACGCCCGCGTCGAGTTCCTGGGGCGCTGGCACCGCTTCGAGACGCCTCGCATTCTGGGCATCGATGAGCTGTACCTGAACAAGCGCTACCGCTGCATCCTGACCAACATCGAGGAGCGAACCCTGCTCGACCTGCTGGCCACCCGCCGTCAGGACGCGGTGACCAACTACCTGATGAAGCTCAAAGACCGGCAGAAGGTCGAGATCGTCAGCATGGACATGTGGAACCCCTACCGGGCAGCGGTCAAGGCGGTGCTGCCACAGGCCCGCATCGTGGTCGATAAGTTCCATGTGGTGCGTATGGCCAACGATGCGCTGGAGAAGGTGCGCAAGGGCCTCAGAAAGGAGCTGAAGCCCTCACAGAGCCGAACCCTTAAGGGAGACCGGAAAATCCTGCTGAAACGCGCTCACGAAGTCTCAGACCGGGAGCGCCTCATCATGGAGACCTGGACAGGCGCATTCCCGCAACTGCTGGCCGCCTACGAGCACAAGGAGCGCTTCTACGGCATCTGGAATGCTACCACACGGCCCCAGGCAGAAGCCGCCCTGGACGAATGGATAGCCACCATCCCGAAGGGCCAGAAGGAAGTCTGGAGCGATCTGGTCAGGGCGGTGTGTAACTGGCGCGAAGAGATCATGATCTACTTCGAGACGGATATTCCCGTCACCAACGCTTACACGGAGTCCATCAACCGATTGGCCAAGGACAAGAACCGTGAAGGGCGTGGTTATTCCTTTGAGGTGATGCGGGCACGAATGCTCTACACCACGAAGCACAAGAAGAAGGCCCCGACTGCGAAGGTCTCTCCGTTCTACAAGAAAACCATCGGTTACGGACTGCCGGACTTCGCAGAGGAACTCAACTACGGGGTCGATCTATCAACCATCTGAGGGAGGTATCAGGTTGGTGGGGTGAAGGTGCCCCATCAACCATTAAATCCGTATACCCTTGCGTTTTAGGGCACCCGTCAACCGAGCAATACACCAAGGAGGCCGCCGTTGGCAGCCGCTATGCAACAACGTGAGTTGGCCATCACCCTATGGCGCCAAACCTGGCCCATGGCCATTGGCGTTCTGGCGCTGCTGGGGTTTCAGCTGGTCGACAGCGCCTTCATCGCGCGGCTGGGCACGGCCCCGCTGGCCGCCCAGTCGTTCACTTTTCCGCTGTCGTTTTTGATCATTGGCATTCAGGTGGGGATGGGCATTGCGATTGCGGCGCTCATCTCCCGCGCCCTGGGGGCCGGTGAACAGGCCAGAGCCAAGCGCTTGAGCAGCCTGGTGCTGGTAGCCGGTGGCGCGGTCATCGGTGCGCTGGCCGTGGTGCTTTGGGCGTTGCAGGAGCCCTTGTTCAGCCTGCTGGGGGCCGACCAGCGTGCGCTGGGGCACATTCGAGCCTACTGGGCGCCGCAGCTGTTCGCTGCCTGGCTGGGCGCCTTGCTTTACTTCATCTACAGCGTGTTTCGGGCCCACGGCGATACTCGGTTGCCCGGCAAGATGATGGTGGTCAGCAGCCTGGTGAACCTGGTGCTGGACCCGCTGTTCATTTTTGGCCTAGGCCCCTGGGAGGGGTGGGGGTTGCCGGGGGCTGCCTGGGCCACGGCCATCGCCTTTGCCGTGGGCTTATGGTTTACCAGCCGTAAGCTGTATCGCCGTGGGTGGGCGACGATGGACGCGCTGTGGCCAGAGGCCAAACGCTCCTGGCGTCCTTTCACCGGCATTGCCGCGCCAGCCATGGTCAGCCAGCTGATGCCGCCGCTGGCCGCCATGCTGGCGATTGCGGCGGTGGCCGGTCTTGGCGATACCCAGGTCGCGGCCTGGGGGTTGGCCAGCCGGTTGGAAACCCTCTCGCTGATGGTGATTCTTGCCATGACCATGTCGCTGCCTCCCTGGTTGGGGCGCTGCTATGGGGCTGGAGACTGGGAGCAGATCCACCGTTTGTTGCGCCTGGCGCTGACCGTGGCCGTGGCCTGGCAGTTGGCGTTAGGCGTGTTGTTGGCGCTGGCTTCACCCTGGGTGGCCATGGCGCTGGCCGGTAATCCGGAAGTGCAGAGCGAGCTGGCGCTGCTGATACGTTTTCTACTGCCCAGCTATGCGGCGCTGGGCGTGTGCATGCTGGTGGTCTCGGCGGGCAATGCGCTGGGCTGGCCGCTGCGGGCCATGCTGCTCTCCAGTGCGCGGCTGTTCGTTTGCTACCTGCCGTGCCTTTGGGTGGGGGCTCAGCTGTTTGGCTGGACGGGCTTGGCTGCCGGTGCTGCGGTGGGGAATGTGTTGGCAGGCCTGATGGCCTGGGGGGTGCTGCGGCGGATTCTCTCCCGCCCGCATCGGCGGGCGGGAGCGTCATGACCCTACGACAGGTTCAGTGCAGGCGGCGTGATTCCTGAAACGAGAAGTACAGGAACAGCAGCGCCATGGCGAGGTAGCCCATGACGAAGTCGGGGGCCGCATTGAAGGCCAGCTGCGGTGCATGCATCAGGCCAACGAATGAAAAGCCCGCCGCGATGGCGGCAAAGGCCGCTGCCCGGCGGAACTGATGGTCGATCACCGACACGGTCATGGCGCCCAGCAGGATGGCCATGAACATGGCGCCTTGCCCCAGCACGACGATGGCGCTGGAGATGTCGCTGACCACCTCACCGGCTCCCCGGTTGAAGCGCGTCATCACATAATTGGCGAAGTAGGGCAGCATC
This sequence comes from Vreelandella stevensii S18214, assembly GCF_000275725.1. Classification (GTDB taxonomy): domain Bacteria; phylum Pseudomonadota; class Gammaproteobacteria; order Pseudomonadales; family Halomonadaceae; genus Vreelandella; species Vreelandella stevensii. The sequence continues at coordinate 8,729 of NZ_AJTS01000022.1, read as the reverse complement.
GCCAGGGCGATGGCTGGGTAGTAGCGGGTATCGTTGGCCTGGAACGCAGTGGCGATCATGGACATTCCCACGAACACCAGAATAGGCGCCACGACGGAGACCGGGATGATGGCCGCCAGGGCAGCAATCAGGCCGAACATGGTGGCCAGCGCGTAGACGGCGCCGTTCAGCAGGCTGTAGCCGCGCCCTGCGCCCATCCATTTGGCGCCCACCGTGGCAATGTAGACCGTGGTAGGAAACACGCCCCCAAACAGCGCCCCGATCATGGTGCCCGCGCCATCCACGGCCTGGCACTCCCGCACATCGTACTTGTCGCCTGCGGCTTCCATGGCCTCGACGTTGTTCATGGTTTCGATGGCGTTGTACAGGGTAATGGGTAGCACCACGGTCAGGACGGCCAGCATGCCGGTGAACAGCAGGCCCAGCCCTTCGAACCAGGCGAGATTGGGCAGCAAGGGGTAGAACCCCAAGTGGGTGAAGGCATCGCTGAAGCGCTCGGTGCCTGCATCGCCAATCAGGTAGGCCATGGTCGTCCCGATGACGATGGCAAACAGCGAGGTGGGGAGCTTGAAGGGCATGCTCACCCTAGCGACCAGGCCCACGATGATGATCCCCAGCACCAGCAGGCCAATGACCGGCATTTCCAGCGTCTTGAACAGCATTTCACCGGCGATGAAGGTCAGCGCAACGCCTGCCACGGCACCCAGCATGGCGGCTCGGGGCAGGTGATACTGTACCCAGCGGCCCACGACGCTGATCAGCGCTTCGATGGCTCCGCTGATGAAGCAGGCAGCTACGGCGACTTTCCAGGCGAGTTCGGCATCGCCGGTCAGCTGTTTGGCGGGCAGCAGCACCCCGAACAGGAAGACGAACATCACCGGCGTGGAAATACCGTAGGAGAGCGCCGTGACGTCGCTGCGGTTCTCCTTGCGCGCCAGGCGAGCGGCGCTCCAGGCGTAGTAGAAGTTGCCCACCATGACGGCGACCGCCGCCCCTGGCAGCACCTGCCCATACACGATGGAGGCAGGGAAACCCATGCCCAGCATGGTAATGGCGATAATGACGAAATTGGCGATGTTGTTCTGAAACAGCGCAAAGAAAGCGTCGGTATCTTCTTTTTTGTACCAGGGGTAGGGAGTGCTGGCAGCCGCCATGTTGTGCCTCTCGGTTATGGTGTGTTGTATACAAGGCTACGCTGAGTGTGCCGAATGTTTGACTAATCGGTCAAGCGTTGCGTTGTCACGGACGCCGCGCGGGCGCCCCAGGCTCTGGCGGCGAAGGCGCAATTGTACACATCATTGTTCAAGAGGTTGATCTTTCGAAACAAAAACGCCCGGGCCAAGGCCCGGGCGTGATACGTCAGTGCGTGAGATCAGTCGTTGACTGCCGCGATGGCCTTGGCCAGGTAGGGGAGATTCTCGTGGGAGAAACCTGCCACGTTGGCACGGCCCGAGCGCACCATGTAGATGCCGAACTCGTCACGCAGGCGGTCTACCTGTTCCGGGGTCAGGCCCGTGTAGGAGAACATGCCGCGCTGCTCGGCCACGCAAGCGTATTTTTCCGCCAGGCCGTAAGGCTTCAGCGCTTCGACGAAATCGCGACGCAGGGTGTTGATACGGTCGCGCATTTCCGTCAGCTCTTCACGCCACAGGGCGGATAGCTCGGCATCGTGGAGGATTTCGCTGACGATGGCGCCGCCGTGGGCGGGCGGGTTGGAGTAGTTTTCCCGGGCAACGATGGCCGCCTGGGAGCGAACGTTCTCCATCTGCTCGGCGTCCTTGGCCACCAGAATCAGGCAGCCAGTGCGCTCGCAGTAGATGCCGAAGTTCTTGGAGCATGAGCTGGTGATGATCACTTCATCCAGGTTTTCAGCCAGCAGACGAACGCCGTAGGCGTCTTCGTCCAGACCTTCACCGAAGCCCTGGTAGGCGAAGTCGATCAGCGGCAGCAGCTTGCGCTCTTGCAGAACGGCCATGACTTCCTGCCACTGCGCTTGAGAAAGATCGAAGCCGGTGGGGTTGTGGCAGCAGGCATGCAGCACGACCACGTCGCCTTCGGGGATCTGCTTGAGGGCTGCCAACATGCCCGCGAAATCCAGACGGTTCTCGGCATCGACGTAAGGGTATTTGTGCAGTGCAATGCCTGCCGCGGTGAAGATGCCGTGGTGGTTGGGCCAGGTGGGGTCGCTGACCCAGATGCCCTTGCCCGGTAGCTGGTTGGCGATGAAGTCTGCCGCCAGGCGCAGGGCACCCGTGCCACCCGGTGACTGCGTGGCGCTGGCACGCTTGGCTTCCAGTACCGGTGAGTCGGCACCCAGTACCATGGGCAGCACGGCATCGCCATAAGCGGGGGCACCGTGGGAGCCAATGTAGGTTTTGGTGGTTTCATTCTTGAGCAGGCGAGCTTCTGCTTCCTTGACCGCGCGCATGACCGGGGTATTGCCCGCTGCGTCACGATACACACCGACACCAAGGTCCACTTTCTGCGGATTGGTGTCTTTCTTGAAAGCTTCGATCAACCCGAGAATGGCGTCTCCAGGGACTCGCTCAATTTGCTCAAACATTTATTCGACTACCTCGTCGGTTCTGGCGGCAAGAATGAAATCATTGAGATGCAGGCCGCGCAGGGTATGCGTCCACCAGGTCACGGTGGTGCGCCCCCACTCGGTCACAATGACCGGATGATGCCCAGCCTGCTCGGCGACCTCACCGACCCGTTGGGTAAATGTCAACGCATCGGCGAAATCACGAAACGCAAAGCGTCTCGTCAACTTCATGATGCCATCGTGTTCGATAATCTGCCACTCTGGAAGTGTGGCCAGATGGGGTTGGCATGCCTCATGAGCGAGCGGCATGGCATCTGACGACACGGGCTGGAAGGCAGTGCGAGCGAGGCTTTGCATGGTCGGTCTCCGGGCGCGATCAGTATAGCGTCAGGGTAGAAGACGCACGCAGTCCCGGCCAACCTCCTTGGCACGATAGAGTGCCTGATCCGCGCGCTCCATCAGGCTGGTCAGGGGTTCGCCGCAACGGTACTCCGCCACGCCGATGCTCAGCGTGACGCTGGCTTGGCCAATGCCGAAATCGTGTTCGGCGATGGTTTTGCGCAGGCGGTCGGCAAGCGCATGGCATTGCTGCAGCGAGGTAAGCGGCAACAGTACCATGAACTCTTCACCTCCCAGGCGGGCCACGATGTCTTCACAGCGCAGCAGCGACGTGGTCAATGTGGCCAGCTGTTTGAGTACCTTGTCGCCCTGCAGGTGCCCCCAGGCGTCATTGAGCTGCTTGAAGTGATCGATATCGATCATCATCACCGATAGAGGAGAGCCATGGCGCGTGCTCAGGGAGCTCAAATGGGTCAGTTGCAGCATCAACTTGCGCCGATTGGCGAGGCCGGTCAGCGGGTCGGTGTCGCACAGTCGGCGCAGGCGCTGCTCTTCCAGCACCTGCTCGGTGATGTCCATCATGATGCCACTCCAGCGCACCCCGTTGGTCAAGGGCTCCGGGGTGGCACTGACCGCAATCCAGCGCGGGTTGTCCTCGGGAAAGGGCAGCTGAAAGCGGGTGGTCAGCGGCAGCATCCAGCGTGCCGAGCGCTCGATGGCTGACATGATTCTGGGGTAGTCGCTGCCGGTGAGTTGCTCCAGCAAGGGCTGGGCATCTTCAGCAAGCTGATGCTTGTCGATATACGCAAGCGCCATGCCGCCGCCTTCCATATAGGGAAAGCACATGTGCCCGCTATGGGCACGATAAAATCGAAAAATGACCCCGGGAATACTGCTGATCAACTCTTCCGAGCCAACGGTGCCGGGATTTGCAGTAACGGGTGCCTCATTCACGGGCATGCGTGAATCTCCAGACAATAGGCCTATTATAAGTTAGCCGTAAAGATTAGCCCTAAAAAGGTAAATGGGATGTAAGCCATTGCTGACAAATTGTCTTTTATTGATAATTTTTTGGAATTAAAAAAATATTTTTAATTCTATATTTTGTGATTTTGCGTTGTCTGGCCTGTGCAGCATGAGCAATTCGGTTTAAAATTACTTTTTTGTATATAAATCATTATTTTTATTACTTTGGTGGCGGTTTTGGGCACGCAGCCAATACATGAAGGGGGGATGACGACCATGGTAGCCACGAGCTCCCAGCCAAGTGCTGGTCGTGTCAGTCTGGTAGGCGCAGGGCCTGGCGACCCGGACTTACTGACATTGAAAGCTTACCGGCGGCTCAAGAGCGCCGAGGTGGTGCTTTATGATCGTTTGGTGAGTGATGAAATCATCGCGCTGCTACCCTCGGAAGCGGCGCGCTACTATGTGGGCAAGGCGCGTTCATCCCACAGTGTTCCCCAGGAGGGGATCAATCAAGCGCTGGTGGATTGGGCCCGACAGGGCAAACAGGTGGTTCGACTGAAGGGTGGCGACCCTTTCATCTTTGGTCGCGGTGGCGAGGAGCTCGAAACCCTGGTGGCAGCGGGCATCGAGGTAGAGGTCGTGCCCGGTATTACGGCGGCATCTGGCTGCGCTGCCTATGCCGGCATACCGCTGACCCATCGTGATCATGCGCAATCCGTGCGTTTCGTCACCGGGCATTTGCAGCAAGGCGAGTTTACCCTTGATTGGCCTACCCTGGCACAGCCCGGCCAGACCCTGGTGTTCTATATGGGGTTGAGTAATTTGACGTCGATTTGCGAGGGGTTGATGGCCCATGGTCTGGCGCCAGACACGCCGCTGGCGCTGATCGAGCAAGGTACCACGCGTCAGCAGCAGACCCACACGGGTACGCTGGGGCATCTGCCCACGGCTTTTCTGCAAGGCGCTATCCAACCGCCCACGCTGTTGATCGTGGGAAGCGTGGTGACACTGCATGCGCAGCTGTCGTGGTTCGAGGCGGAGCAGGGGAGCGCTCAGGGGTTTGGCGAAGATAGCCATTTTTGTAAAGCGCAGCGGCCATAACGTGATTGTCATGCGCGTAGAAAACAAGAGAAAGCGCGCTATCCCGGTGGACGGCTGGCGATATGCGGGTGGCTGTGTATGCTGATAGGGACTACTTTTAGAAACGATCGTTGATGGTAACGAACGTTTTGTCACTCACGTTGCTATTACCAGCAGCCAAGCGAAGAGAGGGATGCAGCATGTCAGAAGCAAACCACCCAGAGCCGCAAACACCTGCTGGCAAGCCCGATATGAAGACGCTGTTTCAGGATAACCGCGTCAAGGGGATTGCCGGTATCGCGGCCATTGCGGTGATATGGGCCATCATGGCGCAGTCCAATGCAGGCACCCATCGTGATCGCGTCGAGCGGCTGGAAGGTCAGCTGAATAGTGTCGAGCAGGAAAATGCCCAGCTGAGCCAGCGTCTGGCTGAGGTCGAAGAAGCCGAAGCAGACCTGACGGCCATGCGCGAAGAAATAGCCCTGTTGGCGCAACAGCAGGAGGAAGCGGCCGAGACGCTGGCTTCCGCCCAGGGCGAGGTAAGTACCGTGCAGTCGCGTCTGGAAGAGCTGGAGGCTCAGCGTGACGCGCTCGAACAGGAAGTGACCTCGCTGGAGGAGCGTCTGGCGGGCGCTGAGAGCGAGCTGGAAAGCCTGCGTGAAACCCGCGATCAGATCGTCAGCGAGCGTGACGAAGCCGAGTCTAGCCTGCAGCAGATCGAAGACGCCCGTGAAAGCGCGGAGCAGGCGCGTCAGGAGGCTGAAGCGGCCCGTCAGGAAGCCGAAGAGCAGCGCCAGCAGGCGGTCGAGGAGCAAGCGGCTGCTGAAGACGAGCTTGCCGAGCTGGAGTCCCAGGTCAACGAGGCCAGCGAGCGCCTGGCCGAGCTGGAAGAGCAGATTGCCAGCCAGCAGAGCGAGCTGGAGTCGCTGCAGGAGGAGCGCGATAGCGTGACCAGCGAGCGCGATGCGATGCAGTCCGAGATCGAGTCCATGACCCAGCTGCGCGAAGAGGAAGAAGAGAGCCTGAGCCAGGTGCGCAGTGAAATGGATGATCTGATGGTGGCGCTGGACATCGGACGCGAAGAAGTCGCCAACGTCGAGAGCGATATCGAGACTCGCGAAGAGCAGTTGGAGAGGCTGGAAACCCAGCTGCGTGAATGGCGTGAAGAGCTGGCCGCGCTAGGCGACCGTCTGCACGTGGATGACGCCGCCAATGACGAGGTGCCTGACCTGTCTGGCGATGAAGAGACTGACGAAGGCGATGAAGAGGCTAACGAAGAAGATGAAAACGAGGCGTAATCACTGCCGGTAGTTGCCGTCAGTCCAGGCTCGATGGCGAAAGCTGTCGTGTTCTAACATGAGCGGGCATGGGGCTTCCATGCCCGCTTTTGCGTTTCTCGGTTTAGAAATGGGCGGTGGAGGAGTATCATTCCCGCCAGACCATGCTCAACAACGGGAGAGCCATTGATGGATGGTGTGAAACATATCGTGGCCGTGGCCTCGGGCAAGGGCGGTGTCGGCAAATCGACCGTGACCGTGAATCTGGCGCTGGCATTGGCGGCTCAGGGCTATCGCGTAGGCGTGCTGGACGCTGATATCTATGGCCCCAGTCAGGCGCAGATGCTGGGCGTCAAGGAAGGGGTGCGCCCTCAGGCCGGGGAGAACAACACGTTTCTGCCGCTGGAAGCGCACGGTATCCAGGCCATGTCGATGGCGTTCATGGTCAATACCCGGGATGCCATGGTATGGCGTGGCCCCATGGTCGTGGGGGCGTTCCAGCAGATGCTCAACCAGACCCAGTGGGACAACCTGGACTTCCTGCTGATCGACATGCCGCCCGGTACCGGCGACATCCAGTTGACGCTGGCGCAGAAAGTGGCCGTATCGGGTGCCGTGATCGTGACGACGCCTCAAGACATCGCACTGCTGGATGCTCGCAAGGGCATCGAAATGTTCCGCAAGGTCAATGTGCCTGTGCTGGGGGTCGTCGAGAACATGAGCCTGTACCACTGCGAACAGTGCGGCCATGAAGCGGCGATCTTTGGCACCGGTGGTGGCGAGCGCATTGCCGAAGAGTACGACACGACGGTGCTGGGTCGGCTGCCGCTGACGCTGTCGATCCGTGAATTGGCCGACTCCGGGCGCCCCAGCGTGGTTGCCGAGCCGGAGAGTTCCGTGAGCCAAACGTTTGCCGAGATTGCCCGTCAGGTGGCGCAGTCCGTCAACGCCCATCAATCCGGTGGCCCGACGATTTCCTTTAGCGAGTGATGAAGTAACCGATGAGCATTAAATCAGACAAGTGGATCCGCCGTATGGCGCAGAGCGATGCCATGATCGAGCCCTTCGAAACCGAGCAGGTGCGCTACGTCAACGATCAGCGGGTGATCTCCTACGGCACGTCCAGCTACGGATACGATGTGCGCTGTGCCGATGAGTTCAAGGTGTTTACCAATATCCACTCGGCGATTGTCGATCCCAAGTCGTTCGATGACAAAAGCTTCGTCGATGTAAAAGGGGACGTGTGCATCATCCCGCCCAACTCGTTCGCGCTGGCGCGCACGGTGGAGTACTTCCGTATTCCGCGTAACGTGCTGACCATTTGTCTGGGTAAATCGACCTACGCGCGCTGCGGCATCATCGTCAACGTGACGCCGCTGGAGCCGGAGTGGGAAGGCCACGTGACGCTGGAGTTTTCCAACACGACCAACCTGCCTGCCAAGATCTATGCCCATGAAGGCGTTGCCCAGATGCTGTTCCTCGAATCCGACGAGGTCTGCGAAACCTCGTACAAGGATCGCGGCGGCAAGTACATGGGTCAGCGTGGGGTAACCTTGCCCAGAACGTGATGGGGAAGGCCTGAGCGATCAGCCATTGTCAGATGGCAAGAGAAAAACGCCCTGATGCAGTGATGCATCAGGGCGTTTTGAGTTGGATGCCACGATGGGTCAGGCGTCGTTGGCTTCTTCGTCCAGTTCTTCGGCGGCATCCGCATGGGAAAGACGCATGCCATGGGGCGGTAACAGGTGGCCGTCCATGCGTGCGCCTTCGGCGGTGTACTGCAAGCGTCCCTCGAGGAACCAGTGAACGGCAATCGGGAAGATCAGGTGTTCACGGGCGTGGACCTTCTCCTTGAGGGTCTCGACGCTGTCGTCGGCGGTGACGGCGAGCTCGGCTTGCAAGACCACCGGCCCTCCGTCCAGCTCTTCGGTGACGAAATGCACGCTGCAACCATGCTGGGCAACGCCATCGGCCAGGGCTCTGGCGTGGGTGTTGAGGCCCTGGTAGGCAGGCAGCAGCGACGGGTGAATGTTGAGCATTTTGCCCAGGAAGCGCTGTACGAAGTGTGGCGTCAAAATCCGCATGAAGCCCGCCAGAACGATGAGATCCGGCTCATGGCGTTCGATCACCTTGATCAGCGCGCCGTCATAGGCGTCGCGGCTATCGTATTCACGGTGGGGCAGAGCCACCGCTTCGATACCCGCTTCGTGGGCGCGCTTCAGACCGTAAGCGTCCGGCTCGTTGGAGATGACCGCGACGATCTCGCCGCCCAGACGGTCGTGCTGCTGGGCGTCGATCAAGGCCTGCAGGTTGCTGCCGCTGCCGGAGATCAACACCACCACGCGACGCGTACCCACGGGTTCCGGGGTCAGGTCGTTGATGGTATCCGTGCTGTACTCGGTACTACTCATGCCTGCGGGCCTGCCTTGAGGTTGTTCAGCACCACGGCCTCGCCCTGGCGTGCTTCGATGTGGCCAATCTGGTACACGGTTTCACCTTGAGCCTGCAAGTGAGCCTTGGCG
>NZ_AJTS01000021.1 GCF_000275725.1 Vreelandella stevensii S18214 | reverse complement strand
GACGACTACCACCACCATGCCGATGCCGCAGTTCAGCACGCGGTGCATTTCGGTTTCGTTGACGTTGCCCTTGGCTTGCAGCCAGTTGAATACTTCCGGGCGCTGCCAGGTGGCCAGGTCGATGTGTGCCGCCAGGTGGTCGGGCAGCACCCGGGGAATGTTTTCCAACAGGCCGCCACCGGTAATGTGCGACAGCGCATGCACCGCCAGCTCCGTTTCACGCATCATCGAGAGCAGTGACTTGACGTAAATGCGCGTGGGAGCCATCAGCGCTTCGCTCAGCGGCTTGCCGTCCACCTGCTCTTCCAGCGACGCCTGGCTGACTTCGAGGATCTTGCGAATCAGGGAGTAGCCGTTGGAGTGGGGGCCGGAGGAGGCGAGGCCCAGCAGTACGTCACCTTCGGCGACCTTGCTGCCGTCCAGAATCTCTTCTTTCTCTACCACGCCGACGCAGAAGCCTGCCAGGTCGTAATCGTTGCCTTCGTACATGCCGGGCATCTCGGCGGTTTCGCCACCCACCAGGGCACAGCCGGCCAGCTCGCAGCCCGCCCCGATGCCGGTGACCACGTCGGCGGCGATATCCACGTCCAGCTTGCCCGTGGCATAGTAGTCGAGAAACAGCAGCGGCTCGGCACCGGCCACGATCAAGTCGTTGACGCACATGGCTACCAGGTCGATCCCAATAGTGTCATGCTTGCCCAGGTCCATGGCCAGACGCAGCTTGGTGCCTACGCCGTCGGTACCAGAGACCAGTACGGGTTGACGGTAACCCGCAGGCAGCTCGCACAGGGCGCCGAAACCGCCGAGGCCGCCCATGACCTCCGGGCGTGACGTGCGCTTGGCCACATGCTTGATGCGGTCCACCAGGGCATTGCCTGCATCAATATCGACGCCTGCGTCCTTGTAGCTGAGAGTGGGAGTCGACTGGGAAGAGGAGGTCTCGGTCATGACGGGTCCTGTGAAGCCTATGCAAAGCGATTGTGCTGGCAAATTGCCAGTGCCGGAGCGATAACGGCCTGCGATTGTATCACTGCGCGACGTAAGTCGCACCGATGGACACGTTATCAGGTGCGTGCAGGCCAGGTTTTGTTACTATTCAGTGCCTGACGCTGACCGTTTATCCAGGGAGGAGAGAATAAAATGCGACATTCATGGTGGGGCATCCTGTTTTTGGTGGCCCTGGTTGGCGTTGTGTATTTACTGGATGCGGTGCTCATGCCCTTCATTGCCGGACTGATTCTGGCGTACCTGGCAGACCCGCTGACCAACTATTTTCAGCGGCTGGGGCTGAAACGGGTGTGGGCGGTCAGCAGCGTATTTCTCATTCTGTTGCTGGTGCTGGCCATCAGTTTGCTGATCCTGATTCCGCTGGTCATCCAGCAGATCAAGCAGCTGGGTGAGATGGTGCCTGGCGTGTTCGACTGGGTGGAAAACTATCTGGCCCCGCAGGTGCAGGAGTGGACGGGGTATGATCTGCGTTCCGAGCTGGACAATGTTCAGGAGACGCTGGCCGACAATTGGCGCGACGCCGGTAGCTACCTGGCGCAGGCGCTTGGCCAGATTGGCCGTTCGGGCATGGCCTTCGCCACATGGGTGACCTACGTCGCATTGATTCCGGTGGTGACGTTCTACCTGCTGCTTGACTGGAACCGTTTGCTGAACAATCTGATCGACTTGATTCCGCGCCACTGGGTCGATGACGCCACGCGGCTGGCCAAACGCTGCGATGAGGTATTGGCGGCGTTCCTGCGAGGCCAGCTACTGGTCATGCTGTGTCTGGGCGTCATCTATGCCGTGGGGCTGACCCTGATGGGGCTGAATTTTGGCCTGTTGATCGGCGTCATTTCCGGGCTGGTCAGCATCGTCCCCTTCCTGGGGTTTATCGTTGGGCTCAGCAGTGCCTTGGTGGTGGCGCTGTTCCAGTTCGATAGCTGGTGGGCGCTGCTGGGGGTGCTGGGGGTATTCAGCCTGGGGCAGGTCATCGAAAGCGTCGTGCTGCAGCCCAAGCTGCTGGGTGACAAGATTGGCTTGCACCCGGTGGCGGTCATTTTTGCGGTCTTGGCGGGGGGCAACCTGTTTGGCTTGACCGGGGTTCTGTTGGCCTTGCCTGCGGCTTCGGTCATCATGGTGCTGCTCAAGGAGGTCAAGGAGCGCTACCAGAACAGTGCCTTGTATGATGAGACGCTGGAACCGACGTTACCGCCGCACGAACTGGGTCTCCAGGACAAAAGGGAGTCTTCATGAGCCGATTGCCGGCACAGTTACCGCTCGGGGTGGGGTTGCGTGATGACGCAACGCTGAACAACTACTACCCCTCGAGCGGTAATGCAGCTCTGGTACAGCACCTGACGCAGCAGCTGTCGCCAGATGCCGAGCCGTTTATCTATCTTTGGGGTGCGCCAGGCAGCGGCCGTAGCCACCTGTTGCAGGCGGCCTGCCACGCGGCCTCGGATCAGGACAAGCGTGCCCTTTACCTGCCGCTGGCCGACCTGGGCCATTTCCCGCCGCTGATGCTGGAGGATATCGAGCGTCTTGACCTGGTGGCCATCGACGACCTCGAATACGTCATCGGGCGCAAGCGCTGGGAAGAGGCGCTGTTCCACGCGTTCAATCGCTTGCGAGATGCCGGGAAGGCGCTCTTGATCGCCGCCAATGCGCCGCCCAGACGGCTGGAGGTCGTGCTGCCGGATCTGGCCTCACGGTTGACCTGGGGGGTGACGTTTCATCTTCATCCGCTGGATGATCAGGAGCGCCTGGCCGCCTTGAAGCTGCGGGCCCGGGTCAGGGGGATGGAATTACCTGACGATGTGGGCCGGTATATCCTGCATCGCGGCCCCCGAGAGCTTGGTGAGCTGTGCCGGGCGCTGGAGACTCTGGATCAGGCGTCGCTGTCGGCCAAGCGCAAGCTGACCATTCCTTTCGTGAAAGGCGCGCTCAACTGGTAGACACCATCGGTAGGCGCCATGAAAAAGCCCCGAGCACAGCGTGCTCGGGGCTTTTTACGTTGGGCTGGCCCCACTCACGTGTAGCCAGCCTGGCGTTTGATCAGGCGCTTTTGCTCATTTTGCTGGCAGTTGCCTGAGCCTGCTTGACGTTGTCTTCGGTCAGCTTCTGGCTTTTTTGCAGGAAGTCCTGCTGCAGCGATACCACCTTGTCGGCGTCTCCCTTGACGCGCTCGGCGAGTTCCTTGGCCACTTTTTGCTGGCTTTCCATGTAGCTGCGCAGGCCATCGGCATCCTTGACGCTCATCAGCTGACGCACCTGGGCGATGCCGGTGTCCACGTACGCTTTGTTCGCGTCCAGCTGGGCATTCAGCAGTTTTTCAGAGTAGTCGATGCTCAGGGTCATGTAAGCACGGGCAGGTGCCATGAACAGGTTGTCGAACTGCTGAGTCATTTCGTTGGTGTTGAAGGTACGCATGGTGATATCTCCTGGCCTTGTCTTGGGCAAAGTCTTAGACAAACGGGTTGCTGATCGAGTAGGGCAATCCAACATTCAAGGCTCAGCAACCGCGTTCCTGAAGCCACTTTCGCAACTGCCGACCTTATCTTGCTTTGCAGCATAACAGCTGTTTTTGTGCAGTGCAACATGGCGCAATGGCCTCTTGCCCTCCATGCTGTGGGGACGCTGTTTACCGATCCATGGAACATCGCTACACTTAAAGTTATGGATAATCATTATCATTTGTTTGTCGATGATGGCGACGCCAGCCATTAACAAGCGAACTGAACTCGATGAACGAACTGGGCTCGATGAGCCCATTGGAAAAGGAGAGCACCATGAGCACGCGGATTGAACGAGACAGCATGGGTGAGCTGGAAGTGCCCGCAGAAGCCCTTTACGGTGCCCAGACACAGCGGGCGGTGAACAACTTCCCGGTGTCGGGCACTCCGTTGCCCGCGGCGTTCATTCACGCCGTGGCGCGCATCAAACTGGCCGCCGCGCGCAGCAATCAGGCGCTGGGGCTGCTGGATGAACAGCGCGCCGCAGCCATCGAAAAGGCGGCCATGGCGGTGATCGACGGGCAGTACGATGAGCACTTCCCGGTGGATGTTTTCCAGACGGGGTCGGGCACATCGACCAACATGAATGTCAATGAGGTGCTGGCGACCCTGGCCAGTCGTGAAGGGGTCGAGGTCACGCCCAATGATCACGTCAACATGGGGCAGTCCAGTAACGATGTCATCCCGACCGCCATTCACCTGTCTGCGGCGATTGCGGTACATACCCAGCTCCGGCCTGCTCTGGTGCAGCTGAAAGAGACCATCGACCGTCGTGCCGAAGCGCTTTCCCACGTGGTGAAGACCGGGCGCACGCATTTGATGGACGCCATGCCGCTGCGCATGGACCAGGAGCTGGGCGGCTGGTCCAGCCAAGTGGGGCAGGCCATCGAACGTTTTGACAGCGCCCAGCAGCGGCTGTGCCGATTGGCCCAGGGCGGTACGGCGGTGGGCACGGGCATCAATGCGCCTGAAGGGTTTGCCGAGCGGGTAGCCGAGGACCTGAGTCGACAAACAGGGCTTTCTCTGGTGCCCAACGACAGCTTCTTCGCCAGCCTGGGCTCTCAGGATGCTGCCGTGGAGCTGTCCGGGCAGCTGCGCGGCTTTGCCTGTGTGGTGATGAAAATTGCCAATGACCTGCGCTGGATGAACTCTGGGCCACTGGCAGGGCTGGGTGAGATCGAGCTGGAGGCGCTGCAGCCGGGGAGCTCCATCATGCCCGGCAAGGTCAATCCGGTGATTCCCGAGTCCGCGGCCCAGGCGGCGGCTCAGGTGATCGGTCTGGACACGGCGGTGACCGTGGCCGGGCAGAGCGGTAACTTCCAGCTGAACGTGATGCTACCGCTGGTGGCGGCCAATCTGCTGACCTCCATTACGCTGATGAGCAATACCGCCACGCTGCTGGCCGAGCGGGCCATCGCCACCTTCAAGGTGCGCGAGGACAATTTGCAGGGGCCGCTGGCGCGCAACCCGATTCTGGTCACGGCGCTGAACAGCGTCATTGGTTACAACGCCGCTGCGGCCATTGCCAAGAAGGCGTATCAGGCGGGTCGGCCCATCATCGACGTGGCCGAGGAAGAAACCGACCTGGATCGCGCGACCCTGGAGCGCTTGCTGGACCCGGCGGTGCTCACTTGCGGGGGGATCCCTCAGTAAACACCATCGCTCTGGCCTGGTTCAGGCCAGCTTGGCGTCAGGTCTGCTGCTCTTCGCTCTTGCCTTGCGCAATGGTAGCGCTGGCTTCCTGGCGCTCTTCTTGACTGGCGGAAGGAGTGTCGTGCTCCTCCTGGCGCGCAGGCTGATAGCTGAGCGTCGCCAGGATGGGGAAGTGGTCCGACCCGAAGGCTTCCAGGCGCTCCATGTGGGTGAGCGTAAACTCCTCACTGACGAACACATGATCCAGCGGCCAGCGCAGCAGAGGGTAGTGGGCGTGAAAGGTGCTGAAGAGCCCGCGGCCGCGCCGGGGGTCGAGCATGCCACTGACCCTGCAGAACAGCCGCGTGGTGCGCGACCAGGCCACATCGTTGAGATCGCCCGCCACGATGGTGGGGAACGGCTCTTCGTGGACTTCCTTGCCTACCCATAGCAGCTCTGCGTCCCGCCACAGCGACTTTTCGCTCTCGCTGGGGGCGGGCGGTCTTGGGTGCAGGGCGTAAAAGCGAATCTGTTCGCCGTTGGCCAGAGTCATGCGCGTGTGGATGGACGGGATATCGTCCTGAATGAGCCACTTCACCTGTGGATTGCTCAGCGGCAGGCGTGAATAGAGATGCATGCCATAGAGGTTGTCCAGCGGCACCTTGACGCTGTGGGGCCACCGTTCATGCAGAGCGCTATCGAGCTGCTCTTGCCACCACTGGTCGGATTCGAGGGTGAGGACCACGTCTGGCTGATGGCGCTCGATCATGGCCAGCAGTTTCGCTGACTGTCGGTTGGGCGTGAGCACGTTGGCGATCAGCAGGGTCAGCGTCGGCGCCTGGCTGTCGGCGTGGGTGGCCTTGACCTGGACTGGCCAGCAGCGGGTCCATGGGATGATGTAGCGCAACTGAAGCAGCAGGCTCACCAGGGAAGCCGCCAGGGCAATGTTCTGCCAATTGCCAGCAGGCAGTATCAGGCCGCTCAGCAGCGCGCAGAGCGCCGCTGCGGTCGCCAGCTGCAAACGTGGAAACTCGACGCTGCGAATCCACCACCAGCGTAGGCGGACTCTGGCCAGCAGCGTGGCGAACAGGAGTGTCAGAGCGGTACAACCCAGTAGTGGCCCGAGCAAGCGATACCTCCCGGCATCATGATATGGCAATTTAATGTAGATGAAGCTTAGTGGTTACGTTTATCAAGTGTCGATATAATTCTTCCAGCTCAGGCGGTTGCCAGAGCCTTGCAGAGAAGAAGTCGTAAAAATGACTTGCAATTCAGCTATAAAGCCGTAGAATACGCATCCGTTGCACAGCAGGACCATAGCTCAGTTGGTTAGAGCGCCACGTTGACATCGTGGAGGTCGGCGGTTCAAATCCGCCTGGTCCTACCAATCATGTGCAGCCACGTTTCAGGACCATAGCTCAGTTGGTTAGAGCGCCACGTTGACATCGTGGAGGTCGGCGGTTCAAATCCGCCTGGTCCTACCAGATTCCTCAAAAAGCCCCGAGCATTGCTCGGGGCTTTTTGCGTTATAGGCGGGGCAGATCGGTCTGGCGAATGAAGGTATCGACCAGCGCCTCGATACCGGCCTGGTCCTGGGCGCTGAAGCGGGCCAGCTGAGGGCTGTCGATATCCAGAACGCCCCATAGCCAGCCATCCTGAACGATGGGGACGACCAGTTCGGACTGGGAGGCCGCATCGCAGGCAATGTGGTCGGCTACGGCGTGTACATCGTCGACCCGCTGAGTGGCGCGGCTACGCGCTGCTGCGCCGCATACTCCCTTGCTGAACGGAATGGGGTTGCAGGCGGGCTTGCCCTGGAAGGGACCCAGGGTCAGTATTTCCGGCTGGCGCTGCAGGTAAAAGCCTACCCAGTTGAGCTGTTCCAGCGATTGCTGGATGAAAGCGCTGGTCTGGGCGCTGTTGGTCAGCCAGTCGCGTGTGTCCAGCAGAGCAGCGAGCTGTCGATTGAGCAGGTCATAATCGATCGTGGTCATGTTGTTTCTCGGGTGTCGGCACATGATATTAAAACGCATCAGGCCAGCCTCGCGGCTGGCCTGATGGTAAAGCGTGTACTGCCAGTAGCGTTATTCTTCGATCCAGCCAGGTACGGCGGCACCCTTGAACAGCTCGGTGGCTTTCTCGATGACTTCGTCGCGCTGGTAAGCGTCTACCAGCTGGCGAATATCTTCGCGCTCTTCGTCACCGCCACGTACGGCAATCAGGTTGACGTAGGGGGACTCGGGACCTTCCTTGATCAGTGCGTCATCCAGGCTGAGGCCAGCGGGCTGAGCAAAAGTGTTGTTGATGAAGGCCATGTCCACGTCGGGCAGCACGCGGGGCAGCTGTGCGGCTTCGATTTCGCGGAAGCGGAAACCACGCGGGTTCTCGGTGATATCGATGGGGGTGGCTTCCAGGAAGGTCGGATCGTTCAGCGTGATCAGGCCTTCGTTGTGCATCAGGATCAGGGCGCGACCTTCATTGGAAGGGTCGTTCGGCAGGGCGATCTGAGCGCCATCCGGCAGCTCGTCGATGCTGCTGTACTTTTCCGAGTAAGCACCGATGGGGTACACGAAGGTGTAGCCAGCGATGGCGAAGTCGTAGCCACGGTCATTGATCATGGCTTGCATGTAGGGCTCGTGCTGGTAAGCGTTGGCATCCAGGCTGCCATCGGCCAGTGCCGCGTTGGGCGTCACGTAGTCGGTAAACTCGATGATTTCGACGTTCAGGTCGAACTCTTCCTTGGCAATGCGCGCCGCGACTTCCATGACTTCGGTTTCCGGGCCTGCGACCGTGCCTATCTTGATGGTGCGCGTGTCGGCGTTGGCGACGTTGATGGCCAGTGCCAGGGCGGTCAAGCTGCCAATAACGAGTTTTTGCATGGCGTTGCTCCAGTGTTGTGATGAGTCGTGTTGCAATGATGCGGTAATAAGAAACGCAAGTCTAATTCGTTTTCGCTATATGTGGCTATGCTGATCAAAGCTAAAAGCTATGTCATTTCGCTGAGCCGTCGGTGGCCTACTTGCGATCGCTTTTGCGAACCAGATAGTCGCCCAGGCTTTGGAAACCTTGCACCATGACCACCAGAATCACCACGGTGATCAGCATGATGGTCGGGTTGAAGCGGTTGTAGCCATAGCGAATGCCCAGATCGCCAAGGCCGCCGCCGCCAACGGCGCCTGCCATGGCCGAGTAGCTCACCAGAGTCACCACGGTGATGGTGAGGCCGGTGATGATGCCGCCGCGTGCTTCAGGGATCAGTACCTTGGTGATGATTTGCCAGGGCGTGGCGCCCATCGACTGGGCGGACTCGATCAGGCCGGGCGAAATTTCGTTGAGCGCGCCTTCGATCAAGCGGGCGACGAAGGGGATGGCCGCGATGGTCAAAGGGACCGATGCCGCGTTGATGCCGATGGAGGTGCCGACCAGCATTCGCGTGAAAGGAATGATGGCGACCATCAGAATGATGAACGGAATCGAACGGCCTACGTTGGTGATGATGCCCAGTGCCTGGTTGAGTACCGGCATGGCCAGAATCTGCCGAGGCCGCGTGACGTACAGCAGCACCCCCAGCGGCAGGCCCAGCAGCGTGGCGATGACGCCGGACACGGCCACCATGTAAAGGGTGTCCAGCGTCGCCTGTAACACGAGATCAAACATTGCGCTGGACATGACCCAGTACCTCCACCTGTAGTTGATGCGATTCCAGATAAGACATGGCTTGCTCGGTCTGTGCCGGAGTGCCCAGCAGCTCGGCGATCATCAAGCCCAGCGTGCGCTCCTGAATCGACTCGACCTTGGCCTGCAGAATGCTGACATCCACGCTGCACTCCCGCGCCAGGCGTGAAATCAGCGGCGTGGAGACCGCATCGCCCGAGAAGGTCAGCCGCACCACCGGGTGGGTCTGCTCGCCGGGCTGCGCTTGCAAGCGCGCCAGCAGCTCCTTGGGCGGGCTCAGCTGCAGGAAGTCGTTGAGGAACTCGCGACCTAGCTGGGTGGCTGGTGCGGTAAAGAAATCGCCGACTTCGGCGTTTTCTACCAGTCGCCCGCCGGAAATCAGACTGACGCGATGGCAGATCGATTTGACCACTTCCATCTCATGAGTGATCAGCAGAATGGTGATGCCCAACTGCTGATTGATGTCGCGCAGCAGTTCCAGAATGGAGCTGGTGGTTTGCGGGTCCAGAGCCGACGTGGCCTCGTCGCAGAGCAGTACGTTGGGCTTGCTGGCCAGCGCCCGGGCAATGGCCACGCGCTGCTTCTGACCACCTGAGAGTTGCGCGGGGTACTGCCTGGCCTTGTCGGCCAGGCCGACCATGTCGAGCAGTGGCAAGACGCGGTTCTTGATGGCGCTGCGCTTCTCGCCCATCAGTTCCAGCGGCAGCGCCACGTTATCGAAGACAGTGCGCGTGGTGAGCAGGTTGAAGTGCTGAAAGATCATGCCGATACGATGGCGTGCCTGATTCAGGTCCCGGCGGCTCAGCTGGGTCATTTCCTGGCCGTCGACCTGTACCTTGCCGCTGGTGGGGCGCTCCAGCAGGTTGACGCAGCGGATCAGGGTCGATTTACCTGCGCCGGATAGGCCGATGACGCCGTGAATGCTGCCCTTGGGTATCGTTAAATTGACATCCTGAAGGGCGTGAACGGCGCTGGGGCCGCTGCCGTAGGTTTTACTTACGTTGCTAAGTTCAATCATAGCGTCTGCCTTAATGTTAGGCCGAAGACGGAGTGCGGGGGAGGCGAGCGTAGGGAGGGTAACAAAAAAAGGCCACCCTTGCGGGTGGCCATCAACGCTGGACACACCCTTTTAGCTGCACTTCACGTGGTTACAGGAACCGCGTGGACGCCCGCAATCTGGGTACAAATCGGCGTCATTACATTTGCGGCGAAAGTCTAAAGAGTGGTAGGTGAATTGTCAATTAAATACGGTCTATTTCATGTTTAAGCGTGCTTATACAGAGTTTTACGCTTTTTTAGGGCTTGTTTTTAGTTTTTAATTCTGAATTTGGCCTTTTCAGGCTGCGTTGGACAGCAAAAAACACGCTGTTCAAGCACTTGCCGGGCCTGCACTGCACAAGGTTGGGGCATAGGGTGTAAGCTTGCGGTAATTTTTACAGCTTGAGCCAGTTCGCTGGCGAATCAACAGAGGGAAAGTCCATGTTCACCGGTATTGTGCAAGGTATCGCCGAAGTCGTCGAAGTGCTGGAGCTGGAGGCGTTTCGTACCCATGTGGTGGCGCTGCCCGAAGAGCTGCGTGAGGGGCTGGAAATTGGTGCGTCGGTGTCACATAACGGGGTCTGTTTGACCGTTACTCGCATCGAAGGTGAGAAGGTCAGCTTCGATTTGATGCGTGAAACGCTGCGATTGACTAATCTTGGTGCAATCGAGGTGGGGCAATGCGTCAATATAGAGCGTGCAGCCCGTTTTGGTGATGAAATTGGCGGGCACTCCATGTCCGGGCACGTCATCTGTATGGCCAGGGTCGTGGCCATCGAGGAAGCCCCCAATAATCGACGGTTGTGGTTCTTGCTGCCCCCCTCGATGGCCCGTTTCGTGTTCGAGAAGGGCTACATTGGCGTAGATGGTATCAGCCTGACCGTCGGTGATGTGCGACCGGCCAGCACGGGGGAGGGGGTGGAGTTCAGCGTCAATCTGATCCCCGAAACCCTGTCGCGCACCATGCTCAAGGAGCGACTGGTTGGGGACTGGGTCAATATCGAGATCGACCCGCAAACCCAGGTCATCGTGGAGACCGTGGAGCGGGTGTTGGCGAGTCGTCTGTAGAAAATTATCGGCCTATGTTGACCAATCGGTTAGCTTATGGCCTGAAGTTTGCTAATCATAAGACAGGGGCGCTATCGCCCTTTCATTCGCTGCACAGGGGGTACTCGCATCGCGTAGTGCCTTTCGGTAGTATGTGCGGCTTTTCTCGCACCAAGGGACGCATCCAGCGTAAGCGCGAAGGATAAAAACGATATGAAATTTCTGGACAACTACTTCAAGCTCGCCGAGCAGAAGACCAACGTAAAAACCGAGGTGATTGCAGGGGTCACCACGTTCCTTACGATGGCCTACATCATCTTCGTCAACCCGAGCATCCTTTCGGAAGCCGGCATGGATTACGGTGCCGTGTTCGTGGCGACGTGTCTGGCGGCGGCCATTGGCTGTTTCGTGATGGGCTTCTGGGCCAACTACCCCATTGCCCAGGCACCCGGAATGGGCCTGAACGCCTTCTTTACCTACGGCGTGGTGCTGGGAATGGGCTACACCTGGGAAGCCGCGCTGGGGGCGGTGTTCTTCTCGGGCTTGACCTTCTTTTTGCTGAGCATTTTCAAGGTGCGCGAGTGGATCATCAACTCGATCCCGCTGTCGCTGCGATTGGGGATTGCGGCGGGTATCGGCCTGTTCCTGGCGATGATTGCCCTGAAAAATGCCGGCATCGTGGTGTCCAATCCGGCGACTTACGTGGCGCTGGGCGACCTGTCTCAGCCGCCGGCCATTTACGCCTTGTTGGGCTTTTTCGTGATTACCGCGCTGGCCTACCTGCGCGTGACCGGTGCGGTGATGATCGGTATTCTGGGTGTGACCGTCACCGCCATGGTGCTGGGCCACAATCAGTACGGTGGCATCATGTCCATGCCGCCTTCCATCGCCCCGACCTTCATGGCCATGGATCTGATGGGCGCGCTGGACGTGGCCATGCTGAGCGTGATTTTTGCGTTCCTGTTCGTCGACCTGTTCGATACCTCGGGTACGCTGGTGGGCGTGGCGCACCGTGGCAAGCTGCTGGACAAGGACGGCAAGCTGCCGCGCATTGGCCGTGCCATGATGGCCGATAGCACGGCGTCCATGGCCGGTGCTGCGCTGGGTACTTCCACCACCACCAGTTACATCGAGTCGACAGCGGGTATTGCTTCGGGTGGCCGTACCGGCCTGACGGCGGTAGTCGTGGGCGTGCTGTTCTTGATCAGCCTGTTCTTTGCACCACTGGCGGGCTCCATTCCGGCCTACGCCACGGCGGGCGCGCTGCTGTACGTAGCGGTGCTGATGGCGGGTAGCCTGGCGCATGCCAATTGGGAAGATCCCACGGATGCCGCGCCGGTACTGATCGCTGCATTGGCCATGCCGCTGACCTTCTCGATTGCCGAGGGTATTGCCCTGGGCTTCATCAGCTACGTTGCCATCAAGACTCTGTCCGGCCGGTTTAGCGATCTGAACCCGGCAGTGGTGGTGCTGGCGCTGCTGTTTGCAGCAAAATTCCTGTTCCTGGGCTAACTGCCCGCATTTTGACTAATCAATGAGAGACGCGATGAGCATCTACGGCGATTACATTAAGTCCGTTATTCGCACGGTTCCTGACTGGCCTGAGCAGGGGGTGAACTTCCGTGACATCACGCCACTGCTGCAAAACAGCGCTGCCTTTCGCAAGCTGATCGATAGCTTCGTGCACCGCTACCAGGAGATGAACCTGGATGCCATCGCGGCGATTGACGCTCGTGGCTTCATCATCGGCGCCCCGCTGGCCTATGAGTTGGGCTGCAGCTTCGTACCGGTGCGCAAGAAGGGCAAGCTGCCTTTCAAGACGATCAGCGAAACCTATACGCTGGAGTATGGTCATTCGGAAGTCGAGCTGCACGCCGACGCTTTCCAGCAGAATGACCGTATTCTCTTGATGGACGATCTGATCGCGACCGGTGGCACCATGCTGGCAGCGGCCAATCTCATTCAGCGTAGCGGCGGCCAGGTCGTCGAGACGGCAACGATCATCGACCTGCCAGAGCTGGGTGGTTCTACCAAAATTCGCGATGCGGGCTACAGCGTATTCGCGGTCTGTTCCTTTAATGAAGACGAGTAACGCCCCATGAGCAGCGAACGCTACCACCAACACTTCACCGTCTCCTGGGATCAGATTCATCGTGACGTTCGTCAGCTGTGTCATCTGCTGATCGAGCGTGACTTCAAGGGGATCGTGGCGATTACCCGAGGCGGATTGATTCCTGCGGCGCTGATTGCCCGTGAGCTCAATATCCGCTTGATCGACACGATCTGCATCAAGAGCTACGACCACATGAACCAGGGCGGCCTGGATATCATGAAGGGCGTCGACCACGACGGCGAAGGCTGGCTGCTGGTAGATGACCTGGTCGACACTGGCAAGACGGCGCGTGCGGTGCGTGAAATGCTGCCCAAGGCACATTTCGTGACCATCTACGCCAAGCCCGAAGGTCGCCCACTGGTGGATCAGTACCTGACCGAAGTGGCACAGCAGTGCTGGATTCAGTTCCCCTGGGACATGGGCATTGCCTATGTCGAGCCTCTCGCCGACCAGATGAAGAAGTAACATGCCGACTCCGCTACCCAATGACTGGCAACAGTGGCTGGGGCAAGAGTTCGAGGCCGACTACATGTCGGCCTTGAAAGCTTTTCTGGCTCAGGAAAAAGCGGCCAGAAAGGTCATATATCCTCATTCGTCCCACTGGTTTCGTGCGTTTGAGCTGACCCCGCTGGCGTCGGTCAAGGTGGTCATTCTCGGCCAGGACCCGTACCACGGCCCCAACCAGGCGCATGGCCTGTGTTTCTCGGTGCAGCCGGGCGTGCCGGTGCCGCCGTCGCTGGTCAACATCTATAAAGAGTTGGCAGCGGACGTAGGCTTTACGCCGGTGCGCCATGGCTTCCTGGAGCCCTGGGCCAAACAGGGCGTGTTGTTACTGAACACTGCGCTGACCGTGGAGCAGGGCAATGCGGCGTCACACCGGGGCAAGGGCTGGGAGGTGTTCACCGACCGGGCCATCGAAACCGTCAGCCAGCACGGCGAGCCCTGTGTATTTCTGCTCTGGGGCAGCCATGCCCGCCAGAAGAAAGCGCTGATCGATACCCATCGCCATTTGGTACTGGAGTCGCCGCACCCTTCGCCGCTCTCGGCGCATCGGGGGTTCTTTGGGAATCACCACTTTTCCAAGGCAAATCAGTTCCTCCAGCAGCAGGGGCGCACGCCGATTACGTGGCAATTGCCGGAAAAGCCTTAACCTGATGGTCAGTTGCGGGTAGAATGGCGCGCAATTTTGAGCGCGTGTTCAATGCGATCAAGGCCGCCATCCCGAATCCCCTGCAGTGAGGTAGTCCCATGAGTGTTTACGCCATTAATCATCCGCTTGTTCAGCATAAACTGGGACTCATGCGTGAAGTCGACCTGAGCACGAAAAGTTTTCGTGAGCTGGCAGGTGAAGTGGCCAAGCTGTTGACCTACGAAGCGACCAAGGGCCTGGAGCTCGAAGATCACGAGATCCAGGGGTGGAACGGTGAACCCATCGCGACACAGCGTCTCAAGGGTAAAAAAGTCACCATCGTGCCCATTCTGCGAGCGGGTCTGGGCATGCTGGAAGGCGTGACCGATCTCATTCCCAGTGCCAGGGTGAGCGTTGTAGGCCTTTACCGTGATGAGGAAACGCTGCAGCCGGTGCCGTACTTCGCCAAGTTTGCCAACGATATCGAAGAGCGCATGGCGATCGTCATCGACCCCATGCTGGCAACCGGTGGGTCCATGGTGGCGACACTGGACATGCTGCGTGAGCGCGGTTGTGAACACATGAAAGTGATCGTGCTGGTGGCTGCCCCTGAAGGGATCAAACGGGTGCAGGATGCGTATCCTGATGTAGAAATCTACACCGCGTCGGTAGATGATCGACTCGATGAGAATGGCTACATCGTCCCCGGCCTGGGAGATGCCGGCGACAAGATTTTCGGAACGCGTTAAGCGCTCCGTAACATACAGCCCCTTACGCGCCGCGTTGGGGGCATTTTTTTGCCTCCGTTATTATCGATAGACCTTCCTGGAGTAGTGCAATGACAACCAATACTGCACAAGAGTCGTGGCCTAAACTACTGCTGACCGGCGGACAAATGCTGTTCGTCGCGTTTGGTGCCTTGGTGCTGGTGCCGCTGCTGACGGGTCTGGACCCCAGCGTAGCCTTGTTTACCGCTGGGGTGGGCACCCTCGTCTTTCATGGTGTCACGCGTCAGACGGTGCCGGTCTTTTTGGCTTCTTCCTTTGCCTTCATTGCGCCTATTCAGGGGTCGATTGCCAGCTTTGGAGTCTCTGCCACCATGGGCGGGCTGATGGCCGCCGGGTTGGTATACGTGGCCATTTCACAGGCCGTGCGGCTGAAAGGCACGGCCTGGCTGCACCGCCTGTTGCCACCGGTGGTGGTGGGGCCGGTCATCATGGTGATTGGTCTTGCCCTGGCGCCGGTGGCGGTTAGCATGGCCACCGGTGAGACCAGTGACAACATTGGCTACGGTGCGGCGATCTTTCTCTCCATGGCCAGCCTGATGGTGACCCTGGTGCTGGCCGTGTTCGGGCGCGGCCTGCTGCGGCTGGTGCCCATCATGGGCGGCATTGCAGTGGGCTACCTACTGGCCCTGCTGATGGGAGTGGTCGACTTTACCCCGGTCAGGGAAGCGGCCTGGCTGTCGGTGCCCAACTTTACGGCTCCCAGCTTTCACTGGGCCGCAATTCTGTTCATGATTCCGGTGGCCATCGCGCCTGCCGTCGAGCATATCGGCGACATGGTGGCGATTGGTTCGGTGACCCGCAAGAACTACCTGGAAAAACCCGGCCTGCATCGCACGCTGCTGGGTGACGGCCTGGCCACCACCACGGCGGCGCTGTTCGGTGGTCCGCCCAATACCACTTATTCCGAAGTGACCGGCGCGGTGACACTGACCAAGGCGTTCAATCCGAAATACATGGTGATTGCCGCCGTGCTGGCCATCGTGCTGGCATTCGTCGGCAAGCTGGGTGCCTTGCTGCAAACCATTCCCGGTCCGGTGATGGGCGGCATCATGACTCTGCTGTTTGGCTCGATTGCCGTGGTGGGCATGAATACCCTGGTGCGCGCAGGGCAGTCGCTGACGGCGGCGCGTAATCTGGTGGTGGTGTCGCTGATTCTGGTCTTTGGTATTGGCGGTATGCAGTTCGGGGGTGGTCAGTTCACCCTGCAGGGGGTAAGTTTGGCGGCCCTGGTGGGCATTGCGTTAAACTGGCTGTTGCCTGCGGAGAAAGAGGGCGAATAGTCGCTCAGTTGACGAGGTATGACATGAGTGAACCACTGCGCTGTGCATTTCCGGTACTCGGTGTTGCCGCCTGGAGCGGGACGGGAAAGACCACGCTACTCGAACAGCTGCTGCCCCGGCTGCGGGCGCTTGGCCTCTCGGTGGCGGTGATCAAGCATGCCCATCATCAGTTCGAGGTGGACCAGCCCGGCAAGGATAGCTACCAGCTACGCAAGGCCGGAGCGGCCCCGATGCTGGTGGCATCGAGTCGCCGTCTGGCGCTGATGATGGATATGCCGACTGGGGAAGAGCCGGATCTGGCGTATCTGCTTTCGCTCATGGCACCGCATGCGCCAGACCTGGTCATCGTCGAAGGTTTCAAGGCCTGGCCCATCGCCAAGCTGGTGCTCTACCGAGAGGGCATTGGCGATGCGCACATCCTCGATGACCCGCATGGAGTGGGCGTGGCGCTGAGCGGCGGGGCGCCTGTGCCGTTGCGTGAGGGTGTGATGCAGCTGAACCTCGACGACATCGATGGTATTGCCCGCTGGGTATTCGACTGGGCTGCCGAGCAGCGCCACTCTCTGATTGATAGCAAAAGGTGACACGATGCAGTTAACCCACCTCAATGCCCAAGGCGAAGCCAACATGGTCGATGTTGGCGACAAGGCTGAGACACGCCGAGAGGCCGTCGCCTCTGGACGAATCGTGATGAGCGCTCAGACGCTTCAGCTGCTGACGGACGGTGCCTTGCCCAAGGGTGATGTGCTGGCCACGGCGCGCATCGCCGGTATTCAAGCGGCCAAGCGTACCCATGAGCTGATACCGCTGTGCCACGCCTTGGCGCTTTCCAAGGTGTCGGTGGACTTCGAGGTCGACCACGACAACGGTTGGGTCAACGTTACGGCGCTGTGCCGCCTGAATGGCCGGACGGGGGTAGAGATGGAGGCCCTGACGGCCGTGTCCGTGGCCTGCCTGACGCTGTATGACATGTGCAAGGCCGTCGATAAAGAGATGCGTATCGAAGCCGTGCAGTTGGAGAGCAAGCAGGGGGGTAGCCGGGGAGATTACCAGCGCCTGATGCCCGCGCCCATCGTGACCGGCGAAGGGGCATCGGGGGAAGTAAGCCTTGGGGAGCGTTGCTCATCTCCCTGCGTGCGGGTCAAGTTTCTGGCCGAGCTGCGCGAGCGGGTCGGGGAAAGCGATGTGTCGGTGGATCTGGATCGTTTGCCGAGCCGCAACGTCGCGGGCCTGAAGGCGGCGCTCAGCGCTCAGGATGCGCGCTATGCGCTGTTGTCCGATCAGCGTACGTTATGTGCCATCAACCAGGTCATGGCCAGCGACAGTTCGCGCATTACCGACGATGACGAAGTGGCGTTCTTCCCACCGGTCACGGGAGGCTAAGCCATGGCGCTGCTTGAGCATCCGCATAAAGCGCTCGTGGTCGAGGTCACCGAGGACAGCTTCTCCATGGCGCATGGCTACGAGCAGGCGCTGCGGGGTCGCACGGATATCGGCGCGGTGGTCAGCTTTACCGGGCTGGTGCGCGACTTCAACGAGTCGCCCGATGTACTGGGCTTGACGCTGGAGCATTACCCCGGAATGACCGAGCGCAGCCTGATGGAGATCGCCGAGCAGGCCTGGCAACGCTGGTCGCTCCAGGCGGTGCGCATCATTCATCGGGTGGGAGATTTGGCGCTAGGTGACCCTATCGTTCGCGTGCTGGTCGCCAGTGCGCATCGCCGGGATGCCTTCCTGGCCTGTGACTTCATCATGGACTATCTCAAGACCCAGGCGCCGTTCTGGAAAAAGGAGCGCGCGCGCCAAGGGACTTATTGGGTCAAGGAGCGCAAGACCGATCACCAGGATGCCGAGCGCTGGTCGTGAGCTGCTCTTCAGCCTGCTGACCTGGAAAGGGACTACTGTCGGTCCAGTTCCTCTTCGGTGGGCATGTCGGCGGCCATGATCTGGAGATGCACCTCCGGCATGTGTTGCAAGTGGTTGGCCAGCCAGTGCATCAGGCGCGGCTGCAGGGCGTGGCGCAAGTCTGCCAGCGTTTCCGCTTCGATCTCTTCCAGCTGCTCGTCCAGCCAGTCGCTGAAGCTCTCTTCGTCCAGTGGGCTGGCCCCCGTGGTATCCAGCATCATCCGCCCGATGCGCCACCAGCCGGTCTCGGTGGCGGTGACCGGTAGCGCCAGAAACAGGCTGCCGCGCCGTGGACCAGACGACTGATGTTCGAGGCCAGGGTGGGGCCTTACGCTGTTTTGATCGACGATGCAGGGCGGCTGTGGATGGCGCGTTTCCAGGCGCAGGCCCTGATTGTCCAGCAGGATCAGGTCCCCATTGACGGGCGTAAGGGGGGCACTGATACCTAGCTGCTCGGCGAGTGCCTGATGAGCCTGCTGATGACGCGCTTCACCATGCACGGGTAGCAGGGCCTTGGGGCGCACCCATTGATAGAGCTTTTTCAGCTCCTCCCGGGCTGGGTGTCCCGTGGCATGGAGCTCGGGGTGATTGTTTTCATCGAATAGCGCGACACCCAGCTGTAACAAACGTTTTTTAAGCTGTTCGATGGGGCGCTCATTGCCCGGGATGGCCTTGGCAGAAAAAATCACGCTATCGCCTGGCTCCAGGTCGACAAAGGGGTGACGACGCTGCGCCAGCCGTTGAAGGGCAGCGCGTGGCTCGCCCTGGCTGCCGGTGGCGATGATCACCACTTCTTCGGGAGGCAGGTATCCAAGGTCGTGGGACGGGACCAGCGGCGGGAAGTCGTCCAGATAGCCCAGCCCTCTGGCCACGCTCACCATGCGCTCCATGGAGCGGCCCATCAAGCTGACCCGCCGCCCACAAGCATGAGCGGCGCGCCCGATGGCCAGTACCCGCGCCAGGTTGCTGGCAAAGCACGATACCACCACGCGGCCCTTGCACTGCTCGAGGGTCGTGGCCAGTGCTTTGGCGACGTCGCCTTCGCTGGCTGACTGGCCAGGCATGGGGGCGTTGGTGGAGTCGCCCACCACCAGGTCCAAAGGGGCCAGCGCACGAAAATGAGCGGCATTCACCGGGGCGCCGATGAGCGGCTCCGGGTCCAGTTTCCAGTCTC
This sequence comes from Vreelandella stevensii S18214, assembly GCF_000275725.1. Taxonomy (GTDB): domain Bacteria; phylum Pseudomonadota; class Gammaproteobacteria; order Pseudomonadales; family Halomonadaceae; genus Vreelandella; species Vreelandella stevensii. The sequence continues at coordinate 28,055 of NZ_AJTS01000021.1, read as the reverse complement.
CCGTATGCAGTACTCGATAGTCGCCCGCCTGCATCATGATGGCGCAGCTTTCAGGAATGGAGTGAGTGACACTCAGGTAGCGCAGGGTGAAGGGACCGCGCTCCACCGCATCGCCGGGTTCGATGATTTCGATGGCAGCGCTGCTCAGCTGGTGTTCGGCAAATTTATGTCGCAGCAGGCCTGCGGCCAACGGGGTGGCAAAAATAGGGCAGCCCCAACGCGGCCATAGCCAGGCCACGGCGCCGATGTGGTCTTCATGACCATGGGTGATGAACAGTGCGGCAGGCGTGATACCGAGGGTTTGTAGGGTGTCGGTGTTGGGTACCTGCAGCGGCGAGTTGGGCAGATCCTGACGGATCATCATGCCGCAATCGACGGCGATCCACTTATCGTCGTATCCATACAGCGTAAGATTCATTCCAATTTCACCGCATCCACCTAGCGGAAGCAGGTGCAGGGGCGGGCGGCGACGGGGACGAAGTTGAACGCGTGGTGGATGCATCAGTCATGAAAAGCCTGGAAATATAGTCCCTTAACTATACGGGAAGGGAGGGGCACGTAACAATCATCGTGGCACTGCACCACGGTGCTTAGCCGTGGCGCTTGCGTTACACTAATGCGCCTGGTGAGGCTTGCCCGCGAGCAGGCGCCTACCCAGCGAACGTGCCGTTACATACGCAAGAGTGTTCATTGATGTCTCATTATTACCGTTTAGTTGTGTCGTGCCCGGATCAGGTGGGTATTGTGGCGCGTGTTTCCAGCTTCATTGCCCAACAGGGCGGCTCGATCACCGAGGCCAGCCAGCACTCCGATCTGGAAACAGGGCGCTTTTTCATGCGTTATGAAATTCTCGCCGATTCACTGGGCATGTCGGCCGAGGCGCTGCGCACCGCATTCGAGCCCGTCGCCGACGAATTCGACATGCAGTGGTCGCTGGTAGACACCCAGAAGCGCCGCCGCGTGGTGTTGATGGTTTCCCGGGAATCCCACTGCCTGGTGGACCTGCTGTATCGCTGGCAGGCTGGCGAGCTGGATTGCGATATCGTGGGCGTCATCTCCAATCATGACGACATGCGCTCGCTCACCGAGTGGTATGGCATTCCCTATCATCATGTACCGGTGGACCCGGCCAACAAGCAGGCGGCTTTCGAGCAGGTGCAGGCACAGATCGATGCTGCCCGGGCTGACTGTGTCGTGCTGGCGCGGTACATGCAGATTCTGCCGCCTTCACTGTGCGAGCGTTATGCCGGACGCGTCATCAATATTCATCACAGTTTCCTGCCTTCCTTTGCGGGGGCAAAGCCCTATCACCAGGCCTATGAGCGGGGTGTCAAGCTGATCGGTGCCACTTGCCACTACGTGACCGAAGAGCTGGATGCTGGCCCCATCATCGAGCAGGATATTCACCGGGTCAGCCACTGCCATACACCCACCGATTTGGTGCGCTTTGGCCGTGACGTGGAAAAAGCCGTGCTGGCCCGCGGCCTGCGCTGGCATCTGGAAGACCGCGTATTGATTCACGGTAACAAGACCGTCGTGTTCAGCTAACTCGCCCACCGGGGAGGGGCGCCATGTCCTTTGCACAAAGCGTGCTGGCCACTTGGGCACTGCTGGCTACCTGGCTGGTGTCGGCATGTGCTCTGGGGTGGGTGCTGTGGCAGCGCCCCTGGCAGCCGCTGCTGGAAGATACCGGTTTGCAGCATCGCTGGATGGCCGCGACGCTGGCCGTGATGCTGATGTGGCAGCTGCGGGCTCAGGCGGTCGATTGGTTGACTCTGCATCTGGTGTTTACGGTGTTGATGACGCTGGTGTTCAAGGTGCCCCTGGCCTTGATCAGCAACCTGCTGCTCAACGTGGCGATGGTGCTGATCGGGCGCAATGCCTGGGAACTGTTGGGGGCCAACGTGCTGGTGACGGGGCTGGTGCCTGCCGTGATCACGGGGGTGGTATGGCGTATCGTGGATCGCCGCTTGCCGGACAACCTGATGGTGTTTCTGTTTGCCTGCGGTTTTTTCGGTGCTGCGCTGGCGACGCTAGGGGGTGGGCTGGCGGCCGTCGGGCTGATTCTGGTGGCGGGCACCGACCCTGAAGCGATCTATCTGGCTCAGGAGTATGCCCGCTTTCTACCCTTGCTGATGCCCTCGGAAGCCTTCATCACCGGCATGCTGCTGAGTATCTTGCTGGTCTACCACCCGCACTGGGTCGCCACGTTCAACGACCATCGCTATATCGATATGCAGTAGGTGGGTGGCGGTCTAGCCCAGTGCCTGGCCGTTGCCGCCTCGGATGACGCCTACCCCGACGCCTTCGATATCCAGCTGTTGAGTTCTCAGGTCGATTTCGATGGGGGCGAAGTCTTCGTTCTCGGCGAGCAGCGTGACGTGATGCCCCTGGCGTTTAAAACGCTTGACCGTGACCTCGTCTTCCAGGCGCGCGACGACGATCTGACCGTCACGCACGCGGTCGGTACGATGCACGGCCAGCAAGTCGCCTTCCAGGATACCCACGTCTTTCATCGACAGGCCGCGTACCCGCAGCAGGTAGTCGGCCTTGGGGGTGAAGTACTCTGCCGGCAGCGGGCAGTAACGGTCGATATGCTCCGCTGCCAGAATGGGGCTGCCTGCCGCGACTTCACCAATCACCGGCAGCCCGTTGGGCGTGGCATCGTTGGCGGCGCTGGTGGGCTCGGCTGCCGGGGGCGTGTTGTCGAGCGGCTCCTGGTTGGGCAGGCGTATGCCCCGGGACGTATTGCGGATGATGCGGATGGCGCCTTTGCGCTCCAGGGCGCGCAGATGCTCTTCGGCGGCGTTGGGTGAGCGAAAGCCCAACGCCTTGGCGATTTCGGCGCGGGTAGGGGGGTAGCCAAGCTCGCCCATGGTCTTCACGATAAAATCATATACATGCTGCTGGCGTGCAGTGAGTGGGCGTGACATATCAGACTCCTAACAGTGAAAAGACAGTCGCTACATGTCCGTAAAATCAATATGTGTTTAAGTATACAGTATGTTGCTCTGTCCAGTACATGATGAGTTGCAATACGTCTCAGGTAGCGCAACCTGCGGTACACAGGGGATTATCGTTTGAGCCATCAGGGAGAATGGCATACTATTCGCCAACGCAACCGCCATGTTTTAAACACCTGTTTTGGGAGGGCGCTATGGCCCAGTCGGATACGGTCACACGTATTTTGGATACGGCAGAAGTGCTCTTTGCAGAGCGGGGTTTTGCCGAGACGTCACTGCGCAATATCACCAGCAAGGCGCGGGTCAACCTTGCCGCCGTTAATTATCACTTCGGGTCGAAGAAAGCGCTGATACAGGCGGTGTTTGCCCGCTACCTGGACCCGTTCTCCGAGCGCTTCCACACCGCCCTGGATGAGCTGGAAGCGCGCTATGAAGGCCAGCCCATTCCGCTGGAAGTGCTGCTGGAAACCATGGCCACCACGGTACTGACCGTGCCTGCCGAGCGCCACAGCCTGAAAGTGTTCATGCGGCTGCTGGGGCTGGCCTACAGCCAGGCGCAAGGGCACTTGCGGCGCTACATCCAGCAGCAGTATGGCGATGTTTTTACGCGCTTCACCGAGCTGGTGCGCCGGGCGACCCCCGAGCTGCCGGATGCAGAGCGCTTCTGGCGGCTACACTTCATGCTGGGCACGGTGATCTTTACGCTGTCGGGGCTGGATGCGCTGCGTGATATTGCTGCCAAGGATTATCAGGAGCAGGTAACGGTGCGCGACTTGATCCGGCGTCTGCGTCCCGTCGTGGTGGCCGCCATGAGCGCGCCAATGCCGTTGCCTGCAGCAACCGTGGATGAGAAGCTTCATGCAAACGCCCAGATTGGCTGACCTGCCGCCCGTTGAAGGTGGCTGGATGGAAATCGACACCCAGGCCCAACGCCTGCGCTGGTGGCAGGGGAGTGAGCTAAAGCACGAATGCGCCGTTTCCACGGGCAAGGCCGGTGTGGGGCAAGAAGAAGGCAGTGGCCGTACGCCACTGGGCTGGCACTACGTGCGGGCAGCCATTGGCGATGGGCTGCCTGAGGATGCGGTCTTTCGTGGTCGTCGCTGGACCGGAGAAATCTACTCTGCCGGTTTGGCAGCCGACTTCCCCGAGCGCGACTGGATCTTGACCCGCATACTGTGGCTGTGTGGCCTGGAGCGCGGTATCAATCGCGGTGGCCGTGTCGATTCCCAGCGTCGCTACATCTACCTGCATGGTACTCCCCCTGACCAGCCCATGGGCGTTGCCGTTTCCCATGGCTGCGTGCGACTGCGCAATGCCGACCTGCTCTGGCTGTTTCAGCAGGCGCCGCCTGGCACGCCGGTATGGCTGCATTGAAGTGACATGGTGTTGCTCATTTTGAAAGCTCACACGGGTGGTCTAGAATGACGCCCTTTTTCCTGGATCCAGTACGATGACTCAACCCTTAGGCCCGGTCATGCTCGACCTGGAAGGCCAGACTCTGAGCAAGGAAGACAAGCGCCTGCTGAAGAATCCTGCGGTCGGCGGTGTCATTCTGTTTGCCCGTAATGTGGAAAGCGCCACCCAAGTGCGCGAACTGTGCGACAGCATCCGCGGGGTGCGGGGTGACCTGCTGTTGGCCATCGATCAGGAAGGTGGGCGGGTTCAGCGTATCCGGCAAGGCGTGACGCGCATGCCGCCGATGGCACGCATTGGCGATGTCTTCGCCGATGACCAGGCAGTGGGGCTGACGCTGGCCAAGGATGCCGGTTGGCTGCTGGGCATGGAGATGGCCGCCTGCGGCCTGGACATCAGCTTTGCCCCCGTGCTGGATGTGGACAGCGGAATTTCCAGCGTGATTGGTGACCGCAGCTTCAGCCGAGACCCACAGCACGTTGCCTTGCTGGGGCAGGCCTTCGTGCACGGGTTGCACGAAGCGGGAATGGCGGCCGTGGGTAAGCACTTTCCCGGTCATGGCGGCGTGGGGGCTGATTCGCACACCGCACTGCCGGTGGATGAACGTCCGCTCTCGGCCATCAAGGAGCGCGACCTGGTGCCCTTCAGTCAGCTTGCCACGCTGCTCAACGGCGTCATGCCCGCCCATATCGTCTACTCTGCCTTCGATTCTCGCCCGGCTGGTTTTTCCCCCAGCTGGCTAGGCATGCTGCGTGAGTCGCTGGGCTTCAAAGGGTGCATCTTCTCGGATGACCTGAGCATGGCCGGCGCCCATGAAGCGGGTGGCCCCGCCGAGCGCGCCAGGGCTGCCCTGACGGCGGGCTGCGACATGCTGCTGATCTGCAACGACCGTGAGGCGGCGCTGGAAGTGGTGCAGGCCTGTCATGACGTATTCAACAAGCGACCCGCCAAGCTGCGTTATGGCCGGGCGCGGCCGCAGCTGGAAGCACTGGCTGCGCTGGGCCGTTGGCGCAAGACCCACGCCAGGCTGGAAGCGCTGGTGGCTGACGCCAGCTAATTGACCCATAGACTGTTTTGGAGAGGCTCGATGTCCAAATTGGATAAAGAGGCGCTGGAGTCGCTGGACTCCATGCGCGAGTTGATGGACAACGCCGACTGTTTGATTTCACAGGAGCAGGTCGAACGTGCCCTTGACCGCATGGCGGAAGAGATCACCCGCGACCTGGGCGATAAGTTGCCGGTCTTCTACTGCGTCATGAACGGTGGTTTGATCACCACCGGTCATCTGCTGACGCGGCTGGGCTTTCCCCTGGAAGTGGACTACCTGCACGCGACCCGCTACCGCAATGAACTGCGCGGCGGCGAGCTGTTCTGGCGGGTCTCGCCGGAAATTCCCATGGCGGGTCGGCATGTGGTGATCGTCGACGATATTCTCGATGAAGGCGCCACCCTGGCGGCCATCCTGGCGTACTGCAAGGAGGCCCAGGCCGCCAGCGTGACCACCGCCGTACTGGTGGACAAGCAGCACGACCGCAAGGCAGTGCCCGGTCTCAAGGCCGACTACTGCAGCCTGGAAGTCGCTGACCGCTACGTCTTTGGTTTCGGTATGGACTACAAGGGCTACTGGCGAAATGCCCCGGGGATATTTGCACCCAAGGGCATGTAAGGCACTGGCCTAGCGAGGCGAGAAGCGTCTTGCCAGGCCGGTTTCGGCAATCATGCGGGTGGAGATCTCTTCCACGGAGAAGCGCGTGGTGTCGATGAAAGGAATGTTCATGCTGCGGTAGAGCGATTCGGCCTGCTCGACTTCCTGCAGACACTGGTCCATGGAGCTGTAGCGGCTGTTGGGACGACGCTCGTTGCGAATGGCCGCTAGTCGGCGGGCATCGATGGTCAGGCCGAACAGCTTGTGCCGGTGCGGTGCCAGCGCTTTCGGCAGCTTCAAGTGACCATCTTCATCCAGGTCGTCCTCGGTCAGCGGATAGTTGGCCGCGCGAATGCCGAATTGAAGTGCCAGGTACAAGGACGTCGGCGTTTTACCGCAGCGGGATACCCCTACCAGAATGATGTCGGCCTTGTCGTATTGATGGGTGCGGGCGCCGTCATCGTTATCCAGTGCGAAATGCACCGAGTGGATACGATCCATGTAGACATCGTCGCTGCCTATGGAGTGGGTGCGCCCGACGCTGTAGGAAGAGTGCGTGCCCAGCTCCTGCTCCAGCGGTTCCAGAAACGTCGAGAAGATATCGACCTTGAAGCCGGAGGCCTGGCGGATGACGTTGCGGATCTGCTGGTCGACGATGGTGTCGATGATGATGGGGCGAACACCGTCGCGCATCGCGGTGGACTCGATGATCTCGGCGACGGCCTGAGCCTTTTCCAACGTATCGATATAGGGCTTGGTGATCATGTTGATGTCCACGTCGCTGAACTGCGCCAACAGGCTGCGCCCCAGGCTTTCTGCCGTGATCCCCGTGCCATCGGAAATAAAAAAGGCTGTTCGTTTCATAGTCTGTCCGCCACCCTCATCCAACTGATTTACGAACGCTCATTGTGTGCCGTGCGCCATGGCAGTACAACGTTTTCGAGTGCAGGGTTTTCGAGTACAGGGTTTTCGTGAGCAGGGTTTGCGTGTGCAGGGTACTTGCGATTGGCCTCGCAATTGTGCTCGCGAAAACAGGTCGGCATCCTGCCTGACTACATAAACGCCGTGTTTCCGGCCGTTGTTGTAAAAATCCTCCACTCCCTGCGCTGTTAGACCAATGGCGAATAGGGGGCCGCGATGCTAGGGTGACAGCGTGAATGGGTGTCGTCCCAACGGTTGCATCAATGTCTGAGTGAGGGGGTTGCGTGGAAGAGTACATTCTGTGGTTCGATCAGCTGGGTATGGCGGACGTCGAACGCGTGGGTGGTAAGAACGCCTCGCTTGGCGAAATGATCTCCAACCTGGCCGGTGTGGGTGTCACGGTGCCCGGCGGTTTCGCCACTACGGCCCATGCATATCGCGAGTTTCTCTCCCACGAAGGCCTCAACGACCGTATCAACGACACCCTGGCACGGCTGGACGTCGACGACGTCAAGGCGCTGGCCGAGGCTGGCAAGCGTATTCGCCAGTGGATCATCGAGACGCCTTTGCCGCCCGCCTTCGAAGCAGCACTGGAGCAGGCGTATCAGCAGCTGCAGGCGAAACACCCCGGCCTGAAGGTCGCGGTACGCAGCTCCGCCACGGCGGAAGACCTGCCGGATGCATCGTTTGCCGGTCAGCAGGAAACCTTCCTCAATATCGAAGGCCTGGCCAACATCAAGCACGCGGTCCACGAAGTCTTTGCTTCGCTGTTCAATGATCGTGCTATTTCCTACCGCGTCCATCGGGGCTATGCCCACGAAAACGTCGCCCTGTCCGCCGGGGTGCAGAAAATGGTGCGCTCCGAAACCGGTGCGTCTGGGGTCATGTTTACCCTGGATACCGAGTCCGGCTACCGGGACGCGGTGTTCGTCACCGCTTCCTGGGGGTTGGGCGAGACCGTGGTGCAAGGCGCGGTCAACCCTGACGAGTTCTATGTGCACAAGCCCACGCTGGCCGCTGGGCGCCCCGCCGTGCTGCGTCGTACCCTGGGGTCGAAGCTGATCAAGATGGTGTACGGCAAGGATGCCAGCGCAGGTCGTTCCGTGGAAACCGTTGACGTGCCTTACAAGGATCGCGGGCGGTTTTGTATCGACGACGAGCAGATCATGGACCTCGCCCGTCAGGCGGTCACCATCGAGCAGCATTACCAGCGGCCCATGGATATCGAGTGGGCTCTGGATGGCGATGACGGCCAGCTGTACATCGTGCAGGCGCGTCCTGAGACCGTCGTTTCCCAGCAGGAGGGCGGCAAGCTGGAGCGCTTCCAACTGCGCGAGAAGGGCCGCACGCTGATCACTGGCCGGGCCATCGGACAACGCATTGGCCGTGGTGCGGTCAAGATCGTGCTCAGCCCCGACGAGATGGACAAGATCCAGGAGGGTGACATCCTGGTTACCGACATGACCGACCCCGACTGGGAGCCGATCATGAAGCGGGCATCGGCCATCGTCACCAACCGAGGCGGGCGTACCTGTCATGCGGCGATCATTGCCCGTGAGCTGGGCATACCCGCGGTGGTGGGCTGTGGAGATGCCACCACGCAGCTGCAGGAAGGCAGCGACGTGACGGTCTCCTGTGCCGAGGGTGATACCGGCCATGTGTATGAAGGCCTGCTGGCCTTCGATTGCAACGTCTCCAGCGTCGATGCCATGCCGGAGATTCCTTTCAAGATCATGATGAACGTGGGCAACCCGGACCGTGCCTTTGGCTTTGCCAGCCTTCCCCACGCGGGCGTGGGGCTGGCGCGCCTGGAGTTCATCATCAACCGCATGATTGGCGTGCACCCCAAGGCGCTGCTGGATTATCAAACGCTGCCGGTTGACCTTCAGCAGGTGATCGACCTGCGTACGGCAGGGTACGCCGACCCGGTCAGTTTCTACGTGGACAAGCTGGTGGAGGGGATTTCCACCCTGGCGGCGGCGTTTCATCCGCAGCGGGTGATCGTCCGCCTCTCGGATTTCAAATCCAACGAATACGAGAACCTGATTGGCGGCAAGCTGTACGAGCCGGGTGAAGAGAACCCCATGCTGGGCTTCCGTGGCGCTTCTCGCTATATTTCCGACGCCTTCCGCCCCTGTTTCGAGCTGGAGTGTCGGGCGCTGAAGCGCGTGCGTGAAGAGATGGGCTTCACCAACGTCGAGATCATGGTGCCTTTCGTGCGTACCCCCGATGAGGCCCGGGAAGTGGTCGAGCTCTTGGCCGCCAACGGCCTGAAGCGCGGCGGTAGCAGCGACCCTGACGGCCTCAAGATCATCATGATGTGCGAGCTGCCTGCCAATGCGCTGCTGGCCGATGAGTTTCTCGAGTATTTCGACGGTTTCTCGATTGGCTCCAACGATCTGACGCAATTGACCCTGGGGCTGGATCGCGACTCGGGCATCGTGGCCCACCTGTTCGATGAGCGTAACCCAGCGGTCAAAAAGCTGCTGGCCATGGCCATTCAGGCGTGCAAGGCGCAAGGCAAGTACGTGGGGATTTGCGGCCAGGGGCCTTCGGATCACCCGGACCTCGCCAAGTGGCTCATGGAGCAAGGGATCGACTCGGTATCGCTGAACCCGGACGCGGTTCTCGAAACCTGGTTCATGCTGGCAGGAGAGAGTATCGCCTGACATCCATGGGTTAGTTAGCCTGCTGTTCGATTTGCGCCCGGCCATTGTGCCGGGCGCACGGGTTTTATAGGCTACGCTTTGTTTTGGATGACACCGCTCTGGATGACGCCGCCCCCGTGGCCCTACGCGATATCTGCCTGCACCCTGCTGAAAAGGAGAAAGACTATGCTGCCTAAACGGGCAATCCCCCTGACGGGCTTACTACTCGTTCCCATGGTGAGCTGGGGCTTTAGCTACCAGGCCCCCGAGATGTCACCGGAAGTAGGCTCAGGGTATGAGGAGAAGCCCGGTTGGGCCGTGGAATCCTTTGCCGTTGCTGCGGCGAACCCGCTGGCCACTGACGCGGGGTATCAAGTGCTCAAGGCCGGCGGTAACGCCATCGACGCCGCCGTGGCCGTACAAATGGTGCTGACCCTGGTAGAGCCGCAGTCCAGTGGGATCGGCGGCGGTGCCTTCTTGATGCACTACGATGGCAGCAATGTGCAGGCCTTCGATGGTCGCGAGACTGCACCGTCGGCGGCCACCGGTGAGCTGTTCATGGAAGATGGCGAGCCGCTACCGTTCATGGACGCGGTGGCCAGCGGTCTCTCTGTGGGGGTGCCGGGGGTGCTGCGCATGCTGGAGCAGGCCCACTCCGAACATGGTCAACTCGCCTGGCGAGAGCTTTTTACCCCTGCCATTACGCTGGCGGAAGAGGGCTTTGCCGTCAGCCACCGGCTGCATACCAGCCTGGCCAACGACACGGCGCTGCGCGAGGACCCGCTGGCCCGAGCGTTCTACTACGATGAAGCAGGCGAGCCGCTGGCCGTGGGCGACACCTTGACCAACCCCGCGCTGGCCGCTATTTTGCGGCGAGTGGCGGAAGAGGGCAGCAGTGCCTTCCATGAAGGTGAGATCGCCGAAGACCTGGTGGCCCGAGTGCAGTCCCATCCGCAGCGTCCGGGCGAGATGAGCCTGGACGACCTGAGCGGCTACGAGCCGGTGGAGCGCGAGCCGATCTGTACGCCCTGGCAGGAGTGGGAAGTGTGCGGCTTCCCGCCGCCGTCGTCGGGCCATATCACCGTCATGCAAATCCTCGGTATTCTCGATCAGCAGCCGTTGATCGAAGCGCCGCTGGATAACGGTGTGCCCAGCAGCGGCTGGCTGCATCAGTTCCTCGAAGCATCTCGGCTGGCCTTTGCCGACCGGGGCCGCTACATCGGCGATCCTGATTTTGTCGAGGCACCGGGAGGCGACTGGCTTACGATGCTGGCCCCGGAGTATCTCAATCAGCGCAGCCGTTTAATGGGCGAGGAGTCGCTGGGCGATAGCGTCGAGCCTGGCAATCCCGGTGAGCTGGAGGTGAGCTTTGCCAGCCAGCCCGAACAGCCCGAGTATGGCACCAGCCACATCAGCATCGTGGACGGCGATGGAAATGCGCTGGCCATGACCACGACCATCGAACAAGCCTTCGGCTCACGTATCCTGGCAGACGGCGGCACGGGGCTGGCAGGGGGCTATCTGCTCAATAACGAGCTGACCGATTTCGCCTTCGAGCCGGAAAGCGACGGCCGCCCGGTGGCCAACCGGGTAGAGCCTGGCAAGCGTCCCCGTTCGAGCATGAGCCCAACGCTGGTGTTCGATCTGGAGAGCGGCGAGCTGGTGGCCAGCCTGGGCTCGCCAGGTGGTGCAGCGATCATTCATTACACGGCCAGAAGCCTGGTGGCCATGCGTGACTGGGGGCTCGATGCCCAGCAAGCGCTGGACCTGCCCCATGCCATCACCCTGGGGGGCGATGTCTATCTGGAAGAGGGCCGATTCTCGGAAGAAACCGCCGACGCACTGCGTGAGCGCGGCCATCAGGTGAGTGAGCGGGAATTGACCAGTGGCCTGCAAGCCATCATGAAACTGGAAGACGGCACCCTGTTTGGTGGCGCCGACCCGCGTCGTGAGGGCGTGGTCATGGGCGAGTAAGCCCGCGACCGCAGCGATGCGCTACTGACGTAGCCAGTTGCGCAGTTTCACCAGCATCAGGCCGCCATCGCTCATGGCGTGGCGGTCTTCGAGCAATTCTCTCAAGCGGTCAGGGTAGTCGGTGATGATGGCGTCTACGCCAAGATCGATCAGCGCCGACATTCTGGCCCGATCATTGACCGTCCAGGCGTGGATTTCATAGCCGTAGAGGGCCGCCAGGCGAACCTCCTGACGGGTAATGCGGTTATGCCGTAAGCCCAGCGCATCGAATTGACGGCGGTCCAGCGTGCCGGGAAGTATCAGCTGCGCCAGTAGTGTCACCCTCAGTTCGGGCGCCCGCTGCTTGATGAAGCTGACCAGCGCGGGGGACATGGTGGCCATGCGCATTTCCAGCAGCGTATTCGGGAAGCCGCAGGCAGCCATTCCATCCAAGGCATCGTGCTGGGTGGCCCAGCAGCGATAGCGGCGATCGTTTTCTGCCTCCAGCTCATCCAGTACCGCCTGTGCCAACGCTTCCTCCTGGCTTGGCAGCGGCTTCATGTCGATCATCAGCGCGGCGCGGCCTCTCACCAGTGCCAGGGTCTCGTCTAGCCCGGCGATTCGTTCGTTCTGGAAGGCATCGCCAAACCAGCTACCCACATCGAACTCGCTTAGCTCGGCCCGGGTCAGCTCGCCAAACTCCCTGGGATCCCCCGTGAGCCTGGCCAGCGTGCGGTCATGGTAGAGCATGACCTGCTGGTCGGCGCTGAGGCGCACGTCCAGCTCGACGGCATCGGCACCATCCTCCAGTGCCTGGCGCACGGCGGCCAGGGTGTTTTCAGGCGCCACCATGGAGCTGCCCCGGTGGGCGATGATGGCGACGTCATCGCGTATTTCGAAGCTGTTGAGTATCCACCAGGCTTGCAGTGCGGCAATCAGCAAGACACACACTTCCAGTGCCCAGGCCAATCGACCTGTCTGTGAATTCTCGGGAGCGGCAGGCCGAGCCTCCCGATAGGCAAGCTGCAAGTAAAGGCAGGCCGACAGCAGCGCATGGGTGGTAATGCCCAGAAACGTGATGGTCAGGGTGATCAGGACATAGCCGGTCAGGTAGGCCAGCATCGCCGGTACCAGCACGGCACTGTGCTCGGGAAGCCACCAGAGCAGCGGCGTGACGAGGGTATCGTAGAGCCAGGTGGTGGCAATCGGTAGGGCGATGATGACGAGCAGTAACAGGAGCACCGCCGCGCCAATGGAGCGGTGCCAGCCACGGGTGAGGCGCACGCTGCGCTTCAAGGCCTGCAGGGGGTGGCAGTGCTCCAGCGCCACCAGCGGCAGCGCCAGTAGCCAGCGCAGATATAGCCACGCCGCCAGGCTCATCCACAGCAGCATGACCGGTAAGGCGCAGGCGATGAAGTACCACAGTACTGGTGGGCGTACACGCTGTAGATAGTAGGGATCCAGGCCGCTGAGCCAGAGATCGTATAGCCAGGCGATGGCTGCCATGAACGGGGCCAGCAGCAGCAGGTGGGCGCCCACCTGCAGGATCACCAGCAGCAGCAGTGCTGGTAGGCGCCGAGTGCTGAGCCACAGGGCCTCCAGGGCCAGGCGGTAGTGGTTGTCCTTGGGCCTGCTGGCCACTTGAAGCATGCCCGCTTGCTGCCAGTAGATCAGCAAGAAAGTGACCGCAAGGCCCGCCAGCAGGGTGAACAGCCCGAGGGGGCTGAACAGTAGCGCCAACAGGGCGTCGTTGGTGACCACGGTACGGTTGAGCTGGGCCATGAATCGCTGGGAGCCCCAGGCCACCAGCGGCAACACCACGGCCGATGCCAACAGCGTGAATAGCAGGTGGTAGGCAATCAGTGGGCGCAGGTGGTCACGAAGGGTGCGAAGTAGGGCGTAGCCCAGTGGCTTGAGCGGCTGCATGGTGTCCGTGGCATGGAAATGAAATATCAGGGTGGCACTATCTGCCACCACTGACAAGTCTGACGGGTTAGCAGGAGATCGGCGCGATCAAGAGAGCTTGAGCGGCTGTTCGGCGACGATGATGCCGTTATTGTCGGCGTAAAGCCATTGACCCACCTGCAGCGTGACGCCTGCAAAGGTCACCGCCACGTCGCGCTGGCCTTCGCCATGTTTTTCGCTGCGACGAGGGTGGCTGCCCAGCGCTTGCACGCCCAGTGGCAGGGTGGCCAGAATGTCTACGTCTCTCACACAGCCATACATGATGACGCCTGCCCAACCGTTTTTGGCGGCTTGTTCAGCCAGCATGTCGCCCAACATGGCGCAGCGATGAGAGCCGCCTGCGTCCACCACCAGAATGGCGCCTTCGCCGGGTTCGGCGACGGCCTGCTTGACCATGGAGTTGTCTTCAAAGCATTTGACGGTACGAATAGGCCCATAAAAGCTATCGACGCCGCCAAAGTTGGCAAACATCGGCTCGAGCACCTTGACCTCGGGGTACTGGTCGCACAAATCGGGGGTCACGACGTGAGGTGTGGTCGTCATGAGAGTCTCCTGTCCATGAATGACACTGTGGGTAATAAAAACGCCCCAACCTGCAAGGGAAGGGGCGTTCGGTCATCGGCTCAGAGTCGCGTAGCGTCTCTGCGATGTTGCGAGCATCGGCGATGGGTCAGTAGCCTGGGCGCTTAAGCCTCTTGCGCTACTGGAATCACGTTCGAGGCGATTTTCTGATACTCCTCGATTTCGTGGAAGTTCATGTAACGATAGATTTCGCCGGCCAGGGCGTCAAATTCGCCCATGTAGCGCTGGTACTCAGCAACTGTCGGCAGGCGGCCTTCCACCGCGGCTACCGCTGCCAGCTCCGCCGAGGCGAGGTAGACGTTCGCGCCATCTCCCAGGCGGTTCGGGAAGTTACGTGTAGACGTAGACACGACGGTGCTCTTGGCAGCCACACGCGCCTGGTTACCCATACACAGTGAACATCCCGGCATTTCCATGCGGGCGCCTGCACGGCCGTAAATGCCGTAGTAACCCTCTTCGGTCAGCTGGTGCTGATCCATCTTGGTTGGTGGCGCCAACCACAGGCGGGTCTTCAGGCTACCCGCAGGCTGTTTCTCGAGCAGTTTACCGGCGGCACGGAAGTGACCGATGTTGGTCATGCACGAACCGATAAACACTTCGTCGATCTTCTCGCCAGCCACGTCGGAGAGCAGGCGAGCGTCGTCCGGATCGTTGGGGGCGCAGAGCACCGGCTCCTTGATCTCGCTGAGGTCGATCTCGATGACTTCGGCGTACTCGGCATCTTTATCCGCACGCATCAGTGACGGGTTGGCCAGCCAGGCTTCCATCCCTTCGATACGACGGCTGATGGTACGCTCGTCGCCGTAGCCGTTGGCAATCATCCACTTCAGCAGCGTGATGTTGGACTTCAGGTACTCGGTCACGCTCTCTTCGGACAGCGTGATGGTACAGCCAGCCGCACTACGCTCGGCCGAGGCATCGGAGAGTTCGAAGGCTTGCTCGACGGTGAGGTCTTCGAGGCCTTCGATTTCCAGCACGCGGCCGGAGAAGGCGTTTTTCTTGCCGGATTTCTCGACCGTCAGCAGACCCTGCTTGATGGCGTAGAGAGGAATGGCGTGAACCAGATCGCGCAGCGTGACGCCAGGTTGACGCTCACCCTTGAAACGCACCAGAACGGACTCGGGCATATCCAGCGGCATGACGCCAGTGGCAGCCGCAAAGGCAACCAGACCAGAACCTGCCGGGAAGGAGATACCGAGCGGGAAGCGGGTGTGGGAGTCACCGCCGGTGCCGACCGTATCCGGCAGCAGCATGCGGTTCAGCCAGCTGTGGATGATGCCGTCGCCGGGGCGCAGTGAAACACCACCGCGGTTCATGATGAAGTCGGGCAGGGTGTGGTGCGTGTCCACGTCCACCGGCTTGGGATAGGCAGCCGTGTGGCAGAAGGACTGCATGACCAGGTCGGCCTGGAAGCCCAGACAGGCCAGGTCTTTCAGCTCGTCACGGGTCATTGGGCCAGTGGTGTCCTGGGAGCCGACGGTAGACATCTTCGGCTCGCAGTACATGCCGGGGCGCACGCCGTTCAGGCCGCAGGCTTTGCCGACCATCTTCTGTGCCAGCGTGAAGCCTTTGCCGGTATCGGCAGGCTGGTCCGGCAGACGGAAAACGTCTGACGGCGCCAAGCCCAGGGACTCGCGCGCCTTGCCGGTCAGGCCACGGCCGATGATCAGCGGAATACGACCGCCTGCACGCACTTCATCGAGAATCAGCTGTGTTTTCAGCTCGAAGGTGGAGAGCACTTCATCGGTGCCGTGCTTGCACACTTTGCCTTCATAGGGATAGATGTCGATGACATCGCCCATTTCCAGCCTGGAAACATCCATCTCTACCGGCAGGGCGCCTGAATCTTCCATGGTGTTGAAGAAGATCGGGGCAATCTTGCCGCCAAAGCAGAAACCGCCGCCGCGCTTATTGGGCACGTAAGGGATGTCGTCACCGAAGAACCACAGCACCGAGTTGGTGGCTGATTTGCGCGAAGAGCCTGTGCCGACTACGTCGCCCACGTAAGCCACTGGGTAGCCTTTGGCTTTCACGGCTTCGATTTGCTTGAGCGGGCCAGTGGTGCCGGGTACTTCAGGCTCGATACCGTCACGCTCGTTCTTGAGCATGGCGTTGGCGTGCAGCGGGATGTCAGGGCGCGACCAGGCATCCGGCGCGGGCGACAGGTCGTCGGTGTTGGTTTCACCCGGGACCTTGAAGACGGTCAGGGTGATTTTCTCTTCCAGCGCAGGCTTGGAAAGGAACCACTCGGCGTCGGCCCAGGACTGCATGACGTCCTTGGCGACGGCGTTGCCATTCTTGGCGCGCTCTTCCACATCGTGGAACGCATCGAACATCAGCAGGGTGTGCTTGAGCTGTTCACCTGCTTCACGGGCCAGCTCTTCGTTATCGAGCAGCTCGACCAAGGAAGCGATGTTATAGCCGCCCTGCATGGTGCCCAGCAGTTTGACGGCATGGACCTTGTCGATCAGCGGCGAGGACGCCTCGCCTTTGGCCAACGCGGTCAGGAAGCCCGCTTTGACATAGGCGGCTTCGTCGACGCCCGGCGGTACCCGGTTGGTGATCAAGTCCAGAATGAACTCTTCTTCTCCGGCCGGCGGGTTCTTCAGCAGCTCGATCAGGTCGGCGACTTGTTCGGCGGTCAGGGGCTTGGCTGGGACGCCCTCTGCAGCGCGTTCCTCGACATGTTGGCGGTAAGCTTCAAGCACGTTGGGGCCCTCTCATCTTCTTGGTAGTGATCATCAGTGGTAGCAAAAGACGCCTGCACGGTAACAAGGACATCCTTCGATCACATGACATACGCTTGAGAATCAGCGTCTGGTGGATGGCTCGGATTCTACGGGAAACTGTCGACAATGTTAAGAAGTCAGGCAGGATGCCTACTTGTACTTTGTGTTGAGATGTTGAAAGACGCTTTCCTGAGGGCAGCTTTTTTGATTAATGTGCCGTAAACATGAACGTTTTTACCAAGAGGCGTGTTTTTGGGTGACGGCTGGTGTGATTATCGTGATGCCGCGTTACCATGGCTGCCAAGCGAGCGCTGGCCTGTAGAGCTGGGTAGCCTCGGCAAGCATGATTCCCGTGTGGAGCGTGATTCAGGCTTGCTATACATTAGTGTCAATGCATTTTTAAGCGAGGCTGGAAGACACGTTTGTTCATCCTCGAACCAATCAGGGAACGGACGCCATTGGCGTTTATATATTGTACAATAGTGTGATAAACGCTTGGTGCTGGTGTTATGTCGATACAATTAATGGCGTTGCAAACAGCGGAACATGCGCTGCAAGCGGATGATCTGCTGCCAGAAAGTTTGCATGACTTTTTAGCTTGCCCGACCCCCGATGCCTGGTTGCAATGGGCATTGGCCAACCCGGAAACACTGCTGATCGATCACGCACAGTGTGAAAAAAAAGCGGCTTCCACGGCCATGAGCCTGCTGTATCGCTACGTGGATCAGCCGCTGCTGTTGAGCAAGATGTCGCAATTGGCCCGCGAGGAGCTGCTTCATTTCGAGCAGGTAGTGGGCTTGATGGAACGCCGTGGTGTTCCTTATCGCCATCTGACGGCGTCACGCTACGCCGAAGGCCTTAGAAAGCATTTACGCAGTCAGGATCCTGAGCGCTTGATCGACCTGTTGATCATCGGCGCTCTGATCGAGGCGCGCAGCTGTGAGCGCTTCGCGCGACTCATTCCTTACCTGGACGAAGAGCTGGCCAAGTTCTATCGCACCCTGGTCAAGTCCGAGGGGCGTCATTTCGAAGACTATCTCTTGCTGGCTCGCCAGCAGACCGATGCGCCTATCGACGAACGCATCGCCTTCTTCGTTGCTCGTGAGGCGGAACTGATCATGTCTCCAGATACGGCTTTTCGTTTTCATAGTGGCGTGCCTGCGTGATGCGCCGCTAGCCAAGGCAGGATGTGTAACATGCGTGATGCTCAACAGACAGATCAGTTGACCCTGTTTGGTCACTTCTCCTTGACTCAAGGGGAGGACGTGCTCACTCATTTCAGCTACGACAAGGTCAAGGCGCTGCTGGTATATCTGCTGCTCCATCGTCAGCCCGTCAATCGTGCCGCCCTGGCGGAGCTGCTGTGGCCAGACCAGGGCCTCTCCTCGGGCAGAACCAACCTGCGCCATGCGCTGCACTGCCTGCGCCAATCCATGGGCGAGCATGCCGATCACGTCCTCAATGTGTCGCGGCAGACCATTGCCTTCCATTTGCCGTCCCACTGGCAGATGGATTTGCATGAGCTGCAGCAACTGCTGGAAGGGCCCAAGGATCTGGAGACACTGGATGCGCTGATGGAGTGCTACCAGGGGGATCTGATCGAGGAACTGCAGCTCAGCAACTGCAGCGAGTTCCAGCGCTGGCTGGTGCAAGTGCGCAATGAGTGGCGCCAACGAGTCATCCGTTTTGCCGAACAGGTGCTGGAAGCACACGCCGAAGTGCCGGATGCCATGCTGGAAGGACTGGTCAGCCGCTTTTCAGGCTACGGCCCGTTCCACGAGCGCTGGGTGCGGCAGCTAGCCGAGCAGAACCAGATGGCTGCGGCTCACGAGCAGTACAACAGCTACCTGCAACTGCTGGCGCTCTCCGGACAACAGCCTGAGCCCAGTTTCGTGCAATTGGCCAGTTTCTGGTCGGATGGCCACCACGACCCCCGGGCGATGTCGCCTCAGGGCGCCTTTTCGCGCGCGTTAGCTGCGGACAGCAAGCCGCTGCGCGAAGATGAGATCGAGCTGCGTCAGCTTTCGGTGATGGCCATCCGCTTGCGCTTGAAGGGTGACTGGCCGGATCGCGCGGCTACCCGCAACTGCCTGGCCTTGCAGCTGGAGCTGCTGAGATGGTTGGAGCAGCAGTGCCACCATCTGGGCGGTTTCTGGCTGCCGGGGGCAACGGGGGGCTTGGGTCTGGCCTGCTTCGGTACCCATGGTCCCGCCCATCAGCTGGCGGAGCTGGTGGCGCTTTACGAACACTGCCGTCAGGCGCTACCTCAGGAGAGCCGTCGCCACTGGGCCGGGGACGCCGAACCGCCGGTATTCGAACTGGCGGCCGGATTGCACAGCGGGCGCGTGGTCTACTTGCCCGAGCGCCAGCTGGCCGACCCGCTGGGCCAGGTGACGCAAGAGTCTCTGGAGTTGATGAGTGCCGCTGAGGGAAGCGAGCTGGTCATCTCTCAGGCAGCCAGCCAGCACATGCCCCCGGCGCTGGACTTGCAGCCCAGGCTGGTATCGCGTTTGGTGGCCAGCGATGGCCGCGTGCGTTTACGTGCGCTGGTGCTGGGCCAGAACGAAGGCGGGCGTGATGCCTTGCCACCGAGCCTGGTGGGAAGGGAAACCTCGCTACGCACCTTGCGCGATGCGCTGGCACGGGCTGGCATTGGTTTGCGGCAAAGCGTGTTGGTGCGGGGTGCCTCGGGCATGGGCAAGTCGGCGTTGATGGTGGGGTTTCGGCAGTTGGAGCTGAGCCGCGATGCGGCGATCTGCTGGCTTCCGACTACTCGGCTCTCGGTACTGGACCCATACGGTGTAGCCCGGTCGTTGCTGGCCTGGCACTTCGAACATCCGCCAACGCTCGATGCCGTGCATGCGCTGCAGGCAACGCTGGGCCTCGATACCTCGGATAGCGCGCGTCAGCAGCTGCTGGAAGAGGCGTTGGGGGTTCGCGAAGTTCAGGAAATCAGCCAGCTGACTCAAAATGGCGAAGCCGTGGAGCTGGTGGTGAAGCTCTTGCATCGGCTGATCGACCATCGTGCCGTGTCGCAAACTCTGGTGCTGATGATCGATGACCTGCAGTGGCTGGATGAACCCTCTTTCAAAGTGTTGGCGGGGCTACAGGCACGTCTGTCGATCAACACGGCCTTCATGATGGTGGCCAGCCACCACGGCCGCGAACCGCTACCGGTCAAACTGCACTGGGATCAGCAGATCACCCTGGGCAAGCTGGATGCACTGCAGTCTTCGCGGCTGCTGTCGCAACTTTCTCGTCGTTATCGTATTCATCTGAGCCCACGGCTGCGCAACCAGATCATCGAGCGCTGTGATGGTGTTCCGCTGTATATGCAGGAGATCTGTCGTCGCCTCGACATGGATCGACGGGAGGGGCGCAGCGTACAGCTGGATGAGCTGCCCAAGGGGCTGCTGGGGCTACTGGCCAGTCGAATCGATCAGTTGGAAAGCGACCGGGATATTGCCCATATTGCAGCGGTGCTGGGCAAGCGTTTTCGACTGGACTTGCTGGCCGAATGCAGTGGTTGGGAAAAGCCCAGGTTGTGCCAAGCGCTAGAGCACATGCGGGCGCTGGAGATCATCGAGCCCATCGACAAGGAGGGCGGTGATCATGAGTACCAGTTCAGTCACCAGTTGCTTCAAGAGGCGGCCTACCTCTCCTGTCCCCGTGACGTCAGGGTCAAGCTGCATCAGCAGGTCGTGACCTTGATTGAGGAGCGTTTTCCGGTATGGATCAGTCGCCATCCGGGAGACTTTGCCACGCATCTGCGGCGCAGCGGCCACTATGCACGTGGGGCGCGCTACTTCGAGCTCTCCGCGCGGGAAGCGCTCAAGGTGAGTGCCAACCGCACGGCGCTGCGCATGGCCGACTTCGGCCTGGCCAGCCTGCGCCACGTAGCCCATGAGGTAGAGCGTGAAGTCAGCCTGCTGACGGTACGTGGTCAGGCAGCGTTCGCCCTGGAAGGGCACGGTTCGCCCACGGCCCATGAAAGTTTTGTGAAGGCCCGTGAGCTGCTGCGCCAAACCGGGAGCGACACGCCTGACGACCCGGAAGATCTCGAGCAGATTTTCCTGGTCAAGTGGGGGCTATGGGTGGGGCGCAGCCAGCGCTATGCCCATGCCGACGCCTTTGCGCTGGCATCGACCCTGGCGGATATCGCCGCTCGCCTGGAAGACCCGCGCTACCGCCGATTGGCGGATTATGCGCGGGCACACTGTGAATACTGGGCGGGGCGTATTCAACAGGCCCACGACCACCTGGACGAAATCGAT
The DNA here is from genome assembly GCF_000275725.1 of Vreelandella stevensii S18214. Classification (GTDB taxonomy): domain Bacteria; phylum Pseudomonadota; class Gammaproteobacteria; order Pseudomonadales; family Halomonadaceae; genus Vreelandella; species Vreelandella stevensii. The sequence continues at coordinate 6,962 of NZ_AJTS01000021.1, read as the reverse complement.
CCGCTGAATGCTCCCATGATGATCGAGTGGCTGCCGTTCTCGGATCATCCCCAGGTAACGGCGGCCTGTTTTCAGGGTTGGGCGCTTTGTCTGCGAGGTGATTACCATCGCGCAGAGCGGCATGTCGCGGCGGCCATTCGGCTGGCGGAGCAGATCGGCCACCCGGGTACCCTGGCCATGGCGCTGATGTTTGCGGCGGCATTGTATCGTCAGTTGGGCCATGTGCACTTGGCGGCCCGGCATGCCGAGCGAGCCGCGGCCATGACCGGTACGCCAGACCTGCAGCTTTGGCAGATTTCTGCGCAGGGGGTGCTGGGTTGGCAGCGGGCGTTGGCGGGGGATCAGGGCGGGCTGGTACAAATGCGCGACAGCCTGGACCAGATGGCCGAACTGAACGGACGAGACCGCTTCCAGCGCCCCGTGCTGTGGTACTCCGATGCCTGTATCGAGCTGGGCGAGCTGCAAGCGGCCGAGGATTATCTCGACCAGTGCCTGGTGATTGCCCGGGAGCGCACGACCCTCTTCCTGCCTGAACTGGCCACCCAGCTGGCACGCGTGCGCAACCTGTTGGGTCACCCCGCCCACGAGGTCAAGGCATTGGCGGAAATGGCCATTCAGCAATCCCGCGAGCACGGCAATCGCCACCAGGAACTGGCGGCGCTGGAGCTATGGCTCACGCGGATAGAACCCAATGACCAACAGGCGAAAGAAGTGTTTCGTCGACTGTTGGGCGAGGTGAGCCATAGCGATGCGCCGGTGCTGGTGCGCTGGGTGAGCCTGCTGGACCGGCGCTTGCCGCACCCGGTAAGCCTGGGAGGCGAGGTCTAGCCGCCGGTCGCGGTTTCCCACCAATAGAGTGTGGCGAGGGCCTCTTCTCGGTGCTCGCCACACACTTCCTTGTCGAAGTCGAACTGACGGCATACCGCAGGGCGACGGGGATCACCAAAGAGCATGCAGAGGTTTTGCTCATTCAATTGCACGCAGCGAATGCCCGAGGGCTTGCCGTCTGGCATGCCGGGAATGGGCGAGCTGATCGAAGGGGCAATGCAGCAGGCGCCACAGCCCATGCGGCAAGACGCCTGCTGATCGCTGGTAATCAGAATCGTCATGGCGCTGCCTGCGCGGTAGCCCCCTTGTTGATACCTTCGAAGGCTTCTACATGGGTTTCCTGCTGAGTTTGTTCGGCGATACTGCTGGCCAGCCAACGGGCAATGTTTTCCACGGTGGTGGGTGCCGGTAACACGCTGCAGCGGTGAGTGGGCAGGGTGATCGAGAACGCTCCCTGTTCGGCTGTGTAGCGGCAGGTCAGGGTGGTATCCGTCTGCTCCGCCACATCGGCCTGCTCCAGCAGGTAACGGTTGTCCAGCCATTCACTCCATTGTGCCTCAAGAGCGGGCTGGCGCTGCTGGTGTTGATAGACACGCAGCCGTGAGCGGTGGCCATGGGCGATACGCTGGCAGTTGCCCAGATGGCGTTTCAGGCCGTGGCTGTAGCCATAGGATGCGCCTTCGATACGCTCTTCCTGCAGGTTCAGGGTGACACGGGTGACGTTGCGAGGCCGAGCGCGTGTCAGCTCTTCGCTCAGGAGCTGGGTCACCCTTGCCACCGAGATGTGTTCCCAGGGGAGCAGGGTGAACGCCTGCGCAGGCCCGCGTACTTCCATCGGATAGGGCGTGGTGGTGCGAATGCACAGGCCTTCTGGGCACTCGCTGACCTCTACGCCAAGCGCCTTGGTGGGCACCAGCAGCGTATGGTCTAGCCCGTTGTCTAGCGTGCGCTTGATCCAGGGCTTCACTTCGCCAAAATCGAACAGCATGCCGTCTTCACCCAGTTCGCCATCCAGATGGGCGTCGACCTGCCAACTGCAGCCGGTCAAGCCGCGCTCAGGGCACCAAAGGGAGACATCGATATGGGTCAGGTGGTGAACGAATAAAGCCATCAATCGAATCCTGCGATCTTGTGGGTTTGCAGCGACAAGCGCCACTGGGGGTGGGTCATGCAATAGGCCGTCGTGGCGGCCACCGTGGCGGCATTGCGCTCAGCGACAGTGGTATGGATCGTGTCGGCATGCTGGGCGACGTGATCCATGGGCTGCAGGTAAAAGTGTCGAAAGTGCAGCGCGGCAAACTGCTCGGGCGGGGCGTCGTGCTGTGGGTACACCAGCTTCAGCTCATCCCCTTGGTGAATGGCCAGCGGGTTGCTGCCCTTGGGGCTGACGCATAGCCAGTCGATTCCGGCGGGCGCGGGCAGCGTGCCGTTGGTTTCCACGGCGACCTCGAACCCTTCGCTGTGCAGCATGGCGATGAGCGGGGTATCGAGCTGCAGTAACGGCTCTCCTCCGGTAAACACCACATAGGGCACCGCGCTGCCTGCGTTGGCTGGCCACAGCTGTTTGATATGCCGTGCCAACTGCTGCGGGCTTTCGAAGCGGCCGCCATTGGCGCCATCGGTGCCGATGAAATCGGTATCGCAGAAAGTGCACTTGGCCGTGGCTCGGTCGGCGTCACGCCCCGACCAGAGATTACAGCCTGTAAAGCGACAGAAAACGCTGGCGCGCCCCGCCTGGGCACCTTCGCCCTGCAGCGTGTAAAACGCTTCTTTGACGTGGTACATCAGCAGTCTCGCTCGGCAAGGGCAGCATACGCGAGCGGGTCGGTGGCCTGATTGGCGGCAAAGGCCGCCAGCCGTTCACGGCAGCTGCCACACTGCCCGCAGGCGAGCTGCTGGCCTTCGTAGCAGGTCCAGGTATGGCGGTAATCCAGGCCCATGGCGAGCCCATCACGCAGGATGGCGGCTTTGCTGGAGGCCAGATAAGGGGCATGGACGGTGACGGGTTCGAAGTTGGCAATCTGCGCCACATCGTTCATGGCTTCGACGAAGGCCGGGCGGCAGTCGGGGTAAAGCACGTGATCGCCGCCGTGCGCGCCATAATCCACACGGCTGGCACCGATATTGACTGCCTTGGCAATGGCCAACGACAGCAGAATCATGTTGCGATTGGGCACCACGGTGCTGTGGAGCGAGTCGGCATCGTACTCCCCTTGAGGCATGGTCAACGCAGCGTTGGTCAATGCCGAGTTGTCGATCAGCCCGTGGATGGCGCGAATATCGACGACCTGATGAGGGATGGCCAAGGACTCACATACCTGACGTGCAACGTCCAGTTCACGACGGTGGCGCTGACCGTAATCGAAGGATAGCGCATGGACAGCGAGGCCCTCGCGTAGCGCACGGTGAAGGACGGTATAGGAGTCCATGCCGCCGGAGTAGATGACGACGGTGGATGGCGCCTGGGCGCCGGATGATGCAGTGGATGACATGCTGGGTACTCATGGTCGGAGAATTTATGTCGTGCCTGCCCAAGCAGCAGGGCGGTGTTCCGGGGTCCGGTCCGGAAGGCGGGCAGTTTACGCAATGCCGCTCTTGCTGACCAGTGTTCTGGGTGGTGGCATCCGGTGTGCCAATGGAATTGGCGTGATAAGCTACTCGTCTACAGCCGCTAGAGATGGACGCATGGCCACCATAGAACATAGTGAAATCGTTAGAGCCTCCCCGGAGCGCGTATTTGACTTGTTACGCCGAGTGGAAGATTTTGCGGATTATTCGGACCTGATACGCTCGATCGATCGTCTTGGCGAAAACCGCTACCGCTGGCACGTGCGGGCAGTGGGCATGGATTGGGCGTTTGACGTGGAGGTAACCGATATCGATCCTCCAACGGTGCTGGCCTGGGAATCCCTGGATGGCGTCAAGAATCAGGGGCGCTATCAGCTGCGCGCCGTACCGGAAGGCACGGAGGTGTCACTGACCCTGAGTTATGACATTCGCAATCGCCTAATGGAAAAAGCGGTGAACAAGGCGGCCAAACCGCTGGTCGGAAAGGTCAGTCGACAAATTCTCGAGCGGGTTGAAGCACGCCTCCATGCGTAAATTATCTCTCTACTCCTGGCGATGGGCGGCCGCGTTTGCGGTGGCTGCCATGCTGGCCTACGTATGGCTTTGGTACTCCCCGGACCTGATGGCGGTGAAGCGCTGGGCCGCCACCATGTCGCACCATCCGGTGGTCGTGGTGACCGTCATGCTGACCATGGCGGTCACCTTGGCGATTGGCCTGCCCGGCAGTATTGGGCTGTGGTTGATCGCGCCTTTTTATCCGCCTTTGATCGCAACGCTCATGCTGACCGTCAGCAGTGTGGCGGGCGCCTGGGGGGCTTATTTGCTGGCGGCGCGAGTCGGGCAGCGGTGGCAGCCCAAGGGGCTGACGCTCAAGGTCATGGATACCCTGAAAGCGCGAAGTGACCTGCTGACCCAATGTGCCATGCGAGTGCTGCCGGGGTTTCCACATTCAGTGATCAATTTTGCGGCAGGCCTGGGGCATATTGCGCTGGGGCGCTATTTATTGGCTGCCACGCTGGGGCTGGCGGTGAAATGGGCCGTCTACAGCAGCGCCATTTACGGGGCGCTGGAAGCCATCGAGGAAGAGGACCCGCTACAGATGGACGTGCTGTTGCCCCTGTTGGCCCTGACGGCCCTGCTGCTGGCAGGGGCCTGGTACCGGCGCCGCCTGGAAGCGGCGCGGGATCAGACTTGAATTCAGGCGATCATTCCGCCTTGTGCATCGAGGCATCCAGATGATCGACCACCTCGGCCCAGTCGGCATCTTCTTCCACTGCTTCGCGTAGAAAATCCGCTTGGCCCTCGTTCCAGCAGGGGGCGTCGGCCAGCGGCATCTCCTTGGGTAACGGTGAATGTCGCTCAATAAAGCGTTCGATAGAAGCCGCGTCCGAGCGCAGCCCCAGCTGTTCAAACAGTTCACTAAAATGATGCACTGGTTGATCCATACGTTTTCACCTGTTTTCAGAAGGTTATGTTGCACTCCATGTGTCCTGTTTAACCATAGCCTGTCTGCTCCGGGATGCCAGTCTGGCTACCGCTCGCCCACTAACGGAGTGACGAAGCGCGTTGCCCGGTCGTCGTGGGTAAGCGGCTGCGCCAGCAAATGCACCAGCTTGGTGTAAGCTGCCTCGGGGGTCATGGAGCCCCCGGACAGCACGCCAGCGTCCGTCAGGCCGTGGCCAGCGGAGTAAGCGCCCAAGTGAAGGGTGCCTTGCGGGCACTGGCTGACCGCGGCCACCAGCTTTCCTTCTCCGCTGGCACGCGCCAGTACGGCTAACAGGTCCGGGTCGTCAGGCAAGTTGCCCGCTCCCCAGAGCTCCAGCAGTGCCCCCTTGACGCTGTCATGAGCCAGCCAACTGGAGAGTTGCCAGGCGGCCATGCCTGGCCACAGCGCGATGCGCACCACTTGCCCCTGAGCAAGACACCCATAATCCGGGAGTTCGAAGCGGGGCGCGCCACGCTGGTGAAGCGCCAGCCCCCGGCTGGGGTAAAGTACGCAGTCATCGCCTACCCGTTCGCCCAGCAGGGGGTAGTTGGGGGAGGCAAACGCGGTCATCGCTTCACAGTGCTGCTTCACCGCCCTGACACCCCGCATCAGGCGTCCCGCAAAGTAGATCGCCACTTCCTGCAGTTCACTCATGGCAGCGAATTGCAGGGCACCGCATACGTTGTCCAGAGCATCGCTATTGGCTGCCTCCAGCGGTTGCATGGCCCCTGTTAATACGACCGCCTTGTCCAGCCCCTGAAGCTGATAGGCCAGGCTCGAGGCGCTCCAGCTGAGCGTATCGGTGCCGTGCAGGATGACAAAGCCTCGATAGGCGGAAAAACGGGCGGCGATATCGCCTGCCAGCGTTTGCCACGTGGCAGGCGTGGCGGCGCTGGAGTCGATCAATGGGTCATGGCTGATGATGTCGTAGGCGGGCAGTGCCTGCTGTTGCGGGATAGGCAGCTGCTGCAGAGCATTGTGTAATCTGTCGGCAAAGTTGCCTGCTGGCATCAGTCCGGTGGCGGTTGGCTGCATGCCGATCGTGCCACCGGTGTAGATGATCAGTATCCGTTCATGTGAGCAGGTGGTCTCTGTCAGACGAGGAGCGTTACGCATGGTCATGTCCTGGTAAAGACAAGGAAGGATTATGGAAGGGTGACGCGTAGCTGGCCGCTTTGGTCATCCAGCTGCCGATTGCGGCCCGCAAGGCAGGCAAAACCGCAGCACACCAGTATCAAGCCGATGAGCAGCCAAGCAATATGCGCTGTCGAGGCGCCCATTTGCAGCATCACACCCACGCCGAAGGGGCCCAGCGCGGCCAGGGTGTAGCCGCCTCCCTGCACCAGCCCGGAAAGCTGTCCAGCCAAGGGGGCGTTGGCCGTGCGCAGCACTAGCAGGGCCAACGCCAGGCTGAAACTACCGCCCTGACCGAGGCCCAGCAGGATGGCGCCAGGCCATCGCCAAGCCAATGGGGCAATCAACAGTAGCGCCAAGCCGATGGCCGTGGCGGCCAGTACCATGAGGAGGGCAGGCCGCTGGTCCTTATGCAAGCGGGCAACCCATGGGGCGGCCAGTGCCGAGGTCAGTTGGCTCATGATGGAGACCGCCATGGTCCAGCCAGCGTCGGCTTCGCTGTAGCCACGGTCGATGAGCAGGGTGGGCAGCCAGCCAAACACGATGTAAGCCATGGAGGATTGAATGCCCATGAAGAGCATCACATGCCAGGTCAAGGGTTGGCGTAGCAAAGCGGCAAGCGGCACTCGGAAGGTGGGCTGTAGCGATGGTGCTGCGATTGGACGCGGTGCAAAGCCCGACCATAGCAGCCAGGCTGCCAGGGCCAGCAGTGACCAGCTCATCAGGCTAAGCTGCCAACTGCCCAGCCAAACCAGTAGTGGGACGCTCAGCCCTGCCCCCAGGGCGCCACCAAAGCAGAGCGCCATGGTGTACAGCCCGGTCAGCAGGTCGGCACTGTGCGGCAGTTCGCGTTTGACCAGGGCGGGAAGCAGTGTGCCCGCTATCCCGATAGCACCACCTGCCATGGCCGACCCCAGGTACAGCAACCCTGGCCAGGGAACTCCCC
>NZ_AJTS01000020.1 GCF_000275725.1 Vreelandella stevensii S18214 | reverse complement strand
GCCAACAGCAGCAGTGCCGCACTCAACGCCCGCTCACTGCCCAGGCGTTTGCTGAGCCAGGGTGCCAGCGGTGCGGCAAGACCCAGGCACAGCACGGGAAGCGTGGTCAAAATACCGGCAGCGGTAGGCGACAGCCCCGCGCTTTCCTGCAGCCTGTGCAGCAGGGGGGCCACCGAAGACATGGCCGGGCGTAGATTGAGCCCAACCACGAACATCAACAGGATGAAGCTGACGGCGCGGCGTGTCACCATGACGCGAACTTATTGCATGTAAGGGCGCAGGTCGCCGCGTACGGCATCCAGCAGGGTGATGAAGTGATAGTCCTGTGGGGTGTCGATGGCGTCCACACGTACCTGGGTTCGCATGCCCTTGTTGATGTCCAGCTTGTCGTAGATTTCCAGGGTCAGCTTGCGTGCCGGTTTGTCGCCTAACGCAATGGCGCCCTCGGCTAAATTGAAGGTTTCCAGCAGGGTGGCTCTGATGCGCGTACTGTTGCCTTCACTCAGCACGCGGCGCACGAACAGCCAGCCTTCACAAGGCAAGGAGGCGTTGTCATCGCACTCGCGTAGGAACAGCGTCCGATAGCAGGCGCCTTCCTGGGATGCTTTTTCGGCCATGCTGCGGTAAGCCTGCACGACCTGGCCAGAGGAGGCGCGGGCATCTTCCAGACGCTGTGAAATACCCTGATGTTCGCGGCTCAGCTGCTCCTGACGCTGAAAAGTCAGCCACTGGCGATAGTCCGCCATCAGTTGTGAAGACGCCATAGTCACTCCATGAATTGGTTCAGCGAAACGCCGGAATATGCGAGGCGATACCTTCGCACATTCCGGTCCTTTGGGCTAGCGGCGAGCGCGGCGGCGACGTTCGCCACCGTTATTCGCTTGAGTGCTCTCGGAGGAGCGGCGGGCACGTGGTTGACGCTGGCCGCGGCGGCCGTTTTCGATAGGTTCGGGCTTGGCGTTGGGGTCTGGTTCGAAGCCGGGCTCAACGTGCTTGGGCAACGTTTGATTGATCAGCCGCTCGATGTTCTTGAGCAGGCCATGCTCATCGACGCACACCAGTGACACCGCTTCACCATTGCTGCCCGCACGGCCTGTGCGCCCGATGCGGTGGACGTAATCTTCGGCGACGTTGGGCAGGTCAAAGTTGACCACGTGGGGAAGTTCGCTGATATCCAGACCGCGTGCGGCGATATCGGTGGCAACCAGGACCTGCAAGTCACCGCTCTTGAAGGCTCCAAGTGCTCGAGTGCGCGCTCCCTGGCTCTTGTTGCCATGGATCGCCATGGCCGGAATGTCCTGCTTGGTCAGCTGCTCCGCCAGGCGATTGGCGCCGTGCTTGGTGCGCGTGAAGACCAGCACCTGGAACCAGCCATGTCGCTGAATCAAATGGGCCAGCAGGTCGCGTTTCTTGTCGCGATCCACGCGGTAGATGGCCTGCTCGATTTTTTCGGCCGTGGTGTTGCGCGGCGCCACTTCGATCATCGCCGGATTGTTCAGCAGCTGCTGGGCCAGGGCCTGGATCTCGTTGGAGAAGGTGGCCGAGAACAGCAGGTTCTGACGCGCTTTGGGCACCAGGCGCAGCAGACGTTTGATGTCGTGGATGAAGCCCATGTCGAGCATGCGGTCGGCTTCATCGAGTACCAGTATTTCCACGGCAGACAGGTCTACGTGACCCTGCTGGTGAAGGTCCAGCAGGCGTCCCGGCGTGGCCACCAGCACGTCCAGACCGGCTTTCAGGGCGTCTACCTGGGGTTGCTGGCCAACGCCGCCAAAAATGATGTGCGAGCGCAGTGACAAGTGCTGCCCATATGCGGTGACGCTTTCACCCACCTGGGCGGCCAGCTCGCGGGTAGGGGTCAGGACCAGCGCACGTACCTGGCGTTTGCCCGGGCGTTTGCCTTGCACCAGGCGTTGCAGCATGGGCAGCGTGAAGCCAGCGGTTTTGCCGGTGCCCGTCTGTGCGCTGGCCAGCAGGTCTCGTCCTTCCAGAACGACGGGAATGGCCTGGCGTTGAATCGGGGTGGGCTGATGATAGCCCTGTGCGCCAACGGCGCTGAGTAGATCAGGGTGCAGACCAAGGTCAGAAAAGCTCATGCATTCTCCGCAGTCGCCAACCCCTCACTCTCTGAGTGAGGGGTTGGCGTCATGTTCAAGATACGAGGATGTCATTGCGCCATGAAGGCGCATCTAAGAATCAGATCGGGCAGCCACGACGGGCGTTTTAAAGCCACGCAGCCATTGCCCGCAGGGCTGCGTGGAAGTGATGGGGTGGCGCTTGCGAAAGGCGCTGTCGCCTAGTGTAACACGAAAGTCGCACTCAGCGCCGTTCATGCAGTCTTGAATTAGCGGCCCGTGAAATAGCCATTGCGCTGAATCTGCTCGGCGATTTGCACGCCTAGCAGGTTCCAGCTTTCACCCAGTGCGCGTACCAGGGCCGGGTAGCCGTCCTCCTCCAGGGGCGTTTCCGTGGTAAAGCTTTGCAGTGTGACCAGGCTATTGTCCTCGCGCCGTAGCTGCCACTGGCCGCTGGCCACTGCCATGCCATCGTGGCGTCCCTGGAACTGATCCACCTCGACGGATAGCGTCAAGGCGTCTGGCAGGGCGCCCTCTGAACGCACCACCTGCAGCTGGGGAAGCTGCTGGGCCAACTGCGCTCGCAGGCTACGTTCCAGCTGACGGCCAATGCCCTCGGCCCACTGGTGTTCACGAGCCTGGTTCAACGTGATGTCGTCCAACTGCATGACGATGCCATCCACGTCCAGATAGTGCGCCAAGCGTGGAGCGCGGATGGCCAGCGTGCCCGTGGGTTGGCTAGGGGCGCTGCTGGCCGCAGGGCTGGGGAGCATGTAGCGGGCAGGAGGAGTGACACTGCTTGCGCATGCGGTCAGCGCTACACAGGCAGCGACAATGATTAGCAGTCGTGTAAAAGGTTGCATCATGTTCTCTCCTGTCAGCGTGGGGCGCGGGGCGTCGGGTCCTGGGTGTCGAGGTTATCGAACAGCAGGGCGCGAGGATTTTCATTCAGCGTACGCGTAAGCGGCTGCAGGTCTCGCATCAGGCGGTCCAGCCGCTCGATGGCCGTGGTCAGCTCCTGATAGGCCGGTGACGACGGCGAGACACCCTGTAGCGTACTGCGCAGTTCTTCCAGCGTGCTGTTCAGGTTGCCGCCAATCGCGCGAGTTTCAGGGTCGCTGAGCAGTTCGTTGACCGAACGGCTGACGTCACGCACTTCGTTGAGCACCTGCTCGGAGGCTTGCAGGTTGCGGTCCATGCCCGCCAGAAGCGGTTCGACCTCCAGTGCGTTGAGCTTATCCAGCAGGTCGGTAATCTGTGCCTGAATCTGGGCAAAGCCACCTGCCACGGTGGGGAATACCGTCCGTTCCGAGAAAGTTTCCGCTACGTACTCATCGGCCAGGTCGCGCTGAAAGTTCAGGTCGACGAACAGCGCCCCGGTGAGCAGACTGCCGTTTTTCAGCGACGCACGTAGGCCCAGACCAAACATCCTGGTGAAGCGATTGTCCCAATCTTCCAGATCGATATCTGAATTCTCGATGCCCAGCCGCTGGGGCTCGATGCGAATCAGTACGGGGATCGCAAACCGTGCTCTGGAATCAGGCTGAGGCGCGGTAAAATTCCAGGGCACCGCCGCCACAGTACCGATGCGCACGCCGCGGAACTCCACCGGCGCTCCGCGAGAAAGACCACGCACCGTATCGTCGACCAGCAGCACGTATTCCAGGTAGCGGTTGAAGGTACCTTCGCGGGCGTCGTCTTCATCGGCGTAAAGATTGAAGCGCGCATTATGCTCCACAGGACGCCCCATGGGCAGATCTTCGGGCACGCCAAAGGTCACGCCGCCGCCCAGTAACGCTTCCAGCGATTCGACATTGACCCGAAAGCCATTGGCATCCAGGCGAAAATCAACGCCGCTGGCCGTCCAGAACCGGGTGCTGTCGGTCACCAATTGGGAATAGGGTTCTTCGATGAAAACCTGGTGATACATGGTGCGTGAATCGGCATCGAAACGGGTATCCTCGACGCGACCAACGGTATAGCCCTGATAGGAAACCGGGTCGCCCACGCGCAGGGAATTGCCCAGTTGGCTGACCAGACTGATCTGAAGTCCGGCCTGTCCTGCCGTGGCCACCGGCGGCACGTCACTGACGGTGAACTCTCTTCTTGGCTCGTCCGATTGGCCGGGTTCCAACTGAAGATAGGCACCCGACAAAACGGTTCCCAACCCGCTGATGCCCTCGCGGCCAATGCGCGGCTTGACGACCCAGAAGCGGCTGTCCTCTCTGAGCATGGCTTCTGCTTCAGGCTGGATTCGGGCGGTCATCACGGCTTGTGAGAGGTCGTCAGAGAGCCGCACGCTTTGTACGCGACCAATCTCGACGTTGCGGCTGCGTATCAAGGTACTGCCTGCCTCGATGCCTTCGGCGTTGCTCATGGTCAGCGTGATCAAGGTGCCACGGCTGGTGTAGTTGTCATACACCAGCCACAGGCCGATAACGACGGCCACGAGCGGTACGATCCAGATGGGCGACAGGCGTGTCTGCCGAGAGGCTTTGGCCCGGTGGAGTTCGTTGTCAGTATCGGGGGTGTTGGGGGTGACATCATTAGCCATCAATAGCGTCCTTGGTGGCCGTCGTGCGGCGGGCAGGGCGTGGAGTGGGGGAGTCCCAAATCAAGCGAGAGTCGAACGTCATGGCGGCCAGCATGGTCAGCACGACCACGGCGCCAAAGGCGAGTGCTGCTGGGCCGGGGGTGATCGACATCAGCGAACCGGCACGGATCAGGGCAACGAGAATCGCTACCACGAATACATCCACCATGGACCAGCGGCCAATGAACTCGGTGATGCGGTAAAGCCGCGTGCGGCTGTTGGCGTTGAGCTCGTTACTGCGGTTGATCATCAAGCACAACCATACCAGCGCCACCAGTTTGCCGACAGGCACGATGACACTGGCAATGAAGATCACCGCAGCGACAGGCCATGAGCCCATTTGCAGGAGCTGCACGACACCGCCAATGATGGTCGAAGGTGCCGTATGGCCCAGGCTGGTGGTGGTCATGATGGGATAAACATTGGCAGGAATATACATGATCGCCGCAGCAAAGAGCAGCGCCCAGGTGCGCTGCAGGCTATGCGGGAGGCGAGTGTGCAGCTTCTCATGGCAGCGAATGCAGCGGCGGTGATCCTTGTCGAAACGGTTGACTAGCCCGCAGGTGGGGCAGCCGGTCACCTGTTGGCTGGCCGCCGTAGCGCCCGTCAAGGTGCCTTCCGGGGCCAGTGGCTCGCCCTCCAGTGAAAACCACATCCAATCTGCATCGATGGATTGTGTGGTCATCAGCAGCAGGATGGCGAACACACAGAAGGCCCAAAAGGAGATGCCCAGCTCGATCTGTGCCATGCCGGCCACTTTGATCAGACTGACCAGCGCGCCGATGATGAACACATCGGCCATCATCCAGGGCGTCAGGTGGGCCAGCGAGCGAGCGATATCTCTGCTCAATGGCAGCGGGCGGGCGCGCAGCAGCCCGAACTGTAGCCAGATGACCCCCGTCAGGTAGACCGCAGGCAGCACCACGATGGTCATGATCACCGCGATGGCTACGATAGGCTGGTGAAAATTGATCAGCGCCGTGGCCGTTTGCGTCAGCTCGATGCGGTTACCAATGCCACCTACGCTGAAGCTGACGAAGGGAAACGAAACGGCCACGATAAGGGCCACCAGCGAGGCAATGGCCAAGGCCATGCTGCGCTGTGCGGGGTAGCGGTGACGCTTGACCAGCACATGAGAACAGCGTGGGCAGGAGGCTTTTTCACCCGAGCCCAAAGGCGGTAGAGCCGACACCCAGTCGCACTCATGGCAGGCGCGCAGCCGCCTGCGCTGGACGCGTGCCTCGGGGGGCATGCAGTCCACGGCAGGAGTGTGCATGGGAAGCGTAGGTCGTTTCATGAAAGGGGCATCATGCAGTAGCAAACTCTCGATAGTTGGCGCATTTTAAATCAATATAGAGCCGAGACGTGAGTGTCAAATCAGGGTCACCACGCTTCTCTTGAACTCGGTGCTTGACCCCGCCTCCCGGTTCGACAAGGATGCAGCCGCGATAGTGCCTAATACGATGACATTAAGGAACCGAAATGTTGCTTGCCTTTGTAGCAGTGGTGGTAGGGCTCGTCCTGCTGATCTGGAGTGCTGAAAAATTTATCGATGGCGCTGCTGCTACCTCGCGGTGGTTGGGGTTGTCGCCGCTGCTGATCGGTATGCTGGTGATCGGATTCGGAACGTCGGCCCCTGAAATGATGGTCTCCGTACTGGCGGCCATGCAGGGTAATCCCGGGCTGGCGCTAGGCAATGCTTACGGATCCAATATTGCCAACATAGGGCTGGTGCTGGGTTTTGTGGCGCTTATAGCGCCGCTGGCGGTGCACTCCAGCGTTATTCGCAAGGAGATGCCGCTATTGGTGGCGGTCATGCTGCTGACTGGCTACATGCTGATGGATGGCTGGATTTCCCGCGGTGAGGCAGTGTTGCTGCTGGCCGCGCTGGGGATATTCATTACGGTCAGTATCATTCGTTCTCGGCGTGATCAGGCGGATGCACTGACCGATGAAGTGACGGAGAGCCTGGACAGCAAGCCGCTTTCTCGTGGCAAGGCGCTGATGTGGACGCTGGTGGGGCTGGTGCTATTGGTAGCCAGCTCGCGTTTGTTGGTATGGGGCGCGGTAGAAATTGCCGTGGGCTTTGGTGTCAGTGACCTGATCATCGGTTTGACGGTGGTGGCCGTGGGCACGTCGCTTCCTGAACTGGCCTCTTCCATTAGTGCCTTGAAGCGCAAAGAGCACGATATGGTGCTGGGCAACGTGGTCGGTTCCAATCTGTTCAATAGTCTGGCCGTCGTCGGGTTGGCGGGTGTGATCGCGCCAATCGAGGCGGGTCGTGAGGTGCTGGTGCGTGACTGGAGCGTGATGACTTTCATGACGCTGCTGATGGTGCTGTTTGCATTCTCATGGCGCGGGCGTCCGCGGCGGATCAACCGTCTGGAGGGGGGCGTGCTGTTTTCCCTGTTTGTCGTCTACACCGGCTACATGATCAGTCTGGTGGTGATGACATAACTTTTTTAATTGAAAATGAGCAGTTTGCCTGAATGGCATGCGTCAATGCGACACAGCTTTTTGGGCAAACTTGCGCTGTATAACAGGTGTCGAAGCGTTAAAATGCAACACAGCTAAAGAATAAGCTTAGTGCTTATAACTAAAATGCGGTGCCATTAAGGCTCAACTAAGCTTGTGTAACCCATTGATGGGATATTGATCCAGGTCTTAGGAGCGTGTGATGGAACTCGACCCCCTTGTACTATCGCGAATGCAGTTCGCCTTCGTTGTATCGTTTCATGCGATCTTTCCGGTCTTTACCATCGGGCTGGCGTCTTACATAGCGCTGCTTCATGGGCTGTTTTTCAAGACCAACAACCCCGCCTGGGACCGCCTGGCACTGTTCTGGACCAAGGTGTTTGCCGTGGTTTTCGGAATGGGCGTAGTCTCCGGGATCGTCATGTCCTTCCAGTTTGGCACCAACTGGAGCAACTTCTCCCAGGCAGCGTCCAACTTCCTCGGACCGGTGCTCAGCTACGAGGTCGTTACCGCTTTCTTCCTTGAAGCGGCATTCCTCGGTGTCCTGCTCTTTGGCCGAGGCAAGGTGCCACAGGGTGTGCACTTGTTTGCTGCCATCATGGTGGCGATCGGTACGTTCATTTCGTCGTTCTGGATTCTTTCTGCCAACAGCTGGATGCATACGCCGGCAGGGGTAGAGCTCATCGACTATCGGTTCCACGTGGTTTCCTGGACCGAAGCGATATTCAACCCCTCCTTTCCTTACCGCTTCGCACACATGGCCATGGCATCCTTCCTGACCGGTGGCTTCGTGGTGGCCGGTGTGAGTGCCTGGTTCCTGCTGCGTGGTCGTGACCCGGAAGCCAACCGTCGAGCACTTTCCATGTGCCTTTGGTTGCTGCTGTTTTTGGCGCCAGCCCAGGCGGTCGTGGGGGACTTCCATGGTTTGAATACCCTGGAGCACCAGCCGGCCAAAGTGGCGGCCATGGAAGGGCATTGGGAGACCTCTGGCAACGTTCCGCTGCTGCTGTTCGCCATCCCGGATCAGGAAGCACAAACCAATCGCTTTGAAATCGGCATTCCCAATCTTGCCAGCCTCATCCTGACCCACTCTACGGATGGGGTTATTCAGGGGCTGAATGAATTTGCTCCTGAAGAGCAGCCACCGGTCTGGATCGTCTTCTGGGCGTTCCGCGTGATGGTGGGGATTGGACTATTGATGATTGCCACCGCCCTGACAGGACTGTTCCTGCGTCGTAAAGGCAAGTTCCATCAGCATACCGGGTTCCTCAAGACGCTGGTGTACATGATCCCCATGCCGTTCGTCGCCGTGCTGGCTGGTTGGATCGTGACCGAGTCAGGACGTGCCCCATGGCTGGTATACGGCATGATGACCCATGCGGAAGGCGTTACGCCTTCGCTGACCGGCCCTATGGCGCTGTTTACGCTGGTGGGCTACGTGCTGGTGTACGCGGTGGTGTTCTATGCCGGTATCTACTATCTGACCCGCGTGGTGCGTAACGGCATGCTGCCCAAGGAAGAGCGTGAAACGGCAGGTGACAACTTCAGACGCCCCATGCGCCCGCTATCGGCCACGGAAACTCCCTTTGATGACGATGTCGACCCGGTGAGGAACTGAGACATGGAAATGTTTGATCTGACGATAATCTGGGCAGGCATCATCGGGTTCGGGTTGATGATGTACGTGTTGATGGACGGTTTCGATCTGGGGCTTGGGATTCTGTATCCCTTCGCCCCGGACGAAGATGCCCGGGATGTGATGATGAACTCCGTGGCGCCGGTCTGGGACGGCAACGAGACGTGGCTGGTGCTGGCGGGTGCCGGTTTGCTCGGGGCTTTCCCGCTGGTCTATTCGGTCTTCCTGCCCGCACTCTATATTGGCGTGTTCTTGATGCTGGCGGGGCTTATTTTCCGGGGGGTGGCCTTCGAGTTCCGCTTCAAATCCCGGCGCAATCGTCGCTGGTGGAACCGCGCTTTCTGCTGGGGCTCCGGCGTGGCCGCTTTCGCTCAAGGGGCGGTGGTCGGTGCTTACATTCAGGGGTTTCATGTCGAAAACTTTGCCTTTGCAGGTGGCGCTTTCGATTGGCTTACGCCTTTCTCGGTACTGACCGGCTTCGGCCTGATGGCAGGTTATGCGTTGCTGGGAGCCACCTGGCTGATCTTGAAATCCGAGGGGCATATTCAGGAGTGGGCTTACAAGGTGACGCCGCTGCTGTTGGCGCTGGTGCTGGGCGTCTTCGGTATCATTAGCATCTGGACACCGTTCGTGAATCCGGTGGTTTGGGAGCGCTGGTTCGGTCATTTGCAGCTGATCTGGATATTCCCGGCACTGGCGCTGCTGTCGGCCTTCATGGTGTATCGCTCCGTGAAGCGTCGTAACGAGGGCATTCCCTTCGTGGCCACCATCGGCATCTACGTGTTCACTTACCTGGGGCTGATCGTCAGCAAGTGGCCCATCATCGTGCCACCGAACTACACGCTGTGGGATGCCGCCTCCGCCCCTGAGTCTCAGCTGTTCCTGCTGATCGGTGTGCTGTTCGTCATTCCGATCATCCTGACCTACACCGCCTGGACCTACTGGGTCTTCCGCGGCAAGGTGCGCGTTGGCGAAGGGTATCACTGATTCATGGCCTCTCCTGCGGCCCAGTCGAATTCGTTGACGCCGCGCCGTTGGCTGAGCACGCTGGCTCGTCGTGAGCGTGCTCGGCTAGCGCTGGCAGCGTGCTTCGGCGTGCTGTCTGGTGCTCAGACGATCCTGCTGGTGGTCGGGTTGGCGTGGTCGATTGAGCAACTGGTCGTGCATGGCCGCTCACCTGTCACGCTGGTACCCTTGCTGCTCGGCCTGGTGGTGGCCGTGGCGTTGCGCTCACTGTTTCTTGCCCTGCAAGAGTCGTTGAGTGCAACTGCCAGCTTGCGCATCCGTCAGTACGCTCGGGAGCAGGTCTTGAACAAGGTTGCCGCGCTAGGCCCGGTCTGGATGACGCGGCAGCAGAGCGGTGCCCTGGCGACCCAGTCGGTCGAGCACATTGAGGCCCTCGATGGCTATTTTGCGCGCTTTCTACCCCAAATGCGCATCGTGCTATTGCTGCCACTGCTGATTGCCGCGGTGGTGGGCTGGCTCGATTATCTGGTGGCCATCTTCTTGTTGCTCTCTGCGCCATTGATTCCGCTGTTCATGGCGCTGGTCGGCATGGGGGCAGAGCGTCTCAACAAGGAGCAGTTCGCTTCTGTTGCCAGGCTCTCGGCGCATTTCGTTGACCGCGTACGCGGCATGACGACGCTGCAGCTGTTTGGTCATACGCGTGCTGCCCAGCAGGACGTCTGGTATGCCACCGATCAGTATCGCCGTCTGAGCATGCGCACGCTTAGGTTGGCATTTCTCTCGTCTGCGGTATTGGAGTTTTTTGCCTCGGTGGCCATTGCCGTCGTCGCCATGTACGTGGGGTTTGGTCTGTTGGGCTATATCGATTACGGTCCTTCCCCCTCGCTGACCCTGTTCAGTGGTCTGGCGGTGTTGCTACTGGCTCCGGAGTTCTTCCAGCCCTTGCGCACCCTCTCGCAGCATTATCATGACCGTGCTGCGGCGCTGGGGGCGGCAGAGAGTATCGTGACCATCCTCAATGAGCCTGACGTGGTGCCGACCCGGTTTGACGCTCCCGTCGAACCAGATGCATCGATTGAATTGGTGGATGTCGAGGTGGGCTATGGACGGCACTCGGCGGTCTTGACGGGCGTCTCGGCCACGATACGTCAGGCAGATGTGGTGGTCATTACCGGAGAGTCAGGCAGTGGCAAATCTTCCTTGCTGGCGCTGATGGCCGGTTTCATGGCGCCTCTGCGTGGCGCTTGCAGAGTCCGCCAGGGCGAGCAAGTGGCGTGGCTGGATCAATCACCCTGCATCATTCAAGGTTCGTTGGCCGATAACCTGCGCCTGGCGGCGCCTGATGCGACACCGGCTGCCATGCAGGAGGCCCTGGAAAACGCAGGCCTGGGTGAACTGTTGGCTGCCTTGCCCCATGGCCTGGAGACGGTGGTAGGGGAGCGCGGGGTCGGCTTGTCGGGAGGTCAGGCGCAGCGCTTGACCCTGGCTCGAGTATTTCTCAGTCAGGCACCGCTGGTGTTGTTGGATGAGCCCACGGCCAGCCTTGATTCGGCGACGGAAAAGAGCGTGATCGACGCACTGCTGGCCTGGTCGGCGGAAGGGCGAACGTTGGTCATGGCAACACATCACCCTGCGGTGATGGCCGTTGCCACTCGCCACTGGGTGTGTCGAGACGGCCAGCTTCACGAGGTGGCGCCATGAAATTTCTGCACAATGACCTGAGCCCATGGCTGGCGCTCATGTTAAGGCGCAGGCAGCGCTTCCTCGTGGGTGCGCTGCTGGTATGGGTAACGTTGCTGGCGGGCCTTGCGCTGCTGGGTTTGTCCGGCTGGTTCATTGCGGCGTGTGCCCTGGCGGGCATTGCGCTGGCGGCTGGATTGCCGTCATCGCTGGATATTTATGTGCCCGGCGGCGGCATTCGTTTTTTTGCCTTGCTGCGCACCGTCGCTCGATATACCGAGCGGCTCTACAACCACAATACCGTGCTGACGCTGCTGGCGGATTTACGCTATCGCGTCTTTGGTGACTTGACGCGCCTGGATGACGCATCGCTGCGGCGTCGGCGAGTCGGTGAGTGGTTGAGTCGCCTGACGGCGGATATCGATGCCCTGGATAGCCTGTATCTGCGCCTACTGGTGCCGCCAGTAGTGGCCTTGTTGAGTGTCTGGATCGTCGCAGGTTTCATCGCTATCTGGTTGCCGCTGGTGGGAGCCGTCGTGGCCTGTGTATTGACGCTGCTGTGGCTGGTCATCACCCTGGGCTTTGCCAGGCTGGGTTTCACCAACAGCCATCGGCAAGTGGATGATCAGGAGGAGCTTCGGCGGCTGGTGTTGGATCAGGTACAGGCGTCCGCTGAGCTGATGAGCTACCGAACCAGTGACTGGTACCGCAGGAAAATACGAGCTCACGAACAGCAAGCGCTGGATAACCAGCGTCAGTTGGCCGTGAAGGCTGCGCTGGGTAATGCGCTACTGATGGCGGTAACGGGGCTGTTGATCATCGGTGTGCTCTGGCTGGGGAGTCTGGCACTGGCCGAGCAGCGCGTGGTGGGCCCCATCATGGTCATGGCCGTGATTGCCGTGTTTGGTATCAATGAGGTGCTGGCTAGCCTGCCTGCCGCTTTTGTGCGGTTTGGCGCCAGCCACGGGGCGGCCCAGCGGTTGAATGCCCTGCAGGCGACACAAGGGCAAACGCGTGTGGGCTCTCTTCCGGATGACGAGGGTGGCCATGCCCTGCAACTGCGTGAGGTCATGTTCCGTTATCCGGATGCGGCGGGCTGGGCTATATGCCAGGTTTCCCTGACCCTGCCCGCCGGTCAACGTGGTGCCATCATGGGTATTTCGGGTTCGGGCAAATCGACGCTGGCCAATTTGATCATGGGCCGCATCTCTCCCACTGAAGGGGACGTGTGGGTGGCGGAGCATGCACCCTCGGCCGTTACCCTCGAAAGTAGCGCAGCACATATGGGTTATCTGCCCCAGCAAATAGACCTGTTCGATGGCTCGCTGGCCGATAACCTGCGGATCGCCAAGCCTGACGCGACAGACGAAGATCTTTGGCAGGTGCTGGCCCAGGTAGCGCTTTCAGATTGGACGGCACGCCAGCCTCGTCAGCTGGCGACTCAGGTGGGAGAAAGAGGGCAACAGCTTTCAGGCGGGCAGGCACGCAGAGTGGCGTTGGCGAGGCTTTTTTTACGCTCACCCTCGGTGGTATTGCTGGATGAGCCCTTCGCGGGAGTGGATGCGGCAACGGCCCGGCACGTAGCGGCCTCGCTGGACGCCTGGTTGGTAGGCCGTACGGCGATTTTCTTTGTTCATCAAGTGGATGATGCGGCCCTGGTGCCGGGTTTGGCTCATCAATGGCGGCTTGATGGTGGTAAGTTAATTCACGATACTTCACTTTGATATTCACCGAATCGGCAAGTAGGCGGCGACCATGAACGACTTTTTACGACACCTTCCCAAGGCTGAGCTTCACTTGCATATCGAAGGCTCTCTCGAGCCGGAACTGATGTTCCAACTGGCAGAACGTAACGGCATCGAACTCCCCTATGCCACGGTCGAAGAGGCCAAGGCAGCGTATGATTTCAAGGATTTGCAAGGGTTTCTGAATCTGTATTACCAGGGCATGAACGTCTTGCGCAGCGAACAGGACTTCTATGACCTGGCCATGGATTATTTCAAGCGTGCCCGTTCGGAAGGCGTGCTGCATATCGATATGCACTTCGACCCCCAGGCGCATCTGCAGCGTGGTGTACCTTTGGAGGTGGTCATGGCGGGACTGCTCAGGGCCAAACAGGAAGCCGAGAGCCAGCTGGACCTTTCAGTGGGCATGATCATGGCCTTCCTGAGAGATCGTCCAGCCGACGAGGCACTGAACGTTCTCGAGCAGGCGGCACCCTATTGGAAAATGCTGGATGCCATTGGCCTGGACAGCGCCGAGCGTGACAACCCGCCCGAGAAGTTTCAGGCCCTGTTTGCGCGCGCCAAGGAGCTTGGGCTGGTGCGTGTGGCCCATGCGGGCGAGGAGGGGCCTGCCGCTTACATTACGCAAGCTCTGGACTTGCTGGACGTTCAGCGTATCGATCACGGCGTGCGCTGTCTCGAAAGCGAAGACGTCGTGCAGCGCCTCAAGGAGTCTCAAACGGTACTGACCGTGTGCCCGCTCTCCAATGTCAGCCTGAAAGTGGTCGATCAATTGGATCAGCATCCGCTACCGGCGTTGTTGGAAGCGGGTCTGAAGGTCACCATCAGCTCTGACGATCCTGCTTATTTTGGTGGTGGGCTGCTCGAGAATCATATCGCCTGTGCCGATGCCTTTGGCTGGGGGGAAGATACCTTCAAATGGCTGAATCGCAATGCCATGGAAGAAGCCTTCGTCAGCGACGCGCGGCGCGCCGAACTGCTGAAGCGTCTGGAGGCAGCCTGATACGGCCTGCCGCCGCCCCTATGGGCGGCGGCATAGTGCATCAGGGTAGAGCGGGCACCTCGAAATCGGGCATTTCACCTGTCAGGGAGTGCAGAAATGCCGTGATGTTATCAATGGTGGGTTCGTCAAACTCACGTCCCAGCATTTCCTGGCCCATAATGGCCACGGCTTCTTCGAGCGTTTCGGTGGCGCCATTGTTCATGTACGGGTAAGTGACGCCGACATTGCGCAAGGTGGGGGTGCGGAAGCGGTACTTGTCTCTTTCCTCGCCGGTCACCACGTAGCGACCCAAATCTTTCGACCCCGGCACCTGAATGGCGTGGAACTGACTGTCGGTAAAGTTGGCGCCGCGATGGCAGGCGATGCAGCCATTATCCACGAAAGCCACCATGCCCTCTTTTGCCTGATCGCTGATGGCGTCCATATCACCGCGTAAATACCGATCAAAAGGTGAGTTGGGTGTGTTGAGCGTTCTCTGGAAGGCGGCCAGTGCCTTGGCCAGGTTCTCGGCATTGATGGGGTCATCCTGGTCGGGGTACGCTTCCGTGAAGCGCTCCTGGTAGAGCTCGAACTCTGCCAGCCTGTCCAGGGCGTGTTCCAGCTGCATGGCCATCTCGACATCGGCTTCGATAGGCCCCAGTGCCTGGCCTTCCAAATCCGGCTCCCGTCCATCCCAGAACTGCGATCCCAGGAAACCACTGTTGAGAACGGTGGGTGTGTTGCGTTCGCCAACCTGGCCATTATGGCCCACAGCTCTGGGGATGCGGTCCGACCAGCCGAGCGCCGGGTTATGGCAAGTGGCACAGCTGATGACTCCACTGGCGGAGATCCTGGGCTCGAAAAACAGCATGTTGCCCAGCATTACCTTTTCATCGGTTTGCGAATTGTGGGCAGGTAACGGTGGTAAGTGGGGCAGTGGTTCGAACCTGTCGCGATAGCTACCGAGTTCGTCATCTGCCCACAGTGACGTCGTGCTTAAGAGCGCGACGCTCGCAAGCCCGATGGCAATACGTGATGTTGTCATGGTTTCCCCCTCCTGTTTGACCGGTCTGGTGTGCACCGTTCTTTTCAGCGGTGCTCCAACAAGTCTAAAAAAGCGGGGAAGGACAGGGCTTGCCCTAGGTCAACTTTCCGGCCATTGGTGACTAACGGATTGTTTGAAAGCTGAGCGAGAAAAAAGCTTGACGATCAAAAGGAATTGGGTAGAATACGCCCCACATCGAACGGCAACGCCGAACGAAAGCTCTTTAACAATTTGATCAGGTAATTCATGTGGGCGCTTGCCGATGAGGGTGAATCATCACCGAATATCAAGGCAGGCGAACACGAAGATACTCTTCGGAGTATCACAGTGAATTCGTTTGAACCTTGAGCCAAGTTTGATCCGCTTTTGTTGTCTTCGGCTAGTCCTGAGATGGCGAGTAAGGATCGCATTGATCTTAAACTGAAGAGTTTGATCATGGCTCAGATTGAACGCTGGCGGCAGGCCTAACACATGCAAGTCGAGCGGTAACAGGGGTAGCTTGCTACCCGCTGACGAGCGGCGGACGGGTGAGTAATGCATAGGAATCTGCCCGATAGTGGGGGATAACCTGGGGAAACCCAGGCTAATACCGCATACGTCCTACGGGAGAAAGGGGGCTCCGGCTCCCGCTATCGGATGAGCCTATGTCGGATTAGCTGGTTGGTGAGGTAAAGGCTCACCAAGGCGACGATCCGTAGCTGGTCTGAGAGGATGATCAGCCACATCGGGACTGAGACACGGCCCGAACTCCTACGGGAGGCAGCAGTGGGGAATATTGGACAATGGGGGCAACCCTGATCCAGCCATGCCGCGTGTGTGAAGAAGGCCCTCGGGTTGTAAAGCACTTTCAGTGAGGAAGAACGCCTGGTGGTTAATACCCATCAGGAAAGACATCACTCACAGAAGAAGCACCGGCTAACTCCGTGCCAGCAGCCGCGGTAATACGGAGGGTGCGAGCGTTAATCGGAATTACTGGGCGTAAAGCGCGCGTAGGTGGCTTGATAAGCCGGTTGTGAAAGCCCCGGGCTCAACCTGGGAACGGCATCCGGAACTGTCAAGCTAGAGTGCAGGAGAGGAAGGTAGAATTCCCGGTGTAGCGGTGAAATGCGTAGAGATCGGGAGGAATACCAGTGGCGAAGGCGGCCTTCTGGACTGACACTGACACTGAGGTGCGAAAGCGTGGGTAGCAAACAGGATTAGATACCCTGGTAGTCCACGCCGTAAACGATGTCGACCAGCCGTTGGGTGCCTAGCGCACTTTGTGGCGAAGTTAACGCGATAAGTCGACCGCCTGGGGAGTACGGCCGCAAGGTTAAAACTCAAATGAATTGACGGGGGCCCGCACAAGCGGTGGAGCATGTGGTTTAATTCGATGCAACGCGAAGAACCTTACCTACTCTTGACATCCTGCGAACTTGTGAGAGATCACTTGGTGCCTTCGGGAACGCAGAGACAGGTGCTGCATGGCTGTCGTCAGCTCGTGTTGTGAAATGTTGGGTTAAGTCCCGTAACGAGCGCAACCCTTGTCCTTATTTGCCAGCGCGTAAAGGCGGGAACTCTAAGGAGACTGCCGGTGACAAACCGGAGGAAGGTGGGGACGACGTCAAGTCATCATGGCCCTTACGAGTAGGGCTACACACGTGCTACAATGGTCGGTACAAAGGGTTGCCAACTCGCGAGAGTGAGCCAATCCCGAAAAGCCGATCTCAGTCCGGATCGGAGTCTGCAACTCGACTCCGTGAAGTCGGAATCGCTAGTAATCGTGGATCAGAATGCCACGGTGAATACGTTCCCGGGCCTTGTACACACCGCCCGTCACACCATGGGAGTGGACTGCACCAGAAGTGGTTAGCCTAACGCAAGAGGGCGATCACCACGGTGTGGTTCATGACTGGGGTGAAGTCGTAACAAGGTAGCCGTAGGGGAACCTGCGGCTGGATCACCTCCTTAAACGATGTCTTCCCCTCGCGGCAAGCGCTCACAATGAATTACCTGATCAGAATGCTGTTGATGCGCAGTGATAAACGCGCTTTCACGTTAAAAGAAAAAGAAAGACCTTCTTTTTTCTTTTAAAATGAAAGGAACAGCGTGTTTATCACTGCCTATGGCAGTCGCTCTTTAACAATGTATATCATGCTGACAGAAACGCGTTGAACGCGTTTCTACGTAAATTGTATTGTGATACGTCTCAAGCGTATCCGGCAATCGTTATCATTGCGAACCCCAGACTCCTTCGGGTTATAGGGTCAAGCAATGAAGCGCACACGGTGGATGCCTAGGCAGCCAGAGGCGATGAAAGACGTGGTAGCCTGCGATAAGGTTCGGTGAGGTGGCAAACGACCTGCGACCCGGACATCTCTGAATGGGGAAACCCACTCATCACAAGATGAGTATCCTGTCCTGAATACATAGGGGCAGGAGGCGAACCAGGGGAACTGAAACATCTAAGTACCCTGAGGAAAAGAAATCAACCGAGATTCCCCTAGTAGCGGCGAGCGAACGGGGACCAGCCCTTAAGCGTGTGACGGATTAGACGAACAGACTGGGAAGTCTGGCCATAGCGGGTGATAGCCCCGTAGTCGAAAATCTGATCACGTGAAATCGAGTAGGTCGGGGCACGAGAAACCTTGACTGAAGACGGGGGGACCATCCTCCAAGGCTAAATACTCCTGGCTGACCGATAGTGAACCAGTACCGTGAGGGAAAGGCGAAAAGAACCCCGGAGAGGGGAGTGAAATAGATCCTGAAACCGTGTGCGTACAAGCAGTAGGAGCAGACTTGTTCTGTGACTGCGTACCTTTTGTATAATGGGTCAGCGACTTATATTCAGTGGCGAGGTTAACCGTATAGGGGAGCCGTAGGGAAACCGAGTCTTAACTGGGCGACACAGTCGCTGGATATAGACCCGAAACCGAGCGATCTATCCATGAGCAGGGTGAAGGTTGAGTAACATCAACTGGAGGCCCGAACCAGGATCTGTTGAAAAAGATTTGGATGACTTGTGGATCGGAGTGAAAGGCTAATCAAGCTCGGAGATAGCTGGTTCTCCTCGAAAGCTATTTAGGTAGCGCCTCACGTATCACCGCCGGGGGTAGAGCACTGTTTCGGCTAGGGGGTCATCCCGACTTACCAACCCGAGGCAAACTCCGAATACCGGTGAGTGCAGCGTGGGAGACACACGGCGGGTGCTAACGTCCGTCGTGAAAAGGGAAACAACCCAGACCGTCAGCTAAGGTCCCCAAATCCTGGTTAAGTGGGAAACGATGTGGGAAGGCTCAGACAGCTAGGAGGTTGGCTTAGAAGCAGCCATCCTTTAAAGAAAGCGTAATAGCTCACTAGTCGAGTCGGCCTGCGCGGAAGATGTAACGGGGCTAAACCAGGTACCGAAGCTACGGGTTCATCCTTACGGATGAGCGGTAGAGGAGCGTCGTGTAAGCCGATGAAGGTGTGTTGAGAAGCATGCTGGAGGTATCACGAGTGCGAATGCTGACATGAGTAACGATAAAGGGAGTGAAAAACTCCCTCGCCGGAAGACCAAGGGTTTCTGTTCGACGCTAATCGGAGCAGAGTGAGTCGGCCCCTAAGGCGAGGCCGAAAGGCGTAGTCGATGGGAAACGGGTCAATATTCCCGTACCGGACATGATTGCGATGGGGGGACGGAGAAGGCTAGGTGAGCCAGGCGTTGGTTGTCCTGGTGAAAGTGAGTAGGCTGGGGTCTCAGGTAAATCCGGGACCCTTCAAGGCCGAGACACGAAACGAAGACACTACGGTGTCGAAGTCATTGATGCCACGCTTCCAGGAAAAGCCTCTAAGCTTCAGATCATGTGCGACCGTACCCCAAACCGACACAGGTGGTCAGGGTGAGAATCCCAAGGCGCTTGAGAGAACTCGGGTGAAGGAACTAGGCAAAATGGTGCCGTAACTTCGGGAGAAGGCACGCCGGCGTAGGGTGACGAGACTTGCTCTCCAAGCCCGAACCGGTCGAAGATACCAGGTGGCTGCAACTGTTTAGTAAAAACACAGCACTCTGCCAACTCGCAAGAGGACGTATAGGGTGTGACGCCTGCCCGGTGCCGGAAGGTTAAGTGATGGTGTTAGGATTCGTCCGAAGCTCTTGATCGAAGCCCCGGTAAACGGCGGCCGTAACTATAACGGTCCTAAGGTAGCGAAATTCCTTGTCGGGTAAGTTCCGACCTGCACGAATGGCGTAATGATGGCCACGCTGTCTCCACCCGAGACTCAGTGAAATTGAAATCGCCGTGAAGATGCGGTGTACCCGCGGCTAGACGGAAAGACCCCGTGAACCTTTACTATAGCTTCACACTGGACGCTGATGTTGCCTGTGTAGGATAGCTGGGAGGCTTTGAACCTCGGACGCCAGTTCGAGGGGAGCCAACCTTGAAATACCAGCCTGGCATCATTGGCGTTCTCACTCAGGTCCGTGATCCGGATCGAGGACAGTGTGTGGTGGGTAGTTTGACTGGGGCGGTCTCCTCCCAAAGCGTAACGGAGGAGCACGAAGGTACCCTCAGCACGGTCGGACATCGTGCAATGAGTGCAAGAGCATAAGGGTGCTTGACTGCGAGACAGACACGTCGAGCAGGTGCGAAAGCAGGTTCTAGTGATCCGGTGGTTCTGTATGGAAGGGCCATCGCTCAACGGATAAAAGGTACTCCGGGGATAACAGGCTGATACCGCCCAAGAGTTCACATCGACGGCGGTGTTTGGCACCTCGATGTCGGCTCATCACATCCTGGGGCTGAAGTCGGTCCCAAGGGTATGGCTGTTCGCCATTTAAAGTGGTACGCGAGCTGGGTTTAGAACGTCGTGAGACAGTTCGGTCCCTATCTGCCGTGGGCGTTGGATGTTTGAGAAGAGCTGCTCCTAGTACGAGAGGACCGGAGTGGACGACCCTCTGGTGTTCCGGTTGTCACGCCAGTGGCATTGCCGGGTAGCTATGGTCGGACGGGATAACCGCTGAAAGCATCTAAGCGGGAAGCCCCCTTCAAGATGAGACATCCCCGAGGCCTAGAGCCTCCTGAAGGGCCCAGCGAGACCAGCTGGTTGATAGGCACGGTGTGGAAGCGCTGCAAGGCGTTGAGCTAACGTGTACTAATGGCCCGTGAGGCTTGACCCTATAACACCCAAGGGGTCTGGTCGTGATGATAACGAAGAGTGTGAACGCACTCGCAACACCGGATACGCCGCAGTGAGCCAGAGCGCTTGCTGACAGGAGACGCACACAATACACGTCAACGAACACTCAGCATGATATGCATTACCTGTTACGCCTGACGACCATAGCACGCGTGAACCACCTGATCCCATGCCGAACTCAGAAGTGAAACCGCTTAGCGCCGATGGTAGTGTGGGGTCTCCCCATGTGAGAGTAGGTCATCGTCAGGCACTTATTACGAAACCCCGGCCTTATCGCCGGGGTTTTGCTTTTTGGGGGTCTCCCCCTGAAGAGTAGCGGAGCGCCGCCCGCCGGGTGGCCGGCCCGAACATCGTCAGGCACTTATACCGTAGAAAGCCCCGAGCACACTGTGTTCGGGGCTTTTTGCTGTGCGTTAAATTTGTCGTTGGGAAAGGTCGTTGGGAAACGTTCGTTGAGAAAATTCCTGAGCAAAAAAACACCCAGCCTGTGGCTGGGTGAGAGTGACTTTACAAGAGATCGATTGCTAGGCGTCTCTGCGGTGTTGGCATACGCCTCCGGCCCAGGTTTCATAGATAGCGCGGTCATCGGCGAGCATCATCAATGCAAATAGCCGTTCACCGAGGGTGGTGCAGTGCTGGCTACGTCGCTGTAACAGTGACGTGGCGTCAGGGTCGATCACGATAAAATCAGCTTCGTAGGAAGGGGCCAACTGTCCAATGTGGCTATCCAGAGAGAGGGCTTTGGCGTTGCCGTGGGTGAGGCCATAAAATCCTTGCCAGGCGGTCAGTGGCTGACCACGCAGTTGGCCTACCTGGTAGGCGCTTTTCAAGGTGCCGAAGCCTGAAAGATCCGTGCCTGCGCCAATGTCGCTGGCATAGGTAAATGCCATGCCCGTCTCTCGGGCAGCGTCTCGGTCGAACAGGCCGCTGCCCAGGAACAGGTTGGAGCTGGGGCAAAAGGCGATATTGGCGCCGCGCTCTGCCAACCGTTGGCGCATGCCGTTGTCCAAATGAATACCGTGGGCAAAGGTGCTGCGTGGGCCGACGAGCCCTGCTTCTTCGTAAACGGCCAAATAGTCTCGACTGCCGGGAAACAGTTCCGCCACCCAGTCCAGCTCTCCGCTGTTCTCGGCGAGGTGGGTCTGCAGCCATAGGGTAGGGTCATTGCGCAGCAGGGCACCTGCCGCGTCCATTTGCGCTCTGGTCGAGGTGGGCGCAAAACGCGGGGTAACGCTGTAACCGAGGCGCTGCTTCCCATGCCAGTCCTCGATGAGCCGCTCTGTGTCGGAGATACCCGAGATGCCATCCATCAAGGCATCGGGGGCATTGCGATCCATCAGTACCTTGCCTACCAGCATGCGCAGCTGCCGCTTTTGGCAGGCTGCAAAAAAGGCATCCACGGAGCCTGGGTGGCTCGAGCCAAACACTTGCGCGGTGGTGGTACCTGCGCGCAGCATTTCGCTCAAGAACGCTTCCGATAACGCCTTGGCGTGATCATGATTGGCGAACTGGCACTCGGCTGGAAACGTGTAGTCATTCAGCCAATCCAGCAGTTGGCGCCCATAAGAGGCCATGATGTCCAACTGGACATAGTGGACGTGAGTATCGATGAATCCTGGCATGATGAGCTTGCCGCGATGGTCGATCACTTCCGCTGCTTTCGGCAACTGATCAACCAGGTCGGCATAATGCCCCGCTGCATGGATATGCCCACCCTTCAGCCACAAGAGGCCGTCAGCGTAGTGTTCCAGACTGCCAGGGTGGGGCAGGTTGCCATCGCCGGGGTCATTGGGAAAGCTGATCAATTCAGCGCGGATAAGCGTATCGGTGGGCAAGGTCATATCAACTCGAGTGCGTTGCAGTAGGGGCAAAAAGCGCGCGTAGCGTAGCGCTATCCAGGCCACGTGTCTCGGTGGCATAGGGTTGGTCGGTCAACCAGAGTAATTCCGTCACCACGCTCAGCGCGATGGCGTAGGGGGTTTTATTGCTGAGCTTGGTATTCCTGACCGAGCCGATGGGGCAGCGCACGCGCTGCAGTATCGGCTGGTCGACTCCTGCTCGGGAAAGGCGCCCTTTGAAACTCGCCCACTTGCTGTCGGAGCCTATCAATCCAATGGACGCAATATCGGCGCGCTCCAGCAACCCCTTGATCAAGGCATAATCCTCATCATGATCGTGGGTCATGACCAGAGCATGGGTGCCAAGGGGTAAGCCTGCCACCGTATCTCCAACGTCGCCTAGCAAATGACAACTCAAGCGTGCACGAGGGACATCTGATTGGAAAGCATCGGCGCGGCTGTCATACCAATCGAGCTGCCAAGGCAGAGGAGCGCTGAGTTTGACGATCTCGCGCCCGACATGCCCCGCGCCGAACAGGGCAATGTGAGCGGTGGCGCCCAGAAATACTTCCAGCAGGACGTTGACCAGCCCGCCACAGCACTGCCCGCTACGCCCGCCCAGCGAAAAGGATTCCAGTGAGAACCCCGCTTGGCGCTGGCTCAAGAGGGAGCGAGCCTGCTGAATGGTCTGCCACTCGAAGGTGCCGCCGCCCAGCGTATCGAAGACAGCGTGTTCGGTAATCACCATGCGTGCGCCAGGCTCCCGGGGCGTGGAGCCTGCGCTGGTCATCTGGGTGGCCAAGACATGAGGCGTGCCGTGGCGTTGACAATGGTCGAGGGCAGCATGCCAGGTCATGGGCGTTTCATGGGTCATAAGGCACTTTTCCGAATGGCATGCGCTGCCAGCATGACGCGCTCGGGCGTGGCCGGGGTATCCAGACGCGGCGAGCTGCGGTAGTCATCCAGGCTGGCGAGGGCATCGCGCAGGGCCGACCAGACGCATATCCCCAGCATGAAGGGCGGCTCACCCACCGCTTTGGAGCGGTACAGGCTGGCCATGGAGTTAGGGTGTCCTTCCAGCAGTTCGACATTGAAGACGCTGGGCAGATCCCCGAAGGTGGGAATCTTGTAGGTCGCTGGACCATCGCTGACCAGCGTTCCTTCACTGTTCCACTTGAGCTCTTCGCTGGTCAGCCAGCCCATGCCCTGAATGAAACCGCCTTCTACCTGACCAATGTCGATGGCCGGGTTGAGCGAGTTGCCGACATCATGAAGTATGTCGACACGGTCGACCTGATACTCGCCGGTCAAAGTGTCGACACTGACCTCCGCCGCTGCCGCGCCAAAGGCGTAATAATAAAATGGGCGGCCCTGGCCGGTCGCGCGATTGTAATGAATCAGTGGCGTCGCGTAGAAGCCTTTCTCGGACAGCGAAACCCGATGTAAATACGCCGTTTGCACCAGCTCGCCCCAGGCAATACGGCGCTCACTTTCGCCTATGCCTGCGATGAGCATGCCGTCCCTCAGCTCCATGCCTTCACGATCCAGCCCGCCCTCGAAGTGGTTGGCGGCAAAATCGAACAGACGCTCACGCAGTTTGATGGCAGCATCGCGGGCGGCCATGCCGTTCAAATCCGCACCGCTGGAGGCTGCCGTGGGGGAAGTGTTCGGCACCTTGTCCGTTCGTGTGGCGCTGATGCGCACGCTCTCCAGGTCCAGCCCCAGTTCCAGAGCCACCACCTGGCAGATCTTGGTGTGCAGGCCTTGCCCCATTTCAGTGCCGCCGTGGTTGATCAGGATGCTGCCATCGGTATAGACGTGTAGCAGCGCGCCGGCCTGGTTGAGGTGCTGGGCGGTGAAGGAGATGCCGAACTTGACGGGTGTCAGTGCCAGCCCTTTCTTGATGACGGAGCTGGAGGCGTTGAAGTCCCGTATCTGCTGTCGACGCGTCCAGTACTCGCTGCGTTGCTCGAGGCGCTCGACGAGCGTGTGAAGCAACTGCTTCTGGTCGACCTGCTGCCCGTAATGGGTCATGTCGCGTTCGGGACGATAAAAGTTGCGCTTGCGGATGGTCAGCGGGTCTTCACCGACATGGCGGGCAATATCGTCCATGGCCGCTTCGATGATCATCATGCCCTGGGGGCCGCCAAACCCGCGAAAAGCGGTGTTCGACGCAGTGTGGGTGCGGGCGCGATGGCCGGTGACCCTAGCATTGCCCAGTGAGTAGGCATTGTCTGCGTGAAACATGGCGCGGTCGACAATGGCATCGGAAAGGTCGGGGGAGTAGCCGCAGTCGCCGATCACGGTAATGTCGCTGCCTTGAATCACTCCCTGTGAATCGATGGCCAGCCGATAGCGGTTGTGAAAAGGGTGGCGCTTGCCAGTGGCGCGCATGTCGTCACGTCTGGGCAGGCGAAGACGCGTGGCCTTGCCGGTGCGTCGTGCGATGAGGGCAGCAATGCAGGCCCAGGGGGATGCCTGGGTTTCCTTGCCTCCAAAACCACCCCCCATGCGCCGTACTTCCACCGTGACGGCATGAAATGGGATACCCAGCACTTCGGCAACCAGCTTTTGGGTTTCACTGGGGTGCTGGTTGGAGGTGTGAACCATGACGCCTTCGTCTTCGCTCGGAATGACGACGCAAGCCTGGCCCTCCAGATAGAAGTGCTCTTGTCCACCAATGAACAGCGCACCTTCCAGCACGTGTTCAGCTTGCTCCAGTGTGGTCTGCCAGTCACCACGCTGTTGGGTGTGGCTGGGGCGAACGAACTCCTCTTGAGCAGTGGCTTGAACGGCATCCAGCTGTGCTGGCAGCTTGTCGATCTGCACATTGGCAAGCAGAATTGCGTGACGCGCCGCACTCAGGGAAGTGGCAGCTACAGCGAACAGGCACTGCCCTGAATAGCTGATCTCGCGCTCGACGAAGATAGGGTCGCCAGGGAAGACCGGGCCGATGTCCGTGTGGCCAGGCACGTCGTGGAATGTGATCACGTCGACCACGCCGGGGGCGATGCGAACGGCCTCCAGGTCGAGGTGCGTCAAGGTGCCGTGGGCCACCGGTGAGAGCCCCAGAGCCACGTGTAAAGCATCAGCAGGTGTCTTGAGGTCGTCGATATAGAGCGCTTTCCCCGTCACATGTTTTTGGGCGCTCTCATGAAAGCTGGAGGACCCCGCCTGGCGCTGTCCGCGGCTGTCCACGGTATGGCGCGCCAGGGGGGCCGCGCCATGTATACGCTGGTCGAGCTCATGCCGGGCCCGGCGACTGTCGTTGTCGAGTTTAGTGAGCGTACGCATGCAACATGACCTCCTGTTCTGGTGATGAGAGCGACAAGTAGAGTCGTTCCAGCAGATTGGCGGCCGCCAGCTGACGATACTGCTGGCTGCCTCGCACGTCACTCATGGGCTCGAACTCATCTTGCAGCGCTTGCCGGGCCGTTTGAAAGGCCTGTTTGCCTACCCGTTGCCCTTCCAGCGCGGCCTCCGTTGCCGGGGCACGCCGGGGCGTGGCGGCCATCCCGCCGAAGGCGATGCGCACGTCGCTTAACTTGCCGTCCTCCAGGCGGTAGCTAAAGGCACCCAGAACGGCAGAGATATCGTCTTCACGGCGTTTTGAGAGCTTCCACACTCTGAGAGAAGCACTCTTCTCCAGAGCGGGAATAAAGATACGTGTGATGACTTCATCGGCAGCCAGCGCCGTTTTTTTGTAATCGATAAAGAACGCTTGCAGCGGCAAACAGCGGGTACCCGCATGGCTGGCAAGTTCGAGATGAGCGCCGAGTGCCAGCAGTACGGGTGGGGTATCACCAATGGGGGATGCATTGGCGATATTGCCGCCCAGGGTTCCCCGGTTACGCACTTGTTCCGAGCCCAGCCGATGGAGCAGGTGCGCGAAAGCGGGGAAGTGTGTTGCCAGCAGCGGAGCAAGCCGCGAATAGGTCACCGCCGCGCCGACCCACCATCCTTCCTGCCCCTGAAAGGTCGCTGGCGAGATCATGCCCAGCTCGGGCACGCGAGTGGTATCGATCAGTTGATCCAGTGCGGCCAGGCGCTGGGTCGTTTCCAGCCATAGGTCCGTGGCGCCAGCGACCAGTCTGGCATTGGGCAGGTCGCGCCGCAGCGCTGTCAGTTCGCTCAGCGACCTCGGCTGTGCAAATAGCGGACCTTCCTGAGGGGCTTGTGTGGCTGTGTCGCCATCCTGCGAGTCAGACAGCGTGGCATCCCACCATTGAGGCGGCTGCCAGTCGCTGGCGTGCATGGTCAGCGCGGCATCACGAATCGGGCGATAGCCCGTGCAGCGGCAAAGGTTGCCACCCAACGCGGCTTCCAGACGCTCGGGCGTCAACGGGGCAGGTTGGCGCTGCTGCTGCGTATGCAAACTGAACAGCGACATGACGATGCCCGGCGTACAGAAACCGCACTGGCTGCCGTGGCAGTCGATCATGGCGCGCTGCGCAGGGTGCAAGGAGTTGCCCTGCGACAGGCCTTCTACGGTGACGAGATGCTGGCCATGCAGTTGATGGGCCGGGGTAATGCACGCATTGACCGTCAGGAACGGTGGCTGGTCGGGGTCGCTGCTTTTCAAGGCAACCGTACAAGCGCCACAGTCGCCGGACGCGCAGCCCTCTTTTGTGCCCGTGGCCCCCAAATGGTCGCGTAACAGCGTTAGAATACTGGTCTCAGGGGGCACTCGACACTGTTGACGGATGCCATTGAGCAGAAACTCAATCGTTGCCATGCCAAACTCCGTTATGATTGTTCTGACCGATTGGTCAATAATGGTGAGCTTGGGACAAAAAAGCGTGGCTTGCAAGACTTTGTTGTCAGCGCGTTTTGATGCCCTGAAACGATGCATGAAGAGCGAAAATGCCCCTTTTTGCAGCGTTGTCCGACGTTGGGCCTGAGCTGATCGGCACAACCCGAGCCTATATCAAGGAGCTTACTCAATGACGCTTGATACCGCTAACCATGAGAGCGCCAGCAGGGACCGCATCGAGCAGACGATATTGAATGCCGCCGAACAGGTGTTTGCTCAGCATGGTTATCGCGGAGCCAGCCTGCAGTCGATTGCTGACGTCGCGGGTTTGCCCAAGGCCAATATCCTCTATTACATGGGGAGCAAGCAGGCGCTCTATGTGCGACTACTGAATCGCATGATGAAGCGCTGGAACGCGGTGCTGGAAGACATTACCCCTGCGAGTGACCCAGCAGCCGTATTGAGCGATTTTATTCGCACCAAAATGGTGCTTGGTCAGCGCTATCCCGAGGGTTCCAGGCTGTTTGCGGCTGAAATTCTGGGCGGCGCACCTTTCCTGAAGGATTACCTGAACGGTGAGCTGAGAGAGTGGGTCAGTAGCCGTGCCGCTATCATGCGAGAGTGGTCGCGGCAGGGGAAGATGGATGATGTGGATCCTCGCTGGTTGATTTTTCTGATCTGGTCATCCACCCAGCACTATACCGAATACAGTGCCCAGGTGAACGGCATTCTCGGCCAGGAGACACTGGCCGAGGAAGACATCGACGCTATTTGTCGCTTCCTGGAGCATGTGATCTTGAAAGGCTGTGGCATAGAGCGCCCAGTCGTCGCCAACGCATGAGTTCGACGATGCCTGAACTGCCCATCGAGCAACACCTGGCGTCGATCGAAGACGCTCTGGACACCCACTCTCGCCTCATCCTGGTAGCGCAGCCCGGCGCGGGCAAGACCACCCGCGTGCCCTTGCGACTCATCGAGCGCCCTTGGGCGCGTGGCCAGCGCCTGCTGATGCTCGAACCTCGGCGGGTGGCGGCCAGGTTGGCGGCAACCTACATGGCCGCTCAGTTGGGTGAGCCGGTGGGTAAGCGTATTGGCTATCGCATGCGCGGTGATCAACGGGTGGGGCCTGACACGCAGCTGGAAGTGATCACTCAAGGGGTGCTGACGCGCATGCTGCAGGATGACCCGCTGCTGGAGGGGGTAGCCGGCATTCTCTTCGATGAGTTTCATGAACGCAGTATCGAGTCCGACTTGGGCCTGGCGCTGGCCCTGGACGTGCAGCAAAGCATTCGTGACGATCTCCGCCTGGTGGTGATGTCCGCGACGCTGGATATAGAGGCGCTGCGTACCTTGCTGGGCGAGCATACCCCGGTGATCGAGAGCAGTGGCCGCGCTTTTCCGGTCACCACGCTATATCGGCCACCTGTTGGCGGTGAGACCGCCGCCATGGCGGCGCGCAGTGTCGTGGAGGAAGCCGTGGCGCTGGACGATGCCCAGGACATATTGGTCATCTTGCCCGGCGTGGCGGAGATCCGCCGGCTCGCTCAGGCGCTGGCGTCATCAACGCTGACGCTGGATATTCGCACGCTGCATGGCGGCATGACGCTGGATGCTCAACAAGCGGCACTTAGCCCTGGTACGCAGCGGCGGGTGATCATCTCCACCTCGATTACCGAATCGAGCCTGACGGTCGACGGTGTTAACGTCGTCATTGACGCAGGCCTTGAACGGGTGCCTGAATTCAGTGCCCAAACGGGGCTTACGCGGTTGACTACCCGTCGCGTCAATCGTGCCAGCGCCGACCAGCGGCGGGGTCGCGCGGGTCGCCAGCAATCAGGCTACTGCTATCGTCTGTGGGCACAGGACCAGCCGCTGGTCGCGCACCGTGAGCCCGAAATGCTGCAGGCCGATCTCTCGCGACTGGCACTGGAACTGGCGCTATGGGGCGTCAATGCACCCGACGCGCTGGCCTGGCTATCTCCACCGCCCAGGGGCGCATGGCAGAGCGCACGCGACCTTCTCCAGCGGCTGGGGCTGCTCGACCAGGCAGGCGGGCTGACACCGCTTGGGCAGCAGTGCGGCACCTTGCCGGTGGAGCCTCGCCTGGCAGCGATGCTGGTGCGCTCCAAGGCTGGAGAAAATACCGCGCTGGCCTGTGCGCTGGCAGCGCTGCTGGAGGGCCGGGAGCGTCTCGAGGGAACACTGCAGGAAGCCCTGGTCGCTCGACTGAAAACGCCTTCTGCGTTCCCAACCTGGCACCAGGAAGCCAAGCGTCTGGCGGTGTTGATGGGTTGCACGGTGCCGTCACGCCTGAATCTGGAGCCTCTGGAAGAGCTGCTTGCGGTGGCGTTTCCTGACCGAGTGGCCCAGCTCATGAACCTCGGGCGTTTCAAGCTGGCCAATGGCAAGACGGCAACGCTATCGCCGCAGCACCCGTTGGCCAGCGAGCCGTATCTGGTGGCCGTTCACCTCGACAGCGCTAGCCGTGATGCACCAATCCAGAGGGCAGTGCCCCTCTCCGAGCAGGTTTTGCGAGCCCTGTATCCGGCGACGGCGACGTGGCACGAACGGGTCGCCTGGCAAGAGCCGCCGGGCAAGCTGGTGGCCGACGCGGTGCAGTGTCACGGTGAACTGGTATTGGCGGTACGCCCGCTCCAGACGCTGTCCGCCGCCGCTGCCGAGAAAGCGCTGATGAGCGCTTTGCAGCGCCGCCCTGCAGCCTTGCTGAATGACGAGGTCAGGCGCTTGCAGGGGCGCATGGCGCTGCTGGAGCGTACTTTCCCGGGCCAGTGGCCCGACTGGTCTGATGCTGCGTTGGTGGATGATCTGGAGGGTTGGCTGGCGCCTTATGTGGCCGGTATGACTCGGCTGGGACAGGTCGAAAAGCTGCCCTTCGCGCGGTGCCTGCTGGAGACGCTGACGTGGGAAGCGCAGAGTGCGTTTGCCCGCCTGGTGCCTACCGGGCTCAGGGCGCCTAGTGGCAATACGATTACGCTGGACTATCTGCCCTGCCTTGAGAGCAGGCCGCCGGTGTTGGCACTGAAGCTGCAAGAGGCCTTTGGCTGGCAAGAAACACCGACCGTGGCCGAAGGGCAAGTGGCCGTGATGATTCACTTGCTGTCACCGGCGCGACGCCCCCTGCAGGTCACACAAGACTTGCGTAGCTTCTGGCTGACCGGCTACCCGGAGGTGAGAAAAGAGATGCGCGGGCGGTATCCAAAGCACCCGTGGCCAGAAGATCCTTTGTCAGCCCAAGCCACGGCACTAACCAAGCGCCGCTTGGGCAACGCTTGAAGGTGCCAATGCGTGCTCTTTACTCTTGTGCGGATTCCGGTACTTCTCCGGGGCGTTGATAGCGTACCCCGTCCGCACGAGGCTCTTCGTAGCGTTTGTTTTCATCCTCGGAAACAACCCCAAAGACCGTTTCCTGTGAGCCATCTGGCCACGTGTAAGTGGTGCAGCCCGCCAGGCTCGATAGACCAAGAACAACAACGACACCAGACAGCGTGATACGACGCTTGGGCATGAAAAACTCCCTAAAGTTGACACATGCTCATGAAAAAGGGGGATGACGAGTGCTGCGTAGTGTGAAGCGCACGATCACTGCTCGCAAGCTAATTTCCTCGGCCCGACATCAGCGCTGAAAAGGCGGGCAGTGGCGAGTATCCATGCCTTGTGTCTATGCTGAACAGGCAGCCCGCTTTTTTCAAAAAGAGCATTTGGCAGTCGATCAGGCAATCTGAGGCTGACGAGAGGGGGGAGGGGTATGTGGTCAGTCTTGAAGTCGGTGCTGGCAGCGTTGATCGGGGTTCAGAATGACCGCCAACGTCGCCAGGATTTCTCCAGCGAGCGTCCCGGTGCGTTCATCGTGACGGGTATCGTCGTGACGCTGCTGTTCGTACTGGTCATTGCCTGGTTGGCCCAGTGGGTCGCTGGATGAACCGTTGAGGTAAATCACGCAGGGTTTGCGTGACGGATGGCATTTGTTTTCTATACTGAGATTGACGTCTTAATCCTGCTTTAATTAAAGCATGGGCGAGAACAACAATAATAAAGGAGGTTTCTATGCCCCCTGTGTGGCGATGGCTACTACTTCTCTCATCGAGCCTTGCCGCTGCGCCAACGGCGTTTGCCAGCGGTTGGAACATGCCTGTGGGTGTCACGGACATCAGCCGCGACATCTACAACTTACACATGACCATTTTCTGGATCTGTGTCGTGATTGGCGTCATCGTGTTCGGCGTGATGTTTTACTCGCTGTTTCGCTATCGACACGCCAAGGGAGCCAAGGCAGCCCATTTTCACGAACACACCACGGTGGAAGTGTTGTGGACGGCCATTCCTGTGCTGATTCTGGTCGGCATGGCAATTCCTGCCACCGCCACGCTCAAGAATATGTATGACGCCTCGGAAGCCGATCTGGATGTGATGATCACCGGGCAGCAGTGGCGCTGGCGCTACGAATACTTGGGCGAAGACGTTGCTTTCAACTCCAACATGAGCACGCCCTGGGAACAGATCCGAGGGGAAGAGGAGCGCGGAGAGCATTATCTGCTCGACGTGGACGAACCGCTGGTCTTGCCGATCAATCGCAAAGTGCGCTTTTTGATGACCTCAGACGATGTCATCCACTCCTGGTGGGTGCCCGAGCTGGCAGTCAAGCAGGATACGATCCCCGGCTTCATCAACGAAAACTGGGTGCAGATCAATACTCCCGGTATTTATCGCGGACAGTGTGCCGAACTGTGTGGCGTCAATCATGGCTTCATGCCTGTCGTGGTACATGCCATGGAAGAAGAGGAATTCGATGCCTGGCTGGTCGAGCGTCGAGAAGCGGCCGAGCAGGAAGCCATGGGGGTCGATCGTGAATGGGAGATGGACGAACTGATGGCCAGAGGGGAAACGGTGTACCGCGCCATCTGTTCTTCTTGCCATCAAGCCGAAGGGCAAGGGGCGATGCCGGCCTTCCCGGCATTGGCCGGTAATGATCAGTTGATCGAAGACCTGGATTGGCATATCGACAGGATCGTCAATGGGGTCTCTGGTGCGGCGATGCCGGCTTTCCGATCCACGCTCAATCCCGTGGAGCTTGCGGCGGTGGTTACCTATACCCGCAATGCCTGGGGCAATGACGCGGGTGATACGGTGCAGCCAGCCAGGATCGCCGAGCTGATTGCCCAGTAACACCAGGCTACCCATAACAATGAAAAGCAGGCGGAGAAGCTCATGGCGCCCCAACTACCCCCTCAGCACCCGTTACAGCATAGTTCCACCACCCACGCTGGCGGCCACGGCAGTGCCACTCCTGCCCATCACCAGCATGCACACCCGCCCAAAGGGCTTATGCGCTGGCTACTGACCACCAATCACAAGGAGATCGGTACGCTCTATCTGATCTTCTCTCTGACGATGTTCTTTATTGGGGGGATCTTTGCACTGGTGGTTCGAGCGGAGCTTTTCCAGCCGGGGCTCCAGTTGGTACAGCCCGAGTTTTTCAATCAGATGACCACCATGCATGGCTTGATCATGGTGTTTGCAGCCGTCATGCCTGCCTTCACGGGACTGGCCAACTGGATGATCCCGCTGCAGATCGGGGCGCCTGATATGGCGCTTCCCCGGCTCAATAACTTCAGCTTCTGGCTGCTGCCCGTCGCCTTCACGCTGCTGCTTTCAACACTTTTCATGCCGGGTGGCGGGCCCAATTTTGGCTGGACCTTCTATGCGCCCTTGTCCACCACCTATGCGCCGCCCTCCACGACCTTTTTCATTCTGGCGCTGCACATTGCTGGTATCAGCTCCATTCTGGGGGCGATCAACATCATCGCCACCATCCTCAACATGCGTGCCCCGGGGATGCGCATGATGGACATGCCGCTGTTCGTCTGGACATGGCTCATTACCGCTTTCCTGCTGATTGCCGTCATGCCCGTGCTGGCGGGGGTGATTACCATGATGCTCATGGATATAAACTTTGGGACCAGCTTCTTCGATGCTTCGGGGGGCGGTGATCCGGTGCTGTTCCAACACCTGTTCTGGTTCTTTGGGCACCCCGAGGTCTACATCATGATTCTGCCGGCCTTCGGTATCGTGTCGGCGATCATTCCTACCTTTGCGCGCAAACGTCTGTTTGGCTACGCCTCTATGGTGTATGCCACGGGGGCCATTGCACTGCTGTCGTTTTTGGTCTGGGCGCACCACATGTTCGTGGTGGGCTTGCCGCTGGTAGCCGAACTCTTCTTCATGTACACCACCATGCTGATCGCCGTGCCAACCGGCGTGAAGGTATTTAACTGGGTCACGACGCTATTTCGAGGCTCCATCAGCTTCGAACCCCCTATGCTGTTTGCCTTGGCATTCGTGGTGCTGTTCACCATCGGTGGTTTTTCCGGGCTGATGCTGGCCATTGCTCCTGCCGACTTTCAATACCATGACACGTATTTCGTGGTCGCTCATTTTCACTATGTGCTCGTGCCGGGGGCCATCTTTGCCATCATGGCAGGCGTGTACTACTGGCTGCCCAAATGGACCGGCCACTATCCCAACGAGCGTTTGGCTCAGTGCCATTTCTGGTGCTCGATCATTGGGGTCAACCTGACCTTTTTCCCCATGCATTTTGCCGGGTTGGCGGGCATGCCCAGACGGATTCCCGACTATGCGCTGCAGTTCGCCGACTTCAATCTGCTGTCTAGTATCGGCGCGTTCTTCTTCGGTTTCTCTCAACTGCTGTTCGTGCTGGTCGTCGTGCTGTGTGTCAGAGGCGGCAAAAAAGCACCGGCCAAGGCCTGGGAAGGGGCCGAAGATCTAGAGTGGAGCGTGCCCAGCCCAGCGCCACTGCATACCTTCGAAACGCCGCCTGTTTTCCATCGGCAACAGGCCCATGACTAATGGTTTGACAGGCGGGAGGGCTCGCGTATGGCGACCAGTAGTGAAAAGCAGGCGGTAGCGGTGAAGCGTACGGTCATTCGCACCGTAGCGGCGCTGGTGGGGATGTTCGCCTTCGCCTTTGCGCTGGTGCCGCTTTACGACGTTTTCTGCCGTATCACCGGGCTGAATGGCAAGGTGGATACGACCGCCCAGGCCATCGTTCATGAGGAGGTGGATACGTCGCGCTTTATTACGGTGCAGTTCATCACCCGGGGGAGTGCGGGCTTGCCCTGGCAAATGAGCGTAGCCACGCGTCAAATGCGCGTGCATCCCGGTCAAACCGCCGAGGTCGATTTTACCTTCACCAACAATAGCCAGTCCCAGAATTGGGGGCGGGCAGTGCCCAGCGTGTCGCCTTCCAATGCCACCACACACTTGCGCAAGGTCAGCTGTTTCTGTTTTCAAGAGCAGCAGTTGCAGGGGCAGGAGCGGTTGACCATCCCGTTGGTATTTCAACTGGCTCGCGACCTGCCGCCGGATATCAATACCATCACGCTGGTATATACCCTCTACCCCGTTCATCGCGTCGCACGAAGTGACGCCTATGAAAGCGTTCCAGGAGGCAGCATATGAGCAGTGGCAGCTATTACGTACCTGCGACCAGCCGGTGGCCCGTATTGGGCTCGATTGCGCTGGGTGTGATGATGATCGGTGCCGGTATTCAACTGGTCTATGGCACCGGTATGCCGGTTTTGGCGGTTGGATTGGTGGCCGTGGTGGCGGTCATGGGTCTCTGGTTCCGCGATGTCGTGCATGAGTCGATGGGCGGTTTGTACGATGCCCAGATGGATCGCTCGTTTCGCTGGGGAATGGGGTGGTTCATCTTTTCGGAAGTGATGTTCTTTGCAGCCTTTTTCGGCGCGCTTTTCTACATCCGCACCTTTGCACTCCCTTGGCTGGGCGGCGAGGGCGCCAAAGGGGTTTCGGCGCTGCTATGGCCTGGCTTCATTCCCGAGTGGCCGTTATTGAATCCTCCTGATGCTGCCGTGGCAGGGCCCCATAGCGTGCTGAGCCCGTGGCAGTTGCCGCTGGTCAATACCCTGCTGCTGATCACCTCTAGCATTACCCTGACCGTCGCTCATGAAGCGCTCAAGATGGGCTATCGATCAACATGCCGGAATTGGCTGGCGGCGACGGTGGGGTTGGGCATTTGCTTCATCGTCATCCAGGGGGTCGAGTATTACGAGGCCTACCATCATTACGGGATTACCCTGGAAGCCGGTATTTTCGGGGCGACCTTTTTTATTCTGACGGGCTTTCATGGCATCCACGTGATCATTGGCACGCTAATTCTGGCCATCATGCTGGTCAGAATCATCAAGGGCCATTTCGCCAATGAGCAGCATTTTGCTTTCGAGGCCTCCTGCTGGTACTGGCATTTTGTCGATGTCGTATGGGTGGGGCTGTTCATCTTTGTCTATGTACTGTAGGGCGTCAGCCCAGTTCGCCTGACCAGAAGCCAAAAATGAGCAATGCCATGAGCAGACAGCCCAGGCCGACACGCCACTTCAGCGAGGTCAGAAGGCGCCGTGAAGCGCCGTGGTCTCGCAATAGAAAGCCAGCACCTGCGGCTAGGCTGACCAACATGCCTATGAACACCAATGCGATCAGTAATTTGAGTGCCATGCGCCGACGCTCCCGTGTCACCTTGCGGTTGTTGGTATGGGGGTGTTTTTGGACCGTGGTGGTCGTTGCTGGTGTGCTATTAGGACTATGGCAGTGGGAGCGTGCTGCTGACAAGCAGCGATCGCTTGATCAGCGTGCCGCCGCGCCCTCCCTGATAGCACCGGTCAGTGAGCCGGCTGAGGGTGCCACACTACGCTTGCAGGGCGAGTATCTGGCGGAGCATACGCTCTATCTCGATAACCGAATCGTCAATGGACGGCTGGGCGTTGCCGTGCTGACGCCTTTGCGTGACGAGCATGGTCAGCTCTGGCTGATTCAGCGGGGGTTCATGGAAACCGGCAGTAGTCGCGAGCCGCCGGTCTCCTCGACCCCAGCAGGCCAGGTGCAGGTCGTCGGAGAGTGGCAGAGAGCCCATTCGGATGGCCTCCTTTACGGCAACAACCTGGAAGGGGTGAGGCTGCAACGGTTAGATCTGGCTCCCTGGGCCTCGGCGCTTGGGGCGTTCCGTTTTGCCGGATGGGTGCATGCTCACGAGGGGGAGGGTGTCCTGACCCCCTGGTGGGAAGCCAATGTGGTGCCACCGGCGCGTCATCAGGCCTATGCGTTTCAGTGGTGGGGCCTAACGCTGGCGGCTCTGGTGGTGATGCTGATCGGCGGTCGCCGCCTCATGAACGACCCAAGGGTCGAGAGAATCAGGAGTTAACCCGATGTCATCCAGCGCAAAGCGTTTCCCTCGCTTTATCCTGGTGCTACTGTTCGTGGCGTTTGCCGCGCCGGTGGTGATCGCATGGATCATGGTGACATGGCGAATTGGTATACCCACCCACTACACCGCCTACGGGGATGTTTCCGTGACCGCGCCGCCGCTGGAAGAGTGGCCACTAACGTCTAGACTTGAGCCTGGTGAGCAGTGGATGCTGGTGTTCGAATGCGTGGAGCCCTGTGACGCAAGGCAGGATGAGCTATGGCGTCTGCACCGGGCTCTTGGGCGAGAAGCGGGTCGCCTGCAGCGCCTCAGGATCGGCGGCGACCTGCAGAT
Organism: Vreelandella stevensii S18214; assembly: GCF_000275725.1. Lineage (GTDB taxonomy): Bacteria > Pseudomonadota > Gammaproteobacteria > Pseudomonadales > Halomonadaceae > Vreelandella > Vreelandella stevensii. Next base: position 95,375 of record NZ_AJTS01000020.1, on the reverse strand, counting down.
GTTGCCTGGCGAGACCGCCACGGCCTGGCACCGCTTGCCCAACTGGCGTGGCGAACAGCGTGTCTGGGTGCTGGACCCCGCAGGCCGCCCTGCGCTGGCCTACCACGCAACGGCCCCCGCGTCGGATATGCTGAAAGATATTAGACACTTGTTCAAAGTGAACGCTTTGTAATTCTCTCCCGGCGACTGATCAGCCGTAAGGACACGTGATGATTCATTCCGATAAGCACCGTTTGCGCCTGCTGGTAGCGCTGAGCCTGGCCGGTACGCTGTTGACGATGCTGGTCATTCTGGTGGGGGCCTGGACTCGGCTGGTGGATGCGGGGCTAGGGTGCCCCGACTGGCCTGGTTGCTACGGGCGGTTGTTGGTGCCGGATAGCGAACATGCCGCACTGCGCCATCCGGATGTGCCGCTTGACCCCTTCAAGGCCTGGGTCGAGATGGGGCACCGCTATGTCGCTAGCTTTCTCGGTCTGCTGGTGATCGGAACGCTGCTTCTGGGGTGGCCATTGAGGCGCCGAGAAGGCTATCCCTGGAAGGTCAGCGTCGCGCTGCTGATCGTGATTCTCATACAAGGTGCGTTTGGCGCTTTTACCGTGACGTTGAAGCTCTGGCCGCAGGTGGTCACGCTACACTTGCTGGGCGGGCTCAGTGTGTTGATGCTGTTTTTTTGGCTTCATCTGCGCATTCGTCGGTCGGCGAAAGGGGTGTTGGTGCCCCCCAGAAAGTCAGGCCCGCTCTGGCTTCTGGCAGGCGCGGCGCTGGTACTGCAGCTGGCGCTGGGTGGCTGGGTCACCAGCAATTATGCCGGTATTGCTTGCCAGGGATTTCCCACCTGTAACACCCAGTGGTGGCCGGATATGGACCTGAGCGAAGGGTTTCATCTGACCCAGACCGTGGGCCCCAATTATTTACATGGTCAGCTGCATGCCGATGCGCGCACCGCCATTCATGTGGTGCACCGCTTGGGTGCCTTGCTGCTGGGTGTCGTGCTGCTGGCGCTCTGGTGGCGCTATCGCCGCCAAAGTGAGGTCGTGGGTGCCTTGTCCATGGTCGTGTTGCTGTACCTGCTACAGGCAGGGTTGGGCGTTGCCAATGTGCTGCTCTGGCTGCCGTTATGGCTAGCGCTGCTGCATACCGCGGGCGCCGTGCTGTTGTGCCTGGGGCTGGGGTGGGCCTGGTGGCGCTACCGTTATATGCCTGAACGATCACACGCAGTGCAGGCGCTCGACGGGAAAGCGTTATACGTGCAGGCCCGATAGTCCAATGATTGACCTTGAAAACAATAACAATCCATCAGGTGATCACTATGCGATACGCAACGCTGGATACCACGTTACCCACCATCCGTTGGGGGGTGTTGAAAGAGCTGGTGTTACTGTGCAAGCTCAACGTGGTGGTCGTCATGCTGGTATGCACGGCCGTTGGTATGGCCTTGGCTACGCCGGGGTTGCCGCCGTTGAAAGCCATGGTGTTCGGTCTGCTGGGCGTCGGATTGGCCTCCAGTGGGGCCGCCGCTTTCAACCATATCATCGACCGCCATCTGGACGCTGTGATGACGCGCACGTCACGCCGACCGTTAGCGGCGCACCGCCTGCCTGTCTGGATGGCCATGCTATGGGCCGTAGGGCTGTCGGTGGCGGGCGTGGGGCTACTGGCCTGGCAGGTGAACACGCTAGTGGCATTTTTGACACTGGCATCGCTGGTGGGCTACGCCGTGCTGTATACCGCGTACCTGAAACGTGCCACCCCACAGAATATCGTGATTGGAGGCGTCGCGGGGGCGGCGCCTCCGCTGCTGGGCTGGGTGGCCGTAACGGGCAGCATTGCGGCGGAGCCTTTGCTGCTGATGCTGATCATCTTCGTCTGGACGCCGCCGCATTTCTGGTCGCTGGCTATTCACAAGCGTGAAGACTACGCCTGCGCGGGTATTCCCATGTTGCCGGTCACCCATGGCGTGGCGTTTACGCGACTGCAGATTTGGTTGTACAGCTGGCTGACCGTGGCGGCGTCGCTTTTGCCGATGGTGGTAGGCATGAGTGGCTGGGTGTATCTGGTGATCGTCATGGCGCTCAATGCACGATTCATCTACTGGGGCTGGCGCGTCTGGAGGGGCGATGACCAGGCAGTGCCACTGCTGGCCTTCTGGTTTTCCATTCGTTACCTGCTGGGGCTGTTTGGTGCACTGCTACTGGACCATTATACTTTTCTGGCACCACCAGTTTTTGGCTAGCGTGAGCGGATTAACGACAAAGTTGGTCTATGTTGTAGAAAGCAGTGTACAATTTCCGTTAAACTATTCTGGCTTGATATAAAGAGGTTTCATGAGCTCTACCGTCGCACTATTGTTACTGGCCGTCGCGCTGGTGGTCATTGCCGGTTTGGGGGGGTATGCGTACTCCCTGCGCCAAGAGGTGAAACGTCGTGAAGCTTTTCGCCTGGAGGAGGAGCAGCGAGCCCAGCAGAACAGTCTGGAAAACCTGGATTACGTGGTGAGCGCGCTGGTGCAGGAGCAGGTAGATATCACCGAAGGTTCCTGGCGGTGTAAGGTATTGCTGGAGATCGTTGATCCCAGCCTTGCGGAGAGACCAGAGTTTCAGGCATTTGCAGAAGTCTATAACCGCACTCGGCACCTCAAGACCCACTCTGCACGCAAGCAATTGACCCCTCGGGAACGAATGCGTGAAGACAAGGAGCGCCTCGAAGTCGAGGCGGAAATGCGTCCTGCCGTACTCGCCGCTGCTGCGGCTGTGATCCAGTGGCGCGCCAAAGGTTCCAAGGCGTTACACTGATTTTTAGTGTCATTGGTGTCAGCTTTGCTATGCTAAACACGTCGGTATTGGCAAGAAGTTGATATCACGGCATTGTTGCCTTCTAACGCTGAAACGTTAATGATAGGCACCTCGTTCGTTTTCATGATGCGCCAAGGCGCCCATCCTGAAGAAGAACAGCGAAAAATGGATGCTCTCGCTAAAAGAAGCATTAGATAGATTTGGTCAATGACCATATCAGCATTGGATCAAGAAGGAGTCTTGCATGAAAAAGTCAACAACTGGCTTGCTAATCGGTTCTGCCCTCGTAGTAGGCCTCTCTGGCTGTGCCAGCTCTGCCTCTCAGTCTTCTGGTCAGGCGAGTGCAAGCAGCGACCGTAGCTGGTACCAGCACCCCGCCGTATGTGGTATTGCCGGTGGCCTGATCGGTGGCAGCATTGGTTATGCTACTAGCGGCAGCTCTGATGAAGACGTTGGCGCGGCTACTGGCTTCGCGGCAGGCGCTGCCATTGGCGGTCTGTTGTGTGCCGATCATACTCCTGAGCCGGTTGCGCCGCAGTGCCCGAGTTATGGTGAAGTGCCTGCTGGCGTCGCGGTAGATGCTGAAGGCTGCCCGCTGGACTCCGACGGTGACGGCGTGCCGGACTACCGTGACCAGTGCCCGGGAACGCCTGCTGGTGTTGCGGTAGATGCCAATGGCTGCCCGCTGGACTCCGACGGTGACGGCGTGCCGGATTACCGTGACCAGTGCCCTGACACCCCGGCTGGCGTTGCCGTGAATGCCCTGGGTTGCCCGGAAAGCATGGTGCTGCGTGACGTCAACTTCGAGTTCGACTCCGCACAGCTCACTACCAATGCACAGCAAGTGCTGAATGGCGTTGCCGAGCGTCTGGTGAACAATCCTGACGTGCGTGTTAGCATCGAAGGTCACACCGATTCACGCGGTTCTGCTGAATACAATCAGAACCTGTCTCAGCGTCGTGCCGAGTCTGTGGCTGCCTACCTTGCCCAGCGTGGCGTAGAAGCTAACCGCATGCGCGCTGTAGGTTACGGCGAAGAGCGTCCTGTTGCCACCAACGACACTGACGAAGGTCGTGCACAGAACCGTCGCGTAGAACTGGATGAGTGGAACTAATCACTTGCCAGCATAATGCTCCTTGACAGGCTGTACGCCTGACGCTGAAAGAGAGCAAAAGAACGGGAGGCCATGGGCCTCCCGTTTTATTTTACGAGATGCCAAAGTCTGTTAGGCTGTCGGCCGGTTTTGAGTCCGTTTTTCTACCGTTGATAGCGAAATGTGATCCCTGGTATGGATCACCACTGCGCTCAAGGAATATTTGAATGCCCATAGTGACACTGCCTGACGGCAGCCAGAGAACATTTGATAGCCCCCTTTCCATCATGCAGTTGGCAGAGTCCATTGGCCCTGGTTTGGCCAAGGCCTGCGTGGCGGGCAAGATTGATGGGGTGCTGGTGGATGCAGCGGATGTCATCGAGCAGGATGCCGATGTCTCCATCATCACGGCGCGTGACGACGAGGGGCTGGAGATCATTCGCCACTCGTGTGCACACCTGATTGGTCATGCCGTGAAGCAGCTCTACCCCAATGCCAAAATGGCGATTGGCCCGGTCATCGATGATGGGTTTTACTACGATATCGATTTTGGCCAATCCGTGACGCCCGAAGATCTGGAAGCGATCGAGAAGCGTATGCAGGCGTTGATCGATCAGGAGTACGACGTAGTGCGTGAATACGTCGATAGCGCCAAGGCCATGGCCACTTTCGAGCAGCGTGACGAGCCCTATAAGCAGGAAATCATCCGTGACATTCCTGACGGTGCCGCTATCCGCCTGTATCACCATGAAGAGTATACGGACATGTGTCGGGGGCCTCACGTCCCGAACACCCGGCATCTGAAAGCTTTCAAATTGACCAAGCTGGCAGGTGCCTACTGGCGGGGGGACGCTTCCAACCCGATGCTTACGCGTATTTACGGTACGGCCTGGAGTGATAAAAAGCAGCTCAAGGCTTACCTGAAGCGGCTGGAGGAAGCTGAGAAGCGTGACCACCGTAAATTGGCGCGTAAAATGGACCTCTTCCATCTCCAGGAAGAAGCCCCGGGCATGGTGTTCTGGCACCCCAATGGCTGGACCATGTATCAGGCTCTTGAAGAGTACATGCGTAATGTGCAGCGGGCGCATGGCTACCAGGAGATCAAGACACCCCAGGTGGTCGATCTTTCGCTGTGGAAAAAATCAGGCCACTGGGGGCACTACAGTGAGCTGATGTTCACCACGGAGTCCGAGAAGCGTGAGTACGCGGTCAAGCCGATGAACTGTCCTTGCCATGTGCAGGTGTTCAATCAGGGCCTGAAGAGCTACCGCGACCTGCCTTTGCGCCTGGCCGAGTTTGGCAGCTGCCATCGTAATGAACCCTCTGGGTCACTGCATGGTCTGATGCGTGTACGCGGGTTTACCCAGGACGATGCACACATCTTCTGCACCGAAAAGCAGATTCAGGCAGAAGCCGAAGCGTTCATTGCGTTGACGTTGCAAGTCTACAAGACGCTGGGGTTCGATGACGTCGAGTTGAAGCTGTCCACGCGCCCTGAAGACTTCCTTGGTGAAGCAGAAATGTGGGATCGCGCCGAGCAGGGCCTGGAAGCTGCCTTGAATGCCACGGGGCTTGAGTGGGAGTTGCAGCCGGGTGAGGGGGCTTTTTATGGTCCCAAAATCGAGTTTGCGCTGCGCGACTGTCTGAACCGAGTATGGCAGTGCGGCACCCTGCAGCTGGACTTCAACCTGCCGGGCCGTTTGGGCGCCCAGTACGTGGATGAAGACGGGGCGCGCAAGACGCCGGTCATGCTGCACCGTGCCATTCTGGGCTCTTTCGAACGTTTCCTGGGTATTTTGATTGAGCACTACGCAGGTGCTATGCCATTATGGTTGGCCCCGCAGCAAGCGGTGTTGATGACGATTACCGATGCACAGCGCGATTTTGCTCTGGAAGTGGAGCGTCGGCTGCAAAAAAATGGCTTACGGGTCAAGGCGGACTTGAGGAACGAGAAGATCGGCTTTAAAATCCGTGAGCATACATTACAGAAAGTTCCCTATCTTCTGGTGGTAGGAGATAAGGAAGTAGAAGCTGACTCAGTGGCCGTGCGTACTCGCAGCGGCGAAAATCTCGGCACCATGACCATCGATGAGTTCATCGAAAAGTTCAGTGCAGAGAGAGCAGCCCTGGCGACATCGTCAATTGCCTAAGGAGACAGAGCAATCAAGCGAAGCAATCAGCGCGGGCGTCCACAAGATAAACGCCCACCAATGAACGAGCGGATCACCGAAGAAGAAGTACGTTTAATCGATGCCGAAGGCGAGCAGTTGGGTGTTGTGCCCACCTCCGAGGCTCTTGAGCGTGCAGAAGCGGCAGGTCTGGATCTCGTGCAAATTTCGAATGCCGACCCCATCGTCTGTAAGATCATGGATTACGGTAAATTCGTTTTTGAGACCAAGAAGCAGAAAGCGGCTCAAAAGAAAAAGCAGAAGCAAATCCAGGTCAAGGAAGTCAAATTCCGTCCTGGCACCGACGAGGGCGATTATCAGGTCAAGCTTAAAAACCTGATTCGCTTCCTGGAAGGTGGTGACAAAGGCAAGGTCACATTGCGCTTCCGTGGTCGTGAAATGGCGCATCAGGACATCGGCCGCAAGCTGATGGAGCGAATCGCGGCAGACCTGGAAGAGATCGGAGCGGTGGAGTCTTTCCCGAAAATGGAAGGCCGCCAGATGATCATGATCCTTGCCCCGAAAAAGAAGTGATCCAACGGCGTTGTTAACGGGCCAGCGCGTGTGCGCTGGTCGGCCCTGGGTTTTCTAAAAAATATCGAGCGGAGTTATCTCATGCCGAAAATCAAAAGCAACAGCGGCGCTGCCAAGCGCTTCAAAAAGACCGCTAACGGCTTCAAGCACAAGCAGTCTTTCCGTAGCCACATCTTGACCAAGAAGTCGACCAAGCGTAAGCGTCAGCTGCGTGGCATGAAGCAAGTACATGCTGCCGACAAAGCGCTGATTCAGCGCATGCTGCCGAACCTGTAAGGTCGAATTTTCTTATCTGAGCATTGCCTCAGTCATAAAGTCAGGAGTGTGTTATGACCCGTGTTAAGCGTGGCGTAGTTGCCCGTCGTCGCCATAAAAAAGTTCTGAAGCAGGCCAAAGGTTACTACGGTGCCCGTTCGCGTGTTTTCCGCGTAGCCAAGCAGGCTGTCATCAAGGCCGGTCAGTATGCCTACCGTGACCGTCGCAACCGCAAGCGCCAATTCCGCGCTCTGTGGATTCAGCGTATCAACGCTGGTGCACGTATCAACGGCATGTCTTACAGCCGCTTCGTCGGTGGCCTGAAGAAAGCCGGTATTGAAATTGACCGTAAAGTATTGGCCGACCTGGCTGTACACGAGAAAGCCGCTTTTGCTGCTATCGTGGAAAAAGCCAAGGCTGCCCAATAAGGCACTTCTCGCTGGGCTAGCCTGGCGTGAAATGCCCGTGGTCATTTCAGTGTGACCCATGCAGGGGAAGAGCAGCCGCTCTTCCCCTGTTTTTTTTGTCACCTTCTACATGCCAGCCATCCCCGTGGATGGAGCCGCTTAATTCGGAGTGAAATCGGATGGACCACCTTCCTACTCTGGTGTCAGAGGCCCGCGAAGCTATCCAGGCTGCGCAGAGTGTCTCGGCGCTGGATGAGCTACGCGTTCGTTACCTGGGCAAGAAAGGCGAAGTAACCACCTTGCTGAAAGGGTTGGGTAAACTGTCGGCGGAAGAGCGCCCTGCCGCAGGCGAGCAGATCAATCTGGCCAAGCAGACCCTGTCGGCGGAGATCGACGCCAAACGCCAGCAGCTGGAAAATGCCGCCCTTGATGCGCGCCTGGCAGCAGAGCGCATCGATGTCACTCTGCCAGGGCGTGGGCAAGCCAGCGGGGGGCTGCATCCCGTGACGCGAACCCTGGAGCGTATCGAAGGGCTGTTTACCAGGATTGGCTACGATGTGGCGGTAGGGCCTGAAATCGAGGACGACTACCACAATTTCGAAGCGCTTAATATTCCTGCTCACCATCCTGCGCGGGGCATGGCGGATACGTTTTATTTCGATGCCACTCGCTTGTTGCGTACTCACACCTCGCCCGTGCAAGTGCGTACCATGAAGAGTAGCGAGCCGCCCATCCGGATCGTTTGTCCGGGGCGCGTTTATCGCAGCGATTCTGATCTGACCCACACGCCCATGTTCCACCAGGTAGAAGGGCTGCTGGTGGATGAAGGCGTCAGTTTTGCCGACTTGAAAGGCACCATCGAAGATTTTCTACAGGCGTTTTTCGAGCGTGACGACCTGTCGGTGCGCTTCCGTCCTTCCTATTTCCCTTTTACCGAGCCCTCGGCGGAAGTCGATATTCAGTGTGTGATGTGCAGCGGTGAAGGGTGTCGTGTCTGCTCTCACAGTGGCTGGCTGGAAGTCATGGGTTGCGGCATGGTGCATCCTGAGGTCTTTCGCCATTCGGGAATCGATACCGAGCGCTATACCGGATTTGCGTTCGGCATGGGCGCCGAGCGTCTGGCCATGTTGCGCTACGGGGTCAATGACCTACGCCTATTCTTCGAGAACGATTTGCGCTTCCTGCGCCAATTCACCTGATACTGCTGCTTACGACGGGAAAAATTATGAAGTTTTCAGAACAGTGGCTGCGTGAATGGGTCTCTCCGCAGTTGGATGCGCAAGCCATTGCCGATCAGATCACCATGGCAGGGCTTGAAGTCGACGCGGTCGAGGCCGTTGCTGCTGCTTTCAGTGGTGTCGTCGTTGCCGAAGTGCTGAGTAAAGAGAAGCACCCGGATGCCGATAAGCTGAATGTGTGCAGCGTGAATGATGGCACCGGTGCGCCTGTCCAGGTGGTGTGTGGTGCCGCCAACGTGGCAGTCGGTCAGAAAATTCCTTTTGCCCAGGTGGGCGGAGTGCTGCCGGGCGACTTCAAGATCAAGAAGGCCAAGCTGCGTGGTGTCGAATCCAACGGCATGATCTGCTCGGCGTCCGAGCTGGGGTTGGAGGAAGAGACCTCGCCAGGCATTCTGGTGCTCTCCGAGGCCGCGCCGGTCGGCGTCAGCTTCCGCGAGTACATGCAGCTGGACGACATGACCATCGAGGTCGATCTGACGCCTAACCGCGGTGACTGCCTGAGTATCAAAGGATTGGCGCGCGAGGTAGGGGTGTTGAATCGACTGCCTGTCAGCGGTCCGCAGATGACGCCGGTGCCCGCCACGATCGACGATACTTTCCCGGTGCGCGTGGATGCCGTAGAGCAGTGCCCCCGCTATCTGGGGCGTGTTATCAAGGGTGTCGATGTTCAGGTGGAGACGCCGCTATGGATGGTAGAGCGACTGCGTCGCAGTGGCGTGCGCTCGATCGATCCGGTCGTCGATGTCACCAACTACGTTATGCTAGAGCTGGGCCAGCCGTTGCATGCCTTTGACCGCGACAACCTTCATGGCGGGATTTGCGTGCGCATGGCGCAGCCATCCGAGCGACTGACCTTACTGGACGGGCAGGACGTAGCGCTGCGTCAGGATACGCTGTTGATTGCTGATGAGCGTGGGCCTCTGGCCATGGCCGGCGTCATGGGTGGGGAGAACTCTGGCGTCAACGAGCAGACGCACACTATTTTCCTGGAGTCGGCGTTTTTCGCGCCGTTGGCGATTGCTGGCAAGGCACGCTCTTATGGCCTCCATACGGATGCCTCGCACCGCTATGAGCGTGGGGTGGACCCTGAGCTGGCCAGCGTGGCCATCGAGCGGGCGACCCAGCTACTGCTGGAAATTTGCGGTGGCCAGGCAGGTCCGGTAACGGAGGCGGTTCACCAGCAGGCGTTGCCTGCAGCGAAGACCATCATGCTGCGTGAAGCGCGGCTCGAAGCGGCGCTTTCCAAGCAGCTGCCGGGCGATGAAGTGAGCGATATTCTCGAGCGCCTGGGGCTGCAAGTGGAGCGCTTGGCCGAGGGTTGGAAGGTCAAGGCAGCCAGCTGGCGTTTTGACATTGCCATCGAGGAAGACCTCATCGAAGAGGTTGCTCGTGTACATGGGTACAACAATCTGCCCGTTCGTCGTCCAGCTGCTCGCTTGGCACTGCGTCCTGCCAACGAGTCGACCCTGACGCTGGCGCGTCTGCGTAACCAGCTGGTGGCCCGTGGTTATCAGGAGGCGGTGACGTATAGTTTCGTCGCCCCAGACCTGCAAGCGGCACTGCTGCCGGACGCCGTGTCACCCGTGCTGGCCAATCCGATTTCGTCGGATCTGTCCGTCATGCGAGCCAGCCTGTTTCCGGGGCTGGTGAGAGCCTTGGAACACAACCTCAACCGCCAGCAGACGCGCGTTCGCCTTTTCGAGACCGGGCTGGTGTTCAACGGTCCGCTGGACGAGCTCTCGCAGGTGCCCATGATGGGGGCGCTAGTGTGCGGTGGGCGTGAGGCCGAGGGCTGGAGTGGCGGCAAGGCAGCCGTCGACTTCTACGATCTCAAGGGGGACCTGGAGAGTGTGCTGGCACTCGGGGGGGCGGCAGAGGATTGGCGTTTCGAGCCCGGCGAGCACGCTGCCCTGCATCCGGGGCAAACGGCCAGGGTGCTGCATAAAGGAGAGCCGGTTGGCTGGATCGGCACGCTGCATCCTCAGGTGCGTGCCAAACTGGGCTTGAAAGTGGATGCCGTGCTGTTCGAAGTGCGGCTGGACGCCTTGAGTCAAGGTGCGATTCCCGCCTTCGAGCCGCTCTCCCGCTACCCCGAAGTTCGCCGCGACCTGGCGTTCACGGTCAAGGAGGAGACGCCCGTTCAGGCGCTGCTTGACTGTGCAAAGTCACAGGCGGGGGAAAGCTTGAAAGACATCAAGCTGTTTGATGTCTATGCTGGTAAGGGCGTTGCCGAAGGTCACAAGAGCATTGCGTTGGGCTTGACCTGGCAGCACGCATCGCGCACGCTAAATGATGAAGAAATCAACCAGTTGGTTGATGCCATTGTGACTACCGTGCGTACCGAGCTGAACGCTGATCTGCGCGGTTGATGACGCCATGCCATGACATGACGCTTACCACGATCCTGGCAGTGCGTTTGCTACACCGTTTGCTACATGGAGGAGCCTTATGGGTGCGTTGACCAAAGCAGAGCTAGCAGAGCATTTACATAGCGAGCTGGCGCTGTCAAAACGAGAAGCAAAAGCGATGGTCGAAGCTTTTTTCGAAGAGATTCGCGCTTGTTTACGTGAAAACGAGCAAGTGAAGCTGTCAGGATTTGGTAATTTCGACCTGCGCGACAAGCGTGAGCGGCCGGGCCGTAACCCCAAGACCGGCGAAGAAATTCCGATTTCGGCGCGTCGGGTGGTGACTTTCAGGCCTGGCCAAAAGCTCAAGCAGCAGGTCGAGCGCTATGCGAGCGAAGGTGGTTTTGGTAAGCAGGATTAGCCTTCGCGACCCATGTCAAAAAGGAGTGCCGGGAAGCACTCCTTTTTTTATGGCTGAACGATCATGGAGGCTACATGCCTCGCCCTTCGATCAGCCAGGTGATGACGACCTTGATGATGTAACCCATCATGCCTGCGCCGAGAACGACGAACAGCATGATCGTACCAAACTTACCTGCATTCGATTTTTTGGCCAAATCCCAAATGATGAAGCACATGAACACGATCAAGCCGCCGATCATGATAGGGGTGATCCACGTCTCAAAGGCTTGCTGCATAAGCGCTCCTGCAGATATGTAGATGAAAGAGTAAAAGAAAGAAGGGCGTGCGCAACGTGCGCGACTTTTGCCAGTCGTGTTAATATTTGACCAAATTCATCAGGTATTTGTCGACTGAACATTGTGAATCGGGAGTAAGCAATGCCCAAGATGACGATTGTGGTGGGCACCATGTACGGCGGTGCCCTTGATGTGGCCGAACAGGTAAAGCCACTGTTCGAGCAGGCGGGATATGCCGTGGCCGTGTCTGAACAGCCCTCGCTGTCCGACGTGAGTGGCAATGATGATCTGACGCTGTTTTGCCTGTCGACCACCGGTAGTGGCGACTTTCCTGGCAACATCGTACCGTTCGTGCGCAGCCTGAAAGATCAGTCACCCTCGCTTACCGGCTTGCGCTATGGACTCATCGCCCTGGGGGATAGCTCCTATGGGGATACATTTTGTGGGGCGGGCCGCGAGCTGGATGAGTTGCTGGCCTCGATGGGGGCGCAGCGCCTTGGGGAGCGCCTGGAAATCGATGCCATGGAGACCTTCATGGCCGATGATGCTGCAGTGCCGTGGGTAGAAGAGTGGATTGTGGCTCAGCAGTTGAAGGTGGCATAGCCATGCAGCCAGCGGTTCACTCTCCTGAACGAGTCAGTATTGCCTTGGGTCTATGCGTGGTCATGCTGTCTGCACTGCCGCGCTATCTGGCGGGCGGTCATGAGACTCGTCAAACGCTCATCGTCATGGCTTTGGTGCTGGTGGCCGGGGCAGCGGCGGTGCAGTGGAAGATGCTGCCTGTAGAGGCACGCCAGCGGCTGCCTGGGCTGCTCAAACGTCTGAGCGTCATGATGGTGTTGGGTGCCATCCTCATGGGAAGCTGGCACGCCCTGTTCACTGCGTGGATAAGCTGGCAAGAGTTCATTTCCCATGCGACCACCTGTGGCTTATTGCTGCACGCTGTCACGCTTTGGTGGCGCGCGCGGGATTGAGAGCCGTGAAAGGACCGGATAATCGTCGGTTTTTGGCGCTCGAACCCTTGAAATTGCAGGGCTAGCCCCCATCTTGCGAGCATGGCGCTTGCCACCTTGCGTCAGGGTTCTTAAAATCGCCCTCTTGAATCAATGTTACATAATCAACCCAACGCCCAGCCGCTAGAGGACAATTCATGCAAGTTTCCGTCGAGACGACCTCCCAGATCGAACGCCGCATCACTATTCAAGTGCCGGCAGCAGAAATCGATGGGGCCGTCAGCGCTCGCTTGAAAGAGACGGCGAAAAACGTTCGCTTGAACGGTTTCCGCCAAGGCCGGGTGCCGATGGCCGTTGTTAACCAGCGTTACGGCGACAGCGTGCGCAACGAAGTGGTTGGCGAAGTCATGCGCGAGCGTTACGTGCGCGCCATTACCGAAGAAGGACTCAACCCTGCCGGTTTCCCGCAGATCGAGCCGAAGGTAAACCAGGCAGGCAAGGATCTAGAGTTCGTTGCCATCATGGAAATCTACCCGCAGGTCGAGCTGACCTCCATCGAAGGCGCCGAGGTAGAGCGTCCGGTAGTTGCCGTCAATGACGCCGATGTCGACGAAATGATCGACACCCTGCGCAAGCAAAACGCTGCCTGGGAAGAAGTCGACGCCGCTGCTGCCTCTGGCGATCAGGTCACCATCGACTTCCAGGGTTTCCTGGGCGATGAGCCTTTCGAAGGCGGCAGTGCAGAAGGCCACGCGTTGGTCATCGGATCGAACAGCTTCATTCCTGGTTTCGAAGATCAGCTGATCGGTGCCAAGGCGGGTGACGAGAAGACGATTTCCGTGACTTTCCCTGCGGATTACCAGGCCGAGCATCTGGCTGGCCAGGAAGCGACTTTCAAGGTCACCGTCCATAAGGTCAGCAGCCAGAAGTTGCCGGAAGTGGATGCTGCGTTCATCGAGCGTTTTGGCGTTGAAGGCGGTGACGAGAGCCAGTTCCGCGCTGAAATCAAGAAGAACATGACCCGTGAAGCGGCACAGGCCGTGGATAACCGGGTCAAGCAGCAGGTGCTGGATGCGCTGAAGAAAGCCAACGACATCCCCGTGCCGAGCGCGCTGGTGCAGCAGGAAACCGACGCCATGAAGCGTCAGGCAGCACAGCAGTTTGGTCTGGGTGAAGATTTCGACGTCAGCCAGCTGCCCAACGAACTGTTTGCCGATCAGGCCAAGAGCCGCGTGCAGGTTGGTTTGTTGCTGGCGGAAGTCATCAAGGCCAACGAGCTGGATGCCGACGATGATGCCATCAAGGCGAAGGTGGAAGAGCTGGCCGAGCAGTATCAGGACCCCTCTGAAGTCGTCGAGTACTACATGGGTAACGAGCAGCTCAAGGCCCAGGTGAAATCGGCCATCCTCGAAGAGAAAGCGGTCGAGAAACTGCTGGAACAAACGAACGTCAAAGACGTGGAAATGTCTTATCAGCAGGCACTGGCAGCTGCCCAGCAGCAGGCTGAGCAAGATGAGACCGCTGAAGAAGGCGAGCAGGCGGGCGCCTGATCTCATCGAGTCGCGCACCTGTTTTACAGGTGCGCTTTTCCCTTAACGGACGCAAGGAATCACCCGAATGAGTGAGTTTGATATTCAAAACGCCGGCGGTTTAGTGCCCATGGTGGTGGAGCAAAGCGCCAAAGGGGAAAGAGCCTACGACATCTACTCGCGCCTGTTGAAAGAGCGCGTCATTTTTCTGGTGGGTCCTGTGGAAGACTACATGGCCAACCTGGTGGTCGCTCAGCTGCTGTTTCTGGAGTCTGAGAACCCCGACAAGGATATTCATCTTTACATCAATTCCCCGGGTGGCTCGGTGACGGCAGGCATGTCGATTTATGACACCATGCAGTTCATCAAGCCCGACGTATCCACGGTGTGTATTGGCCAGGCGGCCAGCATGGGAGCGTTACTGCTGACGGCGGGCGCCGCAGGCAAGCGTTACTGCCTACCTAATTCACGTGTCATGATTCACCAGCCGTTGGGCGGCTATCAGGGGCAGGCCTCGGATATCGAAATCCATACCCGTGAAATTCTCGGTATTCGTGAGAAGCTGAACCAGATTCTGGCCCATCATACGGGCCAGGATATCGAAACGGTGGCCCGTGATACCGACCGTGATAATTTCATGAGCGCCAATAAAGCAAAAGAGTATGGCTTGATTGACGCAGTGCTGGATAAGCGTCCTACATCCTGATAGCGTAGTAGGATTCTGCTTTTCTAAGAGCTTTTCAGGCGGCTCTGGCCGCCTTAGTGACAGAGGTACGCGAATGGCCGACGGCAAAGGCAAGGACGAAGGTGGCAAGCTGCTGTACTGCTCGTTTTGCGGTAAAAACCAGAACGAAGTACGCAAGCTGATTGCCGGCCCGTCCGTTTATATCTGCGATGAGTGTGTCGACTTATGTAATGACATCATTCGCGAGGAAGTTCTCGAAGCCGATGCCGAGAGCGATGAGGAGCGGTTACCCACGCCCCGCGAAATACGTCATACGTTGGACGACTACGTCATCGGACAAGACCGCGCCAAAATGGTGCTGTCCGTAGCGGTGTACAACCACTACAAGCGTCTCAAATCAGAGGTGCGTGAAGGCGATGTGGAGCTGGGTAAATCCAACATTCTCTTGATTGGTCCTACCGGTAGCGGCAAAACGCTGCTGGCTGAAACCATGGCTCGGCTACTGAATGTACCCTTCACCATTGCGGATGCCACCACGCTGACCGAAGCGGGTTATGTGGGTGAGGATGTCGAGAACATCATCCAGAAACTGCTTCAAAAGTGCGATTACGACGTAGAAAAGGCCGAGCGTGGCATCGTCTATATCGATGAAATCGACAAGATTTCTCGTAAGTCGGACAACCCTTCGATTACCCGTGACGTATCGGGTGAGGGTGTTCAGCAGGCGCTGCTCAAGCTCATCGAAGGGACCACGGCCTCCGTGCCTCCTCAGGGTGGGCGCAAGCACCCCCAACAGGAGTTCGTACAGGTCAATACGGCCAATATCCTGTTCATCGTCGGTGGCGCTTTTGCCGGTCTGGACAAGGTCATCCGTGATCGTGCTGAGAAAGGCGGTATCGGCTTCAATGCCAGCGTGAAAAGCAAAGAGTCCAGCCGTGGCGTTGGCGAGCTGTTGGCCGACGTCGAGCCCGAAGATCTGGTCAAGTTCGGCCTGATTCCCGAGTTCGTGGGTCGTCTGCCTGTCATTGCTACCCTGACCGAGCTGACCGAAGATGCCCTGGTACAGATCCTCACGGAGCCCAGGAATTCGCTGGTCAAGCAGTACGCTAAGCTGTTCGAGATGGAAGACGTGGAACTGGAGTTCAGGGATGAGGCACTGCGTGCCGTGGCTGCCAAGGCCATGGAGCGCAAGACCGGGGCGCGGGGCTTACGCTCGATCCTGGAGTCGGTGCTGCTGGATACCATGTATGAAATCCCTTCTCTGGAAGGCGTCAGCAAAGTGGTCATCGAAGCGTCTGTCATTGCCGGCGAGAGTGAGCCGCTGCTGGTCTATTCCCAGCAAGAGGCTGCCCGGGTTGACGGCACCGATGGCTAACCGCCCGAGGTTCCGCGCGGTCTGATGACCACCGCGTGCCAATCCAAGGGGTCGCCTAGGCGGCCCCTTGTTGTTCACACGTCTTGTATCATGAGCTGCTGGGCAAGGTATCTGGCTTGTTGAAAGCCGCTCGAGTACTCATCCGAAATTGAGGAACGTCTGCGATGCAGCAGAACGCCGATCAGACACAATGTCTACCCCTGTTGCCGTTGCGGGATGTGGTCGTGTACCCGCAGATGGTCATTCCGCTTTTCGTTGGTCGTGAGAAATCCATCCAGGCGCTTGAAGCGGCGATGGAAGCCGACAAACGCGTACTGTTGGTGGCTCAGCGTGAAGCCTCTCAAGATGAGCCGGACAATGCGGATCTGTATGCCATGGGAACCGTGGCAGACATCATGCAGCTTCTCAAACTGCCAGACGGTACGGTAAAAGTGTTGATCGAAGGCAGCTTTCGTGCCGATGTGGTCAGTATCGAGGAGAGTGACGCCGGTTATACCCAGGCGCATCTTTTGCCCCGGGACAGTGAGCCACTAACCAGTCGTGAACAAGAGGCGCTGGTGCGCGTGCTGCTCAATCAGTTCGAGCAGTACGTCAAGCTGTCCAAGAAAGTACCCAACGAGGTACTCAATTCATTATCAGGCATTGAAGATCCTAGCCGTTTGGTGGACACCATTTGTGCGCACTTGTCGCTGAAGATTGGCGACAAGCAGGATCTGCTCGAAATGGACCGCGTGCGTGATCGCATCGAGCACCTGATGGCGCTGATCGAGTCTGAAATCGACCTTCTGCAGGTCGAGAAGCGCATCCGCTCCCGGGTCAAGGAGCAAATGGAAAAGACCCAGCGCGAGTACTACCTGAACGAGCAGATGAAGGCCATCCAGAAAGAAATGGGTGAGCTGGATAACGTGCCCAACGAGGCCGATAAGTACGAGCGTGCCATCAAAGAGTCGGGCATGCCCAAGGAAGCCTCCGATAAGGCAACCCAAGAGCTGAACAAGCTCAAGATGATGTCGTCGAATTCTGCCGAAGCCACTGTGGTGCGCTCCTACCTGGATTGGCTGATTGCCGTTCCCTGGAAAAAGCGTACTCGCGTCAAGCATGATCTGGTGAAAGCCCAGGAAGTGCTGGATCAGGATCACCACGGTCTTGAAGAGGTCAAGGCGCGCATCCTCGAATACCTGGCGGTGCAAAAGCGGGTGCGCAAGATGCGTGGCCCGGTGCTGTGTCTGGTCGGCCCACCCGGGGTGGGCAAGACCTCGCTGGGTCAGTCCATCGCCAAGGCGACCAATCGCAAGTACGTGCGTCTGGCGCTGGGCGGCGTGAGAGACGAGTCTGAAATTCGCGGCCATCGCCGGACGTACATTGGCTCCTTGCCCGGAAAACTGATTCAGCGCATGAGCCGGGCAGGGGTCAAAAACCCGCTGTTCCTGCTGGACGAAGTAGACAAGCTGGGCATGGACCATCGCGGTGACCCGGCTTCCGCGCTGCTGGAGGTGCTGGACCCGGAGCAGAACAACAGCTTCAGTGATCACTATCTGGAGCTGGACTACGATCTTTCCGAGACGCTGTTCATCTGTACGGCCAACTCGATGAACATTCCTGGCCCGCTGCTGGATCGTATGGAGATCATTCGCCTGCCGGGCTACACGGAAGACGAGAAGCTGGCCATTGCCAAACGCTACCTGCTGCCCAAGCAGCTGGAGGCCAATGGCCTGAAGGACGAAGAGCTGGCGTTGGAAGATGATGCCTTGCTAGAGCTGGTGCGCTACTACACCCGCGAGGCGGGAGTGCGCGAGCTGGAGCGCCAAATCGCCAAGGTGTGCCGTAAAGTGCTGCGTGAAAGGTTGGAAGCAGAGCGTACCTCGGGCGCCAAAGCGGGCAGCCAGCTGCAGGCGAAGCAGGTGCTTCTGGCTGACGATATCGAGACTTACGCTGGCGTGCGCCGCTACAGCTACGGCCTGGCAGAGCAAGAGGATCAGGTAGGTCGCGTCACTGGACTTGCCTGGACCTCGGTCGGTGGTGAGCTGCTCAATATCGAGTCCGTGGTGACCCCTGGTAAAGGGCGTCTGCACAAGACCGGCTCGCTGGGCGATGTCATGAAAGAGTCGGTCAGCGCAGCACAGACCGTGGTCAAATCACGGGCCGTTGCCTATGGCATCGACCCACAGCGCTTTGAAAATGAAGACCTGCATATCCATGTGCCAGAAGGTGCGACGCCCAAGGATGGACCTAGCGCAGGTATTGCCATGGTGACGGCCATCGTGTCGGCCTATTCCTTGCGTCCGGTTCGTTGCGACGTAGCCATGACCGGCGAGGTCAATCTGCGGGGTGAAGTGTTACCCATCGGTGGTCTGAAGGAGAAATTGCTGGCAGCCCGCCGCGGTGGTATAAAGACCGTCCTGATCCCTGAGGAAAATCGTCGAGATCTCAAGGAGGTGCCGGACAATATCAAGGGAGCGCTTGATATTCGTCCCGTACGATGGATAGATGACGTGCTGGCCGTCGCGTTAGCCGAAGCGGTGGAAGACAAGGCTGCGTTGAAAGCAGCAGATAAGTCGTTTAGTACCAATGCTGTTGCAAGCACCCATTAAGCGTTAAAGCAGCTGCTGCTTTAATTAACTTAATAAGTTTGCCCAATGCCTTGAGCGATGGGCATTTCACGGTGCGGTTGCTTGACAGGTGTTTCAAGGCATTGCTATAAAACGCAGCTATGCTTTGAGGTTGTTGCACTCGGTGACCGTGCCGTTCAGAGCCATTTTTTTGAAACAGTCAAGGGGTGAAGTGTGAATAAGTCCGAGCTGATTGAAGCTATTGCCGCATCTGCTGATATTCCGAAAGCAGCGGCAACCCGCGCATTGGATGCCATGGTGGAGTCTGTCACCGATAGCCTCAAAAAAGGCGAAAGCGTTTCTTTAGTAGGTTTTGGTACTTTCGCTATCAAAGAGCGTGCCGCACGTACGGGTCGCAACCCTCAGACGGGTCAGCCGATCGAAATCAGCGCTGCCAAGGTGCCCAGCTTCAAAGCCGGTAAAGCGCTGAAAGACGCCGTCAACTAATTGGCTCGCGTTTGCTGTAAGCTAATGGGCGCATCGCATCCGCGATGCGCCCATGTTCTTTTCTGGCCCATTGGTTTGGGCGATAAATGGCTTTGATGATCTGAGGCTAGCATGCTGCAAAGTATTCGAGATGGCTCCAGAAGCTGGGGTGCCAAGATAATCATTGGTGTCATGGTCGCGGCCATGGCGCTTTTTGGTGTGGAGTCGCTGTTCAGTGTCTTTGGTAGCGACCCCAATGAAGTGGCGAGCGTCAACGGCGAGCCCATCGTGCGGCAGCAGGTAGAGCTCGAGGTGCAGCGTGCGCTGCGCTCTGGGCAAGTGCCTCCTGAGCAGGAGCGGGCACTACGCAACGATATGCTCGACCAGCTCATCACCCAGTCCTTGCTGCGTCAGTATGCTGAGGAGGGCGGCTTTTATGTCTCCGATGCTCAGCTTGACCAGATGATCGTGACGCTGCCTGAGTTCCACGATCAGGATGGACGCTTCTCTGCAGAGGTATTCCGTAACCGCCTGGCAGGCGCGGGTTACACCCCGCTATCGTTCCGTGAAGAGCTGCGGGTGGATATCAAGCGTCAGCAACTGCAGCAGGGTCTAGCCTTCAGTGACTTCAGTCTGGCCAATGAAGAGCAGCGCCTGGCAGACCTGCAGGGCCAGCAGCGTGATTTCCGTTACGTGATGCTGGATGCCGATGATGCTGCTTTTGAGGTAGAGGTTACCGAAGAGCAGATGCAGGACTACTATGACGCCAATCAGCAACGTTTCGAGCGTCCTGAGCAGGTGCGCGTCGAGTATGTGATCATCGACCGTCAGGCCATGGCCGAAGATGTCGACGTGGACGAGAGCGAACTCCGCGCTGCCTGGAGTGAGCAGAATCGCGATGCCGACCGTCGTGTCTCCCATATCATGGTGACCTTTGGCTCCGAGCGTAGCCGTGATGAGGCCCAGCAGCTGGCCAGTGAGGCGCTGGCTGACCTGAACAGTGGTGAGAGTTTTGCCGACACTGCCGTGCGCTTTTCGGACGATACCGCCAGTGCCGAGCAGGGCGGTGACCTTGGGGTGATCAGTCGCGGCTTCTTTGGCGATGCTTTCGACGACGCTGCGTTTGCCCTTGGGGTCGGTGAAACGTCCCAGGTCGTCGAAATGGACGGTGCCTTCCATATTCTGCAGGTCACCGAGCTGGACGCCCCCTCTTTCGAAGAGCAGCGTGACCGTTTGGCCCAGGAAGTGGCGCTGCGCGAGGTCAACGATGACTTCAATCGCCAGGTACAGCGTCTGATCGATGAAAGCTTTGCCGCAGAAGATCTGCAATCCGTTGCGGACGATCTCGGCCTGACGCTTAACGAAAGTGACTGGCTGGCCCGTGGGGAAGGAGAGGGTGCGCTTTCCGAGCCGGGCGTACTGGATGAAGCGTTCAGTGCTGACGTGCTGGGTGAAGGTTACAACAGCGAAGTCATCGAGCTGGACAACGATCGTCGACTGGTGCTTCGCGTGGCCGAGCATCGTGACGCGACGCTCTTGCCGCTGGACGACGTGCGTGATCAGGTAGAGCAGGCTGTGGCAGCTCAGCAGCGTCAGCAGGCGTTGCAGGAAGAGGCCAACGAGATGATCGCGGCACTGCGCGATGGTCAAGCGTTGGAGCTCGACTGGATGAATGCATCCAACATCACTCGTCAGTCGGACAGCACCTTGCCGCAAACACTGGTCCGTGAAGTGTTCCGCATGCCACACCCTGAAGAGGGCGACAGCGTTTACCGTGCTGTGGCCTTGCCTCAGGGCGTTGCCGTCGTTGCTCTGGACAGTGTCAGCGAAGGGCAGGCCGACGAACAGATGAATGCTTTCGTCGCGCAAATGGCCGAACAGCTGCGGGCTCAGGCGATCATTCAAGGATTGATCGATGACCTGCGCAGTGATGCCAGGATAGAGCGCTAAAACGAAAAAGCCGATCCATGTGATCGGCTTTTTCATGACGGGGCCTGTGCTTAGTGCGATTCGCCGTCGAACCCGGGCGGGTTGGTTAGCGAGAACTGGCGCAGTACGGGCTCCGGGTGGCGCTCGCTCGAGTGCTCCACGACAATGTCCCAGCCATGTTGCTCGTCCCAATCCCCCAGTACGAAACGCTTGGCTGGCACGTCTTCCACGGTGAGATCGTGGACCCTGGGGCGATGGGTGTGACCATGGATCATGGTGTTCACCCCATGGCGCTGCATCGTGGCCACGACTTCCTCGTGGGTCACATCCATGATGGCCTCGGCCTTATTGGCGTTGGCATCCCCAGACTGCATGCGCAGGCTCTTGGCCAACTCTAGCCGCTGCTCCAGCGGCATGGCCAGGATCTGCGCCTGCCACTCAGGGTGGCGAGACTGGGCGCGAAACGCCATATAAGCTTCATCCTTGGAGCACAGGCTGTCACCGTGCAGAATGACGGCGGCTACGCCCTGCAATTCCACTTGTTCACTGTCGGGCAGCAGGGTGGCCTGGCAGGCGTTGATGAAGCGTTCGCCGATCAGGAAGTCCCGGTTACCGTGGATGAAAAAAATGGACGTGCCCGCATCGCTCAGTGCCCGCAGGCGCTCGATCACCTCATGGGCCACTCCGCTGAGGGGGTGAGGCGTATCCAGCAAGTCGTCTCCGATCCAGGCGTCGAACAGGTCGCCCAGAATGTACAGATCCTCGGCCCCTTTGGCGGTATGCTCCAGGTAGCGATAAAACCCCTGATTGAGCTCAGGGGTGTCGTTACTCAAATGCATGTCAGCGATCAGCAGCGTACGCATAAGACTCCCGACGGTTATTCCGCATCCTTCAGGTAAGCGCGCTCGATGACCACGTCCTCGGCGGGGACGTCTGCGTGCATGCCACGGCGCGTGGTGCTCACGGCCTTGATGGCGTTGACCACGTCCATGCCATCCACTACCTCACCAAATACCGCGTAACCCCAGCCTTGCAGGCTTTTGCCGCTGTGGTTCAGGAAGCTGTTGTTACCGACATTGATGAAAAACTGGGCGGTGGCCGAGTGGGGGTCCTGGGTGCGGGCCATGGCCAGCGTGCCGATGGTGTTCTGCAGGCCGTTGTCGGCTTCGTTTTCGATGGGGTCGCGTGTCGGCTTCTGGTTGAACTCCTGGTCGAAGCCACCCCCTTGAATCATGAAACCATCGATGACCCGGTGGAACAGCGTGCCGTCGTAAAAGCCATCGCGCACGTACTGCTCGAAATTGGCTGCGGTGGCAGGCGCTTTTTCGTGATTGAGCGCAATAGTGATGTCACCGTGGTTCGTCTGTAATACGATCATGGATAAATTCCTGTTCAATAAAGGCGTTCGCCTTGGCGCTGTGCATCGGCGTCACGTTATAATAGCGGTTTTGCTCGGCACCGCGAAGCGCTAACCCGTTTAGCATAGGCATCGGTTGCCCGGCACGCCATCCACGATGAGGTTATCAACACCACCATGACCAACGAGACCACCCCAGCGCCAAACTTCATTCGCAACCAAGTACGCGACGAGATAGCGGGCGGCCAGGTCACCAAAATTGTGACGCGCTTCCCTCCGGAGCCCAACGGCTTCCTGCATATCGGCCATGCCAAGTCGATCTGCCTGAATTTCGGGCTCGCCGAGCAGTTGGGTGGTGAGTGTCATCTGCGGTTCGACGACACCAACCCGGCGAAGGAAGAGCAGGCGTATATCGATGCCATCAAGGAAGACGTCAGTTGGCTGGGCTTCGAGTGGGCAGGCCCCGTGCGCTTTGCCTCCGATTATTTCGAGCAGCTCTATGCCTGGGCGCAGCACCTGATCCGCGAAGGGAAAGCCTATGTCGACGACCTCTCTCCCGATGAGATTCGCGAGTATCGCGGCACCTTGACCGAACCCGGCAAACCCAGCCCTTACCGGGAGCGCAGTGTCGAAGAGAATCTCGATCTGCTGGAGCGTATGCGCCACGGCGAGTTTGCCGAAGGCGAGAAAGTGCTGCGCGCCAAAATCGACATGGCGTCGCCCAACATCAATCTTCGCGACCCCATTCTGTACCGTATTCGTCACGCCCATCATCACCAGACCGGTGACACCTGGAAGATCTACCCTTCCTACGACTTCACCCACGGTCAGTCGGATGCCATCGAAGGGATCACCCACTCCATCTGTACCCTGGAGTTCGAAGACCATCGTCCGCTGTACGAATGGTTCCTGAACAATCTGCCGGTGCCCGCCAAACCCCGCCAGATCGAGTTTGCGCGGCTGAACCTTGACTACACGCTGACTTCCAAGCGCAAGCTCAAGCTGCTGGTGGATGAGCAGATCGTGGATGGCTGGGACGATCCACGCATGCCGACCATCTCGGGCATGCGCCGCCGCGGCTATACCCCGGCTTCGATCCGCAAATTCTGTGAAATGATCGGCGTGACCCGTTCGGATGGCGGCCTGGTGGACATTGCCATGCTGACCCATGCCATTCGTTCGGATCTGGAAGACAACGCCCCCCGCGCCATGTGTGTGCTGAAGCCGTTGAAAGTGGTGTTGACCAACGTGCCGGAAGGCCACGAAGAGGTCTATGAAGTGCCGGGCCACCCCGCCCGTGACGACATGCCCATGCGCAAGGTGCCGTTTGGTCGCGAGCTGTATATCGACCAGGACGACTTCATGGAGGATGCGCCGAAGAAGTTCTTCCGCTTGGCCCCTGGCAAGGAAGTGCGTCTGCGCAATAGCTACGTGATCCGCTGCGATGAAGTGGTCAAGAACGACGCCGGCGAGATCCAGGAGCTGCACTGCTCGGTGGACTTCGACACCTTGGGCAAAAATCCGGAAGGCCGCAAGGTCAAGGGTGTCATCCACTGGGTCAGCGCCGCCCACGGTGTGCCGATGGAGGTGCGCCTCTACGACAACCTGTTCATGGTCGAGCAGCCGGATCGCGACAAGGATGTGGATTTCCTCGAGCATCTGAATCCCGAGTCGCTGGTCACCTGCCAGGCCATTGGTGAGCCAAGCCTGGCCAGCGCCGCCCCGGAAGATCGTTTCCAGTTCGAGCGGATGGGCTATTTCTGCGCCGACCGCCACGCCTCCAGTGCAGAGCACCTGGTGTTCAACCGCACCGTGGGTTTGAAAGATAGCTGGGCGAAAATCAAACAGAAGGGTTAAGGAAACGTCATATGCACATTTACAATACGCTGACACGCCGCAAAGAGCCTTTTAAGCCCCTTGTCGATGGTAAGGTAAGCATGTACGTCTGCGGCATGACGGTGTATGACTACTGTCACCTTGGCCACGCCAGGGTGATGGTGGCCTTTGACGTGATTACCCGCTACCTGCGTCACCGTGGCTACGACGTCACCTACGTGCGCAACATCACGGATATCGACGACAAGATCCTCAAGCGTGCCGAGGAGAACGGTGAGGCCATCAGCGCGCTCACCGAGCGCATGATCGCGGCGATGCATGAAGACGAGGCGCGGCTGAATGTGCTGCCCCCCAGCCAGGAGCCCCGTGCCACCGGACATATTGGCGACATCATCAGCATGATCGAAACGCTGGTGGAAAAAGGCTTTGCCTACGCCGCAGAAAACGGCGACGTCTACTATCGGGTGCGCAAGTTTGCCGATTACGGCAAGCTCAACAATCGCCAGCTGGATGACATGCGCTCTGGCGCGCGCGTGGAAGTGGACGTGCACAAGGAAGACCCGCTGGACTTCGTGCTCTGGAAAGCGGCCAAACCGGGAGAGGCCCATTGGCACTCCCCCTGGGGAGACGGCCGTCCAGGCTGGCATATCGAATGTTCGGCCATGTCCACCTGCTGCCTGGGGGATACCTTCGATATTCATGGCGGTGGGCCGGATCTGACCTTCCCCCATCACGAAAACGAGATTGCCCAGTCGGAAGCGGCTACGGGTAAGACCTACGTGAACACCTGGATGCATGCCGGTGCCGTGCGCGTCAATCAGGAAAAGATGTCGAAGTCGCTGGGCAACTTTTTCACCATTCGTGATGTGCTGGCGGAGCATGACCCGGAGGTCGTGCGCTATTTGCTGGTAGCCAGCCACTATCGCAGCCCGATCAACTACTCCGTGGATTCGCTGGTCGAGGCGCGCAAGTCGTTGACGCGCCTGTATACCGCCCTTGAAGGTGTCGAGGTGGCATCTGAGGGTGAGCAGGGGGCTTACGCCGAGCGTTTCACTGCTTCCATGGATGATG
Organism: Vreelandella stevensii S18214; assembly: GCF_000275725.1. Taxonomy (GTDB): domain Bacteria; phylum Pseudomonadota; class Gammaproteobacteria; order Pseudomonadales; family Halomonadaceae; genus Vreelandella; species Vreelandella stevensii. The sequence goes on along the minus strand of NZ_AJTS01000020.1, from coordinate 70,075 downwards.
ATTTCAATACCCCGGAAGCGCTGGCCGTACTGTTCGACCTGGCAAGAGATCTCAATCGTGCCAAGAGCGATCAGCCGGAAGCTGCGCCCCGCCTGGCCGCAGAGCTGCAGCGCCTGGCGGGAGTGCTGGGGCTATTGCAGCAGACGCCGCAGGCCTTCCTGAAAGGGGCGCAGCATTCGATGGCGCTGGGCGAAGACGAGATCGAAGCCAGAATTGCCGAGCGTCAGGCGGCCAAGGCCAACAAGGACTTCGCCCGCGCCGATGCCATTCGTGACGAGCTGGCAGCGCTGGGCATCGTGCTGAAAGACTCACGAGAAGGCACGACCTGGGTCATCGAAGCGCCTTGAGGATGCAGGAGATCAGACGCCGTTGAGGCGGCGTCTGACTTCAACGCAGTTGCCTCGTATACTGAAGCGACACCCTCAGGATGCTCACTCAAAGGATGACCCCATGCGCCTATTGCTAACCCCCCTACTGACCGCCTGTCTGTCCACGGTGGTCGTTACCTCGACGGTGCTCGCGGCGGCCCAGGCCAGCGAGCCGGTGGTGGTCTCTTCCAAAATCGATACGGAAGGCTCGGTGTTGGGAGAGCTGATCATCCAGACCCTGGAGCGCCATGGGATTGCCACCCAGGACCGCCTGCAACTCGGGGGAACCAGCGTGGTGAGAAATGCCCTGCTGGCGGCTGAAATCGATGTCTATCCAGAGTACACCGGTAACGGGGCGTTCTTTTTCGATATGACCGATAGCCCGGTGTGGAACAGTGCTGATGAAGCCTATCAGACCGTTCGTGAGCGGGATGCAGAACAAGGCTTGATCTGGCTGCAGCCAGCCAGTGCCAACAACACCTGGGCCATGAGCATTCGTCAGGATGTCGCCGAGACCCATGGGCTCGACACCCTGGAAGACCTGGCCAGCTATTTAGCCGATGGGGGCGAATTCAAGTTTGCGGCCAGTGCCGAATTCGTCGAATCGGCTCAGGCCTTGCCGGCGTTTCAGGACGCCTACGGCTTCGAGTTGAGCGATGATCAGCTGCTGGTGCTCTCCGGAGGCAATACCGCCGCCACCATGCGCGCAGCCGCCCAGCAAACCAGCGGCGTCAACGGTGCCATGACCTACGGTACCGATGGCGGGCTCACCGCGCTGGGGCTGCGGGTGCTGGAGGATACCCTAGGCGTACAGCCAGTCTACCAGCCTGCGCCAGTGATACGAGAAGACGTGCTGGCCCAGTATCCCGACATCGAAGGCCTGCTCAATGACGTGTTTGCGACGCTGGACCTGGTGACCCTGCAAACCCTCAACGCGGACGTGGCCGTCAACGGTCGCTCTGCCGACCAGGTGGCCCGCGAATATCTCGATAGCCTGGATGACTGATGAATGTCGTTGATCGACGCACTGCCATCGCCAGCGGCCATTCGGCGCCGCTGGCAACCTAATGTCGTACTGCTGTGCCTGAGTGCCGTCATGCTGGTGGCCGCCTGGTCTTTCCATCTGGTGACCGTGGCGCCCAATCGGATCGTCACGGGAACGGGGTTTGGGATGGTGGCGGCCATCGGCTGGCCCGGTGGCGCACTGGTATCGCTTCTGTTCATCGCCATGGCCGCCCTGGCCTGGCTGCCCAGCACGCGCCATTATCGGGCGCTGTTGGGGGTGATTACCCTGACGCTGCTGCTGATGCCGTTTGGCCTGATGGTCGCCGGGCACTGGCTGATACCCCCGGATGCGCCTCAGGCCAGACTAGGCATCGGGACAGCCTACTGGACGGTGCTGTTCGTGCTGTTGCTGTGTCTGGTGGAAGTACGCCTGCGGCTTGGGCTATCCCGCTGGTGGACAGCGCTGCTGCTGCTCGGCATCGGCACCTTGTGGTGGCTGTGCGCTGCCTTCGGATTGCAGTCGCTGGCCCTGGTGCAGGAGTTTCAGGCCCGGGAGCGGCAGTTCTATCGTGCGTTGAGCCAGCATATCGTGCTGGTCAGCAGTGCCGTGAGCGTCAGCGTCGTGCTGGGCATGCTGCTGGCCATGCTGATGCGCCGCTACCGGCGCCTGCAAACCGTCGCCTTTGGGCTGCTCAATTTTCTGCAGACGATTCCCAGCCTGGCGCTGTTCGGTTTGCTGTTGGCCCCCTTGGCGTGGCTGGCGGCCAACGTGCCTGCCTTGGCAGCCATGGGCGTCAGTGGAATTGGCAATGCCCCGGCACTGATCGCCTTGATTGCTTACAGTCTGCTGCCCATGGTGCGTAATACTTACGTTGCCCTGGAGGAGGTCAGTGCAGAAACCCTGGAAGCGGCCAAGGCCATGGGAATGCGAAGCCCGCAGCGGTTCTGGCAGGTGCGACTACCGCTGGCGCTGCCGGTGTTGTTGGAAGGGGTAAGAGTCACCGCCGTGCAAGCCATCGGGCTTACGGCGGTGGCGGCGCTGATTGGTGCCGGAGGACTTGGCACCTTCATTTTTCAAGGGTTGGGGCAGGCGGCCATGGACATGGTGCTGCTGGGTGCGCTGCCAATCCTGGTGCTGGCGCTGATCGTGGATGCAGCATTAGGGGCGCTGGCGGAAGCGCTACGCCCCGGAGGACAGCAATGATCGAGCTTTCCCATGTCTCCAAGCAGTTTGGCGACGAAACGGCGGTGGATGATATTTCACTGCGGGTGGCCAAGGGCAAGTTCTGTGCCCTGGTGGGCACCTCCGGATGCGGTAAGTCCACCACTCTGCGCATGATCAATCGGCTGATCGAGCACACCCGTGGCGACATCATTCTGGATGGCCAGGCGATAGAGCACTACGACCCGGTCAAACTTCGCCGCCGTATTGGCTACGTCATCCAGAGCACCGGCCTGTTCCCGCACTGGACCGTCGCGCGCAATATTGGCCTGGTGCCGCGGCTGTTGAAGTGGGCTCCTGCCGAGGTCAGCCGCCGTGTCGAAGAGCTGATGGGTTTGCTGGGGCTGCCGGTGGGCGAGTTTGCACACAAATACCCGCATCAGCTTTCCGGCGGGCAGGCGCAGCGTGTGGGGGTGGCCCGCGCGCTGGCCGCAGACCCCGATATCCTGCTGATGGACGAGCCGTTTGGAGCCCTGGATCCGATCACCCGAGACAAGCTGCAGGATGAGCTGGCCCGCCTGCAGGCTCGGCTGCACAAGACCGTGGTGCTGGTGACTCATGATATGGATGAAGCTCTGAAGCTGGCCGACCACCTGGTCGTCATGCGCGAGGGGCGTATCGTCCAGCAGGGCACGCCTTTGGCGCTGTTGCAGCATCCCGCCGACCCCTTCGTCGATTCCCTGCTGGGCGGGCTGGAGCGGGGGCTCAAGCAGGCGGGGCTGACGCGCGTCAAGGATCACATGGCGTCTCTGGGCCCCACGCTGCCAGCCCAGTCGCGTATTCCCGCTGACTTTTCGTTGCGGCAGGGGCTTTCCATGATGCTGCGTGACCACAGCGACCGCTTGACCGTGGTGGACCAAAACGATGTGCCCATAGGCGAGCTGTCGCTGCGTAGAATCGTCAAGGAAGCCCAGTTGGACAGGGGCACCCTAACGTGATGCCGGATCCATCTCGCTCTGCGTCTTCGACCTCAGCCACCTCGAGCGCTGTCCCCGCGAGTTCCACCGCTTCGCGCTATGCCGCGTGGGGCTGGCCACTGGCCTGGGTGGCCTTGTTGCTGGTGCTGGTGTTGGCCATGCCCACTCTGGAACCGCTGTTTCGCTGGGTAGAGCCCAATGCGCGGCAGGTCATCTACGGACGTGCCGATTTTGTCGATTTGCTGGCCCGGCATCTGCTGGTGGTGAGCGTGGCCGCGCTAGTCACGCTTCTGGTGGGCGTCTCGGCAGGCATTGCCGTCACCCGGGCCAGGGGGCGGGATTTCCTGCCGCTGGTTGCTCAGCTTTCGTCGCTGGGCCAGACGTTCCCGCCCGTGGCGGTGCTGGCGCTGGCCGTGCCGGTACTGGGCTTTGGCACGCTGCCGATCATCGTGGCGCTCATGCTGTATGGGCTGCTGCCCATCGTGCGCAATACCTTGACGGGCATCAACGAAGTAGACCCCAACGTCAAACAGGCGGCCATCGCCATGGGCATGACGCCCTGGCAGCTGCTGCGTCATGTCGAGCTGCCGCTGGCCATGCCGGTCATTCTGGCGGGCGTTCGCACCTCGGTCACCATCAACATTGCCACGGCGGCGCTGGGCGCGACCGTGGGGGCCAGTAATCTGGGTGACCCGATCATCGCGGGAATCGTCAATGGCAACATGGCGTACATCGTCCAGGGGGCGCTAGCGATTGCCCTGCTGGCGCTCAGTGTCGATAGTGCCTTCAACGCCCTCCAACAACGCCTTGCACGCCGATCTGCGTCTTAAGTTGAATCCCTAATGGCGGGAGACTGCGTTACTGTCCAAGTGTTGCGTTGACGTGTGTCAGATAAATCCACTGGCACAAACGGTCATCACCAACAACACTGCCCTCAAAAGGGGTAAAAACAAGGACAATAACGATGACTCAGTTCGTACATCAGCCGGCCTTCATGACCGGCGACGAATTCACCATAGACACTTTCAGCGTGCTCAGCCCCGAGGGCGAGCTTTATGAAGGTGCCGATGAACCCACCTTGAGCCGCGATCACGCCCGCAGGCTCTACCAGGCCATGCTGGCCACGCGTATTCTCGATGAGCGCATGATGGCCGCGCAACGCCAGGGCAGGCTCAGCTTCTACATGCAGTGTACCGGTGAAGAGGCCGCGGTGGTGGGTGCCACCGCAGCCCTGGACGATGCCGACATGATCATGGCGCAGTACCGTGAACAGGGCGCACTCATGTATCGCGGGTTCTCCATCGACGAGTTCATGAATCAGCTGTTTGGCAACGAGCTGGACTATGGCAAGGGGCGGCAGATGCCGATCCACTATGGTTCCCGCAAGCTGCATTACATGACCATCTCTTCGCCGCTGGCCACTCAGATTCCCCAGGCGACCGGCTATGCTTACGGCCAGAAGCTCGCGGGTGAAGGCCACTGTACCCTGACGTTCTTCGGTGAAGGGGCTGCCTCGGAAGGCGACTTCCACGCCGCCCTGAACATGGCCTCGGTGCATCAGGTGCCGGTCATTTTCTTCTGTCGCAACAATGGCTATGCCATTTCGACTCCCGCCACCGAACAGTTTGCCGCCGATGGCATTGCCCCGCGCGCGTTCGGCTATCACATGCACGTCATCCGCGTGGATGGCAACGACGCCCTGGCCGTCTTCGAAGCCACCCGCCAGGCGCGCAAGATAGCCGTGGAGCAGCATCAGCCGGTGCTGATCGAAGCCATGTCCTATCGCTTGGCGGCGCACTCCTCCTCGGACGACCCATCGGGCTACCGTGCCAAGAGCGAAGAGGAGGCGTGGCGAGTCAAGGACCCGCTATTGCGCCTGCAGCGCTGGCTGGTGAGTAAAGAGTGGTGGAGCGACGATGAGGAGTCCCGCCAGCAGGAGAGCCTGCGGCGAGAAGTGCTGGAGACCATGAAGCGCGCCGAAAAGCGTCCGCCGCCGCCGCTGGACTCCTTGATCACCGATGTCTATGCCGATGTGACGCCTGCCTTGCAGCGCCAGTTGGATCAGTTGAAACGGCACATTCGCCGCTATCCCGATGCCTACCCGCGCGGCGCTCAGTCGCTGGACCCCAGCGTATCGACGGCCCACGACGCACAGGGAGATGCCTAGTATGAGTACCATGAACATGCTGCAGGCCATCAATAACGCCCTGGACATCGCCATGGCGGAAGATGACAAGGTCATCTGCTTTGGTGAAGACGTGGGGGTTTTTGGCGGGGTATTCCGAGCGACCAGCCATTTGCAGGAGAAGTATGGCAAGGCGCGCTGTTTCAACACGCCGCTGGTGGAGCAGGGCATCATCGGCTTTGCCAACGGTCTGGCTGCCCAGGGCTCGGTGCCCGTGGCGGAGATCCAGTTCGCCGACTACATCTTTCCCGCCTTCGACCAGATCGTCAACGAAACTGCCAAGTTCCGCTACCGCTCTGGCGATCTGTTCAACGTGGGCGGCCTGACCATCCGCACGCCGTATGGCGGCGGCATCTCGGGTGGCTTGTATCACTCTCAGTCGCCGGAAGCCTACTTTACCCACACGCCGGGCCTCAAGGTAGTGGTGCCGCGCAACCCCTATCAGGCCAAGGGGTTGCTGTTGGGGGCGATCCGTGACCCCGACCCGGTCCTGTTTCTGGAGCCCAAGCGCCTCTACCGGGCCGCCGTGGGCGAGGTGCCCGAAGACGACTATCAGCTGCCCATTGGTGAGGCCGAGGTCGTCAGGGAGGGCAGCGATATCACCCTGGTGGGTTGGGGGGCGCAAATGGAGGTGATCGGCAAGGCCGCCGAGCTGGCCGAAGAGCAGGGCATTGCCTGTGAGGTCATCGATCTGCGTTCACTGCTGCCCTGGGATGTGGATACCGTTGCCGAGTCGGTCTTCAAGACCGGTCGTATGATCGTCAGCCACGAAGCGCCGCTGACCGGAGGTTTTGCCGGTGAGATCGCCGCCACGATACAGGAGCGCTGTTTTCTCTATCTGGAGTCGCCGATTACTCGGGTGACCGGACTGGATACACCTTTCCCGCTGATCCTGGAGAAAGAGTACCTGCCGGACCATCTGAAAATTTTTGAAGCGATTCGCGAAAGCGTGAATTTTTGACGCAAGGGAGAACGGACATGAGTGATTTTTTACTACCGGATATCGGTGAAGGCATCGTCGAGTGTGAAGTGGTGGAGTGGCGAGTGGCCGAAGGCGACACCATCGAAGAAGACCAGCCCATCGTCGAGGTCATGACCGACAAGGCGCTGGTGGAGATCACTGCGCCCGAAGCGGGCACGGTGACCAAACTGTATGTGCCCCAAGGGAAAATCGCCAAGGTGCATGCGCCGCTTTACGCCTATCAGGGTGCAGAAGAGGTTGCAGAAGAGAGTTCAGAGAACCCCCGTTCCCCTGCCAGCGACGCTGCTGATATCAGCAAAACGCCACCTTCCGCGCCATCGCCCAGCGTCGAACAATCGGCGCCACAGTGCCCAACGGAAGGGCCAGCCTGCCCGGTGAAAACCCCGGCTAGCCCGGCCGTCAGACGGCTGGTGCGCGAGCATCGGGTGGTGCTGGCGGACATTGCCGGTAGCGGCAAGGATGGCCGCGTATTGAAGGAAGACGTGCTGGCGCATGTGAAGTCCAGCCACACTGCGCCCAGCGACACGGCCCCTCACACCCAAGGGAAACCGGCGGCGGGCCAGTCAGGGCCCGCCCGGGGTCGAGCCCCTGCGCGGCGTGCGCGCCGTCATGGCTCGGCGCATGGTAGAAGCCGCGACGACCATACCGCACTTTCATTATGGGGAAGAGGTGGATGTCACCGAACTGCTGGCGCTGCGCGAGCGCCTCAAGCCCCGGGTAGAAGCGCTGGGGGAGCGGCTGACGCTGATGCCCTTCTTCATGAAGGCGCTGGCGCTGGCCGTGGCCGAGCACCCCATCCTCAATGCGCAGCTCAATGCCGAGGGGGACGAGCTGCACTATTTTGCCCAGTGCAATATCGGCATGGCGGTGGACAGCAAGGCGGGCTTGCTGGTGCCTAACGTGAAGGCGGTGGAGCAGCTGAGCCTGCTGGACATTGCCAGGGAGGTGAGCCGATTGACTCAGGCGGCGCGGGAAGGTCGTGTGGATCAGGCGGACCTCAAGGGTGGCACCATCAGCATTTCCAATATTGGCGCTCTGGGCGGCACCTACGCCGCTCCCATCATCAACGCCCCGGAAGCGGCCATCGTGGCCATCGGCAAGACCCAGTGGCTGCCGCGTTTCGATGCCGAGGGCGCCGTGCAGCGACGCGCCATCATGACCGTGACCTGGGCGGGAGACCATCGTTTCATCGACGGCGGCACCATTGCGCGCTTCTGCAATCACTGGAAAGCGTCTCTGGAAGCGCCAGAGACCATGCTGCTGCATTTGGCCTGATCCAAGGCCATTGCCCCCATGAGCCAGGCAGCGCTACAGCAGTTCTATATTCCAGAGGAGCAGTCGGTCTATCTGCTGAGCCATCACGATGCGCGCAAGCTGAAAGACTGGGTAGCGCTGTGCCAGGCTCAGCTGGTGCAGCTGGGGTACCGGGACATCGAGCTGATTGGCAAGGGGGCCTATGGTTTCGTGTTTGCGGGCAGCGCTCAGCAGCAGGGGCAGCCCACCCACTATGTGTTCAAGTTCTCGCGCATCACGCTGCCTACCCACTTGCAAGAGCGCCTCGAAGAAGAGGCGTTCATGCTCGATCAGGTCAGCCACCCTCTGATTCCCGGGCTGATCGCCTATCAGCGCGTGCGCGGCCAGTCCATTCTGGTCATGGAGCGCGCGCCCGGCTGGAATCTCGAGCAAGTATCGCTGCGCCAGGGGCGGCTCTCGCCGCGCCTGGTGGTGCATATTGCCGCGCAGCTGGCAGAGATTCTGGTCACCCTGCGCCGGGAAACCGGCCCCCATGCCCGCCCGGTGGTGCATGGCGACATCAAGCCTTCCAACCTGGTGTTCGACGCCAGCAGGGAAAGCATCGCCCTGATCGATTGGGGGTCGTCGGTCTTTGCCCAGTTGGATGCGGCGCTGCAGTTCGTCGGTGCCAACGTGATGGAGCTGATGTCGGATAACCTGCAGCAGACCAACGCGCGGTTGGGCGACGTCTACTTCATCGGCGAAGAGCAGCTCAACGGCGCGCTGTCATCGCCGCGTTTCGACGAACAGGGGGTGGCGGGAACCCTGTATGCCTTGGCATCGGCGCAGTCCTGCCGTTTTGGCTGCCGAGCGATTCCGGCCAGTGCGTTGGGCCTGCCCATCGAGTTTGCCCGCACGCTGGATGGGCTGCTGGATGCCGACCCGGCCATTCGCCGCCGCGCGGGGGATCACTTCATTCGTGAAATGCCGCGTATGGCCAGAACCGTGATGATCGACTTGCCTGCCGTGCCGCCGCCGCCCCTGGTGCCGATCTGGGGGCATCGCCAGCGCCGGGAGATCGACACCGTGGTGTACAGCTCTCGCAAGGCCTTTCTGCGCGAGGCCAGCGTCGAAGAAACCCTCAATGACGTCAATGACGTGCAGCTGGACCGCTACTACAAGCAGTTCATGCAGGGCATGGGCGACACCGAGAAAGCCTTTCTGGCGTCGGTGAGCCGGTTGGGCAAATACCCCGTGGTGGGCGGGCTGGCCGTGCGCTGGGAGCGGGAGGGCGTCTATATCGACTCGTCGCTCAATCTGCACGACCCCGACCTGAAGCCCGCCTTTACCGAAGCGGTAAATAACATGGTGCATCTGGCGCGGGCCATCCATCGCCAGGGTATTTTCAAGAGTTGCCTGTTCAATGCGCGGCAGACGCTGCACCTGGAGCGGGAAAGCGCCGACGCATCGTTCGCTGCGCAGCCGGGCATGACCATCGGGTACGAGGTGAGCGCCGTGCCGGAGATGGAGGATCGCACCCGCCAGCACAGCTACTTCGAAGATGGTCCGGATCCCGAAGAGCTGCTGGTATTGCCCGAAAGCATCATGGCCCTGCTGGAGCAGCTCAATGACATCCACCATACCGGCATGATCATCTTCGAGGCGCTGCCCAGACACCTGAAGATTCATAGCTACTACCGTCTGCTGGACCCGCGCCGAGAGCAGGCGTTCTCTGCGCTGCTGGCGCACATGCTGGACAGCGTCAATCAGATCGAAGGGCTGGGGGTGTCGGGCTTCATGAAAATGCCCTACAAGGACACCCGGTTCTTTACCCACCTGGCGTGCCAGCCTGCCCACTACTACCCCAGAGACCCGCGCGACTATCTGCGCAAGCTGAGCGGTGGGGCAATCGATCCGCGTTAGCGGGTTACCTCGCGGGTCAGCCACTCGCCCAACTGCTGATTCAAGTCATCGGACGCTGCGCCGAAGGCATCGACCACGTCGGCAATGGCGACGCTGCTGGCACGCTTGCGTATGGCGAAGCTGCTGGTCGCCAAGGGCGCGCGGTTGCTGTCAACCAGCTGTACATCCAGCTGCACGTTGACGCTGGGCGGCGTATCGTCGTATTCGCTCTGGAAGTGGCGCAGCTCGCTGAGCAGGGTCAGGTCGTGGGGCAGGCGATCACTGCCGACGCTCGCAAACCGCTGCTGGGCCTGCAGGCCTTCGATGAGCCGGGCCTTGAGCATGTCCGGAGCGTCCTCGTGCCAGCGTGCGCCTTCGTAGACGTTCACCACGTTGCCTTCCGGAAATACCACCATGCGGTTGCTGCCCAGCAAGTGCCCCGTTTCTGGCGTGGCGATGCCCAGCGTCATGGCGTGGGTGGCCGCTGCATTCGGCTGCCCTGAGGTGTCTACGGCCGGCAGCCGATAAAGCGTGGCCGGTTCGTTGTCGGGCAGGATCGAACAGGCCGTCAGGGTGGCCAGAATGATCAGCAGGGCGCCTGTACGCAGGGGGCTGATTCGCAGGGCCCCGGTTCGAAGGGGCCTGATTTGCAGGGCTTTAGCTCGCAGGGTCTTGAACATCATGGGCGGAACTCCTCTATCTGGTCACGGCCCAGCAAAAAGTTGGTGGGGTTCTCTTCGAGCTGGCGGGTAATGCGATCCAGGGTGGTCAGGGTGGCGCGCAGCGCCGCCAGGGCCGGGGCAATATCGCGGGTGCTTTGCAGCGTGCTTTCCACGGCACCGGCATTGTCCTCCACCAGCTGTTCGATGCGCTGGGCGGCGTTGGCCACGTCGCGGCTGGCATTCTCGGCGCTCTGCATGACCTCTCGGCCTTCGCGGCTGAGCAGCGAATGCGCTTCCTGGCTTAGGACCTCGATGCTTTCCAGGGTGGCGGTGGCCTGACGCGAGACCTCCCCGAACAGGGCCATGTTCTCGTCCAGAGCAGACTGCTGGGAGGCAATCATGTCGGTGATCTGGGCAACGTTGGTGAGAATGTTGCCTGCTTCCTGGCGATTGTCGTCGCTGAACAGCTCGTTGACGTTTTTCAGAATGGCGTTGATGTTGTCGATCATCTCTTCGCCCTCTTCGAAGAGCGTGGCAATCGGCGACGGGTCGGCGCGAATGAACGGCATGTCGTCATCGCTCTGGTCCAGCAGGCGCGGGGTTTCCGGCGTGCCGCCATGCAGCTGAACGGACATGCTGCCAGTAATGCTGGCAAAGGCCAGACGTGCCCGGGTATCGGCCTTGACCGGGGTGTCTTCGTACACACGGATACTGGCCAGCACCTGGCGGGGGTCATCCGGATTGAGGCTCAATTCGGTGACATCACCTACCTCGATGCCGTTGTACTGCACCTTGCTGCCCACCGCCAGGCCGCTGACGCTGCGCTCGAACAGGATGCGGTAGGGCTGGTAGTCGCGCTCGCCCGCCGCGTGGCTCATCCATAGGGCAAAGAGCAGGGCAGCGGCTGCCGTGAGCACGGTGAACAAGCCGATCATGATATGGTGCGCGCGGGTTTCCATGTGTCTCACTCCTCGCGGGAAGTCGGTTCAGCAGAGCGCTGCGCGGCGCGTCCACGGGGGCCATTGAAATAGTCCTGTATCCACTCGTCGTCGGTCTGGGCGACTTTCTCCAGGGTGTCGGCCACCAGCACGCGCTTCTGGGATAACACCGCGACGCGGTCGCAGGCGGCGTAGAGCGTGTCCAGGTCGTGGGTGACCAGAAAGACGCTGAACCCCAGGGCGTCTCTCAAGGTGACCAGCAGCTGATCGAAGGCGGCGGCCCCAATCGGGTCCAGCCCGGCGGTGGGTTCGTCGAGAAACAGAATGTCAGGGTCCAGGGCCAGGGCGCGAGCCAGCGCGGCGCGCTTGACCATGCCCCCCGACAGCGACTCGGGGAACTGTCGCGCCGCCTGCGGGGGCAGGCCGACCAGCGCCAGCTTGATGCGCGCCAGGTACTCGGCTTCTTCTCGGGACAGTTTAGCGTGCTCGATGAGGGGGAGCGCGACGTTTTCCTGTAGCGTCAGCGAGCTGAACAGGGCGCCACGCTGGAAAAGCACGCCAAACCGCCGTTCGACCTGGCTGCGCTCGGCATCGCTCAGCTCGTCGAGCCGGTTGCCTAGCACGTCGATGTGACCTCCATCGGGCTTCTTGAGACCGACGATACTGCGTAGCAGTACGGATTTGCCGGTGCCCGACCCGCCGACCACGCCGAGAATTTCACCGCGCTGCAGCGTCAGGTCGAGGTCTTCGTGGACCACGTGGCTTCCAAAGCGGTTGACCAGCCCCTCGACGGTGATGGCCGCGTGGTCGTCTCGGTCATCGGGTGTCTTGTGGTGTTCCTTTACCATCCCATCTCCATGAAAAAGAGTGCCGCCAGGGCGTCCAGTAGAATCACCATGAAAATGGATTGTACGACGCTGGAGGTCGTATGGGTGCCCACGGACTGGGCACTGCCGCTGACCTTGAAGCCTTCCAGGCAGCCAATCACGGCAATCACGAAAGCAAACACCGGGGCCTTGCTCATGCCCACCAGAAAATGCGTCACCGAGACGTCGTTCTGGAGCGTGTCCATGAATTGGGTCAGGGAGATATCCAGCGAGAGGGTGGCGACCATGGCGCCACCGACCAGGCCACTGAGCATGCCGACGAAGGCCAGCAGGGGCAGGCTGATCAGCATGGCCATGACCCGGGGCAGCACCAGCAGCTCGATGGGGTCCAGCCCTTGGGTTTTGAGGGCGTCGATCTCCTCGTTGGATTTCATGGCCCCCAACTGCGCCGTGAAGGCGCTGGCAGTACGCCCCGCCAGCAGAATGGCCGCCAGCAGCACGCCGAATTCACGCAGGAAGGAAAACGCCACCAGGTCGATGGTGTACACCGTGGCCCCAAAGTCTTCCAGCACCGTGGCCCCGAGAAAGGCCACCACGGCCCCCACCATGAAGGTCAATAGGGCCACGATGGGCACGGCATTCAGGCCACTTTGCTGCACATGGGCCACCGTAGCGGTGATGCGCCAGCGGCTGGGCCGAAACACGAGCGGGGCGAAGGCCGCCAGCACCAGACCGATGAACCCCAGCAGTTGACGCTGCTGAGACCACAAACCGCTCATCTGCTGACCGATGGAAGCCAGCGCTTCGCTGACGCGAGAGGCGCGCGGTTGGTCATTTTCCAGCGGGGATGCCATGGCCTCGGCCAGACGCATCAGCAGAGCTTGCTGCGCGTCCGGTAGCTCGCTGGCCCACTCATTTACCTGCTTGGCGTTGTCAACGCCTACCAGCTCGATGACCAGCGCGGCGCCCGCCGTGTCCAGTTTGTCGAAGCCGGGCAGCTGGATAGACGCTTCAGAGACCTCCTGCTGTCGATTCAGCGTGTCTCTCAAGGCCGAATAGTGGCGAAGCGTCCATTCCCCGTGCAGCGCTATGTGATCATCGTGTTGCGTGACCCACTCGTTTGGCATCCCTGCTCCCCATGTGCCGACAAGGCGATTAATGCTCCATGATGCATTCAAACGAGCGTTAATGAAAGGTCGCCGGCAACGGGATTAACGTGAAGCCCCATATTTGGGGGCGAGTTCCTGCTTGATGCGGGCAGCGACCTCCTTGAGTCGTGGGCCAAGATTGTTGACCAGGCGATCATGATCCAGCCGCAGGCTGGAGCCGCCACAGTTGATGGCCATGACTTCCGCACCATCTTCCAGAATCAGTGGCATCGCCACCGCGCTGATATCCCGCTGCCAATCCTGTTCGGAGAGGCAGAAGCCGTATTCGGCATAGTCGCGCAGGCTCTGTTCGATGCCCGCCTGCAGGCGGGGCCAGTCGCTGCCATGAAACGCGGCCAGCTCTTGCATCACCTGATGGCGACGCTCGCCAGGCAGGCCGCATAGCCACGCGCGCCCAATGGCCGACGTGGCGATGGGCAGCCGGGAGCCCACGTCCAGGCGAATGATCAGCGGGCCGTGGCCATGGCAGGTTTCCAGATACACCATGTCGCTGCGGTCGGCGCTGCCCAGGCTGACGTTACAGTCGGTGGCATCGGCAAACTGCTGCAAGTGGGGGCGGGCGACTTCGCGTATCCCCATGTTGGCCAGAAAGCGGTAGCCCAGTGCCAGCACCCCTGGCCCCAGGCGGTACTTTTCCAGATGGCGGTTATGCTGCAAGTAGCCAAGCTGGGTCAGCGTGTAGGTCAGCCGTGACACCGTGGGGCGGGGAATGCGGGTGCGATTGGAGAGCTCCGCATTGCCCAAGTACTCCTCGCCCGTTCCAAAGGCGCGGAGCAGTTCCAGCCCACGCGCCAGCGCGGTGACGAAGTTGCGGTCTTTTTCGGAGGGTTGCGGCTCATCAGCAGCGGCGTCGGTGGGTTCCATCAAGCGTCTCGGCTAATCGTTCATTGAGTAGCAAGTATCGCATACCTGCGCTGGGGCGATGCAAAGCGTGATGACAAAGTGCCATCAACGCTTGGCCTGCGTCAGCGCTCCAGGCGCTCGATGATGGTGGCAATGCCCTGACCCACGCCGATACACATGGTCACCAGCGCATAGCGCCCGCCGGTGGCTTCCAGCTGGCGCAGGGCCGTGAGGGCCAAGCGCGCGCCCGAGGCACCCAGCGGATGGCCGATGGCAATGGCGCCGCCGTTGGCGTTCAGGCGTGGGTCATCGGCGGAAAGCCCGAGCTGCTGAACGCAGCCCAGCACCTGCACCGCAAAGGCCTCATTGATTTCGATGACGTCCATCTGTGCCAGCTCAAGGCCTGCCCGGGCCAGCGCTTTTTGCGACGCGGGCACCGGCCCCAGGCCCATCACCCGAGGGGCAACGCCCGCCACGGCGCTGGCCACGATACGGGCGCGGGGGGCAATTCCGGCACGCTCGCCCGCAGCCAAGGTGCCGACGATCAGCGCCGCGGCGCCGTCGTTCAACCCGGAAGCGTTGCCTGCGGTCACGACGCCGTTGTCGAACAGCGCACCCAGCCTGGCCAGTTTCTCTTCGGTGCTTTCCGGCCTGGGGTGCTCGTCCTTGTCCACCATCAGTGGCGGCTGTTTGCGCCCCTGGGGCACTTCGACGCCGAACATCTCGCCGTCATAAAAACCGTTGGCCAAAGCCTGGGCGTAGCGAGCCTGGGAGCGGGCGGCAAAAGCGTCGCTGGCGTCGCGGCCAATGTTCAGGTCGTGGGCGATGTTATCGGCGGTTTCCGGCATGCTGTGGCTGCCGTACTCTTTGGCAAGCCACGGGTTGGGGAAGCGCGAGCCAATCACGGTATCGAACATGGGCTGATTGCGCGCGTAGGGAGAGTCGGCTTTGCCCAGCACGTAGGGCGCACGCGACATGGACTCGACTCCGCCCGCCAGGAACAGCTCGCCTTCGCCCAGACGCGCCGCCCGGGCGGCGTCCATCATGGCGGCCAGGCCGCTGCCGCACAGCCGGTTGACCGTCTGTCCCGCGACGTCGATGGGCAGGCCCGCCAGCAGCGCCCCGTGGCGGGCCACGTTGCGAGAGTCTTCACCCGCCTGGTTGGTGCAGCCCGCCAGCACTTCTTCGTAGCTTTCAGGGGCAAACGGATTGCGCGCCACCAGCGCTTTTAATGTCAATCCCAGTAACTCATCCGGGCGAATGGCCGCCAGGCTGCCGCCATGGCGGCCAAAAGGGGTGCGTAATCCGTCGTAGATATAGGCGTCTTGCATGGTTGTTCTCCTTGTTTGGGTGAGCCGTATTGGTAACTGGGGGGTGTCAGCCCGTTGGCCCGTTCGTCAGGGACATGCCTAGCGCAGCGCGGCGGCGCAGCCACGGGCTGGGGCGGTAGCGGGGGTCGCCGGTGGCGTCCAGCAGGTTGTGCAAAATGGTCAGGATGCGCGAGGCGCCGTAGTGGTCGCCCATGCGTAGCGGACCGAACGGATAGCCCAAACCGAGTTCTACCGCTCGGTCGATGGTGGCAGGCGCTGCGACCCCTTGCTGAGCGATATCTGCCCCGACATTGACGATGCAGGCCACCACCCGCTGCAGCACGAAGCCATTGCTGTCCTGAAGTGTGCTGACCGGCGTGCCATCGGCATTGAGCAGGCTGGCTGCGGCCTCAATGAGGCTGGCGCGGGTCACGGGCGACGCCATCAGACTGCGGCGTTTTTCAAGCCCTGCCAGCATGTCCACCGCCACGCACTGCTCGGCGTTCAGGCCCTGGCGCAGGGCGCACTGGGTGGTGTCTTCACCCAGCGGCGTCAACAGGCACAGCGCCTCGGGGGAAGGCTGCTGCCCGCTCTCCAGCGGCCAGCCTGCAGCTTCGACCAGCTCGGCAAGCTGAGCGGCGCTGTCCGGGTCCTCCTGGCTGATCCATACCGGGCAAGCAGGCGTCGCTTGGCGGGGGCGCTCTTCTGGCATCTGCTGCTGGCCCTCCACGTAGCGGTAGAAGCCTTCGCCGGTCTTGCGCCCCAGCAGCCCCGCCGAAAGCCGCTGGCGGGTCAGGGGTGAGGGCCGAAAGCGCGGCTCTTCATAATATTGGTGGTACACCGATTCCATCACCGCATGGGAAACGTCGAGACCGGTCAGGTCCAGCAGCGTGAACGGCCCCATGCGAAAGCCGCCCTGGTCGACCATGATGCGGTCAATGGTGGCGGGGTCGGCCACGCTCTCGCTCAGAATACGCAGCGCTTCGGTGCCAAAGGCGCGCCCGGCATGATTGACCAGAAAACCGGGGGTGTCGGTGGCCTGGGCGGTGAAGTGGCCCATGGCAGACCCCAGCGCATCGACCCGCTGGGTAACGCTGTGATCCGTTCTCAGCCCTGGAATCACCTCGACGATTTTCATCAGCGGTACCGGGTTGAAGAAGTGAAAGCCAATCACCCGTTCCGGGTGCTGGCAGGCGGCCGCAATCGCGGTCACCGACAGCGAAGAGGTGTTGGTGGCCAGCACGGCATCCTGGCGAACGATGCTCTCCAAATCGCCAAACAACCCCTGTTTGGCGTCCAGCTTCTCGACAATGGCTTCGACGACGATGTCGCAAGGGGCCAGGGCGGCGAGGTCGCGGGCCTCGACCAGTCGCTCGCCATACTGCTCGGCCTGAACCTGGGTCATTCGCTGCTTGTCGGCGCTGCGCTGCCATAATCCTTGAATAAAGGCTTTCGCTTCCGCCACCGCGCCTTCCTTGACATCAAATAGCATGACCTTCAGACCCGCCTGCGCGGCGAGCTGGGCTATGCCTCTCCCCATGGCCCCCGTGCCGACAATGCCGAGGGTGGTGAACGAATGGGCGATTGGGTCATTGGACATGGATCAACATCCTCGCTACGAGCGTTTTTGTTCTGCATTGCAAAATAGTATTTCGTTTATTGACTGCCATCCTAGGCTATGCAAAAGTGCCTGACAAGAGAGTGAGCGCTGGTTTCGCCATGCAAAACAACCAGGCGAGGCAGTGTGCCGGGCAGAGGTGTCGATCACCGATAAAGCGCATTGGCAGGCATCACTGCCCCGGAAACGCCAACCATAAAAATATCGTTGCCCCAGGAGCCGTCATGATCCGTGATCCCGAACTGCTGAATCAGTTGGTTGATACCATTGCCCGTTTCGTCCGGGAGCGTTTGATTCCCAATGAAGCCAGGCTGGCCGAAGAGGATGCAGTGCCGCCCGAGATCCTGGCCGAGATGAAGGAGATGGGGCTGTTCGGCCTGTCGATTCCCGAAGAGTACGGCGGCCTCGGGCTCACCATGGAAGAGGAAGCTTTGGTAGCCATGGAGATCGGCAAGACCTCCCCGGCGTTTCGTTCGGTGTTTGGTACCAACAACGGCATCGGCGCCCAGGGGATCTTGATCGATGGCACCGATGCCCAGAAAGCCAAGTACGTGCCGCGGCTGGCCACCGGCGAGATTCTCAGCTCGTTCTGCCTCACCGAGCCCGACTCTGGGTCGGATGCTGCCAGCCTGCGCACCACCGCCGTTCGCGATGGCGACCACTACCTCTTGAACGGCACCAAGCGCTATATCACCAACGGCCCGGAAGCCGACCTGTTCACCGTGATGGCGCGTACCGACCCGGACAACAAAAGCGCAGGCGGTATCTCGGCGTTTATCGTTGAGGGCGATACGCCAGGCCTGATTCGTGGCCCGGCAGATAACAAGATGGGCCAGAAGGGCGCGCATACCTGCGATATCATTTTCGACAACTGCCGGGTGCCCGCTGAGAACATCATTGGCGGTCAAGAGGGCCAGGGCTTCAAGACTGCCATGAAGGTGCTCGACCGTGGGCGGCTGCATATCTCTGCGGTGTGCGTGGGCGTGGCCGAACGGCTAGTGGAAGAGTCGCTGCGCTACACCATGGAGCGCAAGCAGTTTGGCGCGCCGCTGGCAGAGCACCAGCTGGTGCAGGCAATGCTGGCGGATAGCAAGACCGAGGCCTATGCGGGCAAAACCATGGTGATGGACGCCGCCAGACGCAAGGACGATGGCGAGAACGTCTCCACCCTGGCCTCCTGCTGCAAACTGTTCTGTGCCGAAATGGTCGGCCGCGTGGCCGACCGGGCCGTGCAGGTTCATGGCGGAGCAGGTTACATGTCGGAATACGCCGTAGAGCGCTTTTATCGCGATGTGCGTCTGTTCCGCATCTATGAAGGAACGACGCAGATCCAGCAGCTGGTGATCGCGCGCAACATGGTGCGGGAGGCGTCCTGATGGCTCTGTCGGTCCCTTACCAAGCGCCAGACGAGACGATCTTTGGTCGCTTAGCGAGCGAACTGCTGGCGGAGCTACCCGAGCGCTTGAGCACCCGCGTGCTGGAAAACGCTCGGCGCCTGGCGGATCACCCCGCGCTGGTGGATGGCAGCGTCCGCTGGAGCTACGCCGAGCTGGGCCAGGAGATTCGGGCCGCCTGCGAGTGGCTGGGCGCCTTGGGCGTGCGCCCCGGCGACCGGATCATGACGGTCAGTGAAAACTGTCGGGCACTGGTGGTGTTGCTGTTGGCCGCCAGTGAACTGGACGTCTGGGTAGCCATCGTCAACTCGCGCTTGTCGGCGCAAGAGGTGGACGCGATTCGCGGGAATTGCCAGCCTCGACGTATCTTCTATACCTGCGAAGCCTCTGCCGAGGCGGTTCAACACGCCCAGCGCCACGCAGCCGACCGTTACCAGCACCCTCAACTGGGTAGCCTGGCCATTTCGCCACTCTGCGATAGTGAGCCCGAGCCCGTAGAAGCCAGCGGTGCCGAACAGGTGGCGGCGATGATCTACACCTCGGGCACCACTGGCACGCCAAAAGGCGTGATGCTCACCCATCGTGGCATTCTGTATATCGCCTCGATTTCCGGCGGCATGCGCCATCTCAACGAAGGGCAGCGGGTGTATGGCGTGCTGCCCATGTCCCATGTGTTTGGCCTTTCGTCGGTGTGCATGGGCTCGCTGTACAACGGGGCTTGCCTGTATACCGTACCGCGCTTCGAGGCGCCGCACCTGCTGGCCACTTTGAAGGATGAGCGCATTACCGTACTGCAGGGGGTGCCCGCCATGTACGCTCGGGCGCTGGAGTACCTGAAGCGCGAGCAGCGGGCGTTGGAAGCACCGGCGCTCATTTATATCTCGGCAGGCGGTTCACCCTTGGACAGCGATACCAAGACCCGGGTCGAAGCCGCGTTTGGTCTGACCCTGCACAATGGCTATGGCCTCACCGAAGCCAGCCCGACCATCAGCCAGACGCGTATCGACGACCGCCACCAGAACAGCACCGTGGGCCGGGTGCTGCCGCTGCTGGAGTATCGGTTGGAGCCCTTGGGCAGTCACGGCACCACCGAGAACGCAGGAGAAGAAGTGGGCGAGCTCTGGGTGCGTGGCCCCAACGTCATGAAAGGCTATTTCCGCCAGCCGGAGGCGACCCGCGCCACCCTGACGGAAGATGGCTGGCTCAATACCGGTGACATCGCCAGGCTGGATCACGACGATCGGCTCTATATCGTCGGCCGCAGCAAAGAGCTGATCATCCGTTCGGGCTTCAATATCTACCCGCCGGACGTTGAAGCGGTGATCAACGAGCACCCGGCAGTCACCCTGACCGCCGTGGTGGGGCGGCAGGTGGCGGGCAATGAGGAAGTGGTGGCGTTCGTGCAGTGCGAGCCGGGTATCGAGGTCGATATGGCCGAACTCAAAGCTTTCATTGCCGAACGGCTGGCGCCCTACAAGCGGCCGACTCAAATTGTCTTGATGGAATCACTGCCTTCCACTGCCAGCGGGAAAATTTTGAAAGGGCGGCTGCGGGATCTGGCCCAGCAGGAGAGCGCCTCATGAGCGAAACAGACACGACCACACCCCAGGCGCTGATGGGCTATCACGAATTGCTGGGGATGCACGTAGTCGAGTGGCAAGAGGGGCGCGCGGTGGTGGAACTCACCATCGAGCCCAAGCACCTGAACCGCAGCGGCAACGTCCACGGCGGCGTGCTGGCCTCGATGCTGGATAGTGCGCTGAGCCTGGCGGGCCTGCACTGCGATGTGCCGGGCAACATTCGTCGTGGCATGACGCTTTCTCTGACCACCACCTTCGTGGGGCCCGCCCGGCAGGGCGTATTGCGCGCCACGGGCACTCTGCGCGGGGGCGGCCAAAAGACCTACATGACCAGCGGTGACATCGTCGATGACCAGGGCCGCCTCGTGGCCATGGGTGAGGGGTCGTTTCGCCGCCGCAGCGGCAGCGAGTCGGCTCACGGCATGCCGGACCCACAGGCGGAGGAGCCAAACGAGTGAGCCCAGCCCGTGTGCGGGTCTCCTGTCTGCTGCTGGTAACACTGGCCACCCTGATCCATCTGGTAGGGGGCAGCGTGCTGTGGCAGGCCGTGGGCATTATCGCGCTGCTGCTCTACCTGGCGACCCTGCGGGGCCAGTTGACGCGTATGGCCAAGGGGCTGCTGTGTGCAGCGGGCCTTCTGAGTTTGCTGGCGCTGTGGCGCTCGCCAACCCCCGGCCAACTGCTGTTCGAGGCAAGTGGACGCTTTGCGTTCTTTGCCACTTTCGTGGTGGCGCTCAGTATGCTCAGGTTGCCCGCCTATCGTTCCCGTCTGGTGCGCCGCTGTGGCCAGAGCATGCTGCTTCAGCCCCCGGGCCGCCGCTACCCGATTCTCTCGCTGGGGTCGGCGCTGTTTGGGATCATTCTGAACATTGGCGTGCTCAACCTGTTTGCCGCCATGATCGAAAAGAGCAATACCTTGAGCGCCGCCCAAGGCCGTACCTGGGTGCAGCAGGCGCGCCAGCGTCGTATGATGCTGGCGTTATTGCGCGGCTTTTCGCTGGCCCCGCTGATTTCGCCCATGGGCATTGGGGTGGCCGTGGTGCTTTCCAGTCTTCCCCAGGTCACCTGGCTACAGCTAGCCCCTTACATTCTGGGAGCGGCTGGGCTGATTTTCATGGCGGGCTGGGCGGTGGATTACCTGACGGGTCCGCATCCGCCCGCCAACAAGTCCTCCGTTTCCCCCTCGCTACGCCCTCTGGCCCAGTTCAGTGTGCTGCTGATCGGCATCGTGGCACTGGTGTTTTCGCTGGCCTGGCTGCTCGACGTGCGCCTGCCGATTGCCGCACTGCTGGGAGCCCCCAGCGGGGCGCTGCTATGGCTTGCCTGGCAGCGGCGTCGGCTGGGTTACGCCGGGCTGCCTGCGGCGCTAACGGCGGTTCATCGCCAGCTCCCCTGGCTGCTGTCGCCCAGCGCCAACGAGATCGTGGTGCTGGGGGCGGCGGGCTATCTGGGGCATCTGTGTGTGGGCCTGGTGGATACCCAACAGCTTGGGCCGCTGCTGGCGGTGCTCGGCCCGCTGGGCACCTTCAACGCAGTCCTGGCGATGCTGATGGTCGTGGGGCTGGCGCAAATAGGCGTCAACCCTATCGTCACCGTGACGCTGCTGGTGGGCCTGCTGCCCACTCTGGACATCCCTGGGCTGACACCAGCGCTGATCGGGGCGTCGTTGATGGTGGGTTGGGCACTGGCGCTGATGTCGTCGCCCATGACGGCGTCGATGCTGATTCTGTCGCGCTTTACCGGCGTGCCCGCGACCCGCATTGGCTATCGCTGGAATGGGCGTTTTTTGGTGGCGTCGATTCCGCTACTGGCGCTCTGGTTTGGCTGGTCGCCGTTTTAGCAGGCGCTCGTTGTCTGAAACGCTTGACCTTTGGCAGGCGTTTTTTTATTGTTCTTTTTATAAAGTGAAATATTATTTTACTATGCGGAATTAAGCCTAAAAGCTGAAGAGCTAAAAAGCTGATGATTCAATCGTGGGAGCATGCCTTATGAAAATCCTCGTCGCGGTAAAACGCGTCATCGACTACAACGTCAAGATCCGCGTCAAGGCGGATCACTCCGATGTGGATCTGACCAACGTCAAGATGGCCATGAACCCCTTCTGCGAAATTGCCGTAGAAGAAGCCGTGCGCCTGAAAGAGAAGGGCGTAGCCACCGAGGTCGTGGCCGTGACGGTAGGCCCCAAGGCTGCCCAGGAGCAGCTGCGCACCGCGCTGGCGCTGGGTGCTGATCGCGCCATCCACATCGAGACCGACGAGCGTGTCGAATCGCTGGCGGTGGCCAAACTGCTGGCCAAGGTGGTGGATGAAGAGCAGCCTGGTCTGGTGATCCTCGGCAAACAGGCCATCGACACCGACAACAACCAGACCGGCCAGATGCTGGCAGCCCTCACTAACCTGCCGCAAGGCACGTTTGCTTCGGAAGTGGCGGTAGACGGCGACAAGGTCAACGTGACCCGTGAAATCGACGGCGGCCTGCAAACCGTCGCCCTCACGCTGCCCGCCATCGTCCACCACCGACCTGCGCCTCAATGAGCCGCGCTACGCCAAGCTGCCGGACATCATGAAGGCCAAGAAAAAGCCGCTGGACGTCAAGACCCCCGCCGACTATGGGGTCGAGGTCGCGTCGAACGTCACGCTGCTCAAGGTCGAGTCACCCGCCGAGCGCAAGGGCGGTATCAAGGTCGCCTCGGTGGACGAGCTGATCGACAAACTGAAAAACGAAGCCAAGGTGCTTTGACAACGTGCTTAGATAACGCGCTTTGAAAGGAACTGATCTCATGAGCATTCTGGTACTTGCCGACCTGCATGACGGCCAACTGGCCAGCGCCACCGCCCACGTCGTGGCAGCCGCCCAGGCGATCGGTGGCGATATCGACGTGCTGGTCGCCGGTGAAGGCGTCCAGGCCGCCGCCGAAGCCGCCGCGACACTCGACGGCGTGAGCAAGGTGCGCGTGGCAGACAACGCCGTCTACGCCCATCAGCTAGCCGAGCCCATGGGCGCGCTGCTGGTCGCCCTGGCCGACGACTACACCCACGTGCTGACCAGCGCCTCCACCACCGGCAAGAACGTGCTGCCCCGGCTGGCCGCGCTGAAAGACGTCAGCCAACTGTCGGAAGTGATTGGCGTCGAGAGCGCCGACACCTTCCTGCGCCCGATCTACGCCGGTAACGCCATCGCCACGGTGAAAAGCGACGACCCGCTGAAAGTTATCACCGTGCGTACCACCGCCTTCGATGCGGTAGGCAGCGGCGGTAGCGCCAGCGTGGACGCCGTGGACGTGGTCGTCGACAACGCCCAGTCCCGTTTCGTGAAGCAGGAGCTGGCCCAGAGCGACCGCCCGGAGCTCGGCGGTGCCAGGGTCGTCATCTCCGGCGGCCGTGGCATGGGCAACGGCGAAAACTTCAAACTGCTGGACGGCATTGCCGACAAGCTGGGCGCCGCCATTGGCGCGTCTCGTGCGGCGGTAGACGCGGGCTTCGTGCCCAACGACATGCAGGTGGGCCAGACCGGCAAGATCGTCGCCCCCGAGCTTTACATTGCCGTGGGCATCAGCGGCGCGATTCAGCACCTGGCGGGGATGAAAGATTCCAAAGTGATCGTGGCGATCAACAAGGACGAAGAGGCCCCGATCTTCCAGGTAGCCGACTACGGCCTGGTGGGGGATCTGTTCGAGATCCTGCCGGAGCTGGAGAGCAAGCTGTAAACCTCCTCTAAAAAGCCCCGAAAGGGGCTTTTTTCGCTTCCAGCTTTTAATAACAATTAGCGAGTAGCTTATGCTGACCCAACTGACTGCCTCAATGACGCTGCCGGTCATCGGCTCTCCCATGTTCATCGTTTCCGGCCCTGAGCTGGTCATTGCCCAGTGTCAGGCGGGGATTATTGGCGCGTTTCCGGCGCTGAACGCCAGGCCTGCGGAAGTGCTTCGGGAGTGGCTGCAGCAGATTATCGCGACGCTGGACGCCTATAACGCTCAGCACCCACAGCA
Source organism: Vreelandella stevensii S18214 (assembly GCF_000275725.1). GTDB lineage: Bacteria > Pseudomonadota > Gammaproteobacteria > Pseudomonadales > Halomonadaceae > Vreelandella > Vreelandella stevensii. Next base: position 45,932 of record NZ_AJTS01000020.1, on the reverse strand, counting down.
GCCCGCGGCACCGTTTGCGGTGAATCAGATCGTGCACCCCACCAATGACCGCCTGGACCACGATGTAGCGCTGTGCGCAGAGTTCAAGGTGCCGCTGATCATCACCAGCCTGCATGCGCCCAACCGGGTGGTCGAGCAGGTACACGCCTACGGTGGTCTGGTGTTTCACGATGTGACGACGATCAGGCACGCCCAAAAAGCCATCGATGCCGGAGTGGATGGGCTGATTCTGGTGTGCCATGGCGCAGGCGGCCATGCGGGGCGGCTCAACCCCTTCGCCTTCGTGGTCGAGGTTCGGCAGTTCTACGATGGGCCTCTGGTGCTGGCGGGTGCGATTACCAAAGGCGAGCAGATCGCCGCCGCGCAGGCGCTGGGCGTGGACATGGTGTACATGGGCACGCGCTTCATTGCTACCCGGGAAGCCAATGCCCAGCCTGCTTATAAGCAGATGGTGCTGGAGGCTGCTGCCGGGGATATCGTCTACACCAACCTGTTTACCGGCGTGCACGGCAACTATCTTCGCCAGAGCATCGAGCTGGCCGGGCTGGACCCGAATGCGCTGCCCGAGGGCGACAAGAGCGCCATGCGCTATGGATCAGGTGGCAGCAGCAAAGCCAAGGCATGGCGGGATATTTGGGGCGCAGGGCAGGGGGTGGGCGGTATCACGACGCTCAACAGCGTGGCCGATGAAGTGGCCACCCTGCGAGTGGATTACCAACAAGCACGGGATCAGCTGCGACGGCGCTGACGAAAGGCGGCCACGCGCGCTTGAAAATCCTCCGTGGCTTTACAGGCATCCTGCAGCGAGCCTTCCAGCGTCAAGGTGTCGTCGAGCGACAGGTTGGCTGCCTGTCGCAAGGCGCGTTTGGTGGTTCCCAGCGCCTGGGGAGGTTGCGCCACCAGCGCCTGCGCCAGCCCTCGGGCTTCCGCTAGCACCTGATCATCCTCCACCACTCGATTGGCCAGACCCAGCGCCACGCAGCGCTCGGCGTCGATGGGGGTGGCCAGCGCCGCCATTTCAAAGGCCTGGGCATGACCCAGCTTGCGCACCAAATGCCAGCATGCGCCGCCATCAGGAATCAGGCCAATATTGATGAAAGCCAGCTTCAGGTACGCCGAGCGGCCCATGACCACCATGTCGCTGGCCAGCACATAGGAGACGCCAATCCCCGCAGCGGCACCGCTGACCGCTGCGATCACCGGTTTCTCCATGGTCATCATGGTGCGCAGCGCAGGAAGAAAGAGCGTCGCCAGCCGCTCGCTGGCGGGCTGTGTGGAGGCTTTCTCGAACTCTGCCAGCTCGGCACCGGCGCAGAAGGCGCTGCCTTCGCCGCTGAGAATCACACAGCGCACCTGTGAGTCTGCCGCCGCCCTGGCAAGGGCTTCGTTGAGTGCCAGGGCCGTGGGCTCGTTGAGGGCATTGCGCACCGCTGGGCGCGCAATGGTGATGTGGGCAATACCGTCTGCCGTTGGGTGGACCCGTACCAGCGGCGTGGCTTGCTGACTCATATTCGGCTCCTCAGGCGGCGTCCAGCTGTTCGCTCAGCGTTTCGAGGTGGAAGTCGCTATCGCCCAGGTAGTGATCGAACATGACCAGGTGCTTGGCATAGTGGGCCACGTAGCACTCTTCGGTCATGCCCATGCCGCCGTGCAGCTGAATGGCCTGTTCGGCAATGAAACGCGCTGATTCACCGCAGTACGCCTTGGCCGCGGCCAGCTTTGCATCCCGTTCCTGGGCGGGCAGCGAGAGGCTGGTGGCGGCAAGAATCGCCATGGAGCGCGACTGCTCCAGGTGCAGGTGCATGTCCACCATGCGGTGCTGCAGCGCCTGAAACGTGGCCAGCGGCAGGCCAAATTGCTTGCGCTCTTTCAGGTACGCTAGCGTCTGGTCGCAGGCGGTTTCCATGGCGCCGATGGCGTCGGCGCACAGCGCTGCCCGGCCCAGGGCCAATACCTCTGCCAGTGCCTCACCGGCGTCTTCGCTCAGGCAGTGCTCCAGCGGCAGGGCCACGTCGTCCAGCATCAGGTCACCGGCAGGCTGGTCATCCATGGTGCGATAGGTGCGCTGCGAAACGCCCTGGGCATCGGCAGGCACGATGAACACGCCTAACTGGCCATTGGGCAGTTGGGCGGTGACCAGCGTGGCGGCGGCATTGGCCAGGTTCATGACCACGTCCTTGCGGCCATTGAGCAGCCACTGGCCGTTGTGCTGGCGCGCGTGGGTCGATATATCGAACGCGTCATAGCGGGCGGCGTGCTCTTGCCAGGCCAGGGCAAGCTGGTGCTCGCCTTCCAGCAGCGGCGCCAGCCAGCGCGCCTGCTGTGCTGGACTGCCGCATAGCGCCAGCAGTTGCCCCGGCATGACCAGCCCAAACAGGTAGGCTTCCGGGACCAGGCCGCGCCCCAGTGCCTGCATGATGATCATCAGGTCGGTGCCGTCGCCGCCCAGCCCTCCCACGTCTTCGCTGAACGGCATATGCAGCAGCCCCAGTTCGGCAAAGGTGCGCCACAGGGGGCTGGCGGCGTGTGACGGCGCTTCCAGCAGGGCGCGGCGTTGTTCAGGGGATACCTGGTCGGCCACCAGGCGTGTCAGTGTCTCTTCGAGCATGCGCTGCTCGTCGGTGAGTGCGAAATCCATGATGACCCCTTACATGCCTAGAATGGTTTTAGCGACGATGCTCTTTTGAATCTCGTTGGCCCCGCCATAAATCGACAGCTTGCGACGATTGAAGTACTGAGCGCTGGCGGCAGCGCTCTGGGCGGCGGTGTCTTCCAGCGTGTCATCACCGTGGAGAAACTCGGGAAAGAACGGCAGCGCGGCAGGCCCCAGCGCACGGCGGGTCAGTTCGCTGAGCTCCTGGCGCAGCTCCGAGCCGCGTACTTTCAGCAGGGAGCTTTCCGCCCCGGGAACGCCGCCCTCCCGGGAGGCGGCAATCACCCGCAGGTTGGTGACTTCCAGCGCCATCAGCTCCAGCTCCGCTTTGACCACCCGTTGGCGAAAGCTGGGTAGCGCCAGCAGCGGCTTGCCGCGATGCTGCATACGGGAGGCCAGCGACTTCAAATGGCGCAGCGCCTGCTTGGCGTGGCCCAGCCCGGCAATGCCGGTGCGCTCATGGGTGAGCAGGAACTTGGCACAGGTCCAGCCCTGGCCCTCGTCGCCCACACGGTTCTCCACCGGCACGCGCACGTTATCGAGGAATACCTCGTTGACTTCATGGGCACCGTCTAGGGTGATGATCGGGCGTACGGTAATGCCGGGGGTCTGCATATCGATCAATAAAAAGCTGATGCCTGCCTGCTTTTTGGCCTGGGGGTCGGTGCGTACCAGGCAGAACATCATGTTGGCGTGCTGACCCAGGGTGGTCCAGGTTTTCTGGCCGTTGACCACATAGTGGTCACCGTCACGCACCGCACGGGTCGCCAGACCGGCCAGGTCCGAGCCCGCGCCCGGCTCGGAGTAGCCCTGGCACCACCAATCCTGATTGTCGAGAATGCGCGGCAGGTAGTGTTGCTGCTGCGCGACGCTGCCGAACTTCATGATCACCGGTGCTACCATGTTGACACCAAAGGGGACGACCGTGGGAGCGTGGGCGGCGGCGCACTCTTCATCGAAGATATGCCGCTGCACCGGCCCCCAGCCTGGGCCACCGTGTTCGACTGGCCAGTTGGCGGCGAGCCACCCCCGTTCACTGAGAATGTTCTGCCAGCGCAGGTGGTCGTCGGCGCGCAAATGGCGCCCCAGGCGTACCCGCTCACGGATGTCCTCGGGCAGTGAGTCGCTGAGAAATTGGCGGACTTCCTCGCGGAACGCCTGCTCTTCGGGGCTAAACGTCAGGTTCATGAGTGTGCATTCCTGGCAGTGGTCGATGAGGTGTCGGAGGCGGGCTGGGCCAGCGTGGCCTGGCGGTGAGCCCCGCCTGAATGCCGGGGGTAGCCCATGGCTTCCACCGAAAGCAGATCGATATCGCTTTCCCGGTAGCAGGCTCCCTGCTGGGCCAGGGCCAGGCTGGCTTGCTCCAGCGCCGTTTGGGTGCCCTGGGCAGGCGCTTGTGCGGCGGCGTCATGCAGGGTACTCAGCACGCCAGGGGAGCGCGTCACCACCACATTGGCCCGCAATGCCTTGAGGGTTAACGCCGCCCGCTGCTGGTCCAGCGCGCTGGCGTGGTGATTGACCAGTTCATGGAAGGCGCCATGCTCAGCCAGCACCAGGCTCAAGGAGGCCGAGGGCAGGTCTGTGTCGATGTCTTTGTCAATGTCTTTGTCAATGTCTTTGTCAATGGCTGCGCTGATGGGGGCAGTAAGTGGCCGCAGCGCTAGCGTGACGGCCTGGCCGGGGCAGGTGCTAGTATCCGCGCCGGGCGCCAGCAGGCACAGTTCGGTGTTGGCGTCTGCTGTGGGTGTCAGCGTTATCCCCGCCCGCTGGGCGGCCTGCTGCAGCGTGTCGAACAGCGGGTGTTCACCGATCAGGGCTAGCTGGGTGAAGGGGGCCGCGTTCTCTACGCCGGGCACCAGGTGAGGGCTTCGGGCAGCAAAAAAGAGGTGGATCAGCCCTGCCCGTTGTGGGGAGTCCATACAGGCCAGAAACAGTGCTCGCTCCTGGCGCAGGCCCTCTTCCAGCGACGCTGCCTGGGTGCAGGCATCGATGGCTTCGACGATGCGAAACGGCGAAAACAGCTCCGGGACGCTGCTTTCAAGCTGCGCCCGCATGGTAGCCATGGCCTGAGAATCGGCGTCGGGTGCGGGGAGCTGCCCGGTAATGCGCGTTGTCTGCTCTCCCGCCAGCACTGCTCGTGCAGCGTTAAGCCCGGCTTCCAGCGGCGTTGCGGCGTCGCTGATGGCATCGAGGATTCCGATGGTATGGGCTTCCGTGGCCTCCACGAAGCGCCCGCTGGTGATGATGTCCAGCGCATTTGCCACACCCGTCAGCCGAGGTAGGCGTTGGGTGCCGCCTGCGCCGGGCAGCAGGCCGAGCTTCACTTCTGGCAAGCCAACACGAGTGCTTGCCAGCGCCACGCGATAGTGACAGCCCAGCGCGACTTCCATGCCTCCCCCCAGCGCCGTGCCGTGCAGCGATGCCACCAGCGGTTTGGGACATGCTTCCAGTTGGCTAATCACGTCTGGCAGAAGCGGCGCCTGGGGCGGTTTGCCAAATTCGCGGATATCTGCCCCGGCGATGAACGTGCGCCCCTCGGCCATGACCACCAGCGCCCGGGCCTGCTGGTCGGCGATGCCTGCTTGCAGCGCGTCGAGCAAACCGCGCCGCACGGCCTGGCTCAAGGCGTTGACCGGTGGGTTGGCGATACTGATGACGCCTACCTCGCCATGCCGCTGGTAGTGAACACTCATGATGGCTCCCGTGTTTCGCTATATGAAACTAAGCATTGTTATTTGGAATATACATCGATCATGGCGAAAGACGCCGCTGGAGTCAATAATTCAAAACGTTGTTTTGCATTGCGGAATTTATGGCTTTGAATAAAAGGCCGCACAGTGGCGGCCTGGGGTAAAAGATGAGGCGAAATATGAAGCGCGGCGTGAGGCAGGCTTGTTGAGGTAGGCCCGGCGATGAGGTGCACATGGGACACCCGCCACGTCAGCGTAAAGTGGCCCACCGCAGCTCGCCGTCTTTTCAGACAGAGCCTAGAACACTGGATTCAACCCAGCCTCTTCCAGCGCGGTACGACGCACCTGCATCCAGCCGTCGATGAACGCCGTTTCGTCTTCGGGGGCATCGGCTTGATACGCTTCCCAGGTCTCCATCAGCAGCTGTTGCCGCGCTACCAGGGCGTTCTGATGGGCCTCCATGGCATCGTTCCACACGCCGGTCTGTTGGTAGTAGGTCACCACGGCGTCGTGAAAGGGCACCACCCAGGTCATGTTCTGGTTTTCCAGCGCATAGCCGCTGGCGCCGGGGGCGTTGTCCTTGTAGTCGTCAAAGGACTCCACCAGCGTGGTGATCAGCCCGGTGACGGTTTCCGGTGCCAGGTCGGCGTTACTCACCATGATCGGGTAGGGGTAGCTGGCGCTGGCCAGCGGCTGCTCGGCATCGATGCCCGCGCCAGAGGTCACGTCGTGGGGCTGAAAGTAGGGGGCTGCCTCCAGCATGCGTGCCCAGCCTGCGTCATCGTCTGCGGGTAGCGCTGGCCACTGCAAGCCGCGTGGGCTGGCCGCCAAGCGCTGGGCCGCCGGAGTGACCGTGGTGGTAATCGCCGCATCGGCACGGCCGCTGATGATGCCGTCGAAGGCGGCGTTGTAACCGGGGAAATCGACACGCTGCACATCATCCCAGGTCAGCCCGGCAAACGCCAGATAGGCTTCGGCGGCCTTGTTCAGGGCATCGTCGCCACGCAGGTAGGCTAGCCGTTTGCCCTTGAGGTCGGCGATGGAGTCGATCTCCACGTCGCCAGCTACCGCCATGCCCAGACCGAAGCTGGCCATGGCGGTGGAAATGACCCGTATGGGCTGTGGACCCCAGTCCGGTCCGGCAAACATCATGACGCCTTCCGAGCCGTAGTAGCTGGCAATGCCGCAGGCGCACAGATCCACGCGGCCGGTTTTGAGCGGCGTCATGCGCATGGTGTCGTTTTCACCGGGAATGACCCGGGACTGAGTGCCATGCTCCTCCTGAAGCAGCTGACTGATCGCCATGATCTGGGCGTGACCGCTGGTGCCCGTGCCATACGCCGTCCAGTTCAAGGTGCTGGGCATGGCGCTGGCGCTGCCCGCTGCCAGCAGGCCAGCGGTGACGCTACTGAGGGCGAGGGTAAGCGTTGTTCTTGTGTTCATGATATCTCCTCGTGGTGGGTATCAAGCGTTGGCCGTTAGCGAACGCTGGTGGTGGCGCTGGCTAAGCCGCGCAAGGGCAACCCCTGGCAATAGTGCTGCCGCGGCCAGGCCAATCAACTCCCACTGGCTCAGCGGAACCATGCCGCCCCCGGGCATCGCCAGTAGCAGGCCCGCTATCAGCACCAGACCACGAATGACCGCCTCTTGCAGCATGCCGTATCCCAGCCGCCCGACGCCCATCAGATAGCCCTGCATGGCCGATGCGAACAGGACGATGCCGATGATGGCCTGAATGAACACGGCGACGATCATCAGAGGCTCGCCCTGCATGATCAGCGCCGGATTGAGGACGAACAGGAAGGGAATGAAGTAGATCACGCTGCCCAGACGCATGGCCTGCAGGCCGGTCTCCATGGGGCGGGCGCCCGCCACGGTGGCGGCGGCAAAAGCCCCCAGCGCCACGGGGGGCGTGATGAAGCTCAACATGCCCCAGTAGAGAATGAACATGTGCACTGCCATGGGGTCCAGGCCGCCGCCTTGAATCAGCGCCGGGGCCAGCGCCACGGCCAGGAAGATGTAGGCTGCGGTCACGGTCATGCCAATGCCCAGCACGAAGCTGGTGACCGCCCCCATGATCAGCAGCAGCGGTACGCTACCCCCTGCGATATTGATGAAGTCGTTGGCAATGGTGCCTGAAAGGCCGGTCATGGAGAGCGCGCCCACCAGCATGCCGACCCCTGCCAGAATGGCGATGAGTTCGGCAAACAGCTTGGCGGCCGAAGAGAGCGTGTCGGCAACATCCTTCCATCCCCAGCGGTTCTGGCGGGAAAGCTGGTTGAGTACCAGCAGCAGGGCGGTTGCGTAGAACGGTGCCACCGCTTCGCGCTGCATGACCAGCAGCATCCACACCAGCAGGCCAAAGACGAAGATGAAGTACCAGCCCTCCTTGAGGGTTTGCCAGACCGACGGCAGCTCTACCGCAGGCAACCCCTTGATATTGTGGCGGGCAGCGTAAGCGTCGATCTGGATGAAAAGCCCCAGAAAGTAGAGAATCGAGGGTATGACGGCGGCCAGCGCAATGGTGGAGTAGGGCACGTCCAGAAACATGGCCATGACGAAGGCGGTGGCGCCCATGACCGGCGGCATCAGCACGCCCCCGGTGGAGGCACAGGCTTCGACACCGCCAGCGAACGAACGGCCCATGCCGATGCGGCGCATGGCGGGGATCGACAGCACCCCGGTGGTCAGCACGTTACTGATCACGCTGCCGCTCATGGAGCCCATCAGCCCGCTGGAGAAAATCGATACCTTGGCAGGGCCGCCGCGCACATGGCCCAGCAGTGCAAAGGCCAGATTGATGAAAAACTTGCCGCCGCCGCTTTTTTGCAGCACGACGCCAAACACCAGAAAACCGATGACCAGCCCGGCAAAGGCCTGCAGTGGCACCCCCATGATGCTCTCGGTGCTCATGGTATGGTACATGGCCGTTTCAGACAGGCTGGAAGGAAACGCTTGAATCGGGCCCGGTACGATATCCGCCACCAAGGGGTAAAGAGAGAATAGCCCGGCAATGATGGCAATCGGCAGGCCGCCCGCCCGGCGGGCAGCTTCGATGATGAGAATCCAGTAAGCGTAGCTGGCGTAAATGGCAGTATCCGGGGCTGAAAACGCCCAGCCGCGCTCGAGAATGGACACCGCGTTATAGACGAAGTAGCCGCCAATCACCAAAGTGACGGCGCTGAGCAGGTAGTCGTACCAGGGGATGGGTTGGTCCTGCTGACGGCTTAGCATGGGCCATAGCAGAAAAACCAGCGGCAGCAGCAGTGCCACCACTGCGTAATAGAACTGGGTCTCGAGCCCGGTCACGAAGGTGAGCCAGCCCCAGTTGAACAGGTAATCCAGCGTCATCATCATCAGCAGCACGGTGACGGTGGCGGGAACCCAGCGAAGCGCGGGTGGCAGCTCGCGGATTTGGCTGATCTTTTCTTTGACCTGCGGGGCATTAACAGGCGCGGTATCGGTGGTCATAGGGCGTTCCATCAATCAGCTGGGGCGGCGAGCGCCGCCCCGAGGCGAGTTACTCGAAAATCGGCTCGAATCCGGCGTCGGTCAATGCCGAGGCGCGGGCCGTCATCCACTCGGTAGTGAACGCGTCCGAGTCGCTGGGTGCGTCTGCCATGAACGCCTCCCAGGCTTGCAGCAGGACATTTTGCCGCTCGACCAGCTGATCCTGGTGAGCCTGCATGTCATCGGTCCATACATCGATTTCCTTGTAGTACTCCACCACCGCATCGTGGAACGGCACCACCCACTGTAGATCCTGGTACTCCAGCGCGTAGCCCACCGCTCCCGGCGCATTGTCCTTGTAATCGTCGTAATGGTCATTCATGGCTCGAATCAAACCATAGGCGACCTTGTCATCCAGGTCCTGATTGGCCACGACGATGGGATAAGGGTAGCTGGCGCTGGGGACCGGGTTGTCGGCGCTGATGCCGCCCGCGCCTGCGGTGACTTCATGGGGCTGAAAGTAGGGGGCAACCGCCGCCATGCGCTCCCAGCCTGCTTCATCGTTTGGGTCGAGTACCGGCCAGCTGATGCCTCTGGGGCTGCTGGCCAGCTGCTGCGCAGGGGGCGTCACGGTCGTCGTGAAGGAGGCATCCACATCCCCGGCGATGATGCCGTCGAAGGAGCGCCCGTAGCCCGGATAATCGACGCGCTCGACATCGTCCCAGGTGAGCCCACCGAAGGCCAGATACGCCTCGGTGCCTTTATTCAAGGCATCGTCACCACGAATGTAGGCAATGCGCTTGCCGGCCAGGTCCGCTGGGGTTTCAACGCCCAGGTCGCCGGCCACGGCCAATGACAGGCCGAACGACGCGGTAGACGTGGTAATGACGCGCAGCGGCTGCGGGCCCCAGTCGCGGTCGGCGAACATCATGACCCCTTCGGCGCCGTAGTAGCTGGCGATGCCGCAGGCGCACAGGTCGACACGCCCTTGTTTCAGGGGCGTCATGCGGGAAACGTCGTTGTCGCCGGGCAGAATACGCACCGAAGAGCCGTAATGGTTCTGCAGCATGTTGCCGATGGCAACGGCCTGGGCGTAGCCGCTGGAGTTGGTGCCGTAGGCCGTCCAGGCCATGGTGCGCGGCAGCTCTACTTCACTGGCGTGGCTGACGGCAGCGCCCAGTAGAGAAAGCGGCAGGGTGGCGATGAGCAGGCGGTGAGCAAATGGATGCATTTTCATGCTCCTTTATTGTGGTTGTGATGGTTGCTATCGGGTTGTTACGCTTTGCTACAATGTGTTTTGCTATGCGGTATTTGATTCTGCTAAGTGGTCAGGTGATAGTAGGTAAGCCAGCAGAGGCTGTCAACGCCGTTTGATGAAGTGCTTAAAAAAGCCGATTGCTAAACGCAAAAAGCCGAGCAATGGCTCGGCTTTTCAATTAATTTTCAATGGCTTGAAAGATTGGGCTATTGGGAGAATTCACGCCAGGCAGCATAGGTGCTCAAAAATACCCGGCCAGACAGCTCTTCGAGAAAGTCGCTCTTTTTCAGTTGGTCCATCACCGGCCCCTTGACCTCGGCAAGGTGCAGCTTCACATCGGAATCCTTCAGCCGTGCGTTGATGGCATCCAGACTTTCCAGGGCAGAGGCGTCGATCAAATTGACGGCCGAACAGATCAGTACCACGTGTTCCAGCTCGGGTCGGCTGGCCACCAGGTTGTAGACGGTATCTTCGAGGTAGCGGGCGTTGGCGAAATAGAGGCTCTCATCGATGCGCAGCAGCGCTGCATTTGGAGCGGTTTCGACATCATGGCGCTCGATATTGCGAAAATGCTCGGTGTCGGGCACCCGACCTACCAGCGCGCTGTGGGGGCGGCTGGTGCGATAGAGAAAAAGCGCGATGGAGAGCGTGACGCCGCCAATGATACCGGCCTCGATGCCTTCGACCAGGGTCAGCAGAATCGTGACCGCCATGGCGGCAAAGTCACTGCGGGAGTAGCGCCAGGTCTGGCGCAGCATGGGAATGTCCACCAGCGTCAGGATGGAGACCGTGATGGTGGCCGCCAAGGTGGCGATGGGCAGGTAATAGAGCCAGCCGGTGAACGCCAGCGTCACCAGCCCAATGCCCAGGGCGGCAAAGGCCCCTGCGGCCGGGGTCTGTGCCCCGGCATCGTAGTTGATCACGGTGCGCGAGAGCCCGCCGGTGACCGGCATGCCGCTGGTAAAGCCTGCCGCCAGATTGGCGGCACCCAGGCCGATCAACTCCTGATTGGGCGAAATACGCTGGCGGCGTTTGGCAGCCAGCATCTGGCCCATGGAGACCGACTCCACAAACCCCACCAGACTGATCAGCAGGGCAGGAATCAACAGCGCCCGCCAGAGCGAGGCATCCCCCCAGGGCAGGCTGAACGCGGGCAAGCCGCTGGGAATCGTACCCACCACCGCCACACCCTGATAGGCCAGCTGCCAGTGCCAGGTGACCAGCGTCGTGATCAGCACGGCAAATACCGGACCTGCCTTGGTCAGCAGGTCAGCCAGGGATGCAGGCACGCCTAGCCAGATCAACGAGCGTTTGCCGTAGCGGCGCAGCGCCGCCAGAAACAGCAGCGTCCCCACGCCAATGGTTGCTGTGTAGGGATTGATGTCAGGCAGGTTAGGCAGCAGCGTCATGAGCCGTTCGACGAGCGTAAAGCCGCTGCTGGCAATTCCCAATAGGCCGCCCAGCTGGCTGACCGCAATCAGAATGCCGGAAGCCGTCAGGAAGCCAGAGATGACCGGGTGGCTCAGGAAGTTGCTGAAAAACCCCATTTTCAGGCTGCCCATGACCAGCAGAATCATGCCCGAGAGCAGCGACAGCACCAGTGCGGCTTGCAGGTATTCGGCGCTACCGGGAGCGGCCACCGACGAGAGTGCCGCCCCCGTCATCAGCGCGATGATGGCCACAGGGCCTACCGCCAGGGTTCGGCTAGTGCCCAGCAGGGTGTAGAGCAGTTGGGGCAGTAGACTGGCGTAAAGCCCTACCACGGCAGGCAGCCCGGCCAGCAGAGCGTATGCCAGCGACTGGGGAATCACCATGACCGTCACGATCAGGCCCGCCATGAGGTCGGCCCCCAGCAGGCGTCGATGATAGTGGGGTAGCCAGGCAAGAATGGGCAAATAGCGCTTCAACATGAGCTCTCGCAGCGTTGGCCATATCAGGAAAAACGGGACCTGCAAAACGGAACATAGTTTAGCCTGTTTAGTTATAAAAATGTCATGTTCACTCGCCCAAGGGCCAAATATTACCTTTTGCTATCCCCCCAAAGTGCTACTTATTTCACCTGTGGAACTGGTTAAGCTGACTGAGTGGTAAACGCGGTCTGTATTGCGCCATGACTCGACGATCTCAACAATAAAAGAGTACTCATTATGCGACTGCTTCGCTGGCTGTTACCGCTGCTATTGATCAGTGCTGCCGTCGGGATGACCTGGCGAGGAGGTTTCTGGGCGTATGCTGGGCTCGCCAGCGCCCTTGTCGCGGGGGGCGCGCTGGTGGCCGCCGCCCTGTACGACGTGTACCGTGCCGACCATGAGCGTTTGGTATCGGTGCCCCGCAGTATCAGGCCGGTTCAGGACTATGGTGCGCTACGCGGCATGGCGTATCGCCTGATGCATCGTGCCAGCAGTACCGCGATTGCCTCGGCAGAGGTGTCCCACTACGCCGATCTGATGGCCCAACGTCTCGCCAAACAAGAGAGCATGGCCAGTGAAGCCTCTTCCAGCATGAGCGCCATCAATACAGCCATCATGCAGGTCAGCGCCAGCGCGACACAGGTGGCGACCCTGGCCGAAAGTGCCCAGCGGGCGAGTCATGACAATCATGATGCGCTGGCCGATATCATTCAGGACATGAGCGATGTGGCCGAGCGCTCCGGCCAGGCGTTGGATATGCTCACCGAGCTGAATGACAAGATCGAACGGGTGCGCAGCGTGACCTCGATGATCGAGGGGGTGGCCGAACAGACCCACTTGTTGTCGCTGAATGCGTCTATCGAGGCTGCCAGGGCCGGTGAGCATGGCCGAGGCTTTGCGGTGGTGGCGGGGGAGGTGCGCGACCTGGCGCTGAAAACGTCTACGGCCACCCAGAGTATCGATGGGCTGGTCAAGGATATGCACCAAAGCGGTCAGAGTGTCGTCAGTACCATGGGCGGGCTGATGACCCGGGTGCGTGAACGGGCTGAGGAGATGCAGCAGGTAGGGAGCAGCCTGGCCACCATTACCCAGGAGTTCGACCAGGTGCAGCAGGAAATCACCAGCGTGGCGGGTGCCATGGACAGTACGCGGGCCCACAGCCAGACCGTGGCGGACAGCCTCGACCAGCTGGAACACGATGTAGATGAAGGCAATCGCCACATGCATGCCCTTGCCCAGCAAGCCCATGCCCTGATGGACGCGGCCGAGAGCGTGGACGCAGAGTTGGCCCAGCAGCGGCTGGAAGGGCGCCATCAGCAGGTATTCAAGGTGGCTCGACAAACCGCCGATCAGATTGGCAAGCTGTTCGAAAAGGCCTTGAGCCGAGGCGAGCTATCGGAGGCCGCGCTGTTCCATCCGGATTATGCGGTGATCCCTGGGACCCAGCCGCCGCTTTATCATACCGGCTTCGATGCCTTCACCGACCAGCAACTGCCCGCCCTGCAGGAGCCGCTGTTGGCAGGTCACGGCCTGAGCTACGCGATTGCCTGCGACCGCAATGGCTATGTGCCCACCCATAACGCGGCGGTGAGCCGTGAACCCACCGGCGACCCGCAACACGACCTGAAATATTGCCGCAGCAAGCGCATTTTCGATGACCCTACCGGTCGCCGCTGTGGTGCCCATGAGCAGCCGCTGCTACTGCAAACCTACAAGCGCGACACGGGCGAGATCATGCACGACCTGTCGGTTCCCATTCATGTGCACGGCAAGCACTGGGGTGGCTTCCGTGTGGGCTATCAGCCTGAGCAAGCCGCACAGCTTCAAGCCGTTGAGCAGGCACCTGCCACGCTGCCCTCAAGCGGCCGCCTGGCGCGGGCGTGATTGCCAGGACGACCATGAATAGAGCGCCAGCCCCGTCCAGATCATCAGGAAGGTGGCTAGCTGAATCAGGCCCAGCGGCTCTCCAAACACGGTCAGTGCAATCAAAAACTGAATGCTGGGGTTGATGTACATCAAGAACCCCAGGGTGGCCAGCCGCAAGCGGCGTGCGGCCCCGGCAAACGCCATCAGCGGCAGGGCCGTAAGAATACCGCTGACCACCAGTAACGCCGACATGGGCACGTCATGCAGAAAATGCGACGTGCCTTGCCAGCTCATCCAGCTCAGCGCCATCAGTGCCAGCGGGAAGAGCAGCAGTGTTTCCACGAACAGGCCGGACAGCCCATCCAGCGGCACCTGCTTGCGAAAGAGTCCATAACTGCCGAAACTCAGCGCCAGCAGCAGGCTGATCCACGGCAACTCCCCCAGCATGACGAATTGCACGGCAATCGCCAGGCTGGCGAGACCAAGCGCCACCAGCTGTAGCCGGGCCATGACTTCTCTGAGCACCAGCATGCCCAACGCGACGTTGACCAGCGGGGTGAGAAAGTAGCCCAGGCTGGCCTGCAGCACCTGCTTGCTCTCCACGGCATAGATGTAGATGCCCCAGTTGAACGCGATCAGCAGTGCGCAGGCGAGCACCCTACCCAGGCGCCTGGGCTCGACCAGCGCGGCCACCACCGGAGGCCAGCGGCGCAGGACGCTGATCAGCCCGACCAGGAACAGGCATGACCACAAAATGCGGTGGATCAGAATTTCAAACGCGGGTATTCCATCGAACAGCGCAAAGAACAGCGGAAAACAACCCCACATGGTATAGGCGGTCAAACCGAACATGACGCCCTTGACCGCTTCAGGGTCTCTGGGTGCAGAGGGAAGCATAGCAGCCTCATTAACTAAAAATGCTAATCTAGCACACAATCGACCAAGACATTGATGCAAAGGAGGCATGGCATGAGCCAACTGAAAACCAGCCTGGTGCAGTGCGACTTGCGCTGGGAAGACCCCCACGCCAACCACACGCATTTGGCCAAACTGCTGGGCGATCTGGATAGCCGGGACACGGACTTGATCGTGCTGCCCGAAATGTTCGCCACCGGCTTTACCATGAACTCTCGCGAGATGGCCCAGCCCATGGCCGAGAGCCAGAGCGTGGCCTGGCTGCAAGCGCAGGCGCAGGCCAGGGGCTGTGTGATGACCGGCAGCGTGGCCATCGTGGAGGATGGCCACTACTACAATCGCATGGTGTGGGCGACGCCCGACGGCGAACTGCGCTACTACGATAAGCGCCACCTGTTCCGCATGGCGGGAGAGCATGAGCGATACGGCATGGGGGCGGCGCGGCAGATCGTCGAACTCAAGGGATTCAAGCTGCAGCTCAGCGTTTGCTACGACCTGCGGTTTCCGGTGTGGATGCGCCAGCAGCCAGCAGAAGGCGAGCATTTCGAGTATGATGCCGTGCTGTGCGTGGCTAACTGGCCCGCCCCGCGTCGCCATCCGTGGCGCACGCTGCTGCAAGCTCGCGCGGTGGAAAACCTCGCCTACGTGATAGGCGTCAATCGCGTGGGCGAAGACGCCAAGGGGCTGGCCTATAGCGGCGACTCCATGCTGGTCGATTTCAAGGGCGAACCGCTCATCGACCATCCTGCCCATACCGCGTTCATCGACACCGGAACGCTCGACAAGACGGAACTGGATGCCTTTCGTGACAAATTTCCTGCCTGGCAAGATGCCGATCGCTTTTCGCTGCTGCCAGGAGTGGGCCAATAATGCGCCTTGATCGTTTTTTGAGTGAAACCTCTGCGCTGACCCGCAGCCTCGCCAAGCGCGCCTTGAAAAATGGCGAAGTGACGCTGAATGGAGAGCCCATCAAGCAAGCCGCTACCCATATCGACACGGCCCAGGACGAAGTGCGTCTGAATGGCGAGCGTCTCGAGCTGGTGGGGCTGCGCTATATCATGCTGCACAAGCCCAGGGACGTGGAGTGCACCGCACGCCGGGGGCTGTATCCGCGGGTCATCGATATCATCGATGAGCCCAAGGTAGAACGCCTTCAGCCGGTAGGGCGCCTGGATGTGGACACCACCGGACTGCTGCTATTGACCGATGACGGGCAGTGGTCGCACCGGGTGACCTCGCCGCGCCACCGCTGTGCCAAGGTGTATCTCGCCGAGCTGGCCGAGCCCATGGAAGGTGAAGCGGCTCAGCAAGCGGTCGAGCGCGTGGCCGAAGGCCTGCTGCTGGAAGGTGAAGAGACTCCCACCCAGCCAGCCACGCTGCGTTTCATTACCCCGCAGCAGGCGGAGCTGACCATTACCGAAGGCCGCTACCATCAGGTAAAGCGGATGTTTGCTGCCTTGGGCAACCACGTCGAAACGCTCCATCGGCACTCGATCGGTAGCCTCGCGCTGCCCGATGATTTGGCACCGGGCGAGTGGCGGGCGCTGACTCAGGAAGAGATCGACAGCTTTTAAACGAATCAGATTTATACCGTTATCTTGTTTAATCTGAAAATGTGCACCCGGCTTTGGATGTTTTCAGGCGCTGGCGGAGAGGCTCGGGTCGAGCGCTATCCGCCAGCGATGGCTTTTGCCTGAAATGCCCTTGGTGATCAGCTTTTCAGCCTGCTCACGAAAGGTGAGCGGCACTCAAAAGCGCTTGGGTATACGGGTGACGAGGGTTGGCCAGCACGTCAAGACAATCCCCCTGTTCGACCACCTCGCCATCTTTCAACACCATGATGCGGTGTGCCATGGCACGGACGACGGCCAAGTCGTGGCTGATGAACAGATAGCTGAGCTGCCGTCTGGCCTGCAGTTCTCGCAGCAGCGTGACCAGCTGCTTTTGCACGGTGCGGTCCAGGGCAGAGGTGGGTTCGTCGAGGACCAGCAGCTCGGGCTCCAGTATGATGGCTCGAGCCACGGCAATACGCTGGCGTTGGCCACCTGAAAACTCGTGGGGGTAGCGGTCGGCACAGCTTTCGGGCAGGCCGACTTCCTTCAGGGTCTGGCGGACGCGTTCGCGGACCTCGTGGTCGCTCAGGCGCGGAAAGTGAAAGCGCAACCCTTCGCTGACGATGTCGAACACGGGCATGCGCGGAGAAAGCGCGCCGTAGGGGTCCTGAAACACCATCTGCAGCCGATGGCGCTGGCGCCGCAGGGCGTCTCCCGTCAGCTCGCTCAGCCGTGCATCGCCCAGGCTGACATCTCCCTCGCTGGCCACCAGCCGCATGATGGCCGAGGCCAGCGTGGTCTTGCCCGACCCGGACTCGCCCACGATGCCCAGGGTTTCACCGGGCGCTATGTGCAGGTCGGTGGTTTTCAGCGCTTCGAAAGCCGGGGGCTGGCGCTGGAACAGCCGCGTCTTGGGTCGTTTGAAGCTGACGCGCAGCTGGCGGGCGCTTAGCAGGGCAGCGCTGCTGAGCGGCGCTGCAGGTCGGCCCTCCGGCTCGGCGGCGATAAGTGCTCGGGTGTAGTCGCTTTGCGGGTTGGCGAAGACCTGTGCGACGGGCCCGGTTTCTTCTACCTTGCCGCGATACATCACGCAGACACGATCGGCATGGCGACGCACCAGGTTGAGGTCGTGGCTGATCAGCAGCAGCCCCATGCCGTGGTGATCGCGTAGCTCCTTGAGTAGCGCCAGAATTTCCTGCTGTACCGTGACGTCCAGCGCTGTGGTGGGTTCGTCGGCAATCAACAGTGCGGGGTTGTTGGCGATGGCCATGGCGATCATGACGCGCTGGCGCTGGCCTCCCGAGAGCTGGTGAGGCCAGGCGTCCAGCAGCTCGTCGGGGCGGGGCATTTGGACCTGCTCCAGCAGCGTACGCGCCCGCTGCCTGGCGGCTTGTCCGCTCAACCCCTGATGCAGGCGCAGGGTTTCCCCTATTTGCTTGCCAATGCGATGCAGCGGGTTGAGCGATGTCATCGGCTCCTGAAAAATAAACCCGACGCGGTTGCCCCGCAGCGTGTTCCAGTCCCGCTCACGCAGCTGGCTCAGGTCACGGCCTTCCAGCAGGCGTTGGCCAACGACCTGGGCATTGCTGGGCAGCAAGCCAATGGCGCCCAGCGCGGAGACCGACTTGCCCGAGCCAGACTCTCCGACGATGGCCAGGGTTTCCCCCGCATTCAGCGACAGCGACAGTTTGTCGACCACCACCTGGCCATCGAACGCCACGCTGAAGTCGTTCAGGTGCAGCAGAGGGGCAGAGCTAAGTTCAGACATGGGCGGCTTCCCCGGCAGCATTGGCGCCTTGCTTGACGTGGCGAGGGTCGAAGGCATCCCGCAGGCCTTCACCGATGAATACCAGCAGTGACAACATGATGGCCAGCGTCATGAAGGCCGTGATACCGAGCCAGGGCGCATGCAGGTTGTTCTTGCCCTGTGCCGCCAGTTCACCCAACGAGGGGGCGCCTGGGGGCAAGCCGAAGCCCAGAAAGTCGAGTGCCGTCAAGGTGCCGATGGCGCCGGTAAAGATGAACGGAATGAATGTAAGCGTGGCCACCATGGCGTTGGGCAGGACATGGCGCCACATGATGAGTCGGGAAGGAAGCCCCATGGCCTTGGCAGCCCGCACGTACTCCAGGTTGCGGGCGCGCAGGAATTCGGCGCGCACGATATCCACCAGGCCCAGCCAGGAAAACAGCAGCATGATGCCCAGTAGCCACCAGAAGCCCGGCTGCACGAAGCTGGCCAGAATGATCAGTAGGAACAGCACCGGCAGCCCGGACCATATTTCCGTGAAACGCTGGCCGATGAGATCCACCTTGCCGCCGAAATAGCCCTGCAGGCCACCGGCAATGACCCCGATGACCAGCGAGCCTGCGGTCAACACCAGCGCGAAGGCCACCGAGAGACGAAAGCCGTAAATCACCCGGGCCATGACATCGCGCCCTTGATCATCGGTGCCCAGCCAGTGGCGCCCATCGGGTGGGGCCGGGGAAGGACGGCTCATCTGCATATCGAGGGTTTGATACGAAAAGGGGATGATGGGCCAGAGCGCCCAGCCATGGTCATTGATCTGCTGTTGGATGAACGGATCGAGATAGTCGGTTCGGGTGGGCAAAAAGCCGCCGAACTCGGTTTCCGGATAGTCGATCAGCAAGGGAACGTACCACTGGCCGTCGAACTGCATCACGATGGGTTTGTCGTTGGCGATCAGCTCCGCGAACAGGCTGATGATGAACAGTACGCCAAACAGCCACAGCGAGACGCGTGCCCGCCGGTTGGCCTTGAACGCCGCCCAGCGTCGCCGGGTAATTGGGGAAAGGCGGGAGGAGATGGCGCGCATATCAGGACTCCCTGGAGGCGAAATCGATACGTGGGTCGACCCACACGTAGGTCAGGTCGGAGATCAGCTTGAGCACCAGCCCGATGACGGTATACAGGAACAGGGTGCCGAAGATGACCGGGTAGTCGCGTTGCATGACGGCCTCGAAACCCAGCAGCCCCAAGCCATCCAGCGAGAAAATCACCTCGATGAGCAGCGCACCGGTAAAGAATATGCCGATCATCGCCGAGGGTAAGCCGGCAATGATGATCAGCATGGCGTTACGGAACACGTGGCCATACAGGATACGCTGCTCGTCGGCGCCCTTGGCGCGCGCTGTCAACACATACTGCTTGTGGATTTCATCCAGGAAGCTGTTCTTGGTCAGCATGGTGAGCGTGGCGAAACTGCCGATGGCGGCGGCCAGTACCGGTAGCGTGATATGCCAGAAGTAGTCCTTGATCTTGCCCCAGGTGGAGAGGTCGGCAAAATCGGGGGAAGTGAGGCCTCTCAGTGGGAACCAGTCCAGATACGAGCCCCCTGCAAACAGCACGATCAGCAGGATGGCGAACAGAAAGCCGGGGATGGCGTAGCCGACGATGACCAGCCCTGAGCTCCACACGTCGAATCGAGAACCGTGGTGCAGCGCCTTGCGAATGCCCAGCGGAATCGAAATCAGGTAGACCAGCAGGGTGGTCCACAGGCCCAGCGAGATGGAGACCGGCAAGCGCTCGATCATCAGCTCGATCACCGGGCGGTCGCGAAAGAAGCTGGTGCCAAAATCGAAGGTCAGATAGTCCACCATCATGCCGATGAAGCGCTCATGGGCGGGTTTGTC
Source organism: Vreelandella stevensii S18214 (assembly GCF_000275725.1). GTDB lineage: Bacteria > Pseudomonadota > Gammaproteobacteria > Pseudomonadales > Halomonadaceae > Vreelandella > Vreelandella stevensii. Next base: position 25,986 of record NZ_AJTS01000020.1, on the reverse strand, counting down.
GAACCCGAACTGCTGCTCCAACTGTTCGATGAAGCGTGGGTCGATACCGCGGGCGCCACGGGAGTCGTCACTGACCTGAATGTCGGCACCGCCCATGTCCAGGCGCGTACTGGCCATGGCGTCGGCCCCTTCGAAACGGGCCAGCATCTGGTCGATAGGCCCTCCCGGCGCTGCCTGAACGATCACGAAGTTCAGCAGCATGATGCCGAACAGTGTCGGGATCATCAGTAGCAGTCGGCGAAGTGTGTAGCGTGCCACGGTGCACCCCATGAAATGAGAGTTGAGCCATTGTCTTGTTCTGCGTTCAGCGATTAACGGCGTCGGTTGCGCCGCTCCAGCGCCGCTTCACGCTCACTGTCGACCCACCAGGCATCCAGGTCCATGGCGTAGGCCGGTGCCGGATCGGGGTAGCCAAACTTGTCCCACACGGCAATCCGGGTTTCTCCCGAGTGGTAGTGGGGAATCACATAGAACCCCCAGCGCAGCACACGGTCCAGCGCGTGGGTAATGGTATCGAGGGTTGCTCGATCCTCGGCGCGAATCAGCTGTTCCACCAGCGAGTCCACGGCCGGATGCGCCAGAGCCATGCGGTTACGGCTCTGTGGCGACTCGGCGGCCGCGCTGGTCCAGTAGTCGCGCTGCTCGTTGCCGGGGTTGTTGGACTGGGGGAAGTGGCTGATGACCATGTCGTAATCGTAGCTGCGCACGCGGTTCAGGTACTGGTTGATATCGACGATGCGCATGGAGGTCTGGATACCCAGGCGCGCCATGTTACGCAGCATGGGCTGTACCACCCGTTCCATGCCGGAGTCGTACATCAATACTTCCAGGCTAAGCGGACGCCCCGTCTGCTCGTTGACCAACACGCCATCTTCCACCACGTATCCGGCGTCTTCCAACAGCGTCAGTGCACGCCGGAGCCGTTCGCGCAGCTCGGTGGGGTGCTCGATGGGCAGCGGGTCGGTAAACAGCCGCTCGGATCGGTGCGACGCCAGCAGCTCGTCACGGAAGGGCTCCAGCAGCGCCAGCTCTTCTTCGGTAGGCAGGCCGACGGCTTCCATTTCGGAGTTTTGAAAGAAGCTCTCGGTGCGGTAGTACGTATCGTAAAAGATATTGGTGTTTAGCCACGGGAAATCGAAGGTGAGGCTCAGCGCTTCGCGTACCCGTGGGTCCTGGAATTTCTCGCGCCGCAGGTTGAACACGAAGGCCTGCATCATCGAGGGATTGACGTCGGGCACGGTAATCCGTTTGACCTGCCCCTGGCGATAGGCCGGAAAGTCGTAGCCAATCGCCCAGGTGGCGGCGCGGGCATCGATACGAAAATCGGTCAGGCCCGCCTTGAAAGCCTCCCAAGCGATATCACGATCCCGATAGTACTCGTAGGTGATGCGGTCGATGTTATAGCGCCCGACATTGACGGGGAGATCCTTGCCCCAGTAATTATCGTCGCGCTGGTAGACGATACGGCGGCCAGGGTCGACCTCGCTGATGCGATAGGGGCCAGAGCCCGGATGGGCCGCCAGGGTGGGGGCGGTAAAGTCACGGGGTTCCCAATAGTGGCGCGGCAGGATCGGCATCTGCGCGACGATCAACGGCAGCTCGCGGGACTGAGTGTCGTTGAATTCAAAACGTACCTGATGTTCGCTGAGCGCCGTGACCTTTTCTACCCCGGCATAGTAGCTGGCGTAAAAAGGGTTGCCCTGTTCGCGCAGCAGGTCAAAGGTGAAGACTACGTCGTAAGCGGTGACCGGCTCCCCATCCTGAAAGCGTGCCTGCTCGTGCAGATCGAACTCGATCCACTCACGCTCAGGGTCCAGGCGCACGCCACGGGCCAGCAGGCCATACAGGCTGAACGGCTCGTTGGGGTTGCTCTCCATCAGCGTGTCGTAAATTTGTGAGATGCCGGTGGCGGGAGTGCCGCGAATGATGAAAGGGTTGGTGGAGTCGAAACTGCCGCCCACGGCGGTATGGGTGATGGAACCGCCCTTGGGTGCCTGGGGGTTGACGTGGGGGAAGTAGGCAAAGTCTTCGGGCAGCTCAGGGCTATCATAAAGCGATAGCCCATGCACCGTGGGGACGGGGGCACTGCCCTCGTCTGGCGGTGAGGCCCATAACGTGGCACTCAGCAATAGGCCACCGACCAGTAGAACTGCTTTCGACAACAACTCACCGCGTGGCATTGGTAACGTCCTGTAGTGGCAAAACCGGGGTGGTCACGGGGTTCAGGCCGCCCTAGCCACCCGATAATGAGAGCAGCTGACCGGGCTGTAGGGCTTCCGGGCGATCCAGCCCATTCCACCTGATTAAATCTTGCTGATCAAGCTTATAGCGTGCGGCAATTGTGGAAAGATTGTCGCCCCGTTCAACGCGGTGTACCGAAGGGGAGTCTGCTGCCACGTAGCTGCCGCTGGATTGTGATAGCTGTGCCAGCACCTGGGTGTCCACTTCCTCGGGTACCAGCAGCGTTTGTGCGCTGTTGGGGTCGATGCTGCCGTTCAACAGGCCCGGGTTCAGCTCGGCTAGCGCCGACTGGCTGACATCCAGCATGCGAGAGGCCTGTGCCAGGCTGACGGGCTGTTCCAGCTGTACCTTGGCAAAGGCCGGTTCCGCGTGAATGTCAGGCAAGCTGACACCATAGCGTTCGGGGTTGTCGATGATAGTGGCAATGGCCTTCAGTTTGGGAACGTACTGCATGGTTTCGTTGGGCAGCGCCAGATCCCAGTAGTGGCCTGCCAGGCCCTGGTTCTGGGCCTGCTGGCGTGCGCGATTGACCGTGCCTGCGCCTGCGTTGTAAGCCGCCAGAGAGAGCATCAGGTCGCCTTCGTACCACTCGTCGGCCTGCATTTCCAGGTAATTGAGCGCGGCGTCGGTGGACGTCACCACGTCCAGGCGACCATCGTACTGGCCGTTGCGTACCAGGCCCAGTGCATCACCGGTGCCGGGCATGAACTGCCATAACCCGGCGGCGCCCATATGGCTGCGGGCGCTGGGGTCGAAGGAGCTTTCGACGAAGGGGATCAGGGCAATTTCACCGGGCAGGCCTCGTTCGGATACCTGCTGGGCAATCCAGGCAAGCCAGGGCGTGGCACGCTCGGTGATCGAGGCGATATTCTGGGGGCTGGCGCTGTAGAATTGAATCCACTCGTCTACCCGGGCCTGGGCATCGGCAGGCAGGTGCTTCTCCTGCCACTGAAAACTCGAGCGCAGGATGCTCCAGGCGTCCTGGGGCTGCAGTTCGAGGGCTTCCCAGAAGTGGTGCTGAAACGCAGAGGGTCGGGCCGTCAAGGCATCTTCGGCATTATCCAGCGCAGAGGAGGCGTCGTCGCTGCTGGCGTGGGAGCCCCACTGAGGGTCCGTGGCAGAGGCTTGAGTATTCGCGGCGGCGGCCAAAAAAAGGCCCATAATAACCGTACTGCCGGCGCTCAATAACAAGCGCTGGCGAAGCGTTCGATAAGTCATAGTGTATTCGTTTCTGTTCGATAGCGTTCTTAAAAACGGTTCTTCCACTCGCGCAGAGTGGTGAACGTAGCGAGTTCGTCGTCATTTGCCCCTTGCATGCCAGCGGCCAAGCGCACGCTTTCGGTGCCGACACGCAGGTAAGGGTTGATCGTCAGCTCGCGTCCTATCGTGCTGGGTAAGGTGGGCCTGCCTAGCGCCCTGGCCTTCTCGCACTCCTGTTGTGCGCGTGTTACAGCATCGTTGTCAGGATCCGCAGCACGTGCAAAGCTCAGATTTGCCTGAGTATATTCATGCGCTGCAAAGACCAGTGTTTCCTGGGGGAGTTCCGCAAGACGACGCAGTGAGTTCAGCATTTGCTCCGGCGTGCCTTCGAAAAGACGGCCGCAGCCAGCATGAAACAGCGTGTCGCCACAGAACAGAAGGGCGGGAATACCCGGTGTAAAGTAGCTGATATGATCCAGCGTATGGCCGGGGGTCTCCATCACTTCGAAGGCGCGACCCAATACTCTTACCTGATCGCCCTCGCCGACACGCTGGTCGATACCTTGAATGTCCGGGTTATGGGGACCAATCACCAAGGGGGCGTAGCGCTCTTTCAGTGTCGCCAGCCCGCCGGTATGGTCATGATGATGATGCGTGATCAAAATCGAATCGAGGGTCAGGGATTCTCGCTCGAGGAAATCGATCACGGGGGGCGCTTCACCGGGGTCCACCACGCAAACGCCTTGACTGTTATCTTGTCTTATCAGCCAAATATAGTTGTCGCTTAAGGCGGGTATCGGTGTCACGCTCATCATGGGCGAGATCCCTCGGAGTTTGTCAGACCTGCTCGAAAATTGCCGTGCGCCGCATCATGTGGCAGCGCGCCCTTCAAAAGCCCAATACTGTGGAGGCAAGAGTCGTTCATGTCAAATTCGCCGGATGTCACACGACTTGCCCGCTCTCTGGCTCAGGCCCGCGCCTATTGGCAAACGGATGCCGGGCGTTCGCTGTGGGAAGCCCAGCGCGCCTGCCTGGGGCCGGTGGTAGAAGGTCGAAAAGGTGGGCACAGCCTGGAGATGGGGATGGCCCCGCCATTGATGACCATGTCCAGTATTGCCCATCAGGTGGTCTGGGCGCCGAACAGAGAGAGCGCAGAGGGTGAGTCCACCCTGATTTGCCCCCCGGAACAGCTGGCGCTCCCGGACCGCTGTCTGGACGTCATGGCGATTCATCACTGGCTCGAATATTTGCCGGATGCGCACCATACGCTGCAGGAAGCCGCCCGTGTGACCGCAGACAACGGTGTACTGGTGCTGTTTGGCTTCAACCCGGTAGGCCTCAACGGGATCAGTCGCCGGTGGCGCAAGGCCGAATATCCGTGGCAAGGCCAGTGGCGCACGGTGAACCGCCTGCGGGACTGGCTCGCGTTTGTCGATTTCGAGGTGGAGCGCGTAGACTACTGCTGTTTTCGTGGCCCCATGAGCACCACTTGCCGCGAACGCTGGGAGCGGCTGGGCCGACGCCACAACATGCCGCTGGGTGAGAGTTACATGATTCAGGCGCAGCGTCGGCAGCGTCATGCCCCCATCCAGCGCGTCAAGTTTGGTTTGCGTACGCCGGTTTCGTCGTCTCTTGGCGTCACACGCACTAGCACAGCCGCCCGGCTACCCGCTGGAAAACGACGTATAGAAAAGGATAGTGAGCGTGAGTAACCAAGCAGCCAGTGAGCTGCCCCGTGTCACGGTGTATACCGATGGGGCGTGTCGTGGCAATCCTGGCCCCGGCGGATGGGGAGTGCTGTTGGTCAGCGGTACCCATGAGAAGACCTTGAAAGGCTTCGAGGCGAATACCACCAACAATCGCATGGAGTTGATGGCGGCCATCATGGCGCTGCGCACGCTCAACAAGCCCTGTGAAGTGGCGTTGTGGACCGATTCACAGTACGTCCGCCAGGGCATTACCCAGTGGATTCACAACTGGATGAAACGCGGCTGGAAAACCGCTTCCAAACAGCCAGTGAAGAATGCCGAGCTTTGGAAATCACTGCACGAAGAGACCCAGCGCCATCGTGTCGAGTGGCACTGGGTCAAAGGGCATAGTGGCCACCCCGGTAACGAGCGCGCCGACGCCCTGGCCAACGAAGCCATCGATGAGCATCAGAGGAGCAAGACCCCATGCGCCAGGTAATTCTGGATACTGAAACGACAGGTATCGACCCCAAGGATGGCCACCGTCTGGTAGAAATCGGCGCCGTCGAGATGGTCAATCGGCGGTTCACCGGGCGCACCTACCACCAATACATCAACCCCGAGCGTCATATCGATGCCGAGGTGGTGGCCGTCCACGGCATCGATGATGCCAAAGTAGCCAACGAGCCGGTATTTGCTCAGATTGCCGACGATTTTTGGGCCTTCATCGAAGGGGCCGAGCTGGTCATTCATAACGCACCGTTCGACGTGGGCTTCATCGACCACGAGCTGAACATGCTCAACAAGCGGCGCAAGTCGCCGGTATTGGGGCCGGTCAGGGAGCACTGCCGTATCCTCGATACGCTGGTCATGGCCCGCGAAATGCACCCGGGCCAACGCAACAATCTGGATGCGCTCTGCAAGCGGTATGACATCGATAATGGCCACCGGGTGCTTCATGGGGCCTTGCTGGATGCGGAAATTCTGGCCGATGTCTACCTGGCGATGACCGGTGGGCAAACGGCGTTGACCCTGGATGCCGAAAGTGGCAATGACCAGCGTAAAGAGCGCCAGGCCAACGAAGGGCTGTCGGTGCAGCGGCTGACGCTGGCGCCAGGCCAGCTCCGGGTGATCCGCCCCAGTGCAGAAGAGCAGGCTGCCCATCAGGCAAAGTGCGAGGCGCATCAGCTGCGCTGGCTGTCGGCAAGCGGTGAGAGTGGTACGGCCGATGCTTAGACGTGAAATTCCGCACCATGCGCGTGAAGGCCGAGTGATTCGCGTCGCGCGCAGCCATATAGCACCGGCACCGCTGGTGGGTGAGCTGTCTCCGCTTCAGCCCCATCAGCCCTGGGACGAGCACATGCAGCCCCTGTGCTACTGGCATGATGAGCCCGTGGCCTTGCAGGTCGAAAGTGCGCCGGGGGATGGCTGGATAGAGGGGCGCCAGTGGCTATCAGAACTGCCAGCCTCATGGTTTAGCCTGCTGGCCACGGCCTTGCAGGTCGGTGCCTGGCTGGAAAACCACCGTTTTTGCAGCCGCTGCGGTGAGCGAGCCTCCAGGCTGGAAGCCGAATTCGCCATGCACTGCTATGCGTGCGGGCATCGCAACTACCCGCGAATTTCACCCTGTATCATCACGCTGGTGACCCGGGGGGAAGCCATGCTGCTGGCCCGCAGCCCGCGCTTTCCGCCCGGGCGCTACTCTACCCTGGCAGGGTTCATCGAGCCGGGTGAATCAGCAGAGGAGGCGGTGCACCGGGAAGTGTTCGAAGAGGTGGGGGTGCATGTGGATCAACTGCGCTATCACCACAGCCAGGCATGGCCTTTCCCGCATTCGCTGATGCTGGGCTATTTTGCGCAAGCGACCACTCAACGGATCATGATCGACGGGGTCGAAATCAGCGATGCTGCCTGGTTTTCGCCGCGGCAGCTGCCTGCGCTGCCGCCGCCTTACTCTATTTCACGGGACCTGATCGAAACGCACCTGGCCCGCTGGCGCTGAGGGCTTACCTGGCCGGAAACAGGCTGGTCAGCTTGGTGGCCAGCATGACGTTGCCGGTCGCCTTGAGCTTGCCGGTCATGAACGCGGTCATGCCGTTGATGTCGCCACTCATGATGCCCTTGAGGGTATCGGTGCTCAGGCTCAAGCTCACTGAAGGGTCGTCGTGTTCGCCTTCATGCACTCCCAGGCTACCGTCCTGAACCGAGAGATAGTGGCTGCCAGCATCGGAAAAATGAAACTGGAAAACTTCGTTCATGCCTTTGGCTGCTTCGGGGTCGAAGCGGGACTGCAGTTTTTCAAGCGTATTGGATGACATAAGGTATGCTCACGTAACGAGTTGATGCGGATTGACGTTATCTCACGAGAGTATTTCAAACAGTTGTTTTAATCAAGCCTCGTTGACACTTCCTCACAATCTGCGGATAAAGCCCGTACACTAATACTTTCCAGCGTTTAAAAATACCTGAGGAGATGAGTCATGGCGGAATGGTTGGTGGAAATGGGCACCTTCCTGCTGCAAACCACGCTGGTGCTGGCAGCAGCGGCAGCGTTGCTGATGCTGGTGATGCGAAGCAAGGAGTCCCCGTCATCGGGATTGAAGCTACAGGTAGAATCCCTGAACGACCAGCGTAGAGCCCGTGGCCGGCGGCTGCGGGTCAACACGACCGAGCAGGGCGCCCGCAAGAAGCTGATCAAGGCCTTCCGCCAGGAAGAGAAAGCGCGGCAAAAGGCGGCCAAGCAGGGTAAGAGTCCTTCTGATTCTGTTCAAAAACTATGGGTGCTGGATTTCCATGGCGATATCAAGGCCTCCCAGGCTGAAACCTTTGCCCAGGAAGTGTCGGCGGTGATCGATGTGGCCAGCGCCAGTGACGAAGTGGTGGTGCGTCTGGAGTCGGCGGGCGGATTGGTGCACGCCTATGGGCTGGCGTCGGCTCAGTTGGACCGGCTGCGGGAAGCGGGGCTGACCACCACGGTGTGTATCGATAAAGTCGCGGCCAGCGGTGGCTATATGATGGCGTGTACCGCTCACCACATCAAAGCGGCCCCATTTGCGGTCATTGGCTCCATTGGGGTCGTGGCTCAGGTGCCCAACATCCACCGTTTACTTAAACGCAACGATATCGACGTGGAGCTGCTCACCGCTGGCAAGTACAAGCGCACCTTGACCATACTGGGAGAAAACACCGAGGAAGGGCGCGAGAAGTTCATCGACGACCTCGAGAATACCCATCGTTTGTTCAAGTCTTTTGTGGCTAGTCACCGACCCGACATGGATATCGAGCAGCTGGCGACGGGAGAGGTCTGGTACGGCAGCGAAGCGCTGGAACACAAGCTGATAGACAGCGTGGGCACCAGCGAAGCCTACCTGGTCGAGCGCATGGCCGATGCGCAGGTATACCGGGTGAAGCTGGAACCGCCGAAGACCATGGGGCGCCGGTTTGGCCTTGCGGTGTCGGCGGGCATCGAGAATGCGCTGGTGAAAGCGCTGGGGGTGGTCGAGTCAGCCGGTTGGTTGCGTCGTTGACCTGACAGCGTCAGGCCGCATAGTGCTGTGCCAGGGTACTGATGATCGCCCTGGCGCTGTCACTGTTGAGCGAGTAATAGATGGTTTGCGATTCACGGCGCGTATCGACCAGCTTGTCTCGGCGCAAAATGGCCAGGTGCTGGGAAAGCGCAGACTGGCTCAGCGACAGCTGTTGATTGATCTGCGTGACAGAGAGCTCCGTCTCTGCCAGCAAGCAAAGAATTTGCAGCCGTTTTTCATTGGCCAGAGCCTTGAGCAGCTGGGTGCCAGCCTCGATGGCGAGCCCATTGTGTTCCAGAAGGCGTGCAGCGGCGCTAGTAGAAGCAGACATGAAACTCTCCTTGCCTACACTGTGGTGACAGCGTTGTTATTGATTATGTAGCCATCGTCGCGTCGCGAGGATTGGGTTGTTGAATGATCATTAATTTAGCGCTTTTTGTCCAAATGCGCGATTAACGTTCTATCAATGGTAAGCGTCGATTTTTTGTCGACAATCTTTCTTTTCCATATTCGCTTTGGTCGAATTTAAGCCCATAGTATGAGGGTGAAAGCGCGCTTTGCTTTGTAGAGTGTCAACAATCAAGTTCACAACAATGACAAGGCCGCCATGAACCGTTACCACTCCATCTACCAGCAGTCGGTTGAACAGCCAGAAGCGTTCTGGGCCGCACAGGCTCGCAAACTGCCCTGGTATACGCCCCCCAGTACTATCCTCAGCTATGACGAACAGCGGCATGCCCGCTGGTTTGGTGATGGCGTGCTCAATATCTGCCACGCTGCCATCGATGTACACGTAGAGCAGGGCCGCGGCGAACAGGCGGCCATTTTCTGGGACTCGCCGGTTACCCGCGGCAAACAGACGCTCACTTACCGCCAGCTACGCGACCGGGTCGCCAAGGTGGCCGGAGGCCTGGCGCAACTGGGCGTCACCAAGGGTGACCGGGTGATCATTTACATGCCCATGGTGCCGGAGGCGCTGATTGCCATGTACGCCTGTGCCCGCCTGGGCGCGGTGCACTCCGTGGTCTTTGGCGGCTTTGCCCCCCACGAGCTGGCGGTACGCATCGAAGATGCCGAGCCAAGGGTAGTCATTGCGGCTTCTTGCGGAGTGGAGGTCGACAAGGTGCTGCCTTACAAGCCCATCGTGGAGCGCGCCATCGAGCTGAGTAGCTTCAAACCCCAGGCGTGCGTGGTGTTCCAGCGTGATGCCCACCGGGCCGAGCTGCAGCCGGAGGATCACGATTGGGCGACGCTCGAAGCCAGTGCCCAGGCCGTCGACTGTGTGCCCGTCAAGGCGACCGATCCGCTGTATATCCTCTACACCTCCGGTACCACGGGCAAGCCCAAGGGCGTGGTGCGCGATACGGGTGGCTACGCCGTGGCGCTGCACTACTCCATGGAGGCCATTTACGACCTGGCGCCGGGCGACGTGATGTTCACGGCTTCGGATGTGGGGTGGGTCGTCGGGCACTCCTATATCGTTTACGCGCCGCTGCTACGTGGCTGCACCACGGTGGTATACGAAGGTAAGCCCGTGCGCACGCCGGATGCCGGGGCGTTCTGGCGGCTGATCGAGGAGTACCGCGTCAAGAGCTTCTTTACAGCGCCCACGGCATTCCGAGCCATCAAGAAAGAGGATCCGGACGCCAGGCTACTCTCGCAATATGATATCAGCAGCCTGAAACATCTATATGTGGCGGGGGAGCGGCTCGATCCTCCCACGTTTCATTGGCTGGATGACCTGCTGGACGTACCGGTGATCGATCACTGGTGGCAAACCGAAACCGGCTGGCCGATTGCCGCCAACTTGCCCGGCATCGAAGCCGTGCCCACCAAGGCCGGTTCGGCCACGTATCCCGTGCCCGGTTTCGACGTACGCATTCTGGATCGCGACGGCGAACAGGCTGAGGCCATGCAGCAGGGCAGCGTGGTGATCAAGCAGCCGCTGCCGCCAGGCTGTCTGATCGGCGTATGGCGTGATCCGCAGCGTTTCCACAGCGCTTACATGGCGGCTTTCCCGGGTTTTTACCTGACCGGGGATGGCGGCTATTTCGATGAGGAGGGCTACCTGTTCATCATGGGACGCACCGATGACGTGATCAATGTGGCGGGGCATCGCCTCTCTACCGGTGAAATGGAGGAAGTGGTGGGGGCACACCCCGCAGTGGCCGAATGCGCGGTGATTGGCATTCATGACGAGTTGAAAGGGCAGCTCCCGATAGGGCTGGTCATTCCCAAGGATGGCTTCCAGGGCGACGAAGCGACGCTGGAAGCCGAACTCATCGAACGGGTGCGTGAACATATCGGCCCGATTGCCTGCTTCAAGCAGGTGCTGGTGGTCAATCGGCTACCGAAAACCCGTTCGGGCAAAATATTGCGCAAGCTGCTGCGCAATATCGCCGATGGCAAGTCCTACGGTATTCCATCGACCATCGATGACCCCACCAGTCTCGATGACGTGCATGAAGCCATGTGCCAGCGTCAGATCGGTGCCGCTGAGCAAGCGAAGCCGCAGCAGGACTGAAACCAGGTTGGCCGCCCGGATAGCCTGGGCGGCTTTCATTACCAGCGAGAAGGCGTATAATGCGCGCCCCAGTAGCGTCATTACGCTGTTCACGAGGGTTCCCTAACCCCTCTTGCCACCAAAAAAAGGTCTCGCTCCATGTTTGCGCTCACCGATCTTCAGCATCGCCGTTGCCTGACGGTAATGGTCCTTTTCCATATTGCCATCATTGCCGCCAGCAACTATCTGGTGCAGCTTCCCTTTACGCTGTTCGGCTTTCACACCACCTGGGGAGCCTTCAGCTTTCCGTTCATCTTTCTGGCCACCGACCTGACCGTCCGCCTGTTTGGTAAAGGACCGGCACGCACCATCGTATTACGGGTCATGTTTCCCGCGCTGCTGGTATCCTATGTAGTGTCAGTGGTGTTTCCCCGTGGCAGTTTCGCGGGCCTGGAGGCGTTGGGCGAGTGGAACCTGTTCGTGGCGCGGATTGCCCTGGCCAGCTTCCTGGCCTACGTGCTGGGCCAACTGCTGGATGTGCAGGTCTTTGACCGACTGCGCCAATGGGCCTGGTGGGTAGCGCCGGTCTGCTCCACCATCCTGGGTAACCTGGCGGATACCTTTGCCTTTTTTGCGACCGCCTTTTACAACAGTCCCGACCCGTTCATGGCCGCCCACTGGGTGGAAATTGCCACGGTGGATTACGTCATCAAACTGGCGATCAGCCTGCTGTTCTTCCTGCCGCTGTACGGCTTATTGCTGGCGTGGCTGACGCGCAGGCTGGTGGTATGGACCGGCCAGACAGACGCCGAACCACGCACCGCTTAATCATCAAGGAGCCCCCATGACCGAACAGGCCACTGTCGACCTGCACGTGATCGATCTGCCCGCCGAGGTGGAAGTACCTGAGCAAGCGCCGCTGATCGTCATTCATGGATTGTTGGGAAGTGCCGACAACTGGCGCTCGCATCTCAAGGTGTGGCAGCGCAAGCGCCGGGTGGTGGCGGTGGATCTGCGCAATCATGGCCGCTCGCCCCATGCCGAAGGCATGCGCTACACCGCCATGAGTGATGACGTGCTGGCCGTGATGGACAAGCTCTCCATCGAGGACGCGCATGTTCTTGGCCACTCCATGGGCGGAAAAGTGGCCATGACGCTAGCTCGGCAAGCCCCCGAGCGCTGCCTGTCGCTGATGGTGGCCGATATCGCCCCGGTGGCCTACCAGCATGGTCATGACGATGTGTTCGCGGCGCTGAATCGCGTCAGAGACGCCAAGCCTGCCAACCGCCGAGAAGCCGATGCGCTATTGGCGGAGCATGTCAGCGAGCGGCCCACGCGACTGTTCCTGGCCACTAACCTGGTACGAGACGAGCAGGGGGGGATGAGCATTCGCGTGGGGCTGGACGAGATTCAGCGTGGCTATGAGCACATCATCGGTGAGCCGGAAGGAGAGGCTGCCTATGAGGGGCCAGCGCTGGTGCTGCGTGGGGCCAACTCTCACTACGTGACGGATGAAATGCTGCCCAGGCTACGTGAAGTGCTGCCACGGGCCCGCCTGGTGACGCTGAAGAATGCTGGGCATTGGCTGCATGCTGACCAGCCAGAAGCGTTTCAACAGGGGATCGACGCTTTTATTGCGGCGCACTCCTGACGCTAGCCCACTCCATCCAGCCACCAATCCAGCCACTCAACCCAGCGGCTCTATCGACAGCCCGTGTTGGTCGGCATCGCGGATGAAGCGGTTGAGAATGCGGTAGGTATCCATGTCGAACTGCCCGGCAGGTGTGTTCAACGCCAGCGCCGCCTGCCGCGATGGGGCGCTGCCCAGATAGCACCAGTGATCGACCAAGTGATAGGCCGCCGGACCCGTTGGGCGGCTCTGTTCGCGCAGAATGATACGGCCAGACCACGGCCAGGCGCTGATCTGCAGGCCCGCCAGCGCCTGCTGGGCACGCAGCGTGTGCGCCACGCGTGTTTCCTCGCCGCAACACGCCCCCCGGCATCGCCCCAACTGGTGGGCAAAACAGCGGCCCTTGCCCTTTTCCAGCCCCAATACCTGCGGGCAGAGCTGATGCGCTTCGGCCAAATGGCGCAGTGCCTCCTTGGCTTCCCTGGCGCTGCGGAACAGGCCAAACAGCTTGCCCGGCTGCGGTTGCCCTAGCAGCTTGCCATTGGCCAACGTGGGCTGCGCCGCATCGTCTGGCCAGTACCAGGTGTGTAGCTTGCCTTGGCGGCGTAGCTGGCGGTTCATGATGGGCATCAACTGCTTGACCAGCTGCGCTTCACGCAGTTGGGCGCTCAGGTCACCGGCCGTTTCCTGCCATTCCACGTGCTGGATCTGCTGGGCCAGGCGCATCTCCTTGTCATCCTGATGATCACGCTGGAAGTGGCCGAGCACCCGCAAGCGCAGGTTGACGCTCTTTCCCACATAGAGTGGCAGGCGGTTGTGCCCATAAAACAGGTAGACACCCGGTGCTTCCGGCAGCCCCGCCAGCTGCTCGCTGGGAAGGTGTGCGGGCAGGCTGCGGTGACGCTGTTCGTCAGCCAGCGCCGCCTGCCAGGTGGGCGTATCGAACCGCTGTTGCCAGGTTTGCCAAAGGCCCCACAGGGCTTGCGCATCCTCTTCGGCTCGGTGGGCGTTGGTTCTGGGAACGTCGTAATGGGCCAGCAATGCCGTCAGATTGTGCCTAGGCATCTGCGGTGCCAGTCGCCGGGCAAGGCGTAGAGTGCAGATTACCCTGGGGCGGTAAGCAATCCCGGCGCGTTTGAACTCGTTGCGCAGGAAGCCTGCATCGAAGCGGGCGTTGTGCGCCACCAGCGTGTCACGCCCCAGCCATCCGTTGAGCTCCTCGGCAATGCAAGCAAAGGTGGGCGCATCCTTGAGCATTGCATCGTCGATCCCTGTCAGTCGGCTGATATGGGCAGGTACTCCCGTTGTGGGCTGAATCAGGCTTACCCAGCGCTCCACGACGTGACCGCCCACCATTTTCAAGGCGGCAATTTCCGTGATGCGGTCACGGGTAGCGCGTGTGCCGGTGGTTTCTATGTCGATGAAAATCAGTGGCGTATCGTTCATGCGGCTCCCGCCTGGGCGTGCTTATGGCTCGGCCAGGGTATGCGGATTAATGGCCAGCCGCGAGGCAGGCAGCGTGGCCTCTATCGTGCCGGAGACCAGCAGGTAACGTTCGAAGGCGCTGTAACGACGCTCATCCAGGGCGGCCGGGCTCAGCGCCAGGCGGCGCACGATATTTGCCCAAGCGCCCTGGTTGACCGGGTTGTCGAGCACTGGCTGAGTGTTGATCACTAGTTGCCAGGCCTCGTCGGGGTGGTCGACGATCCAGTTGCTGGCCTCTTCCAGTGCGGTCACCAGACGCGACCAGGTGGCTGCCCGCCGCGCGACAGAATCGCTGTTGGCCAGCAGGATCAGGCCATCATGGCGGGGAATGTCGAGCGCTTGATAACGCACCGTGTGGGTGACGATACCGTCTGAGGCCAGCTCTTCCGGCAGGGTCAGATAAAAGCCGTCGGCAATGGCGTCGACGCGCCCTTCGCGTAGGGCGCCGGCCGCATCGAAGTGGACGTTTTCGGCGGGCAAGAACTCATCGATTTGCCGCAGCGACAGGGGCACCAGCGGTTCCGCCAGCAGGTCGCGTCCTTCGCGGGTCGAGAAGCCATAGTGAACTCTGCCCAATCCCTGAAGTGGGTCGGGCGAGGTGGCGGTGCCTGCCACGATCACGGCATTCAACGGGGTTTCGACCAGCGTGGCAATCCGTACGATGGGCGCGCCATCATGCACATTCAGGTGCAGCAGCGGCTGGCGTGAGAGCGCCAGGTCTACCTCGCCGGCCGCCAGCAGCTTGATGGCGATAGCCGGGTCGGCGGGCGTCTGTAGTTCCACCTCCAGCCCTTGCAGCGCAAACAGCCCGCGCTCCTTGGCAACGATCAGGGGGGCATGCTGGGGGCTCAAGTACCAATCGAGCATCAGGCTCAGGTGCTTCATGGGCGGTGGGTCCAGAGGCGGGGGAGGCACCAGTGCCATGCTAGGCGCATCGTCTTCACTGGACGCTTGTTCCGGGGCAGCTGTGTCAGGCTCGTTGCTTCCGATGGGCGCCGCTTCTACCTCGGGGGGTGGAGTGCTTGGCCACAGCCCTTCAGGCAGCACCAGATCACTTTCAAGCTGCAAGGGGGCGGGGCGAGTGTCGGGTGTTTCTGTATCATTTGCGTAAGTGGCTGAAATTGAAAATAATAAAAAAACCGTTAGCACCAGGGTGACGATGGAACGGGCACGCAATAATGCGTTCAACATAACCTGAACTCCAGAGGGTACGACGGCGGAGTTTAGCTGTCTGGGGAAGTCTCTGGCTAGCCCTGGGGCCATCTGGCCAACTCGCCCAGTAAAATCCGCTTGGGCATGCAATAATAGAACGGCATTGATGTAGAGACGGAGACTCATGGACGCAATTTATACCTTCTTTCTGGTAGGCGGTTCCCTCATGGCGCTCAGCATTCTGGCGAGCCGCTTGTCCTCCATGATGGGCGTGCCGCTGCTGCTGATCTTCCTGGGGCTGGGCATGCTGGCCGGAGAGGAGGGCTTATTGGGTCTCGAGTTCGATGACTACTCCATGGCCTTTACCATCGGCCATCTGGCGCTGGCCATGATTCTGCTGGATGGTGGGTTACGTACACGACTCAAGACGTTTCGCGTGGGGTTTCGTCCAGCCCTTTCGCTGGCAACGCTTGGTGTGTTCATCACCAGCGCCATCGTGGGCGTTATCGCCATGTGGGTCTTCGACCTCACCTTGATTCAGGGGCTGCTAGTGGGGGCCATCGTCGGCTCCACCGACGCGGCGGCCGTGTTCTCGATGCTCAGTGGCCGTGGGGTGAACCTGAACGAGCGGGTTGGGGCAACGCTGGAGATCGAATCAGGCACCAACGACCCGATGGCGATTTTCCTGACGCTGATGCTGGTCGAGATGCTGGTGGGGGATATTGGCGGCATTAGCGAGACGTTGATGTTCTTCGTTTCTCAGTTCGGCATCGGCCTGCTGGTGGGCGTGGCAGGCGGCTGGGGTAGCGCCAAGTTGTTGCGCTGGCTGGACCTGGCGCCAGGCCTCTACTCCATGCTAGCGCTTGCCCTGGGGTTCAGTGTCTTTGGCCTTACCAGCGTGCTGGGCGGCAGCGGCTTCCTGGCCATTTACCTAGCCGGGTTGATGATCGGCAATCAGCCAGGCAGGCACCTCAACTTCATTCTACCGGTGCATGACGGGCTGGCCTGGTTAAGCCAGATCGGCCTGTTCCTGGTGCTGGGCCTGTTGGTGACACCCAGCCAGCTCTGGGAAGTCGCGCTGCCGGCCAGTTTAGTGGCATTGGCACTGATCTTTGTCGCGCGGCCGCTGGCGGTACTGATCACCATCAAGCCGTTCTTCAAGTTCCGCTGGCGCGAGACCTTCTTTATTGCCTGGGTAGGCTTGCGGGGTGCCGTGCCCATCGTGCTGGCCATTTTCCCGGTTATTGGCGGCGTCGAAAATGCCTCGCTCTACTTCAACGTGGCCTTCGCCGTGGTGCTGATGTCGCTACTGATTCAAGGCGGTTCGCTCAACCTGGTGGCCCGCTGGTTGAAAGTGCAGATGCCCGTGGGCACCACGCCCAATCGGCGCGGCCCGTTGGGCATCCTGCCGGAAAACGATTTTGAAATGTTCGTCTACACGGTGGAAAACCAGGACTTGGATGATGTTCCTATCCGGCTACTGCGGTTTCCCTCGGGCGCATTGATCTCGTCGCTGTTCCGCAACCACGTCATGCTCCACCCCAAGGGCAGCACCCGACTGAAGCTGGGGGATGTGATCTGCGTGATTGGTCGCAGTGAAGACCTGGTGGCACTGAACCGCTTGTTCAATGGCGATGCCAAGCTCAAGCAGGAGCGGGCGTTCTTCGGTACCTTTACCCTGGACGGTACCGCTCAGATGCAAGACATTGCCCAGGCCTACGGCCTGACCCTGAGCCCCGGCGAGCAGAAGATGACCCTGGCCGAGTTCGTCTCCCTGCGGGTAGGCGGCCACCCGGTGGTGGGGGACGACGTGGACTGGCACGGCATTCACTGGGTGGTCAGCGAGATGGAAGGCGGCGACATTACCCGGGTAGGCTTAAGACTCTACTAATTGATTCAAAAGGCGTTGACTTCCAAGGGAAAGCTGTTATTATACGCACCCATAAGCCGGAGGGATGGCAGAGCGGTTGAATGCACCGGTCTTGAAAACCGGCATAGGTTAATAGCCTATCCAGGGTTCGAATCCCTGTCCCTCCGCCACTTATTTGAAAAAGCTCCTGATTCGTCAGGGGCTTTTTTCGTTTTAAGCCCTGCGCCTCCTCCCTGGTAAGCCCTCAATACAATGCACCGGTCTTTCACTGTGTCCAGCATCAAAACTGATCGTAGTGACCACCAATAGCAAAAATATAAATGGACCGTTCGTCGAACCGATAGATCAAACGATCCTTTTGCGATATGCGCTTAGACCATAGCCCAGCGAGGTTGTGTTTCAGTGGTTCAGGCTTGCCAAAGCCGGAAGACGGATCCTCAGATCGCAGCATCTCCTTGAGTAGTTTGCACAAGGCCTTGTGTAATCGTTTGTCCTTTTCGCGCATGGCCTCATACGCTTCCCAGGTGTTGCCCTCAAAGACCAGTGATCTCATTCATCTGCTCGACAGTCGGTTGATAGCCTTTGCCACGAGTGTGGGTCTCAAGAGAGTCGGCAATCTGCTGCATGAGATGTTTGCTTTGGAGAACGTGAAGCGTTTCCTGTTCCTGTTCCCAGTCGTCGGCGCTCATCACAATAAAGGCTTCTCCGGCTCGTCGCGTTACCTTGAGAGGCTCATGCCTGCTCACCACTTGCTCTACGACGCTTTTCAGATTATCTCTGAATTTGTTGACACTGATAGTATCCATAGCCACCTCTTGATGTACGGGTTCTCCGTACGATTATAGGCCAATGGTTCTAACAAGACCAAGCCCAAAACCACCCAACGAAGCTATCCTCCCAATCCTGACTCATCGCCGAGATCATTACGGTGGTGGAGCGCTCTCCGCCCTCGAAGGCTATTTCCAAAGCGCCACCAGATAGCTTATGTTGTTAAATCGACCAACAGGATGGTGACTCTATGAAACGGATATTAGCGGTAGCGATGACGATGGCCATGGTGGGCGTTGCTTTTGCAGACCCGACCATCGACGCTTCCAACCCCCGATACTTTGACCGATCCCTCGATGAAATTCGTGCTTCACTGGATGACAGCGAGGCTGAACGCTTCGACGAGGCCGTGAATACGTTGCTGATGCGCCGTTCCCAGCAGGGGCTGACCATCGTTCAGCTCAGTGAACTGCGTGATGACGAGCTGGAAGCCCTCGCGACCGAGGCCCGGCGCAGTTTGCACGGGTTGAGTGGGCCGCAAGTGCTGGCCCTGGCAGGGGACTTGCCCGAGAAAGACAAGGAAGGCCATGAGCTGGAAGAGCCCATTGCTCAAGAAATGCTGAGCCGGTTCGTGGTGGAAAGTGCCGAGTATCGGTTAAGCGATGAAGGGGGTTCTGGCAGCACGCCGGTGATCGAACTTCGAGTTACCAACAATACGGGCGAACCGGTGGCACAGGCCCATTTTCGAGGCGTACTGCAAAGCCCGGGGCGGTCGACGCCCTGGGTGGATGAAACCTTCTTCTATACCATTTCCGGGGGCATCGAGCCCGGTGAAACGCTGGAGTGGAGCCTGGCCCCGGATAGCACCGGAGCATGGGGGAATCCGTCGATCAGCGACGATGCGCAGCTGAGTATCGAGGTTCTGCGCCTGGATGGCCCCACCGGTGACATGCTGTGGGAAAGGCCTTGAGAAAGCGCCTGACATGACGCATCAACACCCGCCAAGGCGGGTTTTGATCGAGGTATCACTTGCGCAGGAGCGCACCATGGATAAAGTGTTTGCCTGGGACCATCGCCGAGAGCGGGTGGTTTATCGAATACCGGGGCATCGTCATGATGATGGACGAGAGGATAGCGACCTGTCGCCCGTGTGGCTGGCTGCTCAGCCCGACGATTTGCCGGAAGGCGTGGCCGTGGAAGACCTGCGCAAGGTCGACGTGGATGAGTAGCCTTATGGCTGCTCGTCGTGTGTTTGCTCGTTGAGAGTATTGGCCACATCGTCGGCTTCGGGCTTGGTGGCGCCTCGGTGGCGAACCAGCTCGCCATCGCGTTCGTTTTCATCCCTCGTGTCGACCACCCACCACTCGGGCTGGTCGTCGATTTCGGCACCTTCCTTGACTGCACGGTAGACGGCAAAACGTTCCATAATCCTCTCCTTGGTCATGATGGGTACGTTAACCCTAGCGCATATCGGCAGCGGTTGCCGAAAGTTTGTTAAGCTTATCGGCTACTTGAGCGTGTAACAGGAGCCCTGCCTGTGTTTCAGCCGTCCCGCTGGCTGGTCAATGGCCATCTTCAAACTGTGTATAGCCCGCTGTTACGTCGCCGTGCGGCCCTGTCGCGCCACCGTGAACGCCTGACCCTGCTGGATGGGGATTTCATCGATCTGGATTGGTATGGGCCTGAAGGGCCGCAGGTGCCTTGTGCTGTGTTGCTGCATGGTCTGACGGGCAGCGCTTCTTCCCACTATATCGTTGGCCAGCAGCAGGCCTTGGCGGCCATGGGCTGGCAAAGCGTTGCGGTGAACTGGCGTGGCTGCTCAGGTGAGCCGAATCACCGAGCCCGAGGGTATCACTCCGGGGCCAGCGAGGATCTGGGCGATATCGTAGCCCAACTGGTGGCCAGGGCGCCGCAGAAACCGCTGGCCGCCGTCGGTTACTCCTTGGGTGGCAATGTGTTGCTGAAGTACCTGGGAGAAACCGGCGAGCAGTGCCCTTTACAGGCCGCCGTGGCGGTGTCGGTTCCCTTTCGGCTCGACCACTGTGCCGACCGTATCAGCCAAGGGGCGTCCAGGGTGTATCAGGCGCGCTTTCTGCGTGACCTGCGCCGCTACGTGGAGAACAAGCGTCACGCGTTCGAAGCCCAAGGCCGCGAGGAAGAGTTGGCACGTTTGAGCGCTTTGCAAAGTCTGGAGGGGATGCGCACCTTCTGGGACTTCGATGGTCGCGTGACGGCACCTTTGCATGGGTTTGCCAGTGCGGCCGAGTATTATCGCCGTTGTAGCAGTGCTTACTTCATTGGCAGCATCGCAAGACCCACGCTGGTGATTCATTCGTCGGATGACCCTTTCGTTTATCCTCATAGCGTGCCGCCGAGCGGTGAGTGGGCGTCTTGCGTCACGCTGGAGCTGCATGCACAGGGGGGCCATGTGGGATTTATCGAAGGCACGCCATGGCGGCCACGCTATTATCTCGAACACCGCGTGCCACACTGGCTCGCTGCACAAATAGCCGTACACGCCGCCGTGTCCTGATCACCTGAATAGGCAAGTCGAGGTTATTCATGTCTGCATTTCTGAAGCGGTTGAACGAGGTCGGGTCACCCCGCATTGGCCTGGGCTGCATGAACCTGTCCCATGGGTATGGCCAGCGCGTATCGGACGCTGAGGCCATCCGTGCCCTGGAAGAAGCCTTTGAGATGGGGTATCGCCATTTCGATACCGCCACGCTGTATGGCGGCACGGCCAACGAGCGGCTGCTGGGGAGCGCCCTGGCCAACAAACGTCACGCGCTGCTGCTGGCCAGTAAAGGCGGAATGGCCATGGACATGGAGCGCGGCCAGCGGGTGATCGACGGTCGTCCCGCTACCTTGCGCAGACAGTGTGAAGAGAGCTTGGCGCGTCTGAAAACCGATCATCTCGATATCTACTATTTGCATCGCCTTGACCGTCAGGTGCCCATCGAAGAGAGCGTGGGCGCGCTGGGGCGCCTGGTAGAGGAGGGCAAGCTGGGCGCGGTGGGGCTATCGGAGATTTCAGCAGCGACGTTACGCAGGGCTCATGCCGAGTACCCCATTGCGGCCGTTCAGTCCGAGTATTCGCTGTGGACCCGCAACCCCGAAATTGCTCTCAAGCAGGCCTATGAAGCGCTTGGGGTAGCATTGGTAGCCTTCAGCCCCCTGGGCAGAGGCTTCCTGACGGGCACGATGGACACGCATACGACATTCCCTCAGGGCGACATGCGGGCCAACATGCCACGCTTCACGGGCGATAACCTGGTGCAGAACGTACAAGCTCTGGCTGATGTCAAGGCGCTGGCCGCACGCCAAGGGTGGACGCCTGCCCAGTTGGCGCTGGCCTGGGTCTGTGCACAGGGGGAGAACGTCGTACCGATACCGGGCAGCTGTTCTACCCAGCACATGCGTGAGAACCTGGCGGCAGAGAACCTTCGCCTCGATGCGGATGTATTGGCCAGCCTCCGTCAGATGATGCGCCCAGAGACGGTAGCAGGCAGCCGTTACAGCGATGCACAGCAGGCGGATATCGATACCGAAGAGTTCTGACGCGCCTGGGGCACTTTATTTTTTCGGCGCCGTTGCATTCTTTCAGCATTTGGCTAACATCCAAATTATGCTAACAGGCTGTTAGCCTCCTAAGGAATACCGCCATGTTGAAAGGTCTGATTATCTGCTTCGCTGTACTGTTTGCCCAGTTGGCGGTACTGAACGTGATCGATGCGCGTCTCTACAACGCTCAGGATGCCCGCCAGTCTGCTTCTACCGTGGTGACACCGCATCGGGATGAAGAGGGCGATAGCGAATCGTCCGTGTAAGGGGCAGCGTTGTTCGTTGACCGTGGCTGGATAAAAAACGACGGCAGCTTTCAAAGCTGCCGTCGTTTTTTTGGGTGCTGATCAAAGCATCTCTGCCAGCCACTGTTGAAACGTGGCCCAGGACTGCTGGTCGGCGCGTTCGTGATAGCGGTCGCTGCCGAATACGCTGAAGGCCACACCATCGACCTCATAGCGTGTGGCCGCCAAGGCGAAACAACCTACGGAAGAGATGATGACAGGGATCTTGTGGCGCATTGTCGTGTCCAATGTATGTTGGGAAATATCAGCATAGTTGAATCGCCACTCGAGGCGACAACGCAAGACACTCGTTGCGTTTAAAGACAAAAACTTGCGTATGGAACCTGAGGACGGCATTCTTGTCCGTTGTGAGTATGACCATATAGGGAGCACTGATAATGTCTTTTAACGATTCCAACCTGGCAAGAGCACAGACCACCACGGTCAGTGGTGCCAGTGCCAACAAGGTTCTGCGAAACACCTACGCGCTGCTGGCGATGACGCTACTGTTCTCTGCCGTCATGGCAGGGGTGTCTGTGGCCATGGGCATTCAGCAGCTGAACATTTTCGTGTTCTTCATCGGCGCCTACGGCCTGATGTTCCTGGTGTACAAGACTGCCAATTCAGCCGCAGGCCTGTTGGCAACCTTCGCGTTCACCGGTTTCATGGGCTTTACGCTGGGCCCCATCATCTCGGCCTACCTGACACTGCCCAACGGTGGCGCGCTGATCATGAACGCGCTGGCCATGACGGGGCTGACGTTTATTGGTCTGTCGGCCGTTGCGTTGACGACCAAGAAAGACTTCAGCTTCCTGGGCAACTTCCTGCTGGCTGGCGCGATCGTGCTGGTGCTGGCCATGGTAGCGGGGCTGATCTTCAACATTCCGGCGCTTTCCTTGATGGTGTCCGCGGGCTTTGTGCTGTTCGCTTCGGCGGCAATCCTTTACCAAACCAGTGAGATCGTTCACCGGGCGGGCGAAACCAACTACATTCTGGCGACCGTCACTCTCTACGTCTCGATCTACAACCTGTTCATCAGCTTGCTGTCCATTCTGGGCATCATGAGCAACGATTGATGTAGCAGGGATGCTCACTGAATGAGAGCATCATGTAAGTACCAACAGACCCTACCCAGTAGGGTCTGTTTTTTTGGCTTCGCTAAAACGAGAGGTGAGCCATGCAGTATGGCCTGTTAGTGATGGGCGCTCCGTATTCAAGTGCCGCTCCTCATTCAGCGCTGCGCTTTGCCCATCAGGTCATTGCGTGTGGGCATCGGGTTGCCGGTGTGTTCTTCTACCGCGATGGGGTTCACAATGCGTCGTCGTTGATGACGCCGCCTCAGGATGAGCTTAACCTGCGCGAGGCGTGGATAGACCTTCACCAGACCCACGGCGTGATGCTCGATGTATGCGTGGCAGCGGCCTTGCGTCGGGGTTTGCTCGATGAGTCCGAGGCGAAACGCCATGGCAAGAGCGTGGCCAACCTGGAGGCTCCGTTCTCGCTGACCGGGCTTGGCCAGCTTTTAACGTTACAGCAGCAGTGTGATCGCCTGATCACCTTTGCCTAGGAGCCATTGATGAGCACTTCTCAACGTCTGGTGATCATTCGTCATGGGCCCCATGCGTCCAACGCCTTGCGTGAAGGGCTGGATGTGGCCCTGGTGGCGGCGGCATTTGGTGAAGAGGTGGGTCTGCTGTTCATGGGGCAGGGGGTGTTTGCGCTGCTCAAGGAGCAGGGGGCTGGCGCGCCAGGCCAGAAAGCGACGCTGCCGACGATGAACATGCTGGAAATGTACGACATCAACGACCTGTGGGTGACCCAAGAAGCGCTGGACGAGCTGAGCCTGACCCCCGATAAGCTGCTGGAAGGGGTCAAGTGCTTGCCAGCAGCGGAGCTGCCTGCGCTGTTGGCACGTCATGAACAGGTACTCACCTTTTAATGGGCGACATACGATGCTGCATATAGTCAACAAACCACCTGAGCACAGCGCCGCACACCAGATGCTGGCAGTCGTTTCCCCGGGTGACACGGTGCTGCTCATCGAAGACGCCGTTCAGGCCGTGCTGCACGATGCCTGGCAGGGCTGGCGCATGGAAAGCGTGGAGGTGCTGGCGCTGCATGACGATGTGGTAGCCCGTGGATTGAGTGGATATGCATCTGACAAGCCGTTGGCGGATATGCCAATGTTTGTCAGCTTGACCGAACAGCACCCGCAGATCTTGACGTGGTATTGATATGAGCAATGAAGATTTATACCGTTATCTTGATTCGGCTAAAACAATCCAACTCGACCCTGAAGGCTTTTTGGTAGAACAAAGCCAGTGGTCAGAAGAAGTAGCAGAGTGGTTGGCGAACGACGAAGGCATGTCGTTGACGGCGGAACACTGGGAAATCATCCATGTGGTACGAGACTTCTATGCCCGTTACGAGATGGCACCTGCCATGCGCCCGTTGGTCAAGGCCACCACGCAGGCGCTGGGAGCAGAAAAAGGGCGCTCGATCTATCTGATGACGCTCTTTCCTGGCAGCCCGCCGAAACGTATTGCGCGGATTGCCGGCTTGCCCAAGCCCACCAACTGCCTATGAGCATGCGCCTGCTGACCATGGCAGGCGCTATACCAGGTCTCCACGCGTACAGACCGAGAGCACCACGGCATCGTCCTGGCTGGTCGACACCAGCGCGTGGCCCATGTCGCTATCGAAATAGATGCTGTCACCCTCTGCCAGTACCAACGGGGCATAGAACTCGGTGTACAGCATGATATCGCCGTGCAATACCATCAAAAACTCTTCGCCGTCGTGACGCACCCACTGATGATATTCGTCAAAGCTACGGGCGCGCACGATGGTCTTGAACGGGATCATGCGCTTTTGCGCCAACTGATGCCCCAGTAGCTCGTGTTCGTAGGTGGGGGTGGGGTGCAGCTGCCCTTTGCCTTTGCGGGTAAGATCACGACGGCCCATGGTGTAGCGCTCACGCTTGGGCGGCGTAAACAGCTGCGGCAGATCGATATTCAAACCGCTGATCAGCTTCTGGACCACGCTAAAAGTTGGCGAGACCTGATCATTTTCGATCTTGGACAGCGTCGAACGAGCAATGCCGGTACGTTGGCTCACGTCTTCCAGCGTCCATTGGTTGGCCAGACGGATCTGCTTCAGCCGCTCACCCAGGCGCAGCGGCTCGACAAAAGGTTTTCGCCCTGAGGCAATGCGCAGCGCGGCATGCTCTTCGGAGGTCGCGGTCATAAAGGTCACGTAGTGAGAGCGTCAATGAGTGAGAACGTCAACGAGAGCCGCATGGTACCACAGGCGAAAGGGGCGCGGTGGCGCCCTAGGGCGTATCGGTGAAAGGCAACCCCAACAAGGCCTTGAGATGCGCTTCACTGCTGCTGGCCAGCGAGGTCAGGTTATAGCCGCCTTCCAGCACGGAGACCACGCGGTTGTCGGCATACAGGGCGGCTATCTCCATGGCCAGGTGCGTCACCCAGTAAAAGTCCTCGTCTTCCAGGCATAGGTCGCCCATGGGATCCTCGCGGTGAGCATCGAACCCCGCCGATAGCATCACCAGGTCCGGTTTGAACGCATGCAGCGCTGGTAGCCACTGGCGTTCGATGGCAGTGCGAAACGCCGCGCTGTCGGTACCGGCCTCCAGCGGGGTGTTGACCACGTTCTGCCACTCGCTGCGCAGGTAGCGCCATGGATAGAAGGGGTACTGGAAGCTGGTACAGACCAGCACATCGGGGTCATTCTTGAAAATATCGATGGTGCCGTTGCACTGATGGACATCGAAATCGAGTATGGCGATACGCCGAGCGCCATATTTTGCGCGGGCATGGGCAGCGCCCACCGCCACGTTGTTGTAGAAACAGAAACCCATGGCGTCGGCAGCTTCCGCATGGTGCCCAGGGGGGCGTACCGCACAAAACACGTTGTCTGCCTGCCGTTTGTAAACCTGATCGACACCACGGATCACCGCTCCGGCCGCCACTCTGGCCGCTTTCAGGCTCTCCGGGTTCATCATGGTATCGCTGTCCAGCGTTACGATTCCTTCATCGGGCACGCACTTTTCCAACG
>NZ_AJTS01000019.1 GCF_000275725.1 Vreelandella stevensii S18214 | reverse complement strand
CTTTCAGGTGGCGTAGGGGGTGCACTCGTGCAAGCGCCTCATCATCCGCTTCCTTGGCATCCCCCTGCATGGTTTGTTGCAGCAGCCCGCTCAGCGACAGGCGTGCACGAATGGCTTCCAATCGCTCAGGGCTTTCGGGATGTTCCGGCCCCATATGGTGCAATACGCAGTGGGGGTGGGTAAGGTAGGCGGTAATCATGCAAGTGCTCCGGTGACAGTAAAGCCACCTTAATCGCCCCGAGGGCTTGCGCGACAGTGTCAATAAGTCGTACACAGTAGGAACCCATGTCAGAGGAGATGCCTTCGTGAGCACACGCTTTCTGCACCATTTTTTCGAGCCTCGCTCCATTGCCGTGTTTGGGGCGTCTGAAAAGCCTGAATCGCTGGGTGGGCTCGTGTTGGGCAACGTGCAGGAGGCGGGCTTCAAAGGTGCGCTATGGGCGGTGAACCTGCGGGGCTACGACAGCGTGTTTGGGGTCAAATGCGTCAGAAATGTCGACGAGCTGCCGGAAGTCCCTGACCTGTGTGTCATCTGCTCGCCTATCGAGGGCGTGCCTCGTTTGATCCGTAAGCTGGGCAAGTTCGGCGCCAAGGCCGCGCTGGTGCTGTCAGGCGGCGCCTATCTGGACCGCGAGGAGGGCGACAAGGGGTCGATTCGTCAACGCATGCTGCAGGCCGCTCGGGAATCCGGCATCCGAGTGCTGGGTCCGGAGTGCATGGGGCTGATCGTGCCTGGCAAAAAGCTCAACGCCTCTTATGCCAGCCAACCCATCAAGGCCGGGCGGGTCGCGTATCTGGGCCAGTCCGGCATGTTGGCCAATGCGATGATCGACTGGGCAGCCGGGCGGGACGTGGGCTTTTCCCATCTGATTACCGTGGGTGACAGCGTCGATGTGCTGCTGCCGGATTTGATCGACTACGTGAATCAGTATTCACCAGCCCAGGCCATCCTGCTGCACCTCGAACGAGTCACCGACGCCCAGCACTTCATGACCTCCGTGCGAGATGCCTCGCGCAATCGACTGGTGGTGGCGATCAAGAGTGGTCGAACCCCGCAATCGGATATTTCCGGCATGCCGCCGACGCCGGGTATCGCCAATCGTGACGTAGTGTTCGATGCTGCCTTTGCCAGGGCAGGGGTAGTGCGAGTGAATGATTCGGACGAGATGCTGGATGCGCTGGAAACGCTGTCGCGCATGAAGCCGCTGCGCGGAGACCGCCTGGCCATCGTGTCCAACGGACTTGGCCCCGCCATGCTGGCTATCGACAAGCTGATGAGTGCCGGAGGAACGCTGGCCGAGTTCGACGCCGACACCCAGGCGGCACTGCACAAGAACCAGGTCGACATGAGCAAACCGGGCGAAAACCCGGTGGACCTGGGGGGCAACGCCACGCCGGAGCGTTTTGTCGAGGCGCTGCAAATCGTCACCGCAGACCCCAATGTCGATGCGGTGCTGGTGGTTCACGCCCCCACTCGGCTTGCACCGTCGGTGGCCACTGCTCAGGCACTGATCGATCACCGGAAAACCTTCAAGCGCAACCTGCTGACCAGTTGGATGGGGCTCAAGGAAGCCCTCAATGCCCGCCATGTCTGCAATCTGGCGGGGATACCCACCTACACGTCGCCAGAAAAAGCGGTCAAGGCCTTCATGCACATGGTCGACTATCAGCGGGTGCAGGCGCTACTGCATGAGATTCCGCCCAGCCTGCCGTTTTCCACCAGCCCGGCCATTCGCGCCGAGTGCCGCGCCCTGATCAAACACGCCAAGGAGCAGGGGCGGCAAACGCTGACCCACTCGGAAACCGCCCAGGTGCTGGAAGCCTACGGCATCCCTACGGCAGAAAGTGTCTACCTCCAGTCGCCGGAAGAAGCCTTGCAGGTGGCAGACCGCTTTCCGGGGCCCAAGGCGTTGAAAGTGATTCACGACGGCAACTGCCGACCCTATCGTTATCGCAAACATCCTCACAAGCTGTCCGCAGGCCTGCTGCAGGACCTCGAAAGCGCCCAGCAGGTGGCCGATGGCGTGCGCCAACTGGGTGACAAGGTCCGCGAGAAATTCCCTGAACACAGCGTGCGTGAGTACTGCCTTCAGCCCATGCAGCGGGGCAAGCACTCCATGCAGATTTGTGCCGGCATCACCCGAGATCCGGTGTTCGGTCCGCTGATCGTGTTTGGCATTGGGGGCTACAAGGTCAACGTGCTGGCGGATCGGCAGGGGGCCCTGCCGCCACTGAACATGAGCCTGGCCTCGGATGTGGTCGGCCGCACCCATGCCGCCTCGCTGATCCGTGAACACTCTGCCGACCCCGAGCGGGACATCCAGCGGCTCTGCCAGCTGCTGGTCAAGCTGTCACAGATGGCCTCCGACCTGACCGATCTGCGCGGCCTGGAACTCAACCCGCTGTTGCTCAACCGTGACGGCATGCTGGCGGTGGATTTTGCCATGGATTTGGGCACTCCCGCCCGGTTCGCCATCATGCCGTACCCGGAAGAGCTGCGGGAATGGGTTTCCCTGAAAAACGGTTGGCAGGTGGAAGTACGGCCAATTCGCGCAGAAGATGCGCCGCTGATCACCGCCTTTCACCGGCAGCTGTCGGAGGAGAGCATCCGTTTTCGCTATTTTCACAACAAGTCCAGCCTGACTCAGCGTGACCTCTCGATTCTCTCGCACATCAACTATGACCGGCAGATGGCCTTCATTGCCGAACATCAGCACGACGATGGCAGCAAGGAGATGTTGGGGGTGGTGCGAGTGTGGAACGATCCCGACAACATTCGCACCGAGTTCTCGATCATCATTCGCGATGATTTGCAGGGCTTGGGGATCGGTAGCCTGCTGATGAAGAAGATGATCGATTACTGCACCAGCATTGGCACCCTGGAAATGATCGGCAAGATCATGGTGGACAACCACCCCATGCGGGCGCTGATGAAGCACCTGGGGTTCCGCTGCCGCTATAACATGGAGGAGCAGGTGATCGATGCAGTGCTGAGGCTCAACGAGCCGGATAGCGAATGGCAGCGCCATCGCCTGGAGAGTTTACCGGATTAAAGGCGGGTACTGCCTGAGGAGCGGCCTCCTCAGGCAAGGTGACATGGAATGCCATGTCAGGGCGCCAGGCGGAAGCGGCTCCACTCGCCACCGTCGCGGCGCTCGTAGCGCAGGCGGTCGTGCAGGCGGCTTGGCTGGCCTTGCCAGAACTCGATCATTTCAGGATTGACCCGGTAACCTCCCCAGTGAATCGGGCGCGGAATCGTCTGGCCCTCATACGCCTGCTCGAAGCGCTTCTGACGCTCCTCGATCCAGTTGCGGTCAGGAATCACCACGCTCTGGGTGGCAATCCATGCGCCCAGCTGGCTGCCCCGAGGGCGGCTTGAGAAGTACTCGTCTGATTCTGCTGCTGGAACCTGCTGGACAGGCCCTTCGATACGCACCTGCCGCGACAGCGACGGCCACCAGAAGGTGAGTGCCGCGTAAGGCACGTTATTGAGTTCGCTGCCTTTGTGGCTGTGGTAGTTGGTAAAAAACACCATGCCCTGAGCATCGAAGCCCTTGAGCAGTACCACGCGGGCATGAGGGCGCCCCTGGCTATCCACCGTGGCCAGGGTCATGGCATTGCCATCCTGGCCTTCCTCTTCCAGGGCAAGGCTGAACCACTCATCGAACAGCACAAACGGGTCGCTGGGGGCGGCGGCTTCTTCCAGACGTCCACCTTCGTAGTCGCGCCTGACATCGGCAATGTTACGTGTCATGAGCGGATCTCCCTTGCTTTCATCAATTGTATGCGGGTTATGTTCGCTGGTCTGTGCGTAAAGCTCAAGCATTGATCATGCCTCGCTTTGCTACCTGTGCTTGTGACGGCGATAGCAACGTGGATAATGAGACCCCTTGCCAGCGCCATGACAGAGGAACGGGGAATGCAGAAGGAGACAAGACGCATTGCAGTATGGGATGTACTGATACGCCTGTGCCACTTGGCCTTGCTGGTCGCCGTCGCCCTGGCCTTTTACACGACCAAAACCGATGGGGCGCCGTTTCTGTTTCCCATCGAGGTACATGCTCAGGCGGGTTATGTGATTCTAGGGCTGGTCGTCTTCCGCGTACTGTGGGGGCTGGTAGGCAGTCGCTACGCTCGTTTCTCGACCTTTCTCTACTCTCCGGCGCGTACTACCGACTATGTCCGTGCGCTGATGAAGCGCCGAGAGCCTCGCTATGCCAGCCACAACCCGTTGGGCGGCTGGATGGTCGTGCTGCTGCTGTTGAGTCTTGGCTTTCAAGCCCTCAGCGGTCTGTTCCTGAGTGACGATATCTTCTTCCAGGGGCCGCTGAACGGCTGGATCGAACGTGACCTCAGCCGCGATCTCGCCAGGCTGCACGCCCTGAACAGTGATTTGCTGTTGATATTGATCGGCGTGCATGTGGCCGGGGTGGCGCTACATGGTGCCAAGGGGGAAGGGCTACTTGCTGCCATGGTCACTGGCGTGAAACGCTTTGCCCGGCCGCCCGTGGATGAAGCACCCGCCGTTCACTCGGCGGCTACCCAGCGGCTGTGTGCCGTCGGCGCGCTGCTGGTGGCGGCGGGTGTCAGTGGTTGGCTGTGGTTTGCGTAAGATCAGCCTTTCAGGTGCTGCTGACGGCTACGGAAACGCGCGTAGCCCATACAGCCGGTGAATAGCGCCAATGCCACGATGGCTTCCAGCACGCCGCGCAGGCCTTGCCCTGGCAGCGTGGCCAGCATGACCCCTTGGGTGAAGTAGAGCAGGCTGACGAAGGCCAGCCAGGCATGGCCGCGCGCACGCTGGCCAATGATCGAGGGCAAGAACAGTAGCAGCGGCAGAATGAACGCCACCACCGGCCGCCAGTTGAATTCATCCCCTTGAATGAAGAACCCACGATAGATGACCAATAGCATCAGCAACGCGAAACTCCCCAGCACCAGCTGGCGGGAGTAGCGGGTCAACGTATCCAGCCCGTGGCGCTGTTCCAGACCATCCAGCCACTGTCTCATGAAGCCTCCTTGCGGCGCATTGCTTCAAGTGCCATGGCCAGCCGGGCAATACGTTTGCCTTGTGCTCGGCACAGCGCGCGTTCGTCGGCATCCACCGGGCGGTCACTGCGGGCGCCCGCCACGTGGCTCGCCCCGTAGGGAGTTCCGCCGGTTTGGGTGCTCAGTAGCTCGGTCTCGCTGTAAGGCACGCCTGCGTACACCATGCCATGGTGCAGCAGAGGCACCAGCATGCTCAGCAGCGTGCTCTCCTGGCCACCGTGAAGGCTGGAGGTCGAGGTGAAGGCACAGGCGGGTTTATCGATCAGTGCACCATTCATCCAGAGGTTGCTGGTGCTGTCCAGGAAGTACTTCAAAGGGGCGGCCATGTTGCCAAAGCGGGTCGGGCTGCCCAATGCCAGCGCGCTGCAGTGGCGTACATCGTCCAGCGTGGCGTAAACCGCGCCTTCTTGCGGAATCTCGGGATCGACGGCCTCGCAGGTGGTTGATACTGGCGGCACCGTGCGCAGGCGTGCTTCGATGCCTGCCACGCTTTCCACGCCGGCGGCCAGCTGTCGTGCCATCTCTGCCGTCGCGCCTGAACGAGAGTAGTAGAGAATCAATACATAAGGGGTAGCATCGCTGCTCATGGTCGCTCCTGAAGGGGCCTGAAATAGGCAAGGACGCTGCCTGGGGTTGGCGGCGTCGTCAAAGATGTGGGGTATGTTACCAGAGCGGCCAAGTCGACAGGAGGGGCAAGCCAACGTTGCCCGAGGGTTGGCAAGCGCACGTATACCCAAGCCTGCTGCCCGTTGGCCAGCGGCTGTTTGATGCGGTTATAGCGCACCCCCAGCCGTTCGTAGCGGTCCAGCCTTTCCAACTGATCTGCCGTCACGGT
>NZ_AJTS01000018.1 GCF_000275725.1 Vreelandella stevensii S18214 | reverse complement strand
ACCCCTGCGTTCGAAGCCCGGTAGCCGTGCTTCGCTTGGATCGCCGGACGCGCCCATGACCACCCAGCGCACCGGCCAGTAGCGCAGCGTGCCATAGACGAACACCTGGTGCGTGCGCGGTTCGACCTCGGCCACGCTATCGGGGCGTTCATAAAACCAGGGGCTCAGCATGGTCAGCCACAGCCACCCGGCCATGCCGATCAGCAGTAGCCCCATGGCCCACAGCCCGCGCTTGACCCAAACCATGGGCATCACTCCTCAGGTTGCAAATCTCTCAGCTTGAACGGCGTAACGACACAAGACAAGTCTTAAGCAATATCGCGGGGTTTGCTACGATGGTAGAGGGTAGCGTGGCACTCTATAGCTGACGAAAGGAGCCTGATATGAGTCAGTCACTTCGGGATGAGTTGGATTTCCGTTCGCTGGTCGGCGAGGTAACGCCGCTGGCCAAGCGAAACCGTGCCGATACAGGCCCTCGGCGGCAAACGCCCTCCGAGGCGCAGCTGGCCAGACGCGAGAGCGCCGCTCAGCGCTTCGATGAGCGCAATTTTCTGTCCGACGATTTTGTCGATCTGCTGCCTCCCTTCGACCCCATCGAATTTCGCCGCGAGGGAACCCAGCAGGGCGTGGTCGATAAGTTGAAGCACGGCGGTTACAGCGTTCAAGCTCAGCTTCACCTGCTGCGCAGGCCTTTGGCGGAGTGTCGGCGCATGCTGTTTCCGTTCATTCAGGAGGCCTATGCCCACGACTTGCGCTCGGTGCTGATCGTGCATGGGCGTGGCCGCGAGCTGGATAGCCCAGCCAACGTATTACGCTCTTATATCGCCAAGTGGCTGACTCAGTTCGACGAAGTGCAGGCGTATGTCTCCGCCCAGCCGTCGGAGGGTGGGTTGGGCGCCACCTGGGTGATGCTGCGCAAGAGCGATCGCGCCAAGGCCCACAATCGAGAGCGCCAGCAGAAACGGCGCGGCTGAACGCAAAAACGCCGACAGGGGCTGCCCCGGTCGGCGTTTGTTTTAGCGGATGGCCGCGCCTAGTGACTGGCGCTCAAACGCTTCTCGAACAGCGCCTGACGCTCTTCGACGTCCGTCTGGTAGCGAACGCTGAAGGCGTTGAGGGCACGCAGGGCGTCTTCGGGGTGCTGATCATCCCGCAGGGCCATGGTCGAAAACCCGCAGCGGCGCATGTAATCGAGCTGGTCGACCAACACGTCACCGACCGCACGAATTTCCCCCGTGAAGCCGTAACGCTCCCGCAGCAGACGGGCAATGGTGTAACCACGGCCATCGGTAAAGGCAGGAAAATCGACGGCAACGGCAGGTGCTTTATCGAGCGTGCTGGCCAGCTCGGCGTTCAGCTCGGTATCGCTGGCCAGCAGGGGGGCCAGTTCCGCATCTTCCTTGTTTGCCTGCCAGAGCACCAGCGGCACGAACGCAGGGCGCTGCTCGGGCAGCGCGTCGGCATCGTAGGAAACGCACCAGGCATTCTCAGCGGCCAATTCACCGTTGTCGATCAGGTGATCCACGTGCGCCGGCGCCTGTGGCAGCGCTTCGGCTTGAGTGTCATTGCTGGGCATAAACACGCTCCTTGAAGGGTTTCAGGCCAATGCGACGGTAGGTATCCAGGAAGCGCTCATCTTCGTGGCGCTCGGCCACGTACACTTCCAGCACTTTCTCGACCACACCCGGCACGTCTTCGCGGAAGAAGGAGGGGCCGAGAATCTTGCCTAACGAAGCATCATCGGTAGCGTTACCGCCAATCGAGATCTGGTAATACTCTTCGCCTTTCTTGTCGACGCCCAGAATGCCGATATGGCCCACGTGGTGGTGACCACAGGCATTCATGCAGCCAGAGATGTTCAGGTCCAGCGGCCCCAGGTCGTAAAGGAAGTCGAGGTCCTCGAAACGTTCCTGGAGCGCCTGGGCGATGGGGATCGACACCGCATTGGCAAGGCCACAGTAATCACCGCCGGGGCAGCAGATGATATCGTTGAGCGTGCCTACCGTGGGGTTGGCCATGCCCAGCGCGTCCAGCTCGTTCCAGAGTGCTTCGATCTCGTCGACGGGCACGTCCGAAAGCACCAGGTTCTGCTCATGGGTAACACGTACTTCACCGAAGCTGTAACGGTCTGCCAGGTCGGCAACGGCGTCCATCTGGTCGGCGGTCACGTCGCCAGGTGCGTGCTCACGGCGCTTGAGCGATAGCGTCACGGCCTTGTAGCCCGGCACCTTGTGGTCGGTCACGTTGTTGGTGACGAAACGCGCAAAACTGCGGTTTTCACTGCGCAGCTGTTCGTAGGCGTCGATGGCGCTCTCGCTGACAGGGCGGCGCTCGGGCTCCGGGAAGTGCACCTTGGCGGCATCCACGGCGGCCTGGTTCAGCGTTTGTGGGCCATCCTTCAGGTGGGCCCACTCTTCATCGACGCGGCGACGGAACTCTTCGATACCCAGCGCCTTGACCAGGATCTTGATGCGCGCCTTGAACTTGTTGTCGCGGCGGCCAAACTGGTTGTATACCCGCACACAGGCTTCCAGGTAGGTCAGCAGGTGCTGCCAGGGCAGGTCATGGCGGACCACGTCACCAATCATCGGCGTGCGTCCCAGGCCACCGCCTGCCAGTACCGAAATGCGCAGCTCACCTTCGTCGTTACGCCACAGGCGCAGGCCAATATCATGCACCTGAATGGCTGCACGGTCCTGAGCGGCGCCGGTGACGGCGATCTTGAACTTACGCGGCAGGTAAGCGAATTCGGGGTGCAGCGTCGACCATTGGCGAATCAGCTCGCACCAGGGGCGCGGGTCTTCCACTTCATCGTTGGCGATACCCGCAAACTGGTCACTGGTGGTATTACGGATACAGTTGCCGCTGGTCTGGATGGCGTGCATCTGCACCTTGGCAAGTTCTGCCAGGATGTCCGGCACGTCTTCCAGGGCGGGCCAGTTCAGCTGGAGGTTCTGGCGCGTGGTGAAGTGGCCATAGCCGCGGTCGTAGCGACGGGTGATCTCCGCCAGCGCGCGCAGCTGATAGCCCGCCAGCATGCCGTAGGGAATGGCAATGCGCAGCATCGGGGCATGCTTTTGAATGTAGAGCCCGTTCTGCAACCGCAGGGGGCGGAACTCTTCTTCTCCCAAACGCCCTGCGCGGTAGCGTTCCATCTGGTCGCGGAACTGAGCGACGCGCTCATCGACCAGCGTCTGGTCGTGAATATCATAACGGTACATGTGGCACGATCCTGCTAAAAGCGAAATGGTCACGTCGGGACGGACGGTATTGTGCCGCCACCTTAACGCGGGCGTCATATTCTACAAAAGAATATATAATTATCTTTTTATCGTTAAATGCTATTAATGGGTTTGCGCTCAGGCATTGGCCTTGAGGCTATGGGCCAGCCAGCGTCGTCGCTGCCATACCCATAAAAAACTGCCGGAATTGAGCAGCCGGTAGCATAGCTGGCTCAGCCATACGCCGACCAGCCCGTAGCCCATGACGATGCCGACCCACCAGGCCAAGGGCAGAAAAACCAGCCACTGCATGCCCAGCGTCAACAGCATCACGGTACGTTGTGCGCCCGCACCCATCAACGCCTGGGCCAGCACCAGGGCAGCCGCATCCAGCACGATCATCACGGCGGTAATGCGTAGCGGCAGTGTCCCAAGTTCGAGCAGCGCCGGATCCGTAAAAAAGATCCCCAGAATCTGCGCGGGAAACAGCAGCATAGGCAGCGCCAGTATACTCAACATCATGGCCGCGACACGCAGGGCATCCAGCCCCCAGCGGTGTGCCTCGCGCTGGTCGTCACGCCCCAGGGCTTCGCCCACCAGGCTCATGGCGGCCACGCCAATGCCTACACCGGGCAGAATCAGCAGCAGAGAGAGGTTCACCAGCACAT
>NZ_AJTS01000017.1 GCF_000275725.1 Vreelandella stevensii S18214 | reverse complement strand
AGGCCAGCACGCCCAGCAGCAGTGAAAGGCTGGTGCCCATGGCCGCGCCGTTGGTACCCAGCGCAGGCAAACCTGCCAACCCGTAGATCAACCCCGCGCTGAGCAGCACGTTGACCAGATGCACCACCACGACAATACGCAAATACAGGTGGGTGTGTTGAAGCCCATTCCAGTAGCCCCTCAGGCAGAGGGTCATGGCGATCACCGCAAGCGACAGCACCCGCCAGCGAAAGTAGTCGACGGCCACCTGCGAGACATCATCGGCGGGAGCGATCAGCTGTATCCACCAGGGAGCTTGCCACCATGCCCAGGCGGTCAAGGGAACCCCTACCCCCAGGCTGATGAGCAGCCCGGCCTGCAAGGCCGTGGGCGCGGTGCGGCCTTCTCCGAAAGCGTGAGCGGTCTGGGATTGCACGCTGGACGAGAGGCCGAACACCAGTGCCGTCATCATGAACATGGCGTAGCCACCCAGCCCCACGCCCGCCAGAGCCTCCTGGCCGAGGTGGCCCACCAGCGCGGCATCCACCAGGTTGAGCATGCTCTGAGACAGCATGCCCAGCATGACCGGGAGAGCAAGGCGCATGACCTTGCTCTGACGACGAACCGGCGACATCAGCTCGGATCGTAGGAAAGCACGGGCGCCAACCAGCGCTCCATTTCTTCCAGCGACATCTGTTTGCGCTGCGCCAGCGCATCGACCTGGTCACGGCTGATCTTGCCGGTGGAGAAGTACTTCGACTGCGGATGGGCAAAGTACCAGCCGGACACCGCCGCCGCTGGCCACATGGCAAAATTCTCGGTCAGCACTAGCCCGGTATTCTTTTCGGCTTCCAACAGCCGGAACAGCGTGGCTTTTTCGGTGTGATCAGGGCAGGCCGGATAGCCGGGGGCAGGGCGGATGCCCTGGTACTTCTCGGCGATCAAGGCCTCGTTGTCAAGCGTCTCTTCCGGCACGTAGCCCCAGAACTCCTTGCGTACCCGCTCGTGGATACGCTCGGCAAAGGCCTCCGCCAAACGGTCGGTCAGGGCCTGCACCAGGATGGCATTGTAGTCATCTCCCGCCGCTTCATAGGCTTTGGAAAGCTCATCCACACCATGGCCCGTGGTGACCGCAAAGCCCCCGATCCAGTCAGCCTTGCCGCTCTCCTTGGGGGCGATGAAATCTGCCAGGCTGTAACAGATGCCGTCACGGCCTTTGGTGGTCTGTTGACGTATATGATGCAGACGCTCGACGACCTGGGTGCGGGATTCGTCGGCATAGACTTCGATGACATCGTCGTCCACGCTGT
This sequence comes from Vreelandella stevensii S18214, assembly GCF_000275725.1. Classification (GTDB taxonomy): domain Bacteria; phylum Pseudomonadota; class Gammaproteobacteria; order Pseudomonadales; family Halomonadaceae; genus Vreelandella; species Vreelandella stevensii. The sequence goes on along the minus strand of NZ_AJTS01000017.1, from coordinate 4,542 downwards.
TGGCAGGCCACAGGCCGATTACCCCCCGCGCCTGCACGCGTTTTTCATCGATCAGCTTGCGCAGCATCACCTGCGCATCGGCAAATAGGCTGCGCGCCGCTTCACCCACGATCTCGTCGTCGAGAATCTTCGGGTACTTGCCGGCCAGTTGCCAGCTCATGAAGAAGGGCGTCCAGTCGATGCGCTCCACCAGCTCGTTCAGATCGTAATCATCGAAGGTCATCAAACCCGGCTGCCGGGGGGCCACAGGGGTATGCGTGGCCCAGTCGGTGCGGAAGCGCCGCTTGCGGGCCTGGGTGTAGTCCAGGTCGGCGGCTTTGGGGCGACGCTTGGCGTTGCGCTCGCGGACCTTTTCGTACTCTTCACGAATCTCGGCGACGTAGGCCGCCTTGAGGTTGGGCGCCAGCAGCTTGCCGGCCACGCCCACGGCGCGGGAGGCGTCGGTGACGTAGATGACCGGGTGGTCGTACTGGGGCTCTATCTTGACGGCTGTATGCGCCTTGGAGGTCGTCGCACCGCCGATCAGCAGCGGCAGGTTCATGCCGCGTCGCTGCATCTCCTTGGCCACATGGACCATTTCATCCAGCGAAGGTGTGATCAGGCCCGACAGGCCGATGATATCGGCATTGTGGTCAATGGCAGCCTGGAGAATTTTCTCGGTGGGCACCATGACGCCCAGGTCGATCACTTCGTAATTGTTACACTGCAGCACCACGCCGACGATGTTCTTGCCGATATCGTGGACATCGCCCTTGACCGTGGCCATGACGATCTTGCCCTTGGCCTGGGTCTCGGCGCTTTTCTCGGCTTCGATGAACGGGATCAGATAGGCCACCGCCTGTTTCATGACGCGGGCCGACTTGACCACCTGGGGCAGGAACATCTTGCCCGCGCCAAACAGGTCGCCGACCACGTTCATGCCATCCATCAGCGGGCCTTCGATGACCTCGATGGGGCGTTCAGCCTGGGCGCGGGCCTCTTCGGTATCTTCCTCGATGAACGCCGTCACGCCCTTGACCAGCGCATGCTCGATGCGCTTGTTGACCGGCCAGCTGCGCCACTCCAGATCTTCCTTCTTGGCTGCGCCGCTGCCATCTCCCTTGTACTTGTCGGCAATGTCCAGCAACCGCTCGGTGCCATCATCGCGGCGGTTGAGCACCACGTCTTCGACGGCGTCACGCAGTTCGGCGGGCAGGTCATCGTAAACCGCCAGCTGGCCGGCGTTGACGATGCCCATGGTGAGCCCGGCGCGAATCGCGTGGTAGAGGAACACCGAGTGGATGGCTTCCCGCACCGGGTTGTTGCCACGGAACGAGAACGACACGTTGGAGACGCCGCCGGAAATCATCGCATGGGGCAGGTGCTCACGGATCCACTGGGTGGCCTCGATGAAATCGACGGCGTAGTTGTTGTGCTCCTCGATACCGGTGGCGATGGCGAAGATGTTCGGGTCGAAGATGATGTCTTCCGCCGGGAAGCCGATCTCGTCCACCAGCAGGCGGTAGGCGCGTTCACAGATTTCCACCTTGCGGGCGAAGGTATCGGCCTGGCCCTCTTCATCGAAGGCCATCACGACGATCGCCGCACCAAAACGACGACATTTGGTGGCCTGTTCGCGGAACGCCGCTTCGCCCTCTTTGAGCGAGATGGAGTTGACCACCGCCTTGCCTTGCACGCATTTCAGGCCCGCCTCGATGATGTCCCACTTGGAGGAGTCGATCATGATGGGCACCCGGGCGATGTCAGGCTCCCCGGCAATCAGGTTGAGGAAGCGCACCATGGCTTCCTGCGACTCCAACATGCCTTCGTCCATGTTGATGTCGATGATTTGCGCGCCGCTCTCGACCTGCTCCAGCGCCACTTCCAGCGCCGTGGTGAAGTCCTCTTCGACGATCAGGCGTTTGAAGCGGGCCGAGCCGGTCACGTTGGTACGCTCACCCACGTTGACGAACAGCGAGTCGGCCTCGATGTTGTAAGGCTCCAGGCCCGCCAGGCGGCAGGCGCGACGGCGCTCGGGCACCTGGCGGGGCGCCATGCTGTGAACGGCCTCGGCAATGGCGCGGATATGTTCCGGCGTCGAACCACAGCAGCCGCCAATGATGTTGACCAGACCGCTCTGGGCAAACTCGCCCACGATGGCCGCCATCTCTTCTGGCGTCTGGTCGTACTCGCCGAACTCGTTCGGCAAGCCCGCATTGGGGTGTGCCGACACGAAGGTATCGGCCTTGGTGGCCAGCTCTTCCAGGTAAGGGCGCAGCTCTTCGGCGCCCAGCGCACAGTTGAGGCCCACCGAGAGGGGCTGAGCGTGACGAATGGAGTTCCAGAAGGCTTCGGTGGTCTGCCCTGACAGGGTGCGCCCGGAGGCATCGGTGATGGTCCCCGAAATCATGATCGGCAAACGACGGCCCAAGTCTTCGTAAAGCTCTTCAAGGGCGTAAATGGCGGCCTTGGCATTGAGCGTGTCGAAAATGGTCTCGATCATGATCAGATCGGCACCACCCTCGATCAGCGCGTTGGCGGCTTCGTAATAATTCTCGCGCAGCTCGTCGAAGGTCACGTTGCGCTTGGCGGGGTCGTTGACGTCCGGCGACAGCGATGCGGTACGCGAGGTAGGCCCCAGCACGCCTGCCACGTAGCGGGGGATGTCGGTTTCCGCGGCCACGGCATCACACACTTCTCTGGCCAACCGGGCAGACTCTCTGTTCAGCTCGGGCACCAGGTCTTCCATGCCATAGTCGGCCTGGGAAAGTCGTGTGCTGTTGAAGGTATTGGTTTCGAGAATATCGGCGCCTGCCAGCAGGTAGTCACGGTGGATACGTGCCACCACGTCGGGGCAGGTCAGGGCCAGCAGGTCGTTGTTGCCCTTGAGATCGGAAGGCCAGTCGTGAAAACGCTCGCCACGAAAATCCTCTTCACTGAGCTGGGCATTCTGCAGCATGGTACCCATACCGCCATCCAGAATAAGGATGCGTTGGGTCAGGCGTTGGGTAAGGGATGCAGTCAAATCACTAGCGGCCATGGCAGGGGAAGTTCTCCAGCGTCTCGGTCGAAAAGGATATTCTTGTTGTCGTCGTCATGGGTGAGCGGCGCTTATCATACCAAAGGGTGCTCGCAAGGGCAGCAAGTAAGCCATGCCGCTCGCCCAATAGCCGACTAAAACGGTCGGGATTGTGTCGCAACGTGGTTTTGCTTACCATAGGCACAAATGACATGTGAAGTGGCAACGCCACTACCACGGGAGGATAACATCCCTTATGACCACGACTATCGAAGCGCCGGGCATTGACATCACGGATAGCGCACAGGGCTACCTCGCCGAGCTGCTGGAAAAGCAGAACGTCGAAGGCATTGCCGTGCGTATTTTCATTACCCAGCCGGGCACGCCTTATGCAGAAACCTGCCTGGCCTACTGCCGCCCGGGTGAAGAAGAGCCCACCGACGTCAAGCTCGAGCTTGACAAGATCAACGTGTTTCTCGACAAGAACAGCCTGGCGTTTCTTGAAGAGGCCGTGGTGGACTTCAATGCCGACCGTATGGGTGGGCAACTGACCATCAAGGCACCCAACGCCAAGATGCCCAAGGTCAATGCGGACAGCCCGCTGGAAGACCGCATCAACTATATCCTGTACAGCGAGATCAACCCCGGGCTGGCGGCCCACGGCGGTGAGATCAAGCTGGTCGAGCTGACCGAAGACAAAATGGCCATTCTGGCGTTTGGCGGCGGTTGCCAGGGCTGTGCCGCGGTCGACCTGACTCTAAAGGATGGCGTCGAAAAAACGCTGCTGGAGCGCATCCCCGAGCTGGCGGGTATTCGTGACGTCACCGACCACACCGATACCAGCAACGCCTACTATCGTTAATGGCGGCCATGCTTGACAGCAACGCTGTCATTTAGCATTTTCCATGAACAACGCCCGGCAGCCGCTGCCGGGCGTTGTTGTATCTGCTCACTCCTGCGATTTAGGGGCCATGACCTCCGGCAGTGATGCCAGCTGTGCCTGCATGGCTTCCATCCGCTGCCATAGCTGCTGCTGCCACTCTTCACGCGCTATCGACTGCTGCTGCTCGACCTCTAATGCCCGCCTTGCCTGATCGAGATTGCGCTGAGCGGTTTCCAGTGCGGCTTTGAGTGTCTCCTGATGCCCCTGATTCGTTTGCAGCTGCTGCTCGAGCTTGCCGTTGTCTATCTGCAAACGGCTTACCGTATCGTTTTTATTGCGCAGCTCCTGCTCCAGCGTTTCGCCACGCTTTTCCCACTGCTGCAGGCGTTTCTGCAGCGCTTTCTCTTCGTTGGCACGCTCCTGACGCAGGGTATCCAGCAACGCCATCAAACGCGCCTCGGCGGCTTCGTTACGCTGCTCTTCCTGTGCGAGGCGCTCCTCCCATGCCTGCTGACGAGCCTCCAGCTGCGCAGCGCACTCTTGCTGAGCGGCCGTCAGCGCCCGCTGGGCTTCTTGCAGGTCTGCCAGATGCTGCTCGGCATGCTCTGTGGCCTGCTGAGTCTGCTGCTGCCAGTGCCGCTCGCGGGCCTGACACTCTGCC
>NZ_AJTS01000016.1 GCF_000275725.1 Vreelandella stevensii S18214 | reverse complement strand
TTGGCGGCCTGCTGGCGTGCTTCGGCGGCGTCCTGCTTAGCACTTTCTACTTGCCTGTTGGCCTCTTCGCGATAGTGCGACAGCGCCTCGTTGGCCAGCTCCTGCGCTTCGCGCCATAGCTCACTGGCCACATTGACCACCACTTCCGGGACGCCCTTGGGTGGGGGAACGTCACGATTCTGCTCACGTGCCGCCCGCCAGGTGCGGAAGTGTTCGCTGATGGTGGTGAAGCTGCCGGTCCCCAGCACATCGCGTATGCGCTGCACGCTTGGCGTGTCGCCACGTGACAGCAAGGTATCGATTGCCTGCTGTACATCACCGTACTGAATGCCGTTCCGAGCCATGCCTGTTTGAATCCTTGAAGTAAGCCGCGCCTGAAATGATCAGGATGGATAGTTGCTGTGCGCCATTGTCATGTAAAAACGGATTCAACTCAATTATTACGTATTACATAAAACGTAATATTATTTATTTAAAAGAACATAAATTCAAGATTACCCATATTATCTTGAATTTATACGCCAAAAAGGCGATGCTGAGCCCTCTGATAGCGCGAGACACCCTCATGACCCAGCCACCTGCGCCGCTTTACGACTCAACGCACCTTGCGACCTTCGCCAACGGGCTGGAGATGGCCGAGCGGAAGGGCAGTGGCGACGTGTTTCCCGATATTGGGAGCAGGCTAACAACCACCGATTCAGCAACGCCCCATGTGGCGGCCGACACCGACTATCAGGCCGTTGCGCAATGGCTGGCGGAGTATCAGGACAGCCCGCAAACCCTGAAGAGCTATCGCCGTGAAGCGGAGCGGCTGTTGCTCTGGTTGGGCAGTCAGGGGCGCGGGCTAAGGGAGGTGAACCGTGAAACACTGCGGGACTTCGAGGCATTTCTGGAAAACCCGCAGCCCAGGGAGATGTGGGTAGGACCTTCCAAACCACGCCACCATCCGGCTTGGCGACCGTTTCGCGGTGGGCTGTCACCGGCCAGCCGACGTCAAACCCTCGTCATCCTGCAAGGGCTGTTTGGCTGGCTTGTGGAAGCAGGGTGGGTAGGCCACAACCCATTCGTGCTGATGCGCGACAAATCGCGCCGCCTCAATAATCAGACCCAACGTATCGAACGCTATCTGGAGCGACCACTGTGGGACTGGCTATGGGCATGGCTGAATACACGGCCTATGCCCGAGGATGCACGCGGCCGCTATGAACATGCGCGGCATCGCTTCATTTTCGGCTTTGCCTACCTATTGGCGCCGCGTATCCATGAGATGGCCAGCGCCACCATGGCCGATTTTCGGGTCAGTGAAGGGCGCTGGTGGTGGCATGTGATTGGCAAGGGCGGCAAGCAAGCGCGCATACCGCTGCCTGAGGACATGCAGGCATGCCTGCAGCAGTGGCGCCAGGCGCTGGGCTTAGTGGGCCTGCCCGGTGTTAGCGAACATGGTCCGCTGATCCGCGCGCTGGACAAGCAGCGCGGGATCAGCGACAACCAGCTCTATCGTTTGATCAAGGAGACCTTCGGCCTTGCGGCCCTGGCCCTTGAAGCAGAAGGGGGCAAGAGGGAGTATATCGATGCGCTACGCAAGGCCACCCCCCACTGGCTACGCCACACTTCGATTACCCATCAAGCCCAGGCGGGTGTCAGCCTGCGCTACCTGGCAGAAAACGCCCGCCACTCAAGACTGGACACCACCAGCCGCTACCTGCACACCGAAGCCCATGAGTGGCATGAGCAGCAGCAGCGGCATCGCTTGAAAACAGCACCCCCAGAGCAGCCTTGAACCGTTATAATGTTGGCCTTCAACGCACTTACCCTGAAAAGGAACCACCATGACCACTTCCGGTGCCGAGCTCGCCCAACAAGAGCTGGTCGAAGAGTTTGAAATGTTCGATAACTGGATGGATCGCTACCAGTACATCATCGATATGGGGAAGCAGCTCCCGGCGTTTCCCGCTGACAAAATCACCGACGAATTCAAGATTCAAGGCTGCCAGTCAAACGTGTGGATGTGCCATGAAGAGCAGGGCGGCCGCTTGATCTTCAAGGCCAAGTCCGACGCTGCCATCGTCTCGGGGCTTATCGCGGTGCTGCTGCGCATTTACAGCGAGCGCACGGCAGAGGAAATCCAGCAGACGGAACCGCATTTTCTGGCGGATCTGGGATTGGACAAGCACCTGTCACCCACTCGGAGCAACGGCCTGCATGCCATGCTGGAGCGCATCTATCAGGTGGCTAAGCAGCATTAGAAAAGCAATTTGCTAGGCTTTGTACGAAAAGTCGGCGAGCGATGGCCAGACAAGGCAAAAATCGGCGAAAAGACGGAGTTTACAAGGTGTAAATGAGTACTTTGATCGGACTCGCGCACGAGCCGATTTTTAACGCCGTATGGGCGAGCGTAGGCAGTTTTCGTACAAAGCCTAATGCTCTGAAGGTTTGGAGGAGGGGCCTGAGCAGCAGCCATCATCTTCCTTGCAGAGTTGCTCACTGCGGCCGCCAGGCACCGGATCCATACCCCCCGCGCTGCCGGGGTGGCAGCGCAGGATGCGCTTGAGTGCCATCCAGCCCCCTTTGAAAGGCCCGTGCACCTGGATGGCCTCGATGGCATAGGAAGAGCAGCTGGGCCAGTAGCGACAGCGGGGGCCCAGGAGCGGGCTGATCGTATATTGATAAAGCCGAACCAGGCCGACCATCAATAGTGACACTCCCTTGATCAGCGCGTTTTTTACCGCCTTCAACGCTTTCAAGAGGGTGCCTTCAAGGACTTTTTTTGCCATACAGGGTGGCGGGGTCGATCAGTGGTTCGCTGGTGATGGCGGCCTTGTGGGCATCCACCGCCACGTAAAAGCAGCTGCGCCTGCCGGTGTGACACGCGGGCCCCGTCTGGTCTACCTGCAGCAGCAGCGTATCTCCATCGCAATCCAGCGCAGCGCTTTTCAGATGCTGCTGCTGGCCGGACGTCTCACCCTTGCGCCAGAGCGCCTGACGAGAGCGAGAGTAGTAGCATACTCGCTGGGTAGTGAGCGTTTCTTCCAGCGCTTCACGGTTCATCCAGGCCATCATGAGCACTTCGCCGCTGTCATGCTGCTGAGCAATGGCCGGCAGCAGGCCGTCCGAATTGAAGCGCACCGAGGCAAGAATGGTCGCCACATCGGGCAGCGTGTCTGAGGGGGAGGCGGACTCCAGCGACTTGAACAGGTCGCCGTCGTATTGGTTGACTGTGGACATCACGTATCACTCGCAGGTCGGCACGCCTGACACAAGCCCTGAAGCTCGATGGTTTGGCGCTCTACATGAAAGCCCTGACGCTTGGCCAGCGCAGCCAGCTGGTCGCTGATTTCGTCCAGATGAAGCTCTTCCACATAGCCACACTGGCGGCAAATCAACAGCTGAAAGCCGTGGACATGCTCCGGGCAGGCGCAGGCAACGTATGCGTTCTGCGACTCGATGCGATGCACCAGGCCCTGGTCGATCAGGAACTCCAGCGCCCGATACACCGTCGGCGGCCGAGCAGCGGCATGCTCCGTGGAGAGCTGATCCAGCAGGTCATAGGCTTTCAGACCGCCGCCATTTTCGGCGATCAGCTCCAGCACCCGGCGGCGGATAGGGGTAAAGCGTACGCCGCGGGTGTGGCATTGAGACTCGGCTTGTTGCAGTAACGTGTTGGCTTCAGTCATTGGACAGCTCGTTGAACATCATGGGCCTAGTCTACGCGGTTGCCGAAGAGGTGTCAGGAGTTTCCACCAGCTCGCTTCGGCGCGCAAAGTGATGCTGGGCAAACGCAACGCGCTTGGCTACGGGAACGTTCTCTGGCTGCCGTTCGATCAGGTCCAGGCGGCGGCGCAGGCCTTCACCATTGGTCATCTGGATGGCCAGACCGGGACGCGCGTTCAGCTCCAGAAGCATCGGGCCATGCTCCCGATCCAGTACCATGTCGGTGCCGAGATACCCAAGCCCGGTCATTTCATAGCAGCCCGCCGCCAGGTGCAGCAGCGTTTCCCACTGGGGCACCACCAGGCTGGCCAGATCATGCCCGGTGTCCGGGTGGCTGAAGCAGGGGCGGTCGAACTGGACACCGCGCAGCGCGGCTCCCGTGGCGATGTTCAGCCCTACTCCCACCGCGCCCTGGTGGAGGTTGGCCTTGCCATCCGATGCCGCCGTGGACAGGCGCATCATGGCCATGACCGGATACCCCTTGAACACGATGACGCGAATGTCCGGCACGCCTTCGTAGGTATACTCCAGCAGGCTCTCGTCGAAGTTGATCAGCGTTTCAATGACCGCGACGTCAGGGGAACCCCCCAGCGAATAAAGCCCAGAGAGCAGGTTCGAGACATGTCGCTCGATATCTTCCATGGTCAAGGAAGCCCCACTAGGCTTGAAGAACAGGCCATCCTCGACCCGTTCGATCACCAGGATTCCCTTGCCGCCGCTGCCCTTGGCGGGCTTGATGACGAAGCCGTGGTGGCCTGCCAGCATCTCACTCATGTGCTTGACGCCGAATTGCGTGGCCACGGTACCGATCAGTTTGGGCGTGGTAATGCCGTATTGCTCGGCCAACAGCTTGGTCTTGAGCTTGTCATCCACCAGCGGGTAAAGATGGCGCGCATTGTACCGGCCAATATAGCGAATATTGCGCCGGTTCATGCCAATGATGCCTTTATCCCTCAGCCTGGTCGGCCAGGTCCAGTTATCGAACCAACTCATGAGGGCTTCTCGTCATCGGTGATGGGTTTGAAGCGACGCAGTTCCAGCAGGCGATAACCGGTGTAGTTGCCCAGCAGCAGAATGAAGGCCATCAGGATCAGCTGTACGCCAAGGAAGTTGAAAGTGATGTGACGCACCCAGGGGTTGTTCATGGCCAGGTAAGCCAGCACCGCCGTGAGCAGGCTGCCGCCGCCCTGGATCAGCACTTGCTTGGGGCCTTCTTCTTCCCAGAGGATCGACATACGCTCGATGGTCCAGGCCAAAATGATCATCGGGAAGAAGGTCACCGTCAGGCCCGCACTCAGGCCCATCCGGTAGGCGAGTACCGTAAAGATGGAGATGATCGCGATGACCGTGATAATCACCGCCGACACCCTCGCCACCAGTAGCAGATTGAGATAGGAAAGATAGTTGCGGATGATCAGACCAACGCTGACGATCAGCAGGAAACCGATCAGACCGGTGAGCAGGGTGGT
>NZ_AJTS01000015.1 GCF_000275725.1 Vreelandella stevensii S18214 | reverse complement strand
TCACGCCCACCAACACGCGCAAGAAGACCACCACCAGCGCGCCAATCGGGATCAGCAGAATCGTCTGGAACAGCGCCTGCTCTTCCAGCGGCAGGCTGTGAATCGAGAAGTTGAGCAGCGTATCATCAGAGTAGTGGTTGCGAACCGCCGCTGACGCCGGCTGATTGTGGGTCAGCATGGAGAACGATACCCGCGAGTTGGTACCGCCCTGTACTTCGAGTACGGCACGTCCGCCGGTTTCCCAGAGCAGCAGATTCTCAGGACGACCGCGCTCGCCGGTGGCGGGGTTGAACAACGCCCACTCTTCGGCAGCCTGGTCAAAGACCTGGATCCAGCTACTCAGGTTTTGGCGACGCCGCCCATCTTCGAGCAGCAGGCCGCTCACTTCACGGGCCTGAACACCCGCCTGGTTGAGTAGACGCACGATCAGCGCCGAAGGCTGCATCTGGGTCAGCAGTAAGCGAGCATTTTCCCCCTGGCGATCCCCAGTGATATCGAGGATCAACTCGCGGGCAAAGGTCGCGTTATTGGCACTGCGTGCCCAGGCGCGCTCGATGAGCTGGTTGGCGGCCGTGTCATAGGGGCTTTCCCAAGGGGTAATGCTGGGGATTCCTGGCGGCGTTTGAATGGGCGAGCGGGCGTCCGGCGATACCAGCATCTGCACCGAGTAGTAAAGCTGCTGACTACCGGCTGCGTTGCGAATGGTCCACTGCGCCTGACGACCCAGCTCATCGGCCTGGTACGCCAATCCATAGCCGGAAGAGGCCGTATTTTCAGTCAATACGCGATAACCCGCCTGATGCGAAGGCAGCGCGAAGTCCACCTGCACCGGCCCGTTCTGGGCATTGAAATTGATGACAGCTTCGATTTCCCACACTTGCCGCTGTTCACCCGGGAACCAGGGTATTTCGAACTGCAAATGCCTGTGCACGCTGGTGGCAATACCCGCCAGCAGCAGCAACCCAACGATAAAATAAAATGGCAACCGGGACATGATGATTCCTTTCAGCGTAAAGCGGCAGGGGAGTGATATTACTCTTCGGTATCGTCTTGATCGGCCGCTTCATCATCAGCCGCCTGCTCAGAAGGTTCACCGCCTGGAAATTCGGGGCGTTCATGAAGGTAGGTTTCAGCCACGTCGATAGTGGCAATGTCCATCATGAAGCGACGGCCCAGCAGCACCGGAAAATCCAGATGAGTACGATCGTTCAGGGTGAACTCGACGTTTTCGCGGATCGGCCCCAGGGTCATCAGCAGCGAGATTACCGGGCGCGACTCTTCGCCGGAGGCCTGGACGATTCTGACGCGACGCTGAATGGGCGCCTCGATCCATTCGTCCCGAACGCGTTCTACGACCACATCGTCTTCATTAAGTGCCAGCTTGAAACGCACCCAGTTCTCACCGTCGCGCTCGAAACGCGTGATATCCGAAGCAGACAGCGAGGAAGTATTGGCACCAGAATCCACCCGGGCCTTGAGGTACGTACCGATGCCGGGAAAGCCGACCCATTCGCTGCGCCCAAGCAGCGTCTTGCCGTCTTCGATGGCTTCTGTCGGACACTCTTCACGAATGATCACGGGCTCCTCACCACGTGCTTCGAGATTGGCGACATCGTCACGCAGCAGGCGCAGGAGGCTTCCCACTTCGCGCACGTCGGCGGTCAGCGCGCGCTGCTGGGCAAGCTGCTGTTCATTGAGCGCCGAAGAAGCCTGGCACTGTTGCTGCAAGCTGGACTCGAGTTCAAGGATACGCGTGTTGAACGACGCCTCGCTTAGTGGCGGGGGCTCATTCGATTCGGGCTGCGTCACTGCACAGCCTGCAAGTGACATCGACAAACCGGCCATTAGCCATAGAACACCTGAGCGCATAACGAGGGATATCCTTAAACAATAAGAGCACGAATGATAAGGAGAGGGTATCTGCTTGTCCAACGCCACGGCGGCTTTTCACGAGTGCATGAAGCGATTGCGCCATCCGATTTAACATAATATATATTATGCGAACTAATCTGGCACCAACCGACGACTGACGCAAAGCGGCCTGGCACCAGGCCAGGCCGCAAACACCTGCGTTCAACGATCAGTCGTCAGCGGGTGCGTAGGATCCATCTTCACGGTGCACTTCGTTACCGGTAATCGGCGGCGTGAACACACAGGCCAAGTGCATGGTCTTGTGGGCACGCAGCAGGTGCTCATCGTGCTGGTCGAGAATGTAGATGTCGCCCGGCTTGATGGGCCAGATCTTGCCATCCGCCAGGGTTTCCACTTCACCTTCGCCTTCGATGCAGTAGACGGATTCGTAGTGGTGCTTGTAGTGAATATGAGTCTCGGTCCCTTCAAAGATGCGCGTGATATGGAACGAGAAATTACCGCCGTCATTGGCCAATACCAGGCGCGTGCTATCCCAGTTGCCGTTTTCGGCCGTGACGAGACGGTCGGTCTTGCGAGCTTCTTCGATATTACGAACGATCATGGGCGTACTCCATAACGTGGCAGCCAAGACGGCTGCCGTTCCATTAAGCGTTGATGACTTTCTTGACCGACGCTTCCAGAATATCCAGCGCTTCGAGCAGGTCGGCATCCGGAATGGTCAGCGGGCACAGACATTTGACCACTTCGCCATCCTGGCCACTGGTTTCGATGATCAGACCCTCCTCGAAAGCCGTGCTGGTGATCTTGTCGGCAATCTCACCCGAGACCACATCGATACCACGCATCAGGCCACGACCGCGCTCTGTAGCAGGCATGCCGTTCTCGCTGAGCAGCGCTGCCAGGGCCTTGAAACGTTCTTCGACGATACGTGCTTTACGCTGAACGTCGCGTTCGAAGGTATCGTTGGACCAGTATTTCTTCAGCGCCGCCGTGGCAGTCACCATGGCGAGATTGAAACCGCGGAACGTACCGTTGTATTGGCCTGGCTTCCACTTGTCCAGCTCTGGGCGCATCAATACGTGGGCGAACGGCAAGCCAAAACCTGACAGCGACTTGGAGTTGGTCACGATGTCTGGCGTGATGCCTGCATGCTCGAAGCTGAAGAATTTGCCGGTACGGCCACAGCCTGCCTGAATGTCGTCCACGATGAGCAGAATGTCATGGGCACGGCAAATCTGTTCCAGGCGCTTGAGCCACTCCAGGCCCGCCACGTTGATACCGCCCTCCCCCTGCACGGTCTCGACGATGACGCCGGCCGGAACATCGAGCCCACCCGACTTGTCGTTGAGCAGCTTCTCGAAGTAATCCAGCGTATCGGCGTGCTCGCCCATGTAGCCATCGAACGGCAGGAAGCTGGCACCCTGAGTGGGAATACCGCCGGTGGCTTCGCGGAACTTGCGATTACCGGTGGTGGCCAGTGCGCCCATGGTGACACCGTGGAAACCGTTGGTGAAGGTCACAATGTTATGGCGACCTTTAGCAACACGGGCCAGGCGAATGGCCGCTTCCACTGCATTGGTGCCTGTGGGCCCCGGCAGATGTACCTTGTAATCCAGACCCCGTGGTTTGAGGATCACATTTTCCAACGTTTCAAGATAGTCACGCTTGGCGCTGGTCCACATGTCCAGGCCATGTACGACACCATCCGTGGCCAGATAGTCGATCATCGCCTGCTTCAGATGGGGGTTGTTGTGGCCGTAGTTGAGCGTGCCGGCACCGGCAAGAAAATCGATGTACTCACGCCCATTCTCATCGGTCAGGCGTGCGTTCTGGGCCTTCTTGAAAACGACAGGAAAAGAACGTGAATAGGTACGAACATTGGATTCCATGCGTTCGAGCGTCTGGGTCTGCATAAGCGACCTCCTTATCTGTTGGGTCTGGTTGGCCTGATCGGCAAAAAGTGACAGCCGGGGCAACACAAGCGGGAAAACCGTTAACCTTGAAAGCTATCAGAGACTGCCTGTTTGAAACGGGCCGATTCTCACCAGGTTTTCCGGATCGTGCTCTCCACCGAGCTGTTCGGTCGAAAAGTATTCTCGGCTATTCAGCGGGGCCTGCCAGCGGGCAGCCAAGCGGCGAAATAGCCCCCAGGATGCCTGGTTGTCTGGCGTAATAGTGGTTTCGAGGTGATGCACGTCATCCAGTTCAGGGCGCGACATGATCGCCTCTACCAGCCGCCGTGCAAGCCCTGTACCGCGGGCTTTCTCACCTACGGCGACTTGCCATAGGAAGTAGGTATCAGGTGCATTGTCTTTCACATAACCTGAGACGAAACCAACGATTTCGCCCTCTTCGTTAGTGGCCACTGCGCAGGTATCGCGAAACTGGGTTGCCAACAGCAGGTAGGCATACGCGGAGTTGACGTCTAGCGGTGGACACGCCTTGACCAGCTCGTAAATGCCCCAACCGTCGTCGGCGTTGGGCTTGCGAATGAACAGAGGCGATTCGGCATGGCCCACGACGGCATCGGCCACGGTGGGTCTGGCGAGTTCAGCAGAGGGCGTAAAAGGCTTGATAGGCGTACTCATGGTTATGCTTCGCTGTAGCGAATTTGAGTTTCATTATAACAGCTGATTATGAGCAATTCAAAAATCATATTATTTATCCGTGGCTTTTCCATAATTCAGGGTTATCAAAACACCTGCCCGGCGCGCTGGGATCCACTGCACGACCATGATTCACTGAGTCTAGAACACCCACGCGTATGCGCGAGACAAAAAAAGAGGCAAGCTTCCGCTCGCCTCTCTGTTTGACACTAATGCCTCTGGCCGAGCCGACGCTCAGTAGCGTGAGGGAGTCCTTAGCGTGACGAACTCTTCTGCCGCCGTGGGGTGAATGCCCACGGTACGATCGAAGTCTTCCTTGGTCAGCCCTGCACGCACGGCAATGGCAATGCCCTGGATCAGCTCCCCCGCTTCTTCGCCTACCATATGAGCCCCCACCACGACATCAGTCGCATCGTCTACGATCAGCTTCATCAATACACGCTCATCGCTTCCCGAGAGCGTGTGCTTCATGGGCTTGAAGTCGGTGCGATAGACTCGAATGCCGTCGAACTGCTCTCTGGCGGCTTCTTCGGAGAGCCCTACCGTGCCGATATTGGGATGACAGAAAACGGCGGTCGGTATCGTGTGGTAATCCAGTGGCCGCGGGGGCCGCTGATGAAAGTGGATGTCGACCAGCTGCATGGCCTCTGCCAGCGCGACAGGCGTCAGTTCTGGGCCCGCGGTCAAATCCCCCAGCGCCAGAACGGAGGGCACGCGGGTCTGGAACTGAGCATCTACCGGCACCTTGCCGTCCGCATCCAGCTCGATCTGCAGCGTCTCGAGCCCTAGTCCTGCCGTATTGGCTTTCCGACCCGTGGCTGCCAACACGGCATCGACTTCCAATACGTCTCCGTTGGTCAGCTCGACCTTGAGTGCACCGCTCTCCAACGTATCGATACGAGCGATATTGACACCAAAATGAAGATTGACGCCCTTCTTGGCCATTTCCGCGCGGGTGAACTCCCGAACTTCCTGATCGAACCCTTTCAGGAACATCTCACCGCGATAAATGAGGTGGGTGTCGCTCCCCAGTCCATTGAAGATGCTGGCAAACTCCACCGCGATATAGCCGCCCCCCAGCACCAGGAAACGCTCAGGGAAGCGTTCAAGATCAAATACCTGATTGGAGGTGAGCGCCAGTTCGCTGCCCGGGAACTCGGGCACCCATGGCCAGCCACCCGTCGCCAGCAGGATCTTCTCGGCACTGTAAGTGATTTCCTGACCCTCTTGGGTCAACACAACCTGGTGCGGCCCTTCCAGCCGTGCACGGCCATTGAGCAGCGTGACGCCCGCACCTTCCAGCATACGCTGGTAAATGCCATTGAGGCGCTTGATTTCGCTGGTTTTGTTGTCGCGCAGAGTGGCCCAGTCAAAGGTCGGTGACGCGCTCATTTGCCAGCCAAAACCGGCCGCATCGTCGAAGCTGTCATGAAAATGCGCGGCATAGGAGTATAGCTTCTTGGGCACACAGCCTACATTGACGCAGGTGCCACCCAGGTAACGATCCTCAGCCACCGCTACCCGAGCGCCCGTCGCGGCGGCCATACGCGCGGCACGCACGCCTCCCGACCCCGCCCCAATCACCAGTAAATCGTAATCATGCGCCGTTTTGGCTGACCCGGTGTCTGACATCGTTTCTGACATGGTTGCTTCTACTCCTTGCTTGAAGCTGCCGCACTTGATAGGCAGCCCCCGATTGATCTGGAACTGACGAGACGCATAAAACTCGTTACTCTGTACGCCCTCGGCAGCATTGGCATGCTGCTTCTACGATGGAACTCGTGCTCCTGGGAGACTCAATTGTCCGATAAAATTGCCACGCTGCTGGAAAACAACCGTGCCTGGGCCGAGCGGATGTGTCAGGAAGACCCTGATTATTTCAAGCGCCTCTCGAGCCAACAAAAGCCAGACTACTTGTGGATTGGCTGCTCCGATAGCCGCGTACCGGCCAATCAGATCATCGCCCTGCCGCCTGGCGAAGTGTTCGTTCACCGCAACGTCGCGAATCTTTTGCACCATACCGACATGAACGCCCTGTCGGTGGTGCAGTATGCGGTCGATGTCCTCAAGGTCAGTTATATCATGATCGTTGGCCACTACGGCTGCGGGGGCATCAAGGCCGCCGTCACCGGAGGCGAGTGCGGCGTCGTGGACTACTGGCTGCACTCGGTGCGTGAGCAGTACAACCAGCACCGCCAAACGCTGGAAGCCCTGCCTCTCGACGCGCAAATCGATCGAATGTGTGAACTCAACGTACAGGCGCAAGTGAACAGCCTGTGTCGCACCAAGATCCTCCAGCGCGCCTGGCAGCGTGGCCAGAAGATCTCGGTGCATGGTTGGGTATATGGCCTGGACGATGGCCGGGTGAAAGACCTCGATTGCACCATCAGTGGGCTCGAACAGGTCGAGACCCTCTACCGTATCGACCGCGTTCAGTCGGGCGATTGAGCATAGGCCATCGCGCTAGTTGTAGCGATAAGCGCGGTGGCAGCTCCGGCAGCTGAGACTCACGTCCGAAAAGGCCCGCGTAGCGGCACGGTAATCCTCCTGCTGTGCGGCCTCCACCAGGTCGGATACTTTTTCTTCCAGGTCAACGAAACCCGCCGAGAAGTCTTCCCACTCCTGCCATATTTCAGGCCGAGCATCGGAGCCACGCCCATGGGTGCCCTCAATGAAGGCAGGCAAAAAATGTGCTTGAGTGGCCTTTTGCTGCAGCGCTTCCAGCCGCGGCTCGGCACCACGAGCATCCCGATTATTGACCAGGTCGAAACGCAGCTGGCGCAGCAGCCGCTCCAGGTCTTTCAACTCATCCTGGCGCCATATCACGGCTTCTCGTTCACTGGCAAACGGCGTATCTTCTACCGTTGTCGGCATGTCAGGCGTGCTGGCCTGAGTCGTCGACCCCAGCGTCAACAGCGCACACCCCGCCATGTTAATCAGCCATGGATAGTCACGTCCACGTCGCCACATCGTTGTTATCCTGTTCAAACGGTCATCGTTGTTAGCCAATCGCACAGGTCACGCCCGTGCCCTTCAACCCGCAATAGCCACCGGGATTTTTATCGAGGTACTGCTGGTGGTACGCCTCGGCATAGTAGAACGTGTCCAGCGGTTTGATTTCCGTGGTGATACGCCCTTTGCCCGCCGCTTCCAGCGCTTGTTGAAACTCAGCGGCACTCTGCTGGGCACGCGCCAACTGCTGCGCCGTGGTGGTGAAGATCGCTGAACGGTACTGGCTGCCGATATCGTTGCCCTGACGGTCTCCCTGAGTAGGGTCGTGCTCTTCCCAGAAAATCTGCAGCAGCTTTTCCAGACCAATCACACTCGGATCATAAACGACCCGCACGACTTCCGTGTGCCCGGTAAGCCCGGTACAGGTCTCCTGATAAGTAGGGTTGGGAGTGGTACCGCCCGCATAACCGGCAGCCGTGACGACCACACCGGGCTGACGCCAGAAAAGGCGCTCCACGCCCCAGAAGCAGCCCATCCCCAGCACGATTTCCTCGCAGCCAGCCGGAAATGGCGGATGCAGCGACGCCCCCGTCACGGTATGCACCTCACTGGTCTCGATAGGCGTGCTGCGGCCTTCGGGTGCCGTCTGGCGAGATGTAAAAAACGACATCGATGTTCTCCTATTGCTGCGGATAGACGTAGGGATCTCCCGAGCGGGTAAAGGTGTAAATCAGGTCAACCGCTTGATTCGCACCAGACACTGCCTGTAGGTACAAGTTCCGCCACAGGGTGTAGCGCAGCGTCAGCTCAGCGATGGGCGAGAAAATGCCCACCCCGTAACTGATGCGCAAGTCATCGGTCAGCTGGCCACTCACCGCCACCTGGCTTTCATCGCCCGCACCAGTGGTATCCAGCGTCAGGTCATCGATCCCGAAGGCTTGTCCCAGCGAGCCGACGGCCCCTCCGGTACGACCCAATGACATGCCGATCAGTGCCGTGGTCAGGGCACTATCGATGCCGCCCCCCGAAGCGTCAGGGGCACGACCACGTAACAGATACGAAAGCGCGCGGGTCTCGTCCATGGAGGGTTCGGAAAAGATCATGACGTTCGGTTCTTCGGCGTTGCCCGAGACCCGCAGCCCGGCAATGACTTCGTCTTCGGTGATGTCCGGATTACGAATCGCTTCGAAGTCCAGCACGGGCAAGCCGGGCGGACCGCTGAACAGCAGTTGGCCACGCCGAATCAGCAAGTCCTGCCCAAAGGCCTGGAAGCGGCCATCCACCAGGTTTACGTCGCCAAACAGCTGCAGTACCCCGCTCTCCTGGCGTATTTCCAGGCTACCCCCTAAACCAGACTCGAGGCCGTAGGCGGAAATCTGCATGTCGCGACCCAGGGTCAAGGTAATCAGGACATCGATGGCCATTCCCGTGGCCGCCAGTTCCTCGGCAGCGCTGGGGTCTTCGCCCGCTGCGATGGCGCGCTGGCGCGCCTGTTCGGCTTCTCGATCATCACGCTCGGTAATGATGATCTCATCGGGGCTGGGCGAGGTGGCCGACGAGGGCAAATCGCCTATTTCCAGCCGCGCCCAGGGCAGGTCGACATTGCCCCTGACCTGCAAACGCTCTGGAGTAATGCGTACACGAATGTCTGGTGCGGCTTCCAGGCGGCCGAACTGGGGCAGTACCACCAGCAGGGGCTCCTGAGTGGCATTGAGATCTATCCCGATCCGCCAGGCATCGCTGGCTGGCCAATAAGCTTCGCCGCTGATGTTCATCCGGCCTCTTTCGGCGGCTACGAAGCCGTCGATATCCCCCTGCTCGCCATCGAAGGTGATGCCGAATTCACCGTCCTGAACGTCCACCGGGATGTCCGGGCCATGTACTCGCAGGCCACGCAAGGCGAGTTGCCCCTGCAGGTCGGGCTGCTGTGTGCTGCCACCAATTTGGACGCTGCCGTTCAGCGCCCCCTCGAGGCGGTCCATGCCCAGCATCATCGGACGATAGGGTTCCAGGGAGACATTGTTGGCACGCAGTTCGCCTGCCAAGGCTCCTTGACCCAAGGGGTCGTTGACGGAGAGATCGAGGGTTATTTCTCCGGCTTCGGACAGCGAGAGCAGCAGGTTGGCATCGGCCTGTGATTGATTGGCCTCGATTTGGGTATCCAGACTCAACACCGGCAGGGCCACCGGCTGGCCGTAATCGTTGATGGCGGTGATCGCCAGCTCACTGAGTACTTGCACATTGGCTTGCCAGCGCGCGCCTCCCTGACGCCAGTTGGCCGCCAGCTCAGCGGTCGTGGCACCCTCGAAACTCCACTCTTCGGGCAAGAAAGGTTCGAGCATCTCCATGGGGACTTCGCTGACTCGCAGGCTGGCTTGCCCCTGCTCTGCCGATGCCGTCATGGGCTCATCCGAACAGACCAGGCCGCCTTCCAGTCGCCGCAAGCAGAATGGCGACAGTCTCGCCTGGCCATTGGCCAGGTTGTAGCCGATATCCAGCGGTGCTTCGAGGCGGATACTGCCCGCCTCGCTGTCCAGCTCCAGCGGCATCAGCCGGGCTTGATACTGCTCCGTAGCCTGATTGAAGCGGCCATCCAAAGCCAACGAGGCAGCGCTGAGCACATTGCCTGGCGCACCGTCGACATCGACGCTCAGAGTGTGTTGAGACAAGCGCCCGCTCAGATTGACGGCCAGGCTGGCTAGCGCCTGCCCACCGGCATTGACACTTTGGGCATCGAGTTCGACACGCAGCACCGGATCATCGACCCCCTGAACATTGGCCGCCAGGCCAATGGTTTCAATACGGTTTTCGGCAAACCTCAGTTGATTGCCGGTCAAGCGTGCGACCAACTCGGGGGCACTAAAGCTCCCGGTAGCGCGGAGGTCGCCGCTGAGGCGACCGGCCAGCTCCGGGTGCAGCGTTTGCAGTTCGGTGAGCGCGATATCCGCCTGCAGCGACATGGCTTGTTCACTCACCTGGCCGGAAGCCGTCAGGCGGTTGTTCCCCTGCGTGAACAGCAGTCGTTCGATAGCGACTTCCAGGTCGCTGTTGGCCTCCAGCGCGGCCTCCAGCGTCAGCGGATACTCTTGCAACTCACCGTCGATGGCCAGCTCAGGGAGCGCAATGTCCCAGCGCTCTCCCTGCTGCTGAACGTTGGCAGTCAGGCGCCCATTCAGGTTGCCTTCCAACTGGTCGACGAATAGCGAGGGGTCGACACTGCTCAATTGCACACTGGCATCGATGCGCAACGCGTCGGCCCAGTTCACTTGTCCTTCGCTGGTCAAGCGGCTCTCTTCGATACGCAGGTTGAGGGGCGCCCAGCGGAAGGAGGTCATGTCACCATCGCCGGTCAGGTCTATCGACGTATCCGGCACCTGAGGCGCCTGCGCGTCGACCAGCAGCCGCACGGCGTAGGCGTCCAGGCTACCGTTGACGGTCAAATCCACATCTTGTGCCACGTAGGTGGCGTCGGGATCACGCTCCATGCTTTCCAGCGGCCACTCGACGCGTTCGCTCTGCAGCCTCGCGGTAAAGGGCACATCAGGCGCCAGGACATCGACGTCGGCAGCCAGGGTCGCGTTGATCTGCCCCGACACATCCAGCTCCGCCGACAGATCCGCCAGCGAGCCAGAAAGCCGAAGCGTCAGCGTTTCTCCGCTCAAGGCCGGGAAGAGTTCCGGCAGCAGAAGCACGCTGTGCAGCTCGGCTTCCAACGGGTAATCGTCTGCCAGCGTCACATCCGCCATCAACCGCGCCGTGGCATCCTGGGTATCCACCTCCAGCGTAGAAAGCACCACGTTGTCACGCTCAGCATGTCCGGCCAGCAGTACTCGCTCCACGTCATAGGTGAACGCACCTGCCACGCTGACATCGGTGACCAACAGCGACGTGATCGCCACATCGATGGGTAGCTCGACGGCTGGCAGCGACAGTCGTTCACGCGGTGCCGGGGAACCCGCTATTGGCTCCTCATCGTGGGGCTGATTCACTTGGATGGCACTATCGATACCGACGGCGGTGAGCGGCGTGTCGATATCCTCTGTGAGCTGCCCACCCGGTGAAAGCGGCAGATGAACGGCAAGGCGTTCAAGGCGCGTCGGCTCGATGATGAGCTGCTGCCGTGCGCCAGAGAGGGAGGTAGAAAAGCGCTCCCAGGCCACATGGGTGCCATCGGCCAGGTGCAGCTGAACGTCGCTGATATCGATATCACGCAGCTCGATAGGGAATGGCAGGTGAATGCGCGAAAGGGGCGTGGATTCGCTGTCGGGCTCTTCAGGTGCATCGCTGGCAGCCAAGCGGATATCGGCGCCCGAGAGGTGCAATCTTTCCAGGCACAGCCTACCTGACAGCAGACAATCGTCGGCCCAGGCAAGCTCCACCTCATCCAGGGTCACCTGCGTGCCGCCCATGGCCAAGTGAAAGCCCTGAAGCCGAAAGCTCTCCAGCAGCGCCCCTTCCTGCTGTTCATAGCTGAACCAGCCGCGCTGTTCACCTTGTGAGAACAGCTGTGCCGTGCCCCAGGGGGACAGCGCCACGCCCAGCAACAGGGCGGCCAGGCCCAGCACCCAAAGGGGCAACAGAATCATCAAACGCAGCAGACTCCACAGCGTCAGCCATAGGCGACGCCGACTAGAGAGCATCTCGCGGTTTGGGGGTGTCGTTACATCAACCTTGGCCAAAGAGCTCTCCTAGAATTCTGGTCCGATCGAAAAGTGCACGCGGTAGTCATCGTCGTTGTCGAACGGGTGCGCCACGTCGAAGCGTATTGGGCCCACCGGCGATACCCAACGCACACCTACCCCCGCCCCGGTCTTCAGATCTTCGGGGCCCCAGTTATCGAATGCATCACCGCTGTCGACGAAGGCAGCGCCCCACCAGTCGCCCGTCACGCGGCGCTGATACTCCAGCGTGGAGGTCAGCATTTGCTGGCCACCGCGCAAACGACCCTGCTCGTTACGCGGAGAGAGGCTTTCGTAGGAGTACCCGCGTACACTGCGATCCCCACCGGCAAAAAAGCGCAGTGATGGCGGTAGTTTATCGAAATCGTCGGTTTCGATGGCGCCAACGCTCAGGCGCGCCACGAAGCGGTTGTCGCTGCCCAGCATGCGTATCCATTCGGTGTCGCCGGTGAGTCGGGCAAAGTCGGCATCCGAGCCCCAGGTACTATCGGAGTATTCCAACGACAGCTGCTGACGATCTCCCCAGACGGGGAATCGCTGTGGGCGAGTGCGCGTACGCGACCACTGGATACCGGGATAGAAGATCCACACCTGGTCGGCCTGGCCCCCTTGGGTAAAGTCCTCATAGGTAGTTCTGAAGTACAGCGTTTGCACCCAGCGGTTCTCGAACTCCCAGCGCCGCGCTATCTCGACCGTGCCTTGCAGTGAGCGGGTATCGCTGTCATCGATATTGCGCACGCCGTACTGAAGGCGATAGTTGTCCCGGATCGGGTCTTCAAGGGGGATGTTATACACCCCGGTGAAGCGCTGCTCGGGCGCCGACAGGTAAAGATTATGATCCAGGCTATGCCCCAGCTGATTGATCCACGGCTGACGCCAGCCAAAGCGCAGCCTGGGGCCCACATCGGTGGCAAAGCCTATCCCCACCTCGTACTGATGGCGGTCGGCGGGTTCAACATTGACATCAATGGGAAGACGCGTGTCGTCGCGACGATGAAGGCTCAATGCACTGGTCAGCGCCGCACTGCTAATCCGTGGCCGCTCTGGCTGAGTGGCAGCGACTTCGCTCCACCAGGGATCTCCCCCGCTGGGGGGCGCTATGATCAATTCACGGGCGGTTTCCAGGCGGGGACGCACGGAGACCGAGCTGAACCAACCGGTTTCAGCCAGCCGCTGATTGTAGAGTGCCAGGGACTCGGCAAGGTAGGGGTCGCCTGCTTCGAACGTCTGCATCTGCCGAAGACGGTCAGGCTCGATATGACTTCCGGTGATGAGCGTGTTACCGAACTGGTAGCGAGGCCCACTATCGAAGCCCATGTAGAGCCTCGCGCTTTCCAGGTAGGGGCGCACTTCCATACGCCGGTCCGAAAACCCCCAGTCGAAATAGCCGCGCTCGATGGCCAGCCCGGAAAACTGATTGCGCAGCCGATCCCAGGGTGCGTGGCGCAAAGGGTCGCCGACGTTGAGGGGAAAATCGTCCAGGGCTTCCTGAAAAGGCGGATCGTCTGCCGCATCGCCAGTGACGTTGATCTCCAGGACTTCAATGGTAACGCGTGGCCCCGGCTCGATACGCACGGCGACCGGCGTCTCTTCGAGAGAGACACGCACCTCGGGCTGGTAATAGCCATACACCCGCATGGCTTCCTGGGTGCGCTGACGAATTTCCCCCTCCAGGCGTACATCGGTGTACTGCTCTGCGTCGATATTTTCGAGGTAAGCACTGATATTGTTGCGCACCTGCTGGTTGACGCCGCTAATATTGGCCTCGAGCCCCCATACCGATACCGAAGCCGCCCATAGCGGTAGTGCGCAAACCACGCGCGCCATGCCGGACCATCGCCGTTGTCTTCCCATACGCTTTTATCCCTAACCCCAAATTATCGGCTTGCGGCATGCTAGTTACGCAGCATCTCCATTTGTGCGCTGAAGGCCAGCTGGGCTTGACGCACTTGCCGCACATCGCTTTCGAGGGTGGCCAACCGCTGCGACCACTCGGCCTCCAGTGACGCCAGCTCGGACTGGCTGGCAAACGTGGCAGAGGTATCATCCTCCAGCGCTTCAGACAGCTGGCCCAACTGCTGCTCCATGGTAACACGCCACTGCTGCTGCTCTGCCAGTGCGGCTTGCTCACTGGCCAATTGCCGTTCCAGTTCCTCGAGTCGTTGGCCAAAGGTCTGTTCCAGGTAAGAGACCTCTTCCAGCAAATTTTGTCTACCGGAAGTTCCTACCTGTTCCAGCGCATTCAGCGACGCACGAATCGCAGCAAGCTGACTGTCTCGCATGGCAGCTTGCTCCTGCAGGCGTTCGAACTGCTGCGACACAGAATCCAGCGCATCGCTGGAGGCACTGGCCTCATGGTCCGTAAGTAGCCCATACAGCTCTTCACGTGTGGTGGTGAGCGCGATGGCAAGCTGCTCTTGCTCCTGGAAAAGCGTGGCCATCTGAGCTTGTACAAAGGTTATCTCATCCTGAGCATCAGTGTCACCCGAGTCCAATCGTGCATGCAGATTAGAGACTTCGCCACTGACACGACTAACCTGGCGGAGTAGCTCTTCGCGCTCGTACCACAGCAACACCGACGCCCCGGCCAGGGCCAGGAAGAGCAACATCAAGAAAAACCATAATGGCCAGAGCCTGGGCCCCTTGCGATGCCGCAAGTGCTGAGCAGTAAAGCTCTGGTCGACATCCGGCACGATACGAGGTGATGAGATGGCGTCAGACATGGTTTTTCCTTAGGGCAATATCGGGTCGGCGCGTCGTCCAATTCCCCGGTAGTGTAGGCCACAGCTGGCGACAAAAGCAGGGTCGTAGATATTGCGGCCATCCAGTACCAGCTTTTCTCCCAGTAGCGTCGCCAGGCGATGCCAATCCGGGTTCCAGTAAGTCTTCCATTCAGTCACCAGCATCAAGGCATCTGCCCCTTGGCACGCAAGGTAAGGGTCTCCCTGAACAGGGATCAGATCATCCCGCTGGCCCACTACTTCATGCAAAGCTGGCAACGCGGCAGGGTCATGCAGCTTGACCGTCACGCCCTGCGCCCACAGGGCCTCTAACAGCGTGAGTACCGGGGCGTGGTCGATGCGTGCCGTTCCCGGCTTGAAGGCGGCCCCCCACACGGCAATCGTTTTACCCGCCAGGTTGCCGTCGAAAAACGTCCATAGCTTTCTGAACAGGGTCTCTTTTTTCTGCTCGTTGATATCCATGACCTGCTCCAGCAAAGCGGAGTAACGGCCATGCGCCGATTGAACATCGGCCAGCCCCATCAGGTCACGGGAAAAATTGGGCCCACCAAAGCCACAGCCAGGATAAAGATACTCGAAACCGATCCGGCTATCCGCCCCCATCCCCTGTCGCACATGCTCCACATCCACGCCTAGCGTATCCGCCAGGCCAGCAATTTCGTTCATGTAGCTGATACGTGTCGCCAACATACCATTGATCGCCAGTTTGGTCAGTTCAGCCGCTCGACAGGGCATGCGCTGGAACACTTCACTACGGCGGTTGAAGGCGCGCAATAGCTCACGGGTGACCTGCTCACCGTGGGCATCGTCACAGCCCAGCAACCAACGCATCGGCCGTGTAAAAGCGGCCCACGCCCGCCCCTCCTCCAGGGTATCAGGCAGCGCCACACGGCTATGTTGACGGCCCATTAGCGCATGCAGACGCTCCGTTTCACCCACAGGGAAGGTCGAGTTATTGATCAGCACTCCCCCATGATAACCGGCAAACAGCGGGCTACTGAGCAGTTGGCGCGCAGAATCACGCTGGCTGGGAGACAGTGCCAACCAGACCACATCGGGGGTGTGAGAGGCGTCAAGTGTTTCGATGACACGCAGTTGGCCCGACGCCAGGGCCTGTTCCAACTGCACCATGAGCGAAGGCTCGCGGCGCAGCCAGTCGACCTGGGCCAACGATGACCATGGCATGTTTTCATGCAACAGCCAGTCCACCTGGTGTCCTACCCAGGCGAGTGCGGCAGCCGCCGTGGCGGCACTCAGCTCGCTACCGTGCAGTAATACCCGCATTCAAAGGCTCTCCATGGCAAACAACCGTCGATAAAATAGGGGGTTGGGCATCATGCCTCGCTCCTTTTCATGCGTTCCGCTCCGGGAGTGGTTAGAATACTCCCATACTCAACGATAGAAGGGTGATGGGCAAGGCATTGCCCTCTCCGCTTTATTGCCGACTTGCTCAGGGAGCCATACCATGTCATCGACTCTTCAGGATAGCACCACTGACCGCCTACAGGGCAACGTTGATGCGGCAGAAGTTGCCAAATTTGAAGCACTTGCCAGCCGCTGGTGGGACCCTCACAGTGAGTTCAAGCCACTGCACGACATCAACCCTTTACGGCTGGACTTCATTGATGCTCGCGCTGGCCTGGCAGGCAAACAAGTGCTGGATGTAGGTTGTGGGGGCGGCATCTTGAGCGAAGCCATGGCGCACCGAGGCGCCCGCGTGACCGGTATCGACATGGGCGAAGCACCGCTGGGAGTGGCCAGACTGCACGCTGAAGAGAGTGGTGTGGCTATCGACTACCAGCACATCAGTGTCGAAGCACTGGCTGCCCAGCAGCCTGGCACGTTCGATGTGGTCACCTGCATGGAGATGCTGGAGCACGTGCCAGACCCGGCTTCTATCATCCGTGCCTGCAGTCAACTGGTACGGCCAGGCGGCCACGTTTTCTTTTCTACGCTGAACCGTACGCCCAAGTCCTACGCCTTCGCTATCGTCGGTGCCGAATACCTGCTCAAGCTACTTCCCCGTGGCACCCACGACTATGCAAAATTCATTCGCCCCTCCGAAATGGCCCACTGGGCGCGTAGCGCCTCGCTGGAAGTGCGTGAGCAGAGCGGTTTGACCTATAACCCGCTGACACGACATTACCGCCTGGTGGCCCATGACGTATCGGTCAACTACATGATGCACTGTCGCAAGGTGAGCGAATAGATGCGCCCTTCTGCCCCCCACGCCGTGATCTTCGACCTGGATGGCACGCTGGTGGACACAGCGCCGGATCTGGCCGCCGCCACCAATGCCTTGAGAGCCCATCATGGCCTCGCGGCCCTGCCCTTCGAACAGATTCGCGGGCAGGTCTCCAATGGTGGCAGTGCTCTGGTCACGCTGGCTCTGGGCCTCGAAAGCGGCAGTGACGAGCATGAGCAGGCACGTGACTTTCTACTCGATGCCTACGAGCAAAAAGTGGCCGTGCATAGCCGACTGTTTTCGCCGCTGGACGTGTGGCTACCAGCCTGGCAGGAAAGCGCTCGCCCCTGGGGGATCGTCACCAACAAGCCACGGCGTTATACCGTTCCGCTGTTGGATGCCTTGGCACTTACCCCCGGCACACTGCTGTGTGCCGATGACTTGAGCGTCAAGAAGCCTGCGCCGGAACCCTTGTGGGAGGCAGCCAGACAGCTGGGAGTCGCACCTGAGCGGTGCTGGTACATTGGCGATCACGTCAGGGACATGCAGGCAGCACGTGCTGCTGGCATGCTGGCCGTTGCGGTGGGCTATGGCTACATCAGCGAAGAGGACGACTACCAGCAGTGGCCTGCCGATGTCTGGTTTGCGACGTGCGAGGAGCTGGTGGCCGCGTTAGACGACCACCGCTCCCAGTGACATGCTCATCGGCCCATGGGGCCGATGGCGCACTTGCTGCATCCTTCAGGCATATCAACTACGCGGCGGCTGGGCATCGTACTTCTGGCCGCTGACCCCTTGGCTGTCCGGGCCCATCAGCCATAGGTAGGTGGGCATGATCTCTTCTGGCGTGCGCAACGTTAGCGGGTCTTCGCCAGGATAGGCCGAACGCCGCATCTGGGTTCGCGTGGCACCAGGATTGAGCGTGTTCACCCGCACATGCGGCTGATTTTCGAGCTCGTCTGCCAGCACTTCCATAAACCCTTCGGTGGCAAACTTGGAGACTGAGTAGGCGCCCCAATAAGCACGACCTTTACGGCCGACGCTAGAGGAGGTAAAGATCACCGACGCGTCATCAGACGCCTGCAGCAGCGGCAATAGCGCCTGCGTCATCCAGATGGGGCCGTTGATGTTCACCTGCATGACCTGTTCCCACAACTCGGGATTGTACTGGTCGAAGGGGGTGATACGGCCCAACAGCCCTGCATTGTGCAACAAACCATCCAGCCGACCGAACTCGTTGTTCAACGTCTCGGCCATGTCGTGGAAGTCTTTTAACGTAGCGCCTTCGAAGTTCAACGGGAAAATGGCTGGCTGAGGACCGCCTTGAGCTTCGATTTCATCGTAAACGCGTTCCAGCTTGGCAATGGTACGACCAAGCAAAATCACGGTTGCCCCATGTTTGGCATACTCAAGCGCTGCAACACGCCCTATGCCATCGCCCGCACCGGTTACCAACACGACGCGGTTTTCAAGCAAGCCAGGCGCTGGTTGATAGTCGATTTTGCAGTTCATGAGGATTCCTTGATCCAAGAAAGCCGATTAACCGGCTGATTGACGGAGAAAATCATTGGCAAGGCCAGCAGCGCTGCTTTGCGGGTAGTCGTCACGCACTTGCTCCAACAGCTCACGACTGCGTGCCGCTTCCCCTTTGCGCGCCTTGACCAGTCCCAGCTTGTAAAGCGCATCAGGCACTTTGGAGCTGCCACTGTATTGCTCGATGACACGTGTAAAGGCCTGATCTGCCGCGTCCAACTCACCTTCTGCCGCATACAGTTCGCCCAGCCAGTAATGGCCATTGGCAGTCAGGCTGCTGTCCGGGTGGTCGGCCACGAACGATTCGAAAGCCGCAATGGCATCGCCAAACTGGCGCGCCTGCACATGAGCAAAGGCAGCCTGGTAATCGGCCTGAGCGTCGTCACTGACGTTGCGGGTCGATGGGGCCTGGGCGACCTGCTCGGCGGCCTCGGGCTCGACCTGAGGCGTGGACTGCTCAATTTGGCTGGGGCCGCTGCTCATCAGGCGGTCTTCGATATCCAGATACTGCTGCTGAGACTGTCTACGCAGCTGTTCCAACTGGTGACGCAGCTCTTCGATCTGGCCTCGCAACTGCTGGATTTCCTGCTGGTGCTCTTGCACCTGATTGAACAGCACCAGATTGCCACCCGACGCTTCCTGACGCTGCGTCTGCTGGTAGAAACCCGAGGAACCGGAAGAGAGGTCTTGCACCAGCGGCTGTTGGGCAACGGCTGAAGCAGAGAGCAGGGATAAGGGCAATACGGACAGCGGGAGCACCAGGGCTCCCGCACCGCACAGCCTCTCAAAATAGCGTTTGAGACTGTGATTCATTGATAGCTCCGAAGGGCCATTGGCGTGCCTGATAAGAGGCACGCCAACGCTATCAGTAGTTGAAGACTACGCGACGGTTCTGAGAGTAAGCGCTTTCGCTCTGACCGCTTACCGCCGGACGCTCTTCACCGTAGCTGACAACGCTCATCTGTGAAGGAGAAACGCCCTGAATGTTCAAGAAGCGTTGCACGGCTCCGGCACGACGCTCGCCGAGGGCCATGTTGTATTCACGTGTACCTCGTTCGTCGGTATGACCATGCAGAACGACGCGCGCGTTCGGGTTGGCACGCAGGTAGCGAGCGTGGGCCATGACGACCGACTCGTACTCGCTCTTGATGGTATCGCGGTCGAAGTCGAAATAGATGGTACGCACTTCAGGAATACGCGAGTCAGCTTGCTGGCCAGCACCCGCGCCCGAGCCAGTAGTAGAGCCATACTGACCACCCGCACCTGCACCCGAGGTGCCCGTGCCCACGCTGCTGCCAGTCTGGCTGCCGTAAGCGTCTCCGTCCTGGGATCCGCCGGTGCTGGAACAGCCAGCGATAACCACGATAGATAACGCTACTGCCAATGAGCGAGCCAACGGCTTAAGTTGCATAATCAGACTCCTTGCCTGAAAACAGAGATTAGTGCTGTTCATTCATTAATTTAAGAAAGGTGACCATGCAGGGTCACGTACTTCGCCTTGCGCTGCTGGCAGCCTGAACGATGAACGGCCATCGGCTGACACGGCACTGAGCACTCCCGCACCACCCTGCTGGGTAGCGAAGATTACCATGGTACCGTTCGGTGCAACACTAGGAGATTCATCTCTTGTTGATTCGCTCAACACCACTAAGCGACCACCCCCAAGATCCTGCTTGGCAACCTGATATCCCCGGCTCGAACGATGGATGAAGAAGATCTCTTCACCATCGGGAGAGAAGCGGGCACGGGCATTATAGTTACCTGTGAACGTAATGCGATTAGTTTCTCCACTGCCCAGCGAATATTGATAAATTTGCGGTCCACCGCTGCGGTCAGAAGTGAAAATCAGGCTGCGGCCATCGGGTGACCATGCGGGCTCGGTATCGATACTGTTGCTTTGGGTGACACGCTCAACGGAGCGGTTGGCCACATCCAGAATGTAGATTTCCGGTTGACCATCCTTGGAGAGCGACATGGCAATGCGACGACCATCAGGTGACCAGGTTGGCGCGCCATTGATCCCGTCGAACGACGTCGCCTGGACACGTTGGCCGGTGGCCACGTCCTGAATGTAAATGGCCGCCTTGCCAGATTCGAAGGAGACATACGCCAACTTGCGGCCATCCGGGGACCATGCCGGCGACATGATCGGCTGGTCAGATGTCAACACTTGCTGGCTTCTGCGGCCATCGGCATCGGCCACGTACAGGCCGAACTGCATGTTATCACCCACGCCCTGCGCCGTTACGTAGGCAATACGCGTGGAGAATGCACCACGAATATCGGTGATCGCTTCGAAGATCTCATCGCTGATATAGTGCGCCGCCCCACGCAGATCATTACTGTTGGCGGTGACGGTTTCGCGAAGAATTGACCGCTGACCGCTGATATCCATCAGATCGAACTGCAGCTCATAGCCGCTGCCCGATTGGCGCGCTCGGCCTACCACCAGATAGCGAACATCCAGTGAACGCCAAGTACCGAACTGAACGTCGCTGGCCTGGCTGGGGCGCTCGAACATGGCACCACGGTCCAGCGGTGAAAAGAAGCCGCTGCGCTCGAGGTTGTCCTGAATGATCTGAGCCACGTCCTCGGGCAAGCTTTCGCCTCCCTCGAACGGAACCACACCAATGGGCAGCGCACGGTCACTGCCACGGGTTATTTCAATGGTCAGGTTTGCGCTTGCCACACTGCTGATCAATAGCAGTACGCAAAAAAGCCACACTTTGCTCAACGTTTGCATCAGCGAACATCCCCCGGGGTAAATCGCAGATTAAATTGACGTAAATTGCGCTGCTGATCCGCTGGCAAGTCGCGTAACTCGCCAAACGGTGCTGCATGTTCGACCGCCTGCATCGCCGACCGGTCAAAGGCACTGTCGCCACTTGAAGTGACCACCGATGTGGCTAGCAGTTCGCCCGATGGTCCAAGCCTTACCTGTATGGTAGCACTCATCGAGTTACTTGCTCCCGGCGGAATGACCCAGGCCTGCTCAACGGCTCGTCGCACGATATTAATAAAGCTGTTTGCCGCCTGCTGGGCCTGCTGAGCATTGGCGGCCGCCTCAGCCTCACCGGCCAACTGGCGCTGCATGGCCGCTTCTGCCGCTTCGGCAGCACGACGCTCCTCGGCTTCCCGTTGGCGCCGGGCCTCTGCTTCGGCTTCTCGCTGGCGCTGGGCTTCCGCCTCGGCTTCCCGCTGACGTTGAGCCTCTGCTTCGGCTTCCCGCTGGCGTTGGGCTTCTGCTTCGGCTTCTCGCTGGCGTTGGGCTTCTGCTTCAGCCTCCCGCTGGCGCTGGGCTTCTGCTTCAGCCTCCCGCTGGCGCTGGGCTTCTGCTTCGGCTTCCCACTGGCGTTGGGCTTCTGCTTCAGCCTCCCGCTGGCGTTGGGCTTCTGCCTCGGCTTCTCGCTGCGCTTCCGCCTCGGCTTGGCGTTGAGCTTCTGCTTCTTCTCGGGCGCGCTGCTCAGCGGCCTGCTCTTCTGCTGCCCGCTGAGCTTCCTGCTCGCGCCGCTGGGCCTCTGCTTCGGCCTCGGCCTGGGCTTCGGCCAGCTCACGGGCCTGCTGCTCTGCACGGGCTGCGGCTTCTGCCTCGCGCTGTGCCGCCGCGGCAGCCTCTGCTTCAGCTGCCTGTTCTGCCTGGCTTGGCGACTCAGGCGCGGGTTCGCTCTCGGCAGGCTCGGCCGCACTGTTCAGCGCGGCCTGCTGCTCGGTGATTTGCTGCGCCTGATCGGTGAAGGTTTCCGTACTGACAAAAGTGGCCTGCACGATCGATGAGGAGTCGGGCTCTGCAGGCGTGCTGGGTAGCCGAATCAGCGTGAACGCAATCACGACGAGATGCACGCCAATCGCCAGAACCGTCGGCAATGTGTAGCCGACATCCTGGGGGTCGCGTGGTGGTTTCACTGCCATCGGTGACTCGCCCTTAGCCATCTTGCGGCGGCTCTGAGAGCAGCCCAACGTTCGCTACACCAGAGCGTTGCAGGGTGCTCATCAACATGACGACCTGGCCATAAGGCACGCTGCGGTCGCCGCGAACCATGACAGGTGTGCCGGGCCTACGCTGGAGAATGGCAATGACGCGTTCGGAAATCTGCTCCAGAGAGACATTGCTGGTGTCTTCACCCAAGGTAATGAAATAGCCGCCGTCACGATCCACCGAAATAATGATCGGATCACTATCTTCCTGAGTTTCGATAGGCTCCGAAGTGACCTGCGGTAAATCCACCTGCACCCCTTGCGTCAACATGGGGGCCGTGATCATGAAAATGACCAGCAGCACCAGCATGACGTCGATGAAGGGGACGACGTTGATCTCCCCCATGGGCTTTTTCTTGCCGCCGCGATTAAACGAACCTTGCATAACGAACTCCTTTAGCGGGCATCAGGCTTGCGGCTTGCCATCGCGGCCTTGCAAATTGCGATGCAGGATCGCGTGGAATTCTTCAGCAAAATTTTCGTACCTGCCCAGTAGGCGAGCGGCTTCGTTGGAAAGACGGTTATAGAAGATAACGGCAGGAATCGCTGCCAGAAGGCCCATGGCAGTAGCGATCAGGGCTTCGGCAATCCAGGGCGCCACGGTGGCCAGGGTGGCTTGCTGGGTCATGGAGAGCGACTGGAACGAACCCATGATGCCCCAGACCGTACCGAACAGGCCGATATAAGGGCTGACCGACGCCACGGTGGCCAGAAAAACCAGGTGCTGGGTAAGGCGGTCTTCTTCCCGGGACCAGGCAACGCGCATGCTGCGCTGGACGCCTTCGAGGATCGTGTCCGCGTTACGCGTCTTGGGCATCAGGCGGTTGAATTCACGAAAGCCGGATTGGAAGATGTGCTCTGCGCCATGACGTGGGTCATCGGCGGGGATCTCACGGTACAGCTCATTGAGGTCGACACCCGACCAGAATGACTCTTCGAATTGATTGTACTCCTGCCTGGCACGACGCAATGCCATGCTGCGCTGGAAAATCACCACCCAAGAGAGGATCGACCCCACCACCAGCAGTAACATGACGAGCTGCACGACGGTGCTGGCACTCATTATCAAGTGGGGTATGGACATGGTGTTATCGTTCACAGTTGCCCTCTTCAATCTATTGGTGTCGCCATGGCGACAGGGTAGCGGTGGTCATTTCACCGGGTTTAGCATTACGAGATATCGCTGCCTGCGGACTAATGAGCCGACACAGAAAGATCGAGCGATACTGGCCACGCTTTGGGCCGTAAGGTATCAGCGCTCAAACAGGCTATCTCGACTGTGGCGGAGCACAAGAGTTCCTTGTCTCGCCACACCTGCTGCTCGAATGTCATTCGACAGCGGCCTTGATTGGCCATGGTGGCCGTTACGGTCAGCGCATCGTCGAGACGTGCTGGCTTGGCATAGCGGCAGGCAATGCGGTATACCACTAGCTGCGTCCCTTCGTCTAGCAGCGTTTGCTGATTCAGGCCCAATTCTCTCAACCATTCACTGCGGGCGCGTTCCATAAACTTCAGATAGTTAACGTAGTAGACAATACCGCCCGCGTCAGTATCTTCGATATAAACGCGCACCGGCATGGCAAAACCATCGCTCATGGTCGCCGCTCCCCTTCTGCACTCATGGCGCTGTCGGGCACCACTCGCTCGAAGTGTTGCCACGCCTGGCGCGTCACCACCCGCCCCCGTGGTGTACGCATCATCAGGCCCTGCTGAATCAGATAAGGCTCGATGACGTCCTCGATGGTATCCCGCTCCTCGCCAATCGCGGCAGAAAGGGAGTCAACCCCGACCGGCCCACCGTCGAACTTGTCGATCATGGCCAGCAGCAAGCGACGATCCATATGGTCCAGGCCATGATGGTCGACGTTGAGCATGTTCAGGGCCGCATCGGCAAGCGTTACATCGACCACCCCGTTGCCCTTGATCTCGGCATAGTCACGTACGCGACGCAGCAGGCGATTGGCAATGCGAGGCGTTCCCCGCGAGCGGCGGGCAACCTCCACCGCACCTTCTCGACTGGTTTCCACGCCTAGCAGGCGTGCCGAACGAGCCACGATTTCCGTTAGCTCTTCAAGATTGTAGAACTCGAGACGCTGGACGATACCGAAGCGATCGCGCAGCGGCGAGGTCAGCAACCCTGCTCGCGTGGTCGCCCCCACCAGGGTAAAGCGCGGCAGGTCGAGCTTGATGGAGCGCGCCGCAGGCCCTTCACCAATCATGATGTCGAGCTGAAAATCTTCCATAGCCGGATAGAGGACTTCTTCCACCACAGGGGATAGGCGGTGTATCTCATCGATGAACAGAACGTCACCTGGCTCCAAGTTGGTCAGCATGGCGGCCAGGTCACCGGCCCGCTCGAGCACCGGGCCAGAGGTCGACTTCAGCCCAACGCCCATTTCAGTAGCAATGATATTGGCCAGCGTCGTTTTACCCAAGCCTGGTGGGCCAAACACCAAAGTGTGGTCGAGGCTCTCTTCCCGCAATCTGGCCGCGCCAATAAAGATTTCCAACTGCTCACGGACTCGGGGCTGACCAATGTAGTCCTGCAGGCGCTTGGGCCGAATGGCGTGATCGATGCGCACTTCCCCATGCTCCGGTTCAGCGGCAATCAATCGGTCATGTTCTAGCATGGCAACTCTTCTACTGGGTCTGATCAACGCCGGCGCTCAACGACATCCGGCACGCTACTGATTACCACATGGAGCCTGTTTAGCCGCTCATGCGCTGAGTCAACGCCGCCTTGATCAACGCTTCGGTGGATTGATTGGGATCTACATCGGCCAGCATTTTAGCGGCTTCCGTCAGCTTGTAGCCAAGGCTGACCAGCGCTGCTTCGGCATCGGCCAGGCTGTCGCGCGGGGCTGGGCGACCGCTGGTCGCTTCCAGGGCCAGCGGAGCATGGCGCTGTTCCCAATCGGGAAAGCGGTCGCGCATTTCGATGATCAGCCGTTCGGCCGTCTTCTTGCCCACGCCCGGCAAACGGGTCAGTGCCTTACTGTCATCGTCGCGCACGCAGCGCATGAAGGCGTCTTCATCCATGCCCGATAGAATCGCCAGCGCAAGTTTGGGGCCTACACCGCTGACCTTGATCAAGGCGCGAAACAGCGCACGCTCATGCTCACGGCCAAAGCCATACAGCAAGTGGGCATCGTCGCGAATGGTCAAGTGCGTGTATAACGAAACGTTTTCGCCAGGTGCAGGCAGCGCCACCAGTGTGTTCATGGAGGCTTCCAGTTCATAGCCTACGCCATGGATATCCACCACGATCCAGGGCGGATGCTTTTCGACCAATAAACCAGTTAACCGACCAATCATAGGAGTGCTCGCGGGTAGTGAAAACGGTAAGCCACTATAAAGCGACTCTGTACAGATGACCAGTAACGACTACAGTCGCCAACGCCCCGTGGAGCGACGCTTGCCCTGTTTGGCCGCGGCGGGCACTCGACCACTTCCGGTGAAGGCGTGGGTCAATGCGATGGCCAACGCATCGGCCGCATCGGCTTGAGGGGTGGCAGCCAACTGCAGCAACGTCGTCACCATATGCTGCACCTGTGTTTTCTCGGCCCCGCCATGCCCCGTGACGGCCTGCTTGATATGCCGAGCCGCATACTCGGAAATACTCAGCCCATGGTTGGCCAGGCATACCAGCGCGGCGCCTCGGGCTTGCCCCAGCTTTAGCGCCGAATCGGCATTTTTGGCCATGAACACACGCTCTACCGCCACCGCTTCAGGTCGATACAGGCCGATCACCTCACTCAGACCCGCATAGATTTGCGCCAAGCGCTGCTCCAGCGCCCCATCAGAGGTACGGATACAGCCGCTGGCCACATAGCGAGGCTTCATGCCTTCCAGATCAATGATGCCGTAGCCGGTAATCCGTGACCCAGGGTCGATACCCATGATCCGCACGGCTGCTGCGGACTGATTTCCTTCCATGCACTGACTCCTGGTAACGCATGACCCTAGCGTGACACATAACAAAACACCGACGCAGAGCGTCGGTGTTGACTACCACTGGCAAACAATAAAGAGACTATTCGCCTGCTGTCTCCGCCTTGGCCTTTTGGCGCAGGCGAATGCTCAACTCCTTGAGCTGCTCTGGGCTGACTTCGCCGGGGGCGTCGGTCATCAAGCAGCCAGCGCTTTGCGTTTTCGGGAAGGCGATGACTTCACGGATGGTTTTGGCACCGACCATCAGCATGACCAGGCGGTCCAGACCGAAGGCCAAACCACCATGGGGCGGCGCACCGTACTGCAAGGCATCCAGCAGGAAGCCAAACTTCTCCTGCGCTTCCTCCTGGCCAATCCCCAGAATGTCGAACACGGTGCTCTGCATGGACTGATCGTGGATACGAATGGAGCCACCGCCCAGCTCGGTACCGTTCAGCACCATGTCGTAAGCACGCGATAGCGCGGCGGCCGGGTTGGCCTTGAGCTCTTCCGGCGTGCAGGAAGGCGCCGTGAAGGGATGGTGCAGCGGGCTCAGGCGGCCTTGATCATCGGCTTCGAACATCGGGAAGTCGACCACCCACAGCGGCGCCCAGGGCTGGGTATACATGGCCAGATCAGCGCCCAGCTTGACACGCAGTGCGCCGATGGCTTCGTTGACGATGCTCGTTTTGTCGGCACCGAAGAAGATGATGTCGCCATCTTCGGCACCCACGCGATCGAGCAGCTCCTCGACGACGTTTTCCATGAACTTGACGATGGGCGACTGCAGGCCTTCCAGCCCCTTGGCGCGCTCGTTGACCTTGATCCAGGCCAGCCCCTTGGCGCCGTAGATACCAACGAATTTGGTGTATTCATCGATCTCTTTGCGCGACAGCTTGGCGCCACCCGGCACACGCAAGGCAGCTACACGGCCATCTTCCGCACTGGCAGGGCCAGA
Source organism: Vreelandella stevensii S18214 (assembly GCF_000275725.1). Classification (GTDB taxonomy): domain Bacteria; phylum Pseudomonadota; class Gammaproteobacteria; order Pseudomonadales; family Halomonadaceae; genus Vreelandella; species Vreelandella stevensii. Next base: position 113,600 of record NZ_AJTS01000015.1, on the reverse strand, counting down.
GAACACCTTGAAATCCACCTGCTGCATCAGGTCATCGACATCCGTCAGCTCCAACGGAATACGCAGGTCCGGTTTGTCGGAGCCGAAACGATCCATGGCTTCCTGCCAGGTCATGCGCGGGAACTCCGGCAGCTCGACATCCAGCACTTCCTGGAACAGCTGGCGGATCATGGCTTCGGTAATGCCCATGATATCGTTTTCCTCGACGAACGAGGCCTCGATATCGATCTGGGTAAACTCTGGCTGACGGTCGGCACGCAGGTCTTCGTCACGGAAGCACTTGGCAATCTGGTAGTAGCGGTCAAAGCCCGCCACCATCAGCAGTTGCTTGAACAGCTGCGGCGACTGCGGCAGTGCAAAAAAGCTACCCGCATGGGTACGGCTCGGCACCAGGTAATCACGTGCACCCTCCGGCGTTGCCCGGGTCAGGATGGGCGTTTCGATGTCCAGAAACCCTTGGCCTTCGAGGAATGCACGAACGCTGTGTGAAATACGCGAGCGTAGACGCAGCTTCTCGATCATGTCCGGGCGGCGCAGGTCGATGTAACGATGCTTCAAACGCACCTCTTCACCCACCTTGCCGTGCTCGTCCAGCTGGAAAGGCGGTGTGAGGGCGGTGTTGAGCACCTCGACTTCCTTGGCCAGCACTTCGATCATGCCCGTCGGCATGTTGGGATTCTGGGTGCCTTCGGGACGCAGGCGAACACGCCCGGTAATACGCAGAACATATTCACTGCGCGCACGGTCGGCATTAGCAAACGCCTCGGCGGTATCGGGGTCGACGACGAATTGCGCAATCCCATCGCGGTCGCGCATGTCGAGAAAGATAACCCCACCGTGATCACGACGGCGATGTACCCAACCGCAGACGGTGACCGTTTGATCCACCAATGTTTCGTTCAGCTGGCCGCAATAATGGCTGCGCATGTCTCTTCCTGTTCTGTTGCGTGACTATGTAAGGGGTCGCCAACTACCTCGGCTGACCGCCGCGGCTAAGCCGCGGCGCCTTTGCTGGGGGATGGCGTGCTGGTGTCGCTGGACGAAGAGCCAGCCGAGCCACCGCCAGCAGCAAGGTTCTTTTTGCTACCGGTTTTGAAATCGGTTTCGTACCAGCCGCCACCGGCCAGACGAAAGCCTGCCGCAGACACCAGCCGTTCGAGGTCATCCTGCTGGCAAGCGGGGCATTGAGTCAGCGGATCAGCGCTGACCTTCTGTAGTTTTTCCATGCGATGGCCGCAGGCCTTGCACTCGTACTCATAGATAGGCATGTTGAGGGCTCCTGAAAAGCACAACGTCAACAGACTGATATTTACAGAAAAGTGGCGAACGACTAGGCCGCCGAGCTGACAATATGTGGCCTGCTGGGATAAATTCCAAGACTGCGGTTGATAGCGCGAACATTATACCCTTTTGTGCCCCCTGCCGGGCAAGACCAAGCACCACTTGGCAGCCAATGGAGAAAACAACATGCCTCATGCGGTAATGCTGGATGCAGAAAGCCTGGGCCCCCATATCGACCTGACGCCGATTCGCGAAGCAGTCGATCACTTGGAAACCTATCAACAAAGCACCCCAGAGCAGGCCCGCGAGCGCCTAAAGAACGCGGATATCGCCATCGTCAACAAGGTCACACTGGACGCCGACACGTTGTCACAGTTGCCTTCGCTACGGCTGATCTGTGTCCTGGCCACGGGATTGAACAATATCGATCTTGACGCAGCCAAGGCGCATGGCATCGTCGTCAAGAACGTCTCCGCCTACGGCACGGCCAGTGTCTCTCAGCACACGCTGATGCTGATGCTGTCGCTGGCCAATCGCCTGCCGCGCTATCAGGCAGATATCGCCGCAGGAGAATGGCAGAAAAGTGATTTCTTCTGTCTTCAGAACCACCCGACGCTGCAGCTGGCTGGCAAGCAACTGGTCATGGTAGGCAGTGGCGAGCTGGGCTCGGAAGTCGCTCGTCTGGCCGAGGCTTTCGGCATGCAGGTGACCTTCGCCGCGCGGCCTGGCAACGAAGCCGCCGATAAGCGCCCGGCCCTGGACGACCTGTTGCCCCACGCCGATGTCATTAGCCTGCACTGCCCTCTGAACGACGATACACGACACTTGATCAATCAAGCGCGTTTGGCCAAGGCCAAGCCTTCACTGCTGCTGGTCAACTGCGCGCGCGGCGGCATCATCGACGAAGAGGCCGCTCTGGAGGCGTTGCGCAAAGGAGCGCTGGGCGGGCTGGCCGTTGACGTGCTGCCCGCTGAACCACCCCGCCAGGGGCATGCGTTGCTGGATGCCCTGGCAGCAGGAGAGCCGCTCAACTTGATCGTTACGCCGCACAACGCCTGGATCACCCCCGAAGCGCGCCAGAATATCGTCTTGCTGACCGCAAAAAACATCACTGACTGGCAGGCAGAGCAGACCGCATGACGCGGTGACACGTTAAAACGTCGCAAAATGGCCGGGAGCGTGATATTGGGCCAGGGTTTCCAACGATACATGCGACACCCTGGCCCCAGAAGGCCCCTGCCACAGCCACTCACTCAGCTCGGCGACGGCGTCCGCCGAGCCACACAGGATGACTTCCACGCGGCCGTCGGGCAGATTTTTCGCATACCCGGTGACCCCCCGCTGTAGCGCCTGCTCCTGGGTAGCACGGCGGTACCCGACTCCTTGAACCTTCCCTGACACTATTGCACGCAAACAGCACTGTGACATGACAGCCTCCTGTTCATTAAAGCAGTTCCTGGCGTACCAATACGGCGCTGTTGCGGGGCACCAGTGGGCGCCCCCGGCGCAGCAGCAGCGAACGGGTAAACGACGCACCGAACAACAGTATCAATGAACTGTAGTACACCCACAGCAGGATCATCACCACCGAGCCCGCGGCACCATAGGTAGATGCGGTGGCCGTATAGGCCAGATAGATGGCAATCAGGCTACGGCCTATCGTAAACAGAATCGCCGTCACCAGCGCGCCGATCAGCACGTCCTGCCAACGTAATACCACATCGGGCAGCACTTTGAAGATAGTGGCAAACAGCAAGGTCACCATGGCCAGCGAAATAAGCGACTCTGCAGTAGTAGTGACGATGGTCGCGATGGGCAGCAGGTCACTGGTGGCGTGCAGCATGCTGCGCAGGAAAACGCCCAGCACCAGAGAAACGAGCAGAATGAAGCCAATCGAAAGCACGACGGTCAGCGACAGCAGGCGCGTCTTGATGAAAATGAAGGCGCTGTTGCTGGTAGGCTTGGCCGTGACGCCCCAGATGGTATTGAGTGAAAACTGCATCTGAGCAAAGACCGTGGTGGCACCCACCAGCAGTGCAACCACCCCTAAGACAGTAGGCAGCAGCCCGGACTCTTCGATACGCGACTGGGCAACCGCCTGTTCCACCGCTTGGGCAGCCTCGGCCCCTAACGTGCCTTGAAGCTGCGCCACGATTTGCCCTTGAGCGGCATCTTCCCCCAGCACCACCCCGATGACGGTGACCGCAATAATGATCGTCGGAGCCAGCGAAAAAAGCGTATAGAACGCCAGCGAACCAGCGTAGCTGAAGGCATTACGCTCCAACCATAGCGAGACTGCATCTTGTACCACGTTCCACCAGAAAACGAGCGTGCGCTTCAGCATAGTTATTCCCTTTAAAACCATTCCCAGCGTCCTTTTTTATAACGCCACTATTGCTATCAGTAGGTAAGCATACCGAATGAAACCGTTGAGCGCAGGATTTGGTGCATTGCACAGCGTTAGCGCTCTGACCATAATGGCCTCGCCTGACGACCAACTGATCAGCGAACAAGGACACCCCATGACATTGGATGCGGCCCCCACGACATCGACCCACGAATTCGACTGCCTGGTATTCATCGGTCGTTTTCAGCCGCCGCATCTGGGCCATTTGGCCATCATCCGCGAAGCCCTCAAGCAGGCACGTCAGGTCATCGTCATGGTCGGCTCTTCGTGGCAAGCGCGCTCCTTGCGTAACCCTTGGCACTTCAATGAGCGTCAGGCCATGATCCGCTCGGCGTTCGACGAGGCCGAGAACCGCCGCCTGGAAATCACCCCACTGCTGGACGCTCTTTATAATGACGATGTCTGGGTACGGGATGTACAGCGCAAGGTGCGTGACCTGGCCACTCCAGCCAACGCGCGCCTGCCACGTATCGGCCTGATCGGAGCCAGTCGAGGCCAATCCAGCTACTATCTTTCGCTGTTTCCTCAGTGGGAGTCGGTCAGCGTTCCGCTGGTGGAGGGAATTTCAGCAAGTCAGATTCGTGAGCGTCTATTTCGCTCACCGGACGCCACCGGCGACTATCTAAGCACCGGAGCATTTCACGACCTCCCCCCCGGAGTGGTCAAAAGCGTGGGGCAGTTCTGCAAGGGCGACGCCTATCATCAACTGCTGGAGGAGCAGCACTTGCTGGACCAGTATCGCCAGGCGTGGGCCAAGGCTCCCTACCCGCCCATTTTCGTCACGGTAAATGCCGTGGTGGTGCAATCCGGCCATGTGTTGTTGGTCAAGCGTACCGCCGCCCCGGGCAAGGGGCTGTTTGCCCTGCCCGGCGGCTTCATCAATCCCCACGAACGCCTGCTGGATGCCTGCCTGCGCGAGCTGCGCGAACGCCTGCGGCTGAAGGTGCCGGAGCCGGTGCTGAAAGGATCGTTACGCGGCCAGCGCCTGTTCGATGAGCCCCATCGCAGCTGGCGCGGGCGCACGCTGGCCGAGGCCTTCTACTTTGCGCTGACTCCCGACCAACAGCTACCTCGCTTGAAGCCGGTCAAAGGCGGCGAGCATGCCCGCTGGGTGGCGCTAGCCGACCTGGAGCCAGAGAGCCTGTTTGAGGATCACTTCTTTATCATTCAAAATTTTCTGGGGCTGCCAGCCAATCTGGGTGGCGCTTAGCCCTGCAGAAAATCGCGCGGCAGCTTCATCATCTGCCGCCAGAGGCGCTCTACACCGGGCTTGTGCACCAGCGAGCAACGATACAAACGGATTTCCAGAGGAATATCCCACCCCTCATCTCCTGCCCGAACCAGCCGACCGCTCTTCAACTCTTCACGAATGCAGAAGTCGGGAATCCAGGCCACGCCGACCCCTTGCAACACCATGCCCTTCAGGCCCTCGGCCATGGCGGTTTCGTACACGGTGCGTAGCTTCATGCGTAGCGGATCGTTCTTCAGCAGCATGCGCACACTGCGACCGAGGAAAGCACCCTGTGTATAAGCCAGGTAGGGGATCGACTGGTCACGCTGTAGTGAAAAGAGCGGTTTGCCCTGCTCATCCGGGAGTGACACCGGCAACATCTTGACCTTGCCAATCGAAAATGAGGGGAACACTTCGGCGTCCAGCTGCATGGTGGCAAACGGGTCGTAATAAGCCAGCATGAGGTCACAGTTGCCCTCCCGCAGAACATGGATGGCCTCTCCCACGTTCATGGCTACCAGCCGCGTCGGCAGTTCGCCCAGCCCCTTCTGCAGCCGAGATATCCAGGGCGGATAAAAGCTCAGTGCCAGGGAGTGGGCAGCCACGATATCCAGCGCTTCATTGGCAATGGAGAGGCCACGCAAATGGCTGAGTGATTCATTGAGTTGCTCCACCAGGTTGCGCGCAGTGACCAAAAAAAGCTGCCCTTCCGAGGTGAGCCCGACAGGTGTCGTCGAACGATCCACCAGGGTGACGCCCACCGCTTGTTCCAGCGCCCTGATACGACGACTAAAGGCAGGCTGGGTCACATGACGCTGTCTGGCAGATGCAGAGAAACTGCGCGTATTGGCCAGGGCCACAAAATCCTCTAACCATTTTGTTTCAAGATTCACCCAACACTCCCTTTGTTTATTGGCTTTGTGATTGCGGCTGGCCCAGTCGCTACTGAACGGGTGACATCAGGTACGCAGCGCGGGATACGACTTTTTTCCACATCGGGCGCTGGCTGACTTCATCGAGGGTGACGCGTCGACACTGAGCAAAATCGGCTTCCAGCATCTCGGCCACTTGCCGAGTAAAATCAGCGCTGGGTATGAAGGCGGTAATCTCGAAATTCAGTCTGAACGAGCGATTATCCAGATTGACCGTGCCGACGGCAGATGAGCTGTTGTCGATAAGCATGACTTTTTGGTGTAAAAAGCCAGGCTGATAACGGTATATTTTAACACCTGCCTTGAGCATCTCTGGCAAAAACGAGAACGCCGACAGGAAGACCAGCAAGTGATCCGGGCGCTCCGGGATCATCACACGCACATCCACACCGCGCATGGCCGCCAGGCGCAGCGAGTCTTGTACGCCCTGGTCCGGCACGAAATACGGGCTGGTGACCCAAAAACGTTCGTTGGCACTGTGGATCAGCTGCTGCACCAGCAACCCTGCGGTATCCTGCTTGTCAGCAGGCCCTGACGGCACGATGACGACCTGCTGGTCATGCCCCGCAGCGGGTGATGCATGCCAATTCAGCGTGATCACCTCTCCCGTGGCCCAGTGCCAATCCTCCCAGAAAGCCTCCTGAAGACCGAGCACACTAGGGCCGTTCAACAGCAGATGGGTATCACGCCAGGGGCCGTGCTTCTTGCTCTGCCCCAGGTACTCTGTGCCAACATTGAAACCGCCTACCCACCCTTGCTCCCCATCCACCACGGCAATTTTGCGGTGGTTACGGAAATTGAGCTGAAAGCGGTGCTTGATGCCGCGCGACGATCGAAACGGGGTCACTTCGACACCTGCCTGCTTCAGCTCTTTGAAATAACCGTCTCGCAGTTTGCGGCTGCCAATTTCATCGTAGAGAAAATAGACACGCACACCACGTTGTGCCGCGCTCACGAGATGCTGCTGCAGCTCACGTCCCAGCGCGTCATCCCTCACGATGAAGAATTGCAGCAGCAGGTAGTGCTGAGCCTGTGCAATACCTTCAAACAGGCTGTCGAACGTCGCCTGCCCATCGATCAACAGCTGCGGGTGATTGCCCCGGGTCAGGGGCATCATGGCCAGCTGCTCCACCGCCTTGATGTCGGTATTGGTGGACTCGACCACATGGGGTTTGATGTTATGACGATAGCGTACCAATACCCTGCGCAGCACCGTATCCTTGGCACCCCGGGCCGTTACATAACCATAAAAGCGGGGGCGCCCAAAAAACCAGTAGGCCGGTAACGCGATATAGGGAAAGGTCAGCAGCGAAATGATCCACGCGACGGCGCCCTGCGACGTCCGACTGGACATCAGCGCCATTACCGCCGAGACCATCCCCAGAACGTGGATCATCATGATCCCTGTGCCTAGCAGCCATGAGGCCATTAACGCTTCCTCGTCATCGTCGGAACACCTACGGTTTACTGCGCCTGAAGTTTTTCAACTTTTCCATCGTGACCATGCGGAAAAGCCCCGCCTGGGACGGGGCTTGCGATCACTCACCCGGTCACCCGGGTTGCCTATCGGCCATCAGGCCTTTTGAGCAATGATCTCTTTCCATTTGGCAGGCCCCGTCTGGTGCACTGACGTGCCCTGGCTATCGACGGCGACCGTGACCGGCATGTCTTCTACCTCGAACTCATAGATGGCTTCCATCCCGAGGTCCTCGAAGCCTACTACACGAGACTGCTTGATGGCCTGGGCCACCAGATAGGCAGAGCCCCCGACCGCCATCAGATAGACGGCCTGGTTGTCGCGAATCGCGTCGATGGCCGCCTGGCCACGCTCGGCCTTGCCCACCATCCCCAGCAGCCCGGTCTCTTCCAGCATGGTACGGGTGAACTTGTCCATACGAGTGGCGGTCGTTGGCCCTGCTGGCCCCACGACTTCATCGCCTACCGGGTCTACTGGCCCAACGTAGTAGATGAAGCGCCCTTTCATGTCTACCGGCAACGGCTCGCCTTTGGAGATCATGTCGACCATGCGCTTGTGCGCCGCATCGCGGCCGGTCAGCAGTTTTCCGTTGAGCAGCAGCGTGTCGCCTGGCTGCCAGGTGCTGACCTCTTCAGGAGTGACCGTATCGAGATTCACGCGCTTGACGTTATCACCCGCTTCACGAGTGATTTCCGGCCAATCTTCCAGCCTGGGAGCTGGCAACGAGACGGCACCGGAACCATCCAGAGTGAAGTGCGCATGACGCGTAGCCGCACAGTTGGGAATGATGGCCACCGGCTTGTTGGCCGCATGGGTGGGATAATCCTTGACCTTGATATCCAGCACAGTGGTCAAGCCGCCCAGCCCCTGGGCACCGATACCACTCTTGTTGATCTTGTCGAACAGCTCCAGACGCAGCTCTTCTGCCCGATTGCTGGGGCCACGTGCCTGAAGGTCTTGGATGTCGATCGGATCGAGGAGCGCTTCCTTGGCGATTTCCATGGCCTTTTCGGCGGTTCCACCAATCCCGATACCGAGCATGCCGGGCGGGCACCAGCCAGCACCCATCTTGGGCAACTGTTCCATGACCCAATCCACCACGCTGTCGGAAGGGTTGAGCATGGCAAACTTCGATTTTGCCTCGCTACCACCGCCCTTCGCTGCCACGTGAATGTCGACCTTGTCGCCAGGCACAATCTTGTGATGGATGATGGCGGGCGTATTGTCCTTGGTGTTTTGGCGCTTGCCATCCGGGTCCGCCAGAACCGACGCACGCAGGACGTTATCCGGCAACTGGTAGGCCCGGCGCACGCCTTCGTTGATCATGTCATCCAGGCTGAGATCCGCGTCCCAGGTCACGTTCATGCCGACATGCACGAATACCGTCACGATGCCGGTATCCTGACAGATGGGACGATGGCCCGTGGCGCACATCCGTGAGTTGATCAGGATCTGAGCAATGGCATCCTTGGCCGCCGGATTCTCTTCGCGCTCATAAGCGGCTGCCATGGCATCGATGAAATCCTTGGGATGATAGTAAGAGATGTACTGCAGAGCATCGGCAACGCTTTGAATCACGTCGTCCTGGCGAATCACGGTCATGGATGAACAGCTCCTCGGTTATCGTGCTGAGTGCGACCTTCTCGGCCGTCTAAGTGTGCAGGAAGTATACCGTATTGAAGCAGCCACGGCAGCCAATACAGGCCCACGCTACCGCTCCGAGCGTAAGGCTTTGGTCTGACAAATCTTCAACAGGCAGGATAACGGTATAACTATGCAGAAGAGGCTTTCTGACAACCCGGACACCGATATAACCGCCGGGAGCCGACCATGCTGCGTTCGATGACATCGCCACAGCGATGGCAACTGAGGCCAGCCCGCTCGAATACTGCAAAACGCCACTGCCTGCGAGGCTCCCCTGAGGCCACCGCCTGGGATATCCACTCGGGCAGGTTGGTGACGCCCGCCTGCAGATAGGCCTGCCGGGTGATCTCGACGATATTTTCGGCCAGTAACGCGAGCTGCGTATCGTTCAGCTCAGCAGGCCGCTGGCGGGGATGCAACTGGGCGAAAAACAGAATTTCCGAGCGCAGGTAGTTACCCAGCCCTGCCACCAGACTCTGATCCAGCAGCAGTGCCCCCAGGCTACGCCGCCGAAAAGCAGGCAACAGCAAGCGCTGCCTGACCTGCGCGGGGGTAACCCGCTCGCTCAACAGATCAGGGCCAAGCCGAGACAAGAACGGGTGTTGAGGCAGGTGCTCTTCATGCCACAAGGAAACATCCGAGGCGCTGTAAAGACTGGCAGACCTTCCCTCCGCGGTCAGCCGGACACGCAACGAGCGCTGGGTACTGGGCGGCCTGTCCTCGGCATGCAGTTTCCAGACGCCATAGAGCTGATTGTGTGAATAGAGCACACGCTGATCGGCAAAGCGAATCAGCATCGCCTTGCCACGGGTATCCACCGCCTGCACGTTGACGCCAATGAGCGATGCCGCCTGCGGGGCCAGCTCCGGAAACGCAAACCACACGTCTTCCAGCGTCTTCTCCGCGAGCTGCTTCTCGATACGATCCGCGGCACGCCGGATTTCAGGGCCTTCAGGCATCGCCTACCCCAGCGCCAGCTGCTGTTCTTTCATGCGGTGCACCTGATCACGCAATCTCGCCGCCTCTTCGAACTCCAGGTTCTGGGCGGCCTCGAACATGGCGTCTTCCAGCTTGCTGATGGCCGCCAGCAGGTCTTGGCGACTCATGGACGCCACGTCATAGCTACCCTCAGGCTCGGCCACCTTGCGCTCGTTGCCACGACGACGGGAGCTCTTCTTGCCGGGCGTTTGGGCGGCTTCGAGAATGTCGGCCACCGAACGCGTCACGGTGGTCGGCGTGATGCCATGCTCTTCATTATGGGCCATCTGCTTGGCGCGGCGGCGCTCGGTTTCATCGATGGCCTTGCGCATCGAGTCGGTAATCCGGTCACCGTAGAGAATCGCTTTACCGTTGGCGTTACGCGCCGCGCGGCCAATGGTCTGGATCAACGAACGCTCGGCACGCAGGAAACCTTCCTTGTCTGCATCCAGAATGGCGACCAGCGACACTTCCGGAATATCCAGCCCTTCGCGCAACAGGTTGATCCCCACCAGCACATCGAACTTGCCCAGCCGTAGATCGCGGATGATTTCCACCCGCTCGACAGTGTCGATATCGGAGTGCAGGTAGCGCACCCGAATATCGTGTTCGTCGAGATAGTCGGTCAAATCCTCGGCCATACGTTTGGTCAGCGTGGTCACCAGCACGCGCTCGCCCACCGCGGTGCGCAAGCCGATTTCGGATAGCAGGTCGTCGACCTGGGTGCTGGCAGGGCGCACTTCGATTTGCGGGTCGAGCAGCCCCGTGGGGCGCACCACCTGCTCGACCACCTGACCGGCATGCTCTGCCTCATAAGGCCCCGGGGTAGCCGAGACGAAAATCGTTTGCGGCGAAATCGACTCCCACTCTTCGAACTTCATCGGCCGGTTGTCCAGCGCGGAAGGCAGGCGGAAGCCGTACTCCACCAGCGTCTCCTTGCGGGAGCGGTCACCTTTGTACATGCCACCCACCTGGGGCACGCTGACGTGGGACTCATCGATGAAGAGCAGCGCATCGTCGGGCAGGTAATCGAAAAATGTCGGCGGCGGCTCGCCAGGGGCACGGCCAGACAAGTAGCGCGAGTAGTTTTCGATGCCGTTGCAGTAACCCAGCTCCAGCATCATTTCGATGTCGTAGAGAGTGCGCTGTTCCAGGCGCTGGGCTTCCACCAGCCGTTCATGCTTTCTCAGCCACTCGAGCCGCTCTTTCAACTCTCCCTTGATGGCATCGATGGCCTCCAGGATGGTTTCCCTGGGAGTGACATAGTGCGACTTCGGGTAGATCGTCATGCGCGGTACCTGGCCACGTATATCCCCCGTCAGCGGGTCAAACAGGCGAATGGAGTCGATCTCGTCGTCGAAGAGTTCGACACGCACAGCCTCTTCATCGGCATCCGCCGGAAAGATATCGATCACATCGCCTCGCACACGGTAGGTGCCGCGACGAAAGTCCATGTCGTTGCGCGTGTACTGCAGCTCCGCCAATCGGCGCAAGAAGGCACGCTGATCGATCAGCTCGCCGCGGGTAAAGTGCAGGCGCATTTTCAGATACTGGTCCGGATCACCCAGACCATAGATCGCCGATACCGACACGACGATCAAGGCGTCACGCCTTTCCAGTAGCGCCTTGGTGGCAGACAGCCGCATCTGCTCGATGTGATCATTGATCGAGGCATCTTTTTCAATGAACGTGTCCGAGGAAGGCACGTACGCTTCCGGCTGATAGTAGTCGTAGTAGGAGACGAAATATTCGACGGCGTTGTCGGGAAAGAACGACTTGAATTCGCCGTACAGCTGAGCCGCCAGCGTCTTGTTGGGCGCCATGACGATGGTCGGCCGCTGTAGTTGCTGCACCACGTTGGCCATAGTGAAGGTCTTGCCGGAGCCGGTCACGCCCAGCAGCGTCTGGTGGGCCAGGCCCGACTCCAGGCCGTTTACCAGGCTGCGGATCGCGGTGGGCTGATCGCCCGCAGGCTTGAATTTTGACTGCAGACGAAATTCCTTGCTCATCATGGCTCCTGGGGTGGTCACTCGGTGCGAGTGGTGATCTCGATGGTGGCCTGGGTCATCAACCGCTGAATGGGGCATTTGTGGCTGATCTCTTCCAGCTTGGCTTTCTGCTCAGGGTCGCTGATACCGTGCAGTTCGAGCTGAACGGCCAGCCGATAAACGCCCTTCTTTTCATCCTGGTCGTCTCGCTGCACCGTGACCGTAATGCCTTCCAGCGGCCACTGCTTGCGCTTGGCATACATTTGTACGGTAATGGCCTTGCAGGTTCCCAAGGCAATGTCGAAATAGTCGTGAGGGTCCGGCGCGCTTTCATCGCCACCCACCACCGCGGGTACGTCTGCGTAGAGGTCTTCCAGGCCATTGACCTCGATACGCTGACGAAACGCCCGGTTGCGCTCACTGATCACTACGATAGGCGGATGCATTCACGACACCTTGATGGGTAGTTTGAGCTGTTCGACCGCCTTGATCAGCGCGTCGCGCTTGGCGCGTCCTTCCACTTCGGCGCCATGACGCCCTACTTCGGCGCTGTCCACCCCATCCAGCATCATCAATGCCGTGGTGATCTTGTTCACCTGATCAGCGTTGGAAACCCCTTGAAAACTGAGTGATTGCACTGCCATGCGCTGCCCTTTTATGTGTTAATGAGTCTTGTTAAGTATATGCTAGCGGGATCGATCGGCGATACGACGCAAAAATTCTTGTGCAAGACCGATACGCGGAATTGAAGTTTAGCACGCGCAAGTGCGCTTGCAATTGCAGCCCACTGCCCGCACCTAGCGTAACCTATTGCCGCGCCTTTCACTTCATGTCGCGCAGCTTTCATCTTCAGGAGAGACCATGGCCACCGCCGAGACTCACCCCTTCACCGGTACCGTTTATTTGACGCACCTGGCAGCGCTGGACGTCACGGGTCCTGATGCCGAAAAATTTCTTCAGGGGCAAACCAGCGCCCAGGTCGGCCTCGCCAATGGACACTTCGCCCCTCTGACGTGCTTTTGCACCCCCAAAGGGCGCATGCTGGCCAATGCCCAGCTGCTGCGCCTGGCGCCACAGCACTATCGGCTGGTTCTCGACGCCTCGCTGGCCGAATCTCTGGCCAACCATTTGAAAAAGTTTGCCGCTTTCTACAAGACCGAGCTGACGATTGCCACATCCGTAACGTTCGTGGGCAGCAGCGCCCCGAACGCCTCGCTACTGGAGCAGACAGGCGTGACGTTGCCCGATCAGGCCTATACGCATCATACCAGCCCCTTGGGCACCGCCCTGCGTATGCCAGGCACTCCTCGCTGGCTGCTGATGCTGGAAGAGACACCCCCAGAGGAGGCTTCGCAAGAGACGCTACAGCAAGCCTGGCAGTTGGCGGATATCCGTAGCGGCCTCGCCTGGTTGACGGCGGCACAGCAGGATCACTTCCTGCCACAAATGCTCAACTGGGAAGCACTGGGCGGCATCAGCTTCAAAAAGGGCTGCTATACCGGGCAAGAAGTCGTCGCTCGGGCGCACTTTCGCGGCCAGGTCAAAAAACGCCTGGTGCATGCGCACCTCAGCGCCAGCGCATTACCCCAGATAGGCGACAGCCTGGTAGATAAGGAAGGGAAAGCCCTGGGTGAAGTCGTCAACAGCGCGTTCAGTGACGAGCAGCAGGTAGAGCTGCTGGCGGTTATGAATACCAAAGTGGCGGAGGAGCAGATCTCCGTCTACTGGCAAGCGCAGCCAGTGAGCCTGCACGCGCTGCCTTACCCCGTCGAGCGCCTGGACCCTGAAGCGCTAGCGGCTCAATTGAGCTGACACCAGCGGGGCAGCACTCACAGGCCGAAAATACGTGCAGCGTTGGCACTGCTCAGCGCTGCGACGTGTTCCAGCGATTGCTGACGCAGCTTAGCCACCTGCTCAGCGACGTGCTTCACGCGCGAAGGTTCATTGCGCTGCCCTTGGAAGCCACTCAGCGGCATATCGGGGCTATCGGTTTCCAGCACGAACCCGTCATCCGGCAATGTGGCCACCACACGATGCAGGCGCTGAGCACGAGCGTAGGTGACGGCGCCTCCCAGCCCCAGTACAAACCCCGCATCCAGAAACCTTGCGGCCTGCTGGTAGGAACCGGCAAAGGCATGGATCATGCCGGGCCTCGCCAGTGACCGCTGATGAAGCCGCTTGGCCACGTCATCGTTGGCCTTCACACAGTGCACGACGGGGGGAAGCTGGCAACGGCTCGCGATACCGAGCTGGGCATCGAAATATTCCCACTGCGGCGAGAGACTCTCGCTGAAGCGGCCATCGATACCACACTCGCCAATCGCCACCAGGGCGGTTTCCGGGCAGGCCAACTGCTGCTTGACCAGCGCCTCCAGCGCCGCCAGGTCATCGGTGTGATGCTGGGCAATGAAATAGGGGTGAAGCCCGAGGCAGATGCTGACCCCTTCGCTCTCGCCCAGCGCCAGCACATTCTGCCAGCGCTGGCGCACCGTGGCAGCCACGATGAAACCCGTGACGCCCACGGCCCTGGCTGCGGCGATGACGGCCTTTCGGTCTTCATCGAACTCCGCGGCATCCAGGTGGCAGTGGGCGTCAATGAGCATGGCAAGCGCTCTCGTTTGGGTAGGCCTCTTGAGGCGAGTCTTGAGATTAGTGCTCTCGGGTCGGCTGGAAACGGATATCCGGCCAGCGCTCCTGGGTCATTTGCAGATTGACCCGGGTCGGGGCGATATAGGTCAGGTAGCCGCCGCCGTCGATCGCCAGGTTGGCACTTGCCTTGCGCTTGAACTCTTCCAGCATCTTCGCATCGTCACAATAGACCCAGCGAGCCGTCTGCACGTTGACACCTTCGTAGAGACAATCGACCTTGTACTCTTCCTTCAAGCGGTGTGCGACGACGTCGAACTGCAGCGTACCTACTGCGCCAAGAATCAGGTCATTGTTATCCACCGGCATGAAGACCTGAGTAGCTCCTTCTTCCGATAGCTGCTGCAGGCCTTTCTGCAGTGCTTTCATCTTCAGCGGGTCTTTCAGGCGCACGCGCTTGAAGAGCTCCGGCGCGAAGTGCGGGATGCCCATGAAGCGCATGTCTTCACCCACGGTAAAGGTGTCACCAATCTGAATGGTGCCGTGGTTGTGCAAGCCGATGATATCGCCGGGCCAGGCCTCCTCCACGTGGGAGCGGTCCGAGGCCATGAAGGTCAGCGCATCGGCAATCTTGACGTCCTTGCCAATGCGCACATGGCGCATCTTCATGTTCTTTTCATACTTGCCGGAACACACCCGCAGAAAGGCAATGCGGTCACGGTGGTTCGGGTCCATGTTGGCCTGGATCTTGAAAACGAAGCCGGTAAAGCGATCGTCCTTGGCCGTGACTTCTCGAGTATCGGTCTCGCGGGGCTGCGGCGATGGCGCGTACTCGACGAAGCCGTCGAGCATTTCACGCACGCCGAAGTTACCCATGGCGGTACCGAAATAGACCGGGGTCAGCTCGCCACGACGATAGGCTTCCAGGTCGAACTCATGGGAAGCGCCGCGCACCAGATCGACTTCCATGCGCAGCTCTTCGGCCTGCTCTTCGCCCAGAATGGCATCCACCTCTGGGTTATCCAACCCTTCGATACGCTTGTCGTCAGGGATACGGCTGCCCTGCCCCTGGGTATAGAGATGAATCACATCGTTGTAGAGATGATAGACACCCTTGAAGTGCCGCCCCATGCCAATGGGCCAGGTCATCGGAGCACACTGAATGTTGAGCACCGTCTCCACTTCATCCATGACTTCGATGGGGTCACGAATATCGCGGTCCATCTTGTTCACGAAGGTGAGGATGGGCGTAGTACGCAGCCGGCACACTTCCATCAATTTGATGGTGCGATCTTCGACACCCTTGGCCCCATCGATGACCATCAGTGCAGAGTCGACGGCGGTCAAGGTGCGGTACGTGTCTTCAGAAAAGTCCTCGTGCCCAGGGGTATCCAGCAGGTTGACGATTCGCCCGCCGTAGGGGAACTGCATGACCGACGTGGTCACCGAGATGCCCCGCTCCTGCTCCATCTTCATCCAGTCGGACGTCGCGTGGCGATCATTGCGCTTGCTTTTCACCGAACCGGCCATCTGAATGGCGTTTCCGAACAGCAGCATTTTTTCGGTGATGGTCGTTTTACCGGCGTCAGGGTGGGAAATAATGGCAAAGGTGCGGCGTAGCTCTGCTTCGCGCGCTAATTGAGCGTCAGACATGGAGTTCTCTAAATAGGGGGACTGCGTAATAACCAAAAAAGCGCCAGACCAGTGGCGGGGTGCGCCTATGGTAACGCAACTCCCTGCCTGCGGCATACCAAAGCAAAAAACGCCGACAAGGTCGGCGTTTGGGTATTGATTGAGAAAGGCGTTGTTCCAGCGGATTAAGCGAAGGTATTGATTTGCGTACCGACGCTACCTTCCTGAGCAAGCTCGGGCTGCGCTGCCGAATCCGCCGACGCCAATACTTCCGTGACCTGATCGGCTTGCTGCTCCAGCGCATCTCTGAACATTTGCATCTGCGCCTGTTCCACGGTTTGCGCCTGATTCATGTAAAGCGCCGTGCTCACCGTATTACTGACCGCGACATCCATTGCGGAACCTCCATCTAGCGGAATTTCATCTACAGCCTAGCAAACATCCCTTCCGGGTGCCAAACAAACCGGAACGCCACCTGACATCTAGAAGCGGTCCGCGCGGAACGGTGCCATATCGATGGCTGTCGGTTTATTCTCCATCATGTCAGCCAGCAGTTGGCCGGTAGCAGGCCCCAGCGTAAAGCCCTGGTGGCCGTGACCGAATGCCAGCCACAAGCCCGGATGGCGTGGCGCCGGGCCAATCACCGGTTTCATGTCCGGCAGACAAGGACGCGCGCCCTTCCAGGCACGCTCGCCCTTGCGATCGGCCAGCGGAAAAATGGTCCGCGCCACGCTCTCTGCCGCCCCTAGCTGCTCTTCATCGGCCGGCGATTCCAGGCGATCCAGCTCCGCCCCCGTGGTCAGCCGCACGCCAGCGTTCATGGGCGCCAGCAGGTAGCCGACTTCTGCATCCATCAGCCAATAATGCAGCCTGGTGTCCGGTTGCGTGGCGTAGTGCATATGGTAGCCACGCTTGACGAACGTCGGGAAGTGGTAGCCCAGCGACTTCATCCACTCTCCCGCCCAAGGGCCCAGTGCCATCACCACATCATCTGCCGTGAAGGTATCGGTGGCGGTGGTCACCTGCCACTGCGCCCCCTGCTGACTGACGTCGGTGATGTCCGCTTGTACCAGCTGGCCACCCAAAGCAACGAACGACTCGGCGTAGGCCGCTACCAGACCACCGGGGTCAGCAACGGTCCAGGGGTCCAGCCAATGAATAGCTCCAATGATCTGCTCTCCCAGCTGGGGCTCTTTTTCGGCAACCCCTTGGCGGTCGAGCACCGCAAACTGCACACCATAGAGATCGCGGGCTTCCTCTGCTTCCTTGACACGCTTGGCCAGCTTCTCGGGGGTTCGATAGATTTCCAGCCAACCCTCGCGACGTACCAGCGCATCGGCACCTGCCGCTTCGATCATCGGCGCGTGGGCGTCGAGACACAGCTGGATCAGCGAGGCGTACTCCGGGACGATCTTCTTGTAGAGCCGCGACGACGAATGATGCCAATAACTGAGCAGCGGAGAGGCCGCCTTGATCATGCCGGTGGGCCGATAGCGAATATCGACACGACGGTTGGGCAGCACACTCAAGATGGTTTTCATATCGCGCGGGAACGGATAGGGGCGCACGGCCTCACGCTGGATGATGCCCGCGTTGCCAAACGAGGTTTCACGGCCGGGCTGACGACGATCGATCAGCGTCACCTGATAACCGCGCTTTTGCAGCTGCCAGGCAATACTGACGCCCACCATCCCTGCCCCTAAAACCACTGTTTGACGCGCCATTTTGATGCACTCCTTTCCGAAAGATGATGGTGCTACCAGACCCTCCCCGGCAGCACTTCAGTAAATTGAAAAATATCACCATTCAAAGAGTAATTGCACAGTCATAAATACCGTTTTTTACCTAAATTTCAGTTTTTAATCACGTAAAAAACCAAAATAAGGAGGAGTTCACTAGCCACGGCATGACATTTGCTTGATTCACATTAGCAGTGCTGCAAGCGTTCGTCACGGCGACGGGGATTCCCGCTCCCTTTACCCAACAGTGACGCATTTACCCACCCCCGAAGCACCAATGCAGTGCACACCCTGCACCAGGCAGCGACAAAAGCACCAACAAGGACCCGCACATGGCAATGATTCTGGAGACCAGGCTTCTCGATACCTTATGGGTGCTGTGGGCCGCCGCCATGGTGTTCGTCATGCAAGCGGGTTTCCTGTGCCTGGAGGCAGGCACTACCCGCACCAAGAATGCCATTAACGTCGCCATGAAAAACCTGGCCGACTTTGCGGTTTCGGTGACGGTTTTCTGGCTGATCGGCTTTGGCATGATGTTCGGTGTTTCCCAAGGGGGTTGGTTGGGGCTGTCGTTATTCGGCTGGGAGATGGAGGCCAGCAACGCCTGGCTGATGACCGTGTTCATCTTTCAAGCCATGTTCTGCGCCACCGCAGCCACTATCGTGGCGGGCGCAGTGGCTGAACGCATGCCTTTCCTGGGCTACCTATGGACAGCCTTCTGGATAGCACTATTGATCTACCCAGTGTTTGGCCACTGGGCGTGGGGGGGCTTACTCGGTGGCACGCCTGGCTGGCTGGCCGCTCGTGGGTTCGTCGACTTTGCCGGAGCCACGGTAGTGCATAGCGTGGGCGGCTGGGTGGCCCTGGCCGCCGTTCTGGTGATTGGCCCCCGCACCGGGCGCTTTCGCGACGGCGTTAACGCCAACCCTTTTCCAGCGGGCAACCTGCCGCTGGCCATGCTGGGCGCACTGTTCATGATTTTGGGCTGGTTTGGCTTCAATGGTGGCAGCACCCTGGCATTGACTAGTGCCATTCCTGGCATTATCGCCAACACCCTGCTGGGCGCGACAGGCGGCATTCTATCGGCCATGTTGATGGGCTGGCGTATTCGTCGTTATGCCGACGTCATGTATGCGATCAACGGTGCCATTGCAGGTCTGGTCGCGGTCACGGCAGGTGCTCACGCCCTGTCGCTGCACGCTGCGTTCATGCTGGGCAGCGTTAGCGGCGTACTGATGGTGGCCGCCAGTGAGTGGCTGCTCAAAAAACGCGTCGATGATGCCGTAGGCGCCATTCCCGCCCACCTTGTCACCGGCATCTGGGGCACGCTGGCACTGCCCTGGGTGGCTAACCTGGAAGCGCTGGGCACCTCGCTGAGCCGCTGGGAGCAGTTTCATGTTCAGCTCATGGGGGTGATTGTGTGCGGCGCATGGAGCTTTGGCATCGCTTGGCTACTGCTAAAGCTGAGCAAGCGTCTCATGCCTCTGCGAGTTTCACCCGATGCCGAAAAGATGGGACTCAACCTGGCGGAACATGGCGCCAAGAATGAGCTGCATCAGCTCCTCGAACACATGCGCCAACATGAACGCCAGGGCGACATGCGCCAGCGTATCGACGCCGACCCGTTTACCGAGGTAGGGGAAATCGCTGCCAGCTACAATCGAGTATCCGCCGCCCTGGAGCGCGCCGTAGGCCACACCCGCGTCATGCTGCGTAACCTGCGTGACGGCGTCTTGACCTGGCAGGCAGATGGCACGCTTACCAGCCTCAACCCTGGCGCCGAGGCCTTGTTCGGCGTACAAGCCCAACAGCTCATTGGGCAGCCCATCAGCACGCTGTTACCCCGCCGCTCCTTGACGCCTGGCACACGGTTGGAAATCAAGCGACGCACCGAAGACCAACAGGTACGCTATCTCGAAATTCAGGTCAGCGAGGGGGCTGAGGGGTCACACTCGGAACGTTCAGGCATGGTGCGCGACATCACCGAGCGCAAACTGCTGCAGGAGCAGCTGAATCGAGAGCGCGATCTTGCCCGCACCACGCTCGCCTCCATTGGCGACGGGGTGATCACCTGCGATGCCAGTGGCAACATTACCTTCATGAACAGCGAAGCGCAGCGCTTGACCGGCTGGGACGCCAGCGAAGCCTCGAACAAACCGATTCACCGTATCTATCAGCTGCGTGACGAACATAGCGACGAACCAATCAACAATCCCGCCCGCCATGTCCTGACCCAGCATCGTCCACTTCAATACACCGACCCCAGCATGCTGCTGCACCGCAATGGCAAGCGCTACCCGATCCAGCACAGCGCATCGCCTATTCGCTCGCGCAGCGGCATCACCCTGGGTGCTGTCGTGGTCTTTCAGGATGTCAGCCTGACGCGCAAGCTCTCCGAACAGCTCAGCTATCAGGCCTCCCACGACAACTTGACCGAACTGGTCAATCGCCGCGCCTTCGAATCGCTGCTCGGCAAACTACTGGCACAGCCGGGAGGCGACCACACGCTTTGCTACCTGGACCTGGATCAGTTCAAGATCGTCAATGACACCTGCGGCCACCAGGCAGGTGATGAGCTGCTTCGTCAGGTGGCGCGCAAGCTGAAAGCGCATGTCCGCAGTAGCGATACCGTGGCGCGCCTGGGGGGCGATGAGTTTGCGCTGCTGCTGCCCGACTGCTCGTTGGAAAAGGCCCAACTAATTTGCGAAGCGCTACGCAGCGATATAGAGCAGTTCCGCTTTGCCTGGCAGGAGCACACCTTCGGCATCGGTGTCAGCATTGGGCTCGTCGCCATTACCTCAGCCCACCCCATGCGCCTTGCCGACACGCTGCATGCGGCCGACGCGGCTTGCTACAGCGCCAAGGAGGCAGGCCGCAACCGGATCCACTGCTACCAGCCCGACGACCAGCTGCTGCTGGAAAGACACGGGGAACTGCAGTGGGTACAGCGCTTGCAAAATGCTCTGGACAACGACACTTTCCGCCTGTTTGCACAGCCAATCTACCCTGTGTGCGCCCCTCACAAGGGATATCAGGAGATTTTGATACGCTTGGAAGAGCATGGTCAGCTGATTACCCCCGGCAGCTTTTTACCCGCCGCCGAACGCTACCATTTCATGCCGCGCATCGACCGCTGGGTCATTCGCAACACGCTGGCCTGGCTAAGTGACCGCTGCCGCAGTGCCGAACCCGATATCGTTGGTCGCTGGGGGATCAACCTGTCTGGCGATTCATTGTCCGACAGCGATTTCTGTCATGAGCTGATTCGCCAGGTACGCGCCGCCAAATTACCCCCTGGCACTCTGTGCTTCGAGATCACCGAAAGCGCTGCCATCGCGCAGCTCTCGAAAGTCAGCGAGCTGATTCAAACCTTGAAGTCGATGGGCTGCCATTTTGCGCTGGATGATTTTGGAACCGGCCTGTCGTCGTTTGGCTATCTCAAACAGCTATCGGTCGACTATCTCAAGATTGATGGCCGCTTCATCCGCAATCTGCACCAGGACCCCATTGATTGCGCCATGGTGGAAGCTATTCACGCCGTGGGCAAGGCCCTGCATATTGAAACGGTGGCTGAATTCGTGGAAACGCAGGAAACCCTGGATAAGCTACACGAACTGGGCATCGACTATGCGCAAGGCTATCTTTTGGGCACACCCATGGAAATAACACGCGCGGAGGGAAGTAACATCAAAGTCATGCCAAGATAATCGTGCCACAGTAGGCGACGAAGGATAGGCGGATGATTGAAAACAACGAGAAGAGTAGAACGAGAATTTCGAGGAAGAAACATGATCAGGTTAATGGGGTGGATGATGGGGATCGAACCCACGACCACCGGAGCCACAATCCGGGGCTCTACCACTGAGCTACACCCACCACAACCTGGATACTGCAGAACGTTTTGTCGATGGGGTGGATGATGGGGATCGAACCCACGACCACCGGAGCCACAATCCGGGGCTCTACCACTGAGCTACACCCACCATGACAAAACAGATGCTTGATAATAACGACAGGAGAATACGATTTCGCATTCTTGATGGCACGCCCAGCAGGACTCGAACCCGCAACCTACGGCTTAGAAGGCCGTTGCTCTATCCGGTTGAGCTATGGGCGCACATAATGTATCCAAAGATACCGATGAGCACTTGACCACAACCAAAGCCTGGAAAGCAGTGTTACTTTTAACTTCAAGTAATCGGCTTCAAGTAAATGGTCGGGATGGAGGGATTCGAACCCCCGACATCCTGCTCCCAAAGCAGGCGCGCTACCAGACTGCGCTACATCCCGATACTTGCCTTGAACGCTGCTGCGTGTCCCGTCTCAAGCGAGGCATATATTACTATTTCTGATTCTAAAGTCAACACTTAAAGCGTTTGATTCGATCGATGCTTTGCCTGACCGCCCGGCCATGCGAAAATTGCACAGCCGAATTGCTCGCTTGCCGAGCCATATCTTTTGTTCGCTTCTCCATTTTCAATAGGGATCTCACTACATGACCGCCCAACTCATCGATGGTAAAGCCATCGCCGCTCATGTCCGTCAACGCGTTGCCGCCCGCATTCAGGCACGTCAGCAGGAAGGTGTGCGTGCGCCCGGACTAGCCGTGGTCGTGGTCGGCGAGGACCCAGCCTCACATGTCTATGTCAATAACAAGCACCGCGCCTGTGAGCAGGCAGGCATTCTCTCTTTCCAACACGCCCTGCCCTCGGATACCTCACAATCCGCCCTCGAAGCGCTGGTAGACGAACTCAACGCCGACCCCAGCGTCGACGGCATCCTGGTGCAGCTCCCTTTGCCGGCACATCTCGATGCCGGCCCCATTCTGGAGCGCATCCGGCCCGACAAGGACGTAGATGGCTTCCACCCCTACAACCTTGGCCGCCTGGCCCAGCGGCTGCCTTCTCTACGCCCCTGCACACCCAAGGGCATCATGACCCTGCTGACGCAAAGCGGCATTGCCGTACGCGGCATGGATGCCACGGTCGTCGGCGCCTCCAATATCGTCGGTCGCCCCATGGCGCTAGAACTTATGCTGGCAGGCTGCACAACGACGGTCTGCCACCGTTTTACACGCGACCTGGCAAGCCACGTCAGCCGTGCAGACCTGGTGGTGGTCGCCGTCGGAAAACCGGGTATCGTGAAGGGTGAATGGATCAAACCCGGCGCGGTCGTCATCGATGTGGGCATCAACCGCCAGGACGATGGCCGTCTGATTGGCGACGTGGACTTTACCGCAGCGGTCGAGCGCGCCAGCTACATTACTCCCGTGCCCGGCGGCGTAGGCCCCATGACGGTAGCCACTCTGCTCGAAAACACGCTGGAAGCCGCTGAGCGACACGATCAGCAGCATTGAACCCGGCAACGAACGCCTTATCCCCACCGACCCGCGGAGAATATCACGGTGCAACGTATTGGTATCATTGGCGCCATGGCGCAAGAAGTGAACATTCTGGCGAGCCAACTGGCGAGCGCTGAGCGTGCCGAGCATGCAGGCTTCGTGTTTCATACCGGCACGCTGCATGGCCTGGAGGTGGTCATTCTCCAATCCGGCATCGGCAAGGTGAACGCCGCTGTGGGAACCGCCATTCTGCTGGAACGCTACCAGCCAGACGCCATCATCAACACCGGGTCTGCAGGCGGGTTTGCCACAGACCTGGCCATTGGTGATGTGATCATTTCGGACGAAGTGCGCCACCATGACGTAGATGCCACGGTCTTTGGCTATGCCCTGGGACAGGTGCCCGGCATGCCCGAGGCTTACCCGGCCAGCGAACACCTGCGCAGCGTGGCACGCAGCGCCATTGCAGCCCTGGGCGAAGTGACGGTGCGAGAAGGCATGGTCGCCACCGGCGATTCATTCATGGCCGACCCGGAGCGGGTAGCCAGGACCCGCGCCCAGTTCCCCACCATGCTGGCGGTCGAGATGGAGGGTGCCGCCATTGCCCAGACCTGTCATCTGTATGGCTGCCCCTTCGTGGTGATTCGCGCCCTGTCCGACATCCCGGGCAGCGGTGACAACCACCTCTCTTTCGAGCAGTTCCTCGAAGTGGCCGCCGACCACTCTTCACGCATGGTCAACCAGATGCTGTCGAAGCTGGCCAGCGAATGACTCTGAAACCCCCATCGCCGCCAGGCGATGGGGACTGACCTCTTACGCCTCCATCTGCCACGCCAGGGTTTCACCCGCCTGCAAAGGCACGATGGTCTGCCCTGCGGTATAAGGGTAGCTTTCCGGCAGTTGCCAATCACGGCGCACCAACGTAATCGTGTCGCCATTGGGCGCCAGCCCATAAAAACGCGGCCCATTCAGGCTGGCAAAGGCCTCCAGCTTGTCCAGTGCCCCAACCGACTCGAACGCCATGGCGTAAAGCTCGATAGCGGCAGGTGCCGTATAGGCGCCGGCGCAGCCACAGCTTGACTCCTTATCACCCTTGGCGTGAGGAGCACTGTCGGTTCCCAGGAAGAATTTCGCACTGCCGCTGGTGGCCGCTTTCAACAGCGCTTGACGATGCTGCTCACGTTTCAGGATTGGCAGGCAGTAGTAGTGAGGACGAATGCCCCCGGCCAGCATCTGGTTACGATTGAACAATAGGTGGTGAGCGGTGATGGTCGCTGCGACATTGTCCGACGCGTCAGCGACGAATTCAGCGGCCTGCTGCGTCGTAATGTGTTCGAACACGACCTTCAACGTCGGGTGACGAGCCAACAGAGGCTTCATGACGCGCTCGATGAACACGGCTTCACGGTCGAAGATGTCGATATCATGGTCGGTCACTTCGCCATGGACCAGCAACGGCATTCCCAGCCGCGCCATGGTGGCAATGGCCGCGTCGCAATGAGCGATATTGGTGACGCCGGAAGCCGAGTTGGTCGTTGCCCCCGCCGGATAGAGCTTGACCGCTTTGACCACACCGCTGGCGACAGCCCGTTCGATCTCTTCTGCGGGCGTCGTATCGGTGAGGTATAGCACCATCAGCGGCTCGAACGCACTACCCGCCGGCAAGGCCGCCAGGATACGTTCACGATAGGCCATGGCCTGCTCGGTCGTGGTCACCGGCGGTTTGAGGTTGGGCATGATGATGGCCCGCCCCATCTGGGCTGCGGTATGGCCTACCACCGCATTCAGCGCCTCGTCGTCGCGAAGGTGAAGGTGCCAATCGTCGGGGCGAGTGATCGTGATAGCGTCCACGGCAAGTCCTGTCTTGAAAGTGAAAGAGGGGTGTCACGGCTGCACAGTATACCCAATCGCCCCGCGGGATAAATCTGCACACGACCCCCACAGGCCCAGCCAAGTGTCGTATCATGACGCCACGTTGTAAGACCAAGGATGCTGTTGTTTATGCAGAACGTACGACGCTATGCGGATGTCATTGCCAGCATAGAGGGGTTGGTGTGGCTAGGCCTTGCCTGGTCGATCTCCATTTCCATGTATCAACAAAGTACCGAGCCGACGCTGGCCATGTTGTTCGTGGTAGGCGCGCTGCTGCTGTTCAGTTGGGCACACCGACCGCTGCGCTACCTGCTGATGCGTTACCATATCCGCAAGCGGCGCACCGACATGTGGATGCATACCCTGGCCCTGCCCCTGTTGCTGGCCATGTTTTTCCATATCCTGCTGGAAACGCTGTTGGGGAGTGCCTGGCTGCCACCCAAGATATTGCTGTTCAACCTGCTGGCATCGGCGGGTTGGTTAACCTTCGTCATGACGCTATTCATCAAGTTCGTGATTCATAGCGTCAAGACATCGAACAAGTAATCGTCCATGGCTACCGCCCTGCCCCTACCGCTCTCCACGCCCAACCGCAATCTGGTCCGGCTGACCATCGTCCGGGGGATTACCTGGACGGGCTTTCTGATGGCGATCATCGTCGGCATCGAGCTGCTGGCGTTCAATCTGCCGGTCACGGCGGTGGTCAGCGTAGTCATTGCCATGGGCATGCTGAACATTGCCACCTGGTGGCGGCTGGGCCGCCCCAGGGCGGTCACCCATATCGAGTATCTGGCCCACCTGCTGGCAGACATTACCGGCCTGACGCTGCTGTTCTATTTTTCCGGGGGGTCTACCAACCCTTTCATCACCTACTACCTGGTGCCGGTGACCATTGCCGCTGCCACGCTGCCGTGGCGACATGCCTGGATCATTGCTGCCTGTGCCATGGGCGGCTATACCTTCCTGATGTTTTTCTACCACCCCATTCCGCAGCTAGGTCATATCAGCAGTGACGGCCCTTTAAGCCTGCACGTGCTGGGCATGTGGCTCAATTTTGGCCTGTCGGCAGGGCTCGTGACTTTTTTCATCTACAAGATGGCCCATGCCCTACGCAGCCGCGACAAGGCACTGTCACGCACCCGGGAAGCCGCGCTACGCAACGAGCAGGTGCTGGCAGTGGCCACTCAGGCCGCTGGCACCGCCCATGAGCTGGGCACGCCGCTGTCGACCATGGCCGTGCTGTTGAAGGAGATGCAGACCGATGTAGCGCAAGGCTCTGCGCTCGCCGATGACATCGCACTGCTGCGTCAGCAGGTGGATATCTGCAAATCCCGGCTGCAGCACCTGGTCAACAACGCCGACCGACGCCGCATGGCCGAACCGGAAATCCTCGATGCCGAGATATGGCTGGCCGGCGTGGTTCAGCGCTGGCTGGTGATTCGTCCTGACGTCAACCACCATTTCGACGTGGCCGAGCGGCGGGGACGGCCGTGGATTGCCGTGGACGCCACCCTCGATCAGGCGCTCACCAACCTGCTCAACAACGCCGCCGACGCCAACCCCGAGCACATCGCCATTCGCCTGGATTGGCACGAGGAAAGCGTCGTGATCGATATCCGCGACCATGGCCCCGGTATCGCCATGTCGATTGCCGACCAGCTGGGTGACACCTTCGTGTCGACCAAGAGCAAGGGAATGGGCATCGGGCTTTTTTTGACGCACGCCACGATCAATCGGTTTGGTGGCGGTGTCAGCCTGTATAATCACCCGGAAGGGGGAACACTGACGGAAGTGACGCTGCCACGCTGCTCCGCACCGGGCTAGCCTGCCATCAGTGCCAAGTCAGACCATCGAGGATGCCATGCAGAACCAAGACCAGCGCCTGTTGATCGTGGATGATGATGAAATGTTCTGTCACGTACTGAGCCGCGCGTTGACGCGCCGTGGCTTCGAGGTGATGGTGGCCCATGACGCCGACCAAGCCATGGCGACCGCCGCGCAGTTCCTGCCCACCATGGCCACACTGGATTTGAAGCTCGAGCACAGCTCGGGGCTCAAACTGCTGCCCGAGCTGCTCAACACCGTGCCGGGCTGCCGTATCGTCGTACTCACCGGCTACTCCAGCATTGCCACCGCCGTCGAAGCCATCAAGCTGGGAGCCATCAACTACTTGTGCAAACCCGCCGACGCCGATGACGTCATGGCGGCCTTCGAGCACCCGGAAGCCGACCCCAACGTGGAGCTGGCCGACAACCCGCCCTCGATCAACCGCATTACCTGGGAACACATCCAGAAAGTGCTACAGGAGCACGATGGCAACATTTCGGCCACGGCAAGAGCCCTTGGCATGCATCGCCGGACGCTTCAGCGCAAGCTGCAGAAGCGCCCGGTACGCCGTTAGTGGGCGGTCCAGCCCAGGTCGATGTTCCAGCTGGCACCGGTCACTGCGCCCGCAGCATCCGACGCCAGATAGGCGACTAGCTGGGCCACTTCGGAAGGCTCGATCAGGCGTTTTACCGCTGCGTTTTTCAGCATGATCTTCTCGATCACTTCCTGCTCACCCATATTATTGAGCTTTGCCTGGTCGGCAATCTGATTGTCGACCAGCGGCGTCTTGACGTAGGCCGGACAAATGGCATTGGCCGTGATGCCCTGCTCACCCCCTTCGAGGGCCGCCGTCTTGGTCAGACCGATCATGCCGTGCTTGGCACTGATGTAGGCGGCCTTGCCGGGTGACGCCACCTGAGCATGGATAGAGGCGATATTGATGACTCGCCCCCACCCTTTCTGACGCATGTGCGGCCAAGCCGCCTGGGTCAGCAGGAAAGGCGCGGTGAGCATCAGGTCGATGATTTGCCGCCACTTCTCCTCTGGAAAAGACTCGATGGCCGCCACGTGCTGAATACCGGCATTGTTCACCAGGATATCCACGCCACCAAAGCGCTTCACGGCGTCGGCAATGGCACCACGGCAGGCGTCCGGGTCGGTCAAATCGGCCTTGTAGAAAGCCGCACCGGCCTGATCGGCCACCTCCTGACCTGCCTCATTGAAATCCACTGCCAAGACCTGGTGACCCTGCTCGCAAAAATGCTGGACCACGGCGGCACCAATACCGCTGCTGGTACCGGTGACGACTGCAACACGGGGCGTTGACGCTTTATCTGCTGACATGCAGGCTTCCTTTTATCGAATCGACTGAAATGAAGGTATAAACGCTTAAAATTATAGGTGCAGTCTCGGGCTTCTGCCTTCTACCGAGTAAACTCAGAGAGTAGCAAGTGACATCAACTGCTCCATCATGCGCTGGGCAAGCCGAGACGCCTCTTGCAGGCTCTCCAGCTCGCTCAGGTCGTTCAGAATGCAACGCTGATAGAACTCGATACCGTTCGGCAAGCGCTCGAGCGTCATCCGATAACGGCCAGACGGCAAGGACACCACCAGGCTCTCTTCCAGGGGGGCCGACAGCGTTGCCTGCTCAGGCACCACCAGCATCCATAATGCGCACGGGGTAATCAGCGCACCGACCAGGGTGCTGGCGCCGTTGATTCGCACCTCGCCGTATTGAAAACACAGCGCATCGACGCTCAATCGAGGGTTGTAGTGCGCCTCCTTTTTCAGCGCCGCTAACGATGCGTCTCGGTAGCTGTTCGCCAACTCGGCCAGATAGCCATAGTCCTGGGCCTGCAAGGCTTGCATGAGAATACTCCTGTGAATGCTCGGTGTTGCTGGCCCCTATTGTAGGGCTTTATGGAGAGCGTAGCGTCCTGCTATTGGCGAAACACCTCGGGCTACGCCACAATGGGGCGCTACTGTACAAGCCATACCTTACTCAACGGAGTCATTGCCATGTTCGTGGTTATTTTTGGGCGTATGTCCTGCCCCTTCTGTGTACGCGCCAAACAGCTTGCCGAGCATCTGGAAAACAGTGGCAAGATCGAAGGCTATCGCTACGTCGACATGCCTTCCGAAGGCGTTACCAAGGAAGATATTGCCAAAACGGCTGGCAAGCCCATCCACACCGTGCCGCAAGTCTTCATCGACCAGCAGCACGTGGGCGGTTACACCGAGTTCGACCAGTTCGTTCGCGACAAGCAGCTGCTCGCCTCCTGACCCTGCCTGATCATCCGGCGTTAAAACCTCCATCGATTCGCGTTGAAGCCGCCAAGGCTCGCTTGCCTATACTGAGCTTTTGATAACCGTGTTCGTTTTACCCAGGCCAGTAGGCGGCGAGGAATCCCGATGCAGCGCGAGGAGTTTTTACAACAGCTTTGGCTGGACTATATCCATAATCATCCGGATATCGGTGCACTCAGGCTATGGCCCATCAGCACCAGCGCAGAATACCTGACGCTGGTAACACTCAACCATGGCCCTTTCGCTACCAGTGCGCTTAGCGCCCCCTTGGCCAGAATGGGCTATCGTTCCGTCGGCCACTACGCCATGGCTGACAAAGGGTTACTGATTCACCTGCTGGCACCCAACGATGACAGTAGCTGGCTGGTGCTGGCGGAGCTGCAGGTCGGGGCGCTCTCCAGAACACCCAGAGAAGCCCTGACCGCTCTGATACAGCAGAGCCACCCCGCCGACTGCAAGGGCCACAACCTGCTGTGCCGAGGGCGTCCGTGGCCCATGCCAAGCTGGGCACTCTATCAACAGCTGTATACGGCACACCCATTGGCTGCCTGGCTGGCCGTCATGGGACCACGCCTGCATCATGCCGGATTCGATTGCGCCACGCTGGATGCCTCGCTGGACGCACTGGGCCTACAGCTGGAACACGTGGGGCTGCATGCCCTCGATAGCCAACAAAACGGGGTATTTTCGGTGTCCAGCCTGCTGGATCATCGCTTCTATCCCGCCATGCCGCAGAAAATCGTCTTCAGCGAAGGCGATGAGCACCGCCTTTGCCTCGGGGGGCTTTCACTGACACAACGCCACGTGGAAGATGATCACAAACGGCTAGCGGAAATTCTGCTGCCGTTCCATGCCCGCTGCGAAATGGCGTGAGTCGCGTTGACCCACGCCACCCACGTCATGCGTCGAAGGTCATTTCTGGCACATGGTCGGGGACGATCAGCTTGCCCGCGGTCTTTTCGACGATCTCCTCGACGCTGACCCCAGGCGCACGCTCCTTGAGAATGAACGCGCCGTCCTTGATTTCAAGATAAGCCAGGTCGGTCAGAACACGGTTGATACAGCCAGCACCGGTCAGCGGCAGCGAGCATTTTTCCAGTAGCTTGGACTCACCATGCTTGGAAGCGTGAGTCATGGTGCAGATGATGTTCTCTGCGCCCGCCACCAGATCCATGGCGCCGCCCATGCCCTTGATGAGCTTGCCGGGAATCATCCAGGACGCAATATTGCCCTCCTGGTCCACTTCAAAAGCGCCGAGCACGGTCAAGTCCACATGCCCACCACGAATCATGGCGAAGGATTCGGCTGACGAGAAAATGGCCGCGCCGGGACGCGCCGTCACGGTCTGCTTGCCCGCATTGATCATGTCAGGGTCGACTTCTTCCTCGGTAGGAAAGCGCCCCATGCCCAGCAAGCCGTTTTCCGACTGCAGCATGACATCCATGCCGTCGGGGATATAGTTGGCCACCAGCGTGGGAATGCCGATTCCCAGATTCACATAGAACCCGTCCTGGAGTTCACGAGCCACTCGCTGTGCCATTTGTTCGCGTGTCAAAGCCATGGTGCCACCTCTTGTCGTTGAGCAGTAATGGAAAATAGGCAAACTGATTAGCTGCGCACGGTGCGCTGCTCGATACGTTTCTCGAACGTGCCCTGAATGATGCGATCCACATAAATGCCGGGAGTGTGGATCTGACTGGGCTCCAGTTCGCCTGGCTCAACAATCTCCTCTACTTCTACCACGGTAATCTTGCCAGCAGTGGCGGCCATGGGATTGAAGTTCTGGGCAGTGTGACGGTACATGACGTTGCCATAACGATCGGCTTTCCACCCTTTGACGATGGCGAAGTCACCCTTGATGGCCTCTTCGAGGATATAGTGACGACCGTCGAACTCACGCACTTCCTTGCCTTCACCAATCGGCGTGCCGTACCCGGTGGCCGTGAAGAACGCCGGGATACCTGCGCCAGCTGCGCGCATCTTTTCCGCCAACGTCCCCTGCGGCGTCAGCACCACTTCGATTTCATCATTCAGCATCTGCCGCTCGAACAGCGCGTTCTCGCCTACATAAGAGGCAATAATCTTGCTGATCTGGCGGTCTTCGAGCAGGATGCCCAGCCCAAAACCGTCGACACCGCAGTTATTGGACACCACGGTCAGGTCGCTGACCCCACGGCGCTTGATTTCAGCAATCAGGTTTTCGGGAATGCCACACAGGCCAAAGCCACCTGCAATCACGGTCATGCCGCTTTCCAGGCCTTCCATCGCTTCTTCATAGGAAGATACACGCTTGTCGAATCCTGCCATTGTGTTGCCTCACGTGGTTGGTAAAACGTTATCGGATATTGTTCGTTACGTGGTTGCTGACCAGTCTGGCACAAAAGCTGCGCGCTGGATGCAGTTGCTTCGATAGAGTCAGTGTTGTGCTTGATGATATATTTGTTAAGTTTGTTTTTCTTATCAATTTATTTTAATAACTTATAAAGAGTCCTCATGACCGTCAAGCAGCTCAGGGCCTTTCTGGCCGTGGCCCAAACACTCAGCTTTACTCAGGCATGCGAACGCCTGCATCTTTCCCAACCCGCACTTAGCCTGGCCATCAAGGGGCTCGAAGACTCACTGGGCGGCAAGCTGCTGATTCGCAGCACGCGTAGCGTTCGCCTCACCCCTGAAGGCGAGTCACTGTTTCCGTTGGCCAAGCACCTGCTGGCCCAGTGGGACAATACCGAAGAGCGCTTGCGCCAGCGCTTCACGCTACAGCTGGGCCGTCTGAGCGTGGCCGCTATGCCCTCATTTGCTTGTAATCTGCTACCCGGTGCGCTGGTCAAGTTTCGCCAGCGCTATCCCAAAATCAACGTCACCGTGCACGATGTCATCAATGAGGAAGTCATGGACATGGTGCGCTCCAGGCAGGTCGAGCTGGGCATCGCGTTCGCCCCCGAGGGCGCTGGCAGCTTGAGCTTTACGCCACTCTTCGAAGATCAGTTCGTGGCTGTCGTCCCTCCCGGCTCCCCGCTGGCCCACCGGCACAGCCTGAACTGGCAAGCGCTGCTGCGCCACGACATGATCACACTGCAACGCCCCTCCATGGTAAGGCGCTTGCTGGAGCAGGAGTTGGCAAGGCAAGGTATCGAGCTTCCCGTGGCTTTCGAAAGCCATCAGCTCTCGACCGTAGGGCGCATGGTCGCGGCGGGGCTAGGCGTCAGCGCCGTGCCCTCCATGTGCATTCAACAAATGGACGAGCTAGGCGCCCACTGCCTGCCGCTGACCGAGCCCGGCATTGCCTGTCGAGTGGGCATATTGACTCACCAGGAGCTCTCGGTGGCCGCCCATGCGTTACGTAACGTACTCATCGAAAACATTAAAACTCCCGGACTGGCGCGCCACTGATCACGCCACGCACGGCAAAGTTATGCTGGGCAGTCTGCGCTTGTTCCATTAGCATTTGTCCCTACAGGCGCAGAGTGCTCCTGGCGCGCCTTCCCTCAGGGAGCCCTGGCAGCCGCTCTGTGCGTAGCATCAGTAGATCGAGGACCGCGGTATGCCAATCATCAAAGGGGCTGTCAGCATCTTGCTGCTGACGCTGAACACACTGGTTTGGGGTGTGCCCCTGATTATTTTGACGCTGCTCAAGGTCATCACTCCCGGCCGTAAAGCCAAGGAGTGGCTGCTGAAAGGACTGTGCGCGGTGGCCTTGAACTGGATCGGCGTGAACCTCTGGTGGATGCGCCTGTGGTTGAAGCCTCAGGTGTCCATTCAGGTGCCTGATAACCTAACGCCTGAGCAGTGGTGGCTGGTCATCTCCAATCACCGCAGCTGGACCGATATTTTCATTCTGTTCATGGCGCTGCACCGCCGCATCCCGATGCCGCGCTTTTTTCTCAAGCATCAGCTGATCTGGATTCCGATTGTCGGGCTGGCCTTTTGGGCACTGGAATTCCCCTTCATGCGGCGCTTTACCCGCGAACAGATTGCCAAAAACCCAAGGCTTGCTACGGTAGACAGAGAATCCACCGAGCGTATCTGCCGCCGCGCACGGCACGCCCCCATTTCGATATTCAACTTTGTGGAAGGCACTCGCTTCACGCCGCTCAAGCGTGACGCTCAGCAGAGCCCTTACCGTCATCTGTTACGCCCCAAGGCGGGCGGCGTCGGACAAGTACTTAGCCTGCTGGGCAACCAATTGGATGGTATCCTTGATGTCACCATCAGCTATGCCAATCCGACGCCAACCTTCATGGGCTTTCTGTGTGGCAAAGAAGCCCCCATTACCCTCGAAGCCCGGCAGATTGCCATCCCGGAGTGGATGCAGGATGCCAACTACCACGAAGATTCGCAGCACAAGGAACGCTTCCACGCATGGATCAATTCACTGTGGCAGGAAAAAGACGCGCTGCTGGACAGCCTCAGCGACCACGACTAGGGCTTTGGCTGAGCGCTTGCCTTATCGTCAGCCTGCTGGCGGGCTGTGCCAGCTCGACACCGGCGACCAGCCAACGCACCTCGGAAAGCAGCAGTGCCAGCACATTGAGCGGTGGCTGGATCGAGGTAGGCCGAGGAGACACCTTGGGGCAGTTGGCCGCTCGCGCCAATGTGCCCATCGAGCGTCTGGAGCGTTTCAATCCGGGCGTCAATGCTCAGCGCCTGAACGTCGGCCAACGGCTGTTGATTCCCACCCAGCAGGAGCGTGCCCCCTCAGGCGGGCCTTACCGCTATCAGGTACGCGCGGGTGATACCTACTCTGGCATTGCACGCCATTTCGGCACGACCACAGGCAGGATACAAAGCGCCAACCCTGGCACCCCCGCCACCGCACTGCGGGTGGGCCAGATCATCAGCGTACCCTTGAGTGGTAGCGGCAGAGCCGTCGCAGCCAGCAGTGGCGGGTCGAGCGGCTCATCGGCAGCACCCGCGACGCCTGCGGCAACGCCCAGCGCCAGCCTGCCCGCGTCGGCACGCCGCTGGCCCTGGCCGCTGGAAGATTATCGGGTCGTGCGGCGCTTTGGTGCCGATAGCCGTGGTACGCTACAGCCGATGTTGCTGGCCACCCAGGCCGGTGCCAAGGCCAAGGCCGTGGCGCCTGGAGAAGTGCGCTTTGCCGATGGCATGCGCCAGCTGGGTGAGGTGGTGATCGTGCATCATGCCGACAACCTGCAAAGCGTATATGCGCTCTGCGAGCGACTGCTGGTCAACGTCGGCCAGCAGGTGAGCGCTGGCGATGCCCTGTGCGAAGTCGGCCAAAGCGCCTCGACGCAGCGCTATGACCTGCTCTTCGACCTGCGCCAGGGCGGCAAGCCCATCGACCCGCGACAGGTGTTGAGATAGAAGGTATTGAGGTAGAAGGTATCGAGCAAGCCCCCGCTTTTGGGGGCTTGCACAGAAGTACCTCACCCTCGATAGTAGCCTGGCTCCACGAAAGGCATTGGCGTGACCGTCATGGGCAGCGACTTACCCCGAACCAGCGCAAACACCGTCGTGCCCGGCGCTTCCCATTGCCGTTCCACGTAGCCCATGGCCACGGGCTTACCGACGCTGGGGCCAAACCCGCCGGAGGTTACCTGACCGATCTCCTGGCCTGACTCATCCACCAGCGTGACGCCTTCACGTACCGGGGCACGCCCTTCCCCCACCAGACCGACCCGCTTGCGGGTATGATCCTTGGCATCCACCTGATGCAGAATGATATCCGCCCCCGGGAAACCTGCCGGGCGCTCTCCCCCATGGCGGCGCGGCTTGCCGATGGCCCAGATCAAGCTGGCCTCTACCGGCGTGGTGGTCATGTCCATGTCGTGGCCGTAAAGGCACAGTCCCGCCTCAAGACGCAGGGAATCCCGCGCCCCCAGGCCAATCGCTTCCACTTCCGGTTCGGCGAGTAGCGCTTCGGCCAACGCCTGGCTCGCTTCTGCGGCCACGGAAATCTCGAAGCCATCCTCTCCGGTATAACCGCTGCGGCTGATCCACACCTCGTAACCGGCCAGGCTGAAACGACCATGCTGCATGAACGTCATGTCACAGGCCGCGGGGCACAGGCGCTGCATGACATCACGCGCCTGGGGCCCTTGCAGCGCCAGCAAACCTCGGTCCAGCACGTCGATCTGGTGAGTAGAACCCAGGTTGGTGCGTAGATGAGCAATATCCTGATCCTTGCAGGCCGCATTGACCACCAGATAGAAGTGATCTCCAGCGTTCACAACCATCAGGTCATCGATGATTCCGCCCTCGGTCCCGGTAAACAGGCCATAGCGCTGCTGGCCGACCTTCAGCCCCACCAGATCGGCGGGAATCAATGTCTCCAGCGCTTCTGCCACGTCGTCGCCGGACACCAGAATCTGCCCCATGTGCGACACGTCAAACAGACCGCACTGCTGGCGCGTATGCTCGTGCTCCTTTTTCACACCCAACGGGTACTGCACGGGCATCTCATAGCCCGCAAAGGGCACCATTTTCGCGCCTAGCTGAGTGTGCAGTGCATGCAGCGGCGTACGTTTAAGATCGGTCATGGGTTTCCTCAATGGTCAAAAGAGAAACGGGAAGCCTTAAAGGCTTCCCGGCTCTGGTGGATCTTATCTTCCCGCCTGTGAAAGGCGCTTATTTATCGTGATCCAGGGCTTCACCCGGCAGGATGTCCTTACCGGCAAAATAATCCCGAGTGAGTTTAAACACAACCGGCGACAGCAGCGCCAGCGCAATCAGGTTGGGAATGGCCATCATCGCGTTGAAGGTATCGGCCATCAGCCAGATGAAGCCTAGCTGCGCGATGGCACCCAGCGGGATGGCCAATACGAACAGTACGCGGTACAGCATGATGGAGCGCGTGCCAAACAGGAACTGACAGCACTTCTCGCCGTAGAACGACCAGCCCAGAATGGTGGTAAAGGCGAAGACGGCCAGCGCCACGGCCACAATCTGATTACCAAAGCCCGGCAAGGCCGCATCGAAGGAGAGCGCGGTCAGAGAGGCCCCTGCTTCGCCATCGATCCACACCGTCGAGGTCAGAATGACCAGCGCGGTGATGGTACATACGATGATCGTGTCAATGAACGTGCCCAGCATGGCGATCAAGCCCTGACGAACCGGGTTCCGGGTCTGCGCCGCCGCATGAGCGATGGGCGCGCTACCAAGGCCCGCTTCGTTGGAGAAGATACCCCGGGCCACACCAAAACGAATGGCCGCCATGACGGCAGCACCGGCAAAGCCACCGGCAGCGGCAATCGGGTTGAAGGCGTAGTAGAAGATCAGCCCAAAGGCCTCGCCAATTTGCCCCGCGTTGACGATCAGCACCAGCAGCCCAGCCAGTACATAGGCAATCCCCATGATCGGCACCAGCTTACCGGCCACCTTGGCAATACGCTTGATACCACCGAGAATCACTGCCCCGGCCAGCACCATGATGATCACCCCCGTCAGCCAATGGGGAACGCCAAAGGTGGCATCCATGGCATCCGCCACCGAGTTGGACTGTACGGTATTACCGATACCAAAGGCGGCCACGGCGCCAAAGAATGAAAACAGACCACCCAGCCATAGCCACTTTTTGCCCAGGCCGTTCTTGATGTAGAACATCGGCCCACCGATGTGGTTGCCCGTGCTGTCGGTTTCACGGTAACGCACCGCCAGAACCGCCTCGGCAAATTTCGTTGCCATGCCCACTAACGCGGTGATCCACATCCAGAACACAGCACCTGGCCCGCCCAGCGCGATGGCCGTGGCGACACCGGCAATGTTGCCCGTGCCGATCGTCGCGGACAGCGCCGTCATCAAGGCGTTGAACGGCGAAATTTCCCCGTCACTGCTGGCTTCCGATGCGCTCTTGTCGGCAGGTTTTACATCGCGGCCTTGCCACATTAGCTTGAAACCCATGCCGAGCTTGCGTATCGGCATCAGTTTCAAGCCAATTTGCAGGTAGATACCCACCCCCAGCAGCAGCACCAGCATCAACGGCCCCCACACCACGCCGTTAATGGCCCCTAATAGGTTCGTTAACATTTCCACACGACTCTCCTTAACCGAAGGATTAGCAAGTTTATTATAAAGGTCCGGTCACGCTCCCCCCATGACGCTCAGGGAAGAAGCTCCTACGCCTGCCTACCATAGCGTCTACTGCACGCTGAAAAAACGCAAGATTGGCATGTTTTATACCATCTTACTGGTGAACATCCATGGTCATGTCGCCAAACGGCAGAGAAAGCCTCTTTTTTTGGAAAATCAAACGCGCGTCGCCCCAAAGTGAATGGCGTCCAATTTTTTCTCTTTTTGCCACTGATGAGAAACTTGTTTCCAATTGGAAACAAGGTACCATACGCACATGGCACACTAGACAACCCGTGCCCAACAGTCGCCAAGCTGACCGACAGACGCTAGTATGCTGTCGTTCACTCCACTGTTTAACAAGGGAACCTTCATGAGCAATCTTCCAGCTAATTTGCGCTACGCTGCCAGCCACGAATGGGTACTGGATCATCAGGACGGCACCGTTACCGTCGGCATCACCGACCACGCCCAACAAGCGCTGGGCGATGTGGTCTTCGTCGAGCTGCCGGAGGTCGGTCAGAGCCTCAGCAAGGGCAAGGAGTTTGGCGTGATCGAATCGGTCAAGGCTGCTTCTGATCTCTACTCGCCGGTGGATGGCGAAGTGATCGAGGTCAATGAAGCGCTGGAAGATGCGCCTGAAACGGTCAATGAAGCCCCTTACGAAGGCGGTTGGATCATGAAGGTGCGCGTCGAAGGCCAGGCCCTCGAAGGCCTGCTGGACGCCGATGCCTATCAGGCGTCGCTCAGCGCCGACGATTGATAAGCTTTACCCGAACGCCTGCCTCCGTGCAGGCGTTCACGTTAACACCCTGATGCATCACGCGGCCGCCTACCCCTTGGCGGGTTGGACACGCTGCACCGTAGCCACGCTGAACCGGCTGCCCTGAGACCCCACGGTTTACTCATCACGTTCGGAACCTTCCCATGCCTTTTGAAACACGCCGTTTGGCCGAACTGGCCGACCACGATGCTTTTATCAAACGCCATAACGGGCCTAGCCCCGACGATGTCGCCACCATGCTAAAAGCGCTCGATTTGCAGCGCATGGAAGATCTGATCGAGCAGACCGTGCCAAGCGACATTCGCTTGGGCCGCGAACTGGCACTGGACGCCCCCCGTAGTGAAGCAGAAGCCCTGGATTACCTGAGCCAGCTGGCACGCCAGAACCGCGTGGCCAAAAGTTACATTGGCCAAGGTTATTACAATACCCACATGCCCGCCGTGATTCAGCGCAACGTGCTGGAAAACCCCGGCTGGTATACCGCCTACACGCCTTACCAGCCCGAAATTTCTCAAGGGCGCCTGGAAGGTCTGCTGAATTTCCAGCAGGTGGTCATGGATCTCACCGGCATGGAGCTTGCCAACGCCTCCCTGCTTGATGAGGCCACCGCCGCCGCCGAGGCCATGGCGCTGTGCAAACGTGGCAACAAGAAGAGCAAATCCAACACCTTTTTCGTGGCCGAAGACGTCTTCCCGCAAACCCTGGACGTCATCAAAACCCGCGCGGAATTCTTTGGCTTCGAACTGAAGATTGCACCGGCGGAGCAACTGGCAGACGAGGAGGTGTTCGGCGCGCTGGTTCAGTACCCGTCCGCCAGCGGCAACATCACCGACCTCGCGCCGCTGCTCGCCAAGGCCCAGGAAAAGGGCATCATGACCTGTGTCGCCACGGATCTGCTGAGCCTGGTACTGCTGAAAGAGCCCGGTATCTTTGGTGCCGACATCGTCGTGGGCAGCTCGCAGCGCTTTGGCGTACCCATGGGCTTCGGTGGCCCCCACGCGGCGTTTTTTGCCACCTCCGACAAGCTCAAGCGTTCCATTCCGGGCCGCATCATCGGCGTTTCAAAAGACAGCCGTGGCAAGACCGCGCTGCGCATGGCCATGCAGACCCGCGAACAGCACATTCGTCGCGAGAAGGCCACTTCCAACATCTGTACCGCCCAGGCGCTGCTGGCCAACATTGCCGGTTTCTATGCCACTTATCACGGTGCCGAGGGGCTGCGCAAAATTGCTGGCCGCGTTCACCGTCTGACCACCCTGCTGGCCACCGGCCTGCAACAGGCGGGTGTGCAGCTGGCCAACGATAGCTGGTTCGATACGCTGCGCCTTACCCAGGTCGATGCAGGCAAGATCCATGGCCGCGCCATGACCCACGACATCAACCTGCACTATTTCGCCAATGGCGATGTCGGCATCAGCCTCGACGAAACCACGACGGCCCATGACGTCGCGACCCTGTTCGATGTGCTGCTCGGCGATGAGCACGGTCTTTCCGTCGCCGCCCTCGACGAGCAAGTGGTGGAAGGCAAGCTGGCAGGCATTCCGGCAGAGTACCAGCGGGAAAGCGACTTCCTGAGCCATCCGACGTTCACGCGCTACCGCAGCGAAACCGAAATGCTGCGCTACCTAAAACGCCTTGAGAACAAGGACCTCTCACTGGCCCATGCCATGATTCCGCTGGGCTCATGCACCATGAAGCTCAACGCCACCAGCGAGATGATTCCGGTCTCTTGGCCTGCCTTCGCGCACCTGCACCCCTTCGCACCTCGCGACCAGGTGGCGGGCTATCATCAGATGATCGACGAGCTGGCCGCTTTCCTGGTGGAAGTGACCGGCTATGATCATATCTCCATGCAGCCCAACTCTGGCGCTCAGGGCGAATATGCCGGCCTGCTGGCCATTCGCCGCTACCAGGCCGCCCAAGGGGAAGCCCACCGGGATGTGTGCCTGATTCCCAGCTCTGCCCACGGCACCAACCCGGCATCTGCCGCCATGCTGAGCATGGAGGTGGTGGTGGTCGAGTGCGACGCCAACGGCAACATCGACCTGACCGACCTGACCCAGAAGGCCGAGCAGTACAGCGAGCGGCTCTCGGCGGTGATGATCACCTACCCGTCTACCCACGGCGTATTCGAGTCCCACGTTCGTCAGGTGTGCGAGGTGATTCACCAGCACGGCGGTCAGGTCTACGTGGACGGTGCCAACATGAACGCCCAGGTGGGGCTGACACGCCCAGGCGATTTCGGCGGGGATGTATCGCACCTCAACCTGCACAAGACCTTCTGCATTCCTCACGGGGGTGGCGGTCCAGGCATGGGCCCCATTGGCGTCAAGGCGCATCTGGCTCCTTACGTTTCCAACCACGTGGTCACGCCCATCGATGGCGTACAGCCCGGCGGCGCAGTGTCTGCTGCCGCCTTTGGCAGCGCCTCGATCCTGCCCATCTCCTGGGCGTACATCAAAATGATGGGCGCGCGGGGGCTGCGCGAGGCAACGGAGATCGCCATTCTCAACGCCAACTACATCGCCAAACGGCTGGCCTCGTCCTACCCGATTCTCTATCGCGGCCAGAACGGCTATGTGGCCCACGAGTGCATCATCGACATCCGCCCGCTCAAGAGCGCCTCGGGTATCAGTGAAGAAGATATCGCCAAGCGACTGATGGACTATGGCTTCCATGCGCCGACCATGTCGTTCCCGGTACCCGGCACGCTGATGATCGAGCCTACCGAGTCCGAATCACTCTACGAGATCGACCGCTTCTGCGACGCGATGATTGCCATTCGTGAAGAGATCGCGCGCGTCGAGAATGGAGAGTGGCCGCTGGACAACAACCCGCTGGTCAATGCGCCGCATACCCAGGCCGACGTCATGGACAGCGACTGGCAGCGCCCCTATGACCGCCAGCTAGGGGCTTTCCCCAGCGAAGCCGTCGCCGCCGCCAAGTACTGGCCGTCGGTCAACCGAGTGGATAACGTCTTTGGTGATCGCCAACTGGTGTGCTCGTGCCCCAGCATTGACGAATACCGCCGCTAGGCAAGCCTCCCCTCGCGCCTCTGGGGCCCTGTTCAGGGTTCCAGAGGCGTCGTTTCTTGTAGCCGCTGGTCATGGAAGCCCTTGAGCAGCTTCTCGTAACGCTTGGGCAACACGGAATCCTTGCGCCGCAGCAGATAGAGCACTTCGTGAATGACCTGCGACAGTGGCAGCGGCTTCACCTGGCGCTGCCAGGGAGAAGTTTCCAATACCAGCCGTGACACAACGGTAAAGCCAAGCCCCCGGGCCACGGCGTCCAGCACCATGCTGACTTCGTTGGTAAACCCCTGGTGGCGAAAATGCGTCATGGAGCGGAACTCGTCGGGGAAATTGGCCCGCAGCAGCGCGTTGGCGTGATTGATGCCATCGTAGTAATTGATGAAGCCTAACCCCATCAGCTCGGCCAGGGAACTGCCAGCGAAGTCGGCGGGTACCACCAGGCACAAGGGCTCCTTGTGCCAGACGGTGCAGGCAAGCTCGGTATGGTTGAGCTGCTCGGTGACGATGCCGATATCGTAACGCCCTTCCAACAGGTCGTTGACGATTTCATGATTGAAGGCAAAGCTGTAGTTGACGGTCAGGCTGGGGTGCATCTGCTGCTGCCCCAGGATGTAGGGGTAGAACATCAGCCCAACGCTGCCCGGGGAGGCAATGCGGCACTCGCCGCTATCCAGCGAATCATCGTCCAGCCCATGCCTGAACTGTTCATGCTCGGCAAACAGCTTCAGCGCGTAGTCATAGGCGCGGCGGCCGGACTCGGTGAGCGTAAAACTGCGCCCGTGACGCTCGATCAGCGCTTTATCCAGATAGGTTTCCAGCTTTCTGACATGCTGGCTGACGCCCGGCTGCGTCATTTCAAGGCGTCGTGCGGTGCGCGTGAAACTGCCCGTCTCCACCAGCGTGATAAAGGTACGAAAGTATTGAGCGTTGAACATGGTTTCCCGGCAACTTCATCATTAACGGTCACTGTCACAGTGAGGATCATTAGGGCGCCTAACGCGGATGCCTGCCAGCGCCAAGCCTCTAGCCTAGCATAAAATGCGCCCGCCTCGGCCATGGCACCCCCGAGGCGCAGCAAGGCTGCTGAACGTGAATGAGCGGCATGCTAGTATGCCGGTTGGTCATGATCATACTCAGGGATAGTCCATACAATGACGCAACCTTCAGCACCCCGCGCCACCATTTCCAGCATCATTTCTCCCGAAGGCAGCCTGGAAGTGCTGTCCCAGCACGAGGTCAATCGCCTCAAGAGCACCTCGAAAAGCGGGTTACATGATTTGTTGCGCCGCTGCGCCCTCGCCGTACTCAACTGCGGCAGCCCCACCGATGACAGCCTGGCCCTCCTCGAAGCCTACAAGGATTTCGACATCGAAGTGCTGCAGCAGGATCGCGGCATACGCCTGAAGCTCACCAACGCTCCAGCGGAAGCCTTCGTTGACGGACGCATGATACGCGGCATTCGTGAGCACCTGTCGTCGATCATCCGTGACATCGTCTACGTCTATAACGAGATCCAGCACCACAATCGTTTCGACCTCAGCACCGGCGAAGGCACCACCAATGCCGTGTTCCACATTCTGCGCAAGGCGGGCACGCTGAAGCCGGGCCGCGACCCGAGCCTGGTAGTGTGCTGGGGCGGCCACTCGATTTCCCGTGAAGAGTACGAATACACCAAGGACGTCGGCTATCACCTGGGGCTCCGCGACCTGGACATCTGCACCGGCTGCGGCCCAGGGGCCATGAAAGGTCCCATGAAAGGGGCCAATGTGGCGCATGCCAAGCAGCGCCGCAAGGAGGGCCGCTACCTGGGCATTTCCGAGCCAGGCATCATTGCCGCGGAAGCCCCCAACCCGATCGTCAATGAACTGGTGGTGATGCCGGACATCGAAAAGCGCCTGGAAGCCTTCGTGCGCCTGGGCCACGGCATCATCGTGTTCCCCGGCGGCGTGGGCACCGCCGAAGAGATTCTCTACCTGCTGGGCATTCTGCTGCACCCCAGCAACCAGGACATTCCCTTCCCGCTGGTCTTCACCGGCCCCGCCAGTTCCGCCGAGTATTTCGAGAAAATCGACGAGTTTCTGGTCTACACCCTGGGTGAAGAGATCCGCCGCTTCTACACCATCATCACCGGCGACCCGACGGCCGTGGCACGCACCATGCGCGATGGCATACAGCAGATCAGCGAGTTCCGCCGCCAGCACCAGGATGCGTTCTACTACAATTGGCGTCTGACCATTGCCCGCGAATTCCAGGCCCCCTTCGAGCCTACCCATGAGGCCATGCGCAGCCTGGCGCTGCACCGCCAGCAGCCCACCCACGAGCTGGCAGCCAATCTGCGCCGTGCTTTTTCGGGCATCGTGGCAGGCAACGTGAAAGAGCCGGGCATTCGGGCCATCGAGGCCCACGGGCCTTTCGAGCTGACGGCAGAGCCCGAGCTGATGCAGCGGCTGGACGCTCTGCTCAGCTCCTTCGTGGCCCAGGGCCGCATGAAACTGGATGGGCAGCCCTACACGCCCTGCTATGTGCTCAAGTAAGCCCATGTACTCAAGTAATCTGAGTAACGCCGCATGATCGTTGCCTTTCTGACGCTGATGGCCGCGGGAATCATCAAGGGTGCCATCGGCTCTGGCGTACCGGTCATCGTCATTCCCGTGCTGACCATGCTGTACGACGTCAAACTGGCCATTGCCGTGCTGGTGGCGCCGAACCTGTTCAGCAATGCCCTACAGGTCTGGCAGTACCGCCACCACCTGCTGCCGCATCGCTTCCTGCTCTGGTTCGGCCTCTCCGGCGGGCTGGGCATCGTGATCGGCACCTGGGGGCTGGTAGTGCTGTCGCCCACGCTGCTATCGCTGGGCGTGGCGGCGGCCATCGTGCTCTATCTGGCCATCAAGCTGGCCAACCGCAGCTTCACACTGCCTTTCCCGCTGGCCCAGCGCATCGTGTTGCCGGTGGGGCTGGTGGCAGGCGTGCTGCAAGGCGCGGCGGGCATGTCCGCCCCGGCGTCGGTGACCTTTCTGAACGCGATGCGTCTGGAGCGCCCGGTGTTCATCGGCTCGATATCGGTGTTCTTCGTGGCGATCACCCTGGTGCAGATTCCGGCCCTGCTCAGCGCGGGGATTCTCACCTGGGAGCGCTCGCTGTACAGTCTGGCGGCCC
Source organism: Vreelandella stevensii S18214 (assembly GCF_000275725.1). Taxonomy (GTDB): domain Bacteria; phylum Pseudomonadota; class Gammaproteobacteria; order Pseudomonadales; family Halomonadaceae; genus Vreelandella; species Vreelandella stevensii. The sequence continues at coordinate 69,355 of NZ_AJTS01000015.1, read as the reverse complement.
TGCTGGTCATTCTGGCGGCCATGCCGCTGGGCGCCCGGCTGGGCAAACGCCTGCCCCATCGCTGGTTCGACAGGCTCATCATGTGCCTGCTGGCCACGATTGCCGTCAAGATCGTCGTGGATGCATTGATGGCCTGAGGCTATACTGACGGCTGTCTGCTGCCGGGCTGCGCTCGGCATCAGGTACTTATTACCTCTTACTTCAGCACCAGGGAAAGGAGCGACCCATGGAAATGATCAATCAACTGAGCGATGGCAAGGCCAAGGCGTTTGCCAAGCACTGTTTTGAAAGCTACTCCCCGGAAGAGCTGAATGCAGCAGCGGCTGGCAATCCTGACAAGGAGCAGGCCGACCACTGGGGCATTACCGAAGGGCAGTGGCAAGAGGCCGTAGCAGCGGCACTTGCCGACCACAAAGCCCAGGGCAACTAAGCACCCACGTCGCGCTAACGTTTCTGCCGCCTGCCCTTGGCAAGCGGCAGTACTCAACTCCTCCGGCGAAGGATACTTTTCTCCACCTCGACCACGCCATACACGGCCACGCTCCCCGCCAGGATGGCAAGCCAGTGGTGAGCAGCCAGCCCCTCGCTGACCAGCACGAACTGCATGAAGGGTAAATAGGTGAACCCCAGTTGCAGCAGCAGGACCAACCCGATGGCAAGCCACACCGGCCGACTGCCAAACACGCCTTTCCAGGTCAGCGTGCTGTTGAGCAAGTAGCGGCTGTTGATCAGGTAAGCGGCACTGCCCGCCACCAGCATGTTGACCGCCCCCGTGCGAGCCAGCGCTTCGCTACCCCCCTGCCCCAGAATCCAGTTGAACATGCCGAATACGCCAATCAGCAGCAGTAGCGATACGAACACCACCCGCCAAAGCAAAAAGAGATCCAGCAGCGGCGCTTTGGGGTCCCGGGGCGGTCGCTGCATCAGGTCCTTCTCACCGGATTCGAATGCCAGCGCCAGGCCCAGCGTAATGGCCACTACCATGTTCACCCACAGCGCCTGCAGCGGAGTCACCGGCAGGCTCGTGCCCGCCAGCACGGCCAGCATGATGGCCAGCCCTTGGGCACCGTTGGTAGGCAGGATGAAGGTAATCGTCTTGCGAATGTTGTCGTAAACCTTACGCCCCTCTTCGATGGCGTGGACGATGGTGGCGAAATTGTCATCGGCCAGCACCATTTGCGAGGCATCCTTGGCCGCTTCCGTTCCTTGAATGCCCATGGCGACACCCACATCTGCCCGCTTGAGCGCCGGGCCATCGTTGACCCCATCACCCGTCATGGCACACACGCCTCCACGCGCCTGCATGGCCTTGACCAACCGCAGCTTGTGCTCTGGTGACGCCCGAGCAAACACATCCACCTCCAGAATGATCGCTTCGAGCTGCTCATCCGACATGGCCTCCATTTCACGCCCGGTCAAGGCCCGTTCGGTGTGCTGAAATCCCAACTGCCGGGCAATGGCCAAGGCGGTGGCAGCATGGTCTCCGGTGATCATCACCGGGCGAATACCGGCGCGCTGGCAGCGTTTCACCGCCTCGATGGCCTCTTCACGGGGCGGGTCCAACAGCCCTATCAACCCCAGCAGGCGCAACCCCGACTGCACGTGAGGGTGGTCGAGCTCAGCGTCTTCTTCCATTGCCTTCTCGGCAATCGCCAGCACCCGCAAGCCTTTCGAGGACAGCGCTTCGATATGCGCCTCCCACTCGCTGGCCACCAGCGGGGCCTCGCCTTCATCGGTGATCACATGGCTGCTCATTTCGATAATGCGATCCGGCGCGCCCTTGACCAGCAGCCGCCGCCCACCCTCAAGGTCATGCAGCGTGGCCATGTACTTGTGCTCTGACTCAAAAGGAATCGCATCGAGACGCGGGTACTGCTGGCGCAACGCCAGGTGGTCAATCCCCGCTTTCTCGGCGGCCACCACCAGCGCCCCTTCGGTGGGGTCGCCAAAGATTCGATAGCGTTCATCTTCCTGGTGCAACTCGGCATCGTTGCACAGCACACTGGCCAACAGGCAACGCTGCAAGGCAGGCTCATGGGCCCGTCCATTGCACTGCTCCTCGGCGGCCGCTCCTTCCCGGCATAGCTTGCCATGCGAGGCAAAGCCGATACCCTCGAGCGTGAAACGGGCATCCTGCAGCCAGATTGCCTGGGCAGTCATCTCATTACGGGTCAGAGTGCCGGTCTTATCGGAGAAAATGGTGGAAATCGAACCCAGCGTTTCCACGGCGGGCAGCCGCCGGATAATGGCCCGCCGCCTGGCCATGCGCTGAACGCCCAGCGCCAGGCCAATGGTTACAATCGCAGGCAGGCCCTCGGGAATGGCCGCTACCGCCAGGCCCACGGCCGCCATGAACATCTCACCCAAGGGCTGCTGATGCAGCCAGGTACCCAGCAGCGCCGTGATCCCAGCGGCCAGCAGGATAAACACCGCCAGTACTCGGCCAGCTCTATCCAACTGCTGTAGCAATGGCGTCTTGATCTGCTCGACACTGCGCAGCAATTCGGAAATCTTGCCAATTTCCGAGCGCCCTCCGGTCGCCACCACCAGGCCCCGGGCATTCCCCTGCACGACCAGCGTGCTGGCAAACGCCATGTTCGAACGCTCGGCCAGCTCGGTATCGCGGGCCAGCGGTTCGGGCTGCTTATCGACGGGTACCGATTCACCGGTCAGGGCAGCCTCATCGGTTTTCAAGCGCCGTACTTCCAGCAACCGAACATCCGCAGGCACGCGATCCCCGCTCTCGAACAGCACGATATCCCCGGGCACCAGCGCTTCGGCGGGCACCGTGGTGCGCTGGCCATCGCGCAGCACGTTTGCCCGGGGAGAGAGCATGTTGCGAATACTGTCCAGCGCCTGCTCGGCCTTGCCTTCCTGGAAAAAGCCGATCAAGGCAATGATCAACACCACGCCTACGATGGCGGCCGCATCAATCACGTGGCCCAGCAGAAAGCTGGCCACCGCCGCGACCACCAGAATCAGCATCAGAATATTGGCAAACTGCGCCAGCAGCCGCTTGTACCAGGGGCGCCCTTGGGCCTGCTCCAGGCGGTTTTCACCATACTGAGCCAAACGCGCCTCTGCTTCTTCGCGGCTCAGACCTTCGCGGGTCGCCGACTGTTGCGCCAACGCTTCGTCTACCGATAGCCCATGCCATGCCTCGGGCGTTGCAGCCTGCTTGCCTGTGCGACTCATCCCTGCCTCCTGATCGATGCGCTTGAGTAGACCTTCCACCTGCCCAAGAGCATACCGTACCTGGCTGCACAGAATGATTTCCACCGTTCAAAACTTGACGTATATCAAGAGACACCAACATGAGCCAACGAAAAAAGCCGCTGCAATAAATGCAGCGGCTTTTCGATATTGGTCGGAGTGACAGGATTCGAACCTGCGACCTTTGCAACCCCATTGCAACGCGCTACCAAGCTGCGCCACACTCCGATGCCCGTTGGCTTTCGCTTCAGGACGGTGCGTATACTAGCGCTTTATTAGCCAAATGAAAAGCCCTTTTTGCGCTTTCTTTTCAAATGCTTGCCGTACTGGGCTGAAAAGCACCCATCAGGCTAGCGATCCGCGTTTGCCAGCAGCGTCGCCATGGCATCGTACACGCCGGGGGCGGTTACCAACAGCTGCTCTGGGAAAAGGTCGGCAGGAATGCCTTCCGGCACCTCGACCAAATGCCCCACGCGCGCCCCGGCTTCCCGGGCGATCACCCAGCCTGCCACAAAATCCCAGGGGGATACGCTTTCGTAATAGGCATCCAGGCGCCCACAGGCAATGTCGCAGATATCCAGCGCCGCGGCACCGTTGCGTCGGATGTCCTGGCAGTGGGTCAGGACGGCTTCGAGCCGTGGCAGCAGGGCCTTGCGGGCCTGCTTGTCGTAGGGAAACCCGGTAGCCACCAGCGTGCTGGCCAGCGATTCGGCACCGCTGGGCTGAATACGCCGCTGGTTGCAGTAAGCCCCCAGCCCCTGGGCTGCGCTGAAGGTCTCATTCAGGAACGGTGCATGAACGACACCTATCTTGCCCACGCCCTGCTCGATCCAGCCAATGGACACCGCCACATGACGCTGGCCCTGGGCAAAGTTCACCGTGCCATCGATAGGGTCCACGACCCATAGCTGTTCGGCGGGATGGGAGAGCGCCTGTTCAGGGCTCAGCTCTTCGCTCAGCCGAGCCTCACCGGGAAAATGCTCTTCCAGCCGCTGACTGATTCGCTGGTCGACGGCGACATCCACATCGGTGACCAGCTCAACGCCCTCTTTCAAGCGTTGGGCGAAGTTCTGCTGCTCACGCGCCTCGCGGATCATCTGCCCCGCCTCTTCGGCGATGGTGATTGCCAGCGCCAGGCGCGCTTCCAGGGTATACGCTGCCATCAAGTTGCCTCTTCTAACTAACAATGGATGAGTGACAATGGGTGAATTAATAATGAATAAATCAGCATAAGCGTTAGCCGATGGCATTACCATGACAGCCCAAGGCGCTACCGACAGCACTGGCGAAAGGGCATGTATTTAACGTAGGGCGTCTACCAATACATCGACGACCACCCGCGTAGCGGCTTCGATGAGCACCACATCTGCCCCGACGCGCTCCCACTCATAGCCCGGGTAGCGTGGCAGCTGCTGTGCAATGGGGCCATCGAAGCGCTTGGCAATCCCCGGCGGTAGCGGCTTGCCCCGCTCCAGGCGGCGCTGTATGCCGGGCGGCAGCGGCTCGGCGCGGGGGGCTTCGTATTGGCGCAGCAGGCCAAGCAGCTCCCGCTCGTTGATACGCGGCAGATCGATATAGCGCTCCGAGCGCTGCTCACGATCACGGCGATATTCATGGCGATGCTCCCGCTGATATTCATGGCGATGCTCACGACCATTCTGGCCCGCCTGCTGCTCCTGGTGGCCACGGGCGCCATGGGCGGGGGCATGTGCAGGTTGAGCACTCGCCAGGCCGTGCCAGCATAGCGTGCCAAGGAGCACTGCTAGAGAAAGTGGTTTCATGGTTGGCTCCCGATATTGACGTTACCTGAAGAAGCCATGAGTGTAGGCGGGAATTACGCAGGGAGTGTGTAAAGTTCGCGAACTTGTATGAAGAGCCAGCTTGGTAACGCACCTTCATGATCAAGGTGTGACGACGCGCTCGACCATGCCTTGGCTCGTTATGCGAGCCTGAACGTTTGGACGCTGGGTATTCAGCACCAGAGAAGTGGCATCGCCATCGAATACGCCGCGTAAAGCATTAGCAACGGCTAACTGGGTAGGTTGGTTGCTTTCACCTACGGAGCAGGCTGCGAAGCGGTATGGTTCAAGGGCATCATCCAGGTGTTCCGTTGCCAATACGCGAGTTTTATAAATTCTGTAACTATTCAGCACCGGTTGGCTGAGTCGGGGCTTCTTGCTGCATGAAGGCTGGCACATCACCCGCAAACAGTTGCTCCAGTGCGGTATGCGCCGCCACCCCTTGCTTGACGGCGGTCGAGAGGAAGCTGCGCATCCGGCAGAAGAATCTCCGCCCCCTCCCAGGAGCGGAAACAGCCCGAGATTTTCTGCTGGACCTTGGTCATTCGCAGATCGCGTTCCCCCTGGTTGTTGGTGAAGGGAGCGGCAGGGTCGTCGAGGAAGCGCAACACGTCGTCCTCGTACGCCTGGAGGCGTTCCAGGAGGTTGCGCGACTTGGTGCGCTTGGCCCGGCCTCGCGTTCCAGGTGGCGGTTTCACCGGCGGGGGGCTCTCGGCGTCCCCTTTCGCCAGGCAATCTCGATAGCGCTGCCGCCAGGCTCGGGTCTCATCGGCCGAGAGGCAGCCGTCGGCCACCTCCACGGCGCGATGCATCTCCAACAACAGGTCATGCAAGGCCTTGGCCCATGCCTGGCCATCGTTCTCCCAGGCCGCTGTCAGCTCCCGAAGGTGGTGCGCATTACAGAGCGCGTGCCGGCAATCCGGATAGCGGTAGTAGGGCTTCCAGTGATCATGCACCAGCACGCCACGCACGAAGGGCAATACGCCGATGGCGTCCATCGCTTCCTGGCCGCGCTTGGGGTGCGGGGCCAACCAGGTCAGGGCCTCGTTGGAGGCGCTGTGTAGCCAGTAGCGTTTGCCACCGACCTGCATTCCGGTTTCATCGGCATGGACGGTGGCTGCTTCACGTAGCGCCGGGATCACCCACTCGGCGAACGCCTCGGCCCGCTGGTAGGCCTCCTGGTTGAAGGCGAACAGGGTGCCGGTGCTCAGCGACAGGCCGCACTGCGAGGTGAGCAACTCGCGGATACGCGCATAGGGCAACAGCTGATACTGGGAGAGATAGACGACATGCGCCTTGAGGCGAGGGCCATACTGGATGGGGCGAGTCACGCCCTCGGGGAATGGCGCCACGTAGCGTTGCCCCTGATCATCTTCGAGGACCTCAGCCTGATATTCGGTGACCACGGCCTGGATTACGATGTCCTGCACTTGGCGCGTTTCGACGCCGACCGGGCGGTAAGAACGCCCCTTGGGGAGTTGCCGACGATCGACACGGAGCTTGACCACCTCGTCGGGGTCCGTCACCGGCGCCAACGTCTTACCCTCATGCCCTGGCTGTCCGCCGGGGCGCCGCTCGCCTTTGGCGCGCGAGCGGCGCTGGCGATTGGGATCCTGGGACGGTGGCTTGCTGCTGTTGCGGCTACTGGTGGCCAGGCGATCGGCCATGAGCTTGACCAGCAACATCAGCACATCGATGGCCGCACGCAGCGACGGAGAGACCGTCTGGTCTTCCTTGAGCTGCTGTCGGACCCGCTCCAGAGCCTCGTCGACGTTGATATCGCTGATGGTCATGTCACCGCATAGATATGCCGAAGGATTAGGCACACTATACCAGAAAAATCAGGTGGTTGGCGATATCCCATCCGCAGCCACCTGAATAGTTACTAAATTCTTAGCTCTTGCTGGCAGGCGCTGAAGGCGGAACGGCCGAGGTAGGCTAAAAAGGCGGGAAGGCTAACGCCCGCCAAGATAGCGACAATAGCCACCACAATAAGAAGCTCGACAAGGGTGAAGCCAACAGCAAGTTTATGTTTTCTCATGCGCGTCACCTAAAGCAAAAGCCGCCCAGGTGGGCGGCTTTTCACAGCTTAGGTGTCTTCAACGTCGATCTGACCATCACGAACAAATATTTCCGCGTCGCCCCTGCTAGGGTACACAGAGGTTTGAGTACCTGCGCCGACCAGAGCAATTAGAACACTATCTTTATCAACTTGACCTTCTCCGGCTGAAGTGCCAAAACACGACTGAAATTCAAACGCATCCACCGCATCAGAGCCTTCATTGAACGCAGCTTCTGCGGCAGCCACGCTCCTGAAGTTGCTTAACTCAGCTTTACAGGAGTTTTCTGCTGAACGATCCAGATAATTCCCATACTGCGGCACGCCCACCGCCGCCAAAATACCGATAATCGCCACCACAATCAGCAGCTCGATGAGGGTGAAGCCCTGCTGCTTGAGGCGGCGGGCTTGGTTGAGTTGGGTCGTTTGCATTAAGAGGTTCCCTTGCGGTGTAGGAGTCATCGTCAGGCCGAAGGTTAATGAACCTCAGCCTTGCGTACCGGTTACATTAGCTTACCCACCCATCCTTGGCAACCAGCTTTATCCTCCTGACATGCCCCGATAATCGGCGTATTTCATGGTATGGAACCTGTACGCGGCTAGTACCTCAGGAACAGTAAATATGGTACAACCCTCAGCATTGCATTCCGTTTCATTTGCCCGCTGCCGAGTATGCCATGAGCCAACCTGCCCCTGAGTCTACGCTGAGCCATGCTGCCCTGAACGGGGGGCTGCGCGGCATCGCCAAACGGCTGGTCAAGCACGGCCTGCTCACGGATGCCCAGGCCGCCATTGCGGAAAATACCGCCACCGAGCTGGAGATATCGCTACTGCAACACGTAGTGGATAGCGGTCTGGTCTCCGCAGAAGAGGCTGCCGTGGCGGCTGCCTGGGAGTACGGCCTGCCGGTGGTGTCGCTGGAGGCCATACGAGTGGCCGCCCTGCCTGCTGCCAGTGACTATCCGGTCAAGATTCTTGAGCGACTGGGTATTTTGCCTTTGGCGCGCCATGGCCACCGGTTGACCGTGGCGGTCCCTTACCCCGCCACGCTGACCCAGCTGGACGAGCTGCAGTTTGCTACCGGGCTGAGCGTGGACGGCGTACTGGCCCCTGCCGATCAGCTACGCGATACGCTCGTACAGTACCTGGCGCAAAACGAACGCAGCATGCTGGACGAGCTTGAGGACGTGGACGATGCCGTCAGTGAACTCAATGTCGTACAGCACGAAGATGGTAACGAAGCAACGCTGGATAAAGCCACCCAAAGCGGTGAGGACGCGCCAGTCGTCAAGTTCGTCAACAAGATCCTGCTGGATGCCATTAGTCGAGGCGCTTCGGATATTCACTTCGAGCCTTATGAAACCCAGTATCGGGTGCGATTTCGTATCGATGGCATGCTGGTGGAGATCGCTCGGCCACCGTTTGCCCTTCGCCATCGCATTGCTGCCCGCTTGAAGATCATGTCGCGGCTCGATATCTCCGAGCGTCGCCTGCCCCAGGATGGTGCCTTGAAGCTGCAGCTGTCACGCACCCGCTCGATCGACTTCCGCGTCAACTCGCTGCCCACGGTGTGGGGCGAAAAGGTCGTACTGCGTATTCTCGACCCCACGTCTGCTCAGTTGGGCATCGACCAGTTGGGGTTCACCCCTGAGCAGCAAGCCGCCTACGAAAGCGCCCTCAAGAAGCCCCAGGGCATGATTCTGGTCACGGGCCCCACTGGTAGCGGTAAAACCGTGACCCTGTATACCGGCATCAATATCCTCAATCAGGTGCAGCGCAATATCTGTACAGCGGAAGACCCGGTGGAAATCAAGGTGTCCGGCATTAGTCAGGTCAACGTATTGCCCAAAATCGGGCTCAACTTTGCCAGCGCCCTGCGTGCCTTCCTGCGCCAGGATCCGGACGTGGTGATGGTCGGCGAGATCCGCGATCTGGAAACGGCGGAAATCGCCGTCAAGGCAGCGCAAACCGGGCACCTGGTACTCTCCACCGTGCATACCAACTCCGCCGCCGAAACCCTGACACGCCTCTCGAACATGGGGGTGGCTACCTATAACATTGCCAGCTCCGTCAGCCTGATCATCGCCCAGCGGCTGGCGCGTAAGCTTTGCCACCTGTGCAAAGCACCTGCCGACATTCCCGCCGAGGCGCTGCGCAAGGCGGGCTTTAGCCAGCAGGAGATTCGCAATGCCACCATTTATCAGGCAGTGGGCTGCAAGCAGTGTACTCAAGGCTACAAGGGCCGGATTGGGGTATACGAAGTCGTGCCCATCAGCGACGACATGCGCCAGTTGATCATGCGTGACGGCAACGCCATCGAGATCGACGAGCAGGCCAGACGTGAAGGCCACCCCAGCCTCTATCAAAGTTGCCTTGGCCGTGTGCTGGATGGCAGCACCAGTCTCGATGAAGTCAACCGTATCAGCAAGGAGTGACCCCTCGCATGGCCAAAGCCAAGGCGCGCAGCGCCAAACCGGCCCCGTTGCACCGTTGGAAGTGGTCGGGGAAAGGCCCCCAGGACCGCCCAATGAAGGGGGAACTGATCGGCAGAACCAGAGCCGATATCGTCGATCAGCTCGCCAGGCAACGGATCGTCGCCGGCAAGATCCAAAAACGCAGCAGCTTTAGCGGCCGGGGCAAGGTCAACAATGTCGATATCATGGTGTTTGCACGGCAAATGGCCACCATGGTACGCGCAGGCATCCCCATTCTTCAGGCCCTTCAAGCGGTCTCCGAGAGCCTCAAGAAGCCCGCCATGGTGGCGCTGACTCAGCAGATCATGGGAGACGTCTCTTCCGGCGACAGCCTCTCCACGGCCATGGCCAAACATCCGAAGCAGTTCGACCGTCTGTTCGTCAACCTGGTGGATGCCGGTGAACAGGCCGGTGCGCTGGACCAGATGCTGGAGCGTATTGCCAGCTACAAGGAAAAGGTCGAATCGCTGAAAAATCGTGTCAAGAAAGCGCTCTGGTATCCCACAGCGGTCATGGCCATTGGGGTCGGGGTGACCATGTTGCTGCTGATCAAGGTGGTTCCCGAGTTCGAGAGCATGTTCCAGGGGTTTGGTGCCGAGTTGCCAGCGCTGACGCAGTTTACCGTCAACCTCTCCGATATGGCCCAGCGCTACTGGCTGCATGCCATCGGCGGCCTGGTGGGCAGTGTGATGCTGCTCAAGGCGGCAGCCCGGCGCTCTCCAAAACTCGCCTATCGGCTGGATGGCCTGCTGCTCAAGCTGCCGGTGATCGGGGACATCATGCACAAGTCCGCGGTGTCTCGTTTTACGCGGACGCTGGCAACGACCTTTGCTTCCGGGGTGCCGCTGGTAGAAGGACTGGAAACGGCGGCGGGTGCCGCCGATAATCGTGTTTACATAAAGGCCATCAACGAAGTGCGCCAGGACGTGACTACCGGCCAGCAGCTGCACTTTGCCATGCGCATGACCAATCGCTTCCCTGCGCTGGCAGTGCAGATGGTGAGCATTGGTGAAGAGGCGGGCTCACTGGATGCCATGCTCAACCGAGTGGCCGACTATTATGAAGAAGAAGTCGATAACAAGGTCGATGCACTGACATCGCTAATGGAGCCGCTTATCATCGTGGTCCTGGGCGCCCTGGTAGGCGGTGTCGTAGTCTCCATGTATCTGCCCATTTTCGAAATCGGCACGGCGCTTTAATCGCTCGGCCGTCGACACGCTTATTTCACCTCAGGATCTCCATGGGTTTATCGCCAACCTTACTGCTCGCTATCTCGCTGATGCTGGGGCTGTGCTTCGGCAGCTTCTTGAACGTCGTCATCACCCGACTACCCGTGATGTTAATGCGTCAGTGGCGCAACGAAGCCCTGGTCGCGCTGGAGCAGCCAGCCGAAACGCACCCCCGCTTCAACCTGGCATACCCTGCTTCACTGTGCCCTTCATGCCAGCACGCCATTGCCTGGCATGACAACCTGCCCCTACTGGGCTGGTTGAAACGCCGTGGACGCTGCGCCAACTGCCGCACACGAATCAGCCCCCAGTACCCGGTCGTGGAACTCATGGGTGGACTGTTGGCGGTAGCCGTCATGCAGCTGCATGGCCCAACGCTGACCAGCCTGTTTCTGTACGCGGCCTGCTTGACGCTGCTGGTACTGGCGGTCATCGACCTGCGCACCTATCTGCTGCCGGACATTCTCACCCTACCCCTGCTGTGGATGGGGCTACTGTACCAGCTGCTGTTTCAACCGCTGATGCTGCCCAGCGCCGTGATTGGCGCCATGGCGGGTTACTTGATCCTTTGGAGCTTCTACTGGCTGTTCAAACTACTCACCGGCAAGGAAGGCATGGGGTTTGGCGACTTCAAACTACTGGCAGCGCTGGGTGCCTGGCTGGGTTGGGAAATGCTGCCACTACTACTGATCGTCTCAGCCGGTCTGGGCGCGATCATCGGGCTGACGCTTCAAGCGACGATGCCCAGGCTGCGTGGTCAACCGATGCCCTTCGGGCCTTTTCTCGCCCTGGCGGGCTGGTTAGGGCTTTTGGCGGGCAATGAGCTGATGGCCCTTTATCTCTCACTCTTCTGACCGGAGGCGATGATGATCATCGGATTGACAGGCGGTATCGGCTCCGGCAAGTCGACCGTGGCACGCGCATTTGGCGAACTAGGGGTGGGCTGGGTAGATGCCGACGATATCGCCCGCGAAGTGGTCATGCCCGGAGAGCCAGCGCTGGCGGCGATTGCGCAACGTTTTGGCCAACAGGTGCTCGATGCCGATGGTGGCCTGAACCGCGCCGCGCTGCGTCAGATCGTTTTCAGCGACCCCGAACAGCGCCGCTGGCTGGAAAGCGAAACCCATCCGCGCATTCGTGAACGCCTGCAGTTGCGGCTAAAGGAGCTTGCTCTGAACTCGCCTTATGTTCTGCTGGTATCGCCACTGCTGTTCGAGTCAGGCCAGGATGCGATGGCGCAACGCACACTGGTGGTCGATGTACCAGAGGAGCTTCAGCTATCGCGCACTTTAGCGCGCGACGGGGTGAGTGAAGCCCAGGTGCGTGCTATCCTCGCCGCCCAGCTATCGCGCCAGGAACGGCTCAGCCGTGCCCATGACGTGATCGATAACAGCGGCAGCCTGGAGCACCTGCAGCACCAGGTCGTCACGCTGCATCGACGCTACAGCACGATAGCGCACGATTGAGTAATGCACGATTGAGTCATGAGAGGAGAGATGCATGAAGAGCGCTGCCAACGATGCCCCACTGGAAGTCGCCTGCCCACAATGTGCCACGCCCGTGACCTGGAGCGCACAAAGTACCTATCGACCGTTTTGCAGCCAGCGCTGCCAGCTACTCGACCTGGGTGCCTGGGCCGATGAATCACACCGTATTTCCGGCGAGTCGGCCATGGATGAAGCGGATATGGACGCTCTGCTGGCCCAGGCGGATCGCGATGCCCCACTCTCCTGAGGCCTGACCCACGATGTCGTCCTCGCCCGCCTACCGCCTGCTGCATGAACTGGATGACCGTTTCGATCAGTTGATGCAAGCCATTGAACAAGCCGTTTCGCTTTATGAAACCCAGCCGTTGCCCATGTGGCGCTTCGATGGCCTCAGCGACCCCGGCTGGCTACGCCGTGCGCTGCTGGACATGTGGCATCAGCAAGCCCAGGATGGGCGTGAAACGCGCAATTACATTGGGGTCATCGCGGCGGACGAAGCACTACTGAAGGCCTTTCATGACGTCAATCATGCCAAGCAGGCGATCAGTGACTGGCTCAGGCACATCAAACAGGCCCACCCTACTGCATTGAGCGAAGCCAGGCAGCGGCTCCCTCGCCGTCACCCTGACCTGGACAGCGTGCTGCGTCAAAGCGGGTTGGCCAGGCTACATTTGAAGCAGTGCTGGCGACTGATCCCTCTCGCCGAAGCCCCCGTCGCCAGAATTCGCTTTGCCTGGTATACCAGCGGCCGCTCCATCAAACGCATAAGCGTTCAGGAAGCGGAGCAGAAGCTACTGCAACTGGACACCGACGCGCCTCATGTACGCATCCAGTTGCGCAAGTTAGCCAGCCTCCCCAGTCAGGAAGTGCTGGCCCAGGTACAGAATCAGGCCCCGCTGATGCGCGCCAACCTTTTCTACACCGAACCGCTGGCAGATGGCCACACGCGTCGAGCGCTCAACGTGGCCATGCCCCTTGTGGTCCCTGCGCCAGAGGGGCGTCTACCCGATATCAAAACGCCACCACAAACAGCGCCCATAGCCCGCACCCGCGCAAAGCGACGGGATGAAAAGCTGGAGAGCGAGGTGTTTCTGCCCAGCCTGCGGGTCTTCCGCTACCGTTAGCAGCCCCCTTCACTCACCGGGTATTTCCTCCAACGCCCACACATTGTACTTGAGCAACGTATCGATCAACTCGCGCAACGCCCCTGCCGATTGGTCGTACTCGGCCATCAGCGCATGCAGGCGCTCGCCGAACAGCTCATCACGCCGCTTCTGTTGGTCCGCCTGATCTTCTGCTTCTAGCTCGGCCAAGGAGCGCACCGGAGGGCCGGTGGGAATATCGAAATCACTGTCAGGGTCTTCCAATTGACGCAGCGCCTGGGCAAAGGCGTCATCCAGCTCACGAAACTTGCGTAGCTTTTCACGCTCATCCAGCTGTTTAGAAACCTTGTGATATTTCATTGATGTTTCATCTACACCCTACTGAAAATGGTCGACATGCCTGAGCAACAGGCCATTTTAATCAAAAACTGTGCACAAACGCGTATTCTTTAAGAGCAAACTTGCCTTTGCTACCGCTTGGAAGCATAAAGACAGCAACGCGATGATCTCACCATCGGTAACAATGACTAACCGAACAGGTGATTTATGCTAATACCTTTTACGTCATCGCTGGCAAGGTACGGCCACTCTGTCTATTTCCATGCCCCGGCACGCACTGCCACCAGAGATGGCCTACCAGGTCATGAGTCACCAAACGCACCGGGAGAGTGCACAGGCAGGTCAGTCGCAAGCTACCTGTTGAACCCGCATAGGAGGCCAGATAGTGTTCAATGCAATGTCACGAGCTGAAATCTGGCTACAAGATTCGCTTGATCAACCGCTGAGTATCGAAGATCTCGCCAGGCAGTTGGGATATTCAGCCTCACAGGTACGGCGACAGTTCCGCCAGTGCTTTAACATGTCACCCCGAGCATACCGGGAGCAGCGCAGACTGGAGCGTGCCGCTGTACTGCTATCGCTGACCCAGCAAAATATAGCGCATATCGCCGCGCAATGTGGCTATGTAAATCACTCATCCTTTTCACGCGCCTTCCAGCGACGCTACCAGCTGTCGCCCAGGCATTATCGCCAGGCTCTCAACGATAGGCATCAACTGAAGCCGCCACTAAAGTCATTTACCACGGATATAAAGCAAGGCGGCCCCCGCCAAGCCGTCTATATGCGTATCTACAAAGCGGCACACGCCATCAGCGGCTTGGGTAATCGTAAGCGCCATACCAACCATCTTCCATGTCTGGAAGCTCAACTCGGCGGCTCTACCCCCGCCGTGGCCCTTCCTGACCTGCTAGCAGACAAAGTATCGGCGCTCGACAGCACGACCAAGCCGTATAAACTACGCACCGATATCGGGCTGCATATCGAAAACCAGGCGAGCACTGACAGCGTGGCTTTACCGGTTGAATATCGACGTATCGATATTCCCTCACAACACTATGCGGTAACGCTGTTTGATGACTTTAGCGAGCTCTCGGATGCGCTGACGGCAACACTGTGCCAACTGCACTACCACCAGAGCCTTTATCACGTTAGCGGGGGGGCACCCCATGTGCTGTGGCGCAAGGGACGTCTGGAACTCAAAGTACCGTTGCAACGCCTGGCATAATCACTGTTCAATACAGGGAGAAGGCTGGGAAATTGTGGAGAGCATTACCTGGCCTCGATGGCAACACTTCGATACTGCTAAAACAAAACCGGCACTTCTGGGGAGAAATGCCGGTTGTTAACTTAATCTTCCAGGCGCACGAGCCAGGATTCGACGGTGTCATCGCCGTGCTCGTCTTTCCAGCTACGCAGGCCTTTGTGGTTACCACCGCGGGTTTCGATCACTTCACCCGTGTTCGGGTTCTTGTAGATCTTCAGGCGACGCTTGCGGCGAGTAGCAGCGGCAGCTGCCTTGGGTGCGCTACGCTGATCGGCAGCAGGATCCAGCAATGCAATGACGTCGGATGGGCGCTTGCCAAACTCGGTCATTAACGCTTCCAGTTTAGCTTTAAATTCAAGCTCACTTTTCAGACGCTGGTCATTTTCCAAACGCTGCAGCTCTTCCTGGAGCTGCTTAAGCTGCTGTTCTTTTTGGATGTAATCATTTAACAGAGACATGGGAGGTCCTTTTAGAAAAAATAACTGCATTGGCACTGAGCCGGGAAACTCAACACCGACTACTTCAGGATGCGGACACATTATTACCTTAAATCCACTGATTGACAATAGTCTAGTTGATTTTAGCGCCTTTACTAAACAATTTTATACACTCTAATGCCATTAAAGGCGATGTGACAATTGCGCATACCACTTATAGCAACGTTTGCACCCCCTTAACAACAACCTATTTTAAGCAGACAGAAACAAAAACGCCGCCCCAAAGGGCGGCGTTTTCCGAGACAAGACTGGTATTAGTCCTGGCCCATTTGCTGCTTGATCAGATCACCAATCGTGGTCGGACCACCGGCAGTTTCCGGCTCTTGCTCACGCAGTTTCTTCAGGTTCTGACGCGTGTCGTCCTGCTCTTTGGCCTTGACGGACAGAGCAATCTGACGGCTCTTGCGGTCAACGCTGACGATACGCGCTTCGACGCTGTCGCCTTCGCTCAGTACGTTACGTGCGTCTTCAACACGGTCAGCACTGATTTCAGAAGCCTTCAGAACCGCGATGACGTCAGTGGCCAGCTCGATGTGAGCTTCCTTGGCGTCAACTTCTACGACGCGACCCGTCACGATGCTGCCCTTGTCGTTGACAGACAGGTATTCGGCAACCGGATCGGAATCCATCTGCTTGATGCCCAGAGAGATGCGCTCGCGCTCAGGGTCGATAGACAGGATAACGGCTTCTGCCTCGTCGCCTTTCTTGAAGTTGCGAACCGCTTCTTCACCGGTTTCCGTCCAGGAGATGTCGGACAGGTGAACCAGACCGTCGATACCGCCTTCCAGGCCGATGAAGATACCGAAGTCTGTGATGGACTTGATGGTACCAGAAACGCGGTCGCCTTTGTTGTACTCGGCGTTGAAGGTTTCCCACGGGTTAGCAGTGCACTGCTTGATACCCAGGGAGATACGACGACGCTCTTCGTCGATATCGAGCACCATGACGTCAACATCGTCGCCCACTTGAACGACTTTAGACGGATGGATGTTCTTGTTGGTCCAGTCCATTTCAGACACGTGAACCAGACCTTCGACACCCTCTTCCAGCTCAGCGAAGCAGCCGTAATCGGTCAGGTTAGTGACCACTGCCTGCACTTTCATGCCTTCCGGGTAACGGTCTTTGATGTTGACCCACGGATCTTCACCCAGCTGCTTCAGACCCAGAGAAACGCGGTTGCGCTCGCGGTCGAATTTCAGCACTTTGACGTTGATCTCGTCGCCAACGGCAACGATTTCAGACGGATGCTTGATACGCTTCCACGCCATGTCGGTGATGTGCAGCAGGCCATCGACACCGCCCAGATCTACGAAAGCACCGTAGTCGGTCAGGTTCTTGACGATACCCTTGATTTGCTGACCTTCTTGCAGCGTGGCCAGCAGCGCTTCACGCTCGGCGCTGTTTTCAGCTTCAAGCACGGCACGACGCGATACAACGACGTTGTTACGCTTCGGATCCAGCTTGATGACTTTGAAGTCCAGCTCTTTGTTTTCCAGGTGCGCAGTGTCGCGAACCGGACGAACGTCAACCAGAGAGCCCGGCAGGAAGGCACGGATGGAGTCGACGTCGACAGTGAAGCCGCCTTTGACTTTACCGTTGATCACGCCTTTGATGATTTCGTCTTTCTCGAAGGCCGCTTCCAGAATCTTCCAAGCTTCTGCGCGCTTGGCTTTTTCACGGGACAGGCGAGTTTCGCCGAAGCCATCTTCTACGGCTTCCAGCGCAACGTGCACATCGTCACCGATCGCGATGGTCAGCTCACCATTCTCGTCACGGAATTGTGCCGCAGGGATCTGACCTTCGGATTTCAGACCAGCGTTAACGGTAACCCAGTCACCGTCGATGTCGACAACTTGAGCCGCAACGATGGCGCCCGGCTCCATGTTGATGTCGTTAAGGGACTGTTCAAACAGTTCAGCAAAGCTTTCGCTCATGGTTTTCCTACGTGATCAACGTTGTTGAGGCATAACTGCCTTCTCCGTACCACCAGCGAGTACGGGCCTAATGTCATTCAGCTTCTGGAGGTGTTAGCGCTGGTTGGACCTGACCGGGCTCACTAAGATATTACTGTCGCCCTGCCACGTCGTGACACCTTTCCAAAAACGCCGCAAGGGAGAATCAAGCGCCGTTAAACATGCCCCGTTGGGCAAGCAGCTCGGTTAGCCGATCAACCACTTCCGGTATACTCAGGCGCGTGGTGTCAAGCGTGATGGCATCATCTGCCGGCTTGAGCGGAGCCACACTGCGCTGCGTGTCGCGTGCATCGCGTGCCTGAATCTCCTTCAAAAGACTCGACAGACTAGCATCCACCCCTGCTTCCTGCAACTGCAGATGCCGTCTATGCGCCCTTTCCTCGGCACTGGCGGTCAAAAAAATCTTCAGCGGCGCCTCTGGAAACACCACCGTGCCCATATCGCGTCCATCCGCCACCAGCCCGGGAGACTGACAAAAATCACGCTGTCGCTGCAGCAGCGCAGCGCGTACCTTTGGCAATGCGGCCACCTGGGAAGCACGTTCGCCCGCTTGCTCGGTACGAATGAGCCGACTGACGTCTTCGCCTTCCAGCAGCGTGCGTGGCTGACCCTCCTCCACCGGGAAAGCAACGTCCAGGGTTGCTGCGATATCGGCCAGCGCCGCTTCGTCATCCAACGCCACGTGATGCTTGACGGCCGCCTGGGCCGTCAACCGATAGAGTGCACCGCTGTCCAGCAAATGCCAGCCCAGTCGTTCAGCCACCAGGCTGCTGATCGTGCCTTTACCGGCACCACCGGGGCCATCGATGGTCAGCACAGGAGCGTTAGCGGTCATGGACGCCCTCCACATCGACACGCATACCGATACGCTGAGCCAGCGTCACGAAGTCAGGGAAGGACGTTGCCACGTTGGCGCAATCGTCGATGACGATCTCAGCACCCGCGCGCAGGGAGGCAATCGCAAACGCCATGGCAATGCGGTGATCGCCGAGGCTATCGATGCGGCCACCGCCGTAACTCGGCACGCTCTCGTCACCGTTACCGATGATGTCGATGCCGTCTTCCACGACCGTATGCTCGACACCCAGAATCGCCAAACCATCTGCCATGGCCTGAATACGGTCCGACTCTTTGACGCGCAGCTCTTCAGCTCCGCGCAGCCGCGTGGTGCCTTGTGCATTGGCCGCCGCAATGAACAGCGCCGGGAATTCATCGATGGCGAGCGGCACTTGATCGACAGGAATATCGATACCCTTCAGCGGCGCATAGCGAATACGGATGTCCGCCACGGGCTCACCGCCTACCTCGCGCTGGTTTTCAAGCGTCAGGTCAGCGCCCATCAGGGTCAGAATATTGATGACACCGATACGCGTCGGGTTGATGCCCACGTGCTCCAGCGTGATGTCGGAACCAGGGGTAATGGCAGCGGCGACCAGGAAAAAGGTAGCCGAAGAGATATCGGAGGGCACGTCAATCGGCCCCGCCGTCAGTTGACCGCCTCCCTGCAGCCAGCAGGTGTCGCCCTCGCGAGAAACGGCGTAGCCAAACCCGTTGAGCATCCGCTCGGTATGATCGCGAGTCGGCGCTGGCTCGCGCACGCGGGTCTCTCCCTCGGCGTAAAGCCCTGCCAGCAGCAGGCACGACTTCACCTGAGCACTGGCCATGGGCATATCATAATGAATGCCTTTCAGCGCAGCGCCGCCATGAATTTTCAATGGCGGACGGCCACCCTCTGCCGTATCGATGGTCGCTCCCATCAGGCGCAGCGGGTCTGCCACACGCCCCATGGGGCGCTTGGTCAGTGACTCATCACCGGTCAATTCGCTATCGAACGCCTGACCCGCCAGCAGCCCGGCAAACAGGCGCATGGCGGTGCCAGAGTTACCTACATACAGCGGACCTGCCGGCGCCTTGAGGCCGTGCATGCCAACACCATGAATGGTCACACGCCCCTGGTGCGGGCCTTCGATGGCCACCCCCATTTCACGAAAGGCCTGCAAGGTGGCCAGACTATCTTCGCCCTCCAGGAAGCCCTTGACCTCGGTCACCCCTTCGGCCAACGCGCCAAGCATGATCGAGCGGTGAGACATGGATTTATCGCCCGGCACCCGCAAACGCCCCTGCGCCTGGCCGCCTGGCTGCACGCGATAAGTCACTTGACCGTGTGGTTGCATATGATATTCCGCCTGATAACTGGTTTTATTCAATAACGTATCAAAATAGTGGCGAGCATGACTGGCCCGGTCAAAGGTGGCAATCATCGCATCGCTGTCGGCACTTTCCACCGCCTGACGCAGCCGCTTGAGCCCCGCCTCGAAATCATCCAGAGAAGAAAGCACGGCGTCACGATTGGCCACGAAAATGTCGCGCCACATGACCGGGTCACTGCCTGCAATACGGGTAAAATCACGAAACCCGCCCGCGGCATAACGGAAGATATCCAGCCGCTCGTCCTGCCGCGCCAGCGTGTCCACCAGTGAAAACGCCAACAAATGGGGTAAGTGGCTGGTGCGCGCCAGCACCTGATCATGGCGCTCGACGCTCATTTGCAGCACGTCGGCGCCGCAGGCTCTCCACAGGGTTTCTACTCGCGCCAGCGCTGCCGGGTCGACATCCGGCTCCGGCGTCAGAATCACCTTGTGATTGACGTACAGAGATGGATTGGCGGCTGCCACACCGCTTTTCTCGGAGCCCGCAATAGGATGACCCAGCACGATATTGGGCATGACACGGCCGAATACGCGCTCGGCACAGTCACGTATGGTGGCCTTGGTACTGCCTACGTCGGTCATCACGACATCGGGAGCCGCCTGATCGAGAGAACGCGACAGCGTGCTCATCACGCTCTCCATGGCCAGCACCGGGACCGCCAGCACGACCATGGAAACGTCCTTCAAACAGTTGGCGAGTTCGACACCGCCGGCATCTACCAGCCCCAGCTCGATGCCCAATGCCACTTCCCGCTCATTGGGGTCGCAGGCGATGATCTGGCCAGCGTAGCCCGAGGCACGCAATGCGGCGGCCAACGAGCCGCCGATCAGGCCAAGACCGACAATCAGAATGCGCGGCTCGACACACGCCACCCGAGGCGCAAGAGAAGGTGGAACCGTCACAGCACACCCTGAGGATAGGAACCCAGCAGCCGCAGCTCAGAGGCGCGCAGGCGAACTTCTTCCAGCACTGCAGCCACCTGAGGCTCGTCACGGTGGCCCTTGAAGTCGATGAAGAAGACGTAGTTCCACACACCGGTACGCGAGGGCCGCGTTTCGATACGCGTCAAGTCGATCTTGTGGCGATGGAAGGGCTCCAGCAACTCGTGCAGCGCACCGGGCTGGTTACGCATTGCCACGACGATAGAGGTCTTGTCTTCGCCCGACATGGGCACATCCTGATTGCCAATGATCAGGAAGCGCGTGGAGTTATCCGGCCGATCTTCGATTTTATCGGCAATGCGCTCCAGGCCATACAGCTTGGCAGCCATGTCGCCGGCAATTGCGGCGCTGTGCCACTCGGTTTTCACCAGCTTTGCGGCTTCGGCGTTGGAGGAGACCGGCACCCGCTCGGCATGAGGGTAGTGAGCATCCAGCCACTTGCGGCACTGACCGAACGACTGAGGGTGCGAATAGATGCGTGACACCTTCTCCTGCCGCGTGGTTTCACTAATCAAGAGATGGTGGTGAATGCGCAGCACCACTTCACCACAAATCCTGATGGAGGAGTCCATGAACGTGTCGAGGGTGTGATTGACCACCCCTTCGGTGGAGTTCTCGACGGGAACGACGCCATAGTTGACGGCCCCCGCCTCCACTTCCCGGAACACTTCATCGATGGCTGCCATCGGCAGACTGACGGCGCTTTCACCGAAGTGCTTCAACGCGGCCTGCTGGGTGAAGGTGCCTTCAGGCCCGAGATAAGCCACCTTGACCGGCTGCTCCAGCGCCAGGCAGGCAGACATGATTTCGCGAAACAGCCGCGCCATCTCTTCGGAGTCCAAAGGCCCCTTGTTCAACGCCATGATACGACGCAGCACCTGGGCTTCGCGCTCCGGACGGTAGAACACCGCATCCTTGTCCTGAGCCAGCTTGACGTGAGCCACCTGCTGGGCACAGTTGGCCCGCTCACTGATCAAACGCAGAATATCGCCATCCAGCTGGTCGATACGTTGACGCAAGTCGTCGAGATTGATCGGCGTATCGGACATGGGGGTTAGCCTCTTCGTTGTTCGAAATCTGCCATGAAGGCAATTAACGCATCCACCGCATCTTCCGGCACCGCGTTATACAAGCTGGCACGCATGCCGCCGACGCTGCGGTGACCCTTGAGGTTCAGCAGCCCGGCCTCATCGGCCTCCTTGAGGAAGGCTCCGTCCAGCCGGTCATCCGCCAGCACGAACGGCACGTTCATGCGCGACCGATTGGCTGTGGCGATGGGGTTGCTGTAGAAGTCACTGTCATCGATGGCCGCGTAAAGTTTCTGCGCCTTGCGCTGGTTCATGCGGTCCATGGCGTCCAGCCCGCCAATGTCGTTTTTCAACCACTGAAACACCAGGCCCGAGAGGTACCAGGCATAGGTAGGCGGGGTATTCACCATCGAGCCTGCGTCAGCCAGCATCTGGTAGTCGAACAGTGAAGGGACGTTTGCAGGCGCCTTGCCCAGCAGATCATCGCGGACGATCACGATGGTCAATCCCGCCGGACCGATATTCTTCTGCGCCCCGGCATAAATCACCCCGAAGTCGCTGACATCGATAGGCCCCGACAGGATATTGGAGGACATGTCGCAGACCAGGGGCACGTCACTGCCATCGGCACGGGTGACGTCTGGCACGTAGTCGAACTCCAGCCCGCCAATGGTTTCATTGGAGGTGTAATGCAGGTAGGCCGCGTCGCTGCTGAGCGACAGGGAAGCTTCGTCAGGCACCGCCAGATGTCCATTGGACTCGCTGCTGCCCGCCACATGGCAGGCAAAACCGAGCCGCTTGGCTTCGCTCAGCGCCTTCTTGCCCCAAATGCCCGTCTGGATGAAGTTGGCACTACCGCCCCCACCCAGCAGGTTCATGGGGAGCATGGCAAACTGCATGCTGGCACCGCCCTGCAGAAACAGCACCTTGTACTGATCAGGGATGCCCAGCAGTGACCGCAGATCGGCTTCTGCCTGCTCGGCAATGGCAATGAACTCATCGCTGCGATGACTCATTTCCATCACCGACAAACCGCGCCCCTGATAGTCGAGCAGCTCACTGCGAGCGCGCTCCAGTACGGCAACAGGCAGGGCCGCGGGCCCTGCGCAAAAATTATAATGACGTGTCATCGGTTCCCGGTTCCTGTGCGCCATTGTCTTGTTCGTCTGGCTCGACCGCCTCGGGCGCTCCCGTATCTTCGGGCTCATCGACACGCACGGTTTTCACCAGCCGCTCTTCTTTGCCCAGGCGAATCAGCATCACGCCCTGGGTATTACGCGACGTGATCGACACTTCTTCCACCCGCGTGCGCACCAGGGTGCCACGGTCGGTGATCAGCATCATTTCATCGCTGTCATACACTTGCATGGCCGCCACCAGGGCGCCATTGCGCTCACTGGTCTGCATGGCAATCACGCCCTGTCCACCGCGACCACGCAGCGGGAACTCTTCCAGGCGGGTGCGCTTGCCATAGCCCTTCACACTGGCGGTGAGGATGTAGATCTGACCATCACTCTGCGCTAGCTCGGCGGCATCTGCCGGGGCTTCCTGCTCGGCATCGGCGTCCGCTTCGGCATCAATTTGCTGGCTCTTGGGAATGATCAGGCTGATCACTTCCGCGTCGTCCAGCAGGCGCATGCCGCGCACACCGCGAGCGGTACGGCCCATGGCGCGCACGTTGCTTTCCTCGAAACGGATCGCCTTGCCATTGGAGGAGAGCAGCATGACGTGGTCGCTGCCCGAGGTAATCGCAGCCCCCACCAGGCGGTCGCCCTCTTCCAGATCGATGGCAATCAAGCCCACGCTGCGCGGGCGAGAGAACTGCTCGAGACTGGTGCGCTTGACGGTACCGTTGGCGGTGGCGAAGAAAATATAGTGCTCGGGGTCGTAGTCACGCACAGGCAGGATGGCGTTGACCGACTCGCCCTCTTCCAGCGGCAGCATGTTCACCAACGGCTTGCCGCGTGAACCACGGCTGGCGTTGGGCATCTCGTACACCTTCAGCCAATACACCTTGCCCCGGTTGGAGAACAGCAGCACCGTGTCATGGGTCGAGGCAACCAGCAGGTGTTCGATGACGTCCTCGTCCTTCATGGCCGTGGCGGACTTGCCGCGACCACCCCGACGCTGGGCCTGATAGTCCGAAAGCGGCTGCGTCTTGGCGTAGCCCGAACGCGACACCGTGACCACCATGTCTTCTTCGGCAATCAGGTCTTCGATGGACAGGTCCAGGTGGCTGGCCTGAATTTCCGTACGACGGTCGTCGCCGAACTGGTCGCGCACCGCATGCAGCTCTTCCCGAATCACTTCCATGAGGCGGTCGGCAGAGGCAAGAATTTCTGTGAACTCGGCAATCTTTTCGAGAATCGACAGGTACTCATCCAGCAGCTTTTCGGTTTCGAGGCCGGTCAAGCGGTGCAGACGCAGTTCCAGAATCGCCTGAGCCTGAGCAGGCGAAAGGCGGTACTCGGTGGCCGAGGGGTTTAGTCCAAACCCTTCATCCAGGTCTTCGGGCTTGCAGGAAGTGGCTCCGGCACGCTCCAGCATGGCCGTCACCTGGCCCGGCTGCCATACCTTGTCCAGCAGCTTTTCGCGGGCTTCGGCGGCATTGGGCGATGCCTTGATCAGCTCGATGACCTCATCGATGTTCGAGATAGCGACGGCCAGGCCTTCCAGCAGATGGCCGCGCTCACGCGCTTTCTTGAGTTCGAACAGGGTGCGCCGCGTGACGACTTCCCGACGATGGCGGATGAACGCCTCGAGCATCTCTTTCAGATTGAGCGTGCGCGGCTGGCCATTTTCCAGCGCCACCATGTTGATACCGAAGACGTTCTGAAGCTGGGTCTGGGCAAACAGGTTATTGACCACGACCTCGCCAGACTCACCGCGCTTGACTTCGATCACCACACGCAAGCCATCCTTGTCGGACTCGTCGCGCAGCTCGGCAATGCCCTCGATCTTTTTCTCTTTGACCAGCTCGGCGATCTTCTCGATCAGCCGCGCCTTGTTCACCTGATAAGGCAGTTCGGTGACGATGATGTGATCACGCCCGGTCTTGTCATCGTGTTCGATGGTGTGACAAGCGCGCACGTAGATACGGCCACGCCCGGTGCGGTAGGCATCCAGAATGCCGGCACGGCCATTGATGATGCCGCCGGTGGGGAAATCAGGCCCGGGGATGTACTGCATGAGGTCATCGACGGTCAGGGTGTAGTCGTCGATCAGCGCCAGGCAACCATCGATCACTTCCCGCATGTTATGGGGAGGAATGTTGGTGGCCATGCCCACGGCAATGCCCGAGGAACCGTTGATCAGCAGGTTCGGCACTTTGGTGGGCAGCACTTCGGGGATACGTTCGGTGCCGTCGTAGTTATCGACCCAATCGACGGTATCTTTTTCGAGATCCGCCAGCAGCTCGTGGGCCAGGCGCGCCATGCGCACCTCGGTGTAACGCATGGCAGCCGCGTTGTCGCCGTCGATGGAACCAAAGTTACCCTGACCATCGACCAGCACGTGACGCATGGAGAAGTGCTGTGCCATGCGAACGATGGTGTCATACACTGCAATGTCACCATGCGGGTGATACTTACCGATGACATCGCCAACGACACGCGCCGACTTCTTGTACGGTTTGTTCCAGTCATTCCCCAGCTCATGCATGGCAAACAGCACACGGCGATGAACCGGCTTGAGGCCGTCGCGCACATCGGGGAGCGCACGACCAATAATGACACTCATCGCATAGTCGAGGTACGACTGCTTGAGCTCGTCTTCAATATTGACGGGCAAGATTTCTCTGGCGATGTCACCCATGAAAGTCAGATCCTTTGCACTGCATTGGCACTGCGAGAGTTGAAAGCGCTTGAAAATGCCGCCTTTAGCTAACCAGCAAGGCGGCGCGCAGAGTCGCTCACATCATACCACTGCATACGCATCAAGGGCAGTCGGTGACACCTCCATTGCTATTTAAGCCAAAAAGGCCTCTTTGCCGACCTGCAGCCCCATGAGCGCTTCACGCACGTCGCCTTCGATGGTCGCCGCGCGATTTTGCTGCATGTCCAGCAGCACGAAGGTCAGATCCGCCTGAGCGACCACGCTGCCATCCTGACGCACGATGCGGTGATGGCAAAGCGCGCTGCGCTCATTCACATCGATGATGCCGGTCTGCACCGTGAGATCGTCCCCTTGCAAGGCTGCCGCACGGTAATCGATATTCAGATTCACCACGACGAACGCCCGCTTCGCCTGATGTAGCTGCTTCATCAATTGCGGGTGCTCATCGAAAAATGCCCAACGCCCCTCCTCCATGAACTCCAGGTAGCGCGCATTGTTGACGTGGCCATAGCCGTCCAGGTGGTAGCCCCGCACGCGCATGGTAACGCTGGAAATCGCTTCAGACATGACAACCTCTTTTATTGATGACAGTGATCAGCAGGCGCAGGCACCTGCCAGCGACAGGCAACATGCCCCACACAAATCAAACACAAGTTTAAAACTAGTGCAACAGCATGACGGCACACCAGAGTGCTGGCAGGAAAGGCCTGCTTTCGACATAATGTGCCACCTTTTAAACAGGATTGGTGACATGTGGTTCAAGCACCTGCATCTATATCGCCTGCACGGCGCGCCCGAGCTCGACAGCCACACCCTGGCCAACGCGCTGGATGAACACGCCGCCAAGCCATTGGGCAATGCGGATGCTCGCCGACTAGGCTGGACCGCGCCCGCAGGCCGTCTGGGCGGCGGGCAGCGCCTGCACGAGATTCAGGGACATCGGCTGCTGTCGGCACTGCGCCAGGAACGTCTGCTGCCTGCCTCGGTGGTCAAGGAAGAGGTCGATGAGAAAGTCGCCGACATCGAAGCCAGCGAAGGACGCAAGGTGACGCGCAAGGAAAAGACGGCTCTCAAGGAGCAGGTCACCGAAGAGCTGATGCCTCGCGCCTTCGTGCGCAGCCAGAAAATCGACCTCTGGTGGGACACCCAGCATCAGCTGATCGGCATCAACGCCAGCTCGCGCACCCGCGCTGAAGACGTGCTGGACTTGCTGCGGGAAACCCTGGGCAGCCTCAAGGCAACGCCGCTCAGCAGCCAGACGTTGCCGATACGCGCCATGACGACCTGGCTGGGTGACCCCGCCAGCCGCCCCGCCGACCTGCAGTTGGGTGACCAGGTAGAGCTGAAGGCGAAAGGCGATGACGGCGTACTGCGCGCCCGCCAGGTGGACCTGGATAGCGACGAAATACAGCAGCTGCTCGAAAGCGGCCGTCAGGCCAGCAAGCTGGCCATGCAGATAGAGGGCCGCTTGAGCTTCGTACTGCATGACGACCTTGCTCTGAAATCTCTACGCTTTGGCGATGCGCTGATCGAAGAGGCCGACCACGCCGATGATGGCGACGACGCCCTGGCACGCCTGGAAACTGATTTCATTTTGATGGCACAGTCGCTGTCCGAGGACATTCGCCGCCTCATGGCGTGGCTGGGCGGTGAAACTGAGCGGGAACCAAGTGCGCTCTCCGGCACCCAAGATGGGCACGCCCAACCTTCTCGGTGAATCGATCACTTACTTGCTGACACGTTACGGATCGCATGACTCAACACAATAACGCTCCTCACGCAGACACCACGAGTGACCCCTGGGCCGATATTCGCCCCTATATGGATCATGAGGTTCCTGAAGTTATTGCTCGACTTTCTCACGACACAGAGCTGCTGGATGCGCTGACCCGCTTTCGCCTGCCACGCATGGCCAAGTGGGCACCGCCGCTGGCCAGGGCGCTGGCCGGTCACGCAGTACGTCGCGAGGTCAAGGGCGTGACCAGCGTGCATGAATTTCAGATGCGCATTGCCCGTTACATGGAGCGAATGATTCGCACCACCACGACGGCTTTTGACGTTTCAGGCCTGGACAAGCTCGATGAGCACAGTGCTTATCTCTTCATCGGCAATCACCGCGACATTTCGCTGGACCCGGCGTTCGTCAACTATGCGCTCTACCAGGCGGGTCGTGATACCGTGCGTATCGCGATTGGCGACAACCTGCTGAAGAAGCCTTACGTCACGGACCTGATGCGCCTGAACAAGAGTTTCATCGTGCCGCGCAGCGCCAGGGGCAAACGTGCCATGCTGGCTGCCTACCAGCAGCTGTCAGGCTACATTCGTCACTCGATCACCGACGACAACCACTCCATCTGGATGGCCCAGCGGGAAGGTCGCGCCAAGAACGGCATCGACCGCACCGACCCCGCCATCATCAAGATGCTGATCATGGCCAAACGCCTTGCCGAGCGCGACATCGTCTTTGGTGAAGCAGTAGCGGAACTCAAGCTGGTGCCCGTTTCCATCAGCTATGAATACGACCCTTGTGACGTGCAAAAAGCCCAGGAGCTGCACGACATCGCTACCCACGGTCGCTATGCCAAAAGCGAATTCGAAGACATTCGCTCCATCGTCTCCGGCATCACCGGCTCCAAAGGCCGCGTTCAGCTGCGCTTTGGCAGCCCGGTAGGCTCGGACATGGAGACCCCTGATGAAGTCGCCGCCGAGATCGACCGCCAGGTCATCGGGGGCTATCGGCTTTTCCCGAGCCATTACCTAGCCCTGGAAGCACTGGGTGAATCACCGGAGCTGGTGGCACGTAAGTCGATCACCCGCCAGGACCGCGAGCGCTTCAAGGCGCGGCTTGCCGAAGTACCGGAAGCACTACGCCCCTATTGGCTGGAGCAGTATGCCAACCCCGTCAAGCACAAGGCCGGCAGGCTGAGCCTGTAACCCGGTTAGTCATTGATCGCGTTGGGCAGGCCATGCGACTTTGCATGCTCAACATGCAAAAAAGTGCTATGGTCAAGGCATTCATTGGTCCCACCAGGGCACCTGCCCTGGCGTGGTCTTAAGGAGACTCCCATGTCCGCATCAGAAATCCAAAAAACGCGCATTATCAACGAACTGCGTGGGTTCATTCGCAAGCTTCTCCAGGATCCCAAAATCCTCGAGCAGTCGCTGGCCATTGCCCGCCAGCAGCTTGCGGAAGGTAGCAGCCCTGCCGTCATGGCGCGCATTGCCAACGAAATTTCCGACACCACCAGCGTGCATATCCCTGAAGACCCGGCCGAGCACTCCGACGCCGACAAACTGTTTCTGGAACTGCTGCGCGAAGTGGTTCAGGAAGAGCAGGCGCTGTATTAGTGTTCGCTGGCTGACGGCCAAGCGACAGCGCACCCTTTTGTCACTCTATTTTTGTTTTGCCTAGACGGAATCAACCTTCACCATGTCCAACACTGCTCCACGCAACATTCTGGTGACCAGCGCACTGCCCTATGCCAACGGTGCCATCCACCTGGGTCATCTGCTTGAGTACATCCAGACCGACATCTGGGTACGTTTTCAGAAAAGCCGTGGCCAGCAGTGCTACTACGTATGCGCCGACGACGCCCATGGTACGGCCATCATGCTGCGGGCCGAGCAGGAAGGCATCTCCCCGGAAGCGCTGATCGAAAGAGTCTCCCGGGACCATCAGCAAGACTTTGCTCGCTTTGGCGTAGGCTTTGACAACTACCACTCCACCCACTCCGAAGAGAACCGTCACTACAGCGAACTGATCTACAAGCGCCTGCGCGACAAGGGCCATATTGCGACCCGCGACATCGAGCAGATGTACGATCCCCAGAAAGGCCTGTTCCTCGCGGATCGGTTCATCAAGGGCACCTGCCCCAAATGCCATGCTGACGATCAGTACGGGGATAACTGCGAGAAGTGCGGCGCTACTTATACCCCCGCTGATTTGATCAATCCGGTGTCCGCCATTTCCGGCGCCACGCCCGAGGTGCGTAGCTCGACCCACTACTTCTTCAAGCTGCCGGACTTCGCCGAGTTCTTGCAACAGTGGATCAACGACGGTCACGTTCAGCCCCAGATTCGCAACAAGCTGATGGAGTGGTTCGAATCCGGCTTCAATGAGTGGGACATTTCTCGGGACGCGCCCTATTTCGGCTTTGAGATCCCGGATGCGCCCGGCAAATATTTCTACGTCTGGCTGGATGCCCCCATCGGCTACCTGGCCAGCTTCAAGAACCTGTGTGACCGCCAGGGCATCGACTTCGACAGCTTCTGGCAGCCGAACTCCAACGCGGAGGTCTACCATTTCATCGGCAAGGATATCGTCTACTTCCACGCCCTGTTCTGGCCGGCCATGCTCCATGGGGCAGAGTTCCGTACGCCCACGGCGGTCAACTGTCACGGCTTCCTGACCGTGGATGGTGCCAAGATGTCCAAGTCCCGTGGCACCTTCATCAAGGCCGCCACCTATGCCGAGCACCTCAACCCCGAGTATCTGCGCTACTACTTTGCCGCCAAGCTGACCTCCAAGGTCGACGACCTCGACCTGAACCTCGATGACTTTGCCGCGCGCGTGAACTCGGATCTGGTCGGCAAGGTCGTGAACATCGCCAGCCGCTGTGCAGGCTTCGTCAAAAAGCTCGGCGGCGGAACGCTCTCCGAACATTGCGCTGAACCGGCCATGGTTGCCCGCTTCATCTCGGCCGGTGAGGATATCGCTGCCGATTTCGAAGCGCGGGAATTCAGCCGCGCCATGCGCAAGATCATGGAGCTGGCCGATGAAGCCAATACCTACATCGCTGACAAAGCGCCCTGGGCACTGGCCAAACAGGATGGACGCGAACAGGAAGTGTTGGAAATCTGCTCGGTGGGCATCAACCTGTTCCGCCAGCTGATGGTCTATCTGGCACCGGTGGTGCCGAGCATGGCAGAGCAAGCGCGTGAGTTTATAAATGTTGACACTTTGAATTGGGAGAGTCGTGGTAACGTTCTGGTGAACCACTCCATCAACAAATTCAAACCGCTGATGACTCGGGTAGAGCGAGACAGAATCGACGCCATGATCGACGCTTCCAAGGAGGACCTGGTGGAAGAGCAGAAACTCAAGAACACTCCTAAAGGCCCGCTGGCCGAGGATCCCATCGCCGCAGAGATCAGCTTCGACGATTTCGCCAAAGTCGACCTGCGGATTGCGCGTATCGCCAAGGCACAGTACGTGGAAGGCGCAGACAAGCTGCTGCAGTTGACCCTCGATCTGGGCGGCGAGACCCGCAACGTCTTTTCCGGCATTCGCTCCGCCTATTCTCCAGAAGCGCTGGAAGGACGACTGACCGTCATGGTCGCCAACCTGGCCCCGAGAAAAATGCGCTTCGGCCTTTCAGAAGGTATGGTGTTGGCGTCCGCCAATAACGACGGTATCTATCTGCTCTCCCCGGACTCCGGCGCTGAGCCCGGTCAGCGGGTAACCTGACCAGCGCGCCGTTCGCAGAGCACGAACCGCCTCAAGGGGCATGGCCAACCGCCTGCCCCTTGTTATTTAGGGCGATGAAATTCAGCGACCATGACAGCGACGCTATATCCATATCGAGCGCCGTCCATCGCGACAACAGGACTGAGTGTACCCATGGTTCATCGCTGGGCTTTGTCATTGCGCTTTCGCTTTCTCGCTTTGCTGGGTAGCGTATTAGTGTGCGCCATGCTGGCACTGGGGGCGCTGAGTCACTGGCTGATCTTTCCTGCTCTACAGGCAGAGGAAAGGGCCGCTGCTCACCGGGAGCTGGATCGCACCGCCCGCGGTCTGGTCTTGAGCCAACAGCAGCTGCATGCACAAGTGCGCGACTGGGCGCACTGGGACGATACCTATCGTTTCCTGCAAGGCGATTACCCGGGCTTCACCGAGGTTAATTTTAGCGCGCAAATGTTCGAGGACATGCGCTATCAGCTCATGGCGCTCTTCACCCTCGACGGTGAGCTGTACTTCCTCTCGGGCATCGACCCGCAAACAGGCCAGTTCAGCACCTGCACCTCAGCCACCGACGAGTGCGCCTGGATGGCACCCTGGTCCCATACCATGCAGCAGGCCATCGAGAGTGGCCATGCCAACGAGACCCACATTGCTATCGAGGGGTGGCCAGCCTTGCTGGCGGGTAGCCCTATCCTGCAAACCGACGAGAGTGGCCCCGCCGCGGGGTGGCTGTTCAAGCTACGTGCGCTGAACGACGCATGGCAAGCCCTCATGGCGGATTACACAGGGCTGCCCATTGCACTGTCGGTGACGGACGCGACACATCCGCCGGAAGCACAGTTGACCTTTTCCGACGACACGGCCTATGCCGAACAATACTTCCCAACGCTAGGCAGTGCCAGCCAGCTAGCCTTGGGGATCGAGCTCAACCGGCATCGCTATCTAAGCAGCTTGACGACCTTCAACTACGTCCTGATCTGGACGGCCGTGCTGATGTCTCTGGTCATCGGGCTGGTGTTGCTGGTGCTGGAGCGGCTGGTACTGAAGCCCTTGCGCCAGTTGACCCACTTTACCCAACAGTTGGCGCCAGCAGAGGCGGCAACGCTCACCCTGGCAGAGCGGCGGGATGAGATCGGCACCTTGTCACGCGCGTTTCACCAGCAACTCGCCTGCCAACGCCAGTTGAACACCGAGCTGATCAAGCTCTCCACCCATGATCCGTTGACAGGCCTGCCCAATCGGCGGCTATTCGACCAGCGTCTGGAGGCTGCCATTACGGATGCCCAGCAGCACCCCGTCGCCGTCATGATGCTGGATATCGATCATTTCAAACTCTATAACGATCATTATGGGCATGTGCAGGGTGACAAATGCCTGCAACAAGTCGCGCAAGTACTTGAGCGCTGCGCTGCTGCGCGTGGCTATCTGATTGCCCGCACCGGTGGCGAAGAGTTCAGCGCCCTGCTGCTTGCCACGGAGCCTTCGCAAGCCCTGCAGCTTGCCCGGCACATCATCGCGGCCATCGACCAGCTCGCACTACCCCATGCCACTTCGCCCGTCTGCCATCATGTCACCATCAGCGTGGGCGTTGGCTCGCTGCAGGATAGCCAGACGGCTCAGCCAAGCGCCGTCATGAGCACCGCCGACCAGGCGCTGTACATGGCGAAGGCGCAAGGCAGACACCGCGCCGTTCGATTTGCATCTCCGCTAGCCAGCGACGCCAGTTCCACGCACAATACGCCGCCATGAACGAACTGTTTGTCATTCTGATCAGCACCGCGCTGGTCAATAATTTCGTGTTGGTCCAGTTTCTTGGCTTATGCCCTTTCATGGGTGTCTCCAACAAGCTGGAGTCGGCCATGGGCATGTCTCTGGCCACCACCTTCGTGCTTACCCTGGCCTCGGCGGCCAGCTACGTGGTGTACCACGGCCTGCTGGTACCGCTGGACATTACCTACCTGCGAACGATCAGTTTTATCGTGGTCATTGCTGCCGTCGTACAGTTCACCGAGATCATGGTGCGTCAGCTGAGCCCGTTGCTGCATCAAGTGCTGGGTATTTTCCTGCCCCTGATCACCACCAACTGCGCCGTGCTCGGGGTGGCGCTGCTGTCGCTCAACCGCGAACTGAGCTTCTTCCACACCACCCTCTATGGCCTGGGCGCGGCAGCAGGTTTCTCGCTGGTGCTGGTGCTGTTCGCCGCCATGCGTGAACGGCTGGCCGGTGCCGATATACCAAAGCCGTTCCAGGGCGCCGCCATTGCCATGGTGACCGCCAGCCTGATGTCGCTGGCGTTTCTGGGCTTTTCCGGCCTGGTGCAGGGGGCATCGTGATGGGCGAATCATTGTCATGGTGGGGGGTCGCCAGCGCCGTGGGCGCATTGACCACTCTGGGCCTGCTGCTCGGGGCGCTGCTGGGTTTGGCCAGCGCGCGCTTCAAGGGGGATGAAAATCCCCTGGTGGAGCAGATCGATGCGCTGCTGCCACAAACCCAGTGTGGCCAGTGCGGCTACCCCGGCTGCCGCCCCTACGCCGAAGCGATCAATCAGGGCGACGCCATCAACAAGTGCCCGCCAGGCGGTGACGCCACGGTAGTGGCCCTGGCCGAGCTGCTGGGCCGCGAGCCAGCGCCCCTGGATGGCGAAGCCCCCAGCGAAGATCGCGTGGCCTTCATCCGCGAAGCCGAGTGCATTGGCTGCACCAAATGCATTCAGGCCTGCCCGGTGGATGCCATCATCGGCGCGGCCAAACAGATGCACACGGTCATCGAAGACGAATGTACCGGCTGCGATTTATGTGTCGCTCCTTGCCCGGTGGACTGCATCGACATGCTGCCACGGCGCAAGCCGTTGAGTCAGTGGGAGCCCATTATCAGCGACCGCGCAACGCCAGGGAGCGCTCATGTCCCGTCATGATTTTCCCGGCGGTATTTATCCGCCCGAGCGCAAGCAGCGCTCACTCACCGCGCCGCTGAGGGCGGCCTCGCTGCCTGCGCAAGTGGTGTTGCCCCTCGATCAGCATGTCGGCAAACCCGCCCTGCCCTGCGTGGCCGCAGGCGAGCGCGTGAAGGTGGGCACTGTGGTGGCCCGCAAAGGTGGGCTGATATCGGCCAATGTGCATGCCAGCCTGAGCGGCACCGTGCGTGAGGTCAGCCCTCAGTCGGTGACGATCGTAGGCGACGGCGACGATGAGTGGCAGCGGCTGGCCCCGCTCGACTGGCGGCGGGCGGAGCCTTCAGCGCTGGTGGCGCGCCTGGACGACAGCGGCCTGGCAGGGCTGGGTGGGGCCGGCTTTCCGACTCACGTCAAAGCACAGGTCAGCCTGCAGCACCCCATCGATACGCTGGTGGTCAATGCTGCCGAGTGCGAACCCTACATCACCGCCGACGACATGACGCTGCGCCACTATGCCGCCCAGGTGCTGGAAGGCGCAGCAATTTTGGCCACCCTGTGTGCCGCGTCGCGTATCGTCGTGGGTATCGAGGATAACAAGCCCGAGGCACGGCAAGCCCTGCAGGCGGCGCTGCCCCAGGTGCCATCGCCGCTTCCGGTGACGCTCGAGGTGATCGAAACCCGCTACCCCAGCGGGGGCGA
The DNA here is from genome assembly GCF_000275725.1 of Vreelandella stevensii S18214. Taxonomy (GTDB): domain Bacteria; phylum Pseudomonadota; class Gammaproteobacteria; order Pseudomonadales; family Halomonadaceae; genus Vreelandella; species Vreelandella stevensii. The sequence continues at coordinate 34,851 of NZ_AJTS01000015.1, read as the reverse complement.
GCGACAGCTGATCAAAAAGCTGCTGGGCAGAGACGTGCCCAGCGGCGGCCTGCCAGCGGATGTGGGCGTTCTGTGTCACAACCCGGGGACGCTTCTGGCGGCACAGCAGGCCATCTGTGAGGGCACACCGCTGGTCGAGCGCATCGTCACCCTGACAGGCGAGGCCATCGAACGGCCAGGCAACTACTGGGTACGTCTGGGCACCCCGATAGAGGGTCTGCTTGAGCAGGCGGGGCTGGCGCCGGATGCCCTGCATCAAGTGGTGGTGGGTGGGCCCATGATGGGGAAATCGCTGGCATCGCTGGACGTTCCGGTCCTCAAAACCACCAACTGCCTGATTGCCGCCACGCGCCAGGAACTGCCCCCGGCGCCAGACGCTTCCCCCTGTATTCGCTGCGGTGCCTGCGAAACCGTCTGCCCGGTGCAGCTGCTGCCCCAGCAGCTGCATTGGCACGCGCAAAGTGGCCATGACGCGGCCCTGGAAAAACAGCACCTGTTCGACTGCATCGAATGCGGCGCCTGCAGTTTCGTATGCCCCAGCCATATCCCGCTGGTGGCGGAATACCGCACGGCCAAGCAACGGATCCGTTTGAAACGCATCGAAACCGCCAAGGCAGAGCACGCGCGCCACCGCTTCGAGTTCCGCCAGGCCAGGCTGGCCAGGGAAGAGGCGGAGAAGCAGGCTCGCCGCCAGGCGCGGCTTGCCCAGCAGCGTCAGCCGTCGTCATCGGGTGCCGAGCCCCGCACCGCAGAGCTGCCAGCCGTTGACCTGCGCAGCTTGCGTATCGCACAGACCGCGGCCAGGGCGGCGGTCAAAAAAGCCGAGAAGGCGCTGGCCCGCGCCGTGGCAGAAGACCCTCAACAATCTCAGGAGGATCTGGAGATGCAGCTGGCCACTGCCCAGGAAAACCTGCTCGCCGCGGACGCCCGACTGGCCGATGCCAGAGCCCGCGAACGGGAGCACACGACACCATGAGCATGCTCCAGGCCTCGACCTTGGGCCTTGCCCCTTCCTCGGCAACAATCATGCGCTGGGTCATTTTGGCGACCCTGCCGGGGCTACTGGCCATGACCTTCTATTTTGGGCTGGGGGTGCTGACCAACGTGGCAGTGGCCGCCGGCGTTGCCATGCTGGCAGAGGCCGCCATACTCGCCCTGCGCCGTCGCCGCGTGGTTGCTACCTTGACCGACGGCAGTGCCCTGCTGACGGGCGTTCTGCTGGGCGCCTCGCTGCCCCCCGGTAGCCCCTGGTGGCTGCTGGCGGTAGGGGCCATCGCCGCGGTGGTGGTCGCCAAGCAGCTGTATGGAGGGCTGGGGCACAACCCCTTCAATCCGGCCATGGTGGGTTACGCCCTGCTGCTGGTATCGTTTCCAACCTACATGACGCTGTGGCCAGTGCCGCACCAGGCAGGTTCGATGGCGACACTCTGGGCCCAGGTCAGCGGCACCCTCTCCGCTGCCGAGCTGGACGCGCTGAGTGGCGCCACGCCATTGGATGCCTTCAAGCATAAAGGACTGACAGGGGCAGATGAGTTCTGGGCGGCGGCTGCGCTGGAAGACACGGTACAGGCCTGGCGCATGATCGCGCTGGCGTGGCTGGCAGGCGGGTTACTGCTGTTGTTCAAACGAGTGATCAGTTGGCATATTCCGGTTGCCATGCTGGGTAGCATGGCACTGGTAGCGGCACTGCTCTACGGCCTGGACAGCGACCACTACGCCTCTCCGCTGTTTCATCTGACCATGGGGGCTGCCCTGTTTGGTGCCTTCTTCATTGCCACGGACCCGGTGTCGGCGGCGACCAGTCGGCGCGGCAAGCTATTGTTCGGCATCGGCATTGGGGTGTTGGTCATGATCATCCGCACCTTCGGCGGCTATCCGGATGCCGTCGCCTTTGCCGTACTGCTGATGAACCTGTGCGTGCCGCTGCTGGATCTTTATAGCGCTCCTGTTCCTACAGGGCATCGTCCCACAGAGCGTCGTCCCACAGGGCACCGCCCCCCGACGAGGCGCCCATGACACTCTATCAAGCCATGTGGCGTGGGGCGCTGGCGCTGGGCACCTTTGCGCTGGTAACGGCAGGCAGCGTGGCATTGACTCGGACGTTGACCGCCGAACGCATCGAACAGCACCAGTTGGCCTATCAATATCGCCAGCTGCAGGCAGTGCTGCCAGCTTCGTTGGTCACGGACTCACAGGCATCGCTGCTGGAAGACACCTTCGAGCTGCCGGAGCCCGAACGGCTGGGCCACCGCACGCCCACACACGGCTGGTATGTTCACCACGCAGACGAAGCTGCCGTCGTCCTGCCGGTGATCACCCACCAGGGCTACAGCGGAGCCATTCACCTGCTGGTGGGGATTGACCATGAGGGCCGTATCAGCGGCGTTCGGGTCACTCGGCACCAGGAAACGCCAGGGCTAGGCGATGCCATCGAACGCCAGCGCAGCGACTGGATCACTCGCTTCGATGGCCTGGCACGCCACAGTCTGCCCCCCGAAAGCTGGGCGGTGCGACAACAGGGCGGCGCGTTCGATGGTTTCACCGGGGCCACCATCACCCCAAGCGCGGTCATCGATGCCGTTCACGATGCCCTGCGCTACGCCCATGAGGTCCGCTTGCCTATCACCATCGAGGAGCCCGAGACATGACGCCATGGCAACAGCTGACCCAGGAAGGGCTCTGGCGCAACAACCCTGCCCTGGTGCAACTACTGGGGCTCTGCCCGCTGCTGGCCGTGAGCGCCAGCGTGGTCAACGCACTGGGGCTGGCGCTGGCCACCCTGCTGGTCATGGTCGGGGCGAGTACGACCATCTCGTTGATTCGCCATCAGGTGCCCAGCGCGGTGCGGCTACCCGCCTTCGTGATGATCATTGCCGCCTTCGTGACCTGCGCCGAGCTGTTGATGGCTGCCTTTGCCTATTCGCTCTATCAAACTCTGGGCATTTTCATCCCCTTGATCGTGACCAACTGCGCCATCCTGGGACGCGCCGATGCGTTTGCCTCGCGCCAGCCGGTGCTGCCTGCCGCTCTGGACGGGTTCATGATGGGGCTCGGGTTCGGCTGGGTGCTGGTCTTGCTGGGAGCGATCAGAGAGCTGCTGGGCCAGGGGACGCTGTTCCATAACATGCATCTGCTGCTGGGCCCCAGGGCCGCCGAGTGGCAGATAACGGTGATGGACGACTATCAGTTTCTGTTTTTCATGTTGCCGCCAGGGGCCTTTTTCGTTGCGGGCCTGCTGATCGCGCTCAAGAATGTCCTCGACCAGCGCCAGCGCCGTGCACAGCCCGCCCCTACCCACGAGCGCAGCGAACGCCGCGTCCGGGTCACTGGCATCATCAAATAGTCTGGAGAAACGTTCATGAATGCCCAGAAACGACAGGAGATTTTTGCCCGCCTGCAGGCGGAAAATCCGCACCCCACCACCGAGCTGAACTGGAGCACCCCCTTCGAGCTGCTGGCTGCGGTGCTGCTCTCGGCACAGGCCACCGACGTGGGCGTCAACAAAGCCACCGACCGACTGTTTCCGGTGGCCAACACCCCCGAAGCGATCATCGCACTGGGCATCGAGGGTCTCAAGGAGTACATCAAGACCATCGGCCTGTTCAACACCAAGGCTGAAAACCTGATGAAGACCTGCCATATTCTGGTGAACCAGCATGGCAGCAACGTGCCGCAAACCCGCCAGGCGCTGGAAGCCTTGCCGGGTGTCGGGCGCAAGACCGCCAACGTCATTCTCAATACCGCCTTTGGGCAGCCCACCATCGCCGTGGACACGCATATCTTCCGAGTCTCCAACCGGACGGGCATCGCCAAGGGCAAGGACGTGGTCGAAGTGGAGCAGAAGCTGTTGCGCCATGTGCCCAAGGCTTTCAAGCAGGACGCCCATCACTGGCTGATCCTGCATGGCCGCTATACCTGTATCGCTCGCAAGCCACGCTGCGGTAGCTGTATTATCGAGGATCTCTGCGACTATAAAGACAAAACCGAGCTGGCCTGAACGTTTGGGCCGCCCCAGGGAGCTGCCTATGCCCAGCACAGACCACAGTGCCATTTCAAGTACCAGCAGCCGCTCTGCCCTACGGCTTCACCAGCGCCCTATCCACGAGCGAATCGATGCGCTGCTGGCTCTCTCCCGCCAGCACGCAGAGCACTTCTGCAGTCCTGACGCATGGCTGGCACGGCAGCGCTATCTGGCGCAGCACCCTACCTCCCTGCTGGTGATGAAGTGCATGGATGGCCGTATCCACCTTCCCCATGCCACCCGCACCCCGCTGGGCATCATCACGCCGTTTCGCAACCTGGGGGGTATTTTCGACCTGGGCTGGCCTTATCTGGGCGAGCTGCTCACCGATTCGGTGCTGGCGGCAGCGCAGCAGGGGCGCGGCACCTTGATGTGCATTACTTATCACTACTCCGCCGGGCAGCCACAGCGGGGCTGCGCAGGCTTCGGCTGTGATACGGCGGCCGCCCGGGCTCACGCATACGGCATTGCCGAGCAGGCGGGCAGTCTGTTTGGCAAGGACCACCAGCAGGTGTACCCGCTGGTGTGTGGCTTTGAAACGGATAGCGACGCGCTGGTGATTCATGGCAAGGCAGGAGCGGTCCTGGACATTCGCGACTGGGTAGGCCAACCGGCAGAGGCCTTGGCCGTCCGTCTCGCCGCCGTCTGCCCGGATATGCCTGACGACATACGCCGTGACCTGCTACCGCTGCTGGAAGGTAACCTGGCCCATGTCACTAGCCTGTATGGCACCGCCCGGGCGCTGGATATCGAACACCGCGAGTGGGTCATTTGCATTGGCCGAGGTTTCGATTTTCTTCACCTGCCCAATACCGCACTGATCATCGGCCCCTACGGACCCGACCTGGCAGAACCCATTGGCACGGCGGCGGATATCATCGCCGCCAACATGCTCCATGGCCGCATTCCAGACGATGGCTTCATGCTGCTGGCCTCGACCCCTTATCAACACAGCGGCGTCGATCGCGCGCGGGCAGAGCTGAAATCCCGGTTCCTGTCGCGCTTTGCCGCACAGGTGATCGGCCAGCGTCATCCTGAGCTGGCCAGCAAGATGCGACCTCACACGGCCGTGGTGCACTGGCCTACCAGGCGCCTGGACCTGCTTCAGTCCAACAACTGACGATACGCCTCGCGCCACTGGGGCCACTCCCAGGGCGACGTATCCAGCCGCTCAGGGGCGGCCACTGTACCTTGTAGCCACGCGGCAAGGCGCTGATAGAGCCCCTCCCGTGTCCCATCGTACCGGTAGGCATCAGGATAGAGTTCCGGAAAGCAGAGTCTGTCCGGCACCAGTGGCCACGCGCCACGCTGGGCGGCCTCCATGATGGCCAGCCCCTGAAACTCATGCCAGGTGGTCGACACGACGATGCCGCCGCCGTTCAACAGCGCCTGGTACTGCTCCTCTGGCTGAGGCCCCCAGCAGACGAGATGCTGCGCCAGCCGCACCTGCGCCTCGGCAAAGATGGCGGGCTCGTCGCGAAACCGTTGGCCCATGACAGCAAGCTCGAAAGGCACACCCTCCTCACTCAGCCTGAACAACACCGCAAAGAAGTCCTCGGGGTTCTTGTCGTACTCCCAGCGGTGGTTCCAGACGATGCGGCGAGGTGGCGGTGCAATGTCGGGCCCCTGCGCCAGCGGCTGCAAGGGCACCGGCAGCACGTTTGCCGAACGCCTCAGCCGCTCCAGCGGTGCGGCGGCCGGCAGATTCTCGGGCATTTTTTTCAGAAATTGCCTGACGCCCGTAAAAAAGGAGTCGCGGTTATAGGCGGTGTTGAATACCAGGGTATCCGCCGCCAGGGCCGCATAGAGATTGACCATTTTGGCTTCGACCTGGGGCACCTGCTCGCTGGACTCCGGGTAGGCAAACTGGTTCTCGTGGAAATAGACGATCTTGCGGGCCTGGCCCAGGTGCGGAAACAGCCCGACCAGCGTAGCCATGTCCACCATGGAGGTGGCCAGCACCACATCGAAGCGCTGGCTGAGGGTAGCGTGTTCCTTCAACCACCAGCTCAGCGGATTACCGCGTATGCGCCAGGCAAAATGGCGCGGTGGCAAGCTCAGCAATGTCCATTCCACATCCGTCAGCTCAGCCATCAAACTGTTTGCCCAGTAACGATGGCTGACCGCCTCGTAGGCGGAAAGCAGTAATACCCGCATCAAAATCCTTGCTGTTCAAGCTGGGTAGCCAACTGCTCCAGCACCTCAATACCTTGTACATCTGTCGGCAGCCAAGGTAGCACGGGGCGCGGCAGGTGGCGAAAGTGTTGTTCGATGCGCGCCAGATAAGTGGCCTCCTGCTGCCGCCTGGCTGCCAGGAACTCGCCGTCGGCGTCTGCGGGAATCACCCGATTGATGAGCACCCCCGCCACCGGGATATGCACCTCCTCCAGTGCTTTCACCGCACGATCGGTTTCCAGGATCGGTAGCCGCTCGGGGGTCATGACGAACAAGAAGCTGCACGCGTTTTCATCCTCGATACGCCGGCGTGCCTGGTGAAACAGGCGGCGGCGCTCGATCAGCGTGCTGGCCACGTCGCGGGTGCGTTCATCCAGGTCTTCCAGCGGGTCCTGGGTGGGGTCGTCAAAGGGCGTCGCCACGTCCCTGCCTCGCTTGGGGGTCAGATGCTCCAACACCTTGCCCAACTCGGCGGATTTGCGGTTATGGGCCAGCAGCCCGTCGGTCCACGCGGCCATGGCCTCGGGCAGAGTCAATAGCCTTAGGGTATGCCCCGTGGGCGCCGTATCGAAAATGATCACGTCATAGGGGGCCTCATCGTCCACCATCAGACGAGCCAACCGCTCCAGCAAGGCGGCCTCCTGAGTGCCGGGAGACTGACGTGTCAGGCGCATCTGCCGCTCCAGCTCCTGCATCATTTCTGGCGCTGCATAACGCCGCATCTGGGCCACGACGCGGGCAAGGTGTGCTTCCACTTCACGGTCGGGGTCGATCTCCATGGCATCCAGGTTGGGCAACAGACGGCGAGGCGTATCGCCCAACTGCCTGTCGAACACATCGCCCAGGCTATGGGCAGGGTCAGTGGAGACCACCAGCACCCGTTTGCCTCGGCTGGCGGCCAGCACGGCCAACGAGGCCGCCACGGTGGTCTTGCCAACGCCCCCTTTGCCACCTACCCATAGCAGGCGTCGATTCAATACAGCGTGCATGGTCTGTCCTGATGTGCGGGCTACTGCTGGGCAAATGCCTCAACAGCAGCGGAAGTGATCCAGTGGGGAGTGCTCCATGCCCATGCGTCGATGCCAGTCATGGAAGCGTTCGAGCAGCAATGGCTGCAGCTCAAGCGTGTAATAAGCAGCAGGATTCTGCAGGCCCATCATTTCGGCAAACACCAGCAGCATGAACAGGTCGTCTTCATCACGTCGTGCTCTGGCGATGGCGCCCCGGTAGCGGGCGCTGTACACCTCTTCGGTAAAGAAGCGGGCCTGGTCGAGCCAGGCCCTGAGCGTTTCTCGACGCGACGACCCGGAATGCAGATCATCGCTCATGGGGTTTCTCCAGGGTTGTGCAGCGGCTAAGGCTGCTGCTCGGCGACTTCGGAACGCGAGCGCTTCAGCGCGGCCGCACACTCCATGGCCACCATGATGGCCGCAATCAGAACGACGATGTCCAGTACCAGCAGGAACATGTTGCCCTGATTCCAGAAGGTGCGCAGCTGCAGCAACAGCGCCAGGATCGTCATCACTAGCAGGAAACACAGCGGTGCCAGGGTGTACCACATGGGCCGTTTCAGGCGCACCAGCATCACAGTGATCACCAGCAATGTCAGGCCTGCCAGCAACTGGTTGGTGGTCCCAAACAGCGGCCAGATGATCAGCCCACCCGAGCCGTCGGCCCCACCGGCGCCAAACGCCAGCAACAGGCAGCTACCCACGGCCAGGCCGGTGGCAATGGCGGGTTTCTTCATCCACGGCTGCTGATAGATATCGCCCCACTCCTGGAAAATATAGCGCTGCAACCGCAGCCCGGTATCCATGGTAGTCCCGGCAAACAGCGCCGCCATGACCGTCAGCAGCGTCGCCGCCGTCACTTCAGGCAGCCCCAGGCCGTTATGGATGATGTAGGCTCCGCCTTCCACGAAGGCGTTGACGCCCCCCTGGCCAAAGGCACTGTACATGGCCTGCCAGTCACCCAGCGTTGCAAAGCCCGCGGTAGCCGCGAGGATCGCCGCCAGGGCCAACATGCCTTCGCCTACCGCGCCGAAATAGCCCACGAACCGCGCGTCGGTCTCCTTGTTGAGCTGTTTGGAAGTGGTCCCCGAAGACACCAATCCATGGAAGCCAGAGATTGCCCCACAGGCAATGGTCACGAACAGCAAGGGAATGAGCGATGGCGTTCCCGCAGGCACATCACTGTTGAACGCCGGTGCTACCAGGGTGGGGTTCAGCAACACCAGGGCGCCATACAGCACCAGCAGACCGATGAACAGCTGCAGGCCATTGATATAGTCACGGGGTTGCAGCAGCATCCAGACGGGCAGTAAGGAGGCGATGGCGGCGTAGGCAAACAGGATCAGGATCCACACCGCGTTACCGGACATACCCGCCACTTCCGAGGGCATCTGGATCGGCACCGAAGGGCCAATGAAGATCAGGGCATAGAGCGCAATGACCCCCAGCACCGAGACGACGGGCAAGCTCATGATCCGACGGTAGATCAACTGGCCGATGATCAGTGCCACGAGGATGGCTCCCCATACCGGCACGACCGCGCTGGAGAAGTTCATCATGAGCCCGGCAATGACCACCGCGAACACCGCGTTGACCATGAGCAGCACCAGGAAGATGACGATCATGAAGATGCTGCGGGCACGCTTGCCAACGACATCTCCTGTGAGCGCCCCCACGGATTTTGCCTTGTTGCGCACGCTGGCCCAGATGGCGCCGAAATCATGAATCCCGGCAAAGAAGATCGTGCCGAACACCACCCACATGAAGGCCGGTGCCCAGCCCCAGATCACCGCGATGGCCGGTCCGACGATGGGTGCAGCGCCCGCCACCGAGGTAAAGTGGTGCCCCCACAGCACGAACCGATTGGTGGGCACATAGTCGACGCCGTCTTCAAATTCGTGGGCAGGGGTTTTAAAGTCAGGGTCCAGTTGATAGATCTTTTGAGCAATGAACCTGGAGTAAATAAAGTACCCCATCGCCATTGCCCCAAGACCCACCACCAGCAAGAAAATAGCACTCATAAGCGCAGCTCCTTTAATGATGATGCTTTATTGTTGGGCTTACTCGCTTGCTCACTCCGAGCGTTTTCATAGTGGTATGAGTCGTCTGGCAAGTCCATGAAAAAGCCCTTTTATGGCTTTAAACCACGGCGAAAGTTGTAGACGTCATGGTAATACTCATCGAAGGTCGTCTTGGCGGGCTCGACCTGACTACCTAAACTTCATTCATACTCAATAATAACGCTGCGCTATCAGGAGCCCACCATGGCCAAAGTCTTAGTGGTCGACGATGAACCCAATATTGTCCTGTCACTGGAGTTCTTGATGGCCCATGCCGGACTCGAAGTCGTGACTGCCGAGGATGGAGAAAGCGCGCTTTTACGTCTGGAAGATGCCTCCCCCGACCTGCTGTTATTGGATATCAGCCTGCCCGGGATCAGCGGCTTCGAAGTGCTCGAGCAGCTGCGCCAGCGTGAACAGCAAGCGTCGACCCCGCGGCTGCCGGTCATCATGCTGACCGCCCACGGCCGCGAGGTAGAGCGCGAGAAAGGCCTGGCGCTGGGAGCGGACGACTACGTGACCAAGCCCTTTTCCACTCAACAACTGGTGGAAAAGGTCAAATCCCTGCTGGGTGAGCGAACATCATGACCGGCAAAGGGTTACCCAAACGCCAGCGACTCATGGGCGTATGGCTGCTGTTGAGCGGGATCAGCCTGCTCGGCGGGGCTATTTTTGCCGCTTGGCTCGATGCCCAGTTGAACCTCTCGGGGGCTGGGCGCGCCGCGCTGTGGCTGGGCAGCTTCTCTGGTGGCATGACGATTTTTCTGGTCGGGCTGCTGCTCGAACGCATGCTGTTTACACCGCTGCGCCACCTTCAGGCCCAGCTGGCTCGCTGGGTGGCCAACCCGGATGCCCAGGACGAAAAAACACCCGAAGGCTGGCTAAAGGGCCTCGGCCCGGATTTGCGGCGCCTCAGCCAGAGCTGGCGCGCCGACCGGGGGCGGTTGGCCACCGCTCATGCAGAGGGTGCGCGTAGCGCCACCCGCATACGCCAGGAGCTGGAAACCCTGCTGCAGGTGTTGGAAACACCGCTGCTGCTCTGCGACCGCCACCGCCGGGTCATGCTGTTCAACCAGGCCGCCGAGGACTTCTTTGCCGGTCACACGGGGCTGGGGCTTGGTAAACGTCTCGACACGCTGCTGCCCACCGTTGGCCTGGAGCATGCCCTGACCCAGCTGCCGGACGATGGCTCTCCCCGCGAACTGCTGGCCCCCTGCGAGCAGCGCTGGCTAAAAGTGGTGATTCGTCGCGTGCCCGGCAGCGAGAAAGAAACCCTGGTCACGTGCAGCGATGCCACCACGGCATGGAACAATGAGATGGGCGTGCGTGCCGACCTTGGCAGTCTATTGCCATCGCTACGCCAGCACTCTGCCAGTCTGGGCAGCGCAGCGGATGTGATTCGACAGCTGGGCACTCTGCCCCAAGACCCTGCATTAAGAGAACGCCTGGAGCAGGTCATTCATGAAGAGAGCCATGGCCTGAACCAGCAGGTCGCCAGAATGGCCACGCTCCTCGAAGACATGCAGTACCACGGCGAGCGCTTGCGGCCCATGTGGTCCAATGATTTCTGGCAATCCCTGGATGAACGCCTGGACCCTGCCCATCGGCTGATCACCCCTATTGGCATGCCTGCCTGGTTCAAGGGCGATGCTCCCGCTCTGATCGAGCTGTTCAACTCATTGGTACGCTATTTACATAGTCACTTGCCCAGCGGCGGCTTCGAGGGTGAGCTGAGCCATCATCAGAAACGCGTTTACGTCGACCTGATCTGGCAAGGCCCTCCCGTGCCCGAGAGCGAGCTGGTACGCTGGCGTGAAGAGCGACTGACGGCGCTGCCGCTAGGGCCATCGGTGGCCGACATCCTTCGCCAGCACGCCGCCGATATCTGGAGCGTTGCCGACAGCGACAAGCGCCACGCGCGTTTGCGCATGCCGCTACCCACCATAGAGCGTACCGACGCCCCCCGTGAACCCGCCCCGCCACGGCCCGAGTTTCATGACTTCGGCATTGCCCAGCTGCCTGCCCCGGATGATGCGCTGGCCAACCGACGCTTGCGCAACCTGGATATCGTCTCCTTCGACACGGAAACCACCGGCCTGGAGCTGCGTCGAGGCGATACGGTGATCAGCCTGGGGGCGTGCCGTATCGTCAATGGCCGACTGTTGGCCAGTGACGCTTTCAACCATTACGTCGACCCCCAACGTCCCATTCCGGCAGCCAGCACGGTCATCCACGGCATTACCGATGCCGATGTGGCGGGGGCTGCCACGCTGGACAGCGTGCTGACCTGGTTCAGCGCCTATGTGGACAATGCCGTCTTGCTGGCCCACAACGCCGCCTTCGACATGCTGGCCATCAGCGGCCACGGCGTGCGCTTTGACATGCCGGTGCTCGATACGCTGTTGATCTCCAGAGCACTGGACGAAGCGCTGGATGGGCACGACCTGGATACCCTTGCCAAGCGCTACGATCTGCACTTTCCCCCCGGCACGCGGCATACGGCGCTGGGCGATGCCCGCGTCACGGCGGAGCTATGGTTGGCGCTGCTGCCCCGGCTGGAAGCCAGAGGTATCGATACCCTCGAGGAGCTGCTAGCCCTGCAGGCCAATGCCTTCGACCGTGAGGATGCCAGCGCTTCATGAAAAACACCCGCCCACTCTCCCGACGTCAGGAAAGATTGATCGCCTTGATCATATTGGCGCTGCTGCTGTTTTGTCCGCCTGCCCTGCTGATTATGGACCGTTTGCCCTCCCCATTGGGTTGGCTGCCGCTCTACCTGTTCGTGGTCTGGGGCGCGCTGATCGGCATGACCGCCTGGCTGGTGGAAGCGCCCAAGCGGCGATGACCATGCGTACCGACCTGGTGGTGATTGGCGCTGCCTTCAGCTACTTGGCACTGCTGTTCATGGTGGCCGCTTGGGGAGACCGCCGCGCCGAACAGGGGCGCTCGCTGATTGGCTCGCCCACGGTGTATGCGCTCTCCATTGCGGTCTACTGTACCGCCTGGACCTTTTACGGCAGCGTGGGCCGGGCCGCGCAGTTTGGCCCTAGCTTCTTGCTCATCTATCTGGGGCCAACGCTGGCCATGCTGCTGGCGCCTTTCACGCTGCGCAAGATGGTGCGCATTGCGGCTCAGCAGCGGATCACCTCGATTGCCGACTTCATCAGTGCTCGTTATGGCAAGAGTTCTCTGCTGGGTGCTCTGGTGGCCCTTATGGCCTTGATTACCATCACGCCTTATATCGCGCTGCAGCTCAAGGCGATCACGGTCAGCCATGCAGTGCTGATGAATTACCCGTTGAGTGCCGACGCGACCCTGGCCACCGAGCGGTTCTGGAGTGATCGCTCGTTCTGGATCGCCATGGTACTGGCCGTGTTCATCATTCTGTTCGGCACTCGGCATCTGGATGCCAGCGAGCGCCATGAGGGCATGGTCGCGGCCATTGCGGTCGAATCGCTGGTCAAGCTGGTGGCGTTTCTAGCGGTAGGCATCTTCGTCACCTTCGTGCTGTTCGAGGGGCCTGCCGCCCTGTTCGCACAGGCCGCGGCCATGCCGGAGCTGGCCAACGCCATGCGGCTGGAGAGTGTACCCGGCGGGGCCACCGGCTGGGTGGGCATGCTGCTGCTCGCGTTTCTGGCTTTTTTGACCCTGCCACGTCAGTTCCAGGTACTGGTCGTCGAGAACGTCGATGAGCAGCACCTGATTCGCGCCAGCTGGCTGTTTCCGCTCTACATGCTGCTGATCAACCTGTTCGTGATTCCCATTGCCCTGGCGGGGCTGCTGCTGGATGCCGGAGACCCGGACAGCTTCGTGCTGACGCTGCCTCTCTCCGCAGGTCTCGAGGGCCTGCCCTTGTTGGTGTTCATCGGTGGGCTGTCCGCGGCCACGGGGATGGTGATCGTGGAAACCATCGCGCTCTCCACCATGGTGAGCAACCAACTGGTCATGCCGCTGTTGCTCAAGGTCAAAGGGCTCTATATCGGCAGCCACGGCAAGCTGGCCGATTGGCTGCTGGGGATACGCCGAATCGCCATCGTCGTGATTCTGCTGATGGGGTATCTCTACCACGCGCTGATTGGCGACACTTACAGCCTGGTCACCATCGGACTGGTCTCGTTTGCGGGCGTCGCTCAATTTGCCCCTGCGCTGCTGATCGGCCTTTACTGGCGCGGCGCCACCCGCCAAGGGGCGGCCGCGGCTCTGGTAGCAGGCTTTATCGTCTGGTTCTACACCCTGCTGCTGCCGGGCTTTGCTCAATCGGGATGGCTGGATAGCGCGCTGATCACCCAGGGCCCTTGGGGGCTAGCGTGGCTGTCGCCCTATGCCCTGCTGGGCCTGACCGGCTGGGACATTTATACCCACTCACTGTTCTGGAGCATGCTGTGCAATGTGGGACTGCTGGTGGGTGTGTCGCTGTTTACCCGGCCCACGCCGCTGGAACAGACTCAGGCAGCGCTCTTCACCGGCGCCATGCACCCGGGCCTGCACACGACCTCTCTATGGCGAGGCGAAACCACCGAAGGCGCCCTACACGCCCTGCTCATCCGCTACCTGGGCAGTACGGCCACCGAGCGCGTGTTTACCCAACATGGGCCGCTGAACAAAACACAGCCTGCTTCCAGCGGTCTGATCACGCGGGCCGAGCAGGCGCTGGCAGGCTCGCTGGGCAGTGCCTCCGCCAGCGTGTTGATCAATTCGGTGCTGCGCGGTGAAGCGCTGGACGTTGCCTCGGTGATGAGCATTCTGGATACCACGTCACAGACGCTGGAGTACAACCGTCGCCTTGAGCAGAAATCCCAGGAGCTGGCCCGGGTGGGCAAGGAACTGCGCAGTGCCAATGAGCGGCTGCGCGAGCTGGACCGGATGAAAGATGAGTTCGTGGCCATGGTCAGCCATGAGTTACGAACCCCCCTGACGTCGATTCGCTCGTTTGCCGAAATATTGCGCGATACGCCGGACATCAGCGATGACAAGCGCCATCAGTTCCTGGCCATCATGGTGCAGGAAAGCGAACGACTTTCCCGGCTAATCGAGGAAATACTCGACTTGGCGCGTCTGGAAAGTGGACGTTTCACCATGTCACCCCAACCCGTCGATCTGGTAGTATTAGCCCGACAAAGCAGCGACGCACTGGCCCGCTTGCATCAAGAAGAAGCCCTGACCTTTGAATTGGTGGTGCAGCCCGAGACTGCCATGGTAGAAGCCGACCCCGACAGGCTGGAACAGGTGATCATCAATCTGCTGGAAAACGCGCGCAAGTTCGCGCACCACACCCACCCAGAGATAATGCTAAGCGTAGAAGCCTATGAAGATCATTTTCGTCTGAGCGTGGACGATAATGGGCCAGGCATTCCCGAAGAAGAAAGGGAGCATGTTTTCGAAAAGTTCTATCAGTTGCAGCGCAACGGACACTCCAGCCCACAGCGACCCAAAGGCAGTGGGCTGGGATTACCCATCAGCCGTGCCATCGTTCTGCATCTCGGGGGAAAATTGTGGGCAGAGGCCTCGCCCTTGGGTGGCACTCGGATGTCGATTGAACTCCCTGCACAGCTTGATAAGTGAAAAAATGTGACAGGCAAGCGTATCTGAATGTAACTGGCATGTTCTTCATCTTGTACGCTATTCTTGGCTTTCTAAATGCATTTACCCCGCCAGGCAGAGTAGGATATTGCAGAAGAGACATTTATTGTGGGGCTTTTCTCGCATATGCCAATCATTTTGGGTATTGATCTGGTCACAATGCTGCAAGAGCTGCCTTTAAGTCC
This sequence comes from Vreelandella stevensii S18214, assembly GCF_000275725.1. Taxonomy (GTDB): domain Bacteria; phylum Pseudomonadota; class Gammaproteobacteria; order Pseudomonadales; family Halomonadaceae; genus Vreelandella; species Vreelandella stevensii. Next base: position 19,820 of record NZ_AJTS01000015.1, on the reverse strand, counting down.
GAATGTCCATAAAGCGCTAGCAAGCCATGTTGGCGTATGGGGCAGCTTTTAGAGGATGTAGAGGCCTTTGAACAGGGCGCCTTATTAGCGGCACCTGCAGACTTGATGCTGCAGGCCGCCGCAGAAGCGCGCACCCTGATGGATTCACAGCTTAGTTAGGGGTACCGCTTTCACGACGGGGGTCCGGTTCGAACATCGCGTCCCCCACCTCATCGATGAAGCGCTGCGCCTTGCTGACCATCAGCGCATCGCAGGCATCACGCCCTGGCAGCATGTCAGAACGCTCGAAACGGTGCTCTTGAACGCTATCACCCGCAATGGCTTTACGAATCACACCGCTGACACGGTACTGGCCACTCTGGTCATCCGGCTGGGAAATGATCAGGTACTCTTTGTAGGCGACAGGCTCTGCCGCCTTGGTGCCCGAAGCGCCTCCACGCTCATCGCTTGACCCAAACAGGCCCGCAAGTAGTTTTTTAAACATGACCACTCCAGGAAAGAGTGACCAACCCATCGGGGCTGGTCACAAGGGAAGAGACTAGCTTTGCTGGCGACCTTTACCGGCCGCAATGCGCAGGCGCAGTGCGTTCAGCTTGATGAAGCCTTCGGCATCTTTCTGATTGTAGGCACCGGCATCGTCTTCGAAGGTGGCAATGGACTCGTCGAACAGCGACTGCTCAGATTTGCGGCCCACCACCGTGGCATTGCCCTTGTAGAGTTTCATGCGCACGACGCCTGAAACGTTTTTCTGCGTTTCGTCAATGGCCGCCTGCAGCATGCGACGCTCGGGGCTCCACCAGTAGCCGTTGTAGATCACTTCGGCGTACTTGGGCATCAGCTGATCTTTCAGGTGTGCTTCTTCACGGTCCAGCGTCAGCGACTCGATCGCGCGGTGGGCACGCAGCATGATCGTGCCTCCGGGAGTTTCGTAGCAGCCGCGAGACTTCATGCCCACATAGCGGTTTTCGACGATATCCAGACGACCGATACCGTTGTCGCCGCCCAGCTTGTTGAGCTTTTCGAGGATTTCATGGGGCTTCAACGGCTCGCCATCGATGGCCACGATATCGCCTTGCTCAAAGGTCAGTTCGACGTAGGTGGGCTGCTCAGGGGCGGCTTCCGGTGAAACGCTCCAGCGCCACATGTCTTCTTCGGCTTCGGCCCATGGGTCTTCCAGAATGCCGCCTTCGTAGGAGATGTGCAGCAGGTTGGCATCCATGGAGTACGGGGATTTCTTCTTCTTGTTGGAGAAATCCACCGGGATATTGTGCTCTTCGCAGTAGGCCATCAGCTTCTCGCGGGAAGTGAGGTCCCACTCGCGCCAGGGCGCGATGACCTTGACGCCCGGCTTGAGCGCATAGCCGCCCAGCTCGAAACGCACCTGGTCGTTGCCTTTGCCGGTCGCACCGTGGGAAATGGCGTCGGCGCCGGTTTCGTTGGCGATTTCAATCAACCGCTTGGCAATCAGCGGGCGAGCGATGGAAGTACCCAGCAGGTATTCGCCTTCATAAATGGTGTTGGCACGGAACATGGGGAAGACGTAATCACGCACGAACTCTTCACGCAGGTCTTCGATATAGATTTCCTTGACACCCAGCGCTTGGGCCTTGGCACGCGCGGGCTCGACTTCCTCACCTTGACCGATGTCGGCAGTGAAGGTCACTACCTCGCAGTTGTAGGTCTCTTGCAACCACTTGACGATAACGGATGTGTCCAGGCCGCCTGAATATGCCAGCACAACCTTTTTGACATCGGACATTCTTTGCTCCTCTTGAATATAAACGCAGTTCACCAGAATCGGTAGCACGCTCGGGCGCTACCCATCACTCCTGGCACCCAGTATAGCGCTCTCGTTGCCCAGCGAATACCGTCAACGACGCCTTGGGCCCAAAGCTGCTAGAATCAGCACATTCGTGGCGACTCCCCATAACCGCCACTGTGTTCGATTACTCGCTTTACTAAGGAGAGCTGCATGAGCGAGGCAATTGCCCGCGATCTGATGGCCCAGCGTTTTCGCAGTTACCTGCCGGTGGTCATTGACCTGGAAACGGGGGGATTCAATGCCCAGACGGATGCCGTACTGGAAATTGCCGCTGTGACGCTCACCATGGACCCGGAAGGCAATCTACTGCCCGACGCCACCTATGCTTACCATATTCACCCCTTCGAAGGGGCCAATGTGGAGCAGTCGGCTCTCGATTTCACGGGCATCAACCTGGATGACCCGCTGCGCCGCCAGGTCGCCTTGAGCGAGTCCGAGGCGTTGGGGGAAATCTTTCGCCCCATTCGCAAGTCCATCAAGGCGCATGGCTGCTCTCGCGCCATTCTGGTAGGCCACAACGCGGCGTTCGATCAAGGGTTTCTGAACGCAGCCGCCAATCGGTGTGGCGTCAAGCGCAACCCGTTTCATCCGTTCTCGAGTTTCGATACAGCGACCCTGGCGGGCTTCGTTTACGGCCAGACCGTGCTGGCACGCGCCTGTCGTGCGGCGGGTATCGAATTCGACAACAAATCCGCCCACTCCGCCCGTTATGATACCGAGCGCACCGCCGAACTGTTCTGTGCCATGGTCAATCGCTACAAGGATCTGGGCGGCTGGCGGCTGGCGTTGAAAGAGCAAGCCATGGACGCAGGCGAGGAGTAGTTCCCTGACCTTGCCCTGCGTGTAATGCAGTGGCAACGGCTTTAGGCTAAACTCCGCAGCATTTACTGATAAACCCGAAAACTCATTTAGCTAGCAACACGACACTCGCTCAGGAGACGAAACGTTCCATGGCCCTGCACAATGCCTTTTATGCCCAGTCCGGTGGCGTCACCGCCGTCATCAATGCCAGCGCCTGTGGCGTGATCGAAGCGTGTCGGCAAGCTCCCAACCAAATCGGCAAGGTGTATGCCGGCCATAACGGCATCATCGGCGCCCTGACCGAAGATCTGATCGACGTCAGCCAGGAGAGCGACGACGCCATTGCCGCGCTGCGCCATACCCCGGGCGGTGCTTTTGGCTCGTGTCGCTACAAGCTCAAGGATATCGACACCCACCGCACCCAGTACGAGCGCTTGATCGAGGTCTTCAAAGCCCACGATATTCGCTACTTCTTCTACAACGGCGGAGGTGATAGCGCCGACACGTGTCTCAAGGTATCCCAGCTATCGGAAAAAATGGGCTATCCGCTGACCGCCATTCACGTCCCGAAAACCGTCGACAACGATCTGCCCATCACCGACAACAGCCCCGGATTTGGTAGTGTGGCCAAGTACATTGCCACTTCTACTCGCGAAGCGTCTCTGGACATCGCCTCGATGTGTGCCACGTCTACCAAGGTGTTCGTGCTCGAGGTCATGGGGCGTCATGCAGGCTGGATTGCGGCGGCGGGTGGCCTGGCCGGGGAAGGCGAAGGTGAACCGCCTCACCTGATCATCTTCCCCGAGGTAGCCTTCAACCGTAAAGCGGTCATGGCCAGGGTCGATGAGAGCGTCAAGAAGTACGGCTACTGCGTCATCGTGGTATCTGAAGGGGCACGCTACGAAGACGGCACCTTCCTCGCAGACGCGGGCAACACCGACGCCTTTGGCCACCGCCAACTAGGCGGCGTAGCCCCCACTCTGGCGGGCATGATCAAGCAGGACCTGGGTTACAAGTACCACTGGGCCGTGGCTGACTATCTGCAGCGGGCGGCGCGCCACTTGGCCTCCAAAACCGATGTGGAGCAGGCCTATGCCGTGGGCCGCGAAGCCGTGACGCTGGCGCTGGCAGGCAAGAACTCCATGATGCCCGCGATTCGTCGTATCTCTCAGACCCCGTACCAATGGGACGTGATCTCTGCTCCCTTGGCACAAATCGCTAACCAGGAAAAGTTCATGCCACGCGACTTCATCAGCGACAGTGGCTTCGACATCACTCAGCAGTGCCGCGACTACCTCTCCCCGCTGATTCAAGGTGAAGACTTCCCGCCCTTCGAAAACGGCCTGCCCAAGGTCGCCAAGCTGAAGCTGGCGAAAGTGGCGCAGAAACTGCCCACGTTCACGCTGTAATTCGGCCTGAACGACCCGCAGTCGCGATAGAAGGGATGGCCCAGGCCATCCCTTCTGCGTTCTGACCTAGCGTAACAGCCAGGAGAGCACTAACAGCAGCAGAAGTATGCCCGCCACCCCCTGCCAGAACCGCCGAGCTTCTGGGCGCGGCTCTTCACGTACTGGCAAGCGACCCAAGGGCACACGCAGCGCGTAGAGGAACTCTGACATCCGGCGAAAGCGCAGCGCACGCTGGGAGTCCAACGCTCGGCGCAGCGCCTCATCCAACTCCGGGGTAATCTCAGGGTTGGTGGTACGCGCGCTGCGATAGGCCAGCTCTTCAAGATCGGTATGGCTGCGCAGGCGGTTAGGCGTCAACAGGTACGGCAGCTCACCGGTCAGTAACCAGTAAACGGTCGAAGCCAGCGAATACTGGTCGCTGCGGCGGCCAATGGTGTCGCCCAGCGCATACTCAGGCGCCGTATGCTCGCAAAGACCTACCTGCCGCAGCAGGTCGCCGGATTGGCGATGGCCATCCACCTCGCGCATGTGGCAGGCGCTAAAGTCGGCCAGCACGACTTTACCGTGCTGGTCGATCAGTACATTATCCGGGTTGATTTGCTGATGAATGATATCTCGGTGGTGCAGTGCCTGTACCGCCTTGCCCAGCTGGTTGGCAATGTCCAGACGCTGGTTCAAGCTGGCTTGAGGGTGGCGCTGCGCCCACTCACGCAACGTCTCGCCCTCCACGTTCTGCATGAGATAGTAGAGATAGCGGCGTGGACGCGACAGCTCCATGACCTTGACCACAAAGGGGGAGTTGACTCGCTCGACTACCCACTGCTGCAGCAGGAAGTGCTCCAGGTAGGCGTTGCGCAGCGAAAGCTCCGGGCTTGGCGCTTTCATGACCATGATACGGTCGCTGTGCACGTCGCGCACGCGGTAGACCCTGGACTGGGCGTTTCGCGACAGCACCGCCTGTATTTCGAGGCCATCCAGCCGCTCGCCTACCGCCAGTTCCGGAGGAATGGGCAGGTCTCCATACAGCATACTGGGGGTATCGCTGGGCTCTTCCGGCAGCTCATCGACCCGCAGTATCTGGAAGCAGAACTGCTCACCCCCATAACCTCGCTCCTGGGCGCGCTGCTTGGCCTCGCTGGCCAGGCGCTCACAGGCCGCATCGAGATCGCTGGCATCTTCACGAATCAAGCGCACATAGTCAGACGGCATGAGCGTGCCGCGCACGGCCTGGGTGGTGAAGACGAAAAAATCTCCCTGCTTGAGCGGCAGATGGGTGTAATCGATGTCCAGGCTGCCATCCATGCCCAATGCCCGAGAAGGATAGCGGTACCCCCCCACGTCGGTTACATGGTCACGAGTCAACTGTTCGAACTCGGCCCCACGCAGACGAAAGACCAGCGTGTCCCCCATATGAAACAGGTGCCCTTCGCGGCCAAGCAATACCAGGGCAGACATGGAGGACACAAAACCGCCTTCCTTGACGTGCTGACTCTGGCTATAACACCAGCTGTTGAGCGCCCTCAAGACACGGGTGGCGGACGTCTTGGTATCCCAGTGCTCGGGGGTGGAGTAATAGTCGGACAAAAAGCCACGCACGCTTAGATCACCTGCCTGCTTGGCCATGGTATTGCGCGACAGCGAGTCGCTGATGACGGCACAGCCACCTTTCGATTTCAATACGGGCGCATCCGGCAGGCGCACCGACATGGAGCTGCGATGCTGGCGGCGCTGCGGGGCAACGAAAGCCTGACCATAACTGATTAGCAACTGGGCGTGCGCCAACTCATCCTCCTGGACATAAAGGTCCTTGCCACGATCACACGGCGACATGATACACGCTGCGACGCCGAAACGATGCCCACCAAACGTCGCGTCGGCCATCAAAGAGCACTCCGCCCCCTGTCTTCATCAACGTCAAACACCTATGTCGCATTGGTAATCTGGCAGTCATGTTCGTATAATTCTGCCCTATTAATGCAATGCATCAATTGTTTGACATCTGCCTCAATCGCAATAGATAAGCCAAGCCAAGGAACTCAAGATGAACTTCGATAACATCCCCGCTGGAAAGGATCTGCCCAACGATATCTATGTGGCGATCGAAATTCCTGCCAACCACGCGCCGATCAAATACGAAATCGACAAGGATATGGGTGCGCTGTTGGTTGACCGTTTCATGGCCACCCCCATGTTTTACCCGGCCAACTACGGCTTCATCCCTCACACCCTGGCAGATGACGGCGACCCCCTCGACGCACTCGTGGTGACCCCCTACCCGGTCGCTCCCGGCAGTGTCATTCGCGCCCGCCCGGTAGGCATCCTGAACATGACTGACGAAGCAGGCGAAGACGCCAAGCTGGTATGCGTACCTCATGCCAAGCTGTCTGCCCTCTATGATGACGTCAAGGAAGTCACCGACCTGCCAGAACTGCTGCGCCAGCAGATTGCCCACTTCTTCGAGAACTACAAGGACCTGGAGAAAGGCAAATGGGTCAAGGTAGAGTCATGGGAAGGGGTTGAAGCCGCTCGCAAGGCCATCGAAAAATCGGTGGCGGCTTACAAGAAGTCCTGAGTCGACGTTCAAGTGGCAAACGTTCTGCCATGATTCGTCCAAGGCCGCCTTCGGGCGGCCTTTTGCATACTGGGTTAAGCGAACATGAAGTAGCGCGTCACGTCACCGCAGCCGCTACGCCTGGGCGAACGGTTACGGTATTCTGCGTGCTATTGTTGCCTCGACACCGCTGCGTAAGGAAACCTCGTGTTACTGCTCAAACGCTTCTCTCTTTTTTGCCTACTGGCCTGCTTGCCATTGCTGGCGCAAGGCCAATGGTTTTCGTCCAGTAATCAAAGCGATTTTCTGCCTGTCATGGAGGCGTTCCAACCCAGCGCCTGGCATGACGCAGAAACGCTGTATATCGGCATCGACATTGCCGATGAGTACTATCTTTATCGGCACCAGCTCGCGGTTGCCAGCCTGCAGGACGATCTCCGCCTGGAAGCCCCCATTATCGCCGAGGGCACGTTCACCAACGATGAGTTCATGGGCGACGTCTATATCTTTCGCGACAGTCTGGTGTTCGAAGTACCCTTTTCCGCGCCCCATTCTGGCCCGGCCCATATCGAGCTGACGTTTCAAGGGTGTGCCGATGCCGGACTTTGCTACCCGCCAGAGCGGGTAACGCTGGAAGCTCCGCAAGCGTCACCCCCCAGCCAGTTCGCCCAATGGAGTGAACACCAGGGGACGGATGCTCCAGCCAATACTGCATCAACAAGCGACGCGCAGTCCTCTATCGCCCAACCCTCAGCCTTTACTGCCCCGCAAAGCGAGGACAGCCGTTTTCGCCACCTGATGAGCGAGGCCAGCCTGCCCTTGATGCTAGGGCTATTCTTTGTGGCGGGTATCGGCTTGACCTTTACGCCCTGCGTGCTGCCCATGATTCCCATTCTCTCCTCCATCGTGGTAGGGCAAAACCCGACCAGACCCCGTGCTTTCGTGCTGTCAGCCAGCTACGTGCTGGGCATGGCCAGCACCTATGCGCTGGTGGGCGTGCTGATGGGGCTGTTTGGCGCAGGCTTGAACCTGCAGGCACATCTTCAGTCAGCGCCGGTGCTCATCACCTTTGCACTGCTGTTCACCCTCTTTGCGCTGGCCATGTTCGGCGCCTTCGATCTACGCGTTTCTCCCCGAGTGGCCAACACCGTCGACGCCTGGCAGGCGCGAGCCCAGCGCAGCGGCCCGGCAGGCCTGGCCCTGGCGGGAGCGCTCTCGGTGCTAGTGGTTTCACCGTGCGTCACGGCGCCACTGGCGGGCGCCCTGGTGTTCATATCGTCCACGGGCGATGCCATGGTGGGCGGTGCCGCCCTCTTTGCACTGGGCCTGGGCATGGGCGTGCCGCTACTGCTGGTCGGCACCTTTGGCACGACGCTGCTACCGCGCTCGGGCGCCTGGATGAACGGCGTCAAGATCGCGTTTGGCTTGCTGATGCTAGGGGTCGCCATCTGGATGATCGAACGTCTTGTGGCACCTTCCATCGGCCTGCTGCTCTGGGCAGCGCTGGCGATCGGGACTGCCCTGACGCTGGGAGCCTTGACGCTCCAGCACGCGTCGGGCTGGGCCAAGGCACGCCAAACCCTGGGCCTGATGCTGCTTGCCTGGGGGATAGCCCTGGTACTGGGGGCGGCTCAGGGTGGCACCAACCCACTACGCCCATTGACGCTGGGCAGCAGCTCGACCACCACTACTGAAACGGCACTACCGTTTGAAACGGTTAGTACGCTGGGCGAGCTACAAACCCAGCTGGCACAAGCTGCTCAATCCGATCAGCCAGTCTTCGTACACTTCACTGCCGACTGGTGCATATCCTGTAAATTAATGGAGCGAGACGTCTATCCCAATCCGCAAGTAGCCGCGCAATTGAACGATTTTCAGCGTGTCGCAGTCGATGTTACCAATACCAACGCAAACAGCAGAGAGCTATTGAATCATTTCGACCTGTTTGGCCCGCCCAGCCTGCTGTTCTTTCATCAAGGCGAAGAAGTGCGCGACGCACGTATACAGGGCGAAGTCACGGCACAAGCACTAACGCAGCACCTCGATTCACTCAAGCGGTGGCAGCAAGGTTAGCCTTGCACTAGTCTGAATGACATGGTCAGCGCAGTACGGTGCGCTGGCCATTTTTTTAGCGCTTTGTCGCCAACGTCGTCAAACGGTCGTTTAAGTCGCAAAATTAGCCACGCCTGAGGCGACCACTGGACAGTGCGCTACTTTTTCGGCAAACTCCGCAGCCATATTTGCTAAAAAGCTCATCTTTTAGCGTTGACACAGGGGTAACGTTCGCCATCGTGCAGCGTTCTCTTCGTTTTAAAATCAGGTTTACTGCGCCGCACGCAAGCAGGCAGGTTCGACCTGCTGCGCCGTGTTTTATTGATTAACGTTTGGGGCTATATAGATGGATATTCGTAAGGTCAAAAAGCTGATCGAGCTGCTGGAAGAGTCCAACATCAGCGAAATCGAAATTCAGGAAGGCGAAGAATCAGTGCGTATCAGCCGCCATCCGAATGGAGTCAGCTGGCAGCCACAGCCAATGCCACAATACGCCCAGCCCGCATACGCGCCGCAGGCTCCTGCGCCAAGCGCCCCCAGCGCCGAAGCGGAACCTCAAGGTGCCAGCTATCGCGGTGAAGCCGTCAACTCTCCCATGGTCGGCACTTTCTACCGCAGCCCGGCCCCTGGCGCCAAGGCCTTCGTGGAAGTTGGCGACACCGTAAAGCAAGGCGACACCGTGTGCATCGTCGAAGCCATGAAAATGATGAACCAGATCGAAGCCGACCGTGATGGTGTGGTCGAAGCCATTCTGGTGGAAGATGGCGAGCCGGTGGAATTCGATCAGCCCATGATCGTCCTCGCTTAATCTTTCATTACGATACGGGTGGACTCTCCCATGCTGGACAAGGTACTTATCGCGAACCGCGGCGAGATAGCCCTACGCATCTTGCGAGCGTGTAAAGAGCTAGGCATCAAGACCGTAGCGGTTCACTCCAAAGCCGACCGCGAGCTGATGCACGTTCGCCTGGCAGACGAAGCCGTCTGCATCGGCCCTGCTTCTTCCGCGCAATCCTACTTGAACATCCCAGCCTTGATCAGCGCCGCTGAGGTGACGGACTCGAGCGCGATTCACCCGGGCTATGGCTTCCTTTCCGAGAACGCCAACTTCGCCGAGCAGGTAGAACGCTCTGGCTTTACCTTTATCGGCCCCCGCGCAGAGACCATTCGCTTGATGGGCGACAAGGTCAGCGCCATCGAGGCCATGAAGGCAGCAGGCGTACCAACCGTTCCCGGTTCGGATGGCCCTCTGGGCGATGACGATGCCACCAATCTGGCCACTGCGCGCCGCATTGGCTACCCGGTGATCATCAAGGCCGCGGCCGGTGGCGGCGGGCGTGGCATGCGCGTGGTGCATACCGAAGGGCACCTGCTGTCTGCCATTACCGTCACCCGCACCGAAGCGCATGCTGCTTTTGGTGACGGCACGGTCTATATGGAGAAGTTTCTCGAGAAGCCTCGCCATGTCGAAGTGCAAGTACTTGCCGATGGTCAAGGTAACGCGATTCACCTGTTCGACAGGGACTGCTCCCTGCAGCGCCGCCACCAAAAGGTGCTGGAAGAGGCCCCAGCGCCCGGCCTGGACCCCGAGGCACGCGCCAGGGTTCTGGAAGCCTGCCGCCAAGCCTGTATCGAGATCAACTATCGCGGCGCCGGCACCTTCGAGTTCCTTTACGAAGAGGGTGAGTTCTTCTTCATCGAGATGAACACCCGGGTTCAGGTGGAGCATCCCGTGACGGAGATGGTCACCGGCGTGGATATCGTCAAGGAGCAGCTGCGCATCGCCGCCGGCATGCCGCTGTCGATTCGCCAGGAAGACGTTCAGCTCAATGGGCATGCCTTCGAATGCCGTATCAATGCCGAAGACGCCCGCACGTTCATGCCGTCTCCTGGCAAAGTGACGCTGTTCCACGTCCCAGGTGGCCTGGGCGTTCGCATGGACTCGCACCTCTACACGGGCTACACCGTTCCACCGCATTACGATTCGCTGATCGGCAAGCTGATCACCTGGGGCGCCGATCGCGACATTGCGCTGACCCGCATGCGCAATGCGCTGGACGAACTGCTGGTGGAAGGCATCAAAACCAACATCGACCTGCAGAAAGACCTGGTTCGAGACAGCTATTTCCGCCAGGGTGGCGTCAACATCCATTATCTGGAAAAGAAGCTGAGCAGCTAGTTATTGACCTGATGCTTGCAAACCTGACGCCTCCTCATCGGAGTAACGCCAGGTTGTCTACGCGGGGTGGCGATTGCCACCCCGTGAGCGTTTCATGACCATTCACTGACCCCGTGGAGACTTCTCATGCCCTGGCTGCAATTAAAAGCGCACGTTGCTCCTGAGCAGGCCGAGCTTCTTGAAGAGCTGCTGCTGGACGAGGGTGCTACGGCCATCGGCCTTCAGGATGCCCACGACGACCCCGTCTTCGAACCGGAGCGTGGCACCACGCCGCTCTGGCAAGACACCGTCCTGACGGGACTGTATGACGACCTCGATGGCATCAGCGAGATGCTGGAGCGTATCGAGGCCGCCTGGGCAGAACACATGCCCGGCGAACCCTGCCCCACCATCGAGTACGAGCTGCTGGCCGACCGGGACTGGGAGCGGGAATGGATGGATGACTTCACCCCCCTACGCATGGGCCAGCGGCTGTGGATCGTGCCCAGCTGGCTGGAGCCCCCAGAAGCAGAGGCGGTGAACCTGATCCTGGACCCCGGCCTGGCCTTTGGCACCGGCACCCATCCCACGACGGCTCTCTGCCTGGAATGGCTCGACCACCTGGCCGTGCAAGGCGTTCTGACCCACCAGCGCGTGCTGGACGTGGGCTGCGGCTCAGGCATTCTGGCCATTGCTGCCCTGAAACTGGGGGCGTCCAGCGCCGACGGAACCGACATCGACCCGCAGGCGCTGCAAGCCAGTCGCGACAATGCGCAGCGCAACGGTATTGCCGAACAGGCCTTGTCACTTTACTACCCCGAGCAACTGGCCGATGACCAGACCTACCCTATCGTGACGGCCAACATTCTGGTCGGCCCGCTGGTCGAACTATCGGGCATGATTGCCAGCCACGTGGCACCCGGAGGCCACATTGCGCTCTCGGGCATTCTTGCCAAGCAGGCCAACGACGTACTGGAAGCATATGAAGCCCAGGGACTTATCATGGAAGAGCCGACCCTGCGTGAAGGCTGGGTACGCTTGACCGGCTGGAGACCCGCATAATTTGCTGCGCTTTCCTTCATTACTGCGGCGAGTAGGCGTATCATACGCTCCCTTGAAACGCGCTATTCGTCGTTTTCATGCCTATCAAAGTGCACCGCCATGACCATGATGACTATCCAGCCCCCTGCGATTGGGCCTTATCAACTGCCCAACCCCGTGATACTTGCGCCCATGGCCGGTGTCACCGATCGTCCTTTCCGGCAGCTGTGCCGGCGTTTGGGGGCAGGCTGGGTGGTGGGTGAAATGGTCACGTCCGATCCTTCGCTCTGGCACACGCGCAAATCCCAGCTGCGTATGGATCATCAGGGTGAACCTGCACCCCGGGTGGTACAAATTGCCGGTGGCGATGCGCAGATGCTGGCCGAAGCCGCCCGCCTGAATGCCGAACTGGGCGCGCAGATCATCGACATCAACATGGGCTGCCCCGCCAAGAAAGTGTGCAACAAGGCCGCTGGCTCAGCGCTGCTGCGCGATGAAGCCCTGGTGGCCGAGATTCTCGATGCGGTGGTCAGCGCCGTCGATATTCCCGTGACGCTCAAGATTCGCACGGGCTGGTGCGCCGACTCTAACAATGGCCTGCGGATTGCCCAACTGGCCGAGTCGGCAGGCATACAGGCGCTGGCCGTGCATGGACGCCACCGCCAGCAGCGCTACACAGGCGAAGCCGAATACGACACCATCGCCGAGATCAAGTCACGACTCTCCATTCCCATCATTGCCAATGGCGACATCACTTCGCCAGAGAAGGCGGCCCGCGTGCTGCGCCATACCGGTGCCGATGCGGTCATGATTGGTCGTGGTGCCCAGGGCAATCCGTGGATCTTCCAGCAGATCACTCACTACCTGACCCATGGCGAGCACTTGCCCACCCCTGAGCTGGCAGAGCGCCGCCAGGTGTTGACCGAGCACCTGCACGCCCTGCACGCGTTCTACGGCGACACCATGGGCGTGCGCATTGCGCGCAAACATGTGGGCTGGTATCTCGATGAAGACACGCGCTTCACCCATACCGAGCAGCGCAGCTTGAAGCAGCAGTTCAATGCGCTCGCATCACCCGATGCGCAGTTTCAATGGATTGATGACGCCATGACCCATAGCGCCTCCCAGCATTTGCTAGCCAAAGGAACCCATGCCGCATGACTGAACGCGACCTGCTCTCAAGCGAAAGTTCATCGCCACTGGCGGGCACCCTGGCGGACCCGGCGACCACGGCCCAGCCTCAACCGCTGCGGGAAGCTGTCGAAACGGCCATGCGTCGCTACTTCGAGCACCTTGATGGAGGTCAGGCATCGGACCTGTATGCCATGGTGATGGCCGAAGTGGAGGCGCCGTTACTGGCCTGCGTGCTGGAGCACACCGACGGCAACCAGACCCGTGCCGCCGACGTGCTGGGCCTGAACCGCGGCACGCTGCGCAAAAAGCTCAAGCTGTATGGACTGATCGATCGTGACGCCCCTTAAGGGGCGTTGCCGTTTTTAAACCTGGCTGTTCCAACCCTAGACCTGATATATGAGCACTCCCATGGCTGATAGCACCGCTACCCCCGTCCGCCGCGCCCTGCTGAGCGTCTCCGATAAAACCGGCATTGTCGAGTTCGCACAGGGCCTCGTGAAACATGGCGTCGAACTGCTCTCGACCGGCGGCACCTACCGACTGTTGCAAGAGAACGACGTCCCCGTGACCGAAGTCTCCGAACATACCGGTTTTCCAGAAATCATGGACGGCCGGGTCAAGACCCTGCATCCCAAAATCCATGGTGGCATTCTGGCCCGTCGCGGTCAGGACGACGCCGTGATGGCCGATAACGATATCAGCCCCATCGACATGGTCGTGGTGAACCTCTACCCGTTCGCGGCCACCATCGCCAAACCGGATTGCACGCTGGAAGACGCCATCGAGAACATCGATATTGGTGGCCCTACCATGGTGCGCGCCTGCGCCAAGAACCATGCCTACACCACTATCGTCGTCAACGCGGACGACTACTCCCGCGTGTTGAACGAGCTGGCCGAGCATGGCGGCCAGGTGACTCAGCCGACGCGTTTCGACCTGGCCGTCAAGGCATTCGAACACACGGCGGGTTATGACGGCGCCATTGCCGACTACCTGGGCCGCAAAGTGGCCAGCGAAGAAACTACCTTCTCGCGCACGTTCAACCTGCAACTGCACAAGAAGCAGGACATGCGCTACGGTGAAAACCCGCACCAGCAGGCAGCTTTCTACGTCGACCCCGAGGCCAGCGAGCCCAGCGTGTCTACCGCTCGCATGCTTCAAGGCAAGCCGCTCTCTTTCAACAACGTGGCCGATACCGATGCTGCCTTCGAGTGCGTCAAGGCTTTCGATGACACCGCCTGCGTCATCGTCAAGCACGCCAACCCCTGCGGAGTAGCGGTGGGCGCCAACGCCCTGGAAGCGTACGACAAGGCATTTGCCACCGACCCTACCAGCGCCTTTGGCGGTATTATCGCCTTCAACGTCGCCCTGGATGCCGCCACCGCCCGCGCCATCGTTGATCGTCAGTTCGTGGAAGTCATCATTGCCCCCGGGGTAAGCGATGAAGCGGCCGCTATCGTGGCTGAAAAACAGAACGTGCGCCTGCTGGATGTCAGCGCACATTGGCCAGGCCAACCGCAGGCTGCCTACGACTTCAAGCGCGTCAATGGCGGGCTGTTGGTCCAGGAGCGCGACGAGGGTATGGTCAGTGAAGCGGAGCTGACGGTGGTCAGCGAGCGTGCGCCCACCGAGCAAGAGTTGCGTGATCTGGCGTTTGCCTGGCGCGTGGCCAAGTTCGTCAAGTCCAACGCGATCGTGTATGCCAAGGCTGGCCAGACGATTGGCGTGGGAGCAGGCCAGATGAGCCGCGTCTACTCCGCCAAAATTGCGGGTATCAAGGCTGCCGATGAAGGGCTCACGGTGCCTGGCTCCGTCATGGCGTCGGATGCCTTTTTCCCGTTCCGCGATGGCATCGATGCCGCCGCGGCGGCTGGCATCACTGCGGTGATTCAGCCGGGTGGGTCAATGCGTGACCAAGAGGTTATCGATGCGGCCAACGAAGCGGGCATTGCCATGGTCTTCACCGGCATGCGCCACTTCCGCCACTAAGCCTTTAAAAACCCCCTGCGAAGCACTTCGCAGGGGGTTTTTGAGCGTCACCCCAGATCGATGCACAGGTACTTGGTTTCCAGGTACTCCTCCAGCCCCTGATGCCCCCCTTCACGCCCCAAGCCGGATGCCTTGACACCGCCAAAGGGCGCGGCCGCGTTTGAAATCAGCCCAGTATTGATCCCCACCATGCCATACTCGAGCGCTTCGGCCACGCGCCACACCCTGGCCAGATCACGCGAATAAAAATACGCGGCCAGACCATACTGGGTATCGTTGGCCATCTCGACCGCCGTCTCCTCTTCATCGAAGGGGAACACCGCTGCCAAGGGGCCGAACGTCTCTTCCTGGGCCACTTTCATGCTGTCGTTGGCAAAGCTGACCAACGTGGGCGTGAAGAAATTCCCCCCCAATGGATGCGGGTGGCCCCCTAGCAACAGCTCGGCGCCCTTGTCGATGGCGTCCTGAACGTGCTCACTGACTTTTTTGACGCCATTTTCATCGATCAGCGGGCCAATGTTGACCCCTTCTCGCGTCCCGTCACCGACTTTCAGCTCGCTGTTCATGGCCACAGCCAGCTTCTCGCAAAACGCATTGATGACGCTGGACTGCACCAGGAAGCGGTTGGTGCAGACACACGTCTGCCCCGCATTACGGAACTTGGCGGCCATGGCGCCTTCGACGGCAGCGTCCAGATCGGCGTCTTCGAACACGATAAAGGGCGCGTTGCCGCCTAATTCCAGCGAAATCTTCTGAACGTGCTCAGCGGCTTGGGCCATCAACTGGCTGCCTACCTCGGTCGAGCCTGTAAAGGTGATCTTGCGCACCTTGGAAGAGTGAGTGAGCGCCTCTGCAATATCTGCCGCACGCCCGGGCACGACGTTGAACACACCACGCGGCACGCCCGCCCGCTCGGCCAACAGCGCCAAGGCGGTCGCCGAGAACGGCGTCTGGCTGGCAGGCTTCACGACGATGGTACAGCCCGCTGCCAAGGCAGCACCGGCTTTACGGGTGATCATCGCCGCCGGAAAATTCCACGGCGTAATGGCACCGACAACGCCCACGGGCTGCTTGGTCACCACGATACGCTGATTGGCTTTGGCTGCAGGAATGGTCTCGCCGTAGACTCGACGTGCCTCTTCGGCAAACCAGCGTAGAAAACTGGCCGCATAGGCAATCTCGCCGGCGGCTTCCTTGATCGGCTTGCCCTGCTCATAGGTCATCAGCATGGCGAGATCCTGCTGATGCTCCATCATCAGATCGTGCCATTTCATCAACACGTCGGCACGCTCTTGCGCTGTCATTCCGCGCCAGGCAGGCAGTGCAGCGTACGCAGCATCGATGGCGCGCTCGGTTTCTGCCTTGCCCAGCTTGGGCATATCACCTACGAGCTCACCCGTAGCGGGGTTCACCACCTTGATTTGCTCGCCGCTGTCGGCGGCTACCCAACTGCCGTCGATATAGGCAAATGGGCAGTAAAGCTGTGTTTCTCTCAGCGCTTCCATGACAAACTCCTGACCAGAGGATGGCCTTGCAGGCTCATTGACCTCTTCATGCTAAGACGAAATGGCACTCTTGACCAAGTTCTCGTCAGGAATCCTTGTACGTATCGTACCTTAACTGAGTGCGTATCGACCCTAGCTGATGAGCGTCAAAAACTCTTGCCGTGTTGCCTGGTTGGTGCGGAAGCCCCCTAGCATGACCGACGACGTCATGCTCGAATTCTGCTTCTCGACGCCACGCATCATCATGCACAAATGGCGAGCCTCGACCACGACGGCCACCCCTTTGGCTTGCGTGACCTGCTGCACCGCTTCGGCAATTTCACGGGTCAGATTTTCCTGGATTTGCATGCGACGTGCATACATATCCACGATACGTGCGAACTTGGACAGCCCCAGCACCTTACCGCTCGGCAGATAGGCGATGTGACATTTGCCAATGAAAGGCAGCAGATGGTGCTCACACATGGAGTAGAGCTCGATATCTTTCACCAGCACCATTTCATCGGTTTGCGACGCGAAGACAGCGCCATTGACCAGCTCTTCCAACGACTGCTGGTAACCCGCATTCAAAAACTGCATGGCCTTGGCAGCGCGCTTGGGTGTATCACGCAACCCCTCGCGATCAGGATTCTCTCCCAGGGCAGTAATAATTTGACGGTAATGCTGGGCGATTTCGTCGGTCATGTTAGGCCTCTTCATTCGGTGCGTGTTCGCTTTTACTGGATCGCCTTGGAGAAACTGTCTCGCCACGGGTGGCGCGGCACAGACATCAAAGCCCTTTCATGGGTCAGCCCTGTGGCTGCCTTGCCCGCCGCGAGCAAAAACTTATACAGGAAATATACCTTAAAATAAATTATGTACAATGCAGTAATGCAATTGCCTATTCTAACGCACATGAAGTGGCTGTGGCAGAGTGACACGCACCCCCCTTCGTGCTTATCGGTGCTGTGCTATCATAAAGGCACAATTTTCCTGCCAAATAGGCGGGTGCACTATTTGAGATCCGATTATGTCATTTAAATCATCAGCCTATTGGCTAACGGCCTTGATGGGCACAGCGATCATCACCCCCGTGCTTGCGGCAGAACCCAAACTGACACTGCCCAGTGGTGCCAGCGTGGGCGTAGAGGTGGTCGAATCCCTGCGCTTTGATAGCCAGCACGCTCGTCACAACGACATTCTCCTCCACCCTGCCCAGGCCGAGGGTAGCTCACACGAGCTGCCAGAGTATTGCCTGATGGTGGCCAATGCCCAACTGAGCGGCGAGCGCATACGTATCACCACGCAAGATGCCACGTGCATCGAAACCGAAGGCAGTGAAAGTGCCATTTACTCAGGGAAATTTGCCGCCAGCGCCTATGCTTCTGATGGGCAATACGGGATAGATTGCCCGTCAGGTAACTGCGAGCTTACTCCCGGCCAGCGCTTTTTACTGACGCTGGACGAGAGTGTAAGCATTGATGCGCAGGACAACCCCTCCGCCGAGATCAATGCAACGCGTCGGCAGGCCAATGGAGATGGCGTCGCCAACCCTATTCCCAACGAACGCCCCGACCCAGACCAGGCACCCGCAGGCAATCAATAAGCCTGGCGCCAGCCGCTGCCTGAACAAGCTGGCCTGACAATGACAGGTCAGCTTATCGGTTGCCTCCGGCAAGCCACAAAGGCGATTCCAGCTGCAGGCCCTGCTGTTCGAGCAGACGAATGTGCTGATCCCAGTACCCTCGCTCTGTCACCCAGGGAAAAGCAGCAGGAAAAGCCGGATCATCCCAGCGCGATACCAGCCAGGCCGCGTGACGAATCAAGCGATAGGCGCGCAATGGCTCGATCAACGCCAACTCATGCTCAGGGAATGCCCTTACCTCTTCATATCCTTCGATCAACTCACCCAGCTGCCCACGCCACAGCTCAGGGTCGTCTACAGGCAGCAGCATCCAGACATCCTGGATGGCGGGCGCCATCAGGCAGTCATCGAAATCCACCAGCGTAAAGTCATCATCCCGCCCCAGGATATTACCCAGATGGCAGTCACCATGAGCCCGCAGATAGGCGTCGGGGCTTAGCTGCACGTGCTCCAGGTGCCCCATCAACTTTTCCACCACGGCCTGGTATGCCCGGGACTGGTACTTGTCCAAATGAGGGCTTGCCAGGACTCGCTGCGCAGCATCGGTAACGCCATCCGTGAGCGACAAACTCTCCCGATGCTGAAACCGCTGGCGAGCGGCAACATCATGCAAGCGCCCCAAGACATTTCCCAGCGCAAACAGGTGTGCCGGGTTATCGAGCTCTGGCGCCTGGCCTACACATTGGGGGAAAAGCGCAAAGCGGAAAGTCTGGAAGTGATGCAATGAAACGCCATCAGCTGAGCACCATGGCGCGATCACAGGGACACCGGCCAGCGCCAGCTCCTTCAAGAAGTCATGCTCCTCCTGAATCGCGGCATCCGCCCAACGTCCGGGGCGATAAAACTTGACCACCCAGCGCTCGCCCTCTTCATCGCGAAACATCAGCACGCGATTTTCATAACTGTTCAAGGCAAAGGGCTCGCCTGCGGGCCAGAACCCACCGACTCGATGGCCGACATCACCAGGTCGGGCGACAGGCTGCTAAACGGGTGCGCCATGGATCACTCCTTTCATTGGGCCAGCCAGTATATCAACTCTTCTCCAGCGGCGTGCGAGACGCCGCCCACACGTCCACGCGCGTGGCACCCGCCGCCTGAGCCGCCAACGCCAGCGCATGCCCCGTGGCACCCGTCGTGACCACGTCATCGATGATGATGACCCATTCTGGCAGTGGCCCCGCCACGCGGTAGGCTCCTGCGAGGTTACGCTGACGCTCGGCTCGATTCAGCGACCGTTGCGAGGGTAGCCGCTTGTGGCACTCAGCCTCCAGCACCGGAAGCTGTAGCCGCTTTCCCAATTGTCTGGCCAACCACTGGGCCTGGTTGAAGCCTCGCTCGCGCGCCCTGGAAGGGTGCATGGGCACCGGCAACAACGCGCCCCCCAGTTGCACCGGAGGCTTGCAGAGCATCAATTCGACCAACAGCGTTCCCGCTCGCGCGGAACCATGAAACTTGAAGTCATGCACCAGTTCTGCCACGCCCTCCAGGTAGCGTAGCGCCGCCGTTGTATGCGTAAAGGCAGGGGGCGCTACCAGGCAGTGGCCACAGCGTCCACCCCCACCAGCGGGCAAGGGTTCGGCACATTGCGGGCATGCCGGCGTGTTCCAAGGCAGCTCCCGAAAGCACTGCGCGCACCACCCCTGCTCACCGCAATCCGCCGACAGGCAAAACGCACAGTAGCCCGGTAATTGGCGCGACAACCACTGGTTCACGTACTGAACCATTCGCATAGCC
>NZ_AJTS01000014.1 GCF_000275725.1 Vreelandella stevensii S18214 | reverse complement strand
ATTCGCATAGCCACCTCCTCTGCCAACTGGTTTAAAACAGGATGATTGCATTGACATTCATACGTTTATTGGTAGTATACGCAGCGTCTTCTGCGGATGTGGTGGAATTGGTAGACACGCTAGATTTAGGTTCTAGTGCCGCAAGGTGTGGGAGTTCGAGTCTCCCCATCCGCACCAATCACAACTTGTCGTGTGGTACTCTTTACCGCTAGCGCAAGATCAAGAATTCGGTAGCGCCATGCTAACCGAATTTTTTTGTTTCCAGCCCTCTATTATTGATTGCTGCTGGCATGCAGTTCATCTTCCGCTATCTTTGCAGTTGACTCATGATGGCAATTGAGAAGGATCTCAACCTATGCAATGGCTCAATGATCACGCTCAGGCGATCTCTGCCGTGGCCAGCGTGTGCACTCTGTTCGTCTGGCTTTTCTACGCGCAGCTGCTCTACAACGGTTACGTTCGTCAACGACGACCCCGCATCATCGTCAATCGTGGCAAGGGAGTAGGCACCGACGCGCTTTGCCTGATCAGCAACATGAGCAGCGAAGCGATTTATATCCAGCACCTCGTGGCGGTGCTGCACACTCCAGAAGGTTCCTACCCGCTGGATATCGTCGAGTACCAGCAACAAAGCGGTGAGGAAGAAGAAGCCTGCTATCGCACCCATCAAGGCCCCTTGCCCTCTGGCGACTACCTGCATATTCAAACGTTTGGCTCGATCGCCCAGCAACTGACGCGCTACTGGAAATTGGATGACGCATTACTGCGCGAGCAGACGCTGACGTTGGAGATACGCGTCATCGCCATTTATGGCTCGGAGGATATGCCAGTAGGGGCTGCCCGACGCGCCCACCTCTCGCTCCAGGCAGAGCCAACACGTCAGTTGGTGCCGCTTCACCTGGATACGCAGCACATGAACAGTCGCCGTGACCGTCAACGCGTTGTAGAGTGGGCAAAAGAGATTGAGCTGCACAAAGCGCAATGAGGCACTCGATCAATAATGAACAGGGAAGCCGATGATGAGATTCGCCGTTACCACCATGTGCTTGAGCGTGATGCTTACGGCCACTTGTCTGCTTGCTGATGAAACGAACAGCGATTTGCCCGAGTGGGCCGAAGAGCGGGTTGAACCCTTTCGTGCCCGCGTTGGGAACTGGGTAGATAACACCTCTCGCAACATCGATGCCTTTTTTGGTGGCGACGACTCAGCTACGGCGCACAACGACTCTTACTTACGACTGGGGCAAGAGCTGGACTGGATGGAGGGTGACGGCACCAGTGGCGACATCAGCCTGCGCTACCGGATTGACCTGCCGACCACGGAAGATCGCTTGCGACTGATCATCGAGAGTGATCCTGAAGAGTCTCAAGGCACTCTGGCAGACCAGGGGTCAGGCCGTCTGTATAACGACCAGCGTGATCGCAGCACCTCCACCTTTGGGTTTGATTGGCTGGAACGGCGTGACAAACGCGAAAACTGGAGCAACCGGGTGGGTGCAGGTATAAGGCTGCGCATGCCACTGGACCCCTACGTCCGATTCACCAGTGAACGGCTGTGGGATATAGGCGACGGGCCTTGGCAGCTTGAGTCCTACAACCGCGTTTCCTGGTTCAATAATGAAGGCTACTCAGCACGTACCTCCTGGGACATTGGCCGCCCCCTGGCAGACGATCTCCACCTGCGTTTCATCAGCACGCTGCAGTGGCGGGAAGAGGAAGATACGCTGGAATTCAGTGAAGTTGCTGAACTGAATCAGCGCCTCGACCGGCGCAGCGCACTTCGCTACTCGGCCCTGGCGATAGGCGAAAGCGCCTCCAATCCGCGCATGACCAACTACTATCTGCAGACGCGTTACCGTCGAGACATTCACAAGGGCATCCTGTTTGGCGATGTCATACCGGAGCTGCATTTCCAGCGAGAAGACAGTTACGACCCTCGCTGGGCCATGACGCTGCGCCTCGAGATGTATTTTCAGCGTGAAATACATCGCAACTATTTTCACTTCTAGATGGTCCTGAAGCCCTTGGGGCGCTGACCACGCCAGTCAAAGCCCCAAAGTCGCGATTTTTACAGCCTCAACCCCCCATCGCACTCGATGATCCGGGCCGTGAAGTAGTCATTTTCGAAAATGAACGCGACGCTGCGTGCGATATGTTCGGGCTGCCCCAGCTGCTTCAACGGCACGCTGCTGGCAATGCGTTCCAGCATATCGGGACGCATGGAGGCCGTCATATCGGTTTCGATAAACCCCGGCGCCACGGTACCGGTACGAATACCATAGCGGGCCAGCTCCTTGCCCCAGGTCACCGTCAGCGCGTGTACGCCCGCTTTGGCAGCCGCATAGTTGCTCTGCCCCATGTTGCCCGCACGTGAAATGCTCGAAATATTGACGATAACACCCGGCTGACCGGCCTCGATCATCTGGGTGACCGCTTCTCGGCCACACAAGAAAACGCCTGTCAGGTTGACATCCAGCACTCGCTGCCAGGAAGACAGCGACATGCGCTTTTCCACTACTCCCTCTTTGGCTTTCACCAGCAGGCTGTCATCGGTAATACCGGCGTTGTTGACACAACCACTCACCGCGCCCATACGCTTGGCAATGTCGGCGAAAGACTGCTGCACCGAGGCTTCATCTGCCACGTTGGTCACGAACGCCTGCGCTTCGATACCGGCCGCCGCCAAGTTCGAGACAGCCTCGTCCAACGTTTCGCCGCTCATGTCGAGAAGGGCAAGACGCGCCCCTTGTGCGCCCAGATGTTTTGCCATGGCAAACCCCAACCCGCGGGCGCCTCCGCTAATCGCCACCACTTGCTCATTCAACTGCATGCGTCTCTCCTTTTCGAAATCAGGGATTGTGCATTGCAGCATAGATAGCCGTCAGCAAAAAATCGACTTGGCCAACGCTTGCGCTCGCTGCAGGCAATGCAGATTATTTTTTATAATTCTGACACCATATTGACTCATTACGCCTGTTCTGGAGTCGGTCATGCCCATTCTTCTCTTTATTTCCCTGTTCACGCTACTGGACTTTGTGCTTCTTTTTACCGTGGGAAGCCGGATCGGGCTTCTGGCGACGCTGGCACTGGTGCTAGGCACGGGGTTTATCGGGCTGCACTTGATTCGCAAGGAAGGAGTTTCCAGCCTGGCGCGTGCTCGCCAGCGTATGCAGATGGGAGAAATCCCGTCCCAGGAAGTGCTCACAGGTGCGGCCCTGATTTTTGGTGGCGCCCTGTTGTTGGCGCCCGGCTTTCTCTCGGATGCACTGGGCATTGCGTGCCTGCTTCCCAGCGCGCGGCAGCTGCTGTTGAAGCTGATGGCCTGGCTAGGCGTAAAGGCCTCGCTGGCCACCCGTCAAGGGCCAGCCCCTGAGCGTGAGCCACCCCATCAGCACGAGCCTGGTTCGTCCTCCTCAGAGGGGCCGCTGGAAGGAGACTTCATCAGCAAGGATGAGTCTTCTCGCAGGCAGTGAACAGAAGCAGGCCAGGCGCACTGATAATCCGCAATTTTTTTATGGCGCCCCCCTTGAAAGGCAGTGACCAGCCCCCACTTTTGAGTCAGCACACAACTTCGGTAATGCCTGATGGCGTTACCATTGACATGAAGGCAACAGGCCTTCGCTTTCCGCGGGTGCTGCCCACGGAAATTCCTTCAAGCTAATGGCCCCAAGGGGCTTTGACACTACTCAGGAGAACGTGAGCATGAATATCCGTCCTTTGCACGATCGCGTTGTGATCCGTCGCGTGGAAGAAGAGCAGAAAACCGCTGGCGGCATCGTGCTTCCGGGCAATGCACAGGAAAAGCCCACGCGTGGCGAAATCCTGGCAGTTGGTAATGGTCGCATTCTTGAAAGCGGCGACGTTCGCCCGCTGGATGTCAAAGTGGGTGACACGGTGATTTTCAAGGACGGCTACGGCGTCGAGAAGCAAAAAATCGACGGCGAAGAAGTTTTGATCATGAGTGAAGCCGATATCCTGGCGGTCGTTGAAGGCTAAGACGCCTCGGCTACCCATTTACGTTCATCGTTCAATTTCAATTTAGGAAGTAACGAACATGGCTGCTAAGCAAGTTAAGTTCTCTGATGACGCTCGTAAACGCATGGCGCGTGGTGTAGATATCCTGGCAAACGCCGTCAAGGTCACGCTAGGCCCGAAAGGCCGCAACGTGGTGCTGGACAAGTCCTTCGGCGCCCCGACCGTCACCAAAGACGGTGTTTCCGTCGCCAAAGAGATCGAACTGAAAGACAAGTTCGAGAACATGGGCGCTCAGATGGTCAAGGAAGTCGCTTCCAAGACGTCTGATGCCGCAGGTGACGGTACCACTACCGCTACCGTGCTGGCCCAAGCCATCGTTGCAGAAGGCCTGAAAGGCGTGACGGCTGGCATGAACCCGATGGACCTGAAGCGCGGCATCGACCAGGCGGTCACCGCTGCCGTCAAGGAAATTCAGGCCATGTCCGTGCCCTGCACCGACACCAAATCCATCGCTCAGGTAGGCACCATCTCTGCCAACGGCGACAAGCGCATTGGCGAGATCATTGCCGAAGCGATGGAGAAAGTAGGTAAAGAAGGCGTCATCACCGTTGACGAAGGTCGCGGCTTCGAAGACGAGCTGGAAGTCGTCGAAGGCATGCAGTTCGACCGTGGCTACCTCTCTCCCTACTTCGTCACCAATCAGGACACCATGGCGGTCGAGCTGGAAGACCCCTACATCCTGCTGGTCGACAAGAAAATCTCCAACATCCGCGAGCTGCTGCCGGTGCTGGAAGGTGTTGCCAAGCAAGGCAAGCCGCTGGCCATCATCGCCGAAGACATCGAAGGCGAAGCGCTTGCCACGCTGGTAGTCAACAACATGCGCGGCATCGTCAAGGTAGCGGCTGCCAAGGCACCCGGCTTTGGTGATCGTCGCAAGGCCATGCTGCAGGATATCGCTATCCTGACCAACGGCACGGTCATCTCCGAGGAAGTCGGTCTGACCCTCGAGCAGGCAAACCTGGATCACCTGGGTACTGCCAAGCGCATCACCATGACCAAAGAGAACACCACCATCATCGACGGTGCTGGTGCAGAAGGTGATATCGAAGCACGCGTCAATCAGATCCGCGCGCAAATCGAAGACACCTCCTCCGACTACGACAAAGAGAAGCTGCAAGAGCGCGTTGCCAAGCTGGCAGGCGGCGTTGCCGTTATCCGCGTAGGCGCAGCTACCGAAGTCGAAATGAAAGAGAAGAAAGCACGTGTCGAAGACGCGCTGCACTCTACTCGCGCTGCCGTCGAAGAAGGCGTGGTACCTGGTGGCGGCACGGCGCTGGTACGCGTCATGGCCAAGGTACAAGGCCTGACCGGTGACAACGAAGACCAGAACCACGGCATCAACATGGCCCTGCGTGCCATGCAGGCGCCGCTGCGTCAGATCGTCACCAACGCCGGTGAAGAGTCTGCGGTGGTCATCAACCGTGTGAAAGATGGCGAAGGCAACTTCGGCTACAACGCACAGACCGGCGAATACGGCGACCTGTTCGAAATGGGTGTACTCGACCCTGCGAAAGTGACCCGTACTGCGCTGCAGTCTGCCGGTTCCGTTGCGGGCCTGATGATCACCACCGAGTGCATGATCGCCGACGACCCGGAAGAGAAAGAAGCTGCCCCGGACATGGGTGGCATGGGCGGAATGGGTGGCATGGGCGGCATGATGTGAGCCCCACCACCTCGCTCTGACGTAAAACGTCCTTCAGAACCCCGCTTCGGCGGGGTTCTTTGCGTGTTACCATCCCCTTTCTTCTTGGCAGCTTTCAGGTTCGACGTCCCGTGCTTTCCAATATTCGTATCGTGCTGGTACACACCTTTCATCCCGGCAATATTGGCGCCACCGCCCGCGCCATGAAAACCATGGGCCTGACCCAGCTGGTGCTGGTCAACCCACGTGCTTTTCCTGACGAAGAGGCCACTCGACTGGCGGCGGGCGCTACCGATGTGCTGGACAACGCACGCTGCGTCAGCACCCTGGAAGACGCCCTGCAGGACTGCGTTCAAGTGGTCGGGGCCAGTGCCCGATTACGCAGCATGCCGCTCCCCCACTTCGACGAACCGGATGACATGGCACGTCAGGTCATCGTCAATGCCCATCAAGCCCCTGTGGCGCTGGTGTTTGGCCGCGAGCGCTCCGGATTGACCAATGACGAGATCCGCTGCTGCACCCACCAGGTCAGCATACCGGCCAATCCGGATTACGGCATTTTGAATCTCTCGCAAGCCGTGCAGATTCTTGCCTATGAAGTGCATCGCGCCTGGCGACGGCGCGACGACAGTGATTTCGTCTATCAACGGCCCCTGGAAGCGGCGCCGCCCAGTCGCGAACAGTTTGGCTACTTCCAGGAGCACCTGGGTCGGCTCATGCACGAGAGCGGTTTTTTGACCCAGCCCCACGCACGCACCGAAGAGCAGTTGCAGGCACTGTTCTCACGTGCCCAGCCAAGCCGCAAGGAATTATCGCTACTCCGTGGACTACTGAGCGCCTTCGAGGCACACCTGCCCAAACAGTAAGCAGCGCACGCCAACCGCCAGACAAAAAAGGCCGCCCGCCATTTGGCGGCCTTTTTCGGATGATGCGCAGATCAAAGCGACATGGCCGCCAGCCAACCAAACGCAATCAGCGGAAGGTTATAGTGAAGGAAGGTCGGCACGACGCTATCCCACATATGGTCATGCTGGCCGTCCACGTTCAGGCCGGCAGTGGGCCCCAAAGTGGAGTCCGATGCCGGTGAGCCAGCATCGCCCAATGCCGCCGCGGTGCCCACCAAGGCCACGGTGGCCATGGGCGAAAACCCGAACTGAATCGCCAATGGGACGAAAATGGCGGCAATGATCGGAATAGTAGAAAACGATGAACCAATGCCCAGCGTAATGAACAGTCCCACCAGCAGCATGACCAGCGCAGCCAGGCCGCGATTGTCACCAAACAGCTCGAAGGCGCCCGCCACCAGAGCCTCGATATCCCCCGTGGCTTTCATCACTTCGGCAAAGCCTGCCGCTGAAATCATGATGAAACCGATGAGTGCCATCATGCGCATGCCGCTGGTGAACAGATCATCGGCCTCACGCCATTTGAAAATCCCCCCCAATGACAGCAGGCCAATGCCCACCAGGCCGCCCACGATCATGGAACCGGTATACAGCTGCAGGCCCAGCGCAGCCACGATGGCGACCCCCGACATGACCAACCCCAGCATATGAGGCTCGGCGGGCGTATGCGCCTGCTCACCCGCAGGTGCGGCCAGCGGCTTGGCGGCGTAGTGGCGCTGACCGCGATAGCTGAACAGCAGGGCGACGACCAGCCCGATGGCCATTCCGCCCACGGGGATCGCCATGGCCATGGGCACCATGCCCCGAGTGATGTCGAGCCCCGCCGCCGCCCCTGCGCTATTCAGGTTGGCCAGCAGTATGTCGTTCAGGAAGATGGCCCCAAAGCCCACTGGCAGAAGCATATAGGGTGCCGTCAGACCAAAAGTGAGCGCACAGGCAACCGCGCGGCGGTCCAGCTGCAAGCGGTTCATGACCACCAGCAGCGGCGGAATCAGGACGGGAATGAACGCAATATGCACCGGGATGGCGTTTTGAGAAGAAATCGCCACCAGCAACACGGCGCCCAGCAGCAGCATTTTCACCCGCGCCTGATGCGCTGCCGTGGCCTCCTTACCCAACAGCTTGATCAACCGCGTGGCCAGCAAATCCGGCAGGCCGGAGCGAGAAATAGCGACCGCAAAGGCCCCCAGCGTGGCGTAGGCCAACGCCACCTGGGCACCGCCTCCCACACCATCATTGAAAGCGCTGAGCGTGTCATCCAGCGACAGTCCACCCGCCAGCCCTCCTACCAGGGCCCCTACCACCAGGGCAAACACCACCGACACACGAAGAAGTGACAGCGTCACCATCACGAGCACTGCAAGAATGACTGCATTCATGGAGATATCCAGAGCTAATGGAACGTCTTTAATACGAAGTCTTCACCAGGTTCTTAAAACCAAGTTCTTGAAACCAGGCACTTAAAACCAGGTTTTTAAACCATGCCTTTAAAACCAGGCGGCGGATTTTAGCAGATAGCGCGCCCTTCATCAGGCTTATCTGATCCCCGAGTACGCTGGCACAGCGGCTAAGACTTTAGTCACAGCGCTCTTGCTGCTATGCAACAATCCTCCTAGTATCGGGACCTTCATTGATGACCGGCACTGCTAATTTAACAATGTCTTAGGAGCCTGCATGGACATTTTCGCCATTCTCATTTCCCTGATACTGCTGATGTTACTGGCTTACAGAGGCATCTCAGTGCTGCTGTTGGCACCGCTCATGGCGTCGCTGGCAGTCCTGCTTTCCGGTGATGGCGGCCTGCTGCTGCCCATTTACACCGACACCTTCATGCGGGCGCTGGGTAACTACGTCACTCAGTTCTTTCCGCTGTTCCTGCTGGGCGCCCTGTTCGGCCAACTGATGGCCGACTCCGGTGCCGCGCAGTCCATTTCCAACGGTATCGTCAAGCGGCTGGGCACGCATCACGTGGTGCTGACCGTGGTCATGGCCTGTGCCGTACTGACCTACGGTGGCGTGTCACTGTTCGTGGTGGCCTTTGCCATCTATCCCATCAGCCGTGAGCTCTTCCGTCAGGCCAATGTGCCTAAGCGGCTCATACCTGCGTCCATCGCGCTGGGTTCCTTTACCTTTACCATGACGGCCCTGCCAGGCACCCCAGCCATTCAGAATGCCATTCCCATTCCTTACTTTGGCACCAACAGCTTTGCGGCTCCCGGATTGGGCATCATTGCCGGGCTTATCATGCTGGGCCTGGGCACCTACTATCTGCAGTCCAGGGTTCGCAAGGCGGCGGCCAACGGCGAAGGCTATGGCACGCATACCGAGCGTGAAGTCGACCCCCAGCAGGACGACTCGCCCGCCCCCACGCTCCCCCTGGCAGTGGCCTTGATTCCCCTGATCATGGTCATCGGCCTGAACGCGCTGTTTACCTATGGCGTTTTCCCCGCCATGGATCTGAGCTATATCAGCGACGCCTTCGAGAACATCACCCCCAGCCGCCAGACTGGCCTGTGGGCGATCCTGATCTCGCTGCTGAGCGCCTCGGCATGGCTGATCATTACCCGCTGGAATCATTGGAAGGATCTGAAAAACACCATCAACCAGGGCTGCTTTGGCTCGCTGCTGCCAATTTTCAATACCGCCTCCGAAGTGGGCTATGGAGCAGTGATTGCCAGCCTGGCAGGCTTCATGATCATCCGTGATGCCGTGCTCAACGTTTCCGGCAACCCGCTGATTTCCGAAGCCGTAGCCATGAGCGTGCTGGCAGGCATTACCGGCTCCTCATCGGGCGGCCTGTCGATTGCCTTGCAAACCCTGGGTGATGAGTACCTGGCCATGGCACAGCAGGCGGGGATCAATCCCGAACTGATGCACCGTGTCGCGACCCTGGCGGCGGGCGGCATGGACACGCTACCCCACTCCGGGGCGGTGATCACGCTGCTGGCCATTTGCGGGCTGACGCACCGCCAGTCCTATGCCAACGTGGCCATGGTCACTATCGTGCTGCCGATTTTTGCGTTGATCAGCGTGATTACGCTGGGCACGCTGTTTGGAAGCTTCTAAAGCCGCGTAAGCCATGCGATAGTTGGTTAACGTGTTAACCAGCGAACAACAACGAGACCCGTCATGGCCCTTACACGACACTCCTCCCTGCTGCTGATTCTTCTGGCCAGCCTCATCATCTCTACGGCGATGGGGCTGCGCCACGGTTTCGGGTTGTTCCTCGAACCCATGAGCAGTGAGCTTGGCTGGGGGCGCGGGGTCTTTGCCCTGGCGCTGGCCATTCAGAATTTGATGTGGGGCCTGGCACAGCCTTTCACCGGCGCGCTGGCAGACCGCTTCGGCGCGGCCAGAATCATCGTGGCCGGGGGCGTGCTCTACGTGCTGGGGCTGTGCTTCATGAGTCTTTCCACCAGCGCGTTGGGCATGACCCTGAGCGCTGGC
Organism: Vreelandella stevensii S18214; assembly: GCF_000275725.1. GTDB lineage: Bacteria > Pseudomonadota > Gammaproteobacteria > Pseudomonadales > Halomonadaceae > Vreelandella > Vreelandella stevensii. Next base: position 51,345 of record NZ_AJTS01000014.1, on the reverse strand, counting down.
CTGCTGATCGGGATCGGCCTCTCTGGCACGACCTTCTCGGTGATCCTGGGCGCTGTTGGGCGGGCGGTGCCTGCCGAAAAGCGCAGCATGGCCATGGGAATCGTCAGTGCGGCGGGCTCGTTTGGCCAGTTCGCCATGCTGCCGGGCACGCTGGGGCTGATCGAGTGGCTGGGCTGGTCGGCGGCCCTGCTGGCCATGGGCATGATTGCCGCCGTGATGATTCCGCTGGGCGCCATGCTCAAGGATCGCCCACGCCCCCATGCGCTGGGCGACCTGAGCCTGCGCGACGCGCTCAACGAAGCCGCCGGGCAAAAAGGCTTCTGGCTGCTCTGCCTGGGCTTTTTCGTGTGCGGGTTTCAGGTGGTGTTCATTGCCGTGCACTTGCCGGGCTACCTGTTCGATAACGGGCTTGCCGTGCAAGTGGGTACCACCGTTCTGGCCTTGGTGGGGCTGTTCAACATCGTGGGCACCTATACGGCAGGCTGGATAGGAGGAATCTGGTCCAAGCCGCGCTTGCTCAGCTGGCTATACCTGATCCGAGGCGTGGTCATCACCGCGTTTCTGGTCGCGCCCCTCAGCGCCTACAGTGCCTACGCGTTTGGTATCGCCATGGGCTTGCTGTGGCTCTCGACCGTGCCACTGACCAACGGCATCGTGGCGTCGGTGTTTGGTGTCAAACACCTCTCCATGCTGGGCGGCATCGTGTTTCTGTTCCACCAGTTGGGGTCGTTCATGGGCGTCTGGCTAGGCGGCTACCTTTATGACATGACCGGTCACTACGATACCGTCTGGCAAATCGCCATCGTGCTCTCCGTGGTGGCCGCCGCCTTGCACTGGTTCATCAGCGAAAAACCGCTGGCACGCGCCACTCCCACGAAGGTGATACCATGACACCACAAACCCTTTCGCTAGCGCTGCTGACGGTACTGATCATCGCCGGGGGAAGTGCCCTTGCCTGGTGGGGGTGGCACACGCTGGATGCTGGCCTGCTGTTGATGGGCAGTCGTTTGTGTTGAACGGTATTTTCGACCCAAAGCTTGCGCCATATCAGGCCTGCTTCATGATCATTTGATTAATATCAAGTCATTGCCCTGACGTTTACGGACTTCCCCAGACTTCATGAATATCGTCACTTCACTGCTTCATCAATTTAAAGACAGCCTCCGGGATTTGCTGCCCGTCGTGGCTGTCATGGCCTTTTTTCAGCTGGTCGTGATCGGTCAGCCGCTACCCGCAAGCCTGGCTTTCCTGGACTTGATCATAGGCTTGTTGTTTGTAGTGGTAGGCCTGACACTATTCATCAAAGGGCTGGAGCTTGGCCTTTTTCCTTTAGGAGAAAACCTCGCTCGAGCCTTTGTCGCCAAGGGCTCGATCGCCTGGCTACTGCTGTTCGCATTTGCTCTGGGGTTTGGCTCCACCGTGGCTGAACCAGCATTGATTGCAGTGGCTGCTCGTGCAGGCGAGGTGGTTGCTGCAGGGGGCCTGATTGCCAACACCGGTGAGTCACAAGCCTCGTTTGCTTTCACGCTACGAATGGTTGTTGCCTGCTCGGTAGGCACCGCCGTCATGCTTGGCGTATTGCGCATCTTCAAGGGCTGGCCGCTGCATTTGATGATTATTGGCGGCTACGCGCTGGTCATGCTGCTGACCCTTTTTGCACCCAGCGAACTCGTCGGTATTGCATACGACTCTGGGGGCGTCACAACATCGACGATTACTGTGCCGCTGGTAACGGCCCTGGGAGTCGGTCTCGCCTCGAGTATCAAGGGCCGCAACCCCATGCTGGATGGTTTTGGCTTGATTGCCTTCGCCTCCGTCATGCCGATTATTTTTGTGTTGCTCTTTGGCATTTTTGGACTCGATTTGGTCAAGGGGATCAATCCATGAATTTGCTTATTACGCTCTGGAGTACGCTACTCGATATCTTTCCTATCGCCGCGATTATTTTTGGTTTTCAATATCTTGTCATCCGCAAACGTGTGAAACGCCTGCCGCAAGTCATCGTGGGCTTTGTCATGGTTTGGGTAGGATTATCACTTTTTCTGGTGGGTCTGGAACAAGCGCTGTTTCCGATGGGAGAGCTCATGGCCGGCCAGCTGACCAATCCCGACTTTCTCCCCGGGCTCGCCGATGGCGCCCAGCGCCACTGGAGCGACTATTACTGGGTATACATCTTTGCCTTTACCATTGGCGCCAGCACCACCATCGCCGAACCCTCGCTGATTGCAGTGTCCATCAAAGCTGGAGAAATATCCGGCGGCACCATTCGACCGTTTACATTGCGCCTCGCCGTCGCACTTGGCATGGCCTTCGGCATCACGCTAGGGGCCTGGCGTATTGTCATGGGCTGGCCACTACAGTGGTTTGTATTGGGTGCCTACACGTTGGTGATCTTGCAAACGTTGCGCTCGCCAAAAAGCATCATTCCGCTCGCGTTTGATTCCGGCGGCGTGACGACTTCTACAATAACAGTTCCTATTATCGCCGCCCTCGGGCTTGGTCTGGCTTCCTCTATTCCAGGGCGAAGCGCACTCATGGATGGCTTTGGGATGATTGCGCTGGCCTGCCTGTTTCCCATCATCACGGTGATGGGCTATGCCCAAATCGCTCAATGGAGAGACCGCAGACTCAGCGTAAGGTTAACCAACGAAGGAAAACGTAATGCGCTTTAAACTCATCGTAGCACTGGTTGAAGACGACTTGACCGATGATGTCCTCAAGGCGGCTCGTGATGCGGGCGCAACGGGAGCGACCGTCATCAATAATGCCAGGGGCGAAGGACTCAAAAAAGCACGCGGCATCTTTGGCATGGAAATCACCGCTCAGCGGGACGTGCTCCTGTTCCTGACCGAAGAGCATATTAGCCGACTCATTCTGGAGTCCATCGCGGAGGTAGGTCAGTTCGATGAGACACCAGGCACTGGCATCGCGTTTCAGATAGACGTTGAAGATGCCGTGGGCGTACAGCATCAAATCAAATCACTGACCGAGGTGCTTGGTCAGCCAGCAGACAGGGAGTGAGCATGTTAGAGCATCAAAGTGCCATACCAACGGCAGAAACGATCATGCACTCACAATACAGGCTGGTCGATGGCCTGTTGACGGTTGCAGAAGGCATCGACGTGATGCGCAAACACAACGTTAACGTCTTGATCATACAACCACGTGACGCAACCGATGAGCATGGAATAGTGCTCGCAACGGACATTGCCAAAAAGGTACTGGCGGCGAATCGCTCGACAGAACGCGTCAGCCTGTACGAAATCATGACCAAGCCGGTCATCAGCGTCCGCCCCGAAATGAGCATACGTAACTGTGCTCGGCTATTTGGTCAATTTGGCCTTTCGCTAGCCCCGGTCACTAATCAACAACACCAGGTCCTTGGCATAGTGGATTACTCCTGTATCGTGACCGGGTGGGCATCCTCTTAACGTCCTAGTTGGCGATGCCGCCAGCGCCGCATCAGCACGCCATGCCGAGGAGAAAACAGTAGCGCCAGGAAGAAGCAGCTGGTGGCGACCAGGACGATGGTGCCTCCCGAAGCCACATCGAAGGCATAAGAGAGCCATAGCCCCAGCACCGCCGAGCCCACACCGACACCGGTGGAAATCAACAGCATCGTTGTGAAACGGTCGGTCAGCAGGTGGGCGGTGGCGCCAGGGGTGATCAGCATCGCAACGACCAGAATGATGCCTACGGTTTCCAGGCTTGCCACGATAGTCAGGGTCAGCAGCAGAATCAGGCCGTAATGAATGACGCTGGTATTGAATCCCAGCGCCTGGGCCTGCGTGGGGTCGAAGGCGTAGAGCATCAGCGGCCTGAAGGCGAGCCATATCACCAGCAGCGCCACGACGCTGGCGACCAGCGTGAGCATCAGTGCCGATTGCTGTACGCCCAGCACGTTGCCGAACAGGATATGCATCAGGTGCGTGCTGGAGGCCATCTTGCTGATCAGCACGATGCCCAGCGCAAAAGCGCCGGTGAACATGATGCCCATGGCCGCGTCCGACTTGATGCGGGTATGGCGCTCGATGGCACCGATACCCAACGACGTCAGCGCCCCCGTCACGAAAGCTCCGATGAAAAACGGCAGCCCCAGCAGGTAGGCAATCGCCACGCCGGGCAAGACCGCGTGGGAAATCGCATCCCCCAGCAGTGACCAGCGCTTGAGCACCACATAGCAGGAGAGCAGACCGCAGATGGCGCCCACCAGCATCGAGGTCAGCAGCGCACGCTGCATGAAGGCGTACTGAAACGCATCGGAAATGGCGTCGGGTAACAGATTGATGGGCACCATCAGCGCCGCCAGCAGGCCAGCGATCAGCGCGCTGGCCATGCTATCCAGTGTATCTAACATGTTAAAATTGACCGTTATTGAGGCATCAAAGCAGGAGCACTGGTCTGTTGCATGGTAAAAGAATCTGGCGCTGGCTGGGCGCTCACCGCCAGTTCGGCCAGCCTGCGGTCGCTGAGCATTTCATCCGGGGGCCCCGCCCCGCGGATGAAGCGGTTGATCAGCACCACGTGATCCACATAGCGGCGCGCTCCCGGCATGTCATGGGTCACCATGACAATGGTCCTGCCCGCTTCTCGCTCCCGCTTGAGCACATCAAGAATCAGCTGCTCGCTGGGCGGATCAACGCCCGCCAGCGGTTCGTCCAACAACAGGATACTGGCCTGCTGGGCCAGCGCCCTGGCCAACAGCACACGTTTTTTCTGGCCGCCCGACAGCGCCCCAATGGGACGCTCGGCCATGTCCAGCATATTCACGTCCTGCAGCGCCTTGCTCACGACGTCACGGTGGCTCAGAGCCTGCCAACGCCCAGGCAGCAGACGCCGCCATAGAGGGTCATGGCGCATGTGGCCGTAGCGCGCCGTCATTACGGTGTCCCATACCGAGATCGGAAAGTCCCACTCGATCGCTTCACGTTGCGCCATATAGGCGATACCGCCAGCTTTGCGACGCCGCTGAATGGGCTCTCCGAACGCCATCACCTGGCCACGCAGCGGCTTCATGCTACCGGTCAGCACATGAAACAGCGTCGACTTGCCAGCCCCGTTCGGCCCGACGATAGCCGTCCAACGCCCCGCCGGCAAGCTCAGCTGAATGTTTTCGAGCACCGGCTGGCGCTGATAGGCGGCATAGACCCCCGATACCTCAATGGCCGCCGGAGGTAGTGACGAAGCACTGTTCATGATGACCTACTCGACACCCAGATAACGGCGCAGCAGTTCGGCATTGTGGCGCTGCATGGCAAAGTAGTCACCCGCCACACCGTCCGGCTCGCTGAGCGAGTCCACGTAAAGTGGGCCTGCCACCGGCAGCCCCGTATCACGGGCGATGCTGGTCACATGACGGTCAGAAATGGTGCTTTCCCAGAACAGTGCGGCGGGCTGACGCTCATTGATCAAATCGATAATGCGCATCAGCTGGCGTGGAGAGCCTTCGGTTTCGGCATTGGTGCCCCAGATACCGTCGTGCTTGAAGTGAAAGGCATCGGCAAAGTAAAGAAACGCTGCCTCGCTAGTCAGCAGCAGGCGCCGATCGTCGGGAATCACCTCCAGGGTCTCCTGCAGCTCGACATACAGTGCGTGCAGCTCGTCTTCCAGCGCGCTGGCACGCTGGTGAATCTCTTCGGCCTGCTGCGGCAAGCGCTCTTCCAGGGCGTTGGCGATGGCCTGCACGTAGGCGCTGGCGGCCCGCGGGTCCATCCACAGATGCGGGTCAATGTCCCCTTCCATTTCACCAATCGCAATCGATTGAGTGGGATAGCCGGATGCCTCGGCCACCGCTAGCACGGGCACGCCCTGCGATACCGTGGCTTCCACCTGGCGCATCCACTGCTCCAGCTGGTAACCGTTGTAGAAGACCATATCGGCATTCTCGAGGGCCGCAAAATTATCCGGTGTCAGCTCCCATTCATGCACTTCCGCATTGATCGGGGTCAGCACGGTCACTTCGGCATCGTCACCCGCTACCCGCTGCACCAGATCGCCCAGCACCGAAAAAGTGACGGCCACGTTGATGGGCGGTTGCAACAGCTCGTTGGCATACGCCGAGGACGTGCTCGCACCGAAGGCCAGGGAAGCCCCCATCAACATCCATCCGTAAGATTTCGCCATCGCCAACTGCTCCCGTGTAAACTCACATATGATATCACTGTAGCGCAAAGAAAAAGCCAAGTGCAAATAGTTTAGCCTTGGCTAACAATTATCCGTCCAAATGCGCTACCATCACCAATCAACGATGCCACTAACCTTGATAAATATTGCCAATGAGTGATCACGACCCGCGGCACGCTCCTGCCTCATGTGAGAAAAGCGGTGACGCCCTACCGCCAGTGGAGCAGCACGCTCAGCAGTATGAAACCGTGCGCAACGCTCATGAAACCGAGCTCATCGAAGATTACGTGGAGCTGATCGGTGATCTGTTGCGGCACCGCGGTGAGGCCCGAGCAGCAGACATCGCCAATCGCATGGCCGTCAGCCAGGCCACCGTGTCGAAGATGATTCGGCGACTCAACGAGCTGGGGCTCGTCACCAGCCAGCCTTACCGCTCGCTGTTTCTGACCGAAGAAGGCCAGAAAGTGGCCGAAACCTCCCGCGCCCGGCACGACATCGTGCTGCATTTCCTGCGCGCTCTGGGCGTCGAAGACAGCACCGCGCGCATCGATGCCGAAGGCATGGAGCACCACGTGAGTGATACGACCCTGGCCATCATGAAGCGCTTCACCGAGCAACAGTCGCAGTGATCACTGACGCGGCCATCTTGTCCTGATGCCTGATAACCCGCATCATTCAAGAAACCGTGGTTTCAGGATACTGTCATGTCGCCCGCTTCGAAAGAACGCTCCTTTCTTGCCCGTGTTCGCCATGCACTGCCCTCCCTGCATCCGGCAGAGCGGCGGCTGGGTGAATTCGTCTGCGACTTTCCCGGCGAGTTGGCCAGCTACAATGCCCAGGAGCTGGCACGCTTTGCAAAAGTTTCCAAGGCGACGGTATCGCGTTTCGTCAGGCGCTTGGGTTATGACAATTACGAAGCCGCACGCAGGCATGCCCGCGAAGAGCAGACGACGGGGTCGCGCCTGTTTCTCCCCGCTCAGCGTCTCGGCCAATCCGAATCCTGGCTTGCCCAGGGGCTGACCTTCAGCAAGGACAACCTGGACAGAACCTTTGCCGCCATCACCCAGGCCGATATCGACGCCGTCGCCCATGCATGGCTGGCGGCACGTAAAATCTGGGTCGTTGGCTATCGCGCCAGCCGCCCGCTAGCCGACTACCTACGCTGGCAGCTGCTGCAAGTGACCGGAGATATCGCCGCCATTCCCGGCCCTGGCGAAACCCTGGGCGAGCACCTTGCCGACATTGGCCCGGAAGACAGCGTCATCGTGCTGGGGTTGCGGCGCCGAGTTGCGACGACCGAACAGCTGCTGAGCAGCGCCAGGGAGTGCGGGGCCTCGCTGGTGTATATCACCGATGAAGGCACGGAGCCCCACCCTTCCGCTACCTGGCATTTTCGCTGCCATACGCACGCTTCCGGGCCGCTGTTCAATCACACTGCGGTCATGACCCTCTGTCATCTGCTGATCATGCGCACCATCGAGCTGGCCGGAGACGCGTCACGACAGCGTTTGAGCCGCATCGAAACCCTCAACGACCGCTTTGAAGAGCTTTAATCGAGCCATTTCGACGAGCGCCTGCTTTTACTGAAGCACTCTTCTAGTTCATCACCCCATCAACATGCACTTTCAAGGTGCATTTTTGTCTCTCACGCCCCATGTCGTGTTACCCCATTTTTCGGGCAACGCGTGGTTTCTGCCTGTTTTATATATGAAATTTAAATTTCATAGCTCTTGTGGCATGAAATATGGATCTACTTAACAAACGCTGCGCAGGATGCGCGGTGAGCAACACGCCCAGCCTGGCGTACCACATCGCACCCACTACAGATAACAGGAAGCCTCCATGTTCAAGCGCACTCTTCTCATGACCGCCCTTTCCGCCGCTGTGATCGGCAGCGCCGCCAACGCCGATACGCTGTCTCTCAAAGTGCTCGGCCAACCTGCCGGTTCGGGGCTGATTGCCCAGAACAAGGAGCGCCCCTTCTTCGAAAATTTCGCCGAGCACAGCGGCCTGGAAGCCACGGTTCAGTACATTCCGGTAGATGTGGCAGGCATTCCCGATACGGACGGGCTACGCATCCTCAACTCCGGTCTTTTCGACATCGTCTCGCTGCGCGGCCCCCAGGTCAGCCGTGACGAGCCCTCGGTGCTTGGGATGGACTTGATCGGCCTGAACACCAGTTTCGAGACTGGCCGGGACAATGTCATGGCTTTTTATGATTATGTGGATTCACGCCTGCAGTCCCGCTTCAACGCCAAGTTATTGGGCGTATGGCCTGCCGGTCCCTAGGTCATCTTCTGCAACAAGGATATTTCCGGCCTGGAGGACTTGAGAGGCCTGCGCGTACGGGTGGGTGACCAGAGCGCAGCCAACTTCATTGGCCAGTTGGGCGCCACCGGCATTTCGATGCCCTTCGGCGACGTGCAACAAGCGCTCTCTCGTGGCGTCGTGGATTGCGGCATCACCGGCCCTGCCTCGGCCAACGCCGGCGGCTGGCCAGAGGCAACGACCACCGTGTTGCCCATCGCTCTACAGCTGGCCATCAATGGCTACGCCATCAACCTGGACACCTGGAACCGCCTGGATGAGACCCAGCAGTCCCAGCTGGAAACGGCCATTGCCGAGCTCAGCGACGACATCTGGAGCTACTCGGAAGCGCTTTACGAAGATGCCATGCGCTGTAACGCCGGTGAGTCGCCCTGCGAGTTCGGCAACCAGTATGCGCTGACCGAAGTCGCCGTTTCCGACGCCGATCTGGCTGCCGTCACCGCCGCCGTAGAGGAAGTGTCCCTGCCGCTGTGGGCCACCCAGTGCAATAACGTGGCCGCCGACTGCGAAGCCACCTGGCGCGAAACGGTCGGCGCTCAGCTTGGCCTGTAACGTTACCAGGAGACCCGTATGACTTTTTGTGCTCGCCTGATGGGGATCCTGTTCGGCACGTTCATGCTACTGCTGGCCGTGCTGATCACGATAGAGACCCTGATTCGCAAATTCTTTTCGCTGTCGTTTGGTGGCGTCGATGAGTTGGGAGGCTACGCCATTGCGGTGGCGGCGCCTCTGGCCTTCGGCGTCGCCATGATCGAGCAGTCGCATATTCGCATCAATCTGCTGCACATGCGCCTGCCCACCACCGTCAAAGCGATCCTCAATGCCCTGGCAGCCCTCTCGTTGGGGCTGCTGGCGGCCTTCCTGCTGTACTTTACCGTGCAGACCGTACTCGACACGCACAACTACCGCTCCATCGCCCAAACCCCTTGGGCCACGCCGCTGATCTACCCTCAGTCGGTCTGGCTGGTGGCCATGGGCATCTTTGCGGCGAGCGCGGCCCTGCTGGCCCTGCAAGCCCTGCGCCTGCTGATCCGGCGAGACTGGCCCGCACTGAACCAGCGCTTCGGCCCTGCTTCAGCCAGTGAAGAACTCGAAGCCGAACTGGCCGATCTCGAGCAGCGTGAAAAAGGAGCACAGCCATGAGTATTCCGGTCATTGCAGGGGCGTTCATGGTTATGCTGGCCCTGATGCTGCTCAGCCTGCCAGTGGCGGTGTCGATTTTGCTGGTGGGCGTGGCGGGCGGCTATCTGATGTACGGCGCCCCGCTGGTGAACATGATGGGCGGCGTCGTCTGGAGCAGCCTGAACAGCCCGTCGATGCTCGCCATTCCACTCTTCATGCTGCTGGGGGAGCTGCTGTTACGCGGCGGCATCGCGGACCGCATGTATGCCGCGCTGGCGGTGTGGTTCAATCGCCTGCCGGGTGGTTTGCTGCATACCAATATCGCTACCTGCACGCTGTTCTCCGCCACCTCCGGCTCCTCGGTGGCCACCGCGGCCACCGTAGGCACCATCGCCCTGCCGGCGCTCCAGCAGTATCGCTACCCCATTCGTCCTTCGCTGGGCTCGCTGGCAGCGGGCGGCACGCTGGGGATTCTCATTCCCCCCAGCATCAACCTGCTGGTGTATGGCCAACTGGCCAATACCTCCGTCAGCCAGCTCTTTGCTGCCGGGTTGATACCGGGCATTGCCCTGGCGCTGCTGTTCTCACTCTACCTGTGGCTCGCCCACGGCAAGGCGGGCAAGGCATCGCTGGTCGAGGTCAATGTCTCGCTTCAGGACAAGCTGTCGCTGTCGAAGCACCTGATTCCTCCCGTGGTCATCTTTGGCGTGGTCATGGGCAGCATCTACGGCGGCCTGGCCACCCCCACCGAATCCGCCGCCATTGGCGTGGTCATCGCCCTTGGCTTCATCGCCGTTGGTGGCAAGCTGACGCTGGACCTGTTGATTCACTGCTCGCTGCAGGCGGCCAAAACATCGGGCATGGTGATCATCGTCTTGATGTGCGCCCTGCTGCTCAACGTCACCATCTCGATGCTGGGAGTTACCCAAGCACTTACCCAGTGGGTCGCCTCCTTCGGCCTGACGGCAGTAACGCTGCTGCTGGTGCTGTTCGTGTTTTACGTGATTCTGGGCACCTTCATGGACGCCATGTCGATGCTGGTACTGACCGTACCCATTACCGTGCCCATGGTCATGGCGGTGGGGATCGACCCCACCTGGTTTGGGATCTTCATCGTGCTGATGTGCGAGATCGCCCTCATCACACCACCGGTGGGCATGAACCTGTTCGTGGTTCAGGGCGTGCGCAAGGATGGCGGCAGCTTCAACGACGTCATCATGGGGTCGATTCCCTTCGTGGGCATCATGGTGTTGTTCACCTTTGCCATCATGATTTGGCCAGACATCGTCATGTGGCTACCCGACCTTCTGGCGGGGCGTTGAGGCAATGACGAACAAGACTGGACCCAGCCATACAGCCCCCATCGGCAGCATGTGCCAAGCGTCGCGAACCGATACCCCGCGCATTCTGGTCATCAACCCCAATACCAATCCCCAGGTCACCCGGGAAATACGCCGCCTGGTACGGCAGTGCTCGCCTGAAGGGGTTCAAATGGAGGTCACCAATCCACTGGCGGGGCCTATCGCCATCGAAAATGCAGCGCACAAGGCCACCGCCACTCGGGAGGTCATGGCGCTGATCCAACAGCGCCAGTCCGCCGACGACGTTGGCTACATCATGGCCTGCTTCGATGATCTGGCGGTTCAAGAACTGCGCGATGCAACACAGCGCCCAGTGGTGAGCCTGGCCGAGGCAGGCATGCGTGCCGCTGGCCAGCATGACCGCCCCTTCACCGTCATCACCACGTTCGAGGGCGCCGTGGAAACCATCCGCGCGCTGAGCCGTGGCTATGGCCTGGACGTGCGCTGCCGGATCGTGGCCACTGGCATGGGGGTGTCGGAAACTGCGGCCCGCACGCCGCAGGCCGAACAGCGCTTGCATGACGCCATCGTGAGTTCGCTCGAACAGGGTACCAATGCCATCGTGCTGGGCTCCGGCGCCTTCGTGGGACGAGCGGCTCTGCTGAGTGAGCGGTATGGCATCGATATTACGGACGGGCTAAGCGACGCCATCCGCTACGTGCACACTCCTTTACTAACGTTGAGCTCCGAGGCTCCAGCAGGTTAATCACCCCTGCGGCTCTGCCTGCTCGGCAGCATTCCCCAGCACCCGAGCAGGCAGGCCCACCCGGCCCACGCCAGGCAGCTTCAAGGCCGGCCTGAGAATATCGACGCCCAGGCTCGTGCCCAGCACGTTGAGCTCCACGCCCTCTTCCAGCGCCAGCATCAACCCCAACACCCCGCCCAGCGAAAACTGATACCCGGTGCCGCTGGGCACAGGGGCTACTACGCTATCGAACAGGAAATCCTTGCCCACGGCGGTGACCGGCAACGCCACCGCCAGGCCCTCCACTTCGCGGGTAAGCCATGCGATGAAACTGTTGCTGTTGGGGCCGGGCCACACCCGGTATAAATCGGCCTGAGGGTAACGGCCAATCACCTCTTCTATCTGGGTAATCAACTGCCCCGCTTCATCGCCGCGGTAATCGGCCAGCAGTTCGGGCGCATGGCCAAACCACGCCCGATCCGGCGTATCGGTGCTCGACACCACGGTGGGCCTACGCCAACTGAGCACCTGGTGCAGGCGGTAGTCGCTGGCATTGTCAGCTTTGGTAGCCACCCAGATATGCACCCCAAACGCGCCCCGCCAGTGATACGCCCGTGCAGCGTACACTTGCACCACCGCCTCGGGATGGGCGTCAGGGTCTGGGGCCAACCCCGCCGATGAGCGGTCCAGATTCGACCAGTGGCCATCGGTAACCACCTGGTTACTGGCCAACATCCAGGCGGGCCCGGCCAACAGCAGTGCCAACAGCACCACCACGCCCGCTATCCAACGCAGTAGAGTTTTCATGAGCTTTCCGAAGTGACAAAGAGACGTTTCTGGCACGCACGACCACTCAGAAAGCGCAAAAGGCCATCAGGGTGCCAAATGGAGCCTCGTACGGGCAACAGAATCTCGACCCACAGGGAATCAAGCGAAGCAAAACTAAGGGGGAGGATATAATGGAGGCGGCCCCAAAAGCCACATCCCGGCACACGCAGCCACCACTACCGTTGCTCCCTTCCGGGCCTGGCGGGGTTCGCAGTTTAGCGTTGCGGGAGGACCTAAGGGGCCACCATGACGGCACACAAGAGAAGCGTACCTGGCTGACCGGTGGCTACGCCCTGATTTGAACAGGGGACCCCATCATTATGAGTGATGTGCTCTAACCAGCTGAGCTACGTAGCCTTTCCGACATCAGCGGGTGCAGAGTATGCCAATCTCGTTGGCAAAAGGCAAGTCAATCGCCGCAGGTATTTCATTTCCCAATGAACAAGACAGCCCGCAAGTACCGTCAATTGCCTTTTATTGATTGAACGTTCAATAAAAAAGTGCCATGATAATTTTCATCATCCTCGAAGAGTGTTCAGGAGATCGCCGTGCCTAAGGTGGGAATGGAACCAATACGTCGTCAGCAGTTGATCAAGGCCACCATGGCCGCCATCGACGAAGTGGGCCTGGCGGAAGCGACGGTCATGCGCATTGCACGGCATGCCGGAGTCTCGGCAGGCATCATCAGCCACTATTTCGGCGGCAAGGATGGCCTGCTCGAAGCCACCATGCGCCAGATGCTGACCGACCTGACCGATGCCGTTGCGGCGCGCCGCCAGGCGCTGGACGACGACTCGGCACGCGCCCACATCGGCGCCATCATCGAAGGAAACTTCGACCGCTCTCAGGTGACCGGTCCGGCCGCCAAGACCTGGCTCGCCTTCTGGGCTAGCAGCATGCACAAGCCCGTGCTGCAACGTCTACAGCACGTCAACGACCGTCGGCTATATGCCAACCTGTGCCATCAGTTCCGGCGCGTCATGCCGCATCGCGATGCGCGCAACGCCGCGCGCGGGCTGGCTGCCATGATCGATGGTCTTTGGCTACGCGGCGCCCTGGCGCCGGAAGGGCTCGATGCGCTGGAAGCACGGCAACTGGCTCACGCCTATCTGGATCAACTGCTGGCCCACCACGGCTGCCTGAAGCACACCACCGCTGACGCATCATATTAAGGAGAACCCCATGGCCCATCAGGACGTACTTCCTCTATATATCAATGGCCGCACGGTCGCGGCGACGTCAGGTGACACCTTCACCGTCACCAACCCCTACGATGGCTCGCTGCTCGCCACCGTTGGCCAGGCAAGCCAGGGCGATCTCGACGAGGCCGTGCGCACCGCGCAGCAAGGCCAGCGGGTCTGGGCGGCCATGACCGGTATGGAACGCTCACGCATTCTGCTGCGCGCGGTGGCACTGCTACGCGAACGCAACGACGAGCTTGCCGAGCTGGAAACCCGCAACACCGGCAAGCCCATCAGCGAAACTGCCAACGTCGATATCGTCACCGGCGCCGATGCGCTGGAGTATTACGCAGGCCTGGCCCCCGCCATCGAGGGCAGCCAGATACCGCTGCGCGAAAGCTCGTTCGTTTATACCCGCCGGGAACCGCTGGGTGTGATCGGTGCCATCGGCGCCTGGAACTACCCCATCCAGATTGCCTGCTGGAAAGCCGCGCCTGCGCTGGCAGCGGGTAACGCCGTGGTCTTCAAGCCCAGCGAGGTCACGCCGCTGACGGTGATGAAACTCGCCGAAATCTTCACCGAGGCAGGCCTGCCAGATGGCGTCTTCAACGTCGTTCAAGGCGACGGAAAAGTCGGCGCCATGCTCACCGAGCACCCCGGCATTGCCAAGGTATCCTTCACTGGCGAAGTGGGCACCGGCAAGAAAGTCATGGCCGCTGCCGGTGGCTCCACGCTCAAGGACGTGACCATGGAGCTGGGCGGCAAATCGCCGCTGATCGTGTTTGCCGATGCCGACCTGGACCGCGCCGCCGATGCCGCCATGATGGCCAACTTCTATTCGAGTGGCCAAATCTGCACCAACGGCACCCGTGTCTTCGTCGAGCGCAGCGTCAAGGAAGCCTTCGAAGCCAAGCTGGTCGAGCGCGTGGCGCGCATCAAGGCCGGTGACCCCATGGACCCCAGCATCAATTTTGGCCCGCTGGTCAGCTTCGAGCATCAGGAGAAAGTGCTCTCCTACATCGCCCTGGGCAAAGAGCAAGGAGCCCGCGTACTGGCCGGTGGCGAACAGTGGAATAGCGGCCCATGGGCCAACGGCGCATGGGCGGCCCCCACGGTGTTCACCGACTGCACCGACGACATGCGGATCGTGAAAGAGGAGATTTTCGGCCCGGTCATGTCAGTGCTGGCCTTCGCTGATGAAGACGAGGTGATTGGCCGCGCCAACGACACCCTGTACGGGCTGGCCGCTGGGGTGTTCACCGAGAGCCTCAACCGCGCTCACCGAGTGATTCACCAGTTGGAAGCCGGCATCTGCTGGATCAACACCTGGGGAGAATCGCCGTCGGAGATGCCGGTGGGCGGTTACAAGGAGTCGGGCATTGGTCGCGAGAACGGCGTCGAGACGCTCAATCACTACACCCAGACCAAGTCCGTACAGATCGAGATGGGCCCGTTTGAATCGGTGTTTTAAGGCGCCCACCGCCACCGTTTGATGCTCTTTATGTCGTCTTTGCCAAGGTAAACGAATGTCGCAAGTACGTGAATTTGATTATATCGTCATTGGCGCTGGCTCAGCAGGCAACGTGCTGGCCACGCGCCTGACCGAAGACAGCGATGTCAGCGTGCTGCTGCTGGAAGCAGGCGGCCCGGACTACCGCTTCGATTTTCGCACCCAGATGCCCGCCGCGCTGGCGTTTCCGCTACAGGGTAAACGCTACAACTGGGCGTTCGAAACCGACCCCGAACCGCATATGGACAACCGCCGCATGGAGTGCGGCCGAGGCAAGGGGCTGGGCGGGTCTTCCTTGATCAACGGCATGTGCTACATTCGCGGCAATGCCCTCGATTACGACCACTGGGCCAAGCAGCCCGGGCTCGAAGAGTGGGATTACCTGAGCTGCCTGCCCTACTTCAAGAAGTGCGAAAACCGTGACATCGGTGCCAATGAGTATCATGGCAGCGGTGGCCCGGTGAGCATCACCACGCCCAAGGCGGATAACAACCCGCTGTACCGGACTTTCATCGAAGCGGCCAAGCAGGCGGGCTACCCGGAAACCGAAGACGTCAACGGCTATCAGCAGGAAGGGTTTGGCCCCATGGACCGCTTCGTCACGCCCAAGGGGCGGCGCGCGTCCACGGCCCGTGGCTACCTGGACACCGCCAAACAGCGCAGCAACCTGACCATCGAAACCCATGCCGTCACGGACGTGATCGAGTTCGAGGGCAAGCGTGCCGTGGGCGTCCGCTACGAACGGAAGGGCCAACCAACGCAGGCTCGGGCACGTCGTGAAGTGCTGCTGTGTGGCGGCGCCATCGCCTCGCCGCAGATTCTGCAGCGCTCAGGGGTGGGCAACCCGGAGTGGCTGAAAGAGCTGGGCATCCCCGTGGTGCATGAACTGCCCGGCGTCGGCGAAAACCTCCAGGACCATCTGGAGATGTACATTCAGTACGAGTGCAAGGAGCCCATCTCCCTCTACCCGGCGCTGAAATGGTACAACCAGCCGAAAATCGGTGCCGAGTGGCTGTTCAAGGGTACCGGCATTGGGGCCAGCAACCAGTTCGAATCCTGCGGATTCATCCGCTCCAACGACGAGGAGGAGTGGCCCAACCTGCAATACCATTTCCTGCCCATCGCCATCAGCTACAACGGCAAAAGCGCGGTCGAGGCCCACGGCTTCCAGGCCCACGTCGGTTCCATGCGCTCCGAGAGCCGTGGCCGCATCCGGCTGACCTCGAAAGACCCCCACGCCGCGCCCAGCATCCTGTTCAACTACATGGCCAAGGAGAAGGACTGGCAGGAGTTCCGCGATGCCATACGCCTGACCCGCGAGATCATCGCCCAGCCCGCCTTCGACGCCTACCGCGGGCGTGAAATTGCCCCCGGCCCCGAGGTACAAAGCGATGCCGAGCTGGACAGCTTCGTCAAGCAGCACGCCGAAACCGCCTACCACCCCTGCGGTAGCTGCCGGATGGGCGAAGACGCCATGGCCGTCACCGATGCCCAGGGCCGGGTGCACGGCCTGGAAGGCCTGCGAGTGGTGGATGCTTCGCTGTTCCCGGTGATTCCTACCGGTAACCTGAATGCGCCCACTATCATGCTGGCCGAAAAGATCGCCGATCGCATTCGCGGTCGCGAACCCCTGCCCCGCGCCCAGGTCGATTACTACATTGCCAATGGGGCACCTGCCAAAGGAGCGGTCGCCAAAGGAACGCCTGCCACACAGGCCTGACCCGACCTGCACTCGCTGCTCCAGCAACCCGCGCCATGGCATTCGCCATGGCGTTTTTTTGGGTATCCGGATTAACTGGTTGAAGGGGCTTTCAAACTCCTCCGCCCCCTTAATCCCGCCTTATTCACGAGGGCGCTGATTGAGCGGTCTGAAGGTACTGGCTGTTGGCATTGCTCATCAGGATTCGCCTTTTCAGCGCGAGTGGCTGTTGAGTAATGCCTGAACGCAGCCCTTTTCCTACTTACTTATAGCTCTTTGGAATCAATGGTGGCCGTCCAAGCAGCCGTGATCGCCGACCGCCGCTCCGGTCGCTCGCTTTCTGATGCTGTGGTGGTCTCGCAGGAGCGTCAGCTCAGTGCGGTCAGCTTCGGTAGCCCCTTCAGCAGCGTCGGCCACCACTTGTCGGCGGCGGCACCCAGATGAACGGTGATTCGCCGAGCGTGCAGCCTCAGCGTGGCGGCGACCTTGAGCACCTGCTCGCGCATCCGACTCAGACTCCAGCCTTGTCGGGTTTGCCGCTCCAGGAGGCAGCGCAGGCCATGCAGGACCTGGTAGGCGTAGAGGCTGAGCAGCAGGCTCACCTCGTTGCGCGCCATCACGTTCTGAACGGTGGAGGCGCCGCGATCGGTCGACGAGAGGTGCACGTCGAGCGCCGACTTCACTTCGCCCATGTGCGCCTCGGCGCTGCCGCGCTTGCGATAGAGTGCCAGGACCTTCTCTGGCGGCCAGTCGAACTTGCTGAGGTTGGTGACCAGGAAGAAGGCATGCAGCAGCAGGTCATCGGGGCGTTCCTGCACCACCAGCACTACGCGCCGCGGTGCCGACCAGGAGCCGGCTTGGTACTCCAGATCGTGGCACCACTCGCGAGGCTGCTCGGGTGGCCGGCCGGGTGGCCGCTTCAGGAGCGGTGCTGCCAGCTTCTGTAGACCGGTGTGACTGCGCAACCGGCCCAGGTATTCGATCTCCCGATCCTCCAGGGCCTCCAGCGTCGCGTTATCGGTAAAACCGGCGTCGATGCGCACACGAACCTGTGCCCCGGTGCTCTCGTTGAGTCGTCGTACCAGATGCGGGATCCAGGTGTCGGCGTTCTCTGCCGGGCCGGCGTTGCCCTCGCGCAGCAGGCCGCCCACCATGTCGCCGGTCTCCGCCAACGATGCGACCAGCGGCGAGTAGATGCGGGCCCCGTAAAGGCCATGATAGGCCGACCCGCCCTGATGGCCATGCACCTCGATCGGCAGGCCATCGATGTCCAGCGTCAGCTGTTTGGGGCGCTCGCCGTTCTTCAGCGAGGTCAGGCGCCAGACCACCAGTCGCAGCAGGCCTTCGTGCACGGCATCGATGTTGTCGTCTCGGCCGAGGCAGGTCAGCAGCCGCGACAGCGTGGCTTGAGACGGCCTGTCCTGCGCCAATGGCGTCGTCCCGCGTGCATCGCTGCAGGCCAACTGCCAAAGCGGGTCACGGCGCAGCGTGTCGGTATCGCTGAGATCGATCCAGCCCATCGCACGCTGCAGCACCAGGGTACGCAACTGGCTGGCCAGCGAATGAAGGATGCGCAGCGGGTGGCGTCGATCGACCAGATTGTCTTCCAGCGCCTCAATCACGCCGCTGTTGTCGAGGGCCTCACGCAACAGCAGAGCGCCGCTGTCGCTGGTGGTGCGCTGGCCGCTCAGCTCAACACGGACAGAGCCGTTGCATGAGGGCGTCCAGGTGGATAGGCTTTCACCCATGGCGAGTGGTCCTCTTGAATCGTGTTCTGGCAGGAATATCCTGATTCTACAAGAGAAAACCACTCGCCATCTTCGTTTTCAGGTCGGCCTCATGAATAAGCCGGGTTAATCTGTCCAGAAGGTTGATAGATCGACGCCGTAGTTCTTCTCGACCGGGGGAAGGCTCTTGCCGTAGGTCATGGTGGCCCTGCCCAGAAACGGGGATTCCTTGGCCTGCGGCGACTTCTTCTTGTGCTTGGTGGTGTAGAGCATCCGAGCACGCATCACCTCGAACGAATAGCCCCGGCCATCGCGGTTCTTGTCCTTGGCCAGTCGGTTGATCGACTCCGTGAAGGCGTTGGTGATCGGGATGTCCGTCTCGAAGTAGGTCAGCATCTCCTCACGCCAGTTGCTGACAGCTTTGACAAGATCCTTCCAGACTTCCTTCTGCCCCTGCGGGATGTCGTCAATCCATTGAGCCAGCGCCTTCTCGGCGTCACGCCGGTTGGTGCAGTCCCAGATGTGGAAGAACCGTTCCTTGTGCTCGTAGGCCGACAGAAGCTGGGGAAAGGCCCCGGCCCAGGTCTCCATGATGAGTCGTTCGCGGTCTGAGACGTCGTGAGCCCGCTTCAGCAGGATCTTCCGGTCGCCCTTGAGGGTTCGGCGCTGGTTGGCCGTCAGCTCCCTCCTGAGGCCCTTGCGGATCTTCTCCAGGGCTTCGTTAGCCATGCGCACGACGTGGAATTTATCGACCACGATGCGAGCCTGTGGAAGCACCGCCTGGACGGCGCGGCGGTAGGGCTTCCACATATCCATGCTGACGATCTCCACCTTTTGGCGATCGGTCATGCTCATGAGGCGCCTGGTTACTGCGTCTTGTTGACGGCCGGGCAGCAGATCCAGCAGAGTGCGCTCCTCCAGGTTGGTCAGGATGCAGCGGTAGCGGCGGTTGAGGTACAGCTCGTCGATGCCCAAGCATCGGGGCGTCTCGAAGCGGTGCCAGGCTGCTAGGAACTCGGCCTTCTTCTTGAAGATCTCGCGGACGGTCTTCTCGTCGAGGCCTGTGGTATCGGCCACGTAGGCATAGGGGTGTTTGAAGGCTTCCTTCTCGACATGAGTGTGGAGCCGGCGAGTCATGCGGTGGTCATCCACCATATCCGGGAGCTTAGGGCGGAACGTTTTCTCGCAAGCCCGGCACACGTAGCGGCGGCGAACAACCCAAAGGTTGACTCGCTTTCCATGGATAGGCAGATCTCGGTAAGCCATATCGCGCTTGCCGAACCTGACGAACTCACCCTTAACGCCACATTCCTCGCACGCTAGAGGTTCAGGCGCTTCAACTTGATAGTGGAGATCATGCTCATCTTGTTTAGTGTTCAGGATATTATATTGCGGTAAATGCAGGGCATTGTTGGGCAGGTTCGTCACACATCTCTCCCTGAGAGGTTCACCATTTCACCTAACCCCGGGTGTCTGGTTTAACTGGTTCAAGAGAGCCCAGCATGACAAGCTGGGTGCTTTTTGTAGAAAACGCAGCGCGTCCGTGTCGCTAGGGTATGGCTACATCTGACGGAACAGTGCCGCCACTAGAATACCGCCGGCGATCGCTGGCAGTGGCTTCTTCAGCGTTAGCATAATCACGGCGGTGGTCAGCAGGGCCAGACGGGCGCCATTGTCACCGGTGATCGCCAGCGGCGCGAGCAGCGCCACTAGCACAGAGCCGGACATGGAGTGAATGAACCGTTTGACGCGGTAGCCGATGGGCACGAAGGACATCGCGAAGACGCCACCCCAGCGAGTCACCAGGGTCACCACCGCCATGATCAGGATGATGGCGAGCGCGCTCGGGTTGCCTGTCTCAATGCTCATGGTCACGACTCCCCCAAAAGAGGCCGACCAGGCCACCGGCGATGGCACCCACGACCACATGGCTGTTTTCCGGCAGGTAGCGATAGGCCAACAGGGAAGCTCCCGCCGCCACCGCCCAGATCACCAGCATCCGCAGGTTCTTCTCTCCGCCCACCACCATGGCGAGCAGGAAGCAGCCCATCACCATGTCCAGTCCCAGGCTCGCGGGATCGCTCACGGCGTTGCCGAAGTACAGACCCAGCCAGGTGCCGAGAACCCAGAAGCTCCATAGGGCGATACCACCGCCCAGCAGCAGCCCCAGCCCCGGCCGGCCCTGGCTGAACGCCTGCATGGCCATGGCCCAGTTGGCATCGGAAGCCACCAGCATCACGCCGTAGCGCTTCGCCGGCTTGAGTGGTTGCAACCAGGGGTAGAGCGTAGCGCCCATCAGCAGGTGCCGGGCATTGATCGCGAATACTGTGAGCATCATCGTAAAGAGCGGGATATGTGGCCCCCATAACTCCAGAGACGCGAACTGTGCAGCACCCGCGAAAACCAGGGTACTCATGATGACGATGGAGGCATCGCTCAACCCAGCCTGAGTCGCCGCCAGGCCGAAGGCGGCGCCGAAGACGATGACGAACAGCGAAATGGGTACCAGCTCCCTGAACCCTTGCCACGTTAGCGCCCCGTCCAGGCGATGCAGTGCCGCCTCTTCACTTGCCGTCTCGTTGGTCATGCCATGCTCCTCCTGTCTCATGACATGGTCGTCACTGTGCCGCGGTACATCTCTTGATGAAAGCGAATGATTTTGCTATTAGATATTCGAAAATCGAATTTATGTGACAACGTATGGCCTACCAAGATTTGCAGATCGACTGGCTCAAGTGCTTCGTCGCGGTGGTGGACGCCGGCTCACTCTCCTCCGCGGCCCCTGAGGTGCATCGCTCCCAGTCGGCGGTGAGCATGCAGCTGAAGAAGCTGGAGGCCGCTCTGGGTCATCGCCTGCTGGAACGAGGGCCACGGTCGCAGCAGCTCACCCCGGAAGGGCAGCGGCTGCTGGGCTATGCTCGCAGGATGCTTGACCTGCACGCTGAGACCCAGGCGGCGTTTCACGGCCGGGTGCTGACTGGGCATATCCGTCTCGGCGTGCCGGATGACTATGCGGCCCGCTACCTGACTCCGGTGCTGAAGCGCTTCGCGCCGCAGCACGGCGCGGTGGAGATCGAGCTGAGCTGCGAGCAGTCGACCGCACTGATTCCGCGGGTCGAGAATGGCGACCTAGACCTCGCACTGGTCTCGCGAGAACAGCCGCGTCACGGCACCCTCCTGTTCCATGAACCGATGGTGTGGGTCGGCTCGCCGGAATTTCCTACCTGGCGACGCGACCCGTTGCCCATCGCTGTCTACGAGAGCACGAGCCTCGCCAAGCGCAGTGCCATCAACTCCCTGGCTCTGCAGGGACGTCGCTACCGGGTGGTGTACAACAGCTCCAGCCTGGCAGGGCAGATCGCTGCGGTGGAGAGCGGTCTTGCCGTCGCCGTGTTGACGCGGTGCAGTGCCCCGCCCCACCTGGAAATCCTTGGCGGCAAGCACGGTCTGGGCCCGCTGGAGCCCATGGCGGTGGCGGCCTATCGCAGTCAGGCCTCTCAGGGCAACGAAGCCGTCGACAGCCTCTATCAGCTGCTGATCAGGACGCTGCGCAGCACGGTGGATTGAGCTTTCGCTCAGCGAGCGGCGGTAGCCCGATACCCCTATGGCCGGTCGAGGACGGAGCGCAAAAGCCCCAGGCCAGCCGTTTCCTAGTAGGGGGCACATGAATCCCAAAAGCTAGCTACTACGATCATCTGTTGGCTAGCGACATTGGACGATCATTGATCGATAAGGCAGCGCTGCTGGCTGCACAAGACCGCTCAGCATCCTAATTCTATCAACCGAATAATCCGGAGAGCATAGGAATAGATGCCACATCATAATGGGGAGCTATCAACCAGTTAATCCGGATACCCGTTTTTTTATGCCGCAACTGAGCTACAGTGAAGGGATAAAGCGAACGTATAAGGCCGAAACGCTTGCACACTGCCAAGCGATTCTGCGAATATTCAAACATACGTTTAAATACCTTCAAGACCACCCACCTATGGAGAACCCCATGCTCACCCTACTACTCATCGTGCTGGCCGTGGCTGGCCTGCTGGTGGTGATGCGCCGCGAGGCAGGCGCACCTCCTGCCCTGGCCCTGCTGGGCGTACTGGGCCTGGTCGGCATCGTGCTGGGCGCCCCCGTAACGGGCACTCTGCTGCTGATCGGCGCATTGGCCGTGGCCGTGGCCGGTTTGCCCGCCCTGCGTCGCCTCTGGTTGACCCCACGCATCTTTGCAACCTTCAAGAAAGTGGCCCCCAAGGTGTCTGCCACCGAGCGCACCGCGCTGGAAGCGGGCAGCGTCTCCTGGGATGGAGAGCTGTTTTCCGGCAAGCCCAAGTGGCAGTCGCTGCTGGATTTCAAGGATGACGGCCTGAGCGAAGAAGAGCAGGCCTTTCTGGATGTGCAGTGCGCCAAGGCGGCAGGCATGTGCAACGCCTGGGACATCGCCAAGGAGCGTGCCGACCTGCCCCAGGAACTGTGGGATTACCTGAAGAAGGAAGGCTTCTTCGGCATGATCATCCCGAAGGAGTATGGTGGTCTGGGCTTCTCTGCCAAGGCGCAATCCATGGTACTGCAGAAGCTTTCCGCCAACGAAACGCTGATGGTGACCGTCGGTGTCCCCAACTCCCTGGGCCCCGGCGAGCTGCTGCTCAAGTACGGCACCCAGGCACAGAAGGATCACTACCTGCCTCGCCTGGCCGATGGCCGTGAAATCCCCTGTTTTGGCCTGACCGGCCCCCGCGCAGGCTCCGACGCCACCTCGCTGCCGGATACCGGCGTGGTCTGCAAGCAGGTCATCGATGGCCAGGAAGTGGTCGGGGTGCGCCTCAATTTCGAGAAACGCTGGATCACCCTGGCGCCGATTGCCACTGTAGTGGGCTTGGCATTCCGCCTGTTCGACCCGGAAAAGCTGCTGGGCGACGAAGAAGACCGTGGCATTACGCTGGCCTTGATCCCGCGTGACACGCAGGGCATGGAGATTGGCCGCCGCCACCACCCCATCGGCAGCCCCTTCATGAATGGCCCAATCAAGGGCAAGGACGTGTTCGTACCGCTGGACACCATCATCGGCGGCCCGGACATGATCGGTCAGGGCTGGCGGATGCTGGTGGAGTGCCTGTCGATTGGCCGCTGCATCACGCTGCCTTCGGGCGCTACTGGTACCGCCCGCTATGCGCTGGGCTGGAGCGGCGGCTTTACACGGGTACGTCGTCAGTTCAACGTGCCGGTTGCCGAAATGGAAGGTGTACAGGAGCCGCTGGCTCGCATGGCCTCGCTGGCCTACATCTCTGCCGCCACGGTATACCAGACCGCCAACCTGATCGACCACGGCGAAAAGCCCGCCGTCCCCTCGGCCATTCTGAAAAGCCAGCTGACCGAGTTCCAGCGCGTGCTGCTCAGCGATGCCATGGACGTTCACGGCGGCAAGGCCGTGACCCTCGGCCCACGCAACTACCTGGGCATCGGCTATAGCGCTAACCCCGTCGCGATCACCGTGGAAGGGGCCAACATCATGACCCGCAACCTGATGATCTTTGGTCAGGGCGCCATCCGCTGCCACCCCTACGTGCTTGAGGAGCTGGCCGCCAAGGATGCCAACGACGCAAAAGCATTCGACAAGGCGTTCTTTGGTCATGCGGGCCTGATTTTCGGCAACGCGGCCCGCGCCTTCACGCAGGGCCTCGGCCTCGGCAAGCCCAGCGTACCGTTCAGCGGCCCGGCCGTTGGCTACGCGCAGGACATCGCGCGCCTGTCAGCCGGCTTTGGCCTCTGCGCCGACGCCGCCATGGCCAGCCTGGGCTCCACGCTGAAGAAGCGCGAAATGCTCTCGGCACGACTGGGCGACATTCTCTCCAACCTCTATCTGGCGTCCATGGTGCTCAAGCAGTGGCACACCGGCAATAAGGTAGAAGGCGAAGAAGCGCTGCTGCACTATAGCCTGCAGTTCCTGCTCAACCGCGCTGAACAGGCGTTTGTCGAGATCTTCGACAACCTGCCCAACCGCGCCCTGGGCAAGGTGCTGAAAGTGGTCGTCATGCCGACGGGCCGCCGCTGGAACAAGCCCCATGACGACCTGGCCCGCGACATCGCTCATCGCGTCTCCACCCAGAGTGCCCTGCGCAGCAAGCTGCTGAGCAACACCTGGGACAAGGATGACGGCGCCGAGCGCAATCCGCTGGCCCGCTACAATGCACTGTTGCAAGAGTACGAGCGCGCCGAGGCCATCTACCGTACGGTGAACAAGGCCTATGCCAAGGGCGAGCTGCCGCAAACGGCGCTCCACCCGGAAGCACGCGTGGAAGCCGCGCTGGAGAAAGGGCTGATCAACGAGGACGACGCCACGTTCATGCGCACCTTCGAGGCCGAAGTGCTCGAAATGCTCACCGTGGATGACTTCGCCTACGATGCCTTTGCCAACGACAAGGCGACGCTGATCGACCACAACGCGGCGCCTGCCAAGGCCACGCCGCAAGCAGAAACCAGCGTCAAGTAAACGACGCTTGAGGGTGAATGAAACCGGCCTGACACAGGCCGGTTTTTTCGTTTATCGCCTCACAATGTTCAAAAGCGAAACGCACGACGCCACTTTGCTTTTATTCGGCACTGCGCCGCCCCCTCTTCTCCCTCTTCTCCCTCTTCACATCCTCTGCTCATCTATTGCGCACACTATAATGGGCTCTCTACGCCTAAAAGCGAATATATGAGCCATCAAAAAAGCGTTGCACGTTCGAAAATGATCAACTAGCCTTTCGTTAATGAAAATATCGCCTTGGTCGGTGGTCTGGAACAATAGAAAAACAGAGAACAAGCTGCTTGACCGATCTACCCGCGCGATAGACACACTCGTTTTCGCACTACCTGTTCATGACAACAGCTATAACAACACGCATAGCAATATCCATAGCAATATCCATAACAACGACGCTAACGAGATCGGCATGTCCTTACATCTGCAAAACATCGACCACGTCGTCGGCGGTGACCCTCATATCACGGGGGTCGATCTGGCACTGGAACCGGGCTCTTTCAACGTGCTGCTGGGCAGGACCCTGGCAGGCAAGACCACGCTGATGCGCTTGATGGCCGGCCTGGAACAACCTACCCGCGGGCGCATTTACATGGATGGCAAGGATGTCACCGGCGTTTCGGTACGCAAGCGCAACGTTTCCATGGTGTACCAACAGTTCATCAACTACCCCAGCCTGACGGTGCGCGACAACATCGCCTCACCGCTGAAGCTGGCCAAGACGCCCTCCCAGGAGATCAAACGGCGGGTCGAAAGCATTGCGGAAATGTTACATATCGAGCATTTGCTGGAGCGCTACCCCCAGGAGCTTTCCGGGGGTCAGCAACAGCGCACCGCCATGGGCCGTGCGCTGGTCAAGGATGCCGACCTGATCCTGTTCGACGAGCCACTCGTCAACCTCGACTACAAGCTGCGTGAAGAGCTGCGCGACGAACTGCGCGAGCTGTTCAAGGCGCGCAACTGCATTGCCGTGTACGCCACCACCGAGCCCAACGAAGCGCTAGCCCTGGGCGGCACCACCATCAACCTGACCGAGGCCATGGCCAACGAATGGGCGGACTACACCCTGCCTACGCTGGACCTGGACGACTTCATCGGCCTGCAGTACGGCACCGGGCCTGATGGCAGCGTCTACCAACTGCCGACCCAACAGTTCGCCAACCTTTACTGGTTCCGCTATGACTGGTTCCAGCGTGAAGACCTGCAGGAACAGTTCCGGGACATCTACGGTTACGATCTGGGCGTTCCCACCAACTGGACGGCCTACGAGGATATCGCCGAGTTCTTTACCGTCCACGTGGGCGAGATCGATGGCACCAAAGTGTATGGCCACATGGATTATGGTCGCCGTGACCCCTCGTTGGGCTGGCGTTTCCACGACTCCTGGCTGTCGATGGCCGGCATGGGCAGCCCAGGGGTGCCGTTTGGTAATCCCGTCGACGACTGGGGCATCCGCGTGAACGAGGAGAGCCAGCCGGTGGGCGCCAGCGTCAGCCGCGGTGGTGCCACCAACTCACCGGCGTCGGTATTTGCCATGCAGAAAGCCGTGGATTGGCTGCGTGACTTTGCGCCCGCCGAAGCCCAGGGCATGACGTTCGGTGAAGCCGGGCCGGTGCCTGCGCAGGGTCACATTGCCCAGCAAATCTTCTGGTATACCGCCTTCACTGCCGACATGACCGACCCCTCCGTGGCCGTGACCGATGACGAAGGCAACCCGCTGTGGCGCATGGCACCCTCGCCCACGGGCCCGTATTGGGAAGAAGGCATGAAAGTGGGTTATCAGGACGTAGGTGCCTGGACCTTCTTCGACTCCACGCCCGAAGACCGTCGTACGGCGGCCTGGCTGTTCGCCCAGTTCACCGTGGCCAAAACCACCTCGCTGGAAAAACTGATGCACGGCCTCACACCCATTCGTGAATCCGACATCTTCTCGGACCAGATGACCGAAATGGCCCCCAAACTCGGCGGCCTGGTGGAGTTCTACCGCAGCCCCAACGAGTCCAACTGGACACCGACCGGCACCAACGTGCCTGACTATCCGCGCATGGCACCGCTGTGGTGGCAAAACCTGGCACCGGTCATGAGCGGTGAAGTCACGCCCCAGGAAGGTCTGGACAAGCTGGCGGCCGACATGGACAACACCATGAATCGCCTGGCTCGGGCCAATGTGTTCGACAGCTATGCCCCGGTACTCAACGAAGAGCGTGACCCCCAGTACTGGCTGGATCAGGACGGCGCGCCCAAACCAAAACTCGACGATGAAATGCCGCAGGGTACCACCGTGCCCTACGACGAAATGATGGAAGCCTGGATGGCCGCAGGCACTCGCTGAGCCCTTGGGCGGGCGCAAGCCCGCCCATCGTTTCGGCAGTCAGTGACGACCGCGTGCCAAGCTGGGGCTTTTTCTTGATAAGTGGATCCGCCATGAAACTGCGTAACCGTAATGTAGAGAAATTGCACACCGATGACTTTGACGCACTGATCATTGGTGGTGGCATCAATGGTGCAGCCACCGCTGCGGCGCTGGCAGGCAAAGGCGCCAAAGTGGCCCTGATTGACCGTGGTGACTTCGCTGGCAGTACCAGCATGCACTCCTCCAACCTGGTTTGGGGGGGAATCAAGTATATGGAAAGCAAGGACTTTGCCCTGGTGCGCAAGCTCTGCAAGAGCCGTAACCACCTGATCAAGAGCTACCCTTCGACGGTGGAAGAAATTCGCTTTTTAACCACCATCACCCAAGGTTTTCGGCACTCGCCCCGCTATCTGTGGGCGGGTACCTGGCTGTACTGGCTGATGGGCAATGGCTTTACACGCCTGCCCCGCCTGCTGTCTCCCAGGAAACTCAAGCAGGAAGAGCCCATCATCGATATCAAGGATGCCGTGGGCGGGTTCGAATATTCCGATGCCTACCTGCACGACAACGATGCCCGCTTCGTCTTCAACTTCGTGCGCCATGCGTTGAACTACGGTGCCGTCGCCGCCAATTACGTCGAGTCGCTGGGCGCCGAACGCGATGGAGAACACTGGGTCACCCGCGCCCGCAACGTCATGGACGGCACGACCTTCAATATTCGTTCCAAAGTGTTGATCAACGCCGCCGGGCCGTGGGTCGACCAGCACAATGCCCTGACGGGCCAGAAGACCACCCATCAGCACTTGTACTCCAAGGGCATTCACCTCATCGTGCCCCAGCTCACGGCGACCAAGCGCGTGCTGGCCTTCTTTGCCGATGATGGCCGTCTGTTCTTCGTGATCCCCATGGGCAATCGTACCTGTATCGGTACCACCGATACGCACATGGAAAGCCCTGAAGTCGATGTCACGGCAGACGACATCGCCTTCGTGCTGGAAAACATCAACAAGCGACTGACACTGGACAAGCCGCTGACCCAGGATGACATCATCTCCACCCGCTGCGGCGTGCGGCCGCTGGCCATCAAGGCCGAACAAGGCAGCGACCGAGACTTTCTGCAGCTGTCACGCAAGCACGTCATCGATACCAACCCGGAAAGCGCGCATATCAGCATCTTTGGCGGCAAGCTGACCGACTGCCTGAACGTGGGCGATGAAATTTCCGGTGAAGTCATGAAACTGGGCGTTACCCTGCCCGACCCCAGTTTTCACTGGTACGGTGAGCCGCCCGAGCCGGTCAAGCAGCAGTTCATGGACCAGGCCAAGCGCATGAATCTGGACGCCATGACGGCCGCCACCTCCTCCGAGCCGCTATCCTCTCGGCTGTGGCGACGCTACGCCGAACAGGCCATCCCGATGCTGGAAAAAATCCGCCAGGACCCTTCGGAGGCCGATATTCTCATCGAAGGCACCGAGTACATCCGCTGTGAAATCGAGCATGCCCGAGACCATGAAATGATCACCCAGCTGGAAGATTTTCTGCGTCGGCGTGCCAAGGTGTCGATGGTGGTTCATCACGAGCAGCTACGCCACTCCAGCGGGTTGCAAGAAGCCTGCCGCGTGCTGTTCGGTGAAGAGGCCGAGGCACGCCTGGCCACTTACTTTGCGGAAAACCGCGATACTTCTCGCCCCCCCAGCTAACCCGCCAGCCTGGCGTAACCCCCCCGCTTGCAGGTGCACGCCCAATAAAACCCAATAAAAAGCCCCCTGCCATCACTGGCAGGGGGCCAATCAGTTCAGCAAGCGAGTGACGACCTACTCGTCGTGTACCACCGCCAGTTGAGAGTCGCCGGCCAGTACTTCATCCCAAGCCTCTTCCAGGGTACACCCCTGTCGGCTGTCGATGGTGTCGATGACCTCGACCGCGTGTTGCAGCGACTCGCGATTGCCTTTTAGCGCCAGGACCAGTTTGGCCAGATCCTGTTTACTGAAAGTGCTAGCGATACGGTCAGCTTGTTGGCTCAATTCGATGCAGTTCATGGTAAGTCCCTCATGGTATGCTCAGCCGCTGCCTGTTACGGTTCACGGAGTGTGGTAATCAAGCAGCCATCTTATTAATGAAGAATGATGACATTGCTACTCATGCTGGGCCGGGTAAGTGCCCAGTTCGGTAACTGCGAAACGGTCACAAGCGTTACAAGACCTTCGCCTTTGGCGCTTTGGTAAAACATCAGCGCCTCGGTGTGTAGCAAGGAACCCTGCGGCGTATCGGGATAACAAGACACCGCCGTGTTCCATGACTTCACTATGGTTCACGGGGGCAATACTCACAATGCACCCTTGGCAGCAGGTGCGGTTGTAGCTTGACTACATAAACGCCATAACCATGAAAGTGCTGATGGTTACTTTCACAAGCGCAGTTAAACGACTGTTTTAAATGAAACTTGAAAAACAAGTAAGAGTGCTAACAAAAACCTGAATACTGAAAAAACATAATAAAAAAACGCCACCCTTGTTTGGGCAGCGTTTATTGCTTGAATCCAGGCAGCAAATAGGCGTTATATAGAGACTACGTGGAGCGCACGCGGGAAACGGCATCCAACCAGCCCTGATAAAGCTGTTCGCGAGTCGCCTCCTCCATGCTGGGCGTGAAGCTCTTCTCGCAGCGCCACAGCTGTTCTATCTCTTCCAGGGTGGCGTACCACCCCAGCCGCAGCCCAGCCAGATACGCCGCCCCCAGCGCCGTGGTTTCCAGAATCGTCGGTCGATCCACCTGCACGTTGAGCATGTCGGCCAGAAACTGCATCACCCAGCTATTTTTCACCATGCCGCCATCGACACGCAGGTTGCCTGGCGCAGCATCCATATCATCGTTCATGCAGAGCTGAAGGTCTCGAGTCTGGTAACACACCGCCTGCAGCCCGGCCGCGACGATTTCGGCGATCCCGGTGTCTCGGGTCAGGCCAAAAATGGCACCGCGGGCCTTGGGGTCCCAATGGGGGGCACCCAGCCCGGTAAAGGCAGGCACCAGGTACACGCTGTGCCCGCTACGGGTTTTCTGGGCCAAGGCTTCGGTTTCCGAGGCGTCGGCAAACAGGTTCAGTCCGTCACGTAGCCACTGCACGGTCGCCCCGGCCACGAAGATACTGCCCTCCATGGCGTAGGTGGGCTGGCCATTGATCCGGTAACCCACGGTGGTCAGCAGGCGGTTGCGAGATACCGACGGCGTATCGCCGGTATTCACGATCATGAAACAGCCCGTG
Source organism: Vreelandella stevensii S18214 (assembly GCF_000275725.1). GTDB lineage: Bacteria > Pseudomonadota > Gammaproteobacteria > Pseudomonadales > Halomonadaceae > Vreelandella > Vreelandella stevensii. The sequence continues at coordinate 20,646 of NZ_AJTS01000014.1, read as the reverse complement.
CCGTACGTGCTTTTGCCCATGCCGGGTTTGAAGCAGGCTTGCCCGACCAGGGCTGCCTGCTGGTCACCCGCAACCCCGGCGATGGGCAAGGCAGCCCCCAGCCAGTGGGCTGCCATCGTGCCAAAGTCGTCGCTGGAGTCTTTCACGTCTGGCAGCATGTTGTCGGGCACGCCGAACAGCGCCAGCAGCTCATCGTCCCAACGCTGCTCATGAATGTTGAACAGCGCCGTACGCGAGGCGTTGGTGGCATCGGTGACGTGCTGTTGGCCTTCGGTCAAGCGCCAGATCAGGAAGCTGTCGATGGTACCGAAGGCCAGCTCCCCCTTGGCCGCCCGTTCGCGAGCGCCCTCGACCCGATCGAGTATCCAGGCCAGCTTGGTGGCAGAGAAGTAGGGGTCGATCAGCAGCCCGGTTTTGGCCTGCACCGCCTCGGTATGGCCCGCGTCCCGCAGCGCCTGACAGCGTTCGGAGGTGCGCCGATCCTGCCAGACAATGGCGTTATAGAGTGGCTTGCCCGTGGCGCGATCCCATACCACCGTGGTTTCTCGCTGGTTGGTGATGCCGACACCGTCTATCTGTTCGGCACTGACCCGGGCCTTGGCCAGCACCTCTCGGCAAGTCGCCACCACGGAGTCCCAGATATCCTCCGGGTCGTGCTCGATCCAACCATCCTGGGGAAAGTGCTGGGGAAACTCCTGCTGGGCAACGGCCGCTACCTGGCCCTGGCGGTCGAAGAGAATGGCACGAGAGCTGGTGGTACCTTGATCGATGGCAAGAATGAAGGAGGACATATCGTGTTCACTTTGTTGTAGGGTTCTTTCGATTTTGTCGGTTTTGTTTCGTTTTATTATGCTCCAAGGCTACGCCAGCGGCTCGCAATGCTCAAGTATGAAACTTGCCAAGGTGGCATGCCCTTCACGCTGGGTCAGGCGATGTGCAGCGCCACATCGTGCTGGGTAAGCAGACGGGTAATCGACTCCGGCGGCCGACGGTCGGTGAACAGCGCATCCAGTTGCGACAGATTGCCCTGACGCACCACCGGGTTACGGTGAAACTTCGAGTAGTCGGCAGCGAGATACACCCGACGAGAGTTGGCGATAATGGCCTGGGCCACTCGCACTTCCTGGTAGTCGAACTCCAGCAGCGAGCCATCTTCATCGATACCACTGATACCGATGATGCCGTAATCCACCTTGAACTGATTGATGAAGTCGATGGTGGCTTCACCGATGATGCCACCATCGCGCGAACGCACCTGCCCCCCGGCGATGATCACCGTGAAGTCTTCCTTGTGCTGCAGGATGGCAGCCACGTTCAGGTTGTTGGTGATGATTTCCAGCCCCTGGTGCTCCAGCAGCGCCTGGGCAATCATCTCGTTGCTGGTACCGATATTGATAAACAGGGAAGCATGGTGAGGAATATGCTGGGCCATGCAGCGGGCAATCCGCTCTTTCTCTTCCAGGTGCAGCGTCTTGCGCGTGCTGTAGGCGGTGTTCACCGTGCTCGACTCGACCCCTACACCGCCATGCACGCGCCGGACGCGCCCATCATTGGCCAGGGTATTCAGATCACGCCGGATGGTCTGGGGCGTTACCGCAAAATGTTCGGTCAGTTGCTCGATGCTCATGTAACCATGCTGGCGCACCAGCTCGACAATGGCATCCTGGCGATACTGCTGGTTCATAAGCCCGGCCTGTTCGTTATTGATTGATCCATGTGCGTAATAGATTAGCAAAATTTTCGATAATCGATCACGCGAACATGGCCAAAAGCCGATGAGGTATTGCTTATAGTGGCCAGACCCACAGAATCATCGGTATCGTCACGCACATCACCACCAGCGAGAGCGGCAACCCCAGCTTCCAGTAATCACCAAAGCGGTAGCCCCCTGGCCCCAGCACCAGGGTGTTGGACTGATGACCGATAGGCGTGAGGAAGGCACAAGAGGCGCTGACGGCCACCACCATCAGGAAGGGGTCCAGGGAAACGTCGAATCCATTGGCCAGGCTGGCGGCAATGGGCGCCATCAGCAGCGCGGCAGCGGCATTATTGACCACGTTCGACAGCAGCATGGAGAGCAGAAAGAGCCCCGCCAAGGAGACGATCACCGGCCACTCCAGGCCAATGGTCAGCAGCGCGTTGGCAATGATCGCCGCCCCGCCGCTGGTTTCCAGCGCTTCGCCCACCGGCAGCATGGCCGCCAGCAGCACAATCACCGGCCCGTCGATGGCCTGATACCCCTCTCGCAGCGGCAGCACGCCGATCAACAGCGACACCAGCGCCGCCGTGCTCATGGCCACCGCAGCGGGCAGCAGATCCAGCAGCATGGCGATAATAGCCATCACGAAAATACCGATCGAGAGCAACAGTTTGCGCGGCTGGCCCAGGTTCAGCTCGCGGTTGGCCAGCGGCAGGCAGCCCAGCGTGGCCAGGCTGTCGGCGATCTCGTTTTCGCTGCCCTGCAGCAGCAGGACGTCGCCGGTTTGAAAGCGAATGTCGCGCAGCCGCTGCTTGAGCCGGGCGCCGTCGCGGGCCACCGCCACCAGATGCAGGCCAAACTGATGATGCAGGCGCAGTTGGCGCACGCTGCGATTGACCATCATCGAGTCGTTGCGCACCACCGCTTCGATCAACTGCAGCCCTTCGGTATCGACGGGCTGACGCTCCTTCTCGGCTTGCTCGTCGCTCTCTGCTTCTGCGTCTTCCTCGGGCTCGGCAATGACGCTCAGGCCCACCTTGTCTTCCAGCAGCCTCAATTCATCGGGGCCTGCCTCCAGCAGCAGGATATCGCCTTCGCGCAGCACGCCGTGGAAACGGTAGCCTGCCCGCCGGTCATCGTCGCGCACCACCGCCAGCACGGGAATGGTCTCTTCCAGCTCGTCGCGCAGCTGTTGCAGCGTCAGTCCGTTGGCTTTCGAGGCCTCGCTGACCTTGAGTTCGACCAGGTAATTAGCGGTATCGAACATGTCATTATCGGCCGACTGGGCATTGCGTTTGGGGGTGAATCGCCAGCCCACCAGCACAATGAAGGCCAGACCCACCAACGCCACCGCAGCACCCACGGGCGTAAAGCTGAACATGCCGAAATTTTCGCCCGTGATATTGCCACGATACGCCGAGATGATGATGTTCGGCGGAGTACCGATCAGGGTGGTCAGGCCGCCCAGCAGCGAGCCAAACGCCAGCGGCATCAACAGCAGCGAGGGCGACGTATCGTGTTCTCGCGCCAGCCGCATGGCCACCGGCAGCAGCAGTGCCAATGCCCCAACATTGTTCATGACCCCCGACAACAGCACCACCGTGCCCACCAGCACCAGCAGCTGCAGCATCAGGCGCTCGCCGACCTTGAGCACCTGATGGGCAATGACGTCCACCACCCCTGAGCGTTCGAAACCACGGCTCAGCACCAGCACGGCGGCAACGGTGATCACCGCCGGGTGGCCAAAGCCCATGAACGCATCGTCTGCGGGTACCAGCCCCAGCATGACCGAGCCCAACAAGGCCGCCAGGGCCACCAGATCATAGCGAAAACGCCCCCAGACAAACGCCGCCAGGGTGAGTCCAAGAACTACAAACACCAACGTGCTGGGCGCAAGCCCCAAACTTTCCATGGACATAGAGTGCCATCTCCCTGAGCGTTACAGCGGCGCGACTCCCTCCGCCATCTTCTCATTACATTAGACGATCACAAGCAGGCCGTACAGCCTCTGAACAACCGTCATTCACTGCGCAGGGAGCCGCAAAACGCTCGGCAAAACCGAGCGTTAGAGGCGTACCAGGGGAGGTGCAGGTTCAGCGTCAGGCGGGGCGATGCAGGCGCGCCAGCAGGCGTTCGACGGCCTCCAGGTGCTCGGGCTCGTTATGGCACAGCCCTTGGAACACGGCGCAAACATCCAGGAAGGCTTTCAGCTCCATGCCCGGTGCCATTTTCATCAGCCGCTTGGTCAGGCGTGTGGCCTTGGGGGGCTGGCTGGCCAGACGCGCTGCATGGGCCATGGTAGCCTCCATGAGCTGTTCAGGCTCGACCACTTCCAGCACGACGCCGTAGGCAAGCGCCTCGTCGGCATCGATCACGCGGCCCGACAGGGTCAGTTCGAAGGCACGCTGATAGCCGATCTGGCGCTGCAGGAACCAGGCACCGCCATCGCCGGGAATGATGCCCAGATTGAGAAACGTCTCGCCGAAGCTCGCCTTGCGGGAAGCAATACGTAAATCCGCCATATTGGCCAGGTCGAACCCGGCACCGATGGCCGCACCATTCACGGCGGCAATGATCGGCACTTCCACCTGGGCAAGCGCCAGCGGCATGCGCTGAATACCCTGACGATAACGCTCGGCGACTTCTGCCACGTCGCCAGCGAAGTCGCCGCTGCGGTTGGCCATGTCCTTGACATTGCCGCCTGCACAGAAGGCGCTGCCTGCCCCTGTGATGACCAGCACCGATACCTCTGGGTAAGCATTGACCCAACGAGCCGTGGCCACGATGTCATCCACCAGTGCCGTGCCGGTCAAGGCGTTGCGCACGTCATGGCGGTTCAAGGTCAGCGTGGCGACCCGCTCGTGCAGCGTCAGGGAGGCATCGGTCAAGCTGGGCAACGTCATCGTCATTGGTCGCGCTCCACGATAATGCGGGCATCCACGATGGCATACCCGGTAGGGTGCCCCTGCGGATAGGCCAGCACGGGGTTCAAGTCGAGTTCCTGAATCTCGGGGTAGGCCTCCACCAGCCGCGAGACCTGCATCAGCAGAGCCACCAGGGCCGGTTTGTCCACACCGGCAGCGCCGCGCACGCCGTCGAGGACTTTCTGCGCCTTGATCTGTTCCACCATGGCGTAGGCGTCCCGCTCGCTCAGCGGCAGAGCCCGGAAGGCAACGTCTTCCAGCACCTCCACGAAAATGCCGCCCAGGCCAAACATCACCACCGGCCCGAATACCGGGTCACGGAACATGCCGATGATCACTTCGACCCCTGGCTGGGCCATGGGGCTCACCAGCACGCCTTCGAAGCGGGCCCGGGGGTCGTAGGCATGGGCATTGTGCTGGATGGCCTGGAACGCCTCGCGCAGCGCCTCTTCCCCGCTCAGGTGGAGCTTGACGCCGCCCGCATCGGATTTGTGCAGAATGTCCCGCGACACCACCTTCATGGCCAAGGGCTGCTGGCCGGCCTGTTCGATGACCGATGTCAGCTCATCGGACTGGCTTACCCACCACTGTGGGGGCACGGCAATGCCGTGTTCGGCCAACAGTGCCTTGGCTTCGAACTCGAACAGGTCGCGCCCTTCCGCTCGGGCCCCAGCGAGCAGCGCGGCTCCCTTGGCCGTAGGCTGCCAGGCCGTCTCCAGGCGTCGAGCCTGCGTCAGGTACTCGCCTCGCTCGCCCAGCGCCGCCAACACCCTGACCGCGTGTTCGATGGAGGCATACACCGGCAGCCCTGATTCATGCAGGTGGCGTAGCGCAGGCGGCTTGATGGGCGCGTACAGGCTGTACACCACCAACGGCTTTTCGCTGCCCTGGGCCAACGTCAGCAGTTGCTTTGCCCCCTGCAGCTCATCGTCGGCCAGCGACTCGGAAAACCGCAGGCTGTAGCCACCCAACATGCCCACCAGGAAGACGCTGTCGACGCCGGGGTCGGCCATCACGATCTCGACACAGCGAGCCAGCAGCGACGGGCAGGCATCCGAGGAGCCCGCCACATCCACAGGGTTGTCCAGCGCCGCCTGAGGAAGCAGCACCTCTTCCAGAGCGTGACGCGTTGACGGTGCCAGCATCGCCAGGCTCAGCCCGGCTTCGGCGAGCCGGTCGGCGGCGATGGTGGCCTGGCCGCCGCCGTCGGAAATCACCGCGACCCGCTTGCCGGGCGCCTGCTGCAACTGCCCCAGGCCTTCGGCAACCGGCAGGATCTCGTCGGAGTACTGCACCACGCTGACACCCACCTGACGCAGCAGGTCTACCGTCATCTGGTAGCTGCCTGCCAGGGCGCCGGTGTGCGAGCTGGCCGCTTTTTGCCCCTGCTCGGTGGCGCCGGATTTGTACACCACCACCGGCTTGTGCGCCGTGACCTGGCGGGCCACGTCCAGAAAGCGCCGTCCATCCCGAAACCCTTCCACGTACAGGGTCGCCACTCGGGTATGCGGGTCCTCACCGAGATAGCGCAGGTAGTCGTTGAAACCAATGTCGCTTTGGTTACCGGGGCCAATATAGCTACTGAACCCCACCTGGCCGTTATGCTGTGCTTCCAGGGCCAGCGCCAGCAGCATATTGCCCGATTGCGAGACGATACCGATATCGCCTGCCCTGACATTGGTCAGGTCCAGCAGGTTGATGCGCTGATGCAGGTTGAACAGACCGGAGGTGTTGGGGCCGATGATGCGCACCCCATGCGCCTCGGCCGCCGCCATCATCGCTTCCTCCAGGGCAGCACCCGCCGCCCCGGTTTCGCCGAACCCGCTAGCCAGCACTACCGCGCCCTTGATCCCCTGACGGCCACATTCGGCAATCAGCGTCGGTACACTGGCAGCCGGGGTACACAACAGAGCCAGCTCCGGCGTACCCGGCATGTCCGCCAGTGAGGGCCAGGCCGGAATGTCGAGGATCTGCTCCGCCTTGGGGTTGATGGGGTAGATCGCCCCCTCATAGCCGCCCTTGATCAACCCCAGCAGGGCTTTATAGCCGCGCTTGGTCGGGTCGGCAGAGGCACCGACAATAGCGATACCCGTTGGGGAAAGCAGTGTGTGCAGCGGGCTGCGGGAGCCGTGTGATTCGTTGAAGCGGTTCATGACGTGACCTGTAGGGCGAAACGGACGATAAAAGGATTGCAGGGTGGCAGCCGGCTCATTTGCCCTGAAAACGCGGGGCACGTCGTGCGGCAAAGGCATCGACCCCTTCTTGCCAATCGTCGGTGATCGAGCAGGTAAACACGGCGTCCAGCTCCTGCTGAAGCTGGCTTTCCATGCTGGTTTCGCTGGCGCGATTGAGCAGCGGCTTGAGCATCGCCATGGAGACCGGCGCCTGCCCGGCCAGCCGAGTAGCCAGCGCCTGGGCCTGGGCCATCAGCTCGGCTCCCGGATGGTTGGCCAGTGCCAGACCGATCCGAGTGGCCTCCACGCCATCGATGCGGTCGCCCAGATACAGCAGGCGGCGCGCCTGGCCCAGACCCACCCACTGCGGCAGACGCTTCGAAACACCGCCCCCGACACAGGTGCCAATACTGGTTTCCGGAAAGCCGATCTGGGCATCCTCAGCCATGACGATGAAATCACAGGCCACGGCCATTTCTGCCCCCGCCCCCAAGGCATAGCCATTCACGGCCGCCACCACCGGCTTACCCAGCTGGTCGATGGCTTCACAGACATCATTGCCCAACTGCAGATAAGCCCGCCGCTGAAACAGCGAGCGCTGTGCACTGCCATGGGCTTTCATGTCCGCGCCGACACAAAAGGCGCGTCCCTCTCCGGTCAGGATCACCGCTCTTACCTGCGCTGCGCGCTGGGCAAAGCGCAGGGCATCGAGCAGCTCTTCATAAAGGGTTTCAATCACCGCGTTCAGCCGGTGGGGTCGGTTGAACCGCAGGGTCAGCACGTGTTCATCCAGAGAGATCAGGAGCGTTTCATAGGTGGGCAGCGCGGGCGCGTCGGCAGACATGATGCTGTTGGTAACCTCGTTCGGAAAAAGCAAATAAGGAAACGATTGTTCCTTTAAATAAAAAAAGAGAAACAAACGTACTGCCGAACGATAGGACACTGCTGGGGGATAATCAATACATTCGTGACAAAAACATTTATCATTGGCACAAATGTTTTACACCTCATCAAAGAGAGTCCCATGCCTGACCACGCCACCCGCCCTGCGCCCGACCTGGAAAGCGTCCACCGGCAGCTGGCCGAGCACTACGCCACGCTCAGCCCACAGCTCAAACGGGCGGCCAGCTATGTGCTGGAACACCCGACGGAAATGGCGTTTCAGTCAGTGCGTAAAACGGCCCAGGCCGCGTCGGTGACGCCTTCCACTCTGGTTCGACTGGCCAAGCGGCTGGGCTTCGAGAGTTACGAGTCGTTTCGGGAGGTTTTTCAATCGGCGGTGCAGGCTGCACCGGTCGAGCTGAGCGGCCGTGCCAGTCGGCTCAAGCAGCAGGTTCGCAACCCGCAAGAGGCGCTGTTCGTGGAGGTGGGTGATGCCGCTTTCGACAACATTGGCAGACTCTTCACGGCGGATAACCAAGCGCGGGTAAAAGACGCCGCGGAGCGCATACTGGCGGCTCGTCGGGTGGCCGTGATCGGCTTTCGCGATACCTTTGCCTGCGCTTACCACTTTGCCTACGTGGGGCGTATCGCCATGCCCGACGTGACGCTGATTCGCGGACAGGAGGGCGGGCTCCTGACGGAGCTGGCGCCCTTCGACGAACAGGACGTGGTGGTGGCTTTCGGCTTCGAGCCTTACTGCGCCGAAACGGTCAAGGCGCTGGAGATTGCCCGCGCCAACGGCGTGCAGGCCATCGTGGTCACCGACACCCTGCGCTCACCGCTGGTGCCTGGCGCCAGCGTGACCTTCACCGTCGCCAACGCCACGCCTCACTTCTTTCCGTCGCTGCTCTCGGCCATTACGCTCAGCGAAGCGATTCTGGCTGAGTGCGTGGCCGTCGGCCCCGACCAGCTGGTGGATAACGTGGCCAGCTTCGAGCGGCGCATGCGCCAGCTGGGGGCCTATGTCGACGTGGACTAACCCCCGGCTCAGGCGAGCGGCTCAAGGCAGCAGAATGGTCGAGCCGGTCGTCTTGCGGCTCTGCAGCGCATCCTGGGCCTTGCCTGCTTCCTGCAAGGGGTAGCGGTTGGCGACATCGATGCGAATCTTGCCGCTTTCGATCATGGCGAAGAACTCTTCGCACATCATTTCCAGCCGCTCGCGGGTATCCGCATAGCCGTTCAGGCTGGGCCGCGTGACGAACAGCGATCCCTTTTGATTCAGGATACCGATATTAACGCCGTCCACCGGGCCGGACGCGTTACCAAAGCTGACCATCAGCGAGCGCGGCTTGAGACAATCCAGCGACATCTCCCAAGTGTCCTTGCCCACGGAGTCGTACACCACATCACACATTTCACCGTTGGTCAGCTCGCGCACCCGCTCGACGACGTTCTCTTCGGTGTAGTTGATGGTGGCCCAGGCGCCATTGGCCATGGCCAGGTCAGCCTTCTCCTGAGAGCTGACGGTGCCGATCAGCTTCACGCCCAGCGCCTTGGCCCACTGGCAGGCAATCGAGCCCACGCCCCCGGCCGCCGCGTGGAACAGAATGGTCTCGCCGCCCTTGAGCGGCTGGGTTTGACGCAGCAGGTACTGCACCGTCAAGCCTTTCAGCATACTGGCCGCCGCCGTTTCGAAGTCGATGAAATCCGGCAGCTTGACCACCTTGGCCGCGGGCAGCGTGTGCAGCTCGGCGTAGGCGCCCAGCGGGCCCTGGGCATACGCCACGCGGTCACCTACCTTGAGATGCGTGACGCCCTCGCCCACCGCATCGACGATGCCTGCGCCCTCGGTGCCCAGGCCAGAAGGCATGCTGGGGGCCGGGTACAAGCCTGTGCGGAAATAGATATCGATGAAGTTCAGGCCAACGGCCTTGTTGGCGATACGAACTTCACCGGCAGCCGGTGCGACAGGCTCGACCTCGACCCACTCGAGTACGTCGGAGCCACCGGTAGTGGAAAACTGAATACGCTTGGACATCAAAAAACTCCTGTGATTGGCGATGGGGTATCGTTTGTTATGAATTATCGTTTGCCGTGAATGATCGCGTTGAATACCGCTGACCGAAAACACATGACGGGGACGGCACGGGTCCGCTATCCAACCGCGTCGGGGCGCTGAAATCAAGTCGTCCAATCCTCTGGCCGACACACGCCTGTCACGGGTACATGCTAGACTAAGGGCCATTTTATAACACGCCTGGTCACCACAAGACGGATCGTCCATGACCCACCCTGCCATTGAAGTACCCACCCTGATTGCCCACCGCGGCTACTCTGCGGCCGCCCCCGAAAACACCCTCACCGCCGTGCGCGCCGCTCATCAGGCGGGGGCGCGCTGGGTTGAGCTGGATGTTCAACTGCTGGGGGACGGCATGCCCGTGATCTGGCACGACAGCGATGTAAGCCGCTGTTCGGACGGGCGCGGCGAGCTGGCCAGCATGACCTGGCGCCAGGCCCAGGCGCTGGATGTGGGCAGCTGGTTCGGCGACCGCTTTGCGGGGGAGCGCATGGCCAACCTGGAGGCCATGCTGGCGCTGCTGAATGAGCTGGAAATGGGCGTCAATCTGGAAATCAAGGTCAACAAGGGGCGCGACCCCATTACCCTGGTCGATGCGGTGCTGCCCATGCTGCTGGCAGCGCTACCTGCCGAGCGCTGCATCGTCTCCTCTTTTGACGGGGCCGCACTGGCCCACAGCCGTCGGCATGCGCCCCGAGAAGCTCTCGCCCTGGGCGCGCTTTACGGCAGTTTACCCAAGCAGTGGCGCGCCCAATGTGCCGCCATCCAGGCGTTCAGCATTCACCCCCACTGGCCCCGGCTGAAGCGCACCCAGGCCGCTGCCATGCGCCGGGATGGCTATCAGATCCTGTGTTATACCGCCAACGATCCCAGTGCGTTTCAAAGCCGCTGGGCCTGGGGCATCAACAGTGCCATTACCGACGAACCAGCCGCTTTCCAGCGCTATCTCGACAACCGAAAAGAAGGATGACAATGAAGTATCTTGGTGCCCATGTCAGCGCGGCCGGTGGCGCTGATCAGGCCGTGCAGCGCGCGGTGGAGATCGGGGCGACGGCGTTTGCCCTGTTTACCAAAAACCAGCGTCAGTGGCAGGGCAAACCGCTCACTGACGAGGCCATCGCAGCCTTCAAGCGGGCGTGCCGCGTCCATGGCTTCGCGCCAGCGCAGATCCTGCCCCACGACAGCTACCTGATCAATCTGGGGCACCCTGAGGCGGAGGGCCTCGACAAGTCGCGGGCCGCCTTCATCGATGAGATGCAGCGCTGCGAGCAGTTGGGCCTGACGCTGCTGAACTTCCACCCCGGCAGCCATTTGAACAAGATCAGCGAAGCCGACTGCCTGTCGCGCATTGCCGAATCCATCAACCTGGCTCTGGATGCCACTCAGGGCGTGACCGCGGTCATCGAAAACACCGCAGGCCAGGGCACCAACCTGGGCTGGCGCTTCGAACATCTGGCCAGCATCATCGAGCAGGTGGACGACAAGCGCCGGGTCGGCGTTTGCATCGACACCTGCCACGCCTTTGCCGCAGGCTACGACCTGCGCAGCGCCGAAGCGACCCGCGCCACGCTGGACGAACTGGGCAGCGTGGTGGGGTTCGAATATCTGCGCGGCATGCACCTCAACGATGCCAAAAGCGCCTTCGCCAGCCGTGTGGATCGGCACCACAGCCTGGGGCAAGGCAACATTGGCCTGGCGGCCTTCACCACGATCATGCAGGATGCGCGCATCGATGGTATTCCCATGATTCTCGAAACCATCGAGCCCGAGATCTGGGCCGACGAGCTGAATTGGCTGCGCGCTCAGGCCCCGGAGGCCGCCCCCGGCAGGTAGTGAATCACATCGTGAAAGCGTAACCGCGACGTACCGTTGTTGCGCATGGCGTGGGGCCGGTCCGCGAAAAAGCGCAGCCCCTCGCCAACGCCCAGGGTTTGCCAGCGCTCGTCGATGCGCAGCTCCATCTCGCCTTCCACCACCACGATGTGCTCCACCACGCCGCTGGCATGGGCCGTGGATTCGCTCATGGCCCCCGGGGCCAACTCGATCAGGAACATCTCGAACCCCAGCAGGGGGTCGTAGGGGAACAGCAGGCGCGCCTGCATGCCCGCGCTGTCATCCCCCCACACCGACTCCCACCCATCCCGATGCAGCTCGCCCAGCGCGGGCTTGTCACTGTCGAACAGGGTAGAAAACGACACCCGAAACCCGCTGGCGATCTTCCACAAGGTGGCCACCGTGGGGCTCGACTCCCCACGTTCGATCTGCCCCAGCATCGCCTTGCTGACCCCGGTTTCACTGGCCGCGCGATCGAGGCTCCAGCCCCGCTCCTTGCGCAGCTGCTTCACCGTTCCTGAAATATGCTCGGCAATGGTATGCGGCGTTAAAGCCATGCGACTCTCCTGACGGTCGGATTCAGATAGCGGGGTTGGTCGGATGACTATCATGCCAGAAAATGGTTGTGCGTCATAACGCACAATGTTAGCGTGACCATCCGTGCGTTATAGCGCACGCTCAACATAACCACGTGGGAGCCACCCATGGACACGCCAACGACGCTGCCCTCTTCATCATCTGACTCGCCTCATCTATGGCGGGACATGAGCCTGTCTACGCTGATTGCCGGTTTCGTCGCCGTCATCATCGGCTATACCAGCTCCGCTGCGATCATTTTCCAGGCGGCCGCCGCTGCGGGCGCCTCCACGGCCCAGATCAGCTCTTGGCTATGGGCGCTGGGCATCGGCATGGGCATCACCTCGCTGGGGCTTTCGCTGCGTTACCGCATGCCGCTGCTGACCGCCTGGTCGACGCCGGGAGCCGCCTTTCTGGCCACCAGCCTGCCGGGAATTCCCATCGAAGAAGCCATCGGCGCGTTTCTGTTTTCAGCGCTGTTGATCACGCTGTGCGGTGTCACCGGGCTGTTCGAGCGTTTGATGCGCCATATTCCCGGCGCCATCGCCTCGGCCCTGCTGGCGGGCATTCTGCTGCGTTTCGGGCTGGAGCTGTTCAACGTCATGGAAAGCCAGTGGCTGCTGCCGCTGGCCATGCTGGCCGCCTGGGTTGCGGGGCGGCGCTGCTGGCCTTCACTGGCGGTGCCGGGAGTCCTGCTGGTGGGCGTGGGGCTGGCCCTGTGGCAAGGCCAGATCTCGGCCCAGCCGATCCCGCTGGCGCCTACGCTGCCGGTCTTTACCGCCCCGGTATTCAACCCGATGACGCTGATCAGCATCGGCATTCCGCTGTTCGTCATCACCATGGCGACCCAGAACCTGCCCGCCGTGGCCGTCTTGCGGGCGGCTGGCTATCGCCCCAACAGCTCACCGCTGATCACCTGGACCGGTGGCGCCACCCTGCTGCTGGCGCCGTTTGGCGGCTACGCGCTCAACATGGCGGCCATCAGTGCGGCGGTATGCCTGGGCCCAGACGCCCATCCCAACCCCAGGCGGCGCTACACCGCCGGGGTGGCTGCCGGGGTCTTCTATATCGCCATGGGCATCTTCGGAGCCACCGTGACCGGGGTGTTCAGCGCCTTGCCCAGCGTTCTGGTGATGGCACTGGCGGGAATTGCCCTGCTGAGCACGCTGGGCACGGGCCTCGCGGGCGCTTTCGAGAAGAGCGAACAGCGCGATGCCGCCATCGTGACCTTCCTGCTCACCGGTTCCGGCGTGACGCTACTGGGACTGGGCGGGGCTTTCTGGGGCCTGGTGGCGGGGCTTGTGGTACTCAAGATCGGCACATTCAACGCCCGCGCGCACCAGAAGGATCGCTAAAAAAACGCCCCGCCATCGTGGATGGCGGGGCGTCTATCGGCCAGCGGTGTACGGTGGTTACATCACCGCTGGTTCCATGTTGGCCAGGCGCTCTTCATCGAACACGCCGGACATGCGCACCATGGCCAGCGCTTCATCCAGGCTGCTCATCTCTTCGATGACCAGCAGCTCGTTCTCCAGCGTTACCGGCTGACCGGCCTTGTCGGACAGCAACTTCTCCAGCGAGGCCACGTCCATGGCATCGTCGAGATGATGAATATCCACGGACGCACTGTTCTCGCTGGGCAGGTAGATAGTGCCGTTGGAGAAGTCCACGGCGTAGGCGATCACGCCCGGCACGATGAAGAACAGCAGGCCAACGCTATTGGCAATGGCGACCACGGGGTCGACATCACCGCTCAGCTGGCCTTTGCGTTCCGGATAGAAAAGCGTACCGCACCCACTCAATGCCACAATGGAGACACCAACGACCGCCCCCGTCAACCAACGGCGCACTGCTTGCTGCATGGAGGTTCCCTCGGAATTTTCAATGTAACGATAGCCATCATATGAAGTGACACGCTTGTTATAGGCGCAGGCTATCGCGTTACAAAACGGGTCGAGTTTAGCATATTTCGTGCTAAGCACACGCCCTGACGTCTACACAGGATTTTGCCGCCTTCCCCGCTTGGCCGTACAATGCCGCTTTCAACGCTGGATTAAGCGCAACGCGCTTCTCATACTCAGCACCATCGACAACCCAAGGAATGCTCACGCCCATGCGCGCCAGCCAACTATTGATCGCCACCTTGAAAGAAACCCCGGCCGACGCTGAAGTCATCAGCCACCAGTTAATGCTGCGCGCCGGTATGATTCGCCGTCTGACCTCGGGCCTGTATACCTGGCTGCCGCTGGGCCTGCGCACGCTGCGCAAGGTCGAAGCCATCGTGCGTGAAGAGATGAACCGCGCCGGAGCCCAGGAAGTACTGATGCCCGCCGTACAGCCCGCCGACCTGTGGCAGGAGTCGGGCCGCTGGGAGCAATACGGCCCCGAGCTGCTGCGCCTGACGGACCGCCACGACCGCGACTACTGCGTGGGCCCCACCCATGAAGAGGTCATCACGGACCTGGTGCGCCGGGAAATTTCCAGCTACAAGCAGCTGCCGGTGAACTTCTACCAGATTCAGACCAAGTTCCGCGATGAAATTCGCCCCCGTTTCGGCGTCATGCGCTCGCGTGAGTTCATCATGAAGGATGCCTACTCTTTCCATCTCGATGAAGCGTCGATGAAAGAGACCTATCAGGCCATGTACGATGCCTACACGCGCATCTTCACGCGCCTGGGGCTCGACTTCCGCCCGGTGATTGCCGATAACGGCTCCATCGGTGGCACCGGCTCTCATGAGTTCCATGTGCTGGCCGACTCCGGCGAAGACGATATCGTCTTCTCCAACGCTTCCGACTACGCCGCCAACATCGAAAAAGCCGAAGCCCTGCCCGCCCCGTTGGGCAGTCAGGTAGAGCGCAGCGCGCCCAGCGAAGAGATGCGTCTGGTCGACACCCCCGATGCCAAGACCATTGCCGCCCTGGTCGAACAGTTCAACCTGCCTATCGAAAAGACCCTCAAGACGCTGATGGTCCACGCCGCAGAAGGTGGCCTGATTGCTCTGCTGGTGCGTGGCGATCACGCGCTGAACGAGGTCAAGGCAGAGAACCTGCCGCAGGTCAAGGCACCCCTGACCATGGCCAGCGAAGAAGAGATTCGTGCAGCAGTAGGAGCCGGCCCGGGCTCCCTGGGCCCCGTGGGCCTTGACATGCCGATCATCATCGACCGCAGCGTGGCGCTGATGAGCGACTTCGGCGCGGGCGCCAACGTCGATGGCAAGCACTACTTCGGTATCAACTGGGAGCGCGACGCCCCCCTGCCCCAGGTCGCCGACCTGCGCAGCGTGGTAGAGGGCGACCCCTCGCCGGATGGTCAAGGCACCCTGCTGATCAAACGCGGTATCGAAGTGGGTCATGTGTTCCAGCTGGGCCAGAAGTACTCCCAGGCCATGAATGCCAGCGTACTGGGCGACAACGGCAAGACCAGCCACCCGTTCATGGGCTGCTACGGCATTGGCGTGACCCGTGTGGTTGCCGCTGCCATCGAGCAGAACCACGACGATGCAGGCATCATCTGGCCCAACGCCATCGCGCCTTTCCAGGTGGCGCTGGTGCCCATGAACGCCCACAAGTCTCAGCGGGTGCGTGAAGAGTCTGAGCGCCTCTACCAGGCACTCACGGCGGCAGGTCTGGACGTGCTGCTGGATGACCGCGACACTCGTCCCGGCGTCAAGTTCGCCGACCTGGAACTGATGGGCGTGCCGCACCGCCTGGTGATCGGCGACCGTGGCCTAGACAACGGCGAGCTGGAGTACAAGGGCCGCCGCGACAGCGACGCCACCATGGTGCCCGCCGACACGATCGTCGAGTTCCTGCGTGAAAAAGCGGGCCTGGCGCAGGGCTGATCGGTCCTTCATGGTGGACGGCCTGACGCGAGCCCTGATAATGGGGCTCGCAGTGATAGGACTCAACAGCGCCCTCACGGTAAACGCAGCGGAGCCCCCGCTGCGTTCGACCCTCGATGCGGCCGCGCTGCAAACGCCCTATCATCAGTGGCAACTTCAACAGTGGCGCGCCCGTCAGGATGCGCCACTGTCGCGTTTCATGACCGACCCCGACGCGCGCATGGCCTTGCTGACGCGGGTGTATCAGGAGGCGCATCTGGCCGGCCTGCCCCCCGACCTCGTGCTGGCGCTGATTCAGGTAGAGAGCGCCTTCAAGGCCGATGCCGTTTCTTCGGCAGGGGCCGTTGGGCTAATGCAAATCATGCCCTTCTGGGTCGCCGAACTGGGCCTGCCCATGGACGACCTGACCGACCCCAACCGCAATCTGCGCTACGGCAGCACCATTCTGGCCCACTATCTTGCCGTCGAGCGGGGTGACTTCACCCGCGCTCTGGCTCGCTACAACGGCAGCCTTGGGCAAACCTGGTACCCCGAGCGGGTATTGAAGGCCTGGCGCGACCATTGGCGTTAGCCGGTCACTCAGTCACCCTGTCAACCTCTGCTTCAACACTGTGCAGCAAGCCCGCCTTAGCCAGATTGGCCAGCAACTGTGCCACGTCACGCGTTACCTGCGGCAGCGACGCCCCTTCGAAAAACGCCACGAGCGTCTCACTCAATTCCTGCAGGTTCATCGGCTCATGCTGCAATAGAGCCCATACTGCGCGGCTGGTCGCGTTCATTCGATGAATATCACCCCCGTTCTGGCCAATCACGAACAGCTCATCGCCCAGCGACCACTCGAAGGCTGCCGGGCTGGTGTGCCAGTAGCGGGCGTCGTCCAAGGGCAGCGCAGGCACCTCCGGCTGTTCAGCACTTGCCACCGATTGCCCCTGCTGCCGATCTGCTGAGAACGGCTGACCCTCCCAGCGCTGTGCCAGCCACAGGGCTGCCTCATAAGCATCCGAGTATCGCAGCAGAAAGCACGGTAGCCGCTGCAGTAGCAGCAGGAAGCGATCCATCAGCGCCTGATCCGACTCGTGCTCGGCAAAGTTCTGTTGCAACAACTGCCATAGGCCATCGCCGGGCTGCAGGCGTGTCAGTTGGGGGGCCGCCAACATGGGGTCTCGGTCGATCAGCAGCACGGCCCCCAGCGGGGAGCGATCGCCATGGGCTGCCAGTTGGGAACTCGACAAGTTCAGATAACCGTAACGGTCGTCGAAAGGACCAAGATGGCAGGCCACGAAGTGCTGAAAATCTACCGACAAGGCCTCCGGGACCGGTAACCGCAAACGCGGTGCCACGCCAAGCGCGATGCCTTCACCTTCAGGATTGAGCGCCAGCACATCATCCCCGAACACACGGCAGCCTGCGGCAGCAAATGCCGAGGTCAAGGTGCTTTTTCCAGCACGGTGGGCATCGGGAAAAATCACCAGCTGCCCGTTGAGCTCCACCGAGCCACAGTGCAAGCCCACCAGCTCAGGGTGGCGATGCAGGAACGCCCCGGCCAAATCGGCGACAACGCTACAGGCAGTGCCGACATCAGTGTCCAACAAGGCACCTTGGGGCAGCGCGGGAGCCTCCTGCCAGTAGCCGTCGGGGTGCTGCCAAACGCAGATTTCGGGGGCTTCCGGCAACGCCGAGCAGCGTTCGATGGGCCAGCCTGGCATCGCCTGCTGCAACACGGGCAAGAGCTCCTCCGCGTCCACCAGACGCAGGCAGGGGCCGAGACTGGGCAGGCTGATATCGTGAGTGGTGTGGGTTGTCATCGGCCGTTACCACCTTGGCAGTACGCGGCTCAAGCGAATTTCGATGACGCCATCGCGCTCCCAGCGGGATCGATGCGGACGCGAATAGCCAGCCCGGCGACAATCATGAGGGCGGTAGTATTGCTCATCACGACGGGCATGATGCTTGTGCCGAGGGCGTGAGTAGCTGGGGCGTGAGTAGCTGGGCCGCGAACGGCTGTGCCGTGAGCGACGGCCGCGCGCTTCTGCCTGCCCCATCGACAGGAACGTGGGAGCAACGTAGAGCGCTGCGGCCCCCAGCCCAAGGCTGGCCAGCACCTGGCGGCGCGAGCGGCGCTTCTGCAATACCTCTTCAGTTTCATGGGGCATGGTGATCCTCCTGATCAAGGTAATTGAGCAAATTAACGAACACCGTTTCGTAAATCACTCTAGCCAAGCTCAGTGACCGACACCAGACGCCTTCAATGACTTCCCTATTGTTTACTCTTTTTTACCTCTCAGGGTTTTATCGTTAGAGCAAAAACATGACTTTTCAACTGATAATAAATAGATCACAAGGCCATTTCCCTAACCCTGCTTAGGCACATCCCATGCCTGCATTGCGTCAATTTGCGAGAACCCGCACTTTTGCCTGGCCACTTGGCCATCCGCAATACGTTGATCATTGGAGCCCTGTCAGGTCTCCTGCTCACTGGTTGCGCCCATCAGCAGCCATCTACCACGTTATACGAACGCGTCGGCGGGCAGGCCAGCTTGGAAAACGTCGTGGAAAACCTGCTGTATCGCATCGCTGATGACCCCGACATCGTCGGCTACTTTGCCAATAGCAATATCGATTTATTCGCGGCGTCCTTGGTCACTCAGCTATGTGATATCAGCGATGGCCCTTGCCAGTACGAAGGCCCGCCCATGGACCGTGCCCACCAGACCATGGGCATCACCGATGCTCACTTCAACCGGGTAGTAGAGTACTTGAACGAGGCCATGATAGAGGAAGGGATACCGCTAGCCGCACGTAACGACATGCTGGGCCGCCTGGCGCCCATGTATGCCAACGTCATGCGCCTGCAGTAATCTGCCAGCCATCACGTCCGGCGGTCTTGACCTGGTACAGGGCTTT
Source organism: Vreelandella stevensii S18214 (assembly GCF_000275725.1). Taxonomy (GTDB): domain Bacteria; phylum Pseudomonadota; class Gammaproteobacteria; order Pseudomonadales; family Halomonadaceae; genus Vreelandella; species Vreelandella stevensii. Next base: position 1,733 of record NZ_AJTS01000014.1, on the reverse strand, counting down.
ATCCGCCGCTTCATACGCACCGGCAAAGGCCGTTGCCATGGCAATGAAACGCGTGGCGCCAACGCTAAGCGTCACGCGCTTTTTATCCGGGTGAGCGGGATGCGGGTACTCGGCCGCATCGAGCGCCGCCTGAAGCGCTTCGCACTGCTGTGCCAGTACGCTATTGGAAGGGCACGGTAGCAACGCCGCAAACTCATCGCCTCCCAATCGATAAAGCTGGGCCGTCGGCCCCAGCGCCTGCTCGATCATGCTTGCCAGTTGGCGCAGCAGTCGGTCGCCCTGAGGATGCCCCAGCGCATCGTTGTACTGCTTGAAAAAATCGATGTCGATCAAGATCAGTCCCAACGACTCACCCTCGCGACTCACCACGTCCTGATGCAGTGCACTGCGATTCCCGATCCCCGTGAGCGGGTCGCGCATGGCGCGGGCCATCCAGTCCAGTTTCTCAGCAGTGGCGTTTTCCGTCTGACGCAGCTGCCGCTCATGCATCGCCCAAAACCCTAGACCCAGCACGAAGATCAGCAGACTGGAGTAGGTCAACACCTGGTTGTGGCGTCGGGTGCTTTCGGAAAAATCATTGATCGCCATACCGCGCCGATCCAACTGGTGCATTTCGATACGCGTCAGGCAGTCCACGGCGATGAATAGCGCGTGGACCGCGTCGATGGGTTCGATCTGCTGTTGTTCCAGGCGTTCGGTCATCTCGTCGACCAGTGCCAAGCTGGGCAGGGTACAGGAGTAGTTCTGACGGTATACACTGACATCGAAAAGCCCATAGGCAAGATCCAGCGCATGGTTGGCCTCGCTGATGTCCAGTGGCGACGTCGCCACCAGCAGCGACTCTTGGGCGCTCTGCACGTAGCCTCTCGCCCGAGTCGCCAGCTGCTGCCCGGTCAGGCTGCCGGTCTGGCTGAAGTAGGCCTGGATTTCCGGGTAGACCCAACGAGACTCATAGACGATCAATACCATCAGGCCCATGAAACTCATCAAGCTCAAGGAGAGCCACGTCATGTAGCGGGGGCGACGCTTTGGCTCTCCTGGTGGCGCTGCACTCACCACTGCGCCTCGATGCTGCGAATCATCCAGATCCAGTCGTTGAATTCACGCAGGTTTTCGGTATCACGGCCAGAGTATTCACGCTCCACCAGACGCACCGGGCCCCGCGAGCGCAGCGTCAGCGGCTCACCATCTTCGACGGTGACCAGATACCAGACCGGGTTATCCCAGCCCCCCAGGGTCACTTCGTAATCATCCCAGGCAGTGAAGTGCAGTTGCGGGGGTACCGACCCGAAGTGTTCCACCAGAAACTCACGAAACGGAATTCCCTGCATTTCCACGTCGCGCCCCTGATAAGGGTCGTAAACGGTAAAGGTCGTATTGGGCTGCTCACGCAGATCACTGATGGCGATTGTTCTCGGTGGTCTCCCCATTGACCAGATTCAACGCCTGCGCCTGGGCCAAGGTCGGGAGACATAGCGCAAGGAGCAGCCCCAGCACCATGTTGCAGAGAGGTTTCAAAGAAGTGCGGGGCGTTACAGCAGTACGTGGCAGCACAGCGTTCATGGCCGTTCGGTTCCTGGTCAGGGTAGGCGTTCAAGTGGTCACACTTTACCAGAGCATCAGGCCAAAACACTTCAACGGCTGTCAACTGATTTACCACAGGATCGAGTAGGAGGGGGAGTCGCCTCCCCCGTCCTCTCACACCACCGGGCAAACGGATCCGTACCACGGCG
>NZ_AJTS01000013.1 GCF_000275725.1 Vreelandella stevensii S18214 | reverse complement strand
CCGGCCCAGTGGGCCGGCAAAAGGAAGTTTACACTTGCATGTAAACCCCCTCCCCTGACGACTGCTACAGCCTGCTGGATCAAGGCTTCTTGCGTTCATCCTTGCGTAGATGATCACGCACCACGAAGCCGACCCAGCCCACCATAAACGCGATCACCAATGCGACAGTTACCAAGCCGAAAATGACTGCATCGTCCCAGTACATGATGTTCCCCTCCCGCCGTGATGTATGAGGCCATCGTAGCTGTTTTGAGAAGGGGAAAACTGACCTGGGTCAACCTTTGAAAACCACCGCACTATGGGGCGTCGCGAACTTGATGTACGTCAGTTTTAGCAAAACCCCGCGTAAACCCTCGCCCAGTCGGGCGGGGATACAAGCGGGCAGCGCGCTAGCGCTGCTGGGGGTTGATTTTCGCCCCTCACCGGCTAATATGGATATATATACAGCTTGATAAGCCGCAATGCCATGCTGAAAGCCACTAAAGTCCGTATCTACCCGACCCCTGAACAGGCTGATTTCTTAAATCAGCAGTTCGGCGCGGTGCGGTTTGCGTACAACAAGGCACTGCACATCATCAGTACGCAGTACAAGCGGCATGGCACCAAGCTCCGGGCTAAGAAAGACCTCAAGCCGCTACTGGCGGTAGCGAAAAAATCCCGCAAGTACCACTGGCTGAAAGACTACGATTCAATTGCGTTGCAGCAGGCGTGCATTAACTTGGATCGCGCCTTCCAGAACTTCTTTAACCCCCAGTTAAAAGCCCGCTACCCCAAATTCAAGCGCAAGCACGGTAAGCAATCGAGCTATCACTGTACCGGCATCAAGGTCGGTGAGAGCTGGATCAAAATACCGAAGCTCACGCCGATTAAAGCCCGACTTCACCGTGACATAACGGGCACGCTGAAAAGCATCACCTTAACCCGCACCACCACGGGCAAGTATTTTGCCGCGCTGCTGGTGGATGATGGTGTAGAGGCGCCCGCACCGCTGCAAACCGTCGACACCGTGCTGGGGGTCGATATGGGCTTGACGCATTTGGCTATCGACTCGACTGGCCGCAAAGTGGCCAATCCTCGTTTCTTGAAGCGGGCGCGTGCTAATTTGCGGCGCAAACAAAAAGCGCTTTCCCGCTGCCAGAAGGGCAGCAAGCGCCGTGCGAAAGCACGGCTAACCCTTGCCAAGGCGCACGAGCGCCTGGCCAATGCCCGTGCTGACTTCCAGCATAAACTGTCTCGACAATTCATTGACGATAACCAAGCGGTGGTGGTCGAGACCTTGAACGTCAAAAACCTGCTGAAAAACCGCAAGCTGGCAAAACATATTGCCGATGCCAGTTGGCACAGCCTGATCCAAAAACTGGACTACAAAGCCAAGCAGCAAGGCAAGCATCTGGTCAAAATCGACCAGTGGTTTGCCAGCACCAAAACCTGTGCAGGCTGCGGCCACAAGGTCGAACAAATGCCGCTAACGGTTCGCACTTGGGATTGCCCCGGCTGCGGCACGCAAGGCATCGACCGCGACATAAACGCCGCGATCAACATTCGCCAGCAAGGCATTTTAACGTTAAAGGCCGAAGGACTGTCGGTCTCTGCCCATCGAGGCCTGTGTAAGCCCGGTCACGCACCGGCAGCGGCCTAAGACGTGGGAAGCCTCGCCCGTCAGGGCGGGGAGCAGTCACAGCACTTTGCGGTCTTCGACTTTGCTGTGCTCGGTACCCGGCGGCAGCGGATGGCCTTTGGCCAATTCGGCGCGGGTCGCCTCGCGCACGTCCAGCAGCGTCACGTGGTAGCGCAGCGTGTGTCCGGCCAGCGGGTGATTGGTATCCACGGTCACGCTATCGCCCTCGACACTCAGTACGGTGACGATCTGCGGACCGGCCTCGCCTTCGGTTTGAAAACGGCTGCCCGGTGCAAGCTCCGCGCTGCCAAACGATGCTCGGCTCACCTCTTGCACCAGCGCTTCATTGCGAACGCCATAAGCGTCTGCCGGGGTCAAGGTGACCCGCAGCTCATCGCCAGCAGAGCGCCCTTCCAGGTCACGCTCCAGGCCAGGCAGAATATTATCGTGGCCATGCAGGTACTCCAGGGGCTGTTCACGCGCGCGGGAGTCGTCCAGCACACGGGTACTGCCATCGCTGAGCACGTCGCTGAGGACATAATGCAAAGTGACGACCTGATGGGCGGTAATCGACATGGAAAACTCCTCTCCGGTAAGCTGTCGGCTTGATAGGATGTCGGGCCCAGTTTACCACCGACCGGTTTTTAGCGGGCCTTGCGGCCTGGTTTTCTTTTGGAGCGAAACACCCCATGCCCACCCCTACCCCCCAGCGTAGCTGGCTGGCGGCACTTGCCATTTATCTCAAGGCGCCGGTCATCACCATGCTGTTTCTTGGTTTTTCCGCTGGCCTGCCCTTTTTGCTGGTATTTTCGACCCTCTCGGCGTGGCTACGCAGCGATGGCGTGGAAGTCGCCGCCATTGGCTTCTTCGCCTGGATCGGCATGCTCTACTCCATCAAGTTCTTCTGGGCGCCGGTGGTCGACCGGCTGGCCCTGCCGCTATTGACCCGCACCTTCGGGCAGCGTAGAGGCTGGATGCTGCTGGCACAGGGGATGATTGCCGCAGGGCTGGTGGGGCTGGCCGGGCTCGACCCAGTAAACAATCTGGGTTGGGTCGCGGCCTTTGCGCTGCTGGTAGCGTTTGGCTCGGCCACCCAGGACATCGCCATCGATGCCTACCGGATCGAATCGGCCAACGACGACCTTCAGGCGGCCATGGCGTCGACCTATATCATTGGCTATCGCGGGGGACTCATCGCGGCGGGGGCTGGCGCGCTTTACGTGGCGTCGGCCTTTTCCTGGAGCGCCGCCTACCTGAGCATGGCGGCGCTGGTGGGTATCGGGGTGCTGACGGTATTGATTCGCCCCGAGCCCCAGCGCGCGTCGCTGAGCGTGCAGTTGATCCATGAGCCCAGGGTGCGCGCCTTCCTCCGCGCCAGCCGCGGTCAACCCAAGGTATTCCGGCGCATCACCGCCTGGGCGATTGGGGCCATTGTCTGCCCATTCACCGATTTCTTTCGCCGCTACGGGGTGAAGGCACTCGGTATTCTGGTATTTATCGGCGTGTTTCGCATCAGTGATTTAGCCATGGGCTCCATGGCCAACCCGCTGTACATCGACCTTGGGTTCTCACTGGGCACCATCGCCAGCGTCACCAACATTTTCGGCATCGCCATGAGCATTACCGGTGGTTTGCTGGGAGGGTTACTGGTGGCCCGCTACGGCATTGGCCCAGTGCTGATTCTCGGCGCGGCGGCCGCCACGCTGACCAACCTGCTGTTTGCCGTGCTGGCGTTGATCGGTAACCAGGTGCCGATGCTGGTCATCACCATTATTGGTGACAACCTGGCCAATGGCCTGGCCAGCGCAGTGTTCATTGCGTTTCTTTCCAGCCTCACCTCACGGGCCTATACCGCCACCCAGTATGCGCTGTTCTCATCCTTGATGACGCTGCCAGGCAAATTCCTGAGCGGCTTTGGCGGCCTGGTGGTCACGGCGCAGGGCTACGCCACCTTCTTCGTGGTCGCCACCCTGCTGGGCCTGCCCGCCATCCTGCTGGCCATCTGGATCAGCCGCGACAAGCAGCTGGTGCCCACGCCCAATATCGCTTCCCGCTAGCGGTGGCGCTCCAGCCAGGCCAGTGCGCCTGGCGTGGTGCGCCACTGGTCACGCATCAGGGTGCGGTACTGCCAGGCTTCCGCACGGGAGCCTGGGTCTACCTGGCCATCCGGATGGGGCATGGAGGGGCGCGGGTTTTCCGCGCAGATCAATTCCAGCGCATAGCGGCTGTGGGCCATCACATCGGCCAGCGCCGCTTCTGCGGCTTCCTGTTGGCCCAGGCGATAAAGCGCCAGTGTGCGTCCCATCAACAGTCCCAGCACCAGCGAGCCGTCGTCCTTTTGCGGCTCGTTGGTCAACGCCAGGGCCTCCTCGTTGCGGTCATCGCGCAGCAACTGGTCCAGCACCAATTCACGTAGCCCCAGGCTATCTTCCTGGTCGATGGCCAGCAGCTCTTCGGCCAGCTCCCGAGAGTGCTGCCGGGCGCCCCGCTCCATGCCCACCACCAGCGCCAGGCCGGTACGCAGCAGCATGGCATTATCGGCATCGTCCCAGCACAGGCTACCTTCACCAGCGGCCCGAGCCTGCTCCAGCCAGCGCGAGAGGCGCAGCGCCAGAGGCTCCAGCAGGCTGGGCGCCATCCACGGCAGGCTGCCAAAGCGGCTGGTCAGCGCCAGCGTCAAATCCTGCACGACCTGGGGGGCATCCAACCACTCGGGGTGGGCACACAGCTCGGACATCCAGTCGATGGCGTTGACCCAAGGGTCGTCCCGAAAACCCAGCGCCACCTCTTCGTCCACCAGCACCTGGAACTGCTCGTGCCAAGCGGCAAACAGCGTCTCTTCACGGGCGGTGGTGGTATACAGCAAGCGGCCCCGCTCGTCGTCGCGGGTAATGGTCAACAGCGGCGCAGTGGGCAGCGCAGCCAGCAGCGCCTGCAGGGCCACCAGCGGCGTCGCCATATCCTCTTCGGCGCTCAGCAGCTGGTCGGCCAGCGTGGCCCCGGGGTTCTCGGCCAGGGCGGCAAGAAAATCGAGCTGCTCGTCATCGAGCCCGCCCTGGCGCGCCAGGCGGCGATACCAGAAGTTGGCTCGCTCCTTGGCCTCCTGCTCATGGCCTTCGTGAAGTAGCAGCATGGCTTCGATATAAGCCAGCGTCGGCGAGTCGGGCAGTGCCTGCTGGGCTTTGACAAAGGCCCCACGAGCGCTGTCGAGATCGTCGTTATCCAGGTGCATCAGGCACAGTCGTTCGAGGGCCACGCCGCGCAAGAACAGCGGCCCTCGCTCCATCACCTCGTCCAGCAGGTCGGCGCGTTTACGGGTGAACCCGCGCTCCTGGTAGATATCGAGCAAAATTTCGAAGGCGGGTTCGGCCTGCTCGGGCAGCCGCGACCAGTCGCTGCCATCGAACAACGACTCCAGTATCTGCATGGCGCGGCCGGTCTGGCCACTTTCTGCCGCGATCAGCCCGGCTTCCAGCAGCGCCTGGGGCGGTGCCTGCTGGCTCTCCAGAGCAGCCTTGAGGGTGGCACCTTTCCACTCGCGCAGCGAGAGCATCCACATCATCTGCTCGGGAATGTCGGTGGGGAAGTTGACGCGGTAGCAGCACTGCTTGTATTTGCGGCCCGAATCGCACCAGCAGGGCTCGTTGCGCCCGGGGGTGGCCAGCGGCTCACTGGCGAAGTTCAGTCGCTCCAGCGGTGTCTGCGACCATAAAATGGGCGCCAGCGCCTGCGCGGTGGCCACGTTATCGTTAAAGGATGCAGCACCTTCGGCACGCACCCAGGTCATGAAATCCGGGTAGTGCTCCTGCCGCCTGATTGCCGAGAGTGCCCCAGAGGCAAACCCCAGCAGTTGATCGACCCATACCGCCAGCATTGCCGTCTCCACTGTCTTCAATACGCGTTTTCAAAGCGCCGTAGTCTAGCATGGCTAACCACGCTGCCGCAGCGACAATCGCTCAGGGAGAAGGCCTCATCAGGGGGTGCGCGCCCAGGCCAACAGCGGCTGCGTGCGCTCGTGCATGTCGAGGCGCGCCCTCAGCCTTACCAGATTCCAGTAATGGCCGTTCAGGGCTCGGGAAAGCAGCAGCGTATCCGCTGGCGGCTGCAGCCGGTCCATGGCTGCCCATACCTTGGGCGTCAGCTCACGCAGTCGGCGGTGTACACGCACATCGCTGAAGTCCTGCTGGCCGGGCGCAAACAGCGGCGTGATGCACTCTGCCGACTCTTTATAGAGCGCCAGCGGAGCGCCCTGACCCTGGCGTCCGCCCATCTTCATTAGCGCATCGTCCATGGCCATGGGGTCCTGTGCCAGGGTGGCATCCAGAAGCTGCATCATGGCTTTCAGGCGCGCTTCCGGCACCGGGATCACGGCGCCCAGATCATAAATCACCAGCCTGCCCTGCTCGTCGCAGGCAAAGTTGCCTGCGTGGGGGTCGGCATGCAGCTCGCGGTAGGTGAACAGCTCTTCGGTGATCCAGTCGGCCAGCGCAACGGCCACCTGCTGGCGAGTGGCATCGTCGGCGCTCTCCAGCTCACGCAGCGGCGTTCCGCCCACATAGCGCATGGCCAGCACATGCTGCCCGGAAAGCTCGAACAGCGGCTCGGGAATCACCAGCGCCGGGTTGCTCAGGTAGCGCTCGCGATAGCGCGCCAGCGCTTGGGCCTCGGCATGGTAATCCAGTTCGTCGCGCAGCCCCGCCGCCAACTCCTCGAACAGCGCATCCAGCCGTGCCTGGGGCACCTTGAACCAGCGGCCCAGCCCCATGATCCGCTTGACCTGCTTGAGGTCGCTTTCCAGCACCTCTGCAAGCCCGGGGTACTGCACTTTGAGGACCACGGTTTCACCGTCATGGGTCACGGCCTTGTGCACCTGGCCCATGGAGGCGCTGGCGAACGGACGCTCTTCAATGCTTTGAAAGTGCTTGTCGATATCGCCGTATTGCAATACCAACGCCTCGCGGATTTTGGGCCAGGGCATCGGCTCTGCCTGACGCTGTAGGCGCGCCAGCTCGTTGGCCAGCTCTGGTGGCAGCAAATCGTCCCACTGCGACATGATCTGCGCCAGCTTCATGGCCGGGCCTTTCAACTCGGAAAGCCCCTCGAACAGCGCTTCGCCCAGTGCCTGCCAATCTGCCTGGCCGCCCAGCCGAGTCTTCAGCAGGGCACCGCCGGTGCGGGCACCCAGCCCTAGTAAACGTCGTGTTCTGCCGCGTTCGCGCATGGAGATCGCCTTTTCGGATGCTTTACCGCATGTCCACGACACCTGTATACATTTTCATGTATCAGAACTCTAACCCGTTGGCCACTTCTGCTACCATGCCCTTTCGTTCTTCACTGCCTCCAGGATCACACCCCATGCGCTTGATTATCGCCGAGAAACCCAGCCTGGCGCGGGCCATTGCCGATGCCCTGCCCGGCGGCCAACGCCAGGATGGCGCGATTGTATGCGGCGATACCATCGTGACCTGGTGCCTGGGCCACCTGCTGGAGCAAGCCCCACCGGAAGCCTACGACCCGGCCGACAAACAGTGGCGGTTGGACAGGCTGCCCATCGTGCCCCGGCAGTGGCAGCTGGCCCCGCGCCCCAAGGCACGTGGCCAGCTGGCGGTGATTCGCAAACTGATCAAGCAAGCCACCAGCGTGGTGCACGCGGGCGACCCGGACCGCGAAGGCCAACTGCTGGTACAGGAAGTGATCGAGCACCTGAAATACCGTGGCCCGGTACAGCGACTGCTGGTCAGTGACCTCAACCGACCCGCCGTCAGCCGCGCCCTGGCCAGCCTGCGGCCGAACAGCGAGTTCCAGCCGCTGTTCGAAGCGGCCCAGGCACGCGCTCGCGCCGACTGGCTGTACGGCATCAACCTGACCCGTGCCTGGACCCTTACCGGCCGCCAGGCAGGCCACGACGGCGTGCTTTCCGTGGGCCGTGTGCAAACCCCGGTACTCGGGCTCATCGTGCGGCGCGACAACGCCATTCGTGATTTTGTGCCCCACCCCTTTTACCCGCTGTGGGTGGACCTTCAGGTGGCCCAGGGCCAGCTGCGCGCCTGGTGGGCACCCAAAGAGCACCAGCCGCTGGATGAACAAGGGCGCTTGATTGACCGCAGCCCCGCCGATGCCCTGGCCGCTCAACTGCCCGGCGCCCGCGGCACGCTCACCACATTAGACCAGCAGGAGAAGCGCCAGGCCCCGCCGCTGCCCTACTCGCTCTCTGCACTGCAGGTAGATGCCGCCCGTCGTCATGGCCTCTCTGCACAGATGGTGCTGGATATTTGCCAGCGGTTGTATGAGCAGCACAAGCTGATTACCTACCCCCGCTCCGACTGCCGCTACCTGCCCGAGGAGCATTTGCCGCTGGCCCGACAAACCCTGGCCAGCGCCTGCCAGCACGACGACACCCTGCGCGGGTGGCTCCACGGGGCTGACTTTACCCTGCGTTCAAAAGCCTGGAACGACAAACAGGTAGGCGCGCACCACGCCCTGGCCCCCACCGGCAAACCCGCCGATTTCAGCCAGCTTTCCGCCACCGAAGGGCATGTGTTTCGACTGATCGTGCGCAACGTCATGGCACAGTTCTATCGCCCGCTGCGCACTTTCGAAGTCAAAGCCGAGTTCACCCTGTTGGATGAAGCCTTCCGCACGCGGGGCCAGAGCATTCTCGACCCCGGCTGGAAGCCGCTGTTCACCACCCGAGAAGAGGCCCCGCCGCTGCCGCCACTGACCCAGGGCGAAGCCTGTCAGGCCCTCGGTGCAGGCGTGGAAGAGAAAGAGACCCGACCGCCAGAACCCTTCACCGACGCCAGCCTGATCAAGGCGATGATGAACATTGGCCGCTACGTGGACGACCCGGAAGTGCGCCGCACCCTGCGCGACACCGACGGCCTGGGCACCGAGGCCACCCGAGCAGGCATCATCGAAACCCTGGTGCAGCGCGGCTACCTGGTACGCCAGCAAAAAGCCCTGCGCGCCACTCAGCTTGGCGTCGCCCTCATCGCCGCACTGCCCAGCGCCGTCAGCACTCCCGAACGCACCGCTCTCTGGGAGCAGCGCCTGCGCGCGATCTCCGAACGCCAGGACGACCCCAACGCCTTCCAACACGCCCTGCTGGAAGACTTGCACACCCTGCTGCGCCAAAGCGATGCCAGCAAACTGCGCCACAGCCTGCAAACCGCTCAGGGCGAAGCCGCAGGCCCCGCCAAACGCAGCGGAACCAGCAAAAAGAGCTACGCACGGCGCAAGAGTACCGGCAGCAAGACGGGCAGCAAGAAAAGTACGGGAAGCCGCAGTAGCACGGCGGGGAAGCGAGTGCGCTCAAGGCGAACTGACTAAATCGGCCACATTCGATTGATGAGCCCGCAAAAAGCCATGATCACCACGTCTCATCCGTACCTGGTGGCCCCACATCCATCGGCGTATCCGGGGCGATGTCTAGCACTCCTTGCACGCGTTTGAGCCGCTGGACGGTAGCGTCATCGGCGGCGCCGGTAATGCAGCCGATCTCCTCCAGCACCTCGCGGACGGTGAACCCTTCGGCGCTGAGACGCGTGGCGATGTCATGGATGGGCTGATCGCTGGAGATCGTGATCAGCCAGAGCGTTACCGTTGCCATTGAAGGTATCTCCCGAAAATCAATGCCACACGTGTTGATGGGCATGCGCTGGACGGCCGGAGAAGACCGCCAGCGCACCACGCAGCCTAAGGGGCTTGTACCAGCCCCGCGCCTACCTGCTCTTGCGATAGCGGCAAAGGGCGAGCAGAGGCTATTAACTGATCCCACAGTTTTCGGCCTCGCAATGAAGCATCCGACTGGGCCCAAAGGGCCGCACAGCCCGCCACGTGCGGAGTCGCCATGCTGGTACCGCTGATGGCCTTGTGACAGGTCGGCCGAGGCCAGGCAGACAACACGTCGCGCCCTGGAGCGGCCAGCTCGATCTTGCCATGATTGGAGAAGCTGGACACCGACAGGTTGGGGTCCAGGGAAGCCACCGACATCACCGTGGGCGAGTTCGCCGGGGCGCCGGTTGGCAGGGTTGAATTGCCCGCCGCTGCTATCACCAGGCAGTCGTTGCGTAGCGCTGCCGCACCGGCATGGGTGTAGGCGGCCTGTACCGGGCTCTGGCTGCCCAGTGACATGGAGATCACTTCACAGCGATTGGCAATCGCCCAGTTCAACCCCGCCAACACGCCTGCGCCCGAGTTGGTCAACACTTTGCCCACCAGCACCTGGGCATCGAAGGCAACCCCGTAACGGGGGGTATCACCGCGGGGAGACTTCGGGCCGCAGGCGGTTCCAATACAGTGTGTACCATGCCCATTGAGGTCCTGCACCGGCTCGCCGACGAAGCTGCGCGAGACAAATTCACGGCCCGCAAACTCCGGGTGGCCCAGGTCCATCCCGGTATCCAGCACGGCGACCTTGATACCTGCCCCACCCCCAGGTGGTGGTGCGGCCCTCTTGTTCTGGCTTTTCGACGGCGTTTTCCATCTCCAGCTCCACCCCCATGTCACGGGCAATGGTGGTCGCGGCACGCAGAAAACCGCGCAAGTACTCCGAGTTTTCCGAAAAGGCAAAATATTCGGGCTCGATGATCTCGATGGGGCTATTCACCGCGAGCTTATCCAGTACGTCCATACCATGGTGCTGCAAGGCATCGCCCCCCACCAAGGCTACGCCCAGCTCTGGAAATACCAGCGCCTCGGCGTCACCGGTTTCGTCCAGGCTGACCGCTTGCTCGCTGAAATCGCGCGCGTCGGCAATACGGAAGTTAAGGGCTGCAGTGCCTTGATGCCCTCTTCCACCTGGCCGTCTCGATAGCTGATCAAGTAACGCCCTGTTTCCAGGCAGCTGCCACCCCGCTCCAACGCTGCCAGCAGCAGCTGCTCGGTCTTGCACGAAACGGTCGCTATCGAAGCGTCACCCTGTCCATTTGGTCGTTTGGTCATCCTGCACCTCTTTACGCTTGGCACTCTGCATGATCGCCCTTTCTCCAGCAGACACCTGCCCTGGCAGGCCCTTTGGCGAAACGGCGTACGTACCCCTCAGCCTAACGCACCTCGCGTTCCCTGCCAGCACGACTCTGCAACGCATTACGGACTACGGCAGGCCCCTGCAAACCTCACCCCCGCTGGCGGGCAACGGGCCGCACCACCCACCAGCTGGCCAGCACCAAGCTACCGAACAGGGTATATACCGCCACGAACACCCACTCCGGTGCCGTGTAGTAGAGCAGCCGCTGGAGCCAGTGTTGAATGAAGGAACCAGCGTAAGTGGCTGAACCGGCTTCGGCACGCAGCGCCATTTCCAGGGTGGTGAGCGGGCAGACGGCTCCTAGCCACGCTTGCACGACCACATAACCAATGGCGCCTAGATGAACAAGCCGAAACCGGCGGTGGCGCACCCAGTACCAGCCCAGAATACCGCCCAGGTAGATAGCCATTAGCCCCAGCACCACGAAGGCTACGAACAGCACATGCAACAGCAACACGGCATCGGCCAGTAACAGTAGGAGCGATGAAGGCATGGGCGTTCACCCCATGGAGTGAGTATCGCTGTCGGGCTCTTCCAACAGCGGCGGCACTGGGCAGCCGAGCATATCGGCCACCGCGCGGAACAGCTCTGCCTCGGCGGCGCGAATCACGCCACTGTGTTCTACACAGCGGGTCATGGCGTTCAGCAAGCGGGCTTTATGCAGCGGTTTCAAGCGGCGCAAGCGCTCTACGGCCAGGCTGAGCGCCTGCATGTCATCGGCGTCTTGCAGGGAAGACAACGTGAAAGGCAGCGAGGCCTGGGCAGCCCGCAGCGCGGCAGCCACGGCCTCGTCACCCGCCTGCCCTGGTGCCACTCCCGCCTCAGCCAACACGCCCAACAACCGCTGACATTCGGCCTGGGTCTGTTCCAACGTCAGGGTTTCAGCACCGCCGTGACGCTCGCTCAGATGGCTCAGCAGCAGCTGGTAGAGCGTCCACTCGAACAGGCTGACCTTGCCGTCGCTATGGATCAAACGCTCCATACAGAGCCTGAAGTGCTGGGCCTGCTGTGTGGAAAGCGAGGTGAGCGCAGGCAGGGCAAGTTCGATCAGCGGCAGGCGCAGCTGTACGTCGAGCCGGGCCACCTGCTCCTTGAGGGTATGCAATGCTGCGAACACATCCGGCAGCGCCACGGCCTCCAGCGCCGCCAACTGCTGTGTGCGTTCGGCATCATCGTCGCTCAGCAGCATGGCGTAGATCAGCGCCCTGGCACTGTAGGGTTCATGGGCGGCCTCTACCAGGGTGGCGGGCAAGGCATCGATCACGTCGCGGGCCTTTTGCAAATGGCGTGGATCGGGCTGCCCCATGGCCCCCAGCGCCACCTGCATGGCCGCCATACTGAACAGCGCCTCGGGAGACGTGGACACACCTCCCATCCGGCGGCCATGGGAGCGTTGGTCTGCCTCGGCACCAGGGGTGTCGGGCTCTTGCTGCGAAGGCGCTGGCTGCAAGGCTTCGAAACGACCGTGCCAGTCGGGCAGAACGCGCTGAATGCGCGACTTGAGCGGCGGATGCGTCGCCATGAGCTGGCTTAGCCCCGACGACACTCCTTGACTGAAAAACAGGTGGCTGAATTCGGCCGCCTGAGGTGCCGAGAGGTGCGAGCCCTTGGCATGGGCACCCACTTTCACCAGCGCACCGCCTATCCCCTGTGGGTTGCGGGTGTACTGCACGGCTGCCGCGTCGGCCAGATACTCCCGTTGACGGCTCACCGCCGATTTGATCAGCCCGCCAAAGAAAGTGCCCGCGTAGCCGATCAAGGTGAGCGCCAGCCCAAGGCCCAGCACTACCGCCGCCGAGTTGTCGCGCTTGTTGTTGCTGACTCTTCGAAAGCGCAAGCTGCGCAACATCATGCCGCCTGCCAGACCAATCAGCAGCACGCCATGCAGCAGGCTCACCAGCCGGATGTTCAGGCGCATGTCGCCGTGCAGAATATGACTGAACTCATGGGCGACCACCCCCTGCAGCTCATCGCGGGTGAGCTGCCGAATGGCGCCTCGGGTAATGCCCACCACTGCATCGGCAGGCTGATAACCGGCCGCAAAGGCATTGATCCCCTCCTCTTCCAGCACGTATACCGCAGGCACCGGCGTTCCGGAGGCAATGGCCATCTCCTCGACTACATTCAGGATCCGCCGCTCGTCGTGATCGCGCGTGTCGAGGTTGATCAGACGGCCACCCAGCGCTTCCGCCACCACACGGCCACCTCGACGCAGCTGGCGCTGCTTGTACAGCCCCCCGAACCCCACCAGCGCCAGCACGCCGACGGCCACCGCCGCCAGCAGCTGCCAGGAGAGCATGGTCAACACCCCCTGCTCGACCGGCTGAGCCTGACTGCCGCTGGCGCCCATCATGTACAGCGCAATGGCCACCACCAGCGTGGTCACGCCGATCAACGAGACGATGGCGAGGAGCAACAGCACCACCCAGCGGCCCGTGCTGCGCCTGGCGTTGTCTTGTGCGGTAAAGAAATCCATGGCATTGGCCTCCCTGTGGTCACCCGGGCCTGGGCATCACGTCTAGAACGAGACGCTCGGCGCCGTTTGCAGTTGGGCGCTGTCTTCGAAGGTCAGCAGCGTGGCATCCTGCCCATGTCCCAGCATGCCCGCCACGGCAATCGGTGGGAAACTCTGGCGATAGGTGTTGTAGTGCATCACCGCGTCGTTGAACGCCTGACGGGCAAACGCCACCTTGTTTTCGGTGCTGGTCAGCTCTTCCGATAGCTGCTGCATGTTCTGCGAGGCTTTCAGGTCCGGGTAGGCTTCCATGACCACGTTCAGCCGCCCCATGGCCTGAGTCAACGCGCCCTCTGCGCCTCCTAGCTGCGCAATGGCCTCGGCACTGCCAGGATTGGCCGCGGCGGCTTTCAGGCCAGCGGCGGCGGTGTTACGCGCTTCGATCACCGCCTGCAGCGTTTCCCGCTCATGACTGAGGTAGCCCTTGGCGGTTTCCACCAGGTTGGGAATCAAGTCGTGACGCCGCTTCAGCTGCACCTCGATTTGCGCAAAGCTGTTTTGAAAGCGGTTGCGCAGCGACACCAGTCGGTTGTACACCGACACCATATAGACGGCGATCAGAGCTATCACCACCAGCACGATAACCACAGTGAGCATCATGATATTTCCTTCCGTAGACCCAGATTCATGGAGAGCGGGTGTGCCCCATTACATGATCGGCTGACCATTGATCATCAGGCTTCCTTCTTGCCAAAGCACTTCCTGCTCTTCCGCCTCGCTGTCCAGCATGGCGGCAAATGGCATCGGAATAAAGCCCAATACCAGATCGGGAGGTGTGGTTACGGTCAACGCCAGGCTCAGGCGACGGCTGAGATACTCCTGAGCCTCGAAGGGGCTCATCATCTGCTCTTCGCTCATCAGGCCCTGGGGTAACGGCTGCCCAACCGGCCAGAAGGCACCGTAGAGCGCGCCTTTGGCGAGGTCCTGACCGTCGAAGGCCATGTGCGTAGTGAGCCGAGGCTTGAAGTCGATGCCCAGGTCGGGCAGTACGATATGGGCCTGCAGGGGGTCGATGGCCATGGTGGGGCTGGCAACCAGCATGGCGTAGCTGCTTTCCAGAGCCTCGGCCATCAGCACACGCTCTTGCTCGGCATCCACCGGCACGCCGCGCTCTTCGGCATCCAGGTGCATGGCCATGAGGGGGGCATAGGCTTCCTGAAAGGCTTGCAGCGCCTCCAGGTCCCAGTTGTCGGCACTCACCTCGAAGGCCAGGCTACCAAAGGACGTATCATCCACGCCCATCTCGGCAATCCGGAAATGGCCGCTCTGGTGGACAATGGTCTCCCCTCGTGACTCGCTCTCCGACTCCATGCCCTCCAGGTAGACCCGCACGCCTTCCACGAATATTTCCGTGCGCGGTATGTCGAGACTCTGCAGCAGCACGGGTTCGCCTTCGTGATGACGAGTGTTCAGGATCAGCCGTGGCGTCACCATGCGCACGGTTTCATTGTCGCCATGGTAGGTGATTTCCTGAGCCCGGGTATCCAGGTGCCAATGCCCGTCGGCACCGCGATCGAGCCCCACCACCAGCTGGTCGACCAGCACATCCAGCGCCACGCCATCCAGCTCGGTGGCGCTCAGCTGCCCTTCGATGGCGGAACGTGTTGCCTTGAGGTCGATATCGATGACGCCCTGCACCAGAGCCTGATTGGGCACGATTTCGCCGGTAATATCAGCGCTCAGCGCCCCGTGCTTGACGAACAGGTTGACGTCCGCCGTGGCGTCTTCGAACCCGCGCATGGCGATCGTGGCCGTGGCTCGGGTATCGAAGAGGCCCTTGTCGATCTGCACATCATGCACCTCGTAGGAGACCGACCGATCCAGCTCGGCGAGGCTATCGGCCAGCGCCTGCTCCACCTGATTGCCCACCATCGCCTGAGCTGCGACATACCCACCAGCGCCAACCACCAGCACACCTGCTGCCGCCACGCCCCATCCCTTTGCACTCAACGCCATGCCTAGCCCTCTCGATAGAATATGTTGCCAACATCAACATAAGAATAATTATCAATGATGCCAGATTCGTTTCAAAAAGAAACGTCGATTCAGCGCCTGTCACTGGTTATTGGCCATTTGCACACACGAGGGCAGCGAGCTATCATCGCATCGAGTATTTGTTATGTTATAACATTCCATCAATTGACCGCCGAGCTGCTCATGAATCACACGCTGCAAGACATCGCCCGCACCTCCAGCCGCCTGCATGGCACGCTAAGCTGGGTGGGCATGGAAGGCATCGCACTGCCGCTGAAGGTAGCGGGCCACACTCTGGCAGGCCGCGCGTCGGCAGGCGTCAGCCTGGACGACCGCCAGGCCCGCGGTATCCACATGTCGCGGCTCTACCTGGCCCTGGCGGCCCTTGAACATCAGCAACTCACCCTGGGCACTGTTCGCCAGATCCTGAACACGTTTCTGGCCAGCCATGAGGACCTTTCCCAGCAGGCATTTCTGGAGCTGGCAGGCGATGCCCTGCTCAATCGCCCTGCGCTGATCAGCCCGCTCGCCGGATGGAAAACCTACCCTTTCACCCTCCGCTGCCGCCTGGGGCCTGACGGGTTCGACGCAGAGCTGAGCCTCAGCGTTGGCTACTCCTCCACCTGCCCTTGCTCTGCAGCGCTGGCCCGTCAGCTGATTCAGCAGGCGTTTGCCGAAGACTTCACCGATATGCCCGTCAGCCGCGAGGCCGTCCACGCCTGGCTGGGCAGCGAACAGGGCATTCTGGCCACGCCCCACAGTCAGCGCAGCCAGGCCCATGTCAAGGTTCGGCTGGCAGACGGCGAGAACGACCTGCCACTGCTGGCCCTGGTCGACAAAGTGGAACACGCCCTGGGCACGGCTCTGCAAACTGCCGTCAAGCGTATCGATGAGCAGGCTTTTGCGCTGGCCAATGGCCAAAACCTGATGTTCTGCGAGGATGCCGCCCGTCGCCTGCACCACACCCTGTCGCAACACTCTTTCCTCTCAGGCTTTGCGCTCAAGGTGGTGCACGCTGAAAGCCTGCACGCCCATGATGCCGTAGCACGCAGCGAGTGGAACTGGAGGAGCCTGCCATGAGCCGCTGGCATAGTTCAATAAACATGGCTCAGGTGGGTCAGATTAATTGGCCATTAACATTAACCTGAATCCGTGAAGCCGGCGCCGACACTTTCCCTATCACCGCCAGCGAGCACTTTTTGATCATTCGCCCCGTGCAAGTTGGCTTTCGCAAGCCCGTTATTGCCAAAACCCACCGTGCTGATCAGTGCTGACGGCCCGTTTTGTCATGCCTTTCCACCCGCCAGGCACGACATATCTGGCGATCGCGTGTCGCCTGGAACTGCTTGTGGATAGAGTGTCGCCGATTGACGGTCAGCATGGCGTTCCTCGTGGATAACGCAGTCGGCTCCGCAGCGTCTTGAGCACCGTCATGCGCCCGATATCCTGCCCGAAGTCGAGGATGATCTGCCGTGCCTTGTGAATCACGAGAGCCGCACGGTGCACCAACTCTTGTAGCACGGTGCGCAGCCGGCGCCGCTTGGCCGGGTGGCGAACCGGGCTCAGCTCGCCGGTCATGCCTAGCTGTCCCATCAGGCGCAGGATGTTGTAGGCCAACTGGGCGAGATGCAGGATCAGATCGTTGGTGGCGAACTTGCCGGACGGCAAGCGCTCCAGGTCGAGATCGGTCTTGATCTCGCTGTGAAACTGCTCATGGGTGGCATGCGCCTGGTAGCGCTTGATCACCGCCTCCGGCGCCTCGTCCAGGCTGGTCCACCAGCCTTCCAACTCATAGTCCGGTTCGAGCAGCAACTGGCCATCGCGATCGGCGGTGCGCTCTACCAGGCGCATCACGCGTTGGACGACGTATTCGGTCTTGTTGTCGTCGTGGATCGAGACGGTCTGCGGCCACAGCGCCTGGCGCTTGCCAGGACGCAGCTCTTCCCAGTAGTCCGCCGCCACCGCCAGCCAGGTATCTCGATCAGCCGTGGCCGAGCCGCGCGGGTTCCATTTGACGACATAGTCGAGCCGGCGCCCCTCGTCGGCAAAGACCTGGCGTTGCTGTTCGAGAAGCGCCAGGTGCGCCTGGCTGTCGAAGCCGCTGTCCTCGCGTAACAGGATCGGTTGCCTGGTCAGGCATTGGGCGCGAGGCAGTACCCGCTCCAGGAAGGCGTTGCTCTCCTTCATGGTGTGCTGCTTGCCAGGCCGCAGTTCCAGACCCAGGCACCACCCTTCGTTGCCCAGATAGGCGGCGATCGGGGTGTAGCCATCGACCTTCTGGTAGGTCCGCGAGACGCCTTCCTTCTTCGAGTTGCTGTTGTCCATGACGAAGGTGTCGATGTCCAGGCAGACGTGCGTCGTCTCGGCGGTGATCGGTGCTTCGATCAGTGACAGCAGGGTCGTGGACCAGGTGGCGGTGCGCGCCTGCAGGTCGTTGGCGGCAAGTTTCTCCAGCCGCTGTCGCAACGTCGCCGCGCTCGGCACCTTCTGCAGGGTCAGCAGTTGTTGGAAGGGCTTGTCGCGGCGGAAGTTCTCGACAGCGTCATAGTCGCTCATGCCCAGACACAGCAGGCCCAGGTAGCTCTTGATCACGTCACTGGTGCGCATGCCCAGCGTGGTGGGGAAGCGGCTGTCGATGCTGTCGACGCCAGCGATCTCGAAGCATTGCCCGATGATGGACAGCCCGGCGTGGCTGGTGAGGGTGCGGCGACTGGCGCGGAACTTTATGTTGGGCATGGCACTGTCTGGGTGAATGGCGATAATGGCTATATTGCCATGCAGGTCAGTGGGTTAGAAGTGCTTCCGAGGGCCGGTCTCACGGATTCAGGATTAACAAAAGTGACGTGTGTCGTTCTGCAGGGCATGCTGTTCCCCAACCCTGGAAAACCTATCCTCTTTAACACGTCAAAGTCGATTGATAGGCTTGCTGCAACAGCTATCTGCCCGGTTGAAGTCGAAGATCGATGTATCTGTCGGGTTTGGAAATAAATGCGGGCGCCCACCGCACTCACGGCTCAGTTACCATTCTTTGTGCATCGCGGCCGCGCGGCTAGTTGGTAGCTGTTCTAAGCCTAGTCAGTGCCGCCCTTCGCCCCAAGCCCCATAGTCAGATTTGAGAAATGACAGTAGGCGATGCCGCAACGCGCTTCATCGACCTATGTAAAACGACTCCTTTATCGAAATAGTGCACTCATCGCTCTCCACGGCGATCCCTTCATCGCGAATTGCACCGCCCAAGACGATCTGCACTGAAATCAATACTTTCTGATGCCTCTTGATTAGAGATGCCAGCCATAATCATCTCATCGCCAACGCATACGGCGTTCGGCAGCCAACACACTCTCACTCACTACTGGAAGCTCAGACATGAAAACCATAGGCATTGAAAACTCGAAGTCCAGCGTACAGGCCCACTTAACGCTTGGAACCAAAACTATGGGGCTAGGTATCTATGGCGCGTACTTGGCTCTCGCTATTATTTACTTCTGGTTCGGCGGCATGAAATTTACCCACTACGAGGCCGAGGGCCTGGTTCCACTGGTGAGCAACAGCCCGCTTTTGGGATGGGTGTATAGCATTTTTTCGGTCGACATGTTCTCCAGCCTGCTCGGCATACTAGAGATTTCGATCGGCACTCTGATCGCAGGCCGCATGCTGTCGCCCAAACTATCCGTGGTAGGAGGCGCTCTGTCTGCAGGCCTGTTCTTCACAACCCTTAGCTTTATGTTTTCCACTCCGGGCGTCATTGAGCCTAGTTTAGGGTTTCCGGCGATTTCCGTTGCGCCAGGTCAGTTTCTGCTTAAAGACTTAGGGTTGCTTGCTGTTTCGATATTTGTGGCAGGCCATTCGCTGGTTGAACTGGAAAAACGTAAAATTAATGCATAATTTTTTCAATGGCTTAAGGCAGTAATGCCTTAGGCCTTTTTGCCATCATTTTCCCCCGCCAGATCTTTCAACCAGTCACGAGGGCTCAACCCCGTCTTGCGTCTAAATGCGCGAGACAGCGCCGAAGGACTTTCGTAGCCGACTTGAGCTGCAATCAGCGTAATCGAGCGCCCTTCTCGCATCAGCTTCTGAGCCAGGCTAACTCGCCAACTCAACAAATAATCAGCAGGCGTCTGTCCGATGACACTCTTGAAATGCACGGCATACGCAGCGCGTGACATATTTGACTCACTGGCCAGCTCTGCTATTGACCAGGCATGTTCCGGGGAGTTGTGCATCTGTAAAAGCGATCGGGCAAGCCGCATGTCGGCCAGTCCAGCCATCATTCCGGTGCGCAACTGGTGATGATCGAGCAGGTAACGGAGCAACAGAATGATTAGGAGCTCAAATAAGCGCTCAAGCGCGGCTTCCCTTCCACAATGCACATTTGCCGCCTCGGCAAACATCCACTCCAACGTGTCTGCCAGCATGGGCAGATCATCGAGTGCGAGCACCAAACAGTCCGGTAATGAAGCCGACAAAGGATTATCAATTCCGCCCTCAAACTCCATGGAAGCACACAACAACTTTGCGCCATCGGACTCACCCGCAAACAATTGATGCTTGGCGGGGCGTGGCATAAAAATCAAGCTAGGGCGAGTGAGCTGCAAATCCTTGCGATCGGGACCAAGCAACGTCACGCTGCCGGC
Source organism: Vreelandella stevensii S18214 (assembly GCF_000275725.1). Taxonomy (GTDB): domain Bacteria; phylum Pseudomonadota; class Gammaproteobacteria; order Pseudomonadales; family Halomonadaceae; genus Vreelandella; species Vreelandella stevensii. Next base: position 69,472 of record NZ_AJTS01000013.1, on the reverse strand, counting down.
CTGAAGCAGATGGATATAACCTCGCCGCTCGGCGCCATCGTAAGATGCAGAGCCGCATAGGTCGCCGTCATAGAACAGATTGGCCCGCACGCCGAACCGCGAGAGCAAATTAGACAAACGATCCATTGGCCGATCCTTGACGAGTCAGAACGCACAGACCATACCATCTGCGTTGTCGTTCAGTGCCTGTAGCGAACATGCCGGCGTAAATCAGCCAACGGATAAAGTGATCACTGAGCAGCTCAGCCTCCCTTTCCAGTTCGGCTGTTAAAAAAACAACACCGTAGTTTGAAAGCACCAGCAAATCAAGTGCTCACTCTTCTATTTTACAGTACCTGGCAACAGCACTTTGCGGTGCAGTCGATCAGATATCCGGAAGGTTGATCGTAAGCTTCAGCCTAGCGCTCTTCGAATTTAATGTCGTCGAGCTTCGGCCCAACCATTCCCCCGACCTACTCTTCCCTCCCCTAGAGACCCTAGCAGTCACTTGAATCGCGGCTGTCTGCGATAAGGTGTTGCTGGTAACTATTGCATCAGCGCCTGAAAACTCCACCTCGGCCGGCAGACTTGAGACCTTAAGTCGTATGGTAGCGAGAGGTACCTTGGAGCCCGATAGCGTCTGTACGAAAACGAACACACTGTCATCCAAAGCGACCTTTTCGAAAATTTCCGGGGAAATGTCCACCCGTACCTTGAGCGGTGTTGGTGGCAAGCCAGCAACATGGTTAATCGTCAAATTGTTGTTTTTTTCATCCGCTGAAAGACCGTTTCTTGCCTTTCCAATGGCCTGTACTAAAGCAGCGTGTGACGGATGGTCGGAACCCATCTCTGCTAATGCGTGATGCCAATATTTTAAAGCATCTTGGTAACGATGCTCTTCAAACGCAGCCAGACCTATGAGACTCAAGCTCTGGAGCTCACCCGGATTTCCATTTAAAGCTTCATCTGTCAGCGCCTTGATTGGCGGAGACCACATTTTGTTGTTAGAGAAATACAATGCTTTAGCCCACTCGCCTAATAACTCCGGTCGGCGACCGGCCAGTGACACCGTTCGTTCGAACATTCTAGCGGCATCGTCGGGCCTCCCTTGAGCCATGTAGTTTTGGGCCAGGTTATAAGCGTTCTCAGCTGACTCCGGTTGGGCGTTAACCGCGCGTTCCAGACGGTCGTTCATTTGCGCGAGTGAACCGGGAGGCTGGGCGAACTCACGAACCAGCTCGACTTTGTCGCTGGCGCCAAAATGCAGGTACAGCGCGAGCCCCAGCGCCGGTATCAAGAAAGCCACGAATACTGGTAGCGGCTTGCCTGTAGTCGAAAAACGTTCGAGGCCAGCTCCTTCGGTGTCCGCCAGCAATTCGCGGTCCGCCTCAGAGCGGGCACTGTTTTTTTGCGCAGGAGACATCACTCCGTCCCCTTGCTGAAGCTGTAGCTCCGCCAGGCGTTCCTGATACAGCGCCACGTAAAAAGCGGTGCGATCTTCTTCGCTTTGGGCACGACGTACAAACAACACAGGGATTAGCACGAAACTGAGGGCAACCAGCAACAGCAGGCCGACCCATAGCCAGAAATCAATCATTAGATTCTTTACCCAATAGGAGGAGGAGCCGTTGACGCTCTTGGTCAGAAAACACCTCAACATCATCGCCATGCCGACCACGATGACGTGCAACGATCAAGTAAATCACCCACACACCGCCCAACAACAAACCGCCAGGCCCAAACCAGAGCAACCAGGTGTGGCTGTTCAGCTCAGGTTTGTAGCGCACGAATTCGCCATAGCGATCGACCATGAAGTCGATGATCTGCTGATTACTCTGACCTTCATCGAGCATGCGAAAGATCTCTTTTCGCAGATCGGCGGCGATGGGGGCATTGGAGTCTGCGATATCCTGGTTCTGACATTTCGGACAACGCAGTTCCCGGGTCAACTCGGTGTACCGGGCGCGTTCGACCTCATCCTTGAACGCGTAAGCATCGATGGCAGCTTGGGCGGCACTAGCGGAACACAACACTAAGAGAGTTCCACATAGAAACCGGCTCATTGCGTGCCCTCCTGCACCAGACCTTGATAAAGATCTGCAAGCTGTTCACGCCACACCGTCTCATCTATAACGCCGACGTGCTTGTAGCGAATGATGCCCTTACTGTCGACCAGGAATGTTGCCGCTGACCGAAAACTGACCCAGTAGAGGCTGTTCTGCCGACTGAAAACTGACCCAGGTGTTCAACTGCTTCTGCTCAATTTTTGAGCAGGAGAACACAGGGTGATCAGTATGGAAATGATGGGCAAAATTCGCCGGATGTATTTCCGCGACAAGCTGTCGCTGCATGAGATAGCCAAGCGCACCGGGTTGGCGCGCAACACGATTCGCAAGTGGGTCAGAGCACCTGAGGCCAAGCCGCCGGTCTACCAACGCCGCGCGATCTTCAACAAACTCAGCCCTTTTCACGCCACGCTGGAGCAGGCGCTAAAAGCCGATTCGCTGCGGCCCAAGCAACAGCGGCGCAGTGCCAAGGCGCTGTTGGCGCAAATCAAAGCCGAAGGTTATGACGGTGGCTACAGCCAGCTCATCGCGTTTATCCGTGCCTGGCGAGGGGGACAGGGCAAGGCGTCGCAGGCCTTTGTGCCGCTGACCTTTGCTCTTGGCGAGGCGTTTCAGTTTGACTGGAGCGAGGAAGGCTTGCTGGTCGGCGGCATTTACCGGCGTATGCAGGTGGCACATCTGAAGCTGTGTGCCAGCCGTGCGTTCTGGCTTGTGGCGTATCCGAGCCAGGGCCATGAGATGTTATTTGACGCCCATACACGCTCGTTCGGCTCCTTGGGCGGCGTGCCGCGCCGGGGCATCTACGACAACATGAAGACCGCCGTCGACAAGGTCAATAAGGGCAAAGGCCGGGCGGTGAATGCGCGCTTTGCGGTGATGTGCGCGCATTACCTGTTCGATCCGGACTTCTGCAACGTCGCCGCTGGTTGGGAAAAGGGCATCGTTGAAAAGAACGTGCAAGACAGCCGCAGGCGTATCTGGCTAGACGCCCAGGACTGCCAGTTTCACTCCTTCGAGGAACTCAATGCCTGGCTGGGCCAGCGCTGCCGCGCGCTTTGGAACGAGCTGACGCACCCTCAATACAGCGGGCTGAGTGTGGCCGAAGTGCTGGAGTTGGAGCGCGCTGAACTGATGCCTGTGCCAGCGCCATTCGACGGTTACGTCGAGCGGCCTGCGCGGGTCTCCAGCACCTGCCTGGTCAGCGTCGGGCGCAACCGCTACTCGGTGCCGTGTGAGTATGCGGGTAAGTGGGTCAGCAGCCGTTTGTATCCGACGCGAATCGAGGTGGTGGCTGACGACGCGCTGATCGCCAGCCATGTCCGCTTGCTGGATCGCGACCAGGTCAGCTATGACTGGCAGCACTACCTCCCGCTGATCGAACGCAAGCCCGGTGCGCTGCGCAACGGCGCGCCCTTTGCTGATCTGCCGGCGCCGCTGCGTCAGCTTAAGCACGGTCTGGGGCGTCATGCCGGCGGTGACCGGATCATGGCGCAAGTTCTGGCTGCCGTACCGGTCGCCGGGCTCGATGCGGTGCTGGTGGCTGTTGAGCTGGTACTGGAAAGCGGCAGCCTGAGCGCCGAACACATCCTCAATGTCGTGGCGCGCCTGGCCGCGACCGAACCACCACCCAGCGTCGAAACCCACTTGTCGCTCAAGGAAGCCCCCGTCGCTAACACGGCGCGCTACGACCGCCTGCGTGGCCAGACCGAGGAGATCGGTCATGCGTGATTTGATGGCGGAACTCAAGGAGCTGCGCCTGCACGGCATGGCCACGGCCTGGGCGGAGTTGACTGCGCAGGGTGAGTCGAACACAGCCTCGTCCAAGTGGCTGCTCGAACACCTGCTGGAACAAGAGCACACAGATCGCGCCATGCGCTCGGTGAGCCACCAGATGAACATGGCCAAGCTGCCGATGCACCGCGACCTGGCCGGCTTCGACTTCAGCGCCTCCAGCGCAGACGCTCGTTTGATCAGCGAACTGGCCAGTCTGGCCTTTACCGACACCGCGCAGAACGTGGTGCTGATCGGTGGGCCTGGCACCGGTAAAACCCACCTGGCCACTGCGCTGGCCGTGTCCGGCATCACCCGGCACGGCAAGCGCGTGCGCTTCTACTCCACGGTCGATCTGGTCAATCTGCTGGAGCGCGAAAAGCACGACGGCAAAGCCGGGCGGATCGCCCAAGCTCTGCTGCGCATGGATCTGGTCATCCTCGACGAACTGGGTTATCTGCCCTTCAGCCAGGCCGGCGGTGCGTTGCTGTTTCACCTGCTATCCAAGCTGTACGAACACACCAGCGTGGTGATCACCACCAACCTGAGCTTCGCCGAATGGTCGAGCGTGTTCGGCGACGCCAAGATGACCACCGCCCTGCTGGATCGGCTGACCCACCACTGCCACATCGTCGAAACCGGTAACGAGTCCTATCGCCTGCAACACAGTAGCTTGGCGGCCCAGGCCAAGATCAAATCACGGGAGCGAAAGCGTAAGGGCGGCCAGGAACCGGAGGACGATGAGCCGTTCTGATTTCATGGCGACGACGGCCTGCTACATGGCTGCGTGTGGCAGGTCTTAAACAACTGAACTGGGCTAGCGAAGGAGTGGGGGCAACAGCAGCTGCGCTGGTAGACTTATCCACAGTTGCTGGTAACAAAATCAGCAATCCGCCCTGGGTCAAATTTCAATCGGCAGGGTGGGTCAATTTTCCATCAGCGCCAACAACACTGTATTATATAATCGTGCTTTTGTGTTATTTTTTTAATATTTACTGATTACGTACTTGCTTAACCACTCAGTTGCGCTAGAATTAATAGACGCGAAATTTAAATCTCTAATTTTCCAACACTTAGTAAAACCTCGTTTGCCATCCCACTACCATTGTAGGAGCAAATCAGGAGACATAAAAAATTAGCGGTAGCGTGCCTGGCCCTCTAGATAAGTATTGGAGACTGTAATGAAGTTTGAAAAGTCACAGACAGCAATCGACCACCTGACTCCCGAGCAACACCGAATTACCCAGGAGGCGGGCACCGAAAGGCCCTTCACGGGCGAGTACAACGACAACAAGGAGCCTGGCATCTACGTCGACATAGTGTCGGGAGAGCCACTGTTCGCTTCGACGGACAAGTTCGATTCGGGTACTGGCTGGCCCAGCTTCACCAAGCCGATCGTTTCGGCAAACGTGAACGAGGTGCGGGACAGCGCACACGGCATGGTCCGGACGGAGGTCAGGTCAGTACACGCAGACAGTCATCTCGGCCATGTGTTCCCCGATGGTCCTTCCGACCGCGGCGGTCTGCGGTACTGCATCAACTCAGCGTCCCTTCGCTTCATCCCGCGCGACGAGATGGAGTCCGAGGGATACGGTGAATATCTCGATCAAGTAGAGGAGGCTTAACATGCATCAGCGCGCTGTTCTCGCAGGAGGATGTTTCTGGGGCATGCAGGACCTAATCCGCAAGCGGCCCGGCATCATCTCGACCCGTGTGGGTTACACGGGCGGCGATATTCCGAACGCCACGTATCGTAATCACGGCACGCATGCCGAGGGGATCGAGATTGTCTTCGACCCGACAGTGACGAGCTACCGGAACATCCTGGAATTCTTCTTCCAGATCCACGATCCGACGACGCTGAACCGCCAGGGCAATGATCGTGGGCTCTCCTACCGGTCGGGCATCTATTATGTCGACGAGGAGCAGAAGCGCGTCGCCGAGGATACGATCGCCGATGTGGATGCCTCGGGGCTGTGGGATGGCAAAGTGGTGACCGAGGTCCAGCCGGTCGGCGAGTTCTGGGAGGCCGAGCCCGATCACCAGGATTATCTGGAGAAGCGCCCGGGCGGCTACACCTGCCACTTCGTCCGTCCCGGCTGGGTGCTTCCGAAGCGCCAAAAGGTTGACGACGTACAGCCAGCGGCCGGGACCGCGGCGGAATAGGCTTCACTGCCGTTGCCACTGCGCCGATCCGGTCCGCAATCTTCGTGACCGCGTCGTTCAGCGACGCGGTCATCGAACCCTACTTCAGAGTGACGGCTCGTTCCAGTCAGTCGCCATCGCAACACCAGGATCGCAGATTTATGCCAGACCTCTCGTCCTTTCCGATCACGCAGCGCTGGCCGGCATCTCATCCCGATCGCCTGCAACTCTACGCAGCCCCTACGCCCAATGGCGTCAAGGTCTCGATCATGCTTGAGGAGACTGGCCTGGCGTACGAGCCCCACCTGATCGACATCTCGAACAACGAGTCGAAGGATCCGGCGTTCGTGTCGCTGAACCCGAACGGACGCATACCGGCGATCATCGATCCGGCTGGCCCTGACGGTAGACCCATCGCCTTATGGGAATCCGGTGCGATCCTCCTCTATCTGGCCGACAAGACGGGTCAGTTCATCTCCACCGAACCAGGCCAGCGTTACGAGACCCTAGCGTGGGTGTTCTTTCAGATGTCGGCCATCGGGCCGATGTTCGGTCAGCTCGGCTTCTTCCTGCGATTTGGCGGCAAGGACTATGAGGACAAGCGGCCGCAACAGCGCTTTATCGACGAATCCACGCGTCTGCTGGGGATTCTGGATCGCCGGCTGGAAGGCCGCGACTGGATCGTCGACGACTATTCGATCGCGGACATCGCGACGCTCGGCTGGGTGAATGCGCTGGTGGAATTCTACGCTGCGGGTGACATCCTTGGCCTCAGCAGCTTTTCGAACGTCCGCGCATGGCTTGGACGCGGGCTGGCTCGACCGGCCGTCCAGCGTGGCCTCCACATTCCCGCGAGGCCAGCATGAGCATCATCGCCGCCTATTATTACAACGAAGGCAAGCGAGTTCGCGAAATCGCGCTCGATGAGCACGTCAAGTTGGGCGAGAGTCGCTCGGGCTTCTGCTGGATCGCGCTTAGCGAACCCACCCCCGAGGAACTACTCGCGATCCAAAGGACATATATGATCTTACCCAGCACTGGTGGACACCGGTCTAAGCGATCATTCGGGCCTCGAAGGCCTCCGGGCTGATCAGCCCAATCGCACTGTGCCGGCGTTGCCGGTTGTAGTCCAGTTCAATGTACTCGAACACCTGCCGCCGCATGGCCTCCCGGGTCTCGAAGCGTTCGCCATGGATCGCCTCGACCTTGAGGCTGTGGAAGAAGCTCTCGGCACAGGCATTGTCGTAGCAGTTGCCTTTGGCACTCATGCTGCACCGGAGATGGTGCCGGGTCAGCAGCGACTGGTACAACGTCGAGCAATATTGGCTGCCACGGTCACTATGCACGACCACTCCCTTGGGCATCTTACGGCGCCACAAGGCCATTTTCAGGGCATCACCGACCAAGTCGGCGGTCATCCGCTCACTCATCGCCCAGCCCACCACCTTGCGTGAGTACAGGTCGATCAATACGGCCAGATAGAGCCACCCTTCGCCGGTTGCCAGGTACGTAATGTCGCCGACCCACTTCTGGTTCGGCGCCGTCGCGGTGAAGTCCTGCTCCAGCAGGTTCGGTGCCACTGGCAGCGTGTGCCGAGAGTTCGTCGTGGCCTTGAACTTGCGGGCTGCCTTGGCACGTAGGCCTTGCCGCTGGAGGCTGGCGGCGACGGTCTTGCGGTCTACTGGCAGGCCATCGTCACGTAGGTCCAGCGCCAATCTGGGGGCGCCTGAGCGCCCCTTCCGATGGTGATAAGCCTCGGCCACACGCTGATCGAGAACCGCCTGCTGACGGCGTCTGGATGACGGCGCGGCATCGCGCTGTCGCCAGGCGTAGTAGCCGCTGCGGGCGACGCCGAGGACCGCGCACATGCGCTGGATGCTGAATGCCTGACGATGCTGATGGATGAAGGCGTACCTCACTTCAGGCTCTTGGCGAAGTACACCGCGGCTTTTTTTGCGATTTCAAGCTCTTCCGACTTCTCGGCCAGCTGTCGCTTGAGCCTCGCGTTCTCTTCAGCCAGGGCCTGCTCGCGAGCCGAGACGTTCTGCTGCTGCTGGGCCTTGGCTCGCCATTGATAGAGCTGGCTGGGCTGAAGCCCTAGCTCACGAGCGGCGACACTGGACCCGACACGGTCAGCGAGTGCCAAGGCCTCATCCTTGTAGGCCTGGGAGTAACGGGTACGGGTCTTCTTCATCGACGTTGCTTGCCTTGCCATGGGTCACCTCGTTCAGTGTACTGCCTTAACGGGGTGTCCACTGCTGCTGGGCAAGATCAATAATCTTCATCCGTTGGCGATCGACAACGCGATGCACCCGCTGTGCCCGCCCAAGCTCGAGGTCTACAACGATGAGTTGTACGTCGTCGCGCAGACCGCCGAGCTGGTCGGCGACCGGATCAGCTACGGCAAGATGGCGATCTTCACCGGTCACAATCACCTTATCACCGTGCGGCACGGCAATGCCGGAGCGCTGGGCAAACTTCGGGAGCAACTCGAGGCATCGCCGACGCAGTTCGGCAAGGGTGTCGACTATGTGCTGCACGCGATCTTGCATCGCGTGGTCGACCAGTATCTGCCCATCTTCGAAATGATCGAGGACGACGTCCTGGCGATGGAGCGACGGTCGCTGCACGATTTCCTCGGGCCAGAAGAGGTGGCGCGAATCTTCGAACTAAGGTCCGAACTCACGCGGTTCCAGCGCACGCTCGGGGCTATGGCCGAGCTGGTGCGAAAGCTCGTTCGCGGCCACTTTCCCTGCATCAGCGCCGAAATGACACCATATTTCCACGACGTCGCGGACCATGTCCACCGCGTGCAGTCCATGGTCGACGGCCTCCTGCTTGTCCTGTCCACGGTCTTTGAGGCCAGCAGCCTTCTTGAAGCGCAAAGGACGGGGGTGATCACCCGCCAGCTGGCGGCTTGGGCGGCAATACTGGCAGTCCCGACGGCGATCGCTGGAATATACGGCATGAACTTTAAGCACATGCCGGAGCTGGACACGGCCTACGGATACTTTGTCGTGCTCGGAGTGATAGCGATATCGTGCGTTTTCCTATTTGTGCGCTTCAAGAAGGCTAAGTGGCTGTGAATACTGCCCATCGTTTTCTTCGCCGTCATCTGACGGTTACAGCGGGCCTTATACGGAAGCTTGTCCAATCCAACTCAAGATGAAGGTGCGTCCATGACATAGCAGCTGACCGACGCTCTACAAGCAGTTCAGTCCTTCATCGCCAAGGGCTAAGACCGCGAATAGCGCGTCAAGGACAGCAATCTCGTCGATCTCGAGCCAGGATCAACCATCGGTCCGTGCGGCATCTGCGTCGACGCGGCGTTTCGCCTCGGAAGCGGTGATGATGGCGATAACGCCTCCACCCTCTACGCGATCACCGATCCGGCGACCGAGCATAAGGGCCTGTTGATCGACGTGTTCGATGAAATCTGCTACCGCGACCCAGTTCAAGAGTCGGGACCTCAATGTAGAAGAAGTTGACTAACGAGCATTCGCGTCATCCGATCAAGCAAGCTGGAGACATTTATGAAAGCCATTGGTTACAAGGTTCCGGGACCCATCGCCGCGGATGCCGCGCTGGTCGACATCAATCTGCCTCGGCCTGTCGCTGCAGGATACGATATCCTGGTTGAGGTGAAGGCCGTCTCGGTCAACCCGGTCGACTACAAGGTCCGCAACAGCACGCCGCCGGCAGATGGCGATTGGAAGGTGCTGGGATGGGATGCCGCCGGGATTGTGCGCGAGGTCGGCCCCGACGTCACGCAGTTCGAGTTAGGCGACGAGGTCTATTATGCCGGATCGATCACACGGCCCGGTACCAATGCGGAGTTCCATCTCGTCGACGCCCGGATTGTCGGTCACAAACCTGCGTCGCTCTCCTGGGCGGAAGCGGCGGCGCTGCCGCTGACGACGTTGACGGCCTGGGAGGCGATGTTCGACCGCCTGGACGTGGCGAAGCCCGTACCCGGTGCGGCGGAGGCGATCCTCATCATCGGTGGCGCGGGCGGGGTTGGGTCGATCGCCGTCCAGATCGCGCGACAGCGCACGGACCTCACCGTCATCGCCACAGCCTCTCGACCGGAAACCCAAGAGTGGGTAAGAGGGCTTGGAGCTCACCACGTCATCGACCATTCTCGTCCGCTCGCGCCACAGATCGCCGAACTCGGCATCGGTGCTCCCGCTTTCGTCTTTTCGACCACACATACCGAGCAACATGTCGCCGACATCGCCGAACTGATCGCCCCACAAGGACGGTTCGGACTGATCGACGATCCCAAGGCATTCGATATCATGGTTTTCAAGCGCAAGGCGGTGTCGATCCACCACGAGCTGATGTTCACGCGGTCGATCTACGGCACGCCCGACATGAATGAGCAGGGCGAGATTCTGGATGCGATGGCAGCGCTGGTTGACGACGGCAAAATCCGCACGACGCTGACCCGGCGACTGTCGCCGATCAATGCCGCCAATCTGAAGACGGTGCATGCACTGATCGAAAGTGGCGCGGCTAAAGGCAAGATCGTCCTCGAAGGCTTCTAACGACCGCGATCGCCAAACATCTTGTCCAACCTCAAAAAGCCGAACGGGTTATGCCCCAGCGATGAGAATCCCATGACCAAATCTATTGCCACCGCCTCGATCAACCGCGAAACCGCAGTCGCCCTCATCGACGCGGCGCTCGCTGCGGCCCGTGCCATCGGCATCCCGGCTGCCGTCGCCGTCGTCGACGCCACCGGTAACCTGCGCGCGTTCGAGCGCACCGACGATGCGCCGTTCCTTACCGTCGATGTTGCCATCGACAAGGCCTGGAGTTCCGCCTCGTTTGGGTTCCCGACCCATGTCTGGAACGACTATGTGACCAACGATCCAAAAGTGGCGCCGCTAGCCTATCGCCCTCGGATGGTCGCTGTCGGCGGCGGTTATCCGATTCTGGAGGATGGGAAGTTGATCGGCGGCATAGGCATCTCCGGAGGCAACTATCAGCAGGATCAGGATGCGTGCGTCGAGGCACTCATGAAAATCGGGTTCCAGTTGCCAGCCTGACGACTGTGAGGCCATCACCGGTGGTAATGGCCAACAGATCCAACCTTTGAGAGGCCTAATGATGGAAGCGTTCGTCGTCTTTACGCGGGAAGAAACCAGCGACCCACATGCACTCGCAACCTATTCTGCAGGCGTCGGACCATCGTTCGATGGTCACGACGTTACCTTTCTCGCCGCTTATGGCGCGATCCAGCATTTGGAGGGGCCGCCCATCGAAGGGGCCGTAATCTTGCGTTTCCCGACGATGCAGGCCGCTCGCGACTGGTATGACAGTCCCGCCTACCAAACCATCGCTGCTCATCGCTTTGCCGGTTCCCGTTACCGCGCCTTTATCATTGAAGGGCGGCGGTGACATACCGACAGAAGCACTTCGGCGCTGACCACGAGGTATCGGCGTGTGAACTCGCATCTTGGGAATCTGTGGGGGGGACCAAGACAGCGGCGCTAGGGGCTCATATCGTCGATCGGATCAGAGAGTTGCTCGGCGAGAATGGGTTATCTATTGCCGAGCTGACGGAGCGGAGCCGCCCTCTCCCAACGGATTGATTCAATCGTTGACGCTCCTCCTATCCGGATCCGGGTTTTCGCACGCTGATCAACAGAGTTACAGCGCGCAACGCCTGTAGTGGGCATCAGGGGATGGGTGGCAATCAGGATGATTGCCCACCTTCCAACGATTAACCTTGCTCAAGTTGCTTCACTAGTCGCTCCGCGTCGAGATGGAAGTCCGAGAAAACAATGCTACCGCCAGCGTCGATAACCGTAAACCACGGAGTTCCTCGTGTGCGGTAGTCTTCCATGAAGGTTGGAAACGGCGAGCCGGTCGGTTGCTCGTCGTGACCGAAAACGATAGGAAGCTCATACTTGAGCTGGTTCACGCGCAACTTCTCGAAGGTATTCTCATGCGTTCCTTCGAAGACGGTCTGGATCACTGCGAACCCCACGTCTTTTGAGCTCAACGCTGCATGCAACTTTTGTAGCGTCGGAAACCCATGCAAATGGCAACCTTGGCACCAATGCTGGAAGGCAAACAAGATTTTCGGGCCGGGCCCGATATCTGACAGTTTGAACGGCGCGATACTTTCCCCATCTTTGCCAATCCATTTTTGCACCCGCAGCTCAGGCGCTTGTCGTTCGATCTCGTTCATCTGATCCTCCAACCCCGATACAGAAGCTTAGTGGATGATCGCGCGTCGCGACGGTGCGCGAACGTCCGACCTTATTTTCCCTATTTCCTGAAGCCAGAATAGATCAGATCGACATTTCGTCCTTAATATACTCAAGCTGCCGGCGAGCGCGAACTGGGCAACCATGCGCTGGTGAGCCTTGAGCTTTGCACGCTGCCCATCCGTTTGAGAGCGAACCTGCAACTTCCGCTCCGCATACCGCAGATCAGCGTACGCAGCCTTGGGGTTATCTACCCTATAGCCATTGGGTATTGGGAATCATGCTGGCCTGACGCTATGTTCGATACGCGATTTTTTACGATGATAGAGCATCTGTATCTGATTTTTAGTCGATTGGCTTATTCGGCGGATGTGCGGGCAAATGCTTTACGCAGAGTACTGAAATGAAGGCCGGCTTCGGTCTGCCGTATCGAGCAAGAGGGGTCACTATGGTCACCAGAGGTTTCACCGGTCGCGGTTCAGGCGACCAGTCCGATCGGATTCCGCCAGGTCAGCATCTGGTGGAGGATTTCCCTGTTCTGTCGGCCGGCCCTACGCCGAGGGTAGAGCCCTCCGACTGGAAATTCACAGTCAAAATTGGTCCGAAGCCCGTCAAAACGTGGAATTGGGGCGAATTCAACACTCTACCAAAGACCCAGGTGACAAAGGATATTCACTGCGTCACCTCTTGGTCCAAACTGGATACCGTTTGGGAGGGTGTACTCATTGAAGACATCCTTGCAGATGCAGAGCTTGATCGGCCTACCGATTTCGTCTTGGCGCACTGCTACGATAATTATTCGACAAACGTCCCTCTGACGGATCTGCTTTCCGGGAAAGCGATGGTCGCCCTCAGTTATGCGGGCAAGCCACTTTCCCGCGATCATGGGGGGCCGGCGCGTCTTCTAGTGCCGCACCTTTACTTCTGGAAATCCGCCAAATGGGTGAATGCGCTGCAATTCACGACGCGTGACGAGGCCGGCTTTTGGGAGCTGCACGGCTATCACATCTACGGCGATCCGTGGCGCGAACAACGATACACCCATGACTGAAAACGAAGCGCAAGTCCGTTCGTGGCAATCATGCGTGATCGACGACATCATCCAGCAAACACCGAGTATCAAGAGCTTCTTCCTTCGGTTGAGCAAGCCGTTCGCGCACACCGCAGGTCAGCACGTCGATATCCGGCTGACCGCGCCCGACGGCTACAGTGCAATGCGCAGCTACTCGATCGCGTCATCGGCAGTTTCGACCCCGATCGTCGAGATAGCTATCGAGCGCATGCCGGATGCCGAAGTTTCGCCGTTTTTTCACGACATCGCGGCGATTGGTGACGAAATCGAAGTTCGCGGTCCGCTCGGTGGCCATTTCCTTTGGCCTGAGCCTGCCATAGATCCGGTTCTGTTGATCGGGGGAGGCTCCGGCCTCGTGCCGTTGATGGCAATGATCCGGCAGCGCCGCGCATTGGCCCAAGCCGTTCCGACAGCGTTGCTCCTGTCCGCACGAACCGCCGAGGACGTTCTCTTCTCAGAAGAACTTCATTGCATCGAAATCAGCGATCCGGCGTTCGTCCTGGCGCTCGCGATTACGCGCGAGAAACCGGTTCGCGCATCGGACTTTGCGCGACGGATCGACGGCATGATGGTCCAAGAAATTCTAACCAGGCTTCAGGGAAAGCCGACGCAAGTGTTCGTCTGCGGGTCTAACGGATTCGTCAACATCGCAACCGATAGCGCGCTGCTGGCGGGCTTGGACGCCTCCATCATCAAGACGGAGCGCTACGGGGGCTAGCGGCGCGAGCTATCTCACGTCGCGCCGATCGTAGACGTGCGCCCTGGGAAGCTTTGGCGATCAACGTGAACCGTTTTGCCGAACACAGTCTTCGTACCCCCCGGCCTCTAGAACGCCTTCGCTCGCGATACCTGGCTCGACATCAAGCTCAATTTGAAAGTTCCTGCACTATCCGTCGTCCTGATATGCTCGACCAGCATGATGGGCGATTCGAGCGGGACCGCTTCCGTCCCAATCGAGGCTCGGTTACCTTAGAGCATCGGCTCGGCGCTACAGGAGGCGCGTGCGGCCTCTGCCTGGCGGTGAAAGCACTTTGGGCCATGTCGCCTGGATAGCGGCCAATCGTCAGCATCTGCTCCGATGTCGGCCAAGGTGCAGTCGCCATCTTTGAACGCCGCGAATTGGAGATCAACGCCATGACAGCGATCCGCGTGCAACTGCCGGAGATGCAATATGACAACTGATGTATTGCTGTACACCACGAATTGGTGCCCGTTCTGCCGCCGAGCGAAGGCGCTCCTCAAGGAAAAGGGCGTGCGATGGAAGGAGCTCGATATTGAGGCGGATCCGGCTCACCGGCAGGCCATGGCGGAAGCGTCGGGGCGAAGCTCCGTGCCGCAGATCTTCATCAATGGCACCCTTATCGGTGGCTCCGATGAGCTATTCGCGCTCGATGTCAGAGGCGAGCTCGACAAACTTCTCGGGCGCAACCCGCCTGCCACCTGAGGAGGTGCGGCTTGGGGCAGCCAGCCCGCGAGCCTTCGCCGGTTGATGAATACAAAAGGAGAGTCCGTTGGTCTCAGCCATCTGGAAAGACACTACTATCGCCACAAGCGACGAAACAGTCATCGTCGAGGGAAATCACTACTTCCCACCGTCAGGAGTCGACCTGAGCCTGCTTGAGATGAGCCCGCACACATCTGTCTGTCCGATCAAAGGCGCCGCGCGCTTCTTTCATGTTCGCGCGGGTGACGCGCTCAACGTGAACGCCGCTTGGACCTATCCCGCCCCCACTCCGGATGCCGAGGGTATCCGGGATTACATCGCTTTCTGGAAAGGCGTGGACGTTGCCTAGCAGACTGGACGGACGACTTCGCTGATAGCCATGCGGGCGCCGACATCTCAATTATCCTGCCCACCCCGGGCCTCGTCGGCTGCAGGAATCTGCCCGGCACCTTAGCGCGACCCGGCACTGGCGGTCTCGCACCCGCCGCGCCTCTGTTCTATCAATAAGGATGGATGACATGGAGCATTCCGAGTTCGATGCCGCTTTCGCGAAGCTTGCGGAGGGATACAGAGAAGGGACTTATGAAGGCCGGCGTTTCAGCTTGATCGTCCGGCGATCTGGGGACGGACGTCGCAACAGTCTGTTCGCCAGGGAGTTGGACGGGACTGACATTGTCAGCTTCAACCTCTTCCGCGTTACATCAGATAGGACATTGTTGAAGCCGTGCGAAATGTCCGCCGAAAAGGTCGTAGCGTTCGTGCTGGAGTTCCGACCGGACACCTGACGGGCAGAAGAAGATCCCGGCCAACCGGCGCGCCTGCGACGGCCGGCTATCTAAGGCTGCGCAAGCCTATAGCCGCAGCTCATTGCACTTCGTCTGGCGAGGAATTCAACATCGATACGTCGCCATCCGCGGGGATATCGGTACAGGCGCCCGTGTAAGCCAGATTGAGAAATCCTAAGCGATGACTAACACCAATGACGCCACCCTTCCGACACATTCTATTCTTGAGGAATGCACAGCGATGGCTGTCGTCAACGCTCTGAAGATTATTCTGAAGAACAGCTACGCGATCTACCTTAAGACAAAAAATGCCACTCGGGCGCATCCCGCCCCTACTTCAGGGACTTTCACTTGCTTCTCGCTCTGTCACTCACAGCATCGGCACGCCCATGACGCATGGTATCCAGGCCTCATAATTTTCCCATATAACCTTCTTGTCTTTTGCGCACCCAGAAAGACTCGAGGCTTTAACTGGACAGATGAGCCCTCGAGGGTAGTGTTCACCTGATTGGCTTTCTCATATCTGATGTTGATTCGCACAGTGTGCCAACCAGGTGATAGTTTCAAAAAACCTGCGCTTCAGAGCGAATTAGACGATCTTCGATAAGAGCGATCCGCCTCAAAATCCAAAACATCTAACATTGTCCTAGAGCCATATTTGTACCTAGTACTATGGCGCTCCCATTAACACATTTGATGATGCACAGAAAACTTAGCTCATGATAGCTTTCAGCTAACAGCTATTCGGAAGCCCGAAAGGATTCAACCGTTTAAGCGTGAACCGTCGATTATAAATACTTTCGTAAGTTAGCTTTAAAGGACGCTTTTAGTCCTTGTAAATACGCATTACGACTCCACAGCTACCAAATCCATACGGCGCCAGCAACCATTAAAACACCCGACACTACTAAAACAATAGTAGAGGCGCGATTGCTGCCTTTCAAAGTATGACCAACACCCACATCCATAACTAGGTGTCGAATTCCGGCTACGAGATGATAAATAAATGAAGAGTATACCAACCAGAAACTAACTTTGCCGAAAGGTGAAGAAAAAATCTCCTTGACTTCATTAAAACCCTTTTCTGACTCCAACGATTTGCTCAGCATATACAGTATCAGTCCCAGAAAAATAAAGAGCATAATTCCTGAAATCCGGTGCAGAATCGATGTAAGCGCCGTGAGAGGAAGCTGAATGGTTCGAATATCAAGATTAACCGGCCGCTTTTTATTCATTTTGACTCCAGTCAACAATTCTAGTGGGGGATTTCAGTTTTCGATCTCATTCATCATAGCAGCTGTAACTAAGGCTGGCGGCGACAATAATGGAGATATTCGGGGCTTACGTTGCATTTTGAGGTCGCAAGTGCATGTGCGTAAATTGAAGCAAATTGCAAGGTTATGCCCAATAGGTAGCTAGCTTATTAATTTAACTGTCAATGGCCATTAATTTTGACCCATAGCTCGTTGACATAGCTCGTTGACATAGCCCTTTAACACAGGACATCCATGGAACTCTTCAACACGCTGACGCGCCAACGCGAACGCTTGCGTACCCAACGGCCCGATCAGGTGACGCTCTACGTATGCGGCCCAACTGTCTACAACTACGCGCATATCGGTAATGCGCGTCCTGCCGTCGTGTTCGATCTGCTCTCTCGCGTGCTGCGTCACGACTACCCAAAGGTGATTTATGCGCGCAACTTCACCGATGTGGATGACAAGATCAACGCGGCCGCCTCGGCTGCTAATGTGCCCATTCACACCATCACGGAGCGTTTCATTGCCGCTTACCATGAAGACATGCAAGCGCTGGGCGTGCTGGCTCCCGATCTGGAGCCCCGAGTAACGGACCACATTCCCGCCATCGTGACACTGATCGAAACGCTGATCGAACGCGGACATGCCTACGTAGCTCAGGGGCATGTGCTTTTTCACGTTGCGTCTTATCAGGCGTATGGCGCACTCTCACGGCGTCGCCCTGACGACATGTTGGCGGGCGCCAGGGTAGAGGTCGCTCCCTACAAACGCGACCCTCTGGACTTCGTCTTGTGGAAACCCTCTGCGCCGGATCAACCCGGCTGGGACAGCCCTTGGGGGCGTGGTCGTCCCGGCTGGCACGTGGAGTGCAGCGCCATGATCGGACAGCACCTGGGAACGACCATCGATATTCACGGTGGAGGTCAGGATCTGATCTTCCCCCACCACGAAAACGAAATTGCCCAAGGGACGTGCGCTCACGACACGCTGTATTGCCATACCTGGGTACACAACAGTTTTGTCACGGTGGATGGACAAAAAATGTCGAAGTCTCTGGGCAATGTTCTGCTCGTGCGCGACCTGCTCTCCCAGGCCCCTGGCGAAGCGATCCGTCTGGCTCTGCTTTCGACCCACTACCGCCGCCCACTGGACTGGAATGACGAGCGCCTGTCACGAGCACGCCACACCTTGACCCGGCTCTATCGCCCCCTGGCAGAGGTAGAAACGCTGGCCGTCGAACATTCCGCTCAGCCGGACACCAGACTGCTGGAGGCGCTACGAAGCGACCTCAACGTCTCTGAGGCGCTTACTCGCCTTCAAGAACTGCGCAGCGCGCTGGAAGATGCCGACAACGATACCCAGCGGGCACGCGCCAAGGGCAAGCTACTAGCGTCGGCGCGGTTGCTTGGGCTCCTGCAACAAACGCCTACACGCGCGCTGGCTCCCTCTCAACCAGCGCTACCCGCCCGGCAGATAGAAACACTCATGGCGGAGCGTGCAGAAGCCCGGCGACAGGGCGACTTCGCTCGGGCGGATGCGCTGCGTGATGCCATCTGGCAACTGGGTGCCGAGGTACGCGACACCCCCGAAGGCCCCCGGTGGCAGCCACACTGAACGTTACTCCGCCCGTTACCACTGACCATGAGAAGCTCCACATGCCCCATACGCCCCAGGCGCCAGACACACTCGTCACGATCACCCTGCCGGACCAGCAACAGCTCCAGTTGGCATCTCCTACCAGCGTGGCCAACGTAGCCGCTGCCATTGGCCCGGGCCTGGCACGCCGCACGTTGGCCGGCCGCGTCAACGGCGAGTGGGTCGATGCCTGCGATCCCATCACCCAGGATGCCGAGGTTGTCGTCATTACCGATCAGGATCCTGACGGTCTCGATATCATCCGCCACTCCTGCGCTCATCTGCTTGGGCACGCCGTCAAACAGCTCTACCCAGAAGCTGAAATGGTGATCGGCCCCGTCATCGAAGATGGCTTCTATTACGATATTGCCTACGCGCGCCCCTTCACGCCGGAGGATATGGCCGCCATCGAAACGCGCATGAAAGCGCTGATCGACCAGGAGTACGAGGTCGGCAAGCAGCGTGTTGCCAGAGATGACGCGCTAACGCTCTTTCGTCAGCGTGGCGAAAGCTATAAGCAGCGCTTGATCGAAGAGCTGCCGGATGAACACTATCTGGGGCTCTACTTCCATCAGGAATACGTCGACATGTGCCGCGGCCCCCACGTGCCCAACACCCGGTTTCTCAAGCACTTTACGCTGACCAAACTGTCGGGGGCCTATTGGCGAGGTGACGCACGCAACGCACAGTTGCAGCGTATCTACGGCACTGCCTGGGCAGACCGCAAGGCGCTCAAGGCGCATCTGCAACGCCTGGAAGAAGCAGAAAAACGCGACCACCGGCGCCTGGGGCGCCAGCTTGGGCTCTTCCACTTTCAAGAAGAAGCCCCGGGCTCGGTCTTCTGGCACCCCGATGGCTGGACGGTACTGCAGACATTGATCAGCTACATGCGACGCCGCCAGCAGAGCAGTGGCTACGTCGAGGTCAATACGCCCGACATGATGGACCGCAGCCTATGGGAAACCTCTGGGCACTGGCACAACTATCAGGAGCACATGTTCACCACGAACACGGAAGACGGCCGTGCCCTGGCACTCAAACCCATGAACTGCCCCGGCAGTGTGCTGCTGTTTCGTCACGGTCTGAAGAGCTATCGAGACCTGCCCATTCGCATGGGAGAGTTTGGCAAGGTACATCGTTACGAGCCTTCGGGGGCGCTCCACGGGCTGCTGCGTGTTCGGCACTTCACCCAGGACGATGCCCATATCTACTGCACCCCCGCGCAAATGAACGAAGAGTGCCGCCGCGTCGTGGCGCTGGTGCTCGATATCTATCGCGAGTTCGGTTTCGAAGACGTGAATCTGAAACTGTCTACCCGTCCCACCAACCGCATGGGCAGTGATGCCCTATGGGATCAGCTCGAGGACGCGCTGACCACGTCCCTCGACAGCATGGACCTGCCGTACCAGATCAACCCCGGCGAGGGGGCCTTCTACGGCCCCAAGCTGGAGTTCGTGCTGCGTGATGCCATTGGCCGCGACTGGCAATGCGGCACTTTGCAAGTGGACATGAACCTTCCCGAGCGCTTCGGCCTCGACTACATCGACGAACAGGGCCAACGGCAGCGTCCGGTACTTTTACACCGCGCGCTGTTCGGCTCTCTGGAGCGTTTCATGGGCATTCTGATCGAGCATCATGCTGGCAAGCTGCCGCCCTGGCTGGCCCCTCGACAAGCGGTCGTTCTGTCGATCACCGAGGCGCAGGCGGACTATGCCACTACGCTGGCAGAAGCTCTTTGCGGCGCAGGCATTCGCGCTCACGCTGACGTTCGCAATGAGAAGATCGGCTATAAAATCCGTGAACAGACGCTGCAATGCCTACCGTTTCTGCTGATCGTCGGCAAACGCGAAGCTGCGGAAGGTAGCGTCACTCTGCGTCAACGGGACGGCACGGAACTGGGAACGTTGCAGGTAGATGCGGCCATCCGCCTGTTGGCAGATCATACCCAGCCCCCCGACCTTGCAGCGCGGCAACGGGCGCAAGCCGAACGCCTACAACGCCTTCGCGCTCCCATCCACACAGAAGAAACGGTATGAAAGCAGAGACTGATTGATCTATCTCATTCACGACTGAAGCGCCAGCGGGAGCGGGTGGACCCCCAACCACGAGAAGCCCGTGAGCCGCTGGCCAGTGGCTATCGTGGTACCATGCCATACCGTTTACCGTCACCTGGAGGCAACATGCCACTACTTGATAGTTTTACCGTCGACCACACCATCATGAATGCCCCCGCCGTGCGGGTTGCCAAAACCATGACTTCGCCTTCCGGCGACACCATCACCGTTTTCGACCTGCGCTTCAACAAGCCCAATGACACTATGATGGGCGAAAAGGGCATTCACACGCTGGAACATCTATTCGCAGGCTTCATGCGCCAGCATCTCAATGACGAGCACGTCGAGATCATCGACATTTCGCCCATGGGCTGCCGCACTGGCTTCTACATGAGCCTATTGGGAAGCCCCAGCGAATCCCGCGTCAGCGAAGCCTGGCTGGCCGCCATGCACGACGTGCTGGCCGTCAAACGCATGGAAGACATTCCCGAACTCAATGAATATCAGTGCGGCACCTTCGTAATGCACTCATTGGAAGAGGCACAGCAGATCGCCCAAGAGATCATCGACCAGGGCATTGGTGTGAACAAAAACGAAGACCTCACTCTGAGTCGTGAGCGGCTGGTCAGCCTGGGCAACGCGCCGAGCTAGCGCTCATTTCTCTTTGCTACACATCACCACCCGGTCAGGTTCGCCATGACGCCAACAAGTCCCTGATAAAGACGTATAACCATGACCACCCACTGGATTCTTGGCCCCGGGGCCATTGGCCGCTTGTTGGCACACTCACTGGCACCGCTTACTGAGGTGGCCGTCATTGGCCGCCGCCCACTGCCTGGCCAGCAAATACTGACCACGCCGGAAGGCGAAACACGTGCGCAACACTTACCTTCGTTCACCGCTGAACGATTGGCGGCTGGTGCGGCGGCACCGCCAGCTTTCGTGCACATCACTACCAAAGCGATTGTTGCCGAGGCGTCGCTGGCGAGTGTAGCCAGCGTACTGCCCTCCTCGACTCCCCTGGTGCTATGGCAAAACGGTTTTTATGCCCAGCCGCGCATCAGCCAAACGTGGCACGGCCCGGTACTGTGCGCGACGACCACGCAAGGCGCTTATGTAACCGGCGATGACAGTGTCGTCCACGCTGGTCGCGGGCCTACGTTTGTGGGGGATTTGGACAATCAGCACACAGCATTAGCGACCACCCTGGCAGCACTGCTGAGTAACGCCGGATTTACCGCCACGGCGGTAGGTGATATTCGCAGCCGCCTATGGCAGAAATTAGCGGTGAACGCGGCAATCAACCCGTTGGTAGCCCTGCATGGTGTGCGTAATGGAGCGTTGCGCAGCGATGCCTACTCAGGCCGTGTGATAGCTGTGGTAGAGGAAGTGGCGACGATTCTAGAAAAAGAAGGTATTGCACCGCCAAACGGTGGTGAAGGGAAAGCCGCTTGGCTGGCGCTGGTGTGGCAGGTGGTAGAAAACACCGCAAATAACAAGGCTTCGATGTTGCAGGATGTGGAGGCGAAGCGGCTTACCGAGCGCAGCGCTATTTTGGGGCCGTTGATTCAGAGCGCGGAACGGCATGGGCTGGGGTGTGAGGTGTTGAAGGGGTTGGATCAGGAGCTGGTGTTGCTGGAGGCGGGGTTTTAATTGGGTTTGGGTGGTTTGATCGTCGCGCGCTAAAGCGTCCTCCCACAAACGCACCCAATGTGAGTGCTGTACCAACGGCCAATAGATTGATTGAGCATTGCGACAGCGGCCCCGGCAGTTGCGCCCCCCTTCCTTCACGTCACAGGAATCATCACGACCTTACGGTACGCGGGGCGTTCGGCGAGCTGCTCTGTCCAGCGCTGTAGATGGGGGTAGGATGACCAGGAGAGGCCGCTGTTGAAGAGGTTGTAGGTGAACGGGGCGATGGCGATATCAGCCAGGCCGAAGTCTTCGCCGGAGAACCAGGGCTGCTGGCTCAACGTGGTGTCCAGTTGAGCGAAAAGTTTTTCACAAGTGGCGATGGCAGGATCGAGCACCTGACTGTCGCGCTGCTCGGGTGGGGTGCGTACATAGCCCATCAGAATGGTGCGATGGGCAGGCGTGAGCAGACTGGTTGACCAGTCCATCCACTTTTCCATGCTTGCCCGCTGGGCGGGTGCCTCGATCCATAACGGATTGGGGCCGTACTGCGCCGCCAGGTAGCGAAGAATGGTGTTGGACTCCCACAGCAGGCTTTGAGTGGCGTCATCCTTGAGCAGGGGTACCAGGCCACTGGGGTTCATGGCGAGGTATTCCGGCGTGTCGTTTACCCCGTGTTGCAGGCCTGCCATGATCTGCTCGTATGGCAGTTGCAGCTCTTCCAGTGTCCAGAGCACTTTCTTGACGTTGGTGGAGTTGTTGCGGCCCCAAAGTGTAATCATGGCAGTCCTTGTGTTTGGCGCAGTCGGTGGTTGAGCGTGCCTTGGGTGGGTGTGAGTGATGAATGGCACGTTTACAGGTCAAGGGGTTTAGTCAAGGGCTTAGCCAACAGGTCGCGAGCTAAAGCTGCCTCCCACACCACCCATATGCCTACACTCACGACTCACTTTTTACGACTCACTCCTCACTCTTTACCACTCACTACTCGCTTTTATCCTGATACAGCTTGAGCAGGCTGGAGAAATCGAGTTTGCCGTTGCCGCCCGCCTTGTGCAAGGTGAACAGCGCTCGGGCGGCGGAGCCCATGGGAATGGCTGCGGCGCTTTGCTGGCTGACATCCATGGCCAGGCCAAGGTCCTTGATCATCAGATCCACCTGGAAGCCGCCCTGATAACCTTTGGAGGCGGGAGCGTTTTCCATGACTCCCGGGTAGGGGTTGTAGACGTTGAGCGCCCAGTTGCCGCCGGAACTCTGCTTCATGATTTCCGACAGCACGGCGGGGTCCAGGCCGTTCTTGACCCCCATGTTGATGGCTTCACAGGTGCCCGCCATGAGGATCGAGAGCAGCATGTTGTTGCACACCTTGGCCACCTGCCCTGCCCCGTGGTCTCCGGCGTGGAAGATGTTCTTGCCCATGGCCTGCAGCACGGGCTGCGCCTGAGTGAACTGGGCTTCCGAACCGCCCACGATGAAGGTCAGTGTGCCCGCCTGGGCACCGCCCACGCCACCGGAGACTGGCGCATCCACGAAGCCGATGCCCTTTTCAGCGCCAGTGGCAGCGACGTGACGCGCGGTGTCGGCGTCGATGGTCGAGCAGTCGATGACCAGGGCGCCCGCCTTGATGACGTCGAACAGCGGTGCGTCGCCCTCCATGTACAGCCCCCGCACATGCTTGCCCGCCGGCAGCATGGAGATCACGAAATCGGCATCGGCCGCTGCGGCCTGGGCGGTGGCGGCGGTGTCGCAGCCCTGGGCACGGGCGGTTTCCAAGGCCTCGGCAGCCAAGTCGAAGGCCCGCACTTGAAAACCGGCTTTCACGAGATTGGCTGCCATGGGGCCGCCCATATTACCCAAGCCGATGAAGGCTACGCTGGTCATATTGTTATCCTTGTTGAGATTGGTCAGCAGTCGATTGAATAGCGCTCTCGAAAGAGACAGCGCGTGTTATTGAAGATCCGCCAGAGGGCTGGTCTCCCAGGGGGATGACAGCAACTCCTCCATGAAGCTGGGCGGCACCGAGGCCACGTCCGGGAAACGCCAGCGCGGCTGGCCATCCTTGTCGACCAGTAGTGCACGCACGCCTTCGGGGAACTCCTCATGGCGGCAGCACTGCACGGAAAGCGCCAGCTCGAACTGGAACACTTCGGCCAGCGACATGTGCCGGGCGCGCTTGAGCTGCTCATCGATCAGCCGCAAAGAGACCGGGCTGCCATGGGCCAGGGTGCGCTGGGCTTTACTGAACCACTGGTCGTCGCTGTCGACTCCCAGCACCGCCGCCACCTGCTGCTCGACGGTGTCGTGGTCCATCAGCTCGCGTATCAGTGAAGACGCCTTGTAGACAGGCGCTTCCAGCTCGGCAAACGCTGCCTGAGAAGCCTGCTCCAACTCGCGCAACACGCGGTTGACCACGCCATGGGCGTCGGTTTGCTCCCCTTCTCCCCAGCGGGCTTCCAGCAGCGCCTGGGCCAACGCCTCGCGGTGGTGGCTGGCAATTGCTCGATCTGCCAGACCCAAATGCAGCGCATCGGGGGCATTGATCTGGCCACCGGTCATGGCCAGAAAACGCCCGGTACCATTGGGCAGGCGATTGAGAAACCAGCTGGCCCCCACATCGGGGTACAGGCCAATGGTCACTTCCGGCATGGCCAGTCGCGACGTTTCGGTAACGATACGGTGGCTGCTGGCACTGAGCAGCCCCATGCCACCGCCCATCACGATGCCATGCCCCCAGCAGATAATCGGCTTGGCGAAGGTGTGCATCAGGTAGTCGAGCCGATATTCGCGCTCGAAGAAACGCTCGGGGAAGTCCGGCTCACCATCGCCAGTGATGGCCTTGTAGAGATTGACCACGTCGCCCCCTGCACAGAAGGCTTTTTCGCCTGCGCTGTCCAGCAGAATGGCCACCACACGCTCATCCTCCTGCCACTGGGTCAAGCGGGGCAGCAGCGCGTCGATCATCTCCAGGGTCAGCGCATTCAGCGAACGCTCGGCGTTGAGCGTGATCTCGCCGATCACATGGCCGTCCTGGGTCGTGTGCTCTTCAAACAGTACGCAACTCATTGCCTCTTCCTTATCTGCTCGGGTGCCAAGGCTACAGTTCGGCGGCGCCATCGGCCAGCACGCGTCGGGATATGATCAGCCGCATGATCTCGTTGGTGCCTTCCAGAATGCGGTGCACGCGGGTGTCACGCACGTAGCGCTCCATGGGGTACTCCTTGATGTAGCCATTGCCACCGTAAAGCTGCAAGGCTTCATCGCACACCTTGAACCCTACATCCGTGGCAAACCGCTTGGCCATGGCGCAGTAGGCCGTGGCATCCGGGTGGCCAGCGTCCAGCTTGGCCGCGGCCATGCGCACCAGTTGGCGGGCAGCCACCAGCTCGGTCACCATGTCGGCCAAACGGAACTGCAGGGCCTGGAAATCGGCCAGTCGCTTGCCGAACTGCTTGCGCTCCAGCAGGTATTCACGGGCTTTGTTGAGCGCTTGCTGGGCGGTGCCGATCGAGCAGGTGGCAATATTGATGCGTCCACCGTCCAACCCCTTCATGGCGATCTTGAAGCCGTCGCCTTCGTTACCCAGCAGGTGGCTGGCAGGCACACGCACGTCTTCGAAGGTAATCATCCGGGTGGGCTGGCTATTCCAGCCCATCTTGTCTTCCTTGCGGCCGTAGCTGATCCCGTCACTCTGGGCATCCACGGCAAAGGCAGACACACCGCCCGCCCCTTCGCCGCCGGTACGGGCCATTACCACCAGAAAATCGGTGCTGCCTGCCCCGGAAATGAACATCTTGCTGCCATTCAGCACGTAGTGCTCACCGTCGCGCCGGGCGGTGGTCTTGAGCGATGCGGCGTCGGAGCCTGCGTTGGGCTCGGTCAGGCAGTAGGAGCCCAGCAGCTCACCGGTCGCCAAACGCTCGCCCCACTGCTCCACAGCTTCAGGCGTGCCGAAATCCGCCAGCATCCAGGTCACCATATTGTGGATGGTGAGGTATGCCGTAGTGGAGGTACAGCCCATGGAGAGCTGCTCGAAAATAATGCTGGCATCCAGCCGCGAAAGCCCCAGCCCGCCCACACGCTCCGGGGCATACAGGGAGCAGAACCCCAGTTCGCCTGCCTTGCGAATCACGTCCACCGGGAAAAAAGCCTCGGCATCCCATTTAGCGGCGTGGGGCTCCAGCTCGTTCTGGGCAAACCCCCGCGCCATATCGGCAAAGGCAATCTGGTCTTCACTCAGCTCAAAATTCATGGCGGTCTCCGCTGCGGTGAGCCCCTGAACCCAGTCAGAAGCCTCACCCACTATTATCGTTATCGGTCACGTTGACGTTTACGTTAACTTATATTTTTGGGCAGATTTGCGCAACCAAATCCCCCACGACCTTTGGCGTAGAAAGACAACGCTCCCCCTCGCCAAAGGCCCACGCAACTCAGGCCAGCGCCCGCACCCACAAAAAAGGGTGCCGCGAAGGCACCCAAATCCACAGACAGACGCAGTTTCCCGACCCTTTCCGGGCGCTACTTGAAGTTCTTGCGGTATATCTTGGCCAGCTCGCCCACGATACCACTGCGAAAGCTCAGCACACACACCACGAAAATGATGCCCAGGATGACGCTTACCCAGTTGCCCAGCGGCGATTGGGCCAGAACATGCTGCAGGCTGACCACCAGACCCGCCCCCATCACCGGCCCGAGCAGCGTGCCCACACCGCCCAGCAGGGTCATCAGGATCACCTCGCCAGACATGTGCCAGTGAGCATCGGTAAGCGACGCCAGCTGGAACACCACGGTCTTGGTCGCTCCGGCCAGCCCGGCCAGCGCCGCCGACAGGACGAACGCCAGCAGTTTATAGGCATCGACGTTGTAACCCAGCGAAATCGCCCTAGCAGCCTGTCGGTCTTTCCGTTGCACCGTGAGATACTGACCACCGTCATCGCCGAGCTGAGAAGATCGCCATGAGCCGCTTCATCCCTGTGGATCGCCAGACCGATTACCTGCTGCCGCCTTCGGTAGACGAGTGGTTGCCCGATGGTCACCTGGCGCGGTTCGTTGTCGATGTTGTCGAACAACTGGACCTCTCGACGTTGACCCGGCGTTACATGGGGCGGGGTTCCAAGGCACATCACCCGGCGGTGCTACTGAGCCTGCTGATCTACGGCTACGCCACCGGGGTGGTCTCCAGCCGCAAGATCGAGCGTGCCACCTATGACTCGGTGGCGTTCCGCTACCTGGCCGCCAATACCCATCCCGACCATGACACGCTGGCCACCTTTCGCCGCCGCTTTCTGCCGGAACTGGAACAGTTGTTCGTACAGGTGCTGCTGCTGGCCCGCGAGATGAAGCTGCTCAAGCTTGGCACCATCGCCCTGGACGGCACCAAGCTCAAGGCCAACGCCAGCAAGCACAAGGCGTTGTCGTATGGCCATGCCAAGAAGCTGGAGGCACAGTTCAGGGCAGAGGTGAAAGCGCTGACCGAGCGGGCCGAGTCGGCGGACAAGGAGGACGCGGCCGACGGCATGGATATCCCCGCCGAGATTGCCCGCCGTGAAGCCCGCCTGGCGGCCATCGCTGAGGCGAAGGCCAAGATCGAGGCGCGCGCCGAGGAGCGGGACGCCACCGAGCAAGCCGCCTATCAGGAAAAGGTGGCGCGGCGGGAGGCGCAGCGCAAGGCCGGCAAGAAGCCCCGTGGGCGTGACCCCGAACCGCCCACTGGTGGCCCGCGTGACAAGGATCAGATCAATTTCACCGACCCGCAGTCGCGCATCATGCCGGTCACCGGCAAGGGGTTTGATCAGTGCTACAACGCCCAAGCCGCGGTTGATACCGAGAGTCTGCTGGTGACCCATGTCCACGTCACGCAGGCGACCAATGACAAGCAGCAAGTCATGCCGCTACTGACGGCCTGGCAAGGTTACCCGGAAACGCTGGGAAAACCTGACCACCTGCTGGGTGATACCGGCTACTTCAGTGCCAGCAATATCCAGGCCTGCCATGACCATGGTATCGAACCGCTGTTGGCGATGAAGCGAGACGTCCATCACCTTCCGGTCTTTGAACGTTTCGCCGCGGATCCGCCTGCCCCGGAGAGCGAGGACCCCGTCGAACAGATGGCACACCGCTTGAAGACGCAGGCGGGCCGAGCGCTCTACGCATTGCGCAAACATACCGTGGAGCCGGTCTTCGGGATCATCAAACACGTGATGGGGTTCCGGCAGTTCTCGCTACGCGGACTGGATAAGGTCAGCGGCGAGTGGCGATTGGCCACCATGGCGTGGAATATCAAGCGGATGCACCGGTTGACGGCGGGCTGAGGGCTCGCCGCGCCCAACCGGCCAGCAGGCAAGGCGTCAGAACCGCCTTGCAGAAGCTGAGGGGCAGGTTAAGAGCCACACAACAGCACCAACACCAACACCAACACAGGGGGGGGTGAAGAACCCACGCCTCAGCTCATCCATTAACCTCAAGTCCGACAGACTGCTAGGCTCGTTCTCGCGGATGGCCTTGAGTACCTGCCCATAAGGGGAGTGCACGGTGCGCTGCACCAGGGCAAAGCCCAACAGGAACACGGCAAACACGAAGTAGTACATGCTCAGGTTGTTACGCAGGCTGATGAAGCCGAACAGATGCCCCCGTGGCACGCCATGCAGGCCATCTTCTCCCCCGGTAAAGGGCGCCTGCACGAACACGAAGTACACCAGCTGGGCCAGCGCCAACGTGACCATGGCGAAGTAGATCCCCTGGCGGCGAATGGCCAGCAGCCCGAAGCCCGCGCCGACTAGGGTGGCGGTCAGGGTCCCTGCCAATATGCCCAGCTCCGGGGTCAGGCCCGGATAGCTGGCCAGCAGATACCCGGTCACGTAGCCCCCCGTCGCCAGAAAGGCCGCGTGGCCAAACGAGAGCAGCCCGGCATACCCCAGCAGTAGATTGAAGGCGCAAGCAAACAGGGCAAAGCAAAGGATTTTCATCAAGAACACAGGGTAAGCGACAAAGGGTGCCACCAACCCCACGACGATGAGTACCAGATAGAACATGTTGCGGCGCAGCCTGGCCCGACGCTGGCGCTCCTGCACGGCGGAGGGCAGCGCGACGGCTGATGAAGTATGCGGCGTTGCCATGGTTAAGCCTCCTTACCGAACAGCCCAGCGGGGCGTAACATGAGCACCAGGATCATGACCAGAAAAATGACCGTATTGGAGGCTTCCGGGTAATACACCTTGGTCAGCCCTTCGATGATTCCCATGCCCAATCCCGTCACGATAGCCCCCAGAATCGACCCCATGCCGCCAATGACCACCACCGCAAACACCACGATCAAAAGATTGGAGCCCATGGTAGGTGAGACAGGGTAAAGCGGTGCAGCCAACACCCCGGCAAAGGCCGCCAGGCCCACGCCAAACCCGTAGGTCAAGGTGATCAACAGCGGTACGTTGACGCCAAACGCCTGCATCAATTGCGAGTTTTCGGTACCTGCCCGCAGGTAGGCACCCAGCCGCGTACGCTCGATCATGAACCAGGTGAACAGACACATGGCCAGCGCCGCCACCAGCACCCAAGCCCGATAGGTGGGCAGGAACATGAAGCCAAGATTGAGACCACCCTGCAGCGCCTCAGGGGTGGCATAACGCGCCCCGGAAACCCCGAAAAAGTTCACCAGAGTGCCTTCAAAAATCAGCGCCAACCCGAACGTCAGCAGCAACCCGTACAGGTGGTCCAGGTGGGCAATGCGACGCAGCAGAAAACGCTCCATCAGCATGCCGAAACCGCCTACCACTACGGGCACCAGCACCAGCGCCAACCAGTAATTGATGCCCAGATAGCGAAAGCCCAGCAGCGCCGCAAAGGCGCCCAGCATGTACTGCGCCCCATGGGCAAAGTTGACGATCTTCAGTAGCCCGAAGATAACCGCCAGGCCCAAGCTAAGCAGCGCATAAAAGGCTCCATTCACAAGCCCAAGCGTTAGCTGGCCCATGAAGACGGCCAATGGCACGCCGAATATCATCGTCATGGTGTGATTCTCCTTGTCACCAGGCGGGGGCTGCCCGCCTGGTGCTGTTCAGCGTGACGTGCCGATCAGTTGTTCACCAGCGAACACTGGCTTTCAGAGAGCGGGCGGTAGGCTTCTTCGGCGGGAATGGTGCTGAGGATCTCGTACAAGTCCCATTCACCGGTCGATTCTTCCGGCGTTTTCACCTGGGCCAGATACATGTCGTGAATCATGCGGCCATCTTCACGAATACGGCCATTGCGGGCAAAGAAGTCCTCTACCGGCATCTCGGCCATTTGCGCACGCACGGTCTCCGGGTCATCGGTGCCTGCCGCTTCTACGGCCTTGAGGTAATGCATGGTGCTGGAGTAGATACCGGCCTGAACCATGGTCGGCATGCGACCCACCTGCTCGTAATAGCGCTCGGACCACTCACGCGACTCGTCGTCCATGTCCCAGTACCAGCCAGTAGTCAGCAGCAGCCCTTGGGTGGCTTCCAGGCCCAGCGCGTGCACGTCGTTGAGGAAGATCAGCAGGCCCGCCAGTTGCTGGCCGCTTTGGGTCAGGCCGAACTGGCTCGCCGTGGTGATGGCATTCACGGTGTCTGCCCCGGCATTCGCCAGACCCACGATCTTGGCACCGGACCCCTGGGCCTGAAGAATGTAGGAGGAGAAGTCGCTGGTGGGGAACGGGTGACGGACACCGCCCACCACTTCACCGCCATTGACGGCCACCACACGAGTCACGTCGCCTTCCAGAGCGTGACCAAAGGCGTAATCAGCGGTCAGCATGAACCAGGTATCGCCCCCCTGCTCCACTACGGCACGCGCCGTACCATTGGCCAGCGGGTAAGTGTCGTAGACCCAGTGAATGTGATTGGGGGTGCAGTGTTCGTTGGTGATACTGGAAGCCGCAGACCCGGACACGATTCCCAGGCCGTTGCTCTCTTCCAGCACGCGGGTCACGGCGATGGTTACCGACGAGGCCACCAGACCGCCCACCATGTCCACGTTGCGCTGATCGATCCACTCGCGCACGGTATTGGCGCCAACGTCCGCGCTATTGCGGTCGTCGGCGCTGAAAATCACGATGGGGGCACCGTTGACGCTGCCACCAAAGTCGGCCACGGCCATCTCCATGGCCGTTTGACCACCCGGACCCGCCAGATCTCGGTAGGTGCCCGACATATCGGCCAGATAGCCAATGCGCACTTCGCCGTCGCTGATCTCGGCCTGGGCGGCAGAGGCCATCATGCTGGCAGTGGCAGCCACGGCAATGCTGGCGGCCAACGTTTTTCTGGTAAAGATCATGTTCGTCTCCTGGCCCTGGGGGCCTTTGTTGTTGTGATGCGGACGCTGTTGTAATGCGGACATTCAATAGTGGTGTTCGAGTGGAGCCTGAGTAGTGCGGTTAAAGGATATGTTGTGTGCGGTGTCTATACCCCCAGCATGCTGTTCAAATGCTCGCGGCGCGAAGGCAGCTGCGCCGCCGTGATCTCTTCGACGATCTGGCCGTGATCCATGACGAAATGGCGGTCGGCCAGCGGCGCGGCAAAACGGAAGTTCTGCTCGACCAGTACGATGGTCATGCCCCGCTCTTTCAGCTGCACCAGCACTTCGCCCAGCTTCTGCACGATGACCGGGGCCAGGCCTTCGGTAATCTCATCGAGCAGCAGCAGCCGCGCACCAGTGCGCAGAATGCGCGCCATGGCCAGCATCTGCTGTTCACCGCCAGAGAGTCGGGTTCCCTGACTCTTGCGCCGCTCGTACAGGTTGGGGAACATGGCATAGATCTCATCCAGGCTCATTCCACCGGAGCGCACCGTGGGCGGCAGCAGCAGGTTTTCGTGCACGTCCAGGCTGGCGAAGATGCCGCGCTCTTCAGGGCAGTAGCCAATACCCAGACGAGGAATATGGTGAGGCTTCATGCGCAGGGTTTCGCTGCCATTGATGACGATGGAGCCGGTGCGGCGCCCCACCATGTTCATGATGGACTTTAGCGTGGTGCTACGCCCTGCACCGTTGCGACC
Organism: Vreelandella stevensii S18214; assembly: GCF_000275725.1. Lineage (GTDB taxonomy): Bacteria > Pseudomonadota > Gammaproteobacteria > Pseudomonadales > Halomonadaceae > Vreelandella > Vreelandella stevensii. Next base: position 37,406 of record NZ_AJTS01000013.1, on the reverse strand, counting down.
CAGCAGTGTCACCAGCTCGCCCCGCTTGACGTTGAAATTGACCCCATGAAGGATATGCGACTCGCCATAGAAGGCATGCAGGTCCTGCACGCGGAGCATTTCCAGGCTTTGGGTCTCTGCGGCCGGATGTTCGAGGGCTTCTGCGGTCTTCATACGGCGGCCTCCTCACTGGCAGCTTCGCTGCCCATATAGGCTTCACGTACCAGCGGGTTGCGGGAAACGCTGTCGTAGTCGCCTTCCGCCAATACCGCGCCTCGGGCCAATACCGTAATGCGGTCACACAAGCGGCTGACCACGCTCAGGTTGTGCTCCACCATCAGCACGGTACGCCCCTGGGAAACGCGCTTGATCAACGCCACAATGCGGTCCACGTCTTCGGCACCCATGCCCTGGGTGGGCTCGTCCAGCAGCATCATGCTGGGGTCCAGCGCCAGAGTGGTCGCTACCTCCAGGGCGCGCTTGCGGCCATAGGGCATTTCAACCGTCAATGTATCGGCATACTCGCGCAGCCCCACTTCATCCAACAAGGCCAGCGCACGATCATTGAGGTGATCCAGCGTTTTTTCGGACTTCCAGAAATGAAACGACGTACCCAACTGACGCTGTAGCGCAACGCGTACGTTTTCCAGCGCCGTCATGTGCGCAAACACCGCCGAAATCTGAAACGAGCGCACCAGGCCCAGCTGGGCAATGTCATTGGATTTCTTGCTGGTAATCGGCTGGCCACGGTAGAGAATCTCACCGCGCGTTGGAGGGAGGAACTTGGTGAGCAGGTTGAACACCGTGGTTTTGCCGGCACCGTTGGGGCCGATCAGGGCGTGGATATGCCCTTCCTGCACCTGTAGGTTGACGTTATCCACGGCCGTAAAGCCGCGAAACTCTTTGGTCAGCCCTCGCGTTTCGAGCACTGGCCCCTGGGTCACTTCATCTGCACGCATGAGGTAGGACGCCTCTTGTTGTTCTTGTAGGGTGGGAAGCGCAGCGGAGTAACCGGCAACGCATCCTTACCTGAACGTAAGCTGTAGGTGCAAACTAGCAACCCATCACCGGGTATTACAATTACAACTTTGGTCTACGCACCACGATAGCGCGGCGCCTTAAAACGCTGAAACCATTAAATTTCAACAGCTTGTAAATTTTAAACGCTTACCAACGATAGCCATCCGCTACTTTACGTTAACGTAAACTTGTTTTAGCCTCAGGGTCAGTGTTCCATAGGGACATTCCCCTATCGACGAGAATAACGATCATGAGCAAAACCTACACGATCAGCGAGTTGGCCAGCGAGTTCGATGTCACCACGCGCAGCATCCGTTTTTATGAAGATCAGGAGCTGCTGCACCCTTCTCGCCGTGGGCAAACACGCATTTACAGCAGCAAGGACCGCGTACGCCTGAAACTGACCCTGCGCGGCAAACGGCTGGGCTTTTCACTGGCCGAGATTCGCGAACTGTTCGAGCTGTGGGACGAAACCCGCAGCGGCAGCGAAAAGCAGTTGCACCTGATGCTCAGCAAGATCGGCGAACGCAAGGCCGCGCTGGAGCAGCAGATGAAAGACATCACCATGGTGCAACTGGAGCTGGAGAGCGCCGAAATCCGCTGCCGCCAGGCGCTGGAAGAGTTGAACGAGAAACACCCGGCCATTTCCAAATAAGCCGCCCGAATACCGCCAGCAGACACGGCCCACTAACAATCAACAAGCAACGACAACAAGGTGATTGAGCATGTTTTCCCACTATACAGAACTGAATTTTGGCCTCGACGACGAGCTGAACATGCTACGCGAACAGGTCAATGCGTTTGCCGCCAGCGAAATCGCGCCCAGAGCCGCCGAGATCGACCGTAACAACGAGTTCCCCAACGACCTGTGGCAGAAGTTTGGTGACATGGGGCTGCTGGGCATTACCGTCCCGGAAGAGGATGGCGGTAGCGGCATGGGCTATCTGGCGCACTGCATTGCCATGGAAGAGATCTCCCGTGCCAGTGCGTCGGTGGCCCTCTCCTATGGCGCGCATTCCAACCTGTGCGTCAACCAATTGAAGATCAACGCCTCCGCCGAGCAGAAAGCCAAATACCTGCCCAAACTGATCAGCGGTGAGCACGTGGGCGCGCTGGCCATGTCGGAGCCGGGTGCCGGTTCCGATGTAGTGTCGATGCAGCTGCGCGCCAAGGAAGATGGCGACCACTACGTGCTCAACGGCAACAAGATGTGGATCACCAACGGCCCCGATGCCGACGTGCTGGTGGTCTACGCCAAGACCGACCCGGAAGCAGGCTCCAAGGGCATCACCGCGTTCATCATCGAGAAAGGCATGCCCGGCTTCTCCACCGCCCAGAAGCTCGACAAGCTGGGCATGCGCGGTTCCAACACCTGCGAGCTGGTGTTTCAGAACTGCCGCGTGCCCGCGGAGAACGTGCTGGGCGAGGTAGGCAAGGGCGTGCGGGTGTTGATGAGCGGACTGGATTACGAGCGTGCCGTGCTGGCCGCTGGCCCCATCGGCATCATGCAGGCCGCCATGGACGTGGTCATTCCCTATATCCACGAGCGCAAGCAGTTCAACCAATCCATCGGCGAGTTCCAGCTGGTACAGGGCAAAGTAGCCGACATGTACACCACGCTGAATGCTTGCCGCGCTTACCTGTATGCCGTGGCCAGCGCCTGCGACCGGGGCCAGACCTCGCGCAAGGATGCCGCCGGGGTGATTCTGTATTGTGCTGAAAAGGCCACCCAGGTCGCGCTGGACGCCATTCAACTGCTGGGCGGCAATGGCTACATCAACGAATACCCCACCGGCCGCCTGCTGCGCGATGCGAAGCTCTACGAAATTGGCGCCGGTACCAGCGAAATTCGCCGCATGCTGATTGGTCGCGAACTCTTCACCGAAAGCCATTAATCGACTCAGGAAGGTTTGCGCCATGAGCACACTCTCGACACAGATCAACCCGCGCAGCGATGTGTTTCAGGCCAACGAGGCCGCCATGCTGGGGGAAGTGAACAAGCTGCGTGAGCTGACCGCGGCCATCGCCCAGGGCGGCGGCGCCAACGCCCGCAGCCGCCACGAAAGCCGTGGCAAGCTGTTCGTACGTGACCGTATCGACCACTTGATCGATGAAGGCTCGCCGTTTCTGGAATTTTCTGCGCTGGCAGCCCATCACGTTTACGACAGCGATGTGCCCGCCGCCGGGGTGGTCACCGGGATTGGCCGAGTATCGGGGGTGGAGTGCGTGATTGTGGCCAACGATGCCACGGTCAAGGGCGGCACCTATTTCCCGCTGACGGTGAAAAAGCACCTGCGCGCCCAGGAAGTGGCTCGCAAGCACCGCCTGCCGTGCATCTACCTGGTCGATTCCGGCGGGGCTTTCCTGCCCCGCCAGGACGAGGTCTTCCCCGACCGCGACCACTTCGGCCGGATCTTCTACAACCAGGCCACGCTCTCTGCCGAGGGTATCCCGCAAATCGCGGTGGTCATGGGCTCCTGCACCGCAGGCGGTGCTTATGTGCCCGCCATGGCGGACGAGTCCATTATCGTCAAGGAGCAGGGGACGATCTTTTTGGGCGGTCCACCGCTGGTCAAAGCAGCGACCGGGGAAAACATCAGCGCTGAAGACCTGGGCGGCGCCGATGTGCACACCCGCATCAGCGGCGTGGCCGACCACTACGCCGAAAACGACGCCCATGCGCTGCAGCTAGCACGGGCCTGCGTGTCCCGGCTCAACTGGCAAAAGCGTGGCCAGCTCGCCATGCAACCCCCCAGGCCGCCAAGTCTCGACCCCGCAGAGCTGTACGGCATCGTCGGCACCGATCTGAAAAAACCTTACGACGTGCGCGAAGTGATCGGCCGTATTGTCGATGGCTCTGATTTCGATGAGTTCAAGCGCTACTACGGCGACACCCTGGTGACCGGCTTTGCACATATCCACGGCTACCCGGTGGGTATCGTCGCCAACAACGGCGTGCTGTTTTCGGAAAGCGCCGTGAAAGGCGCACATTTCATCGAACTGTGTGCCCAGCGCAAGATTCCGCTGGTCTTCCTGCAGAACATCACCGGCTTCATGGTTGGCTCCAAATACGAGCACGAAGGCATCGCCAAGCACGGCGCCAAGCTGGTCACCGCCGTGGCCTGCGCCAACGTACCGAAGTACACCGTGCTGATTGGCGGCAGCTTCGGTGCTGGCAACTACGGTATGTGTGGCCGAGCCTACGATCCCAATCTGCTGTTCATGTGGCCCAATGCGCGTATTTCCGTAATGGGCGGCGAGCAGGCAGCAGGCGTACTTTCCCAGGTGAAGCGCGAGCAGTACGAACGAGAAGGCCGGGAATGGAGCAAGGCAGACGAAGAGGCCTTCAAACAGCCCACCCGCGACCAGTACGAGCACCAGGGCCACCCCTACTACGCCAGCGCGCGCCTGTGGGATGACGGAGTCATCGACCCGCTGCAAACCCGCGACGTGCTGGGTCTCTCGTTGGCCGCCGCCATGAACGCAGAAATCAAAGAGACGCGCTTCGGCGTGTTCCGGATGTAAGGGGCATCACATGGCTTACTCAACCCTGGTTATCGAATCGGGTGTCGCCCGGCTGACCTTGAACCGCCCAAAGGTGCACAACGCCTTTGACGATCGCTTGATCGCCGAACTGAACGGTCATCTGGAAACCCTGCACGATCTGGCCAGCGCAGGCGACGTGCGCGTGGTGGTCCTCGGCTCCGAGGGCAAGAGCTTTTCGGCCGGTGCGGACCTGAACTGGATGAAGCGCATGGTCGATTACGACCTGGCCGACAACCTGGCCGATTCACACAAGCTGGCGGCGCTGATGCACGGCCTGGACACGCTGCCCTGCCCCACCCTGTGCCGTGTACAGGGCGCCGCGTTCGGTGGCGCGGTCGGGCTTGCCGCCTGCTGCGACATCGTCATCGCTTCCGAGAAGGCTCGGTTTTGTTTGTCGGAGGTCAATATCGGCCTGTCACCGGCCGTGATCAGCCCTTACGTCCAGCGCGCCCTTGGCCAACGGCAGATGCGCCGCTACGCGCTAAGCGCCGAAATCATGGATGCCCCCACCGCGCTGCAGCTGGGGCTCGCCCACCAGGTGGTCGAACACGATGCGCTGGATCACGCCATCGATACCATGATCGACACCCTGGCCAAGGGCTCTCCTCAGGCGCAGCGGGCAACCAAAGCCCTGCTGGCCAGCGTGGCTCAGGCCCCGGACTCGGATGCCACCCGCGAGCACACCTGCCAGGTCATCGCCCAACTGCGGGTCAGTGAAGAAGGCCAGGAGGGCCTGGCCAGCTTTTTCGACAAGCGCCGCCCCGCCTGGACATCCCCCGAAGAACACCAACACGCCGCGGAGCCACGCTCATGACGCCTACCCCGACCCCCTTCGATACCCTACTGGTAGCCAACCGGGGTGAAATTGCCTGCCGCGTGATGCGCACCGCCCGCCGCCTGGGGCTGAAAACCGTGGCGGTCTACTCGGATGCCGATGCCACCGCCCGCCATGTGCGGGAAGCCGACGAGGCCGTGCGTCTTGGCCCGGCGGCCGCCCGAGAAAGCTACCTGAACATCGAGGCAGTGATCGACGCCGCCCAACGCACCGGCACCGGCGCCATTCACCCCGGTTACGGCTTTCTGTCCGAAAACGGCACCTTCGTCAAAGCGCTGGAACAGGCCGGTATTACCTTCGTTGGCCCGCCCGCTTCCGCCATTGCCGCCATGGGCGACAAATCGGCGGCCAAGGCACGCATGGCCAACGCGGGGGTGCCGCTGGTACCGGGCTATCATGGCGACGACCAGGATGACGCCCTGCTGCGCGCCGAAGCCGACAAGATTGGCTACCCGGTGATGCTGAAGGCCAGCGCAGGCGGCGGCGGCAAGGGCATGCGCGTGGTCGAAAGCGGCGAAGGCTTCAAGGCAGCGCTGGACGGCTGCCGCCGGGAATCGAAAGCCGCCTTTGGCGACGACCGCATGCTGATCGAAAAGTATCTGGTGCAGCCCCGCCATGTAGAGGTACAGGTCTTTTGTGACCGCTACGGCCAAGGCGTGTACCTCTTCGAGCGCGACTGCAGCGTGCAGCGTCGCCACCAGAAAGTCATTGAAGAAGCCCCCGCCCCCGGCATGACGCCCGAGCTGCGCTCTGCCATGGGCGAGGCCGCCGTTCGCGCTGCCAAGGAGATCGGCTACGTGGGCGCGGGCACGGTGGAGTTCCTTCTGGACGCCGACGGCTCGTTCTACTTCATGGAGATGAACACCCGCCTGCAGGTGGAGCACCCCGTCACCGAGATGATCACCGGCCAGGATCTGGTGGAGTGGCAATTGAGAGTCGCCATGGGCGAGCCGCTGCCCTGTCACCAGGACGAGCTGACCATCACCGGTCACAGCTTCGAGGCGAGGCTCTACGCCGAGGACCCGGAGCAGGACTTCTTGCCTGCCACCGGCCTGCTGGCCCGCTTCGAACTGGACACCGAAGGCGCGGGCCTGGCCGCCGACCAGGTGCGCCTGGACAGCGGCGTGGAGAGCGGCGATCGCGTGTCGATGCACTACGACCCCATGCTGGCCAAGTTGATCGTGCACGGTGTCGACCGCGACGCCGCGCTGGCCACCTTGAACCGGGCGCTGGCCGCGCTGGATGTGCAGGGAGTGGTGACCAACCGCGCCTTCCTGCAGCGGCTGGCCAATCACCCCGGCTTCAAGAACGTCGAGCTAGACACGCGCTTCATCGAACGCAACGAAGCGACGCTGTTCGCGCCACGTCGCTACACCACGCAGGACTATGCCAGCGCAGCGCTGATCGGGCTGCACCAGCTGGCTCAGGAGTGCGAAAGCGACTCGCCCTGGGACCGCCACGACGGCTTCCGGCTCAATGCCCCGCACACCATCCGCATCACGCTGTGCGACCCCAGCGCGGCACAAGGCTCGGAGAGTGACAGCCTGGTCGTGGTGGAGGGCAAACGCACGAGCCTGGACGCCCAGTGGCAGCTGACCATCGGCGAGCAAACGCTCAGCGCCAGCCTGCAACCGATGGCAGGCGATGCGGTGGCGGTGACCCTCGACGGCCATCGCCGTCGCCTGCAGGCCTATCGGGACGGCAATGTCGTCGTGATGGCCGAGCCCAGCGGCGAAACCCGCCTGCTCTGGCAGCGTATCGACGCCATCGACCACGGCCATCAGGAAACCGAGGCGACCCTTACCGCCCCCATGCACGGCACCGTCGTGGCGCTGCTGGTCGAACCCGGCACCACGGTAGAAAAAGGCATGCCCTTGATGGTCATGGAGGCCATGAAAATGGAGCACACCATGACGGCACCGACCCACGGCAGCGTGGCCACGTTCCACTTCCAGGCAGGCGACACGGTCAGCCAGGGTGACGTGCTGCTCGACTTTGCCCCCAGCGAATAGGAGCTTTTCCATGGCACTGCCTACGGCTATCAAGCTGTTTGAAATGGCCCCTCGTGACGGGCTGCAGAACGAACCGGGCACCCTGGTGCCCACTGCCACCAAGATCGCGCTGATCGAGCGCCTGGCAGCCGCCGGCCTGCGGCATATCGAAGCCGCCAGCTTCGTTTCTCCCAAGTGGGTACCGCAGATGGGCGATGCCGCCGAGGTGATGCGCGGCATCAAGCGCCAGCCCGGCGTGGTGTATTCCGCCCTCACGCCAAACCTGAAGGGGCTGGAAGGCGCTCTGGACGTGGGCGTCGAGGAGGTCGCCGTGTTTGGCGCCGCCTCGGAAGCGTTCTCGCAGAAGAACATCAACTGCTCGATCACCGAGTCGCTGGCACGCTTTGAGCCAGTGCTCGCACGGGCCAACGAGGCAGGCGTGCGAGTGCGTGGCTACGTCTCCTGCGTGCTGGGGTGCCCCTACGAAGGGGACATCGCCCCGCAGAAAGTCGCCGAGGTGGCGAAAGCGCTCTACGACATGGGCTGTTACGAGATTTCCCTCGGGGACACCATCGGTACCGGCACGCCGCTGGCCGCCAAACGCATGATCGAAGCCACCGTTCAACACGTGCCCATCGAACGGCTAGCCGCGCATTTCCATGACACTTACGGCATGGCCATCGCCAACCTGTACGCCGTACTGGAAGAGGGCGTCGGCGTCATCGATGCCGCCACGGCAGGCCTCGGTGGCTGCCCCTATGCCAAGGGTGCCTCCGGCAACGTGGCCATGGAAGACGTGCTGTACCTGCTGCAAGGACTCGGCATCGAGACCGGCATCGACCTGCAAGCGGTGATCGACACCGGCGACTGGATCACGCGGCAGTTGGGCCGCCAGCCCAGCGCCAAAGTGGCGCTGGCCAGAGGGTGCACACAGCGCACTCCCGGCTAGTACGGCCCGGCCCTAATAATTAAAAACGCTTCACTTCCCGTTCAGACAACAAAAAGATTTCGGAGAGACTCACCATGGCATCATCTGCACCGCTTTCCAGCGCCCTGCCCAGCTACACCAGCAGCACCGCCGACAAACCCTTGCTGGGCATGACCATTGGCGACAAGTTCGACCAGATTGCCGCCCAATACCCGGACAACGACGCGTTGATCGCACTGCACCAGAACATTCACTGGAGCTACCGAGAACTGCAGCGGGAGGTGAATCGCTGCGCTAGGGCCCTGCTTGCCATGGGGGTCAAGAAAGGCGACCGGGTCGGCATCTGGGCACCCAACTGCAGCGAGTGGACGCTGAGCCAGTTTGCCACCGCCAAGATCGGTGCCATTCTGGTCAACATCAACCCCTCTTACCGGACCCACGAGCTGGAGTACGCGCTCAACCAATCCGGCGCACGCTTTTTGATCACCGCCCACCAGTTCAAGAGCTCCAACTACACCGCCATGCTGTACGAGCTGGCCCCCGAGCTGAACCACTGCGCCGAAGGGGCGCTGAACGCCCATAAGCTGCCGCAGCTGCAGTGCATCATCAATCTCAGCGACGAGAAGCACAGCGGCATGTGGCGCTGGGCCGACTTCATTGGCCAGGCCGACACCGTCAGCCAGACCGAAGTGGACGACCTGCAAGCCACCCTGCAGTTCGACGACCCGATCAACATTCAATACACCTCCGGCACCACGGGGTTTCCCAAGGGGGCCACACTCTCCCACCACAACATTCTCAACAACGGCTTTTTCGTGGCAGAGAGCATGGGCTTTACCAGCGCCGACCGGCTGGTGATCCCCGTGCCGCTCTACCACTGCTTCGGCATGGTCATGGGCAACCTGGGCTGCATGACCCATGGGGCCGCCATGATCTACCCGGACGAAGGCTTCGACCCCGGTAAAGTCCTGAAAGCCGTCCATGAGCAGAAAGCCACCGCCCTCTACGGCGTGCCCACCATGTTCATTGCCGAGCTCGAACACCCCGACTTCGCGTCGACCGACTTTTCGTCGCTGCGAACCGGGATCATGGCTGGCTCCATCTGCCCTGCCGAAATCATGAAACAGGTCATCGACAAGATGAACATGAAGGGCGTGCAGATTGCCTATGGCATGACCGAGACCAGCCCGGTGTCGACACAGACCGGCGCCAACGACACCATCGACAAGCGCGTTTCCACCGTGGGCCGTACCCAGCCCCACCTGGAAAGCAAGATCGTCGACCCAGGCAATGGCGGCATTCTGCCCCGTGGAGAAATCGGCGAGCTGTGCACCCGTGGCTATAGCGTGATGCTCAAGTACTGGAACAACGACAAAGCCACCGCCGAAGCCATCGACGAGGCAGGCTGGATGCATACCGGCGACCTGGCCACCATGGATGACGAGGGCTACATCCAGATCGTGGGGCGTATCAAGGACATGGTGATTCGCGGCGGTGAAAACGTCTACCCGAAAGAGATCGAAGAGTTTCTGTACGCCCACCCGGCCATTTCCGAAGTCCAGGTCACCGGCGTACCCGACAAGAAGTATGGCGAAGAGCTGATCGCCTGGGTGAAGCTCAACGCCACCGCGGGCGAGATCACCGGTGAAGACCTGCGCGAATACTGCAAGGGCAAGATCACTCACTTCAAGATCCCACGCTACTTCAAGTTCGTGGATGCGTTCCCCATGACCGTCACCGGCAAGATCCAGAAGTTCAAGATGCGCGAAATCTCGATAGAAGAGCTGGGCCTGGACGAGCAGAAGTAGCCGCCATGGCAAAGCCCCTGGCGCATCACTACGATCAGGGGCTGCGCGACCAGGAGATTCTCCAGCAGTTGCGCAGCCATTATCCTGAGGGTCCGACGCTGCACCAGCTCGCGCCACTGGACCAACTGCATATCGGTGGCTTGGCCGCCTCGGCCAGGCTGTTGGCCCTGATCGAGCCGCAAAGCCAGGTGCTGGACATCGGTGCCGGGCTGGGCGGGCTGATGCGCCAGGGCGCGGCCATGGGCCTGCACATGACCGGGCTGGATATCACCCACCGCTTCAGCGCGCTCAACCGGGCCATCAGCCAACTCACGCCCACCCCCATGGGCGGCAAATTGCGCTGGGTGACGGGAAATGCCAGCGCTCTGCCGTTTACCGACGCGAGCTTCGATGCGGTGGTGTTTCAGCACAGCCTGATGAACATGCCTGACCCGGAAAGCGTGCTGGCCCAGTGCCGCCGAGTGCTGCGCCCCGGCGGGCAGCTGGTGATGCACGAAGTGGTGGGCGGCTCGAACCAGGCAGCGCTGCGCTTCCCGGTGCCCTGGGCGGAAGGGCCCGAACATTCGCACCTGCTCAGCCTGGAGGCATTGACTACCCTGCTGCAACGGCAAGGCTTCACCTTGCAACACCACGAGGATTGGAGCCAGACCGCCTTGGCGTGGCGCCAGCGTCAACGTCAAAAGGAGCAGACCGCCCAGCCTGCGGTCGTCTCGCCCCAGTGGGTATTTGGCGAGCGCTTTCTGACCATGGGCAAGCACCTGCTGGAAAATCTCGCTCAACAGGCAATTAACGTGGTGGAAATCAGCGCCCGTTGCTAACCTGTAACGGTTGACTCGATAAACTGCGACCCGCCTGCATAACGATAAGGTCACGATCAAGGACAAGAGGAACGCCAATGAACCGCCTGGCAAGCACCCTGCTCCTGACGCTGGTGAGCGCTGCGCCCTTCGCCACCGCCCTGGCGAGTGACGACACGGTATTGCTGGCGTATGCAGCGCCCGACGGTGAGTGGATTCGGCTGGATAACGGCGTGGTGCTGGAAGGCAGCGACCTAAGCAGCCTGGACACCAACACCACCGGCTTTCGGCTGACCGCAGGCTTCAGCCCCGAACGGCTGCCACGGCTGGATATCGGTGCCGAGATCGCCTATCGCGAAAGTGAAGAAGTCCCCATTACGTCCCAGGTGAGCCCGCTGCTCATGGATACCCTGAGCCTGGGTGGCGCCCTGGTGGCAGGCGTGCGCATGGGCGCCGTCAGCGTTTATGCCAAATCCGGCTTCACCGAGTGGCGGGGTGAAGCGTACCAGCCCCATGCCGATGATGGCGGCACGGCGCTGCTGCAAGGCTTCGGCGCCACCATGACCGTCAACCGGTTAATCAGCCGTTTCGAGTACGAGCGTATCGACACGCCCACGCTCAGCCACCTCAATATGCTCAGCGCTTCGCTACACCTGCCGTTTTAATCCCGGTTTTCGATGCTGCCAGCCGAGATGTCTCTTGACCCGGCGCTTATTCGTGTTAATGTACTAGCGTACTAGTACATTAACACGTTTTCATCGACCGCTGGTGACTCACTCATGACCCTCTCTCCGTCACACTATCAGGCTGAGCTGGTACGCCATCTGGTGGCCATCGAGACCCCCGAGGCCATGGACGCTGCGCTGGCCAGCCTGCTGACACCAGCGGAGTACCAGGAAATCAGCAAGCGTCTGCAGATTTTCAAGCTGCTCAACGAAGGGGTACCCCACCGCAAGATTGCCGATACCCTCGGGGTCGGTATTGCCACGGTATCCAGGGGCTCTCGCGCACTGAACCAGTCATCTTCATCACGGAACGACCCTTTATGAGCACTCACACTCAGGCCAACACCACTGGCCCAACGCCGTTTACACTGCCTCGTAAACCGCACTACGTGACGCTGGCGGCAGACTGCGACTTCTTCGCCCTGTTTCAGAAAATCGAGCGCCGCTTCGACACCTGCTACATGCTGGAGTCGCTGGGCGAAGATAGCCACATGGCACGCCACTCGATCATTGGCTTCGATCCCGAATATACGCTGTACGCCAATGGCCACACGCTGACCATCGAAAACCGCGACGGTCAGGCCGAGCAGTACACCAGCGAGAACCCCTACGAGCTGCTGCGCAGCCTGATTCCGCAGAACATCATTTCCCGCAAGTACGCCGGCGGCCTCAGCGGCTATCTGGGCTACGACGCCATGCAGTACTTCGAGCCTTCGCTGACGCTGAAAGCCAGCGACGACTTCGATACCTTCCGCTTCGGGCTTTACAAGGATGGCTTGATCCTCGACAAGATGACCGGGGAAGTCACCTACTTCTACTACGACAACAGCCGCTATGATTTTCTGCAGACACTGATCGAAGCAGCAGACGAGCCTGCCGGGGCGCTCAGCATTACCGCGCTGGGCGACACCATGAGCAAGGCCCAGCATGCCGAAGCCGTGGCCAAAGTGAAGCAGGACATCATCGACGGCAAGGTGTTCCAGTGTGAAGTGGGATTCAAGAAGCGCTTTCGCATCCAAGGCGATACCCTGGCGCTCTATGACCAGCTGCGCACCATCAACCCGTCACCGCAGATGTATTACGTCAAATTCGGTGAACAGAAGCTGATCGGCGCCAGCCCCGAACTGCTGTTTCGCCTGCGCCAGGGTGAAATGGAAACCTTCCCGCTGGCGGGCACCACGCTCCGTGGCCAGACCCCCCAGGAAGACACGCAGTTGGCCCGCGCACTGCTCAACGACCCGAAAGAGATCGCCGAGCACAACATGATCGTGGACCTGCACCGCAACGACATCGGCCGCGTGGCCCAGTTTGGAACGGTGAAAGTACGCAGCCTGATGGACATCAAGCGGTTCAGCCATGTACAGCACATCTCCAGCGAGATCGTCGGCATCATCGCCGAAGGCGAAGACATGTTCACCGCCCTGGCCAGCAACTTCCCTGCCGGAACGCTGACCGGCGCTCCCAAGATCGAGGCCATGAAGATCATCGACGACCTGGAAACCGATGGTCGCGGCCCCTATGGCGGCGCAGTGGGTCAGTTTTCCTTCAATGGCGACTGCACCTTCGCCATTCCGATTCGTACGGTGTTCGTCAACGGTGAACGCGCCTACGTGCAAACCTGCGGCGGCAACGTCTACGACAGCAATGCCGAGGATGAGTACGAGGAGATTCGTCGCAAGTTTGCCGGTACCCGCAAGGCGCTAGCCCCCTTTATGAGCACGGAAACGGAGAGCCCCGCATGAAGGTGCTGATCATCGACAACTACGACTCGTTCACCTACAACCTCTACCAGTTCATCGGTGAAATTCTCACTACCGAAAAGAATCGCGGGGAGCTGCCGCATTTCGAGATCGTGGTGAAGCGGAACAACCAGATCGACTTCAAGGCCATCGAGGCCATGGCCCCGGACCGCATCATCATTTCGCCGGGGCCGGGCTCGCCGGACGACCCGCGCTACTTCGGGGTGTGTGCCGAGGTCATCGAAAAACTCGGCAAGACGACGCCACTGCTGGGAGTGTGCCTGGGCATGCAGGGCATCGTGCATGTCTTTGGTGGCAAGGTGGTCAAGGCACCGCTGCCCATGCACGGCAAGATCAGCCCCATTCACCACGATGACCGCTCGGTGTTCAAGGGCGTCCCCGACCAATTGGAAGTGATGCGCTACCACTCCTTGATTGCCGACGCCACCACCCTGCCCGACTGCCTGGAAGTGACCGCCACGGTCGGCGCGCTGACCGCCGAGCATTTTGCCGAGCGCAGCGCCTGGCAGGCCGCCGGCGAGTTCGAACTGATGGGCGTGAAGCACCGCGACTACCCCATCCACGGCATTCAGTTTCACCCGGAGTCGTTTGCCACCGAAGGCGGCAAGGAGCTGATCGCCAACTTCCTGTTCAACTCGGCCAAAGTTGCGTAAGCGCCAGAACAGCCGCCAGACAGGCCAGGTTGAGCACCACCGTGAGCCAGAAAACTCGCCGAAAAGCGGTTTTCTGGGTCTTGTGGCGCAGCTGCTGCTGAGCGCACCACGCGCCTGGCCAACCCCCTAACAGCGCCAGCCAGTGCAGCGTTTTTTCGCTCACCCGCTGGCGCTTCTTGATCGCCGCCCGCTTGTCCCATGCATAGGTGGCATAAGTCACGACGCTGGCCGCTGCATAGAGCGCCAGCCCGAAAAGCATCCATGAGGTCATGATGGGCCCTGGCTGACTATTTGCGCCGGGAAGACGGCTTACCGGCGGCTGTTCTGCCCCCACCAGGTCGACCACCCTTGATGGCACCCTTGCCCGCGCCCGACTTGCCACCGGGTTTACTGCCGGGCCTGCCCTTGCCTTTGGCAGCCAGTTTTCCCGTTGGCTTTGCTTTGGCGCCTGGCTTACCCAACGCGGCTACTTTCCCCTTGGAGTCCTGACGGCTCTTGCCACCCGAACGGGCACCTGGTGAGGCCTTTTTCGCTGCCGGTTGTTTACCCTTCGCGCCATGTCTGTTGCCGCTGTAGTCAGGCCTGTCGCTTTTTTTCTTCTCCGGTGCGGCTTGCGAGGTTTCGGTCAGGGCAATGATGGTCTCGATCTCACGGGGCGTCAGATCGCGCCAGTCGCCCAGCGCCAGGCCTTTCAGGGAGACGTTCATGATGCGTGTACGCACCAGTTGCGTCACTTCGTAACCGAAGTATTCGCACATACGGCGAATTTGACGATTAAGCCCCTGCACCAGCGTAATATTGAAGACGAAAGTAGACTCCTTGACCACGCGACACTTTTTGGTCACTTGGCCAAGAATGGGCACCCCGCCCTGCATACCGGCAATGAACTCATCGGTGATCGGCTTATCCACCGTCACCACGTACTCTTTCTCGTGATGATTGTTGGCGCGCAGAATTTTGTTGACCAGATCGCCGTTGTTGGTGAGAAAGATCAGGCCCTGGGAGTCCTTGTCCAGCCGTCCGATGGGAAAGATACGCGTGCCGTGCTTGACGAACTCGACGATATTGTCCTTTTCGGCAGACTCCGTGGTGCTGACGATGCCCACCGGCTTGTTCAGCGCGATCAATACCAGGTCTTCCTCTTCCTGCGGTTCGATCTCCTGGCCGTTCACCTTGACCCGATCTCCCGCCACCACCTGATCCCCCGTGGTGGCCCGGCGACCGTTAATATAGACATTGCCCTGCTCCACGAAGCGGTCGGCTTCGCGGCGGGAGCACAGGCCGCTTTCACTGATGTACTTGTTGATACGGGTAGAGGTTCTTAACGGCATAAAGCGCTACGTCATCCCATTGGGTTAAAAAAAGGAGCCCGGCTGCTGGAGGAAGGCGACTTCTTCCGGCGCGGCGAGGGCAGGCGCTAAGGTTTGAAACCAGAAGACCATCACGGCCTGAGCATCTGCGTGCATGGTGCACCTCCCTTGGAGTGCGTCGATAAAAGCTCAACGAAAACAGCAGCCCAACATAAACAAAAGCGCCGCCACCCGAGGAGTGACGGCGCTGGCCCACGGTGCGACTAGCCGGTATTGCGCAGCCCGGCAGCGATGCCTGCCATGGTGACCATTAGCGCCCGTGAGAGATCGGCGCTAATGGCGCCGTCAGCATCCCGGTTACGCTGCAGCAGCTCGGCTTGCAGGCCGTGGAGCGGGTCGATGTAAGGGTTGCGAACATCGATGGCCTGGCGTATCAGCGGCGTATTCTCCAGCAGCCGCTCCTGCTGAAGAATGTCCAGCACCACCAGCTCCAGCCGCGCAAAGCGTTCTCGCAGCTGCTTGCCCAACGCCTTCAGCGCAGGCTCGTCGACCAGGCGATGCTCGTAATAAGCCGCAATGGCCACATCGGCCTTGGCCAGCAACATCTCCAGCATGTCCAGATAGGTGCCAAAGAATGGCCACTGCGTGCGCATCTCCTGCAGCACTTCCAGGCCGCCCGGCTCCTCCAGGCGTCGGGCAAAGGCCTCACCGCTGCCCAGCCAAGCGGGCAGCATCAGGCGAATCTGCGTCCAGGCAAAGATCCAGGGAATGGCCCGCAGCGTTTCCACGCCGCCATCCTGGCGACGCTTGGCGGGCCGCGAACCCAAGGGCAGCCTGCCCAGCGCGCCCTCGGGCGTCACCGCGCGGAAATAGGGGACGAAATCCGGGTCTTCACGCACCACGCCCACGTAAGCCGCGTGGGCAACCCTGGCCAGCTGGTCCATCTCTTCGCGCCAGTGGGGCTCTGGTGCAGGCGGCGGGAGCAGCGTGGCTTCCAGCACCGCGCAGGCGTAGATCTCCATGGAGCGCAGCGCAATGTCCGGCTGGCCGAACTTGAAGCGAATCATCTCTCCCTGCTCGGTTACCCGCAGGCTGCCGTTCACCGACCCCGGCGGCTGAGAGAGAATCGCCGCATGGGCCGGGCCGCCGCCACGGCCTACCGTACCGCCCCGGCCATGGAACAGCGTCAAATCCACGCCGTGCTTCTCGCACACGTTGACCAGTGCTTCCTGGGCGCGGTACTGCGCCCAGGCCGCCGCCAGTTGCCCAGCATCCTTGGCAGAGTCGGAGTAACCGATCATGACTTCCTGACGGTCCTGAGTGAGCGCCCGATAACCCGGCAGCGACAGCAGCTGATCGATGACATCACCGGCGTGGTCCAGGTCGTTGAGCGTCTCGAACAGCGGCGCGATGGGCAGCGTCACCTGGCCGCCCACCTCTTTCATGAGTAGCGCCACGGTCAGTACATCGGAAGGCTCGCCTGCCATGGAGATGATATAGGTGCCCAGCGCTTCGGCATGCTCCTGGGCAATCACCTTGAACGTATCCAGCACTTCCCGTGACTCGGCGGAACACTCCCAGCGGCGCGGAATCAATGGACGGCGCGAGGCAAGCTCGGAAAGCAGGAACTCCTGGCGCTGGGGCTCGCTCCACTCCTGATAATGGCCAAGGCCCAGGGCGCTGGTGAGTTCTTCCATGACCTGGGCATGGCGGCCCGCTTCCTGACGCAGATCCAGCTTAGTCAGGGTAACGCCGAACACGGCGACCCGGCGCAGCGTATCCAGCAGCGCGCCGTTGGCGATAGTGTCCAGACCCACATCGCACAGCGAGCGATAGCAGGCCAGCAGCGGCGCATACAGCTGATCACGGGTTTCGATGATGGGCCCGCCATCGTAGTTGCGCCCCTCCAGCTGTGCCTTGGCCCAGTCACGGGTGGCTTCCATCTTTGTCAACAGACGCTTGAGCAGCTCCCGGTAAGGCTCGGCGACATCGCCCACTTCGGCCTTCAAGGCGCTGTTGGCCTTCCACATGGAAAGCTCGGTCTTCAACTGCTCCAGATCGCGCAGATAGAGGTCTGCCGCCATCCAGCGCCCCAGCAGCAGGACTTCCTGGGTCACCTTCGCGGTGACGTTGGGGTTGCCGTCGCGATCGCCCCCCATCCATGAGGCGTAGCGAATGGGCGCCGCGTCCAGCGGCAGGCGCTCGCCTGCCGTTTCCAGCAACAGGCTATCCAGGTCGCGGTGAAAATCGGGCACCGCCTGCCACAGGGAGTTCTCGATGACCGCAAAGCCCCACTTGGCCTCATCCACCGGGGTGGGGCGTTCGTGGCGAATCTCGTCGGTGTGCCAGGCCTGGCTGATCAGCTCTTCCAGCCGCCCTTGAGCGCGGGCGCCACGCTCCGGGTAATCCTCGGAGCTCTCAATGGCGGTCAGGCACTCGTCAATGGCGTCGTACTTCTGAATCAGGGTGCGGCGAATGACTTCGGTGGGGTGGGCAGTGAGCACCAGCTCCACGCGCATGTTGGCCAGGGTTTCGACCAGCTTGCGGGGGGAATTGCCCGCCTGCTGGGCGCGACTGAGCAGCTCGCCCAGCACCGGCTGGGTGCCTGGCTTGTAATCCTCCACGCGACGAAACCGGGCGCGGTAATGCTGCTCGGCGATGTTGGCGAGGTTCAGGAACTGGTTGAAGGCACGGGTGACCGGCAGCAGGTCGCGCTCGGGAAGCTGGCGCAGATACTCGATCAACTGCCGCTGTTGAAGGGTGTCGCCCTGGCGACCCCGCTTGGCATGGGCACGAATGGTTTCAATCTTGTCGACGAACGACTGGCCCAGATCGTCGGCGATGGTACGCCCCAGACTGTCACCCAGAATACGGACATTATCGCGCAGCGACTCGTGTAGATCATGGCTCATTGGCGGGGCCTCCTTGCGGGGTCGCGTTGATATTATGAGATATTAGCGTTGTTCCTGGGCTTTCGCGGCTTGCCAGTGGTGTTCCATTTCTTCCAGGGTCGCCTGACCCAGCGGTCGCTCGGCCCTGGCAAGTGCGCCTTCGACATGGCGAAAGCGGCGCTCGAATTTGCTGTTGGTCTGGCGCAGGCACTGCTCCGGGTCGGCCCCCAGAGTACGCGCCAGGTTAGTGACCGCAAACAGCAGGTCACCCACTTCTTCCTCCGCATGCTGGCGGTCGCCGACAGCCAGCGCCTCTTCGACCTCTGCCAGCTCTTCACGAATCTTGTCCAGTACGCCGCGGGCATCGGGCCAGTCGAAACCCACTCGGGCGGCACGCTTGGAGAGTTTGGTCGCCCTGCTCAGCGCAGGCAGGTTACGCGGTACATCGTCGAGCACCGATACCTCTTCGACGCTGCGCTGCGCGCGCTCTTCGGCCTTGAGCGCTTCCCAGCGGCTGTTGACCTGCTGGGTTTTGACGGCGTCTGCGCTCATGCCAGGCGGGCGGCGAGACGCCAGCGTCCCCTCTGGAAACACATGCGGATGGCGACGCAGCATTTTTTCCGTCAACGTGTGGACGATATCGTGGAAGTCGAAGCGCTGCTCCTCGGCGGCGAACTGGGCGTAATAGACCACTTGAAACAGCAGGTCCCCCAGCTCTCCGGGCAGCTCATCGAAAGCACGCCGCTCGATGGCATCGGCAACTTCGTAGGCTTCTTCCAGGGTATGCGGCACGATGGTGTCCCAGTGCTGCTTGACGTCCCACGGGCAGCCCTGCTGCGGGTCACGCAGCACGGCCATCAGCGTCAACAGGTCTTCCAGGCGGTAGCGCATCAAGCCCCTCCTTTACGGGCACTTTTTTCGGGGTCGGCGTTACGCAGGCGGCGAACCTCGGTCACGTTGGGCAACTGCTGAATACGCGAGAACAGCCGTCCCAGGGACTCCAGGCCATCCACCTCCAGGGTGATGCGCAGGCGGGCAATGCCCTCGTCGGTATCGGTCAGCGTGTTGACCGCCAGCACATTGACCTTTTCATTGCCCAGCAGGCCCGTGACATCGCGCAGCAAACCCGAACGGTCCCAGGCCTGAATCTCGATGGTCACCGGGTAGCGGGTATGGGCGCGCTCGCCCCACTCCACTTCGATAATGCGCTGAGGCTCCTCCATTCGCAATTGGAGAATATTGGTGCAATCCTGACGGTGCACGGTGACCCCACGCCCTTGCGTGATGAAGCCGACAATCGGCTCGCCGGGCACCGGTCGGCAGCAGTTGGCCATGCTAGTCTTCAAGTTGCCCACGCCCAGCACGGTAATATCACTTTTGGTGGCCTTGCTGGGCTGGCGACGCGGCTTGGCCAGCAGTCGGTCCAACTGCTCCTGGTCATCGGTCTCGCCAAACAGCTGCTGCGCCTGATGCAGTACCTGACCTATTCGCAGGTCACCGGCGCCCAGCGCGGCGTACATGTCGTCAGCGTTCTGGTAATTGACCGCCTTGGCCAGTTTTGGCAGGTCGAGCCCTTCCACATCCAGGCGACGCATTTCACGCTCGAAGAGCGTACGCCCTTCGTCCAGGTTCTGATCCCGGGCCTGATGCTTGAACCACGCCTGGATCTTGGCCCGCGCCCGCGAGGTGCGTACGTAGCCCAGGCTGGGGTTGAGCCAGTCGCGGCTGGGGCCACCCTTGGTCGCGGTGAGAATCTCGATCTGCTGGCCAGTCTTGAGCTTGTAGGTCAGGGGCACGATACGCCCATTGACCTTGGCACCTCGGCAGCGATGGCCTATTTCGGTGTGTACCCGGTAGGCAAAGTCGATGGGGGTAGCGATGCGCGGCAGGTCGATCACGTGGCCGTCAGGGGTGAAAACATAGATTCGGTCTGGCGCCACGTCGCTGGAGAGCCCTTCGCGCAGGTCTCCAAAGCCGCCCACTTCGTCCTGCCACTCCAGCACCTGCCGCAGCCAAGCGATCTTTTCTTCGTAGCTGCGACTCTTGGCATTGGTATCGTGGCCCTTGTAGCGCCAGTGGGCACACACTCCAAGCTCGGCCTCGTCATGCATACCGAAGGTGCGGATCTGAATTTCCAGCACCTTGTTTTCCGGCCCCATGACCGCCGTATGCAACGACTGATAACCGTTTTTCTTGGGGTTGGCGATGTAGTCATCGAACTCGTTGGGCACGTGGTGCCAGCGGGAGTGGACGATACCCAGCACGGTGTAGCAGTCGGTGACTTCGGGCACCAGAATGCGCACGGCGCGCACGTCGTGGACCTGGGAAAAATCGATCCGCTTGCGCTTCATCTTGCGCCAGATGGAGTAGATATGCTTTGCCCGGCCACTGACATCGTAACGATGAATATGCTGGGCTTCCATGAGGGTCTTGAGGGTTTCGACCACATCGTGAATATAGCGGTCGCGGTCCAGACGCTTCTCTGCCAGCAGCTTGGCAATCGCCTTGTACTCGTCCTCATGCAGGTAGCGGAACGAAAGATCTTCCAGCTCCCACTTGATCTGGCCAATGCCCAGGCGGTGGGCCAGCGGCGCGTAGATATCGGCCACTTCCCTGGCCACCTGCAGGCATTTTTCCCGGGGGGCGTCCTTGACCTGACGCAGCGCGCAGGTGCGCTCGGCAATCTTGATCAACGCGACCCGTACATCTCCCACCATATTGACCAGCATTTTGCGCAGGTTTTCCTGCTGGTTATGCTGGCTCATGCCATGGTTGGGCGCCAAGGGGTAGCTGATGGCGGCCATCTGCAGTACGCCATCGATCAGCTTCGCCACTTCATCGCCAAAGCGCTTGGTCACCCCGTCGAGGCTCAGCAACCCTTCGCGCACGGCGCGATACAGCACGGCAGCTTCCAGCGTGGCCTGGTCGAGCTTGAGATCCGCCAGAATATCGGCCATTTCCAGGCCCATGCGAAAACTGGAACCCGGCGACAGCCACACGCGATGGGTGCGGGGGGCTTCCCGCTCCAACTGCTCGGCCAGCTCGCAGGCCTGCAACAGTCGCTCGGGCTCACGCAGGCGCACATCTTCCTGAAGGCGCGTTAACCATTGTTGTATGTCCACCTTTCCGCTTTCTGTCAGCGGCTGGTCTTCACGCACTTTCACCATGACAATGACTCATCCTTTTGGGTGGCGGCTTGCTGCAAATGGCACGCTAGCCCGTATATTCAAACAGCATCAGCGTTTCCATGTGCGCCGTATGTACGAACATGTCGGCCACGACAACGTGCTTGATAGCATACCCTGCATGCACAAGATGTGCCGCATCGCGGGCCAGGGTTGCCGGGTCGCAGGAGACATACGCGACCCGGGCAATGCGATGGCGGCCCAGCGCCTGACACACCGCCTCGGCACCGCTGCGCGGCGGGTCCAGCACCAGTGCATCCACGGGGTGCTGCCGCAGCACCTTGGCCACGGCCTCGGCATTGCTGAGATCCGCTTGTTCCGCGCTGACCCCCAGGACTGCATTAGCATCGCGGGCGTTATGGGCATTGGCCCGCAGCCGCTCGACCATGCCTTGGCTGCCTTCGACCGCATGAACTCGGGCGCCTGCAGCGGCCAACGGCAGGCTGAAATTGCCGATGCCGGCAAACAGGTCCAGCAGCACCATGCCGGGCTTGGGCGCCAACCAGCCTACCACTTGTGCCACCATCTGCTGGTTCACCTCGGCATTGACCTGCAAAAAATCTCCCGGCGCAAAGTCAAGCGACAGGTTTGATGGCAGTGTGTTGGTGTCGATGCCCAGCGCCTTCATGTCAACGCGCTCTCTCAGCAAAGGTGGCGCACCATACCAGTGCAGCTGGGGCGCTTCGCGCCCCAGCCAGGCACCGACATGTACCTGGTGCTGCTCAGCGAAACGCTGCCAGCGCAGCTCATCGTCAGGCTGTGCCTTCAACTGACGCACCAGCACGACCGTCGCATCCGGGGTCGCCAGCAGTTCGAGGTGGCCGACCGAGCGCGGCGCTTCCAGGCTCGCCAACAGCGCTCGCAGAGGGGCAATGAGCGCCTGCAGGGCAGGCACCAGCACTGGGCAGTTGTCGATATCTACCAACCGATGCGTACTGGCGGCGCGAAACCCCAGGTGCACCTTGCCCTGGCTATCCACCTTGACGCCCAGCCTCGCCCTGCGGCGATACGCCGTGGTCTGCCCGTGGAGCAAGCCGATGGCACCATGGGCCAAGCCCTGCCGTGCCAGCAGCTCAGCGACCACCTCACGTTTGTGGTGGCGCTGGGTGTCGAGCGCCATATGCTGCAAATCGCACCCTCCACACTGGCCAAAGTGGTCACAGGGCGGCATCACGCGCAGGGGCGAGGGAGTCAGCAGGGTTTTGACATGCGCTTCATCAAAGCGTTTGCGGGTCACATGGACCGCGACTTCCACTTCCTCGTCGGGCAGCACTCGGTCGATGAACACGGTCTTCCCGGCAGCGTTGTGGGCCACCCCTCGGCCATCATGGGCCAGCCGCTCGACGACCAGCGGCGCATCACTGAGACCGTCAGCCTGGTTTTTCACAGCTCGCCCTGGCGCGCGTGCCAGGCCCGAATGGCCCGATGCGGGGCGTGGGGGCCGCCGCTTACCCAACATGGCCATTTAAACCTCCGGGGCGAACAGGCCCGTGGAGAGATAGCGATCACCACGGTCACAGACGATGAACACGATGACCGCGTTTTCGGTTTGTTCGGCGATGCGCAGCGCACCTGCCAGGCTGCCGCCGGACGAAACCCCCGCCAGAATGCCCTCTTCCCGGGCCAGGCGACGCATGTGCTCTTCGGCTTCCTGCTGGGCAATGTCCAGCGTGACGTCGACCCTCGGCGCTTCGAAGATGGCAGGCAGGTACTCTTGGGGCCAGCGGCGAATGCCGGGAATACTGGCGCCATCGGCCGGCTGTAGCCCGACGATCTGCACGGCCGGGTTCTGCTCCTTGAGATACCGCGACACGCCCATGATAGTGCCCGTGGTGCCCATGGAGCTGACGAAGTGTGTGACCTCACCGCCGGTTTGTCGCCATACTTCCGGGCCAGTGGTGCGATAATGCGCCAGCGGGTTGTCCGGGTTGGCAAACTGGTTGAGCGGCTTGCCCTCGCCCCGGGCAATCATGGCATCGGCGATATCACGTGCCTCTTCCATGCCTCCCTCCTTGCTCGCCGAGATGAGTCTGGCGCCATAGGCGGCCATGGCTTGCTTGCGCTCGGCGGAGGCATTTTCAGGCATCACCAGCACCATCTTGTAACCCTTGATGGCGGCCGCCATGGCCAGCGCGATACCGGTATTGCCCGAGGTCGCCTCGATCAGCGTATCGCCAGGTCGAATGTCACCCCGCGCTTCTGCTTCGCTGAGCATCGACAGCGCCGGGCGGTCCTTGACCGAGCCTGCCGGGTTGTTACCCTCCAGCTTGGCCAACAGCGTGTTGTTGCGACCTGCCGTGATTCTTTTTAGACGCACCAGCGGTGTATTGCCGACCACATCTTCAAGCGTGGGATAATTCATCACACATTCCTTATCGTAACCGTTATGCTGCATTATATCGGTGCTGCCCATGCCTGGACAGGCAACCTTCTGGATTCGATGAGCTTCTTTCATGTCTTTAAACACGCGCCTGCTGTTTGCTCTGCTGGGCTTGCCACTGTTGGTGTACGCCATCATGGCGTTTCTATTGGTGCTTCACGCCGATGCCACGGGCCGCACAGTGCTCGAGGAGAGGCTGGTAAGTACCGCAGAGCTGTTAGCCCCTAGCCTGGGAGAGGCCATGGCCGACGGCGACTCACAACGACTGGAGCGTCTCGCTGGCAAACTGCTGGAGCAACGCAACTTGCGCGCGGTCACCCTGTTCGACGAGCAGGGCAACCGCCTGCTGGTCATGGGTTCCTCGCTGCCGCCCTCCGCTCGGCTGCATGCCCCGGAAGCGACGACCCTCTCCATGGAAGACGATCTATGGCGCGTACAAACACCGCTGACCAGTGAGTCGCTCAGCGGTCGTGGGCGCACTCAAAATGGCTGGCTGGAAGCCGAAATGGATAGCCGCACGCTGGTACTGGAACGTTACAAACTCATCGCCAGCCTCAGCCTGGGCGGCATGCTGCTGGGCCTGCTGCTGTTTCTGATCGCCTTTGCCATCAGCCGCTATGCCACCCGCCCCATCGAGGAAGCCAGTCAGGCACTTTATCGGCTGTCGCGGGGCGATGATCGCCTGCAGATCACCCCCGCCAGGCCCGTCGAGCTGCACCAGTTGGCAAAGCATATCAACCGACTGGCCGAGTACTTGCAACACGCACGGCGCAATATGCAGGAGCAGATCGAACAAGCGACCAGTGAACTCCAGGAGTCCATGGAGACTATCGAAGAGCAGAATATCAAGCTCGATCTGGCGCACCGCAGCGCCCTGAGGGCAAATGCCGTGAAGTCGGAATTTCTGGCCAACATGAGCCACGAAATACGCACCCCGCTCAATGGCATCATCGGTTTTTGTCGACTGCTGGGTCGCTCGCCTCTCGACAGCCGCCAAAAGGAGTGGCTGGACCATGTGCGCCGAGCCTGCGACAACCTGCTGATGCTGGTCAACGATGTACTGGACTTTTCGAAACTGGAAGCCGACCGTCTAACCCTGGAAGAAGTGGACGTGGATATCGTGACGCTGGTCGATGAAGTCATTGGCCTCCACGCCCCGGAAGCCCAGCGCAAGCAGCTCAACCTGGTGGCCATGGTGTATGACGACGTGCCCACCCCGCTATGCGGCGACCCGTTACGCATTCATCAGGTGCTGAACAACCTGCTGGGCAATGCCCTCAAGTTCACCCACGAAGGGGATGTGATCGTACGCGTCATGCTGGACAATCAGGAGGGGCAGCACGTCGTCCTGCACATCAGCGTCAGTGATACTGGCATTGGATTGAGTGACGAACACCAGCAGCAGCTGTTCAGCGCCTTCTCTCAGGCAGAGCCCAGCCACTCCCGACAGTTTGGCGGCAGCGGCTTGGGTCTGTCGATCTGCCGCCAACTGATACAACGTATGGGCGGTGAGATTCGGGTCGAAAGCGAGCTGGGCAGAGGGTCGACTTTTTCGTTTACGCTACCCCTGCTCGCCCACCAGGCAGACGAACGCCCTCCAGAACTGGTGTTGGACAATCCGATCGTACGCTTGCACGAACCTCACTTGCCCACTCGAAACGTGCTGGAACACTTGCTGGAACGCTGGGGCGCATGCCCCGTGTCGTTTATCGATGCAGGCAATGAGGCTCTGTTGGTGATCAGCCTCGAGTACGACGACTTCGAGGGCGAACGCAAAGGCTATTGGCAATCCATCATCGCCCAGACGCCCTGCCCGGTGATCATTCTGGCCAACACCACCAGCTTTGAACTCCCCCATTGGGACCTTCCCCATGGCGGCGACCTGCTCTGCAAGCCGTTCACCCGCGCCCAGCTGGTCACGACGGTGCGACGCTTGTTACAACCCACGGGACTGCCTGCAGGCCAGGAACCAAAGGCACTTGAGCTGGCTAGCAAACCCGTTTCTGGCGCCCCCTTGACGCTGCTGATCGTTGACGACAATACCGCCAACCGCGAACTGCTCAGGGCCATGCTGGAAAGCAGCGCGCTGCGCATCGTACTGGCCGCCAGCGGCAGAGAAGCCCTGGAATTCGCGCGGCAGCAGACTGCCGACATGGTGCTGATGGATATTCGTATGCCCGACATGAACGGTATCGAAACCACCAAGGCGCTGCGTCGTATCAGCGGCAGCTGGGCACGCTGCCCCATCATTGCAGTCACCGCTCACGTGCTGAACAACGAACGCCAGCAGTGGTTGAGTGAAGGCCTGGACGACGTGTTGATCAAGCCCATCAATGACGTTCAGTTGCAGCAGCTGATGCAGCGCTTTTTGGGCATTACGCCCGAACTGGCGTTTGGCGATTCGCTTTCAACCGCCCCCCTGACCGATACCACTCCCCCGGTAGCGCCCGCGCCTCTGCCCAGTACGCTGCCCGCGGTGGACCTTGCCCTGGGCACGCGTTTGGCGGGTGGAAAGGCGTCCCTGGCCAGGCAGCAGCTGGTCAGGCTGATCGACAGCCTGGAGGAGCACGAACGACAGATGCGCGAGGCGTTCCAGGCAAACGATCTGAACACCTTGCTGGACTGGGTGCACGGGCTGAACGGCGCCAGCCGCTATTGCGGTGCGCCAGAACTGGCCTTGCTGGTGGAAACCATGGAAACCCGTCTGCGCACCAGCGGTCTGCGCCATGTGGATACGCTACTGGAAGAACTTTATGCCGCCATGGCGCGGCTTACCCAGTACCGCGATGGCTTGCTGGAGTGACCGGAGATACGCGGCGCGGGCGTGTGCGATCAGCGCTCCAGCACCACGAATGCCACGGCGTACTCGGCTTCGTCACTGAGGGTAATGTGCGCCGCCGAGGCGCCACTAGCCGCGAAGAGCCGCTGGGCTTCACCACTCAGGTGTAACCCTGGCTTGCCCAGCGTGTCGTTGAGCACCTGGATGTCTCCCCACTGCATGCCCTGGCGCAAGCCAAGCCCCAGGGCTTTCACGAAGGCTTCCTTGGCCGCAAAGCGCTTGGCCAGATAAGCCACCGGGCAGCCTTTGGCCCGCCACACCTGTTGCTCCTGCTGGCCCAGGATGCGCTCGGCAAAACGCTCGCCGTGGCGCTCCAGGGCCTGACGAAAACGAGCAACGCGGGCTATATCAGAGCCAATGCCAACGATCATTCAATGCCCGCAGCAGCCGTGATGGCCATCATGCTCGTCATGCACATGCTCGTGTTCATGGGCATCCAGCGCGGCCATCAGGCCCGCCTCCTGGCCAGCAATTATCAGCCGCTTCATTTCCTGAACGGCCTCTTTCAGGCCCACAAAGAGGGCGCGCGCAATGATCGCGTGACCGATGTTCAGCTCGTTGACACCGGGCAAGGCAGCAATGGCTTCCACGTTGTGGTAGTGCAGCCCATGCCCGGCATTGACCACCAGCCCAAGGGAGACGGCATGGACCGCTGCCGCGCTCAGGCGGTCATACTCGGCGTTGGCTGTCTCGCTACCCGGCCGAGCTTCGGCATAGGCACCGGTATGCAGCTCGATGGTGGGCGCTCCAGCACGCTTGGCCGCATCGATCTGGGCTACATCGGGGTCGATGAACAGCGATACGTCACAGCCCACGGCTGCCAGACGCTGGCAGGCAGCGGCAATCTGCTCGAACCCGCCTACCACATCCAGGCCACCTTCCGTGGTCAGCTCTTCGCGCTTTTCGGGCACTAAACAGACGTGGGCGGGCCGCACTTCCTCGGCCAGGGCCAGCATCTCGTCGGTCACGGCCATTTCGAGATTCATGCGCGTGTTGAGCATCTCAGCCAGCAGGCGCACATCGCGGGGCTGGATATGGCGGCGGTCTTCACGCAGATGAACCGTAATACCATCGGCACCGGCCTCTTCGGCCAGCAGTGCTGCCTGAACGGG
Source organism: Vreelandella stevensii S18214 (assembly GCF_000275725.1). Lineage (GTDB taxonomy): Bacteria > Pseudomonadota > Gammaproteobacteria > Pseudomonadales > Halomonadaceae > Vreelandella > Vreelandella stevensii. Next base: position 9,647 of record NZ_AJTS01000013.1, on the reverse strand, counting down.
GTCCGGGTAGCGAGTGCCCCGTGCCTGGCGCAGGGTGGCGACGTGATCGATGTTGACGCCCAGTAAAATACGGGGAGGATGCATCGTGACTCTCCATTGGATGGCACACCGAGGCCATCATTGCTTGTCTGAGAACTGCTTGTCTGAGAATTGCTTGTATGAGAGAGGCCCGCCTAGCGCTGACGACGGCGGGCCAAATCCATCATCAGCTCGCGCGAGCGTAGCGCCACCGCCCCCAGGTGGGGCGCCAGCGCTGCTCGCATGAGCGCTTTCAAGGCACTGGCCAGACTCTCTGATTCCCAGTCGCCCTGCTCGATATAGCGTAAGGTACGACCGTCGATCCCTCGTTCGGCGGGCAGGAAGCCACGGCTGACAGCGTCGAACCGATAGCGGCCATGGGGGTTCAGAGGGGCACCTTGAGGCGTGCAGAAGCGCGGTGTGGCTTCCAGGGCTTCCAGTAACGCCCACTCATAGCGTCTCAGCGCCAACCCGCGCTCGGCGGGCACCGGAAGTGCCTCCAGCAGCGCACTGTAAAAGGCAAACACATTCGCGGATGCCAGTTCCAGCGGCAGCAAGCGGGTGGCAATTTCATTGGCATAAAGGCCACACAACAGCCCTTCACCCGCCAGCAGCGCGGTCTGCCCCCGGGACTCCATCAAGGTCAGCCGCTTCAGCTCACGCTCTCCGCGCCAAGCGATGAACAGCGGCGTAAAGGGTTGCAAACGCTGGCGCGATTTCGAACCGGGGCGCTGCCCGCCCTGAGCCACCGCACGGATGCGTCCGTGGTTGAGCGTCAGCAGGTCGACCAGCGCGCTGGTTTCCCGATACGCCTTGCGGTGCAACAGAAAGGCAGGCTCGGGGGTCATGGCCGCGCTCAATCCAGGTCGTAACCCAGGCTCTTCAAGGCACGCTCATCGTCCGACCAGCCCCGCTTGACCTTGACCCACAGGTTGAGCATGACCTTGGTGCCCAAGGCACGCTCCATGTCCAGCCGCGCCTCTCGGCCGATACTCTTGATCCGATCGCCATTTTCACCGATCAGAATCACTTTCTGGCCCTGACGCTCCACCAAAATCAACGCGCTGATATGGGTCACCCGCTCGGTCTCGCGGAACTCCTCGATTTCGACGGTCATCTGATAGGGCAGCTCATCGCCCAACTGACGCATGACCTTTTCACGCACCAGCTCGGCGGCCATGAAGCGCAGACTCTTGTCGGTGATCTGGTCTTCCGGAAAGAAGTGAATGCTCTCTGGCAGATGCTTGGCAACCTCATCTTCCAGCGCTTCTACCTGGGTGCCGTGCTTCGCTGAAATGGGGATGACGGCAGCAAACTCACGCCGTGCACCCACCTCGGCCAACCAGGGCAGCAGGTCGGCCTTGTCCTGCAGGCGGTCGACCTTGTTCACTGCCAGAATCACCGGCGCAGTGACATGCTCAAGGCGCTTGAGCACCGCCTGGTCTTCATCGGTCCAGCGTGTGCGATCGATGATGAAGACGACACAATCCACGTCGCGCAGCGCCTGCGTGGCCGCCTGGTTCATGAACCGGTTGATCGCCTTGTTGCGGTCCTTGGACATGATGTGCATGCCCGGGGTGTCTACATAGATGAACTGTGTCTCATCAACGGTCTTGATGCCCATCACCTGATGGCGAGTGGTTTGCGGCCGCCGGGAGGTAATCGAGATCTTTTGCCCCAGAATCCGGTTCATGAGGGTTGATTTGCCTACGTTGGGACGGCCAACGATGGCCACGAATCCGCAGGTTTGGCTCATGATTTGTCTCCGGAGGGTTGTTCAAGATAGGACAGGGCTTCTTCCGCCGCCTGCTGCTCGGCATGCCGGCGGCTAGGGCCTTTGCCCGTGGTATGCTCGTTCAATAGATCGATGTAACACTCCACGGTAAACGTCTGGGCATGCGCCTCACCCTTGACCGAGACCACTTCGTAGCGCGGCAACGCTGCCTGGCGTGACTGCAGGAACTCCTGCAAACGTGTCTTGGGGTCCTTTTGCGTGTCCTGGAGAGAGATATTGTCCAGCCTGTCAGCATACCAGGCCAGTACCCGGTCACGCACGGCGTCCATGCCTGCATCCAGGTAGATGGCCCCGATCACGGCCTCCACGGCATCGGCTAGAATGGATTCACGGCGATGACCACCGCTTTTCATCTCTCCCGAGCCAAGCCGCAGGCACTCGCCAAACGACATTTCACGAGCCAGCTCGGCCAGGGTCTGGCCCTTGACCAGGCGCGCGCGCAGGCGAGAAAGCTGGCCTTCACGCGCCTGAGGGAAGCGCTGAAACAGCGCTTCGGCAATGATAAAGTTGACGATAGAGTCACCCAGAAATTCCAGGCGCTCATTGTTGCGACCACCATAGCTGCGATGGGTCATGGCCAGTTCCAGTAGCGTTGGGTCGCCAAAGGTGTGGCCGATTCGTCGGCAAAAAGCGGTTAAGGAATTGCTCACGGTGCTCCTACGTCATTGACGTTATACAAAATAACCACGCTGACCTTGTTGCTTAGCAGGTGCTTCATTCGATGCGCCGCACACTGCTGAAGCTGGGCAAACCACCATCCCAGTGCATCCAGACTGCAAAGGCGCGCCCGACGATATTGTCTTCCGGAACAAAGCCCCAGTAGCGGCTATCGTTGGAGTGATCACGGTTATCGCCCATGGTGAAATAGTGCCCTTCCGGCACCACCACTTCACGCATTTGCGGCCCCGGATCACGCGGGTTGTTATAAATGAAATGCCTCGCTTCGCCCAGCTGCTCTTCCAACAACAGCTGCTGGGGTGACAGTGCCGGGCCCTCTTCGACCAGCACCTTGCTGACTGCTTCGCCGTTCACGTAGAGCTGCTTGCCTTCGTAACGAATGCGATCTCCGGGCAGCCCCACCACACGCTTGATGAAGTTCACCGAGGGCTCGTCCGGGAAACGAAACACCATGACATCGCCACGCTCCGGGTCGTCCACTTCCAAAAAGCGGTGATGCACCACGGGCAAACGCAGGCCGTAGGCAAACTTGTTCACCAAAATGAAGTCCCCGACTTCCAGCGTCGGCTTCATGGAGCCAGAGGGGATCTGGAACGGCTCGACGATGAAGCTCCGCACTACCAGCACTACCAGCAGTACAGGGAAGAAAGAGCGTGAGTAGTCAACCGGCCAGGGCTCCTTGAGGAGCTTTTCCCGGGTGGCATCGTCCAGCCCGTCTACCGTGGCCGCTTCGGCAGTGGCCACCCGCTCACGGCGCTTGGGCCGCAGCACCAGCACATCCAGCAGGAAGATGGCCCCGGAGAGTATGACGGCAAGTACCAGTAATAATGAAAAATCCATGTGGGGTCGAGTCCCTAGTCGTTAACCTTGAGCACAGCAAGGAAGGCATCCTGGGGAATTTCAACACGCCCCACCTGTTTCATCCGTTTTTTACCGGCTTTCTGTTTTTCCAGCAGTTTCTTCTTACGGCTGACGTCGCCGCCATAACACTTCGCGGTCACGTTCTTGCGTAGCGCCTTGACTGTCGAGCGCGCGACCACCTGCCCACCAATGGCAGCCTGAATGGCCACGTCGAACATCTGACGCGGAATCAGCTCTTTCATCTTCTCGACCAGCAGACGGCCGCGAGTGTGCGCATGATCCCGGTGGATGATGACCGCCAGCGCGTCGACCTTGTCGCCGTTGATCAGCACGTCCAAGCGCACCAGTTTGGCGGCCTCAAAACGCTCGAAGTTATACTCCAGCGACGCGTAACCGCGAGAAATCGACTTCAAGCGATCGAAGAAGTCCATGACCACTTCCGACATCGGCAGCTCGTAGGTGAGCTGAATCTGGTTGCCCAGAAACTGCATGTCCAGCTGGGTACCACGGCGCTGCTCACACTCCGCAATCACGTTGCCCACGTACTCCTGGGGCACCAGAATGCTGGCCCGAACGATGGGCTCGCGCATCTCGTCGACGTCGGCCATGTCCGGCAGTTTGGAGGGGTTGGAGACATACTTGATGTCGCCATTTTTCATGGCCAGCTCATACACTACCGTGGGTGCGGTGGTGAGCAGGTCCAGGTCGTATTCGCGCTCCAGACGCTCCTGGATGATTTCCATGTGCAGGGTACCAAGGAAACCCACGCGGAAACCGAAGCCCAGGGCATCCGAGTTTTCCGGCTCGTACTCCAGCGACGCATCGTTTAGCGCCAACTTCTCCAGCGCATCGCGAAAGTCTTCGTAGTCATCGGCGCTGACCGGGAACATACCGGCGTACACCTGCGGCTTGACCTTCTGGAAACCCGGCAGGCGCTCGACATCCGGGGTTTTGGTATGGGTGATGGTATCACCGACCGGGGCGCCGTGGATTTCCTTGATCCCCGCCACTACGAACCCGACCTCCCCCGCGCGCAGGATATTGGTCTCTTTGCGCAGCGGCGTGAAGATGCCCACTTCGGTGGCGTTCCAATCCCGCCCGGTCGATTTGATACGCAGCTTGTCGCCCTTGCGCAGCGTACCGTCGAACAGCCGCACCAACGAAACGACGCCGAGATAGTTGTCGAACCAGGAGTCGATGATCAGCGCCTGCAAGGGGGCATCCGGGTCCCCTTTGGGGGGCGGAATATCGCGTACCAGACGCTCCAGCAACGCGTCGATACCAATACCGCTCTTGGCCGACACCTGGCAGGCATCGGTGGCATCCAGCCCGATGATCTCTTCCACTTCCTGAGAGACGCGGTCCGGGTCGGCTTGGGGCAGATCGATCTTATTGAGCACTGGCAGCACTTCCAGGCCCTGCTCGATGGCGGTGTAGCAGTTGGCCACCGACTGAGCTTCGACACCCTGAGCGGCGTCCACTACCAACAGCGCTCCTTCACAGGCGTATAGCGAGCGGGATACTTCGTAGGAGAAGTCCACATGGCCTGGCGTATCGATGAAGTTGAGCTGATAGACCTGGCCATCGGCTGCGGTGTAGTCCAGCGTCACCGACTGTGCCTTGATGGTAATGCCACGCTCGCGCTCGATATCCATGGAGTCGAGCACCTGCTCCTTCAGCTCACGCTCGGTCAGACCACCGCAGGTCTGGATCAGACGATCGGAAAGTGTCGATTTACCGTGGTCAATGTGGGCGATGATGGAGAAATTGCGAATATGCTTGAGCTTTCCGCCGGAAACGTCATGAGACATCGAGTGTGTTCTGCCTTATTGGTACGCAAGCGATGGTGTTGGGGACAGCGCCAACAGGGCGTAACGTGAACACCGCACCACTGCATTGCCAAAGTTCGTCAAAAGATAAGCGCTATTGTAGCGATATGCGGGGGATAGGAACAGCAGTCCGGCGAGAACCGCCGGACTGGAAGGAACGAAAGGTGTGGTTATTCCAGACGCAACGCCACGAACAGCGAGCGCCCATCACGATACAGGCGCAGCGGAATAGCGCGGTCGGTGGGCAAGCTTTCGACGATGCGCACCAGCTCATCGGCAGAGGCAACGCTGCGGTGATCCAGGCTAACCAGAATATCTCCCGGGCGAAGCCCGGCCTGAGCGGCAACGCTGTCTGGCTCTACCTGACGAACTTCAACACCCCCTGTGATATTGAGCCGTTCGCGAGTGGCTTCATCCACTTCGACCACAGCGACACCTAGTCGCATCTGACTGTTGCTGCTGGAAGCTTGCTCGACGCCTTGAGCATCCGGCCAGCTACCCAGTTCGATGGTTTCAGTCACCTGCTCACCATCACGCATCAGGGTCAGCTCCACATCGCTGCCAGGGGCAACACGCCCGATGAGGCGCGGCAACGTGCTGGAGCGATCGACCTCTTCGCCATTGACCTCCAGAATCACATCCCCAGCCTGCAGGCCACCCTGCGCGGCAGGCCCCTCAGGGTCCAGATCGGCAATCAGCGCACCGATGGCTTCGCTCATACCAAACGACTCGGCCAGATCGCGAGACACCGGCTGGATCATCACGCCCAGCCAACCACGGTTCACCTGGCCATCTTCACGCAGCTGGCTGGCAACGTCCATGGCGACGTTGATCGGAATGGCGAACGACAGACCCATGAAACCACCGCTACGGGTGAAGATCTGCGAATTGATACCCACGACTTCACCTTCCAGATTGAACAGTGGACCACCGGAGTTACCCGGGTTGATGGCCACGTCGGTCTGGATGAAGGGGACGTAAGCGTCCCGTGGCAGCGTGCGGTTGATGGCACTGACGATGCCCGCAGTGACCGAATGGTCGAAGCCGAAAGGCGAGCCAATGGCCGCTACCCACTCTCCGACCTTGAGCTCGTCGGAATCCCCCAACGTGAGCACCGGCAGGTCGCTGGCATCGATCTTGAGCAGGGCAACGTCGGTTTGCACGTCGCTGCCAATCAGCTCGGCGGGCAGTTCGCGACGGTCGTTGAGGCGCACCAGAATTTCATCGGCATCCTGCACGACGTGGGCGTTGGTCATCACGTAGCCATCTTCACTGATGATGAAGCCAGAGCCTAATGACTGTCGTTCCTGGCTACGCCCCTGACCACCACTGGGCGGCGCTGGAAAACTGTCACCAAAAAAGTGGCGAAAGATTTCGGGAATTTCCTGACCACCAAACCCTTGCGCAGACGGCGAGCTGCTGCGCTGCACCGTGCGTGTGGTAGAAATGTTGACGACGCCCGGCGCCGCTTCTTCTACCAGCACCGTGAAATCGGGCAAGGTTTGCGCCTGGGCACTGTGGCCCACCATGAACAGCGCAACCAGGCATAACCATAACGTTGAGGGGAGAACCAAGCGCTTCATGAAACAGCTCCTAGTCAAGCAGGGACGACAGCATGGAAGTGCAACTCTTAGCGAGCTACAGGACAACTAACTGACCAAGCGCGGGCGGAAGCGTTCCATCCCCCCGCGCATGAGAAATCTCAGCGCCACCAGGGCGCACATTAGGGTGCCAAAAAAGGCACCCACGCTTACCCATTGACGCTCTACGGACAAGGCGAGCGCCCCGGACATCACCAGCGCCAGCAGCATGGGGGCGGCATACACGAGCAGTGCCAGATAGCCAACGGCTTGCCGTTCCACCGTCAGCGTCACCGCACTGCCCAAAGGGTAACGCTCTGCCAATTGGCTTTCCAGACACTCAGGCCGCACCTCGACACGCTGGTGCTGGCGGCGTGCCAGCAGGCCCATGCCACAACCGCGCCCCTTGGCGCAGGCATCACATTCACTGGCCACCGATACATCCACCACTAATCGCCCTTCGACATGCCCTGTTACTCGGCCAGTGCGATAGAGCGCAGAACAGGGTGCGGGCTCGGCCAATGACATCAGGGCTGAATCACGATGGACTGAACGATACGGCGCATGACAGCAGCTGGCAGCTCACCAACGCCTACCAGCTGCCAACGCTGATCATCGACCTCCACGACCGATACCGTGGCCGTAGAAACGCCTAACTGATGGCTACCTTCCGAGAGCGCCTGCTGCTCCACGGGCGCTGCAAACAAGCTGACCGAAGCCAAGCCGTCGCTGTAGACACGCTGACTCGATAACGAACTCGTTTCGACCGGCTGAGAAACGAAACCATCCGGCAGCCACTCCGCCTGCCAATTCACTGCTGGCTCCTCAGGCGAAGCAGGATTTGCAATCACGCCCTCATAAAGCACCGGCGACTGTAGCTGTGTGATCTGAAACGTTTCCAGCGCCCGCGATTGACTATCGCGCATGACATGCTTGAGCAGCAGCCCCGTCTCTTTGTCCAGCCACCACTCATGCTGATAGCGCTCACCATCCTGAGGCACGAACTTGAGCTGCACGGCTTCGCGGCCCGCCACGCGATCATCGTTGAGCAGCTCGATCTCGTAATGATGGGCCACGTGAGCCGCCCAGGCTTCCGCTGCGCTGCCGGTCTCTTGATCTTCAGGAATGAAGCGGGCGCGATAGCCCACTGCCGACTGACGCTCGACACTGACAGAGGGTCCATCCAGATGCTGAACGACCTGTTGTCGAATGCCATCTCGGATACGATGCGAAAGCGCCAGAGTGCGCACTCCCAAGGCATCGATGGAGACGGCTCTGGCCTGGAAATCGTAGCAATGACCGGCCTGTTTGCTGAGCACCAACCACTCTTGAGCACTGGCAGGCTCGGTCAATGAAGTGAGGTCATCGCAGCTGAAAGCGGACTGCTCTGCGATGACCGGCATGGAGAAGGAGAATAGGCTTACCAGCCCAGCAGACGCGACGGCCTGAATTCCCCACTGTCGGCACTTGTCCATCGCCATAATGCTCAGGCTACCCTGTCCGCCATCAACGCTGGCCCAACGGCTCAGTGACCGAGGAGCGCATCAGCGGCATCCAGCTGTCACCACCGCCACTGGCGGCGCCTTGGGCGTGCTGCTCCAGATAGGACTGCAACAGGCGCAGTTGATCGATATCGATGGACGTTGGCTGCTGAGCCATGACGCTTTGCGGCGCAGACGGAGCCGCGAAACCGGCTTCGCTGACGTTCATCAAGCCGCTATTGCCTGCCTGCCCATTGATCCGGAACGGCGTGGGCTCGAACATCGGCATATCGGAGGCTGCCAGGGCTCCCGTCTGGGCACCAGACAAACTGACCGGCTGTACCTGCGCACCCACTCCAGCGCCGGGCTGAACGGCAATGTTGCCATCAGGCTGGCCGCTCGACCCTGTACCGCTATTGAAGAACTGTACGCCCGTGATCACCATCAGTGATACGGCCGCTGCCACGCCAGCACCGCGGGCAAACGAGATGCCGCCCGTACGATGATTCGCCGCCGTGACTGGCTCGGTGATCGGTACCGGCTCGTCACGCAGTCGAGCCATGATGCCCGCCGAAAGGTCGACGCTGACATCTACTTCGCGCTCACGCTGCATCATGCTGCGCGCCAGATGATAGCGGCGCCAAGTCTCTGCCGCGTCGGCGTCGTCAGGTAGTGATTTCAACACTCGGCGAAGTTCCAGCTCATCACTTTCACCGTCCATCAATGCGGAAAGTGACTCCCGTGTGTTTTGACTCATACTTCACACCCTCACACTGTGTTGGAAGAAGCTTCACGACAACACGGCTAGTGCGTGTTTTAGCCGCAAAACCTCACAGGCCAAGACTTGGATTATCTATCACCGTCTGCACAACGCCATTGCCAAGTTGGCAGGCAACATGATTAGGCTGCTCGGCGGCTCAACTCAATAACGCTGGCAGCCCTTATGACGCCTGACTCGCCAGACAGTTCACAAAAAAAGTAAAAACGTAAATGTTTGTGTCCATGCGCAGGCAGCGGCCCAACGCTCAGGGCTCTTCACGGCTGTTGCGCGCCGTGGTGACCAGCGGGCGGATATGCTCGTCTACCGCCTCCCTGGCACGAAAAATACGCGAACGCACCGTACCCACCGGGCACTGCATGATTTGCGCGATGTCCTCGTAGGCCAACCCATCCAGCTCACGCAGGGTAATGGCCGTGCGCAGGTCATCCGGCAAGCGCTCGATGGCTTCAAACACAGCGGCTTCCAACTGGTCCCGCGCGATGGAAGCTTCGGGAGACTCGGAGTCGGCCAAGCGGCCGCTTTGATCGACGATTTCGGCATCGACGATATCCAGGTCGCTGCCGGGTGGACGACGCCCTCTGGATACCAGGTGGTTCTTCGCCGTATTGATGGCGATCCGGTACA
>NZ_AJTS01000012.1 GCF_000275725.1 Vreelandella stevensii S18214 | reverse complement strand
CGGGTGGACGACGCCCTCTGGATACCAGGTGGTTCTTCGCCGTATTGATGGCGATCCGGTACATCCAGGTATAGAAAGCACTTTCTGCACGAAACTTGCCCAACGCACGGTACGCCTTGATGAAGGCTTCCTGCGCCACATCCTGCACTTCGGCGTGGTCGTGCACGTAGCGTCCTATCAGGCCAATGATCTTGTGTTGATACTTCTTAACCAAAAGATCGAAAGCGCGTGTATCGCCTTTCTGGGCACGCTCAACCAACTGCTGGTCCGTTTCACGAGTGCCCATTCACACGCTCCTTCCGCGCCGGTATCACACCGGCCGCTTCATATTCTTGTCGCCCTGTTGATCGGGCCTTCACAGCAAGCAGCATAGTGTCCCTTGGGCATTGGTTAATCGTCATGGAGAGCTCGAGGCCCATGAGGCCTGGTGGCTCACCTGTTCTGGAGGGCGTTTGGTGGCATAACGCCAATGTCATCTAGTGTTACGCGTTCTTAGCAGCGCATCAAGCGCTTACCCCCTTTCTTGAAACCCTGTGGCTGACATTTTTCCTTAATGCAAAGTTCCGTAACAATTGATTTTTACCACCGTGACGCGCCATAGTAGTGACCACTTTTCGCCCATCGCGCATGTACAGGTAGCAAGATGTCTGATCAACAGGTTAGCAATCTCAACGTCCTCGCTCAGGATGTTCTCACCACCCCCGACGCTCTGAAGTCGGCCATTCCCCTCACCGAAGCCGCCGAGCGCTCCGTCGTGGAAGGCCGTCGCGTCATTCAGAACATCCTGGATGGCAACGACCCGCGCCTGCTGGTGGTCGTGGGCCCCTGCTCCATCCACGACGTGGATGCCGCGCTGGATTATGCCCGCCGCCTGCGCGCGCTGGCCGACAAGGTGAGCGATAGCCTGTACATCGTCATGCGCGTCTATTTCGAAAAGCCGCGTACCACCGTGGGCTGGAAAGGGCTGATCAACGACCCCCACCTGAACGACTCGTTCGAAATCGACGAAGGTCTGCACATCGCCCGTAAACTGCTGGTCGACCTGGCCGAGATGGGCTTGCCCCTGGCCACGGAAGCCCTGGACCCGATCTCGCCACAGTACCTGCAGGACTGCATCAGCTGGTCAGCCATTGGCGCCCGCACCACCGAGTCACAAACCCATCGCGAGATGGCCTCAGGCCTCTCATGCCCGGTCGGCTTCAAGAACGGCACCGACGGCAGCCTGGATGTCGCCATCAATGCCCTGCAGTCGGTCGCCAACCCGCATAACTTCCTGGGCATCAACCAGGCCGGCCAGGTCGCCATCATCCGTACCCGGGGCAACGCTTATGGCCACGTGGTACTGCGCGGCGGCAACGGCAAGCCCAACTACGACAGCGTCAGCGTCGCGCTAGCCGAAAAAGAGCTGAGCAAGGCCAAGCTGTCGGCCAACATCATGATCGACTGCTCCCACGCCAACTCCAACAAGGACCCGGCCCTGCAGCCCTTGGTACTGGAAAACGTGACCAACCAGATTCTGGAAGGCAACCGCTCCATCATCGGCCTGATGGTCGAGTCCAACATTGGCTGGGGTGCCCAGAAAGTGCCTGCCGACCTGAGTCAACTGCAGTACGGCGTCTCGATCACCGATGCCTGTATCGACTGGGACACGACCGTCGAAACCTTTACGCGCATGAACGAGAAACTGGCCCCAGCACTGGCCAAGCGTATTGCCTGAAGCTAACCCGCCAACGCCCCGCCGGACCCTCCGGCGGGGCGTTTTTTATGGGCATCAACCGCCGCCGATTTCAGGCCTGAATGTCACGTCTAAACGGGGGCAAGGCATCCAGCAGCGCCTGACCGTAGCGCCGCGTGATCACGCGGCGGTCCAGCAACGTGATCACGCCCCGGTCGTTCTCCTTGCGGATCAACCGACCACAGGCCTGCACCAGCTTGATGGAAGCATCGGGCACGCTGATACGCATGAAAGAGTTGCCGCCCTGGCTTTCGATCCACTCGGCCAACGTGGCACCCACCGGGTCATCGGGCACCGCAAAAGGTAATCGGGTGATGACCACATGGGTCAGATAATCCCCGGGCAGGTCAATGCCTTCTGCAAAGCTGGCCAAGCCGAAGATGATGCTCCCCTTGCCGCTATCGACCGCTGCTCGATGCCGCTCGATCAACTCCCGCTTGGGCAGCGCATCCTGCGCCAGCAGGCGCTCTTTCAAGGCCGCTGGCAGCACTTTTTCCACCGCCCTGAGCTGGGCCCGGGACGAAAACAGTACCAGCACCGCTTCATCCTCCCCCAACTGGGAGACACAGCGCACGATGGCACGCTCATGGGCCTCTCGGTCGCTGGGGTCCGTGGCTTCGGCGGGCACGCGCAGCACCGCGTTGGCATAATCGAAGGGGCTAGGCAGCGCCTGGTACCGATATCGGCTGGCCAGGCCAGCGCGCTCCTGAATACGCTCGAAGCGCCCCAGTGCCGTCAAGGTGGCAGAAGTGACCACCGCGCCGTGGCAACGCCCCCACAAATGCTTGGCCAGCGTATGCGCCGCCGAGACGGGGCTGGCGGAGAACTCGATTTCGGGCTCACCGGCTACACGACTCAGCGTGATCCAGCGCGCACAGGGCGGCGCATTGGGTGGGTCCTGCTCGCTGAATGCCTGCCAGAGCGCGTGGGCTTCCAAGGCGCGCCCATGCAGCAGCGCCACCAGCGGCAGCCAGGCTTCGGCCTGATCACGGTCCAGCCCCGTCTGTTTATCCGGGTCCAGACTCTCACGCAGGATATCGGCAATGCTTTCCAGACTGCGTGATAGCGTGGCAAACATCACCAGCAGCTGCCGCGCCTGCTCGCGCAGCGCTTCCGGCACCTCTCCCTTCTCGAAACGCTGCTGGTGGCTGGCCTCTTCATCCGCCAGCCCCTGCTCACGCCCGGCCAGCTGGTACCCCAGGCTGAACACGTCTCCCAGGGCAGGCTCCAGGCCATGCAACACTTCAGGCAGGCTGGCCAACAGCCGGGCCACGGTGGGCTGAACCGCCAGCCCCTGGTGAAGATCGGTCAAGCTGCTGCGTAGCGTCTTGAGCCAGCGCAGACAGCCATGCACCGCGAAGCGGTGGGCAAAGTGCGACAGCGCCTTGTCCGGCAGGTGATGGCCTTCGTCGAAGATGAAGATACAGTCGGCAGGGTCCGGCAGAATGGCGCCGCCCCCCAGGGCCAGGTCCGCCAGTACCAGATCGTGGTTGGCCACGATGACATCGGCATCTTCCAGCTCGCGGCGTGAGCGGAAGAACGCGCAAGCACCGAAATGGCCGCAGCGGCGCCCGGTACACTGGCGGTGATCGACGGTGAGCTGACGCCAGTGGGCATCATCGATGGTGTCAGGCCAGGTATCACGGTCACCCTGCCACTCGCCTTTGCCATAGGCATCGGCCAGGTCGCTGGCAAGCACCTGATAGTCGCTGCTATCGCTTTGCAGGGAGTGCTCGAACAGCGACATGGTCGGGTTTGGCTCACTGCCCTCCAGGGCCTGATCCAGCCGCGCCACGCACACATAGCGCCCGCGCCCTTTGGCCAGCGCGTAGCGAAAGGCGATGCCACTGTGCTGGGCCAGCGAGGGCAGGTCCTGGTGCAACACCTGCTCTTGCAGAGCCACCGTCGCCGTGGACACGATCAGCCGCTTGCCCTTCGCCTTGGCAATGGGCAAGCCTGCAATCAGATACGCCAGCGTCTTGCCCGTGCCGGTACCGGCTTCCAGTACACAGACGTGGCTGTCGCTGGTGCGCTTGCCATCGCTGTCGCACTGAATATCGCCCAGGGTGCGGGCAATCTCGGCAATCATCAGCCGCTGACCGTAGCGTGGGGTCAGCGCTAACTGCTCCACCACGTTACGGTACGCTTGCTGAATATCGGCCTTGAGCGCGTTATCCAGCATGTGCGTTACAGCATGCCTTCCGGCGGATGCTCGCAGGGCAGCTTGCCGTTGATGTAGCGCTCGATTTCCGGCAGCGAGAAGGCGTCTTCTTCACCCACGAAGCTGATCGACACCCCTTTGGCACCGGCACGACCGGTGCGGCCAATACGGTGCACGTAGTCTTCCGGGTCTTCCGGCAGGGTGTAGTTGATCACGTGGCTGACGTCTTCGATGTGAATACCACGACCGGCCACATCGGTGGCTACCAGTACCTGAATCTCGCCTTCCCGGAAGCTCTCCAGCGTCTTGATACGCTGATTCTGGGGCACGTCACCCGACAGCATGGCGGCACTCACGCCAGCTTTTTTCAGCAGGTCATCGAGTTTGCGCACCAGATCCCGACGGTTGCCGAACACCATGACCCGCTCGAAGCTCTCCTGCTCCAGCAGCTTGACCAACAGGCGCTGCTTGTCGTCATCCGACACCAGGTACACGCGCTGGTCGATATCGGCCTGATTCTCTACCGTGACTTCGATCTCGACGTGGGCCGGTTCCTGCGTCCACTGGCTGGCCAGGTTGAGAATGTCGTCGGTGAAGGTGGCCGAAAACAGGAACGTCTGACGCTCCTCTTTCCTGGGGGTGTAGCGGATGATGCGCTTCACATCCGGGATGAACCCCATGGAAAGCATGCGATCCGCTTCATCGAGCACCAGCACTTCGGTCTCGGACAGGTCGATGTCGCGCTTCTGATGGAAGTCGAGCAGACGGCCAGGCGTGGCCACCAAAATATCGAGTTTCTTGCCGAGGCTCTCACGCTGTTTCTGGTAATCCATGCCACCGACCACGCTGGCCACGTTCAACGACGTGAAGCGGGCGAGCGCCTTGGCGTCTTTCTCGATCTGCAGCGCCAGTTCGCGGGTGGGGGCGATGATCAGCGCACGGGGAGCCCCCTGCTTCTGGCCATCCGGCGCGGGCTCTTCCAGGAAGTAGGCCAGCACGGAAATCAGGAAGGCAGCGGTCTTGCCGGTGCCCGTCTGGGCCTTGCCCACAATGTCGCCACCCAGCAGTGTGTGGCGCAGCGCCTCTGCCTGAATGGGGGTGCAGTATTCATAGCCCTGGGCATGAATAGCGCGCATCAAGGGCAGCGGCAGATCAAAGTCATGGAAGCGCCACTTGCCGGCAACGGCGGGCACCTGAAACTGACGAAGATCCCAGTTCGACTGACGGCGACGCGGCTTGCGACGACGGCGTTTAGGCTTGCGGTTCTGGTCCGATGCTGTGATCTGTTCCGACTCGCTCATAGGCTGTGTATCTGTCCATTGCTGTGGAGGTTAGGCATCACGAATCGCGCATTGTAGCAGGGCTTGGCGATAAGAGCGCGCTCTGCTGTCGAAGGAGCGCCCTTGCCTGTTAGAATGAGGCATAAATTAACCCAAGGAGCGCGACGATGACGCGTAAGAAAAAGACTCGTTCACTGGCAGACAAGGTGACGATCCGCACCGGTCGCCGCAAGGATTACAAAAAGTGGCGCCATGAAAACCCGGATCAGGTGACCTCATCACGCCGTTTCGTGGCCAAGAAACAGCAACAGCGCAAATTGCAGGCCGTGCGCAAGCTGGCACGCCAGCAAAGTGGCCAGAACATTGCCATCCACCCCGACAAGGGGAGCGACTCCTCTTCGGGAGAGCCCTCCTGATGCGTCTGGTGTCTTTCAATATCAACGGCATCCGGGCAAGGCTGCATCAGCTTCAAGCGCTCATCGATACCCATCGCCCTGATGTGATCGGCCTGCAGGAAATCAAGGTGCAGGATAGCGAATTCCCACTGGCCGATGTGGAAGCCATGGGGTACCACACCTTTCACTATGGCCAAAAGGGCCACTACGGTGTGGCCTTGCTCTGCCGACAGAAACCTCAGCAGGTCTTCTACGGCTTTCCTGATGATGAGGAAGATGCTCAGCGACGCATGATCGGCGTGCGCCTGCTGACCACCGACGGCCAGCCGGTCACCGTGTGGAACGGCTACTTCCCCCAGGGCGAGAACGTCGAACACCCCACCAAATTTCCTCACAAGGAGCGCTTTTACCAGCAGCTGGCCAATCTGCTGGCCACGCAGCACTCCCCGGAAGAGCATCTCGCCGTCATGGGTGACTTCAACATTTCCCCCGAAGACCAGGACATCGGCATTGGGGAAGCCAACCGAAAACGCTGGCTGCGTGATGGCAAGGCCAGCTTTCAGCCCATCGAGCGGGAGTGGCTAGCGGGCATCAAGGCGTGGGGGCTCAGCGACAGCTATCGGCTCTGCCACCCCGACAACAGCGAATGGTTCAGCTGGTTCGACTACCGCTCGAAGGGCTTTGATCGGGAGCCCAAGCGTGGGCTGCGCATCGACTACATCCTTGTCTCGCCCCCTCTGGCACAGCGGGTCACTGATGCAGGTATCGACTATCCCCTGCGCGCCATGGAGCGACCTTCGGATCACGCGCCCACCTGGAGCGACTTTTCGCTGACACTGGCGGACTGACCTGCGCCCTGGCTGCCGCCCCCCCGGGCGGCACGGCTCATCCCCTGAGCCCCCTCAATCGAAATAGCCAAGCCACTGCTCGGCCTGTTCGTCGCCCAACTCCGCCGCTCGCGAGAGCGCCTCTTTCGCCAGCGACTCATTACCCCACGCGTAGGCCAACTGACCATACTGGCGCCAATCGTCAGCCGTTTGAGTAGTATCAGCCAGCGCCTGCCAAGCGTTCAGGGCATGCTCGACATGCCGGGCCTGCTGCCAGGCCGTGGCTCGCAGGCGCAGCGTCTCTTCATCATCAGGCAGCTCCCCTGCTTCCAGCGCTGCCTCCAGATGCTCACCGGCACGCGCTGGCGTGCCGCCTGCCAGGTGCAGCCGAATCAGGGTCAAGCGATCCTCGGGGGCGGTGAACTTGCCCATCTGCCAGGCCGCTTCCCAGACGCCTGCAGCAGCGCCCAGCAGCCCCGCCTGCTGCGCCAATCCAGCCGCCTGGCGCCACTCTTCGGCGCTGCTGCGCTCGCTCAGGTTTTCCAGCAGCCAGGCCAGCGCCTGCTCGCCTTCGCCTGCCTGGCGCAGCACGACGTTGACCAGCGCCTGCTGGGCATCACTCAGCTCTCTGCCCGGCGCCAACTGAGGGGTGAGCCATTCGAGGGCCTCTTCCCAGCGCTCCTCTTCTGCCAATAGGCGCACCAACGCCCAAACCGATTCGATGTAGCGCTCATGGCCCGCAGACTCGCCGAGCCACTGCGCGTAGAGCTCGATGGCCTGCGGGCGCTGACCTGCCGCGCGGCGCAGGGAGGCTTCGTCACGTAACCAGCGCAGCCGCTGACTGTTCGGCACGCTGGTACGCTGGCGGGCACTGGCCAGCTCATCCGCTGCCGCCTCGGGCGCCTCTTGACGCACCAGCGCACTGGCCGCCAATTGGTGATATAGCGCACTGGCCCACTGATCGGCTCGATTGCCCGAGGCCAGTCTGGTGGCCTGGGCGCGCGCGCGACTCAGGATCGCGTCCAACGACTCATCCTCTTCACCCGCGCCTGACAGCGCCGCCAGCTGACTCTGCAATCCGTTCAGGTCGAGAATGATATCTTCACTTAGTGGCACATCCGCCACCGCCACCGTGCTCCACACGTAGAGCACTGCCATTGCCAATAAACGCTGCATAACGCTCCCTCGACGGGCTTACCGCAACTGAAATTCGATGCGCTGAGTGGCACGACGCAGCTGCTGACTCGGCTCGAACTGCCAGCGCGCAATAGCCTCCTCCGCCGCCTGCTCGAACACCCGGCGCGGCTGGGCGTTGACGACGCGAATCGTCCCGCTATCGACGCTGCCATCACGCCGAATGACGAACTCCACCTCGACAAAACCCTCCATGCCACGCCGCTGGGCACGGGTGGGGTACGTGGGATTGACGCGACTCGTGGGCGCCACCTGCCCGACACTCACCGGCTCATTGGAGGGCGCAGGCTCTGCCGCTGGCGCCGCTTCACGTTCGGCCGTCGCCGGTGCCGTGGATGGCTCGGAGCGCGGCGCGGGCTCTGCGGCAGGCTCCGGCGTGGGCTCTGGGGCAGGCTGAGGCTCCGGTCGTGGTTGCGGTGTCGGCTCTGACCTTGCCTCGGTAAGCTCCGGCAGCTCACTCTCCAACTCCAGCGGCTCTACCGGTGCATCCGGCAAAGCCAGATCGGGCAGCGCAATCTGACTCGTCGCGACCGGCGCAGGGGCAGGCGCTGGTGCAGGAGGGGGAGCCGTAGGAGCCGCCTGGGCAGGCTCTGGCGGCGGCGTTTCCGGCTCGGCAGCCTGCTCAGGTGCTTCCACCATGGTCATGGCCATGGACATGACTGGTTCGTCGACGCTGCGCTCCGGCGGTGCCACCAGCAGCGCCAGCATCCAGAACAGCCCCATCGCCAGCGCAGCACCAGCCAGCAGCGAGAACCCGTGGCGTATCATGGCGCACTCCGACTAGCCGCCACCGCCACTTGCTCTACACCTGCCTGCTGCAGGCGATCCATCACTTCGATCAGCAGTCCAGTGGTGGACGCTCTATCGGCCTGGATGACCACCGAGCCTTCGCCACTGAGCATGCCGGCCACTTCCTGACCGATGCGATGGGCATCGACCGGACGACCATCCACCCAGACGGCTCCTTCCGGCGTAATCGCGATCAGCACCTGGGCGTCCGGACGCTGTGTGGCGGCGGCCGCTTCCGGGCGCTCGATCTCTACGCCACTCTCCTTGATAAAGCTGGTCGTCACGATAAAGAAGATCAGCATGATGAAGACCACATCCAGCATCGGGGTCAGGTTGACTTCATTGCTCTCTTCGACAGCCTCTATGGAACGGCGTCTACGCATCATTTTTCTCCAGGGCACGTGCCAGGCGATCATGCAGACGCTGGTCTTCGCGGCGAATCACGTGCTCCAAACGGCTGATAAACAGCATGCCCACCACGGCAATGGCCATGCCTGTCAATGTGGGTAGCGTGGCTCGGGCCACGCCATCGGCCATGGCTCTGGCCTGATGGGTGTCACTCATGGAAAGGCTGTCGAACACGGTGATCATGCCGGTGACCGTGCCCAGCAGACCCAACAGCGGGCACAACGCCACCAGCAATTTGATCCAGGGCAGCGGCCGACGCAGCTTGGCCACCAGGGCCGCACTCCACACATCGCGCAGCGTCCGTGCGCTCCAGCTGCGGTGGTCGCTACGTGCTGCCCAGCGGTGCACCAGCTGACGCCGCGCACGTCGCCAGCTGATGCGGTAGTACCACCAGCGTTCGATGGCCATGGCGAACACCAGCACGGCCACCAGCGCCAGCACCACCAGCACCGCGCCACCGGCGTCCAACAGCCGCTCCACCGGCTCCAGCCAAAGGGGCAACGTCGGCATATCAGTTCACCGCTTGCCCGGGATGGGCAGACTGCGCTTCCAGGTGATCGGCCAGGGTGGCACTGGCCTCCCCTTCGATCACTTGCGTAATGAACCGGCTTCGGCTGGACAGTGCCGTTTGTGCAAACAGCAGCGGCACCGCCGTCACCAGCCCCAACACCGTCGTCACCAGCGCCTGACTGATCCCCCCGGCCATGAGCTGCGGGTCACCGGTACCGAACACGGTAATGGCCTGAAAGGTGACGATCATGCCCGTCACCGTACCCAACAGGCCCAGCAGCGGCGCAATGGCGGCCAACAGTTTGACGATGGGCTGGCCTCGCTCGATGCGCGGCAGCTCTGCCAGCACCGCTTCATCCAGGCGGGCTTCGAGGGCTTCGGGCGTTTGATGCTTGTCCATGTCCTTGAATCGCTGCAGCACTCGGCCCAGCGGATTGTCGGCTCGCGGCTGTTCCAACTGACGGCGTTGACGACGCACCCGTGCGCTCACCAGCAGCAGATAGAGGTATTGCGCCAGCGCCACCAACAGACCGATCCCCCCCAGCACCACGACCACATAGCCGACATACCCCCCCTGCTGGAAACGCTCCCAGAGACTGGGCTGCTGTGCCAACGCCTGCAGTACGCTGCCCTGGGTAGGGTCGATGGCAAATTCACGGCTCTCACCTTGGTGGTAGGCGGCGAGCAGGCGGCGGATTTCCGACGGCGTACGCGGCAGCTCGGCCAGGCTCTGGTCATCCTGCCCTTTGCGGAGCAGTGCCGACTCCGTGAAAGCGGCAAAATCCCCCAAACGGACCACCTGACGAGGCGCAACCTCGCCCGCACCGTCTGCCACGGGCAGCTCGAGACGCTCGGCCTGCCCGGTGTTCATGGTCAAGGCTGCCAGCCGGTCTACCACGCTCTCCAGGTGCTCACGCTCCAGCACCTCGACGTCGTTGAGGCGCGGAGGCAAAGCGTCAGGCGTCAACGTCAGCCAGCTCTCCCCTCCCAATTCGTTGCGCAGCTCCTCGCTGTGCCGCGTCAGATCGGCCAACAGTGCCGTAAGGGCCTCCCCCTGCTCATCCTGACGCTGAGCCAGGAGCTCGGCCTGTTCGGCCTGCTCTTGCTGTTGCGCCTGCAGGGCAACCTGCTCCTGCTCGGCGGCTGCGTGCGCGGCGCGCGCTTCCTCCAGGGCCGCGGCCAGGGCGTCCTGATCTTCCAGAAACGACTGCAGCCGCGCCTGGTCTCGCGCCTCTGCTGCTTCGCGGGCATCACGTAGCGTCGTGACATCACCACTGCTTTGGGCGATGGCCGGGGCGCTCGCCCAAACGCTCATGGCCAGCAGCAGGCAGGCCATCTTGTGCACGCCGCGCCGATAGCTGAATAGTTTCATTACGGCGCTCCTGTGGCGGTAATCGATAGCGGCAATTGCAGCAGTTCAGGCGTACGCTGATCATCGGCAATACGCAGGCCATTACGCACTTCTCGGCGTGCACGCTCTTCCAGCGCTAGCCATTCACCGCGCTGCTGGTCCCATACGCCGCCCTCACGGCCATCCGGCGTCAGGTAATAGAGGCTAATACGCCCAATACGCAGATAATCGACTTCCCGAGGAGCCCCGCCGTCGCGTTGCAAACGCCCCCGCCAGCTATCTACCTGGCGGCCGTATGCCAGCTCTGCACGCCAGGCTTCGAGCAGCTCGGCAATCCGTTCGGCGCTCTCCTGGGAGGATACCTCTACCCCTTCTACCCGTGCCAAACGCTCGCCACGCAGGAAAGGCAGATCCGACTCGATCCATCGGGTGAGCTGTTCGGCCATATCCTGCTCGATGACCGGCAGCGCAGCACGTGTATCGCTCAGCGTATCCAACGCCTGGGCCAACCGCTGCTGGCGCTCCGCCTCACTGGCCAGGCGACTGCTCAGGGCAGCATTGGAAGCGCTCATCTGCCGCGTCTCCTGCTCCAGTTGGCGCAATTCTTCCAACTGTTCTCGCGTTGCTTCGTCGGCCCTGTCGATTTGCTGCTGCAGCTCAGATTGCACTTGCTGGGCCTCGACACTCTGGGCCGCCTGATCCATCGTTTCATCGCTCGCCATCAGCGATGTACTGGCCAGCATTCCAGCAAGCCAATATCCGCTCAAGGCAAAGAAAGGCCTTTTCAGCACGTCGTCTCTCCATCACTGCTCAGCGCGCTATCAGTATCAGCTCGCCAAGGCTCACCAAATATAAGAACGATTTGCGTTTAAATCGTTAGCGTGCATAGCCTACCATCAATAGAGCAAATGACAATATTTATCATTAACATTCAATAACGAAATCTTTTCATCACCCATAAAAAACGGGAGCTCTGAGGCTCCCGTTGAGTGGCACGCTAATTGAACGATCAGAACGCCCAGTCGTCGTCTTCGGTAGCGACGGCCTTGCCGATGACGTAGGACGAGCCAGACCCCGAGAAGAAGTCGTGGTTCTCGTCTGCGCTGGGGGACAGCGCCGCCATGATCGTCGGGTCGACGTCCGTGACACTGCTGGGGAACAGCGGCTCGAAACCGAGGTTCATCAACGCCTTGTTGGCGTTGTAGTGCAGGAACTTCTTCACGTCTTCGGTCAAGCCCACCGCATCATAGAGTGACTCGGTATAGCGCACTTCGTTGTCGTATAGCTCCAGCAGCAGCTCGTAGGCATAATCCTTCACCTCCTGCTGACGCTCCGGGGTGGCTTCCGCCAGCGCCTGCTGGAACTTGTAGCCCACGTAGTAACCGTGCACCGCTTCGTCACGAATGATCAGACGAATCAGGTCAGCGGTATTGGTCAGCTTGGCATGGCTGGACCAGTACATGGGCAGATAGAAGCCGGAGTAGAACAGGAACGACTCCAGGAAAACGCTGGCCACTTTGCGCATCAGCGGGTCATCGGAGCGATAGCGCTTGAGGATCAGCTCGGACTTCAGCTGGAGCGACGGATTCTCCTCACTCCAGCGGAACGCATCGTCCACGTCCCGGGTGGCGCACAGCGTCGAGAAAATCGAGCTGTAGGAGCGCGCATGCACCGATTCCATGAAGGCAATGTTGGTATACACCGCTTCTTCGTGGGGCGTACGCGCATCTTCCATCAGCACCGGCGCACCCACGCTGCTCTGGATGGTATCGAGCAGCGTCAGGCCGGTGAAGACCCGGATGGTCAGCTGCTTTTCCTGCTGAGTCAGGGTGTTCCACGACTGAATATCGTTGGATAGCGGCACTTTTTCCGGCAGCCAGAAGTTGCTGGTCAGGCGGTTCCACACCTCCAGATCTTTATCGTCCTGCAGACGGTTCCAGTTGATCGCATTAACCCGCGACAGGCGTTGCATCGTTGTCATCAGCGCTCTCTTCTAAACGTCATCACATGCCAGTGGGAATATCGTTACAGCGTGCAGGAGACACAGCCTTCTACCTCGGTGCCTTCCAGCGCGCTTTGGCGCAAGCGAATGTAGTAAAGGGTCTTGATGCCCTTGCGCCATGCATAGATCTGCGCCTTGTTGATATCCCGAGTGGTGGCGGTATCAGGGAAGAACAGCGTCAGCGACAGCCCCTGATCCACGTGCTTCGACGCTTCTGCATAAGTATCGATGATTTTCTCAGGGCCAATTTCATAGGCATCCTGGAAGTAATCGAAGTTGGCTTCATTCAAGAACGGCGCCGGATAATAGACCCGTCCCAGCTTGCCTTCTTTACGAATCTCGATTCTCGCCGCCACCGGATGAATGCTGGAGGTGGAGTTGTTGATATAGGAAATCGAGCCCGTGGGCGGCACTGCCTGCAGGTTGCGGTTATACAGGCCGCGCGCCATGACCGAGGCCTTCAGGGCCTGCCAATCTTCCTGGGTCGGCAGTGCAATACCACTGCGCTCGAACAGGTGGCGCACTTTTTCGGTACGCGGCAGCCAGGCCTGGTCGGTGTACTTGTCGAAGAACGTGCCCGACGCGTAGGTGGAGTCCTCGAAACCGGCGAAGGTGGCGCCATGCTCGATGGCCAGCTGGTTCGAGGCACGAATGGCATGGAACGCGACGCAGTAGAAGTACAGGTTGGTGAAATCCAACCCCTCTTCCGAACCGTAATAGATATGCTCACGCGCCAGGAAACCGTGCAGGTTCATCTGCCCCAGACCAATCGCACGCGACTTGGCATTCCCTTCGGCAATCGAGGGCACGCTGCTCAGGTTGCTCATTTCGGACACGGCGGTCAGGCCGCGAATGGCGATCTCGACGCTGGTGCCGATATCGCCCGAATCCATGACCTTGGCAATGTTCATCGAGCCCAGGTTGCAGGAGATGTCCTGACCGATGTCGCGATACCCCAGGTCGTCGTCATACTCGGTCGGCGTGTTGACCTGCAGAATCTCGGAGCAGAGGTTGCTCATGTTGATGCGACCGGCAATCGGATTGGCGCGATTGACCGTATCTTCGAACATGATGTACGGGTAGCCGGACTCGAACTGCAGCTCAGCCAGCGTCTGGAAGAAGGCGCGAGCATTGATTTTCTGCTTGCGAATGCGCGCATCCGCCACCATTTCATGGTACTTCTCGGTGACGCTGATATCGCCAAACGGCACCCCGTAGACCCGCTCTACATCGTAGGGGGAGAACAGGTACATGTCGTCGTTACGCTTGGCCAGTTCGAACGTGATGTCCGGAATGGTCACGCCCAGCGAGAGCGTCTTGATGCGGATCTTTTCGTCGGCATTTTCGCGCTTGGTGTCGAGGAAACGCAGAATGTCGGGATGGTGAGCATTCAGGTATACGGCCCCGGCCCCCTGGCGTGCGCCCAGCTGGTTGGCGTAGGAGAACGCATCTTCCAGCAATTTCATGATGGGGATGATGCCCGACGACTGGTTTTCGATACGCTTGATCGGCGCGCCAGACTCACGGATGTTGGTCAGCAGGAACGCCACCCCACCGCCACGCTTGGAGAGCTGCAGCGCCGAGTTGATCGACCGACCGATCGACTCCATGTTGTCTTCGATACGCAGCAGGAAGCACGACACCAGCTCGCCGCGCTGCTGCTTGCCGCAGTTCAGGAAAGTCGGCGTGGCTGGCTGGAAGCGACCGCTGATCACTTCATCCACCAGCGACTTGGCCAGCGCTTCATCACCACGAGCCAGCGTCAGGGCAACCATGCACACGCGATCTTCGTAGCGTTCCAGGTAGCGCTTGCCATCGAAGGTCTTCAGCGTATAGCTGGTGTAGTACTTGAAGGCACCCAGGAAGCTGGGGAAGCGAAACTTGTAGGCATACGCCTGCTCGAACAGCGACTTGATGAATTCGAAGCTGTACTGATCGAGTACGGTGGCTTCGTAATAGCCCTCTTCCATCAGGTAGTCCAGCTTCTCTTCCAATGAGTGGAAGAAAACCGTGTTCTGGTTGACGTGCTGAAGGAAGTACTGACGCGCCGCTTCGCGGTCCTTGTCCAACTGCAGTTCGCCGTTGGCACCGTAGAGATTGAGCATCGCGTTGAGCGCATGATAGTCCAGCGTGCGCGCTTCGTTGGTACCCGCAGCAGGACGTTTCGCTTCTGCCGACTTCTTGGTAGCGGCGCTAGTGGACGCTACGTTGTTAGAGACTGAGCTTGACGTTTCCAAAACTCTTCTACTCCTTTGCGGACCTTGGCGACATCGTCATCGGTGCCAAACAGTTCAAAGCGATAAAGCAGCGGTACCTGGCACTTTTGCGCGATGATGCGCCCTGCCAACCCGTAAGCTTCACCAAAATTCGTATTACCCGAGGCAATGACACCTCGAATGAGGTGTCGATTGTGCTCATCGTTCAAGAAGCGAATCACCTGCCCCGGCACGGCGCCTTGTGCATAGCCACCGCCGTAGGTAGGCGTCACCAATATGTAAGGCTGCGTGACGCGTGGAGTGGGCTCTTCACGATTCAATGGCAGCCGCTGGGCGCTCAAGCCAAGCCTTTCGATAAACCGATGGGTATTGCCTGACTTGGTGGAAAAATAGACCAGCGTACCCGCCTGCCTGGTTTCCACCGTGGCCGTGTGCATGGCGGCTGAACTACGCCAGCGCCTGAATACGGTCAGGGCGGAAGCCGGACCAGTGATCTTCACCGACGACCACGACCGGCAACTGGCGATAGCCGAGGGCTTCGACCTGCTGCTGTGCGCCTGATGCTTCCGTAATGTCGATCACGGTGTACTCCAAACCCTGCTTGTCCAGCGCACGATAGGTAGCGGTGCACTGTACGCAGGCAGGCTTGCTATAAATTTGGATTTCCATGGCTATTTTCCTTTTCATAGCGACACTTTTCGGGTAGCGCATGGCAATGGCGCTACCCCTCTAAAATTCTCCACGCATACTATATATAGACCACCAGAAAATCAATTCAAGCATATATGGTATTTTTTCATCCACAGGTTATTGACAAGCCATACCCAGCGCTATACCCAAAAACAAAAAAGCCGCCCCCTGACAGGGGGCGGCTTTAACTGCAAAATCACGCGCTCAGGCGCAATTTTCGACCATTATCAGGCCTTGGCAGCCTGGTAGCGACGCTCGACGTCTTCCCAGTTCACGACGTTGAAGAAAGCGTCAACATAGTCGGGGCGCTTGTTCTGGAACTTGAGGTAGTACGCATGCTCCCATACATCCAGACCCAGCAGCGGGGTGTTGCCATGCATCAGAGGGCTATCCTGGTTGAGCGTGTTCTCGACCACCAGCTTCTTCTCGGGTGTGACAGATAGCCACGCCCAGCCGCTGCCAAAACGGCCCAGCGCAGCTTTCTTGAAAGCGTCCTTGAACGCATCGAGGCCACCCAGCTCGGCGTCGATGGCCTTGGCAACATCACCCTGGGGCTGACCGCCACCATTGGGAGACATCATCTGCCAGAACATGGAGTGGTTGGCGTGACCACCGCCGTTGTTGATGACGGCCTGACGCTTCTCTTCCGGCACGCGATCCAGATTGGCGACCAGCTCTTCTACGGGCACATCTTCTAGACCGGTGCCTTCCAAAGCGCCGTTCAGGTTGGTCACGTAGGTATTGTGGTGACGAGAGTGATGAATCTCCATCGTCATCGCATCGATGTGCGGCTCGAGTGCATCGTAAGCGTACGGTAATTCAGGAAGGGTATGGGCCATGCTATCTTCTCCTTGAGTGGCTTCTATAACGTTCACTACCTAAGGTGCGGTCTTGCTTCACCCTTTTCAACTGCCGCCCCAGCAATTTTTCTACCAGCGCGACGACTTCTTTATCCCAGTACTTTAGTCAACTATTTTCAGTTTATCGAATTCATCGCCATTAAAAAAGCCGACCTCTTGCGACGTCGGCTTTTGGTAAAACGGCTGCCCTGCTTACAGCTTGCTTTCCAGCTCAGGCAGGATCTCGAACAGATCCCCTACCAGGCCGTAGTCGGCTACCTGGAAGATTGGGGCTTCTTCGTCCTTGTTGATCGCCACGATCACTTTGGAGTCTTTCATCCCCGCCAGGTGCTGAATCGCGCCGCTGATGCCCACGGCAATGTAAAGCTCGGGGGCGACGATCTTGCCGGTCTGGCCCACCTGCATGTCGTTGGGCACGAAGCCCGCGTCCACCGCCGCACGAGACGCGCCAATGGCGGCGCCCAGCTTGTCGGCGATGCCGTCCAGCAGTTTGAAGTTTTCGCCGTTGCCCATGCCGCGGCCGCCGGAGATGACGACCTTGGCACCGCCGAGTTCCGGGCGGTCGCTCTGAGCCAGCTCCTGCTTCACGAAACGGGACTGGGCGTTGTCGATGACCACGTCCACGGCGTCCACACTGGCGCTGCCGCCGCTGCCTACTGCATCGAAGGCGGTGGTACGCACGGTGATAACTTTCAGCGGGTCGTCGCTTTTCACCGTGGCGATGGCGTTACCGGCGTAGATCGGGCGCAGGAAGGTGTCGGCGCTCTCGACGCCAATCACTTCCGACAGTTGGCTGACGTCTTTCAGCGCGGCCAGCCGGGGCAGCACGTTCTTGCCGGTGGTGGAGGCGCTGGTCAGCACGTGGGTGTAGTCGTCGGCCAGGGCGACCAGCAGCGCGCCCATGGGCTCGGCTAGCTGATGGGCGTAGACGGCGTTGTCTGCCACGCGCACCTTGCTCACGCCGTCGAGTGTCGCGGCGGCTTCGGCGGCGGCCTGGACGCCTTCACCGGCGACCAGCACGTCGATATCGCCACCGATCGCCTGGGCGGCTGCCACGACGTGGGCGGTGGCGCTGGCCAGTTGGCCGTCATGCAGGTCGGCAAGTACCAGAATGCTCATGAGATCAGTTCCTTTCAAAGCGCGTTATCTAAGCACGTTGTCAAAGCACCTTGGCTTCGTTTTTCAGTTTGTCGATCAGCTCGTCCACCGAGGCGACCTTGATACCGCCCTTGCGCTCGGCGGGTGACTCGACCTTGAGCAGCGTGACGTTCGACGCGACCTCGACCCCATAGTCGGCGGGGGTCTTGACGTCCAGCGGCTTTTTCTTGGCCTTCATGATGTCCGGCAGCTTGGCGTAGCGCGGCTCATTGAGGCGCAGGTCGGTGGTGACGATGGCGGGCAGCGTGAGGGCGACGGTTTGCAGGCCGCCGTCGATTTCACGGGTCACGTTGACCTTGTCGCCGTCTACCGCCACTTCCGAAGCAAACGTGCCTTGCGGCAGGTTAGTGAGGGCTGCCAGCATCTGGCCGGTCTGGTTGTTGTCGGTGTCGATGGCCTGTTTGCCGAGGATCACCAGACCAGGCTGCTCTTCATCCACCACCTTGGCCAGCAGTTTGGCCACCGCCAGCGATTCGACACGCTCGTCGGTCTCGATGTGGATGGCGCGATCAGCACCCAGCGCCAGCGCGGTGCGCAGCTGCTCCTGGGCAGCCTTGGGGCCTACCGTCACGGCCACGACCTCGGTGGCTACGCCCTTCTCTTTCAGGCGCACGGCTTCTTCTACGGCAATTTCGCAGAAGGGGTTCATGGCCATTTTGACGTTGGTAAGATCCACGTCAGAATGATCCGCTTTAACGCGGATTTTGACGTTGTAGTCGATGACGCGTTTTACCGCGACCAGTACTTTCATAGGTTCCTCGCTTGGCCTGGATGATAGCCGTTGACCTGAACAGACGCCGCTCGGATGGCAGCGTAAAAAAATTCATGCAAGCGTTTGATAGGCTAGTAAATGAAAAACCCTATCAATTTGCCACAGCCTACCTTTATGCAACAACACCTAATCACTGCGGCCTTGGTCGTAGTCGCTGGCGGCTTTTACCGTAAAGTGCGCTTTTGCCATCGTAGGGGTTACCTGACACAGGTATTATGCCTATCATGGGTGATAACCAGAAGCAAACGACCGTTTTAAATTAAGGCCATCTTTTCATAAGCTAGTGCTCAATCGCTAGCACCGACGAGTGGCACTTATGAGAATAAGGAGAAACCGGGTGGAAACCGTTGAACGCGATGTAATGGATTTTGACGTGGTCATCGTGGGCGCAGGCCCCTCTGGACTGGCCGCCGCCTGCCGTTTGATGCAACAGGCCAACGCAGCGGAACAAGAGCTGACCGTTTGCGTGGTCGAGAAAGGGTCTGAGGTAGGAGCGCATATTCTGTCTGGCGCGGTGTTCGAACCCCGCGCCCTGGCGGAGCTTTTTCCCGACTGGGAAGAGCGCGGCGCTCCCCTGAATACGCCTGCCACGCGTGACGATGTCTATTTGCTGAAGGATGCCGAAAAGGCGCAGAAAATCCCCAATGCGCTGGTACCCAAAAGCATGCACAACACCGGCGGTGAACTGACCCGCTACGTGATCAGCGCAGGCAACCTGTGCCGCTGGCTGGGTGAGCAGGCAGAATCCCTGGGCGTCGAGATATTTCCGGGCTTCGCCGCCCAGGAAGTGATCATCGAGGATGACGTGGTGCGCGGCATTCTGATTGGCGACATGGGCATCGGTGCCGATGGCACCCCCAAGGATGGCCATATGCCCGGCATGGAGCTGCGCGCCAAGTACACGCTATTTGCCGAGGGCGCCAGAGGCCATCTAGGCAAACGCCTGATCAAGCAGTTCTCGCTGGATGCTGGTCGAGACCCTCAACACTACGGCATCGGGCTGAAAGAGCTATGGGATGTACCCGCCGACAAGCACGAGCCTGGCCTGGTGGTTCACGGCTCTGGCTGGCCGCTGGACAGCAAGACCCACGGTGGCTGGTTTCTCTACCACGCCGAAAACCAGCAGGTCGTGGTGGGGCTGATCATGGACCTGGGCTATCAGAATCCGTGGCTCTCGCCCTTCGACGAATTCCAGCGCATGAAGCATCACCCGGTGCTCAGCCAATATCTGGAAGGCGGCAAGCGGGTGGCTTATGGCGCGCGCGCGATTGTCAAGGGAGGCTTCAACTGCCTGCCCAGGATGACCTTCCCCGGTGGCCTGCTGATTGGTTGTGACGCGGGCACGCTGAACTTTGCCAAGATCAAGGGCCTGCACACCGCCATGAAATCAGGCATGGTGGCGGCAGAGAGCGTCTTCGAAGCCATCAAGGGCGGCGACGAGGGTGGGCAGACGCTGGCCAGCTTCGAACGCCTGTGGGAGGCCAGCTGGGCTTACCAGGAGCTGAAAGAGAGCGCTAGCTTCGGTCCGGCCATCCATAAATATGGCACGGTCGGCGGCGGGGCTTATAACTTCGCGAACCAGCTGCTGGGCAACAAGCTGCCCAACGTGCACGACACCACCACCGACCACGGCGCCCTGAAACCGGCGGCCGAATTCGAGAAGATTCAGTATCCGAAGCCGGACGGCAAGCTGTCCTTCGACAAGTCCACCTCGGTATTTCTCTCGAACACCAACCATGAAGAAGATCAGCCCTGCCACCTGCGCCTGGCTGACCCGGCGTTGCCAATTCGGGACAACCTGCCAACATACGCCGAGCCCGCACAGCGCTACTGCCCAGCGGGGGTCTATGAAGTGGTGGAAGATGACCAGGGGCAGCCACGCTTCCAGATCAACTTCCAGAACTGCGTACACTGCAAGACCTGCGATATCAAGGACCCGGCCCAGAACATCACCTGGGTAGCCCCCGAAGGCGGTGGCGGCCCGAACTATCCGAACATGTAAGCCTACCCAACACCGGTGCCGCTTGTCAGACTGGCGACACCGGTGTCTCAATATGTTCGATGGGCGCACGCCGTGCGATCAGCCGTCGACGCCCCGCTTGCACAAACCTCACGTCGATGACGGGGTCCGACGGATTGCCTTCCACAGCCGCCACCTCGCCTTCCCCAAACACGGCGTGACGCAGGCGCTGGCCTGGGTAGAACGACATGGTCACTCGATAGTCCGCAGGGGTTTCCTTGAGCTGCGAGGCAGTCAGAACGATATCACTGCGTCCCAACCGGTCGAGGTAGCGTCTCACCAACCCAGGCGACGATACCTCCAGCGGCTCGGCGCTGCCGCCCTCATCATGCAGGCATTCAGCAATACGCACGGCATCCTGCCAGGCGCTTTCACCAATGAAACGACTAGGGCGATGAGCGCCACCGTCATGCAGCACCAGCAACTGCTCTTTGGCGCGGGTGATGGCCACATAAAACAGCCGCCGCTCCTCTTCCAGACGCTCATCGCTGAGCGGGTTGTCACGGCTGTAGTGGGGAAAGTCCTCTTCATTGACGCCGGCCACCGCCACCAGCGGCCACTCCAGGCCTTTGGCACCATGCACCGTGGTAATCAACACGCCCTGGGCCTGATTCTCCACTGGGCGCTCCAGCAGCTCGATGAAGGCATCGGGGTCCCGGACGCTCTCCGCCTGTTCGATCAACACGTCCAGCAGACGCACGTCTTCCTCGCCCTTGTCGCGTCGAGCAGCCGCCCGCTTGAGGGTCTTTTCGGCATCGATGGTATCCACCACGTGATGCAGTAGCCGGGCTGGCGGCCAGCCAGCCAAACGCGGCAGCTCGCACAGCAGCTCCCAGCGTTTTTTCAGCGTGCGCCGCTGCAAGGGTTTGAGCGCGGACAGCACGGCGTCATCTCGCTCTGGCCAGCGCTGGGTGGCCGCCAGCTGAGACGCCAGGCGCTGCAGACGCTCACGGGCCACGAACGGCGTGGGCTGGGACAGCAACAGCAGCAGATGCTCGGGGTCGTGCAGCAGTTCGGCCCGCCGAGACAGCTTCAAATAGCCTGCCAGTGCCTGTACCAGCGGCAGGCGAAACACGAAGCGATCCTCACGCAGCAGCCGAAAAGGCACCCCGGCCTGAAGCAGCGCCAGCTGAAAAGGCACCGAAAGCGCCCAGCTGCGCACCAGCAGGCTGGCATCACTCAATGCCCGCCCCTGGGCCTGCCAGTCCATCAGGGCATCCAGCAACAGGCGGCTGCCCTGCCCCACGCGGACCTGGGTATTCGGATTCTGGGCAGCCGCCAGGCATAGCTGGTCGGGGCGGCGCTGGTTCGCCATGATGGCGTGGTTGGCCGTCAGCGCCAGCGCGTGTCCATGGCGAAAGGTCGTGGAGAGCGGGTAATCCGTGGCGGTGCCGAACGTGGCGGTAAAGTTTTCCAGCATGGTGTCCGGCCTGGCACCCCGCCATTCATAGATGCACTGATTGGCATCTCCTACTGCCATGACGCTGGCATCAGGGCCTGCCAGCACGGCCAACAGCCGCTGCTGAACGGTATTGATATCCTGGTATTCATCCACGATGACGTGGTCGAGGAATCCTTCGACCCGCTGACGCAAAGCAGGCTCGGCCTCCAGCGCTTGCAGCGGGCGGTAGAGCAAGTCCGCGTAAGTCATGACGCCTTCGGCTTCCAGCAGGCGCTCGGCCTCGCTGAAGGCTGCCGGAAAGTAATCGGTGTCAGGCTCGTAGCTTAGCTGCTCATACAGCGTGGCAGCAGGCAACATCTCTGCTTTGACCAGAGCACAAAAATGAGCCAGCGCTTCCAGGCGGTCCCCTTCCAGGGCGGCATCCCGCTGCTCGGCATCGTCCAGCACATTGAAACTTGCCTGGCGCAGCAAACGCTCCATCTGCCACTCAGCAGAGAGCAGCCGCCGCGGCGCCAGCGCTCCCCAACGGCACAAACTTTGCGTGAGCCGATGCCCGAGCGAATGGAAGGTACGTACATCCGGCAAGGCTTGCCCCTGCGGCGCCATTTTGGCAAGGCGACGCTGAAAATCATCCTTGGCCGAGCGGTTGAACATCAGCACCAGCATCCGCCGTGGGGAGACTCCCTGCTCCAACAGGTGCAGCACGCGTGCGGCCATGGTGGTCGTTTTACCGGCCCCTGCTACCGCCGCCACCCGCGCATGCCCGGCATCGTGGTGAACGACGGCCTGCTGTTCGGCGGTCAGTTTCACGAGACCTCACCCGCCACGCCGTGATCCCACACGCCCAGCCGATACCATTCACCCGCACTGTAAAGACGACACTCGCTGCAGCCACCGGCCAGCTCGTGTATCTGGGCCTGCTCGACCAGCCGGTAGAACACGTTGCGATGCAAGCGCGCGGCCAGGCCAAAGCGCACCGCACACTCGGGAGCCAGCTCTCCGTCGGGGGTGGCGGTCAGCGTCAGCGGGTGCTGGCGGTCCAGCCGCACCACATCATCGAACTGAGTCTTGAACCACCAGGCGTCAGCGTAGAAATCCGCTTCCACGATCAGCAGCGGACGGTCCACTACCTGAACGCGCCAGCGCTCTGCAGGTGTCACCAGGCAGTAGCCCTCATCGTCCAGGCGCAGCAGGCTTGCCAGCAGCTTCGCCACCGCCGGGCGCGCAAACGGCTGCCCCTCGTGCTGCCAGGTGCCGTCTGGATGAATCACGATATCCATGTCGCCAGACAGCGCAGGATACCAGGTATCCAGCGGGGGAATATCTGCCGCGTCACCCCGTTGCTGCAGTAGCCGATCCAGCGTCATCGCCCTTCTCCTGAACTGCGCCGAGCGCTATACCAACAGACCGGACTGGGCCAGCGCTTCTTTGACATGAGGCGGTGCATCGGGAACGGCACCACGAAACAGATGGTAGAAATTGGCGGTAGTCTGCATGGCGACCTCGTCGGTGGTGATGCCGCGCTGCTGAGCAATGCACTCGGCGACTTCGACGACCCAGGCAGGCTCATTGGGTTTACCACGATAGGGCACGGGGGCCAGATAAGGACTATCGGTTTCAATCAGCAGCCTGTCGAGGGGCAGCTGTCGAGCCAACTCTCGCAATGGCGCTGCGTTACGAAACGTGATGATTCCCGACAGCGAAATGTAGAAGCCGAGCCGGACGGCCTCTCGGGCCATGTCCAGATCTTCGGTGAAGCAGTGCAATACCCCGCCGACGTTAGGATCGGCGTATTCGCGCAGCAGGGCCAGGGTGTCCTCCTTGGCCTCTCGAGTATGCACGATGACCGGCAGCTCCAGCTCGGCAGCGGCGATCAGATGGCGCTTGAAGCGTTCATGCTGAACGGCCTGTGGTACGCTCTCCTGATAGTGGTAGTCCAGCCCGGTTTCCCCGATGGCCACCACGTCGTACTGCTGGGCGGCCTCCACGATCTGCTCCACGCTGGGCTCTACCGGAGCCTGGTGCAGCGGATGCAGCCCTGCCGATATCACCACATCCTCATGTGCCCTGGCGATGGCGGCCAGACCAGGCAACGCTTCCAGCGAGGTCGAGATGGCCAGAAACTGATGCACGTGAGCAGCACGCGCTGCTGCCAGCGTGGCAGCCACGTCGCCGCCGTGAGTAAGCTCGGATAGGCGGTCCAGATGACAGTGTGAATCAACGAACATGAAAATCTCGCAGGGGATGAGTGGCGTGACGACGATGTTACAACGTGAACGAAGGCGGCGCCTTGTCCAGCTGACCGGCCAGCAAAGTCTCGATCCGGTCGCGGACAGGGTAATCCTGTTGGCTGAAGTGCACCCCGATGCCCGGCATCCGCCGGCCGCTGACACCTTCGGGCGAAATCCAGATGACCTGACCGCTGACGGAAAGGCGTTCGGTCTCCCCCGGCAGCGTCAACAGCAATACCACCGGCTGCCCGAGACGATAGAGCGAAGGCGTGGGGACGAAGATCCCGCCGCGATCCAGAAAAGGCATATAGGCAGCGAGCAGCGTAGGCACATCCGGTATGGTCAAGGAGAGCGCTTTTTGAGCAGCCATCACCACCTCGTCAGAAACACGTTGTCATGAGCGCAGCAGGGCCGACCAGCGCACCAGCCAAGCCTCCAGCACCAGTTGCGGGTTGGGGTTGGCTCCCACGGCCAGCAGCCGACGTTGCTCGCGGGCGTAATCAAGCAGCCGAAACCAATCCTGAACCCGGCCATTCTTGACGGCTTGCCGATACAGTGGCGCAAGATCCGGGTTGTGCAACGCGCTTTGCTCGCCCGACAGCCCTAGCCGGATCAAGTCTTCAAGCCAGGCAATACCGTACCACAAGATCGAATCGATCGCCTGACGATCCAACCGCGCCGCCTCCGCCACCGGCTCGGCGCCTCTGACCAGCTGCTCGAAGCAGTCATGAATCTGATGGCGTAGCGCCCGCTCCTCCGGCGCCGCCAGCTCCACCGCCAGCAAGGGCAGTCCGCCTGAAACTTGCCACCAGAAGTGTGCCTCGTCACCGCCCAACTGCTGGGTCAGCCAGCCACGGCACTCGTCGAATGCCACGCTGGGTAGCGCCCACTGCTGGCAGCGCGAACGGATGGTGGGCAGCGTGCGAGAGGGTACATCGGAGAGCAGAATGAACAGCGTCTTTTCACCCGGCTCCTCGAGGCTCTTGAGCAGCGCATTGGCCGCCGCGATGTTCATGGCCTCCGCCGGTGACACGACGATGACTCGGTAACCGCCCTGCTGGGCCGTTTGTGACACGAAACGGTTGACCTCGCGAATGGGGTCTATGCGAATTTGACGCTTGCCCTCCTCCGGCGACACCCTCAGCAGGTCGGGGTGATAGCCTGACGCCAGCATATGGCAAGCATGGCAATGACCACACGCCTGGTCACCGGGCTGCGCGCATAGCGTGCGTGCGATCAGCGCTTCGGCAAGCTGCTGCTTGCCCACCCCATGGGCGCCGCTGAGCAGCAGCGCATGGGGCATGCGACCGCTGTCGGCCAAGCGAACCAGCTGCCGCCACGTCGCCTGGTGCCACGGCAAGACATCATTTACGACCATTGCGCCATCCGTGTTTCCAGTGCGCGCGCAATGGCCGCCTGCACGCTTTCGAGAGGCTGTGCCGCATCGACCACGGCAAAGCGCTGCGGTGCCGCTTGGGCCCGCGCCAGGTAAGCCTCACGCACGGCGCCGAAAAACGCGGCCTGCTCCTGCTCGAAACGGTCGCGCTGGGTATTGAGATCACGCAACCGCCCCTCCAGGCGTTGGCGGGCAGCCTCGACGGGCATGTCCAGCAGCAGCGTCAAATCCGGCGCAAGCCCTTGCTGAACGAAGCACTCCAACTGAGCAATGCGCGCCGGATCGATGCCACGCCCGCCACCCTGATACGCAAAGGTGGCGTCGGTGAAGCGGTCACACACTACCCAGGCACCGCGCTCCAGGGCCGGCACGATTTTTTCCGCCAGATGCTGTGCTCGGGCTGCAAAGACCAGCAGTAGCTCAGCGTCCACGCTCAGCGGCTCCTGGGGTGCAGGATCCAGCAGCAGCTCGCGAATGGCTTCGGCACGCGGCGTGCCACCGGGCTCACGAGTTCGCACCACGTCGAGCCCCTGCTCTTTCAGCCAGGCCTCCACGAACGCCACGTTGGTAGATTTTCCGACGCCCTCACCGCCCTCCAGGGTGATGAAGCGACCACGCTTGCTCATTGCTGCCCCTTACGGAATAGATACGCCATGATAATGCTCGCCATGATCTGTGTGTCAGCGGTTGCGAATATAGCGATTCACCGCATTGTTGTGCTCGCGCAGGGTGCGCGAAAAGTGGTGCGTACCATCGCCACGGGAAACGAAGTAGAGCGTGTCACCCGGCAACGGATTCACCGCCGCCTCCAGCGAGGCGCGCCCCGGCATGGCGATGGGCGTGGGCGGAAGGCCATCGATCACGTAAGTATTGTAGGGGGTTGCCTCGCGGATGTCGGCGCGAGTAATGCGCCCCTGATAACGCTCGCCCATGCCATAGATGATGGTCGGGTCGGTCTGCAGCCGCATGCCCTGCTCCATACGACGCTTGAACACCCCGGCGATTTCACGACGCTCTTCCGGCGCACCGGTTTCGCGTTCGATCAACGACGCCATGATCAATGCCTCGTAGGGGGTATCGATGGTCAGGTCGTCATCACGCTGCTCCCAGACCTCTTCAAGGATTCGCTCCATGCGGCTCAGCGACTGGCGCAGAATATCCACATCGCTCATGCCCAGGTGGTAGCGGTAGGTATCCGGGAAGAACCAACCCTCAGGAAACGTGCCTTCACGCCCCAATAGGGCCATGACCTCGTCATCGCTCATCTCGGCGGTGCGATTTTCCAGCTTCGGGGCACTGTCCAGCAAAGCCCGCATCTGGCGGAAGGTCCACCCTTCCGGGATGGTCAACGGGTACGTCACCACGTTGTTGCTGCCCAGCAGTGCCACCAACTCCATACCGCTCATGTCCGGCACCAGCTGATACTCGCCTACCCGCAGACGCGGCACCTGCTCGGGCTCCAGCCGCGCCAGCAGTTGGAAGGGCCAACGCGCCTGGATAATGCCTTCCGCTTCCAACTGACGAAGCACCTGATTGAAGCCGGCACCGGCAGGCACCTGGTAAAGCGCGGGTTCATCCAGCGCAATGGGCGCCGCCAGACGATGTTGCCAATAGGCGTAGCCACCGGCCACTGCGGC
This sequence comes from Vreelandella stevensii S18214, assembly GCF_000275725.1. GTDB lineage: Bacteria > Pseudomonadota > Gammaproteobacteria > Pseudomonadales > Halomonadaceae > Vreelandella > Vreelandella stevensii. Next base: position 7,150 of record NZ_AJTS01000012.1, on the reverse strand, counting down.
AACGCCTAGCGCAATGATCAGCCCCACGGCGATAAGAAACCGTTTCACGATGTCACCTCAGTGATTTTAAAGTCGTTGTTGGCTATTCAGGCTGGATAGCCCAATAACGGATGGGCCACCCGCTGTAACGGGTCGGGGCCTTGCACCTCCGGCCAGGTACGCAAGATGCTGCCCTGCGGGTCATCCAACCGATGCACGGGCCACACGCCTTGCACAGAGTTGCCCACCCAAAGGCGCTCGACGCTGGAGAGCGCGCTCACAGGCAGCTTGCTCTCCCTGACATGCCTCAGCTCCAGTAGCGCAGCCCGCAGCGTTCCTGCGACGCCGCAGCCATCGACGAAGGGCGTCAACAACGCCTGACCCGATTGCCAGAACAGGTTCATGCTGGTCGCTTCGATGACATGATCGCGGTGATCAAGCAGCAGCCCTTCAGCAATGGCACTTGCCTGCCACTCCCGGCGGGCAAGCACGTTTTCGAGGCGGTTCAAGTGCTTGATGCCCGCCAACTGCGGCTGGTGACCCAGCCGCAGTTGGCATAAGCGCACGCGCACCCCCTGCTGCCAGCGCTCGGGGCTGGTAGCAAAAGGCGTTCTGCGGCTCAGCAGCCTTGGCGCCATTTGATCGGGGAGCGCGTAGCCGCGTCCCCCGCTGCCCCGGGTCACGATGACCTTGAGCACCTCCAGAGGTGCCTCTGCAGGGGTTTTCCACGTATCGGCAAGTGCTGAATCAGCAGGCATCGGGATACCAAGCCGCTGGCACCCCAAGGCCAATCTTGCCTGATGGTATGACCACAGCACGGGCTGCCCTTCACGCAGCAGCACCGTTTCGAACAGGCCATCCCCATACGCCAGCCCTCGGTCATCGAACGGCACCCAAGGCATGGTCATGACGCGCTATACCCGCTTGAACAGCAGCGAACCGTTGGTGCCACCAAACCCGAAGGAGTTGGAGAGCGTGATATCGATGCGCATGTCGCGGGCGGTGTGGGGCACGTAGTCGAGACGACAGCCCTCCTGGGGGTTATCCAGGTTGATGGTGGGCGGTGCCACCTGATCACGAATCGCCAGGATACTGAACACCGCCTCGACCGCACCGGCCGCACCCAGCAAGTGGCCAATCATGGATTTGGTCGAGCTGACCGCCACGTCTTGCGCAGCACTGCCCAACACCTTCTCGACGGCACGGCTTTCGGCCAGGTCGCCTGCGGCCGTCGAGGTACCATGGGCATTGATATAGTCCACCTCGGAGGGATCGATACCCGCGTCCTTGATGGCGTTGCTCATGGAGAGCGCAGCGCCTCGACCATCTTCCGGCGGGGCGGTCATGTGATAAGCATCATCGCTCATGCCAAAGCCTGCCAGCTCCGCATAGATGTGCGCGCCGCGCGCCTTGGCGTGCTCGTACTCTTCCAGCACCAGTATGCCCGCCCCGTCGGACAGCACGAAACCGTCCCGATCCCGATCCCAAGGGCGGCTGGCCGCTTGCGGGTCGTCATTGCGAGTAGACAAGGCGCGGGCCGCCGAGAAGCCCCCCAGGCCCAAGGGCGTAGTGGCCATTTCTGCCCCGCCACACACCATCACGTCGGCATCGCCATAGGCGATGGTACGCGCACTGTAGCCGATATTGTGAGTCCCCGACGTGCAGGCCGTGGTAATCGCGATATTGGGGCCTCGGAAGCCGTGCTGAATGGCCATGTTGCCGGAAATCATATTGATGATAGAACCGGGCACGAAGAACGGCGACACGCGACGAGCGCCTCCCTTGAGCAGCGCACTGTGGTTCTGCTCGATCATCGGCAGGCCGCCAATGCCCGAGCCTACCGCCACACCAATCCGCTCGGCATTCTCTTCGGTGCACTCGATGCCAGAATCCTTAATGGCCTGGGCTCCGGCTGCCATGCCGTACTGAATGAATAGATCCATCTTGCGGGCATCTTTCGGATTCAGATAAGGGCTGATATCGAAGTCCTTGACCGAACCGCCAAACCGCGTGTTGAAACCGCTGGTATCGAAATGCTCGATGGCTGCGATTCCACTTTTACCGGCGACGATATTCGCCCACGATTCAGCCACGTTGTTGCCCACTGGGGTCACCAGGCCTAACCCAGTTACCACTACCCTTCTCCGCGCCATCAGCTTTCCTCCAGGCATCCTTGGTGACACGACCCGTCCGGGTCATCTTGCAGCACAAAATTGGTGACTAGTATAACGGAGATTGCACGTTATATTCATTGTGACCGCAAAGCAAAAAAGCCGCCCCATATCAGGACGGCTTTTTTAACATGGGTGGACAGCTTGCCACCCTGGTTCACAGCGTCGACCGAGCCCTTACTGGTGGGCGTTTACGTAGTCGATGGCTTCCTGAACCGTGGTGATCTTCTCGGCTTCTTCGTCGGGGATCTCGGTGTCGAATTCCTCTTCAAGCGCCATCACCAGTTCAACGGTGTCCAGAGAGTCAGCACCCAGGTCTTCTGTGAAAGAAGAGCTATTCTGGATATCTTCTTCTTTTACGTTCAGGCGCTCAGCCACAACTTTTTTAACGCGCTCTTCAATAGTACTCATCAACGTACTCCAGTCGTTCACATTAGCCGTTAGAGATAACCAGCTATTTGGAAACCGCAAGCCAAAAGCTGCGGGGTAGTTTATAGACGCCCTCAAGCTGACGCAACCGCCAGTCTCAAGGCCATCAACGCATATTCATACCGCCATTGACATGCAGGGTTTCACCCGTGATGTAACCTGCAGCATCACTGGTCAGGAACCCTACTGCGGCAGCGATCTCTTCCGGCCCACCCAAGCGAGCGAGCGGAATCTGCTTGAGCAGCATCTCGTGCTGCGCTTCCGGCAGCGCTTCGGTCATGTCGGTGGCGATGAAACCCGGTGCCACGGCATTGACCGTGATCGCACGCGAGGCAACTTCACGGGCCAGTGCACGACTGAACCCTTCCATGCCTGCCTTGGCGGCCGCGTAGTTGGCCTGGCCCAGGTTACCCATGGTCGCCACCACCGAGCTGATCGACACGATACGACCAAAGCGAGCCTTGGTCATGCCGCGCAAACAAGCCTTGCTGACACGATAGACGGATTTGAGGTTGGTATCCATGACGGAGTCCCACTCCTCTTCCTTCATGCGCATGAGCAGGTTATCACGAGTGATACCGGCATTGTTGACCAGAATGGTCGGCGCACCAAAGCGTTCGGCAATGTTCTTCAACACCTCATCGATGCTGGCCTGATCGGTCACGTTCAGACACAGGCCTGCACCTTCGATACCATTGGCCTTGAGATCGGCATCGATCTTCTCGGCACCTGACTCACTGGTGGCAGTGCCTACCACGATGCGCCCTTGGCGGCCTAGCTCATGCGCAATGGCTCGCCCGATACCTCGGCTGGCACCGGTTACCAGCGCCACTCGTTTTTCTTGCGTCATTTCGTTTATCCTTTCACCAAACTAGCAAAGGTAGCAGAAAACAACCGCTGGTCACGCACCGTTTGCCAACGCTTCGCGAGCGAGCTCCAGCGCGGCATCCAGGCTATCCGGGTCATTCACCGCCAACCCCTTGGCACTGCGCACGATACGCTTGTTCAAACCAGTCAGCACCTTGCCTGGGCCACACTCGATAAATACGCTCGCCCCTTGCTCGGTCATCGCCTCGACGCAGGCAGACCAGCGCACCGGCTGGTAAAGCTGCTCGATCAGGCGCGTGCGCAGGGTATCGATATCGGCATGCGCCTGGGCATCTACATTCTGAACCACCGTGTAGCGAGGGGCACGCAGCTCCATGTTCTGCATGGCCTCGGCCAATTGCTCGGCCGCTGGCTTCATCAGCGCACAGTGCGAAGGCACTGAGACAGGCAAGGCCAGCGCACGCTTGGCCCCGGCCTCCTGGCAAGCGACGATGGCACGCTCGACGGCCGCTTTGCTGCCCGCGATGACCACCTGACCAGGCGAATTGTAGTTGACTGCAGCCACCACGTCGCCCTGGGCAGCCTGGGCACAGGCATCTTCAACCGCCTGGTCCTCCAGGCCCAGAATGGCGGCCATTCCTCCCTGACCAGCGGGCACCGCCTGCTGCATGGCTTCGCCGCGCAGGCGTACCAGCTGCACACCCTCGGCAAACCCCATGACACCGGCACACACCATGGCGCTGTATTCGCCCAGGCTGTGGCCTGCCATCACGTTAGGGCGCGGCCCTTCCAACTCCTGCCACACACGCCAGATGGCCACGCTGGAGGTCAGCAGCGCCGGCTGGGTGCATGCGGTCGCGTTCAATGCATCTTCAGGTCCTTCCTGGACTACTTTCCACAAATCGTAGCCCAACGCATCTGACGCTTCCTCAAAGGTCGTTCCCACCACGCTGTAGCGCTCGGCCAGCTCTCGCAGCATTCCAAGCTGCTGAGAGCCCTGCCCGGGAAAAATGAGGGCAAGGGGTTGAGACATGTCGTTCACCTTTGCTCTTGTAGGCATTTGCTCAATTGAGCGATAGGCGTAGCTATTGTCCCCGTTTGACAACGGGTGTCGGCATCTCCTGCTGCCTCCAATAGCCCGCAAAATCGTATATCGTTTATTGTCATCCGATCACGGCGGCATCAGCGAAAGCGTTTTGCCAACTGAGTGGGCAAATCCTGCTCTACCTCGTGCAGCGCTCGCAAAATGGCATAATAAAAGCCGTCTGCCTGGGCTCCGCCATGACTCTTCACTACGATATGCTGCAACCCAAGCAGGCTAGCGCCGTTATAGCGCACCGGATCCAACTCCTGCTTGAGGCGCCTGAGTACAGGCCTGGCCAGTAGACTTGCCAGCCGCCCAGTGAGGCGCGATTCAAACGCCATCTGGACGCGCTCGACCAGCATACGAGTCAAACCTTCACTTGCCTTGAGCATTACATTGCCAACGAAACCATCACACACCACCACGTCCAGCTCGCCCTGGAAGACATCACCCCCCTCAGCATAGCCGCAATAGTCGAAACCGGGGTCTGCATAACGGCGGATCAAGGCATCTGCTTCACGCACCGTGGCACTGCCTTTGGTGGCTTCCGAACCAACGTTCAACAGCGCCACGCGCGGACATTCGATACCGTCCATGCACTGGGCCATGGCCGCTCCCATGGCGGCAAAGTCTACCAGCCGTTCAGCAGGTGAATCGACGTTGGCCCCAAGATCCAGCAAATAGCAGCGACGCCCTGAACGCGCAGGAATGGCGGTACTGATCGCTGGTCTGGAGAAGCCTGCCAGCATGCCCAGCTCGCGTCGCGCCAACGCGACAAGCGCCCCCGTATTGCCAGCACTCACTCCTGCAACGGCGTGCCCAGCCGCCACATGACGCAGCATGGACGCCATACTGGTGTGCTGACCCCGGCGCAACGCCCAGGCGGCGGTGGCATCAGTCGCTACGCTGTCAGGCGCATCGATGACCACCAAACGTGACACTGCCGCAGCCAAGGGCTGCGGCAAGCGCGAGAGCTCAGCGACGATACGCTGATGCGGGCCAAACAGGGCAAGCTCGAGCACAGGATTTTCCACTACTGCCCTTGCAGAGCCTTCGATAATGGCACGGGGGCCTTGGTCACCCCCCATGACATCAATCGCAAGACGCACTGCACTCACACTGATTGGCCGCGCGATAGGTCGAGCGAGGTTTAAACCTCAACCACCTTGCGGCCACGGTAGAAACCGTCCGGAGAAACGTGGTGGCGCAGGTGAGTCGTACCGGTTTCCTTGTCCTGAGACAGGGTCGGGGCGCTCAGCGCATCGTGGCTACGACGCATACCGCGCTTGGAACGAGTTTTACGGTTCTGTTGAACTGCCATGGGTGTTTACTCCAAGGTATGTAGGGTAAGTGATGCTTACTTTTTGCCTTTCAAAGCGCCACTGCTTTTCAAAGCATTGAGCACCGCGAAAGGGTTTTTGGCAGGAGCGGACTCGTCCGCTGCGCCTTCGGTCTTGCTGACCAGCTGCTCCGCCGAGACATGGCATTCGGTCTCATCGTGATAGACCACCTGCGGCAAGCTGAGGATCAACTCATCCTCGACTACCGTCAGCAAGTCCAGCTGTTCGTTTTCCACCAGCACAGGCTCATGACTGGCAGGCAGCTCGGCAGCCAACGCTTCGTCCGAAATCATTCCCAGAAGGAAATCACTCGACACGTCTTGATTCAGCGGCACCAGACAACGACGACAAGGCAGCGCCAGAGTCGCTTTCAAGGAACCACGAATTTCGCGACGGCCCTGGGCATCGACACCAAACTCAAGGATGACGTGACAGTCACCCGTTTGGTCGCCGGCTTCTTCAGCCAGGCGTGGCAGCTTGTTCAAGGCTACCAGGCCTTCGAGTCGTTCGCGGCGGGCTGCAAGCTTATAAGGCTCAACCCGGCTGGGGAGTTGTGAGGTCAACATAGGCGCGCAATGATAGGCACTCGCCCCGCCGGTGTCAAAGCCAGCAGCATAATTCTTGGCAGTTTCTGCTCGCACACAGCCGCAACAGGCATGCGTCAGGGCTTTTCGCTAAACTGTCGGCGATGCATTTTCCCTTTCTTCCACACCGTTTCGTCACTCACAGGAGAGTATCGTGCCCCTCGCCCCCAATGCCACGCTGGTGCTGGCCTCCAGCTCACGCTCGCGGCAAGCCCTGCTCGACCGATTACAGCTACCCTACCAGTGCCAATCGCCGGATATCGATGAGACACCGCTGCCCCATGAAACGCCTGAAGCCCTGGTGCATCGACTATCGCTGAGCAAGGCACACGCCGTCGCCGAATCCTTTCCGGCACACTGCATCATCGGGTCGGATCAAATTGCTCTGTTCGAAGGCGAGGTGCTGGGCAAGCCCCATACCGCCGAGCGCGCCTGCGCCAACCTGAAACGTTTTTCAGGCCAGCGCGTCAGCTTCCTGACAGGCCTGGCACTGGTGGACACTCGCCAGCAGCGCCACCAGGTGCATATAGAGACGTTCGATGTCGTCTTCCGAACCCTGCGCGACGCCGAGATCGAACGCTATGTCGCCCTGGAGCAACCGCTGGACAGTGCGGGCAGCTTTCGTATGGAAGGACTCGGCATCACGCTATTCGAGCGCCTGGAAGGGCGCGACCCCAATGCACTCATCGGCCTGCCGTTGATCGCTCTTTGCGACATGCTGCGCCAGGCAGGCAT
>NZ_AJTS01000011.1 GCF_000275725.1 Vreelandella stevensii S18214 | reverse complement strand
GCGTCGCGTCAGGCGCTCGAAGGGGTCCAGGCGAGGCGTGTAATTCTCCCACTCGGCTTCTCCGATGCGCGCCCGCGCCACTTGCTCGAGGCTGGCCAGCTCATCCACCAGCCCCAGCGCCAGCGCCTGCTCACCGCTCCATACCAACCCGGAAAACACCTCAGAATCGCCACTCAAGCGCTCGCCTCTCCCGGCCCGAACGTCCTCGATGAACTGCTCGTGGGTCTGCGCCAGCACCGTTTGCCAGAACTGAGCCACCTCCTCATCGAGCGGCTGGAACGGATCAAGAAACGCCTTGTTTTCACCGGCGGTCATGACACGCCGCTCCACGCCCAGCCGATCGATCGCCTCCTGGAAACCAAAGCCTGCGTAAATGACCCCTATCGAGCCCACCAGGCTGGCGGGAGAGGCAATGATCTCATCCGCTGCCGACGCGATATAGTAGGCACCGCTGGCTCCCACGTCTTCGATGACCGCCAGGATGGGCTTGTCACCCAGATCACGCAGCCGCATGATTTCCGCATGGATGCGCTGGGACTGCACCGGGCTCCCGCCGGGGCTGTCGATATGCAGTACGACCGCCGCCGCGCTCTCGCTCTCCCAGGCACGATTTAAACCGCGAATGATGCGTTCGGCATTGGCGGGCGCATCACTGGCGATGACGCCCTGCACCTCGACCAACGCCAGATGCTGCTGTTCCGGCACGCTTGAGGTCGGCTCTGCCACGAAAACGCGGTACAGCGTCGTGGTGATCGACACCAGCACCAGCGTCAATACGACGAAACGGAAAAACAGCTTCCACCGCCGCGCCCGGCGCTGCTCGGTCAAGACGCCACCAATCCAGCGGTCCATCATTTCCAGCTGGGCCAGACGTTGACGTTCGCGCAGCGTTTCGGCATCGTCGCTCGGCTCACCTGCGGCCGATGCTTTCGACGCGGTCGCAGCGACTTGCGGTCCCTGCGTCCAAGGATCCTGCGCGCTTCCCGACGGCTCTTCATGGGAGGGGCTGCCTTGCTCTCTATCGCGGGACTGATCGTCGCTCATACTATTTCCCTCATGATATTTCCCCTCATACGATGTTTCTCATACTGTCTGTCTCTCGGGCATTGACCACCAATAGCTGTGTACACGTGGATCAGCTATATAAAACTCAGCCCCTCTGTCACCCAGCGTCAGCCATGCAACCATTCGAACAGCGTGGGAATGTCATCCGTCATCCAGACAGGCTGGCACGCCGCTAGCCGCTCGGCAGAGTGCACCCCATAGGTCACACCGACCCGATCCATGCCGATGGCGCGTGCCATTTCCAGGTCGTATTCAGTATCCCCCACCATCACCGCACGCTCTACCGGCGTATTAAGCTCGGCGAGTAGCTCCAGCAGCATCTGTGGATGGGGTTTGGAGCGGGTTTCATCTGCGGTACGACTGGCGTCAAACCACTGGCCGCTATCGGTTTCTCGAAAGACACGATCCAGGCCGCGACGACTCTTGCCCGTGGCCACGGCCAGCCGCTGCCGGGGACGCTGACGCAGCCTGGCCAACTGCTCCTCGACACCGTTGAAAAAAGGCATGGGCGTCGTGTCGCCACTCACAAAGTGATGCGAGTAGCGCTGGCGCAAGCGCTCTGCCTGCTCCGGCGAAATGCCCGGACACAGCGTTGCAATGGCTTCGGGCAGGCCAAGACCGATGATGTTTTCGATGGCGCTGTCTTCCAGGGGCGGCCAGCGTACATCCGCTGCGGCGGCATGCATGCACGACACGATCTTGGGCACCGAATTCATCAAGGTCCCATCCCAGTCAAAGATGATCAGCTCGTAACGCATGGCGTTCTCCCTACTTGCCCTGCTGACGCGCACGCGCCAGCGTCTCTTCCAGTGCCTCAGGCAGTGGTGCTTTCACCGTCACCGGACGGCCATTACCGGGCTCGGGAAAGGTCAATGAGCGCGCGTGCAGAAACAGGCGCCCCAGACCCAATTGTTTAGACAGCCGCTCGCTTTCCCGCGTCGCGTACTTGTCATCGCCCAGCAAGGCGTGGCCCGCATGGGCTGCGTGCACACGAATCTGATGGGTACGACCGGTCACCGGCTCGGCCTCGATGAGCGTCACTTTTTCGAAGGTCTCCACGACGGAGAAATGGGTGCGTGATACCTTGCCGTTGGGATCCACCCGCACACGGCGCTCGCCATTACCGGCATCGAAGCGGTCCAGCCGGGCACTTTCATAGGTTTTTCTGGCAGGCCAGCGCCCTGCCACCAGTGCCAGATAGCGCTTGTCCATGCCGTGCTTCTTGAGCGCCTCGTTGAGCGTCACCAGCGCCTCACGCGACTTGGCCAACAGCAGGCACCCGGAGGTGTCACGATCCAGACGATGGACCAGCTCGAGAAAGCTCAAGTCGTCGCGTACCTGACGCAATGCCTCGATCAGACCGATCTTGACGCCACTTCCACCATGCACCGCCAGGCCAGAAGGCTTGTTCAACACCATCCAGTCCGGCCCTTCCATGATGACGCTACCCACCAACACGTCGCGCAGGTTATCGCTGACCTCCTTGACCGCCTCCTTGGGCGCCAGGCGCAGAGGCGGTACGCGGACGAGGTCTCCCCCCTGCAGGCGATAGTCCACCTTCACGCGCTTCTTGTTCACTCGAACCTCCCCCTTGCGCACGATGCGGTAGATCAGCGCCCGTGGAGCGCCCTTCAATCGTGTCATGAGGAAATTATCGATTCGTTGACCCGCCTGCTCCGGGGCGATTTCCACCCACTGCACTTCACGCCCTTCGGACATTACCTTGTACTCCTGGTCTCATCCACGCCACATGGTGGAAAGTGACTGACCTTGATTGAAAAGCGGCATTCTAGCGTAGACCTTACGCCATTGCGTCAATTGCTGACGCTTCTCTTTACTGTTATATTCCAGGACGCTCATCGGCCAACGTGACTTGCTGATCTGAAACGCAATAAGCCGCCTTGTATGGCGTATTGTCGTCCAGCGAATTGTCCGTCACGTTAGCCTAAGCACCTGCCCGACCAACATGCAGGTCAGAGCAACGAGGCCAGGCCAGTGTACGCATTGCCCGCCTTCTACGTAATGAAATGCAGCACCTCTGTCGCCTGACCGCGGCAGAGGGAAAAGAATACCGCCAGCCTCGACTGGCAAAAAAACGTTACGCCCCTGCCAGGCAGTTACCTTATTCGTCACAAGGCGCTGTCATGCCGGGGCGCAAAGATCAACGCTGTGCCGACAACCGGCGTTGACGAATCGATGAATGCCAGGTGTAGGCGGTGTCAGCAGAGCCGGATGGACGTGACAGCCACCGAAACACGTTCTGCCTCCGCCACGTACTCAACGCCCTATTGGCCGGGTCGGCTACGATGCCTTCCCGGCTTGATGCGTCAGCATAACCATGCGCCGAGCACAAGCACGCAGCACACAGCGGTTCGTCGACGACTCCTCGTTTGACGGCACGACATGCTACGTGAGACCACATGAAACGGATGCTTATTAACGCGACCCAGCCCGAAGAGCTGCGGGTCGCCCTGGTAGACGGACAGCGCCTCTACGATCTGGACATCGAGTCCGGCGCACGCGAACAGAAGAAAGCCAACATCTACCGGGGCAAAATCACCCGGGTAGAACCCTCCCTCGAAGCCGCCTTCGTCGACTTCGGCGCCGAGCGCCACGGCTTTCTGCCGCTGAAAGAGATCTCTCGCGAATATTTCATCAAGGATGTTTCGGGCCGCCCCAACATCAAGGAAGTATTGAAAGAGGGTCAGGAAGTCATCGTTCAGGTAGACAAGGAAGAGCGTGGCAACAAGGGCGCCGCCCTGACCACCTTCATCAGCCTGGCCGGACGCTTTTTGGTACTGATGCCCAACAACCCCCGTGCAGGTGGCATATCGCGGCGTATCGAAGGCGATGACCGCAGCCAGCTCAAGGATGCCATGGGCCAGCTGACGGTTCCCGACAAGATGGGCCTGATCGTACGCACCGCCGGTATTGGCCGCAGCTCCGAAGAGCTGCAGTGGGACCTGGACTACCTGGTGCAGGTGTGGGAATCGATCACCACCGAGTCCGCCAAGCGCCCTGCGCCCTTTTTGATCTACCGCGAATCCAACGTCATCATCCGTGCCATGCGCGACTACCTGCGCCAGGATATTGGCGAGGTGTTGATCGACAGTCCCGACATCCACGCCGAGGCGCTGGCATTCATCCGCCAGGTGATGCCTTCCTACCAGCAAAAGATCAAGCTGTATGCCGATGAAGTGCCGCTGTTCTCGCGCTTCCAGATCGAGTCGCAGATCGAGACGGCCTACCAGCGGGAAGTGAAACTGCCTTCCGGTGGCTCCATCGTCATCGATCACACCGAAGCGCTGGTCTCCATCGACATCAACTCGGCCCGCGCCACCCGTGGCAGCGATATCGAAGAGACCGCCCTGCAAACCAACACCGAAGCCGCCGACGAGATCGCTCGCCAGCTCCGCCTGCGTGACATCGGCGGGCTCGTGGTCATCGATTTCATCGACATGGGCCCGGCTCGCAACCAGCGTGAAGTCGAAAACCGCATGCGCGATGCGCTCAAACTGGACCGCGCCCGCGTACAGATCGGCCGCATTTCGCGCTTCGGCCTGATGGAAATGTCGCGCCAGCGTCTGCGCCCCTCGCTGGGCGAAACCAGCGGCGTGGTTTGCCCGCGCTGTAACGGCCAGGGCACCATCCGCGATGTGCGCTCGCTGTCGCTCTCCATCATGCGCCTGATCGAAGAAGAGGCCATGAAAGAGCGTAGCGCCCAGATCCGCGCCATCCTGCCCGTGCCGGTCGCCACTTATCTGCTCAACGAAAAGCGCAGCGTGCTGGCGGATATCGAATCACGCCAAGGCGTGCGCGTGGTCATCCTGCCCAGCCCGGAGATGGATACCCCGCACTACGACGTGCAACGCCTGCGCGATGACCACCTGGACGAAGACGACAGCCACACCCTGTCGAGCTTCGAACTCTCCACGGATACCGAGATTGGCAAAGAGCCGCCTCCCAGCTTCGCAGCTCCGGCTCAGCGGGCAGAAGCCGCGGTCAAGAGCATCGCTCACAACGCTCCGGCCCCCGAGTCGCTGCAAACCGAAGAAGCGCCCGCCAAACCAGCCGCGGCCGAAGCGCCTGCAGAGCAACCCAGCGTACTGGGCCGCTTCATTCGCGGTTTTGCCAAGCTGCTGGGTGGCGATGAGGCCAGCACGACGGCCACACAGGAAGCCAGCTCGACGAACCGCAAGCCCGAGCAGTCGGCAGCCCCAAGCCGCCCGCCGCGCAATGAGCGTCGTCAAAAGCCTGCGCAAGAGCGCCAGTCTCAGGAGCGCTCAGCACCGGAGCGCCAGGAAAACAGCGCTTCACGCGACCAGCGTAACGATGCCACCAAGGCACCTGCTGCTCGCAACGACGACAGCAACGACAAGCGCAGCGGCCCCAGCCGCACCCGCAACCGTCGTCGTCATCCGCAGCAGGACGACAGCCGGGCTCAGGAAAGCACGCCTCGCAACACGCGTCAGAAAGAGACCGCCAAGGAGTCATCGCAGAACGATGCTTCCAGCAGCGCCCCGCAGCCGGAGCAGCGTCGCGAGAAACCCCGCGACAACAAGCCCAAGCAGGACGACAAGCGCCCGGAAGCCGTTCAGCAGGACGAGCCGCAAAAGGATGACGGCAAGCCGAAGCGCACGCGCAACAACCCGCGCCAGCGTTCACGCAAGCAGGCACTGAGCCCGCAGGCCGAAGCCGAGCAGTTGAAGCTCCAGGCAGAAGCCCAGCAGGCACCCGAGGAAGCCCCTGCCCCAGCGGCGGCAGACGCTGAAACGCCTGCAAAGAAAGCCACGTCAGAGTCAGAAACGGCGACTCAATCGCCCAGCGAAGCGGCAGACACGCGTCCTGAAGCACGTCAGGAGGCCACCGCAGAGACCGCAGCCGAGGACACTACTGCCACCGCACGTGCCAGCAATGCCGACAAGGCACGCAAGTCAACGCGCCAGCGCCGTCAACCGGCCATTCGCGACGAAGCGGCCAAGCAAGCCAACGCGTCCGGAGACGACAACGGCACATCCGCCACAGAGTCCCAGACACCGGCGGCCACCCATGAGCAACCCGCTGCAGCCACAGAAGAGCCGACAGCGCCACGTGAGGAACAGCCAACCTCGGCGGCTGATCAAGAGCCCTCAGCGGCGGTAGAGAAAGAGCCTTCAGCGGCGGTTGAAGAGAAGCCCTCAGCAGTGGTTGAGAAAGAGCCCTCAGCGGCGGTAGAGAAAGAGTCTTCGGCGGTGGTTGAAGAGAAATCTTCTGCGGTAGTTGAAGAAAAAGCCTCAGCAGCCGTTGAAGAAGAACCTTCAAAAGCGTCTTCCGTAGTAGCCGCGGAAGACACCTCAGCAGCCACTGAAGCGCCATCTTCCGTCACCACTGAGGAAAAGCCCGCCACGGCCGAGGAGCCAGCATCTGCCGCATCGGTAGAAGAAGCGCCTTCAGCCAACGCGGAGCAAGCGCCCACGGAAGCGACTCAGGAGCGCTCGACGCCTGCTGCAGAAAACGCAGCAGCAGAGAAAGCCCCCGAAGCCCCTCAGGCAGCGGCCGACGCCAACGCCAGTGGCGAGCCTGCCGCTGACGAGGAGGCCTCCAAGCCACGTCGTCGCCGCCGCCGGGCTCATAACGACCCGCGTGAACAGCGCAAGCAGCAGGCCCAGCAAAACTCATCCGAGTAATGCTGACAGCCGTAAAAAAACCCCGCCTCGGCGGGGTTTTTTATGCGCTATCGTCAGGAGATCACTCGTGGCTCCGCTTCCAGGCTGACGCCAAAACGCTCGGCGACCGCACCTGCAACGACATCCGCAAACGCCAGCAGCTCTGCACGATTACCGCCACCAAAGTGCACCAGCACCAGCGCCTGATGCTGATGCACGCCAAACGCCCCCTGGCGGTGCCCTTTCAGGCCACACTGGTCGATCAGCCATCCGGCCGCCAGTTTCACCTGCCCATCGGGCTGGGGAAAATGCGGCATACCAGGATAGACGCTCAACAGCCGCTGGGCATGCTCACCGCTCACGAGCGGGTTCTTGAAGAAGCTGCCGGCATTGGCCAGCACGGCGGGGTCCGGCAGTTTCTCCTGGCGAATGGCGCAGACGGCACGCGCCACCTCCAGCGGGTCGGGCGCGGCAGACACCCGTGCGGCCAGGTCGCCATACCCCAGTTGCGGATTGGGCGTTTCCGAGAGCCGCAAGACGAGCTGCGTAATGACCACCTTGCCTGCCAACTCACGTTTGAAGAGACTGTCTCGATAACCAAACTGACACGCCTCGGCATCCAGCCAGCGCACTTCCCCCGTGGCCAGTTCGACCACCTGCACCGCCGCCAGCACGTCGGCCAGTTCGACACCATAGGCACCTATGTTCTGCACCGGAGCGGCCCCACAGTCACCGGGGATCAGCGCCAGATTCTCACAGCCCCACAGGCCACGCGCCGCCAGCGCCATCACCAGGGCGTGCCAATTCACCCCCGCCCCTACGTAGGCCAACACTTCCCGGCCACGCCGCTCCAACCACCACTGCTGGAGCGAAGGACGAATGACCACTCCTGACAACTGGCTCGGCAACAGGACGTTACTGCCCCCCCCGAGCAGCGTCATCGGCCCCCGCTGCTGCCGTGCCTGATGCAACACGTCCTGCAACGCCGCCAGCGTGGTCGGTGCCGCGTACTGTTCGGCCACACAGGGCAAGCGCAGCGTATTGGCCTGAGTCAGGTCTCGAAACGCCATCAGGACGTCAGGGCGGGAGACAGCGCTAGCGTTCACGCTGCAGCTCATCGAGCAGACCCTGCGAGGCACGCTCGATCAAGTCCAGCACTTGCTCGAACCCGTCGTCGCCACCGTAATAGGGGTCAGGCACATCGCTCTGCGGCAGCCCGGCGTAATCGAGCAGCAGCCCTACCTGGGCCTGGCTATTGGCCGGTTGCAGAGCACGCATGGCAGCGAGGTTTTCGCGATCCATGCCCAGCACGTAGTCGAACTCGTGGAAGTCACTGACTTTCAATTGGCGAGCGCGAAGATGGCCAATCTCGATACCTCGTTGTCGCGCCGCTGCCTGGGAGCGGGGGTCTGGGGCTTTCCCTACGTGCCAGTCACCTACTCCGCAGGAGTCGATGGTGATGCGGCCATCCAGCCCTGCTCGCACCACGGCCTGCTGAAAAACGCCTTCCGCCGTGGGCGAGCGGCAAATATTGCCTAAACAGACGAACAGCACGCGCTTCATACACGATCCTCCGATGACGCCAACAAGGCGCGCACCCGTGCCAGGTCCTCCGGGGTATCGACCCCCGCCGGGTTCGCAGCCACGGCCAGCGCCACCTGAATGACATGACCATGCTGCAATACACGCAGCTGCTCGAGCTGTTCCAACTGCTCCAGGCTGGACGCCGTCAGATCACGGTAGGTGGCCAGAAAGCTGGCACGGTAAGCGTAGATGCCAATATGGCGCAGCCAGGCATCGGTGGTGAGCAAATCGGGCTGAGTCTTGAACTGCTCTCTGTCCCAGGGGATCGGCGCTCGGGAAAAATAGAGCGCGCGCCCTTGCAGTGAACGCACCACCTTGACCACATTGGGGTTGAATAGCGTATCCACATCGCCGATGGACTCGGCCAGGGTGGCCATGGCCGCCTCAGGGTCATCTGCCAGCCGCTGGGCTACCTGGTCGATCAACACGGGAGGGATCAATGGCTCGTCACCCTGCACGTTGACGACCAGCGTGTCACCCGCCAGTGAGAGCTGTTCGGCCACTTCGGCCAGCCGGTCCGTGCCGGAGGGATGGTCGGCCCGGGTCATGACCACTTCCGCGCCGTAGGCTTGCATGGCGTCACGGATACGCTCGTCGTCAGTGGCTACGATGACTCGTTGCGCCTGGCTCTCGCAGGCACGACGCCATACGTGGGCTACCATGGGCTCACCGGCGATATCCAGAAGCGGCTTGCCAGGCAGCCGTGAAGAGCCGAACCGCGCCGGGACGACCGCGATGAATTGCGCCACAGAGCCCATCACACCTCCCCGGTACGGCCAGGTGAAGTGGCCAGCTTCTCATCGGCGTCCATCTGCCGCGCTTCTTCAGGCAGCATCACCGGAATCCCGTCTCGGATGGGATAGGCCAGACCATCATAGTGGCAGCACAGCTCCTGTGCGTCGCGCTGATACTTCAGCTTGCCGTTGCAGAGCGGGCAAACCAGCATTGCCAACAGTTCCTTATCCATCGGTGCTTCCCCTTTGTGTCAGTTCTGCCAGCCTGGAAGCCAGCCAATCTTCAAACTCTTCTGGAAGCCGCGCTTCCACCTCCAGCACCCAGCTGTCCGCCGGGGCCAACTCACGGCATTTGACCGCATCCTTGGCCGTCATGACCACCGGTCCGAAGGCCATGGGCTTGAATGTTTGCTCATCGAAAGCGTGATGATCCGCCAAGGGGTGCTGTTCCCCATGGACCCCCAGCGTTTCGAGGGTCTTGAAAAAGCGCTGCGGGTTGCCGATCCCCGCCAGCGCATGTGCTGGCAGCGTAAAGGGCAAGGGAGCCAGCGGATAGCGCTGACCACTGGCCAGCTTGCGCCAGCCCTGGGGTACCAGTTGCATGGCCACCGAAGGCACCGGCAAGGGAGCCGTCAGCGTGCCATTGACGATCACCGCATCCACTTGTTGCAAGCGAGCAACGCCTTCGCGCAGCGGTCCTGCAGGCAGGCAGCGCTGGTTGCCCAGCCCACGGCTGCCATCGACCACCACCAGTTCAATATCGCGCCCCAGTGCCAGGTGTTGCAAGCCGTCATCGCTGATCACGATATCGCAGCCCATCTCGACCAGCGCTTGGGCGCCCCGAGCCCGCTGCGGGTCTGCGATGACGGGCAGCCCGGTCTGCTGAACCAGCATGAGCGGTTCGTCACCGCTATGCGCGGGGTCCGTGGTGGGCGTAACATGAAGCGGATAATGGGGTGCGGTGCCACCATACCCCCGGGTCACGATGCCTGGCGAGTAGCCCTGCGCGACCAGCCAGCGCCCCAACCAGGCCACCAGCGGTGACTTGCCGGTGCCGCCCAGGGTGATATTGCCCACCACGATCACCGGCACCTCCGCCCGCCAGACGGGCTTGTGCCCCCGTCGGTAATCGCGCGCTCGACGACACATGAGATAACGGTATAAATTACCTAGTGGAAACAGCGGCGCCAGCCACGGGCTTCCCCCGTAGGCGGCGTCGAGCCAGCGCTTCGCCAGGCTCACTCGTGCTCCTGAAACTGAAGCTGGTGCAGGGCCGCATAAGCACCTGACTTTTCCAGCAGCGCCTGATGGGTGCCCTGCTCCACGATACGCCCCTGGTCCATGACCAGAATGCGGTCGGCACGCTCGATGGTCGACAGGCGGTGGGCGATCACCAGCGTGGTGCGCCCCTCACAGACCCGCTCCAGGGCTTTCTGGATATAGCGTTCGGATTCGGTATCCAGCGCCGAGGTAGCCTCGTCCAGAATCAGAATCGGAGCATCCTTGAAGATGGCTCGGGCAATCGCCAACCGCTGGCGCTGCCCGCCCGAGAGCATGACCCCATTTTCGCCTACCACGGTGAGATAGCCTTCGGGCAGTTTGTCGATGAACTCACTGGCGTAGGCGGCTTCTGCGGCAGCCTTCACGGCGGCCATGTCCGGATTTTCCACGCCATAGGCGATATTGTCGGCGATGGTGGCATTGAACAGGGTGACCTGCTGGGAAACCAGCGCTATCTGCTGCCGCAGCGGCCCCAGCGCGTAGCGGTCGGCATCGATGCCATCGATCAGGATCTGGCCTTCGGTGGGTCGATAGAAGCGTGGCAGCAGGCTCACCAGGGTAGACTTGCCGCTTCCCGAGCGCCCCACGATAGCCACCAATTCGCCGGGGGCGACGCGCAGCTGAATATCGTGCAGCACGTTGGGCTGGTCGTCGGCGTAGCGGAAGCTGACATGGTCGATGACCACCTCGCCAGTCAAGCGGCTCGGCACCACGTCGCCCTCGTCACGCTCCGGGGCCAGGTCCATGAGACCGAACAGCTCGGCAGCAGCGGCAATGCCCTTCTGAATCTCACTGTTCACTTCGGTGAGCTGACGTACTGGTTTGATCATCAGCGCAGCGGCAGTAATGAAGGCAACGAATTCACCGGGCGTCATGTTGGCCATCAAACGAGGGGCCATGGCCAGCCATACCAGCAGGGCCATGGAAATGGCCACCAGCATCAGAATCACCGGCGAGCTGACCGCCCGGGTCATGGCTTCTTTCATGCTTTGCCGACGATTCTCTTCACTGACACGTTCGAAGCGCTGCTTTTCATAGGCTTCGGCACCATGGGTGCGCACCACGCGATACCCCGAGAGGGCTTCCGAGGCCACGTGCGTCACATCGCCCATGGAGTGCTGGATGCGCTTGGAGATGCGCCGAAAGCGCTTGCTGACGTAACTCACCACAGCGGCAATCAACGGCGTCACGCCCATGAACAGCAGAGTGAGCATCCAGTTGGTCCAGAACAGGTAGCCAATCAGACCCACCACGAAGAGCCCTTCACGGAGAATGATGGTCACCGCGTTGGTCGCCGCCCCGGCAACCTGCTCGACATGGTAGGTCACCCGTGACACCAGATGGCCGCTGGAGTGGTGATCGAAAAACCGCCCCGGCAAATGCAGCATGTGATCGAATACGTTACAGCGCAGCGTATGAATCACGTAGCGCCCCACGTAGGCCATGAAATAAGTACTGAGGAAAGTGCCCAACCCTCGGGCTGCGAACATCAGCACGACGAACAAGGGCAGAAACAGCCGAAACGCGGCATCGGGATGCTGAATGCCATCGATGAGGCGCTTCATCATCTCGGCCAGCGCGGTGCTGGACGCGGCGTAAATCAGAAACCCGATCACGGCAAGCGAGAAAGCGCGCCAGTGTGGCTTCACATAACTCAACAAACGTTTATAGAGTACCCAACCTGAATCAGTCACACGCGCTCCCGGCAGTAGTGTGCAGTGGGGGCGATTCTACCCTATGGTGGCTCGCTTCAACACCGCTTCTGGCCACCGGGAACACGCCGCTGGGTATCTATCTGCACGGGCACCCCCGGTTCCAGGCGGATACGCACCGCGCCATCATGGGCGGTACTCCACAGGCAGCTGTGCTGATGGCGAAAGCGCCGTACCACCTCATCGGCCGGGTGCTGGAAGGCATTATCGCGTCCGGCACTGAAGATGGCATGCCGAGGCATCGCTTCACGGACGAACTGCACACCGGAGCTGGTGTGACTGCCGTGATGGCCCGCCACCAGCACCGTGACGTCACCGGCCAACAAGGGCAGCAAGTGGCGTTCCACCTGACGCCCCACGTCCCCGGTGATCAGCAGCCGATGCTCTCCCACCTGGACTTCCAGCATGCAGGAGCGGTCATTGGAAGAGAGCTGTTGATGTCCTGCCGGGGGCCAGAGGAAACGATAGATGATCCCCTCCTGCTGCCACTGCTGGCCCTGCTCACAGGGCGTGCTGGCAACGATCAGCGGCTCGTCCAGCGGGGCACGCCAGTCCGCCACCTGATGCTCGTCCCGCAACGCTTCGACACCGCCTGCATGGTCGGTATCGGCATGACTGACCACCACCAGGTCAAAGGCCTGACCCGGTGGCCAGAGCGTTTGCAAGGGCATGAAACCGCTGCGAAAACGCGGCCCCGTGTCGTAGAGCATCCGATAATCGGCGCTGCGCAGCTCGACCAGTTGGCCCTGCCCCACATCGTGCACGGTGACGACCAGCCGACGCTCGTCGACGCGTTCATTTGGCCACCAGGGTGCGCTCAGCGCCAGGAGCGTCACCAGCAGGCGCAGCCCGCCGGGCGTGGCGGGTAATCCCCAGCCCAGTGCCAGCAGCAGCCAGGCCAACGCCAGCGGGTAGACGTGCTCGGGCGGCGGCTGCCACAGTGGCGCCAGGGCCAGCGTGACCTCCAGCAGAGAGTGAAACAGCGCCAGCGCCTGTGCGAACACCCACCAGGCGGCCAGCCCGATGCCAGGCAGCGGTGCGAGCAGCCACCCCAGCAGCGCCGAGGGCACCATGATCGAGCTGACCCAGGGCACGGCTAGCAGATTGACCAGCGGAGCCGCGGGCGCCACTCGGCCAAATGCCAACAGCACTGCCGCCGCCATCAGCGGCGCCAGCAGCAGCTGGGAACGCAGCAGCGCCCAGCACCAGCCTTTGATACCCCGAGGACGAGGGCGCCCCTGCCAGATGACGATCAGCCAGCCCACCGCCACGAACGACAGCCACAAGCCGGGCCGCCATAGAGAGAGCGGGTCGGCCACCACGATAATGGCGAATGCCAGCCACCAGGCCTGCCAGGGGCCCGGCGCATGGCGCCCGCTCAACACCCATAGCCCCAGCAGGGTCATGATCATGGCGCGCATGGCAGGCGGCGCCAGCCCTGCCAGCAGTGCATAGCCCACGGCAGCCGCCCCCGCCACCCACCAGGGCCAGACGCGCAGGCGCCAGTCACCGGGAGACATCAGCCGTGCTGCCAAGCGGGCCAACAGCAGCGCAAAGGACGCTACCAGGCCAACGTGCAAACCGGAAATCACCACCAGGTGCGTGGTCCCGGTGGCATTCAACAGCGCCCAGTCCTGCTGCGTCAGCTGGTCGCTATCGCCCAGCGTCAGCGCGGCCAGCCAGCGCTGGGTACGCGCCTCTGGCGCATTACTCTCCAGGTAGGCCACCGCCTGCTGACGTAGTTGGAAAGGCGCCTCCGACAAACGTTCGGGCGCAGGGTCGTTGCGTACATAGCCAGTGGCATGAATACCTTCACGCCACAGCCACTGGGCATAGTCAAAGCTGTTGGGGTTGGCAAAGCCTCTGGGTGGACGCAGCCGAACGGTCAGCTGCCAGCGCTCGCCAACGGCGTAAACCGCACTGGACTGGGTGGCAGACGAGGGAAAAGCCGAGTAGGCGCTGACCCGCACTTGCTTCAGCCGATCACAGGGCAGCAGGGGCTCCGGCGAGCGGCACGCTTCTACCGCCAGCCTCAAACGTTGGCTGCTCCCGTCCTCTCTTTGTACGTGGAGCACGCGGGCCTCCAACGTCAGGTCCTGGCCGCTCAAGCCGTCGGGCAGTCGTTTGCCCCACTCCTGCTGAAGGGTCAGCACCATCAGTGCCACCAGCGCTAGCCATATCGACCAGCGTGGGCGCGTCGTCGCCATGACTACGGCCGCCACCATCAGCACTGCCAGCGCCAAAGTGGCGTCTCGCTCGGCCCCCAGCCAACCCGCCAGCGCACCGCCCAACAGCGCAGCCAAGGCCGCTGGCACCGCACTCCCTCGCCCCATTCCACCTCCCTGGCCGAAACCCTTCGCCTCAGTAGCGTAGCCTAAGCCCTGCGCTATGTGGATAATAGCCTGCACCAATAGCAAGAGTACCTGACATGCCGCGCCGTTTCCTGCAGCGCTACATGCCTAAACCGGACACCATCCGGCGCCAACGATCGCTACGCTTCATGGCGCCGTTGATTGCCGATCCGGGTTTGTGGCTACTCACTCGACGCAGCGTTGCCAACGCGTTTAGCGTCGGGCTTTTTTGTGCCATGCTGCCCATTCCCTTTCAAATGGTCGTGGCCGCGCTGGGAGCACGGCTGGCTCGCTGCAACCTGGCCCTGTCGGTGGGTCTGGTGTGGGTCACCAATCCGCTGACCATGCCGTTGATCTTTTATATCAATTATCGGATCGGTACTTTTTTGCTGGGCGCTCCGGTGCGAGAGGCGCCTTCTCGCATTTCGACCCGCTGGATAGCCGAGCAGATGCACGACATCCTGCCCCCCCTCCTGCTGGGTTCCCTGATCAGTGCCATCGTGCTGGCCATCATCTCCAACGTCGCGATTCGGCTCATCTGGCGCTGGCACGTCTCCCATAACTGGAAACGCCGCCGCCTGAAAAGGCGACGGCGCAGAGCCTGCATCGAATCGCAGTTCGACGATTAACCCCTGAGCGATTAACTCTGGAGTTGCTCGACGAGCCGCCCACCATCCAGCTTCATGACCCGATCCTGATGAGCCGCTAGGCTCACATCGTGAGTCACGATCACGAAGGCGCAGGCGCTCTCCTTGGCCAGCTCATCCATCAAGTCCAGAATGGTGCTGGCGGTGGTCTGATCGAGATTACCAGTGGGTTCATCCATCAACACCAGGCTCGGGTCGGTCACCAGCGCCCTGGCAATGGCCACACGCTGGCGCTCGCCGCCGGAAAGCTCACCAGGCTTGTGGTCGGCACGCGCCTTCATGCCCACTCGGTCGAGCAGTTGCAAAGCGCGCTGTTCGGCGACCTTTTTCGCCTGGCCGCGAATGATCAGCGGCAGTGCGGCATTTTCCAGCGCAGTGAACTCGGCCAGCAGGTGGTGGAACTGGTAAACGAAACCGATATAGCGATTGCGAAACTTGCCAAGTGCGGCTTCGTTGAGGTCCGACAGCGGTTCGCCAGCGATCACCACGCTGCCTTCACTGGGGCGATCCAGCCCCCCCAGCAGGTTCAACAGCGTGGTCTTGCCGGAACCGGAGCTGCCCACGATGGCCACGCGCTCCCCGGCATGTACCTGCAGATCCAGCTGGTCCAGCACCGTCAAATCCTGCGGCCCTTCGCTATACACCCGTGTCAGGCCACGGCATTCCAGCATGACGGCGGGTGGTTGAGTAATCGTCGAAGTCATCGGAGCATCCTTATTCATAGCGCAGTACGTCAGCCGGTTGAACCCGAGCTGCTCGCCAGGCAGGGTAAAGTGTCGAGAGGAACGTCAGGCCGAAGGCGGCCAGCACGATGTCCCGCACATCGCTCCACTGCAAGCGCGAGGGCAAGTCGCTGATGAAGTAGACCCCAGCATCGAGGAACTGGATGCCGAAAGCACTCTCGAACCAGCCGATGATATCGGAGATGGTCAGCGCCAGCGCAATGCCGACCGCCACACCAACGGCAATGCCGATCAAGCCGATGGCCAACCCCTGGACGATGAAAATACCCATGATCGAGCGCGGCGTGGCACCGATGGTGCGCAAGATGGCAATGTCGGCACGCTTGTCGGTCACCACCATGACCAGGGTGGACACGATGTTGAACGCCGCCACCGCAATGATCACCGTCAGCAGCAGTGCAATCATGCGCTTCTCCATCTGGATGGCCTGGAACAGGTTGCCGTGGGAGAACGTCCAGTCGGTGCCACGATAACCCGAGCCCAGCTCCCTGACGATGGCCTGGGTTTCGCTCCCGGCCACGAACAGATCATCCAGCTCGAGTCGCAGCCCGCCTACGGCGTCGCCCATGCGCGCCAGGGTCTGCATGTCTTCGATGTTGGCATAGGCCAGATTGGCATCCAGATCCGCGCCCACGCTGAAGATTCCACTGACCGTGAAACGCTTCAGCCGGGGAAAGACCCCAGCGGGCGTAATCGACGCTTCGGGCACCAGCAGCGTGACGCGGTCACCCACCCCGACGCCAAGACGCCTGGCCAGCATGGAGCCCAGCACCACATTCCACTCACCGGGCACCAGATCGGCCAGCTCACCTTCCCGCATGTGCTGGCCAATGATCGACACCTGGCCTTCCCAGTCAGGGTGGATGCCGTTCACCATGGCCCCCTGATTACGCCCACCCGACGAGAACATACCCTGCTGCTCGACGTAGGGCGCCGCGCCAATCACTCGCTCGCGCTGCGTCAGCCGGTTGGCCAGCGCCTCCCATTCGACCAGACCCTCCTGCGCTTCGATCTTGGTGTGCGGCACCATGCCGAGGATACGCGTGCGCAGCTCATGATCGAAGCCATTCATGACCGACAACACCAGAATCAACACCGCCACGCCGAGCATCAACCCAAGCATCGAGGTCAGCGAAATGAACGAAATAAAATGGTTGCGGCGTTTAGCGCGCACATAGCGCAGCCCCACCAGGAAAGGCAAACGATCAAGCATGGCTTCATTCCTTAATAATGAGCGTCCATGGTACGGTTTTTTCAGCATGGCTGCATGTACAAACGCAGCCTTAGAGTAGCGAAAGCAGCGGCTGTTCCCTGGCACACGGTAACGCTTGCAAGTTGCGTGGTAACCCCCTAAATTGCGCCCGTTCCTCTTGCCCGCTGGGCGAGCTCTCTTACCTCGACACGAGTACCCGTGACATTGGCTATCAAGACGTATCGCTTGCTCCCCGAATGGCATCCTCAGGATGGCCTACAGTTGACCTGGCCCCGCCCAGACGGCGACTGGGCGCCCATGCTATCGCGGATCGAAGCGACCCTTGAGCGCATTGTGTTGGCCACCGCACGCTATCAACGCGTCATCATCAGCGTGCCGGATGAGGCGACTCGGCAACGCCTGCTCGCCACGTTCAGCGCTTACGGTATCCCCGACGCGCAGCTGCAGCTGATTGTCGCACCCACCGACGATACCTGGGCACGCGACCACGGCCCCATCACGGTGCTGGACGAAAAAGGCCAGCCCCTGCTGCTGGACTACACCTTTACCGGCTGGGGCGGCAAATTTCCTGCCGAGCACGACAACCAGCTCACCCAATGGCTGGCGGACGCCGGGGTATGGGCCTGCCCCGTCGCCTCCCGGGCCATGGTACTGGAAGGGGGTGGCATCGAGACCGACGGCGAAGGTACGCTGTTGACGACCGAAGCCTGTCTGCTGAACCCCAACCGCAACCCGACCCTCAGCCGCGCCGACGTGGAAGCCCGGCTGGCAGAAGATTTCGGCGTGGACCGCTTTCTGTGGCTGGCTCATGGCCACCTGGAAGGCGACGATACCGACAGCCATGTGGACACGCTGGCACGCTTTTGCGACCCCACCACCATTGCCTACGTGCGCTGCGACGATCCAACAGATCCGCATTATCCGGCACTGCAGGCCATGGAGCAGGAGCTCAGGGCATTCCGCCAGCGCAATGGCGAGCCCTACCGCCTGATCGCCCTGCCCTGGCCACAGGCCTGCTTCGATCCGGAGGATGGCCACCGGCTGCCGGCTACCTACGCCAACTTCCTGATCATCAACGAAGCGGTGCTGGTGCCCACCTATGGTGACCCCGCCGACGTGGTTGCCCTGCAAGCCCTGGCCACGGCGTTTCCGGAGCACACACTGATCCCGATCGAGTGCGTCAGCGTGATTCGCCAGCACGGCAGCCTGCACTGCCTGACCATGCAGCTACCCAAAGGCACACTCGCCCCGATTGTTTCCATGTCTTGAAGATAATGTCTTGAAGATAATGTCTTCAAACTAACGTCTTGAAGTGAACGTCTTGAGGAGAACGGCATGTCACACACGCTGAACGTTGCGGTCATTCAACAGGCTGCCTGGCCTGACAAGGCGCGCAGCCTGGCAGAGAGCGAAGCCGGTATTCGCGAAGCAGCCCGTCAAGGTGCCCAGCTGGTACTGCTGCAGGAGCTGCATGCTACCCACTACTTCTGCCAATACGAAGACCCGGCGCTGTTCGATCTGGCCGAGCCGCTGGATGGCCCCACCGGGCAGCGCCTGGCCGACCTGGCAAAAGAGCTGGATATCGTGCTGGTGGGCTCGCTGTTCGAGAAGCGCGCCGCAGGCCTCTACCACAATACCGCCGTGGTGTATGACCGCGCCCAGGGTCGCGTGGGCCAGTATCGTAAGATGCACATTCCCGACGATCCCGGCTTCTACGAGAAATTCTACTTCACCCCCGGCGATGCCGATGCCGCCCGTGGCGATGGTTTCACCCCCATCGACACCTCGGTGGGACGCCTGGGCATCCTGGTGTGTTGGGATCAGTGGTATCCGGAAGCCGCACGACTCATGGCGCTGGCGGGCGCGGAGCTGCTGCTCTACCCCACGGCGATTGGCTGGGACCCCAGCGACGACCCTGCCGAAAAAGCTCGCCAGAAGGAAGCCTGGACGCTGATTCAGCGTGCCCACGGCGTCGCCAATGGCCTGCCGGTACTGGTCGCCAACCGAGTGGGCTTCGAAGTCGACCATTCGGGCGTCGGCGAGGGTATCGAATTCTGGGGAGGCAGCTTCATCTGCGGCCCCCAGGGGGAACTGCTGGCCCACGCTGGCGAGCAGCGCGAGCAGTTGGTGGTGACCCTGGACATGGCGCGCAGTGAAAACACGCGACGCATCTGGCCTTATCTGCGCGACCGCCGTATCGATGCCTACGGTGACCTGACGCGCCGCTACCGGGATTGAGCCAAGCGTTCTTTCAACCACCGCCATCATAAAAAAACGCCTGCCCGGGTAACCCGAGCAGGCGTTTTCATTTGCATCACGAGGCGTCCCTTCTTCACGCCATGTCGCCCGTCGCCTGCCAGCAAGCAGGGCCGGACGTCACGGGCTCACTTCCAGAAATCGCGGATCGACGCGATCCCCTGAGCCCCCACGGCGCGGGCATGGTTGGCATCGAAGCGCGTCATGCCACCCAGCGCGAACACCGGCATGCCCGCCCGCTCGACCAACTGCTGGAAGTCGTGCCACCCCATGGGGGCCACTTCCGGGTGGGAGGGCGTGGTACGCAGGGGTGACAGCGTCACGAAATCGCAGCCCAGCACGGCGGCTTGAGACAGCTGCGTCTGGTCATGGGTCGAGGCAGAGAGCCACTTGTTTTCGGCAATGGGGCGGCGGTCCAGCGACATCAGACGCGCACTGGTGAGATGAATACCGTCGGCATCCACCTGCTCCAGCACTTCCGGCTCGGCATTGAGCAGCAGCTTGGCGCCGTACTGGCGGCACAGCGCCAACGCACGCTCTGCCCGCGTCAGGTAAGCCGCTTTATCCAGCGACTTGGCCCGCAGCTGCACCAGCCGAACACTATCCTCACGCAGGGCACGCTCCAGCAGTGCCGCAAACCGCTCATCATCGGCCTCTTCACCGGTAATGAGGTATTCGGTAGGCAGCATCACTGCGCGCAGGATGGGCAGATTGGCGGCGGGGAACGGGTAGTTCACCAGCTCGTCCATGGGTACCCAGCGCACGGCCTGGCCTTCACGCCCGAAAGGTTCACCGGCAAACTCATGCACTTGCCACACGTCCAGCAGAATGTGCTTGTCCGGGTACTCGTGGTGCACACGAATCAGGGGCTGAGCGCGTACGATTTCCACCCCCAGCTCTTCATGCAGCTCACGCTTCAGACCTTCCAGCCCCGTTTCATAGGGCGCCAGCTTGCCGCCAGGAAACTCCCACAGGCCGCCATGATCGACATTGGACGGCCGACGCGCAATCAACACGTGCTTCTGATCAGCGCTGATGATGGCCGCTGCCGCGACATGAACCCGTCGTTTTACCATTACACTCATTACGTCTAATCCACTCTGTGCGCGCCGCACGGGACAGGTACGGCGCTATCTGGCTTTGTTGAGCACGATGCCACAGCCTAGCTGCGGTAATCCGCATTGATGGACACATAGTCATGGGAAAGATCGGAGGTCCATACGGTAGCCCCCTCCTCACCACGACCCAGCGTGATCCGAATGGTGATCTCCTCCTGCGCCATGACCGCACTGCCAGCGGCCTCGGTATAGCTGCTGGCGCGACCGCCCTGCTCCACTAGCCGAACGTCCCCGAGGTCGATGACCACCCGGCTGACGTCGAAGGCCTCAACTGGCGCACGGCCCACTGCGGCCAGAATACGCCCCCAGTTGGCATCCGAGGCATACAGCGCGGTTTTCACCAGCGGCGAGTGGGCGACGGTGAAGGCGACATCCAGTGCCTCCTGGCGGGTACGCGCCTCATCGACCTGCAAAGTGACGAACTTGGTCGCTCCTTCGCCATCACGAATGATGGCCTGTGCCAGCTCGGTCATCACGCGCTGCAGGCCGTTGCGGAAAATCGCCACCTGCTCATCGCTTTCGATGCGAACGCCGGTACCCGTGGCCGCCAGCATGCAGGCGTCGTTGGTGGAGGTGTCGCTATCCACCGTGATGCAGTTGAACGACCGGTCGACGGTCTCACGCAGCAGGGTTGCCAACAGCGTTTGCTCGATGGCCGCATCGGTGACCACGAACCCCAGCATGGTGGCCATGTTGGGCTTGATCATGCCCGACCCTTTGGTAATGCCGTTGATGGTGACCTGCTGGTCCCCCAGCGCTAGCGTCACCGTTGCCCCTTTGGCGCGGGTGTCGGTGGTCAGTATACCTTCGCCGGCGTGTTGCCAAGCCTGACTACTCGCCGCCAGGGTATCCAGCGCTGGCGGCAGACCCGCCAACAGCCGCGCCATGGGCAGCGGCTCACCGATCACACCGGTCGAAAACGGCAGCACCTGCTGCGCCGAAACGCCTGCCTGCGCGGCCAGTGCCTCACAGCTCTCACGAGCATCCTGCATCCCTGAATCGCCGGTACCCGCATTGGCATTACCGGTATTGATCAGCCAATAGCGAGGGGCCTTCCCCGCCGCCTGGCACTGCGCCATGTGCTCCTTGGCCACGGTGACCGGCGCTGCGCAGAACGCATTGCGGGTAAACACGCCCGCCACACTGGCGCTTTCGGGTAGTTCGATCACCACCATATCGCGGCGGCCCGGCTTCTTGATGCCCGCCATTGCAGTGCCCAGACGCACCCCTTCAAGGGGTGGCAACTCCGGAAAGGGAAGGTTACCCACCGCCATGTTTCTCTCCTTAACGTGCGCTAACGATAATCAGCTTAGTTTGCCGCAGCACTGCTTGTATTTCTTGCCGGAACCACAAATACACGGATCGTTACGGCCGACTTTCGGCCCCTCACGGCGCAGCGGGCGCCCATCGGCACCAGGCGCGGCTGCCTCACCATCTTCGCTGGGCGCATCGTGGCGGCTGGCCGCCGTGGCCTTCTCACGCGCCAGCTCTTCGCGGCGCTTCTGCTCCAGCGCATCCACTTCTTCTGGTTGGCGCACCTGGACATGACTCAGGATGCGGGTGACATCGGCCTTGATGTTGGTCAGCAGGTGCTGGAACAGTTCGAAGGACTCGCGCTTGTACTCCTGCTTGGGGTTCTTCTGGGCGTAGCCACGCAGATGGATACCGCGACGCAGGTGATCCATGGATTGCAGGTGCTCTTTCCAGCGCGTATCCAACACCTGCAGCATGACCTGCTTCTCGAAACGGCGAATCAACGCCGCGCCCGCCGAGGCAATCTTGGCTTCGTAAGCTTCACGATGCATGGTCTGCAGGCGCTCGCGCAGCTTCTCTTCACTGAAGCGCTCATCCTCTTCCGCCCACTGAACCACCGGTGCGTCCAGATTGAACTCGGTTTTCAGATGCGACTCCAGGCCATGCAGATCCCACTGCTCGGCCAGGCTCTGCGGCGGTACGTAGGTGCTGATGGCCTCTTCCATCACCTCCTCACGAATACCCAGCACGGCGCTCGATACGTCGTCAGAGGCGAGAATTTCGTTACGCTGCTCGTAAATGACGCGGCGCTGGTCGTTGGCGACGTCGTCGTACTCGAGCAGCTGCTTACGAATATCGAAGTTGCGCCCCTCGACTTTCTTCTGGGCGCGCTCGACGGCGTTGGATACCATCTTGTGCTCGATGGCTTCGCCACGTTCCAGACCCAGCGCCTGCATCAAGCGCTTCACCCGGTCCGAGCCGAACAGTCGCATCAGGCTGTCTTCCAGCGAGAGGAAGAAGCGCGTGGAGCCAGGGTCGCCCTGACGGCCCGCACGGCCACGCAGCTGATTGTCGATACGACGCGACTCGTGGCGTTCGGAACCGATCACGTGCAGCCCGCCAGCTGCCAGTACCGCATCATGACGCTCCTGCCACTCGGCTTTCAGGGCATCGAGCTGGGCCTGGGTCGGGTTCTGCAGCTTGGCGGCATCGGCTTCCCAGTTGCCGCCCAGCATGATATCGGTACCACGACCGGCCATGTTGGTGGCGATGGTAATGGCCCCGGGGCGACCGGCCTGGGCAATGATCTCGGCTTCGCTCTGGTGCTGCTTGGCATTGAGCACGCTGAATTTTAGGCCCGCGTCACGCATCAGGCGTGCCAGATACTCGGACGTCTCGATAGAAGCCGTACCGACCAGCACCGGGCGACCCGCCTCGGTCTCGGCAGAGACGTCCTTGATGATGGCTTCGTACTTCTCTTCGGCACTGAGGTAGACGAGGTCGTTGAGATCCTTGCGTGCCAGAGGCCGGTTGGTGGGAATGACGATAACGTCGAGGCCGTAAATCTGACGAAACTCGAAGGCCTCGGTATCTGCAGTACCGGTCATGCCAGCCAGTTTTTCATAAAGGCGGAAGTAGTTCTGGAAGGTGGTCGATGCCAGGGTCTGGCTTTCACGCTGAACGGTAACGCCCTCTTTGGCCTCGACCGCCTGGTGCAGGCCTTCCGACCAGCGGCGGCCAGGCATGGTGCGCCCAGTGTGTTCATCGACGATGACCACTTGCCCGTCGGCGACGATGTAGTCGACGTCAAGATGATAGAGGTGCCGCGCCCGCAGCGCCGAGTGCATGTGCTGCAACAGGTTGAGGTTTTGCGCCGCATAGAGCGAATCGCCTTCGCCCAGCAAGCCTTCGGCGCGCATCAACTCCTCGACCTTGTTATGACCTTGCTCGGTGAGCTCGACCTGCTTCTGCTTCTCGTCCAGCACGAAGTCGCCTTCGACAGGGGCGTCTTCGTCTTCGGATACTTCCGCCTGCTCCAGCTGCTGGGCCAGACGGTTGACGATGGTGTACAGCTCGGTGTTCTCGTCCACCGCACCGGAAATGATCAGCGGCGTACGTGCTTCGTCGATCAGGATGGAGTCCACTTCGTCGACAATGGCATAGTGCAAACCGCGCTGTACCTTGTCCTCCAGCGAGAACGCCATGTTGTCGCGCAGGTAGTCGAAGCCAAACTCGTTGTTGGTGCCGTAGGTGATGTCACACTGGTAGGCGTGGCGCTTCTCTTCACCGGTCTGGCCAGCAAAAATCACCCCTATCGACAGCCCCAGGAACTCATACAGCGGGCGCATCCACTCGGCATCACGGCGGGCCAGATAGTCGTTCACCGTGACCACGTGTACCCCTTTGCCCGTCAAGGCATTCAGGTATACCGCCAGCGTGCCCACCAGGGTCTTGCCCTCGCCGGTTTTCATTTCGGCGATACGGCCGCGGTGCAGCGTCATGCCACCGACCATCTGCACATCGAAGTGACGCATGCCCATGACCCGTTTGCCGGCTTCGCGCACTACCGCAAAGGCCTCAGGCAGCAGTTTGTCCAGGCTTTCCCCAGCCTCCAGACGCTGGCGCAGCTCGGCCGTCTTGGCCTGCAGCTCGCCATCGCTCAAGCCGACCAGGGTCTCTTCCAGCACGTTGACACTCTGCACGCTCTTGAGCATGCGTTTGACTTCACGGTCGTTCTTGGAGCCAACGACTTTGCGTAACAAGGAATTAATCATGAAATATCCACATCAACAGGAGCGACCTCTTCAGGCGCACTCTTTCATAGGGTCAATTAACGTCGGGTAAATGAACGTACCGCTAGCGGCAGGTCAACGGGCTGGCGGCCCTCGAGGAGAGCATACATCCAGAGCGACCGTCTGGCGGGGCATGACGGGAAAGAAAGAGATAAAGCTTTTCAGAACAGGAAGTTGACGCTGCTGGCGTGCTACCCAGCGCCTTAGCGCGCGGCGCTTTTTGGCGATCCACTGCGACTGGGCACGCAGCATGGCGGGCACCCAAAAGCAGATACACACGCTCCGGTCGCTGCTGCGCAGATCGGAAGGGTGTAAACTGGCGGGCAGCAGACAGCTCACCAGCAGGCCCGCAAGCCACCAACGCGCCAGCCCATGGCGACGATGTCGCCGAGGCAGAGCAGATAATGTATCGAGCGTTGATGGCATGCTGTGGCGTGGCTCCTGAGCGTGTTAGGCTCTGTCGATAGACGAAAAACATGGGTGCTGCGCGCACTCGTCAGCACGAAACTATCCGCAACACCCCAGGAATCAGGTGAATGAGTATAAAGGTTAAGCGTTCCCGCGCACAGCCCATTACCCAATTGCTGAACACGTCCGCTGGCGCAGGCCAGCTGATGCGTCAGTCGCGCCTGATCGATCAAGCCCAGACCCATCTGCGCGCCCACTTGCCCGAAGAGATGCGTGCGCATGTGTTCGTCGGCGGCTTCAGCAATGGACGACTGACCCTGATCAGCAGCCAGGCCAGCTGGTTGACCTGGTTACGCTACGAGCAACCGCGCTTGTTGAGCCTGCTGCACCAGCTCCCCGGCTTTACAGGGGTAACGGGGTTCACGTTAAAAGTGCGCCCGGTACGCACCGTGGCGCCACCAGCACGCTATGCGCGCACTCTTTCCAGCAGTGCTGGCACAACGCTCAAGGAGTGCGCCGAGGATACCGAACACCCCAGGCTAAAGCAGGCCCTGGAGCGCCTTGCTTCGCACGCTCAGCGTAAGACATGAACCCTACGCACAACAGGCCGCTCGCCCACCATTAGACCAAACGCAATAAAGCACCGCATGGCGGTGCTTTATCTTTAGTGGGGGGACACTCCCCGATTTTCAAGCGGCGACCCTTAAAAACCACCTCAGGCCATGGCGGGTGCCGCATAGGAGATAGGCGCAACGGCCTTCTCTTCTTCGAAGGTCACGATTTCGTAGGCATCGGGCTGCGCCATGAGTTCACGACACAGACGATTGTTAAGGGCATGGCCGGATTTCACGCCACGGAACTCACCAATCAGGCTATAGCCCAGCTGATAGAGATCGCCGATGGCATCGAGCACCTTGTGCTTCACGAACTCGTCTTCGTAACGCAGGCCACCCTCATTCACGATACGGTAGTCATCCACCACGATGGCGTTGTCGAGACTGCCACCCAGCGCCAGATTGTTCGAGCGCAGGTACTCAAGGTCACGCATGAAGCCAAAGGTTCTGGCCCGCGACACTTCCTTGACAAAGGATGTCGTGGAAAAGTCGATCAATGCCTTCTGCTTCTGCTGCTCGAAGACAGGATGGTCGAAGTCGATGGCAAACGACACCTTGAAGCCTTGATGGGGCAGGAATACGGCCTCCTTCTCACCATCACTGACCGCCACACGACGCTTGATGCGAATGAATTTCTTGGCCGCGTCCTGCTCGAGAATACCCGCAGACTGAATCAGAAAAACGAACGGGCTAGCGCTACCGTCCATGATCGGCACTTCGGCAGCACTGATATCCACGTAGGCATTGTCGATGCCCAGCCCCGCAAAGGCCGACATGAGATGCTCGACGGTGGCTACCTTGACGCCTTCATGGGAAAGTGCCGTGCACAGGGTGGTGTCTTCCACCAGCTCGGCGCGGGCAGGCACGTGAACCACTGGGTCCAGATCGGTTCTGACAAACACAATACCCGTGTTGGCCGGCGCCGGGCGCAAAGCCAGATGGACTTTCTTGCCAGAGTGCAGACCCACTCCAGTGGCGCGGATGACGTTTTGTAGTGTGCGTTGTCTGATCATGGGCAGTGGTCAAGCTCTAATATCGGCGACGTGTAACAAGATGTTACCCAGTCGCAGGGGGGAGAAAAGTTATCAAACAGTGTTCACTTTAACAGCAAACGAGCGTTTTACCAATAAAACTCTCGTTTGCTACCTCAATAAACCTGATAGCGCAAGTCAATCTGCCTGGCGGCGCAGGAACGCGGGGATATCCAGATAGTCATCGGCATCGGCCGAACGACGTTTTTCAGGGCGTGGTTTGGCTGCTGCTTCCGGCGCTTCGGCACGCGCGGTAGCCTGTTGCCGCATGACGGTGGGCTGCTGCAATTTACGGTAGTCGGAGCCACCGGCGTCTGCAGCGGAGCGGCGCGCCGGTTCGCGAGACACGGCCTTGGCCTTGCTGCCATCCAGGCCAGCCGCCACAACGGTCACGCGCAGCTCGTCGGACATTTCCATATCGATGGAAGTACCCACGACGATAGTGGCTTCCTGGGAAGCGAACTCCTGCACCGTGGCACCCACGTCATTGAACTCGCCAATGGAAAGGTCGGGGCCAGCCGTGATGTTGACCAGAATGCCGCGTGCGCCGTGCAGGTCGATGTCTTCCAGCAGCGGGCTGCGGATGGCTTTTTCTGCAGCTTCTCGGGCACGGTTTTCACCAGTGGCACCGCCAGTGCCCATCATCGCCATACCCATTTCTGACATGACAGTACGCACGTCTGCGAAGTCGACGTTGATGATGCCCGGGCTGGTGATCAGCTCGGCAATGCCTTGCACCGCCCCCAGCAGGACGTCGTTGGCAGCACTGAACGCGGTCAGCAAGGTCGCGTTCTTGCCCAGCACCGACAGCAGCTTTTCGTTGGGGATGGTGATCAACGAGTCGACATGCTCGGAAAGCTCTTTCATGCCCTCCTCGGCCGCTCGCATGCGCTTTGGCCCTTCGAATGGGAAGGGGCGCGTGACCACGGCAACCGTCAGGATACCCAGCTCCTTGGCGACCTGAGCAACCACAGGCGCGCCTCCCGTCCCGGTACCGCCGCCCATGCCTGCCGTAATGAAGACCATATCGGCGCCATTGAGCAGCTCGGCGATGCGATCACGATCTTCCATCGCGGCCTGGCGGCCCACTTCAGGGTTGGCTCCCGCGCCAAGCCCCTTGGTGATTTCCCCACCCAGCTGAAGCACCGTTTTAGCCGATACGCGCTTGAGTGCTTGCGCATCGGTGTTGGCGCAGATGAACTCGACGCCTTCGATGTTGCTCTCGACCATGTGGTTGACTGCGTTACCGCCGCCACCGCCAACACCGACGACTTTAATGACCGCACTGCTCGAGGGTGCGTTATCTACCAATTCGAACATAAGCCCCGTCTCCTGAACCGCGTCGCGGCCCTATCAGAAATTTCCTTTTAACCAGCTTTTGATTCTTGCCAGCGTCGAATGGCCATCCTTGATATCACGTCGGACAAGCTCGCTGCGACCCTTGTGGCCCCCAGCACTTCCCACGTGGCTTTCCAGGCCTTGCCCATGACGCGTTTCCTGCAGTGCATAGTGGAGTAAACCCACGCCCGTCGCATAGATAGGATTGCGAACCACATCCGCCAGGCCTCTGACATTTTGTGGGCAGGCAATACGAACCGGCATATGAAAAATTTCTTCAGCCAGTTCGCTGACACCTTCCATGCGTGAGGTGCCACCGGTAAGCACCACACCCGCAGCCACCATATCTTCATAGCCACTGCGGCGTAATTCGTCTCTGACCAGCGTGAAGAGCTCTTCATAACGAGGCTCCACGACTTCCGCCAGTGCCTGGCGCGACAGATCTCGTGCCGCGCGATCACCCACGCTGGGCACCTTGATCATTTCATCGCTGGCCGCCAACTGCGTCAATGCGCAGGCGTATTTTACCTTGATTTCTTCCGCGTGCTGAGTGGGCGTACGCAGCGCCATGGCGATATCGTTGGTGACCTGATCACCGGCGATCGGAATCACTGCCGTATGGCGGATGGCGCCCTCACTGAAGATGGCCATGTCGGTGGTACCTCCACCGATATCGACCATACATACTCCCAGCTCGCGCTCGTCTTCGGTAAGCACTGCCATGCTGGACGCCAATTGCTCCAGGATAATGGCATCCACATCGAGACCGCACCGCCGCACGCACTTTTCGATGTTCTGTACGGCATTCAAGGCAGCCGTGACCAGATGCACTTGCGCCTCCAGACGAACCCCGGACATACCCAGCGGTTCGCGGATACCCCCTTGCGCATCGATGGAGAACTCCTGGGGCAAGACATGCAACACGCGTTGCCCTTCAGAGATAGCCCGAGCCCGTGCGGAATCGATGACCCGCTCGATATCGTAAGGAGTGACTTCACGCTCCTTGATGGCCACCACGCCGTCGGAGTTCATGGAGCTGATATGACTGCCTGCCACACCCACATAGACAGAGTGGATATCGCAGCCCGCCATCAGCTCTGCCTCTTCGACAGCACGCTGAATCGACTGCACCGTGGATTCGATATTGATGACCACTCCTCGCTTCATGCCGCGAGAAGGATGAGAACCGATACCGGCGATTTCAATCCCACCATCATCGGTGGGTTGACCGACTATCGCGACGACCTTGGACGTTCCAATGTCCAGCCCGACAACCATATTGGATGCGTTGGGTGAGCCTGCCATGAGTCGGTAAATCTCCTTGTCGTCGTTTTATAAGAGCGGGGATCGCCTTTTAACGCTTAAACGAAAAGCAGGCAAAACCCGAAGATAAAATAAATAAGTTGACTAAAACTGTATAACGCCGCTAACCGCGACCGAACAATAAATACTGACCCACAGCATCGTCTGGGACATAGTATAGAAACAATAGCCACAATACGACTAGCCCAAACCCACGATAATTGGCCAGGAAAGCATTTTATACCCCATAAGCGGTTTTTTTAGCGGGCCTGCCTGCCCATTTACCCGCTTTTTTGCACATTGCGCCTTATCGTGACTCGTCCTCCTCCTCCGGAACCTCGGTTTCACCATGCCAGGCCACTGCCACACCATTGGGGTAGCGCAGGTCGATGTAGCGGATATGCTCGCCCACGCTGCTCAGCTCACGCTGCCAGGAGGCCGATAGCCGGGCTAGTCGCTCCCCATGGTGACGACGCCCCAGCATTACCCAGGTACCCTGGTCGAGCTGAAGCCGCCAGGCGCCTCGGGGCTCCAAGCGCAATTGCGCCAGGGTCAACGACAGCCCGGCAAAGTGCGGCGTCAAACGCTGATAGTAGGCCAGCACTTCCGCACTGCTTTCCTGAGGCCCCGCCAGGTCGGGCAATCCGGCTGGCGCATCAAGGGGCGCGTAGGAGAAGGGTTCGCCTCTTGGGTTAAGCAGGAAATCATCATTCCAGCGGGCTACCGGCGTTTGCTCTATCAACTCGAAAACCAGCGCGTTGGGCCACTCTCGGGAAATTCGCACTTCATCCAGCCAACCAATCTCCAGCGCATCGCGGCGCAGCTCGCCCAAATCTGCCGACAGCCAAGTGATATTCTGGACCAGCGGGGCCAGCTGTGAGCGCAGATAGTCCGCGCTCAAATACTCCCACTCGCCTCGAATGGACACTCGCTCGATCGGGCGATCCAGCCAAAGCCATAGCGCTCGACTCCCCGCCCCCAGCAGCAATGCCAGTAGAACGATACCGAGCCACGCATTGCGCTTCTTCATAAAAAACTCATGCCATGCCCCGTCACGAATCGCGCGCCAGTGCCGTGGTTAAAATACGCATCACCAGCTGGTCGAAATCGATGCCAGCGTGGGCTGCTGCCTGTGGCACGAGGCTATGATCGGTCATCCCGGGCACGGTATTCACTTCGATCAGCCAGAAGTTGCCTGCAGCATCACGCATGACATCGATACGCCCCCAGCCTTCGCCACCCACGGCAAGGAAGGCCTCCTTGCACAGCGCAGCCAACGTCTGCTCGTCTTGTGCAGACAGGCCACAGGGCAAGTGGTACTGGGTGGTATTGGTCAGATACTTGGCTTCATAGTCATAAAACCCACCGGGCACCTCGACACGGATAGCAGGCAACACGTCATCGCCCAATAGTGCGACGGTGTATTCATCACCGGTAATAAAGCGCTCGGCCATGACCCTGGCATCGAAGGTAGCAGCCTGGGCATAGGCGGCTTTCAGCTCATCGAGACTGCGGACGATACTGATACCCAGAGTCGAGCCTTCGTGTACCGGCTTGACCATCATGGGTAGCCCTAACTGGGCTACCACCGCCTCCCAGTCCGAACCGGCATTCAGCATGATGCACTCCGGCGTGGGCAGGTCGACGGCTTGCCACACCTGCTTGGTACGCTGCTTGTCCATGCCCAACGCCGAGGCCAGCACGCCACTGCCGGTGTAAGGCAAACCAAGCAACTCCAATGCCCCCTGCAGCGCACCATCTTCACCGCCACGCCCATGCAGTGCGATGAACACCGCGGTGGGGTCGAGGCGCTCGAGGCCCGCTAGCCCACCCTCCTTGAGATCGTACCCCTGCGCCTTCACGCCTTGACGCTGCAAGGCATTCAGTACTGCAGCACCACTCTTGAGCGACACCTCGCGCTCGGCGGACGTGCCGCCGTAGATCACGACGACACGCTCCAGGCCTGCCTGCTGCGCTTGTCCTGTCATAGCACCACCTCTTTCATGGCCAGCCGGGCCTGGGCAAGGCGCAGTGAAATGCCACCGACGTCGCCCGCCCCCTGAGTGATCAGAATATCTCCCGGACGCAGCACGTTGTTGAGCAGGGCGGGCAGTTCGTGCTTGTGCTCCACGAACAGCGGATCGACATCGCCACGCTGACGGATAGAACCGGCCAATGTCTTGCCTTCGGCGCCCGGCACCACCGCCTCGCCAGCGCTGTACACATCGAGCAGCACCAGCGTATCCACCTGAGACAGTACGCGCACGAAGTCTTCGTAGAGATCGCGGGTCCGGCTGTAGCGGTGGGGCTGATAGAGCATCACCAGGCGGCGATCGGGCCAGCCGGCACGCACCGCCTGAATGACCATATCCACTTCCCGCGGGTGGTGGCCGTAATCGTCGACCAGCATGATCTCGCCTTCGCCGACCGGTGCCGGATAGTGGCCATGCACCTGAAAGCGCCGCCCTACGCCTGCAAACCCCATGAGACCGCGCTGGATGGCGTCATCACTGACCCCGGCGTCGGTCGCCACCACGATGGCCGCCATTGCGTTCAAGGCATTGTGGCGGCCCGGCATGGCCAGTCGAATGGCCAGCGGAGGCACGCCACCGGGCCGCAGTGCCGTGAAGGAGACTTCCCCGGCCTGCTGACTAAAATCCACGATGCGATAGTCAGCGTCTTCATCGAAGCCGTAGGTCACGAACTGGCGCTTGATACGCTCGCACAGCCCGCGCACGTGGGGATCATCGATACACAGCACCGCCAGGCCGTAGAAAGGCAGATTGCGCAAGAACTCGATGAAGGTGTTTTTCAAACGCTCGAAGTCACCCCCATAAGTGGCCATGTGGTCAGCATCGATATTGGTGACGATCGACACCATGGGCTGAAGGTGAAGAAACGACGCATCGGATTCGTCGGCCTCGGCCACCAGATAGTCGCCCTCCCCCAGGCGAGCATTGGCACCTGCGCTGGTGAGTTTTCCACCGATCACGAAAGTTGGGTCCAGGCCGCCCTCTGCCAACAGGGTAGCCGTCAGGCTGGTCGTGGTGGTCTTGCCGTGGGTACCAGCCACGGCAATGCCGTGACGAAAGCGCATCAGCTCGGCGAGCATTTCCGCACGCCGCACCACTGGCACGCGGTGGTCGTGCGCCCAGCGAATTTCAGGGTTGGCTTCATCGATGGCACTGGAGACGACGACCACATCCGCGCCTTCCACGTTCTCCTTGGCATGCCCAATGAATACATCGACGCCGCACTGACGCAAACGCTCCACCACACTGGACGCTTTCATGTCACTGCCGCTGACCTGGTACCCCTGGTTAGCGAGCACCTCGGCAATGCCGCACATGCCGGCACCGCCAATACCGACGAAATGAAGCCGCTGGATACGGCGCATACCCGGCCCGCTCGGGCCACTCAGCTGCGGCGACGTATGGTTGACTGACTCGGTCACGCAGTTTCTCCTTGCTTCACCAGCGAGAGGCAGCCTTGGGCCAGGCGCTCGGTCGCGTTCAAGGACGCCGCTTGACGCGCCTTGGCGGCCATCTCTGCCAGGGTCTCTGGGTAAAGTAATTGGTCCAAAAGTTCACTTAAATAGTCAGCCGTCAGCTCAGCCTGTACGACACATAGCGCCGCACCCGCCCGGACCAGCACCTCGGCATTCACCCGCTGATGGTCATCCACGGCAAAAGGAAACGGCACCAGCAACGCGGGCTTGGCCGCCGCCGCCAGTTCGGCAATCGTCAGCGCACCGGCTCGGCAAACGACCAGATCCGCCCAGGCATAGGCCGCGGCCATATCATCGATGAACGGCGAAACCTCGGCGACCACCGCCTGCTGAGCATAGGCGTCTGCCGTGGCGATATCGCGCTCCTTGCCTGCCTGATGACGCACCTCGGGACGTCGCTCCGGCGGCAGCGCAGCCAAGGCCACAGGCAGGCGCTCGTTCAGCGCTACCGCGCCCAGTGAGCCGCCTACCACCAACAGGCGCAGCGGCCTGCCCTGCATGTCGGCCACCTGCCGGGGCTGCTCGCCCAGCGCGGCGATCTCTTCACGTACCGGGTTGCCAATCACCTCGGCACGCGTGCCAAATGCATTCTCGAACGCGGCATAGGTACGCGTGGCCAAGCGCGACAGCACCTTGTTGGTCAGCCCTGCCACGGCATTCTGTTCATGAATGACCAGCGGAATACCGGATAGCCGGGCCGCTAGACCGCCAGGCCCGCTGGCGAATCCACCCAGCCCTACCACCACATCCGGCTTGAAACGCTTGATGACGCCACGTGCCTGGAGCACCGCCCGCGACAGGTTGAGCGGCGCCTTGAGCCAGCCATCGGCGCCATTGCCGCGCAAGCCACTGATCGCAATGGTATGTAGCACGATGCTCGCCTCGGGCACCAAGCGGTTTTCAATTCCCCGCGGGCTGCCCAGCCACTCCACGGCAACCCCTTGGGACTGGAGAGCACGCGCCAGCGAGAGCGCAGGAATGACGTGCCCTCCCGTTCCTCCCGCCATGACCAAAACCCGTCGACCCGCATGTATCGCCACAAACAGCTCCTTGAATAATTACGTCAACCGCGGCTCTCGGCGAGCACGATAAGGCGTCGACAAACGACGCGGGCGATGCCGAGTTTCTGCATCCACCCGGAGCAACAGCCCCACCATCATGCCAGTGACCAGCAGACTGGAGCCTCCGTAGCTGATCAGCGGCAGGGTCAGCCCTTTGGTCGGCAGCAAGCCAGCACTCACCGCCATATTGATAAACGCCTGAGCCGCCACGATAAAGCCGATCCCGTAGCTCACGTAGGCACCGAACAGATGCCCAGCCAGCTCTGCTCGCCGGCCCACCCACATGGCCCGCACGATGAACAGGGTGAACAGCAGCACCACGGCTATCGCTCCAATCATGCCCAGCTCTTCGGCCACCACCGCAAAAATGAAGTCCGTATGGGCTTCGGGAAGATAGTGCAGCTTCTGCACGCTGTTGCCCAATCCGGTGCCAGTCACATGGCCACGTCCAAACGCGATCAATGCCTGCGTCAGCTGATACCCGGTGGCGAACTGGTCGGCCCAGGGGTCCAGGAAGCTGGTCCAGCGCGCCAGTCGATACGGCTCCATGACGACCATCATCACGGCACCAAACCCCAGCACCCCGCCACTGCCCAGCAACAGCGTCAGCGAAGCGCCGCTCATCATCAGCATGCCGATCACACACACGGCATATACGACCATGCCGCCGAAATCCGGGGCAAGAAACAGCAGGAAGGCAGGAATGGCCAGTACCGCCAAGGGGCGCCACATGGTAAAGGCGCGCTGGCGCAGTTCATAAGTGAATCGCGACATGAAGGCGGCCATGTAAAAGATCAGCCCCAGCTTGCCAAATTCCGAGACTTGCAGGCTGGGAAGCGGCCCTGGCAGGGCAATCCAACGCTTGCTGCCGTTGACCTCCTGGCCTACGGCCAGTACCACGACCAGCATGACAATGCTCAGCAACAACAGCAACGCCGCATTCTGGCGCCATAGCTCCAGCGGCACGCACACCATGAACAGGCATGCCAATATCGCCAGCAGCAAAAAAATGCCGTGCTGGCGAGCATAGTGATAGCTGTTTTCCAGTAGCCCTATCGACGCGGAGCTGACCATGACCCAGCCCAGTCCTGCCAACGCGACGGCGGCGACAATCAGCCAGACATCGCAAGGCAGGTGGCGGGTCGCCAGCGCTTCACGCAGTCGCTGCATCCTACTCATGGTTTCGTCGCTCATGGGGCACTCTCACGCTGTTTCTGCTCGATCCAGTCGCGAAACAGGTCGCCCCGCGCCTGGTAGTTGGCGAATTGGTCCAGGCTGGCACACGCTGGCGAGAGCAACACACAATCCCCTCGCTCGGCCAGCTGCCATGCGGCTTCCATCGCCTGTGTCAGCGTTTCGACACGCTGAGTGTGAAGGCAAGGGCCAAGCACGTTGTCGAGACGCTCGGCGTCTGCGCCGTAGAGCAGCGCGGCTTTTCCATGGTCCGCCAACGGCCCGGCCAGCGGCGTAAAGTCGGCTCCCTTACCCACGCCTCCCGCCAACAGAATGATCTTGCCAGTGAGCGCGACGCCAATACCATTGATGGCGGCCAGGGTCGCACCCACGTTGGTCCCTTTGGAGTCGTTGACCCAGCGAACCCCGTTCACCTCAGCAACGGTTTCGCTACGGTGCGGCAGCCCCTTGAACGTGGTCAACACCTCACACATGGCCTGACGATCAAACCCCAGCGCCCGGCCCATGGCCAACGCTGCCAGCGCGTTCAACTGATTGTGCTGACCAGTAATGGCCAGCTCATCCACCGCCAGCCACGGCGTCTCGCCGTGCATCAAATAGCGGCGTCCATCAATATCGGCCAGCCCCCAGTCACTACCGGCCGGAACACCCACACCAAAACGCTCGACACGGTCGAGGGCATCCAGAGGCCAGGTCATGGGGTCATCGGCGTTGACCACCGCGTGCTCGGCGCCCATGAAAATGCGCTGCTTGGCCTGACGGTAACCCGCCAAATCGCCATGACGGTCCAGATGATCATCGCATAAATTGAGAAACGCAGCCGACGCCGCTCCGAGGCGAGGCGTCGTTTCCAGTTGAAAGCTGGAGAGTTCGAGGATGAAGAGCTCGGCACCGGGATGGTCGGCCAACAGATCCAGAGCCGCCGTGCCCAGATTGCCCCCCACGGCGGCATTCACCCCCGAGGCCTTGGCCATTGCACCTAATAGCGTGGTCACCGTGGACTTGGCATTGGAGCCCGTAATCGCCGCCACCGGGGCACGCACCAGACGCCTGAACAGTGCCGTTTCACCCACCAGCATCGGCTCGCCGGTGGCAGGGTTGACTCGCTCCAACAGCCCGTCGAGGCCTGCCAAATGCGGGTCGACCCCCGGACTGACCACCACCTCGTACGCATCGCTGAAATCCAGCTCATTCAGCGGCCCACAGTGGCAATCAATCGCCGGATAACGCTGCTGGAACGCGGCGAGTCCAGGCGGCATCTCGCGGGTATCGGCCACCATGAAAGGCACTCCATGGCGGTCCAAATGGCGACAGATCGCCTGACCGGAAATGCCCAGTCCAACAACAACGGTAACACCCTGAGGTACCTTCACCATGAACGACTCCTTGGCCCGGGCTAGAGCGGCCTTGGCCACCGTGACACGACTACCCTGACACGACTACCCAATGACTAACGCACTTTCAGTGTGGCCAGTCCCAGCAGAACGAGGACAACGGTGATGATCCAGAAACGCACGATCACGCGCGGCTCAGGCCATCCCTTGAGTTCGTAATGGTGATGCAGCGGAGCCATGCGGAAGATACGGCGCCCCGTCAGCTTGTAGGAGCCGACCTGCAGAATGACCGATACGGTTTCCAGCACGAAAATACCGCCCATGATGAACAGCACGATCTCCTGGCGCACGATGACCGCCACCACGCCCAGGGCGGCCCCTAACGCCAGCGCACCCACATCGCCCATGAACACCTGGGCGGGATAGGTGTTGAACCACAGAAAGCCCAGGCCAGCACCGGCAATCGTGGCACAGAAAATGGCCAGCTCGCCGGTTCCCTGAATGAAGGGAATATGCAGGTAGTTGGCAAATACGGCATTGCCGCTGGCATAGGCAAACACCGCCAGCCCCATGGCTACCAGCACGGTGGGCATGATGGCCAGACCATCCAGGCCATCGGTCAGGTTGACGGCATTGGAGCTACCGACAATCACAAAATAGCTCAACACGATGTAGAACAAGCCCAACGGCAGCGCAACGTCCTTGAACAGCGGAATGAGCAGGCTGGTTTCGGCGGGCGTGGTGGCCGTGGCGTACAGAATGATGGCGGCTCCTAGGCCGACCACCG
The DNA here is from genome assembly GCF_000275725.1 of Vreelandella stevensii S18214. Lineage (GTDB taxonomy): Bacteria > Pseudomonadota > Gammaproteobacteria > Pseudomonadales > Halomonadaceae > Vreelandella > Vreelandella stevensii. The sequence continues at coordinate 636 of NZ_AJTS01000011.1, read as the reverse complement.
ACTGCCAGAAATATTTCCAACGTGCTGGCAGCCCGCGGGGATTCTTTTCGACCACTTTGCGATAATCGTCGACCCACCCGATGGCGCCAAAGCCCAGCGTCACCAGCAGCACGATCCAGACGTAGTAGTTGGTCAGGTCACCCCACAGCAAGGTGCTGATCGCAATCGCCAGCAGGATCATGGCGCCGCCCATGGTCGGCGTACCTGCCTTGGAAAGATGCGACTGTGGGCCGTCGTCGCGAACGGCCTGGCCAATCTGCCCTTCAACCAGTCGGCGTATCACCCAGGGCCCCAGCCAAAGGCACAGCATCAGCGCGGTGAGCGCGGCGAGAATGACGCGTAGCGTCAAATAATTGAACACCTGAAACGCAGATTGAAATTGAGCTAGAAAATTCGCCAAATGAAGTAACATGAACGGCGCTTACCTTGTGTCATCCGCACGCAGCGCAGCAATGACTCTTTCCATGCCGGCACTGCGCGATCCTTTCGCCAGCAGCGTGGCGTCGGGTGGCAGAGAATTAATAACATGACGCACTAGCGTCTCGTGGTCGTCGAAGTGCAGCCCGCGACCAAAGGCATCCGAGGCAGCCCTGGCTGCCTCGCCAACCGTCAACAGCATGTCCAGCCCCAGCGACG
>NZ_AJTS01000010.1 GCF_000275725.1 Vreelandella stevensii S18214 | reverse complement strand
GACGCAGCATAAGCGCCCACGTCAGCATGTAGCCGGTCGGACTCATCCCCCAGCTCCCCCATCGCGCCCAGGGCGCACCAGCGAGGGGCAGGAAAGCTCGCCAGGGCATCCAGAGCTGCCTTGACCGCGCCAGGGTTGGCGTTGTAAGTGTCGTCCAACAGCGTCGTGCCACGAATACCGGGCACCACGTTCATGCGGCCCTGCAATGCCGACAACCGATTCAGCCCAGCCACGACCTGCGGAGCGGGGACATTCAACGCCAGTGCGGCAGCGGCGGCAGCCAGGGCGTTACTGACATTATGCTTGCCGATCAGAGGTAGCGCTACGCGCCCCAACGGCTCACCGTCGACAACGAGCGTGAAAGCATAACGCCCCTGTGAGTCGCAGGAAAGAGCCGAAGCGTTTACGTCCGCATTGCCCTGCACCCCGTAGCTGACCACTCGGCGGGGGGCCGCACAGGCCGCCCAGAAAGGAAAGTAGCGATCATCGGCATTGATGATGGCCACGCCATCCTGATCGAGCCCGGACAAAATTTCGCTCTTGGCCTGGGCAATCTGCCCCATGCCACCAAACTCACCTACATGAGCGCCCGTCACGTTGGTGATGATGACCACCCTGGGGGCCGCCAACCCGGCCGTCCAGGCGATTTCACCCAAATGATTGGCCCCCAGTTCGATGACACCCGCCTGGTGCTGCGGCCCAAGACGCAACAGCGTCAGCGGCGCCCCAATATCGTTATTGAGGTTGCCGATGGTCGCCAACACCTCACCGAGTGGCGCCAACAGGGCAGACACCATCTCCTTGACCGTGGTTTTTCCGCTATTCCCCGTGACCGCCACCAGCGGCAGCGTAAAGCGTCGCCGCCATGCGCCCGCCAACAGCCCTAATCCCAGCCGAGTATCCGGGCAGCACAATTGCGGCAGCGGGCTATCCACGGGATGCTCCACCAGTGCCGCTACGGCGCCCTGCTCTCGGGCTTGCTCGACGAAATCGTGGCCATCGAAGCGTGGGCCTTTCAAGGCAATGAACAGGCAACCCGGCACGATCTGGCGAGTGTCCGTCACTACCTGGCTGATCGACACGTCAGTCGCATCGTCTGCCAACGGAATACCCATCGCCGCAGCCACTCCGCCAAGGGTCCACATCAGCAGCCACCTCGCGCCCGAATGGCCTGCTGCACCTGCTCATCATCCTGGTAGGCGTGTCGAACGCCCTCGATTTCCTGATATGCTTCATGGCCCTTGCCAGCCACCAGCACCACATCCTGAGGACCTGCCTGAGCCACGGCATGCAGGATGGCCTGACGCCGATCACCAATCTCTTTCACCCGCTGCGGCTCGTGAAAACCCGCCAAAATTTGCTGACGAATCTGGGCGGCAGATTCACGGCGGGGGTTGTCATCGGTCACCACCACACAGTCAGCCAGACGTTCGGCCACTTTGGCCATTTCCGAACGCTTGCCGGTATCGCGCTCACCACCACAGCCAAACAGGCACCACAGTTTTCCCTGCCCCCCCAAATGGTCGCGCAGGGCTTCCAGCGCATTTTGCAGCGCGTCAGGGGTGTGGGCATAGTCCACCACCACACAAGGTGCTTCGCCCCCGCCAAAGCGCGTCATACGACCCGGCACCGGGCTCAACTTGGCTGCCGCCTCGAATAGCGCGTCCAGCGACTCGCCCAGCCCGTACAACACGCTGATGGCCAGCAGCACGTTATCCAGGTTGAAGCGCCCCAGCAGCGGTAATTCGAGCGCTTTCTCGCCCTCGGGCGTGGCAATCAGAGCCTGCTGACCGGCTTCCAACGGATGCCAATCGAGGATACGCAGCGTTACCGCCTCATCGCTGCCCGTCGCCAGCACACGCACATGGGATTCGCACCCTGCCAGCATCAGCCGAGCCAAGGGGTCGTCACCGTTGACCACTGCCAGGGTCAGCTCGGAACGACGAAACAGCTTGGCCTTGGCGGCAGCATAGGCCGCCATGCTGCCGTGATAGTCCAGATGATCTCGGGTCAGATTGGTGAACACGCCGACCGTCACGTTCACTGACTCCAGACGGTGCTGGTCCAGCGCGTGGGAGGAAGCCTCCAGCGCCACGCGCTGGACACCTTGGCGGCCTAACTGCCCCAGAGTAGCCTGCAACGCCAGCGGCCCGGGCGTGGTCAGCCCGGTATCCATTAGCTGCCCCGGGCGTCCAACGCCCAGAGTACCTATCACTCCAGCCGGAGTGCCCAGGAGCTCACTCAATGCCGCGATATAATGCGTGACCGAGCTTTTGCCGTTGGTTCCCGTAACTGCGATTACCTCCAGGCCATCAGACACTTGATAAAGCGAGCGCCCCAGCTCACCCAGCCGCAGTGCCAGATGAGGCAACGAAAGCACCTTGCCCTGCAGCGTCAGCTCGGCCTGCCGCGTATGCGCCAGCACCAGCGAGGCACCGCCCTCCAGCGCCTGGTCGATATACTCACGGCCATCCCCTTGGCTACCGGGCACCGCCACGAAGACACTCCCTTCTGCCACCTTGCGCGAATCGGTCACCAGATCGAGCGACACGGGCAGCGGTGGCAGCTCGGGCAAGTCGGCACCCGGCCACACCGCCTTCAGGGCGGCCCGAAACTGGTCGAGGCTCACAGTCATGCCTACTCCTTGAAAGCTATTCAACGTCATGATCGGGCGGCACATCCAGCAGACGTAGCGCGTTGCCGGTGACGCTGGAAAATACGGGGGCCGCCACTGCCCCGCCATAAAACTGCCCCGCCTGGGGGTTATCGATCATCACCACCGTGACGATGCGCGGATCAGAGATAGGGGCAATGCCAGCAAAGACGCTGCGGTAGGCATCCGTGGCGTAACCCTGCTGACCGGTCTTGCGTACCGTACCGGTCTTGCCACCTACCCGGTAGCCCTCGACCCGCGCACGACGCCCACCAGAGTAGGCTCCCACGGACGTTTCCAGCACGTCCAGAAGATCATCTGCAACGCTGGGCGAAATAGCCGGAATACCAGGGGGAGGTTCGGACAACCTCAATAGCGAGGGCGGCAGGCGCTCGCCGCCGTTGGCCAATGCCGTGTAAGCACTGGCAATCTGCAGCGCAGAAGTCGATAAGCCATAGCCATAGGAGAGCGCCGCACGCTCACTGCGCGACCACCGCACCGGCGCCGGGAGACTACCCGTGGACTCGCCAGGAAAACCGGTGCCCGGTCCCTGCCCAAAGCCCAACTGATTGTACTTTTCCCAGATCGCCGTATCGCTGAGCTGAAGCGCCAGCCGCGACATGCCGATATTGGAGGACTTTTCCAGAATACCCGCCAGATCCAACTGCCCGTAATTACGGATATCACGGATGGTGAACTGGTCGATGCGCATCCAGCCCGGTGAGGTATCGACCACCACATCGCGGTCGAACACGCCGCTTTCGAGAATGGCTGCCATGGCCAGTGGCTTCATGACCGAGCCAGGCTCGAAGACATCCACCAGGGCCTGATTACGCAGCCCCCGAGGGTCGAGTCCGGCGCGGTTATTGGGATTGTAGGAGGGCAGATTGGCCATGGCCAGCACCTCGCCCGTGCGTGCATCCATCATGACCAGCACGCCGCCGTCTGCCTCATGTTCGGTCACGGCAGCGCGCAGCTCACGATAGGCCATGTACTGAATGCGCTGGTCGATGGAAAGCGTCAGCTCGCCCCCTGGCTGGGCATCACGGATCACCCCCAGCTCACGCACCAAACGACCCCGCCGATCCTTGATGACGCGCCGCTGGCCGGGGTGACCTGCCAGGTAAGGTTGATAAGCAAGCTCCAGCCCCTCCTGGCCCACGTCATCGACGTTGGTGACGCCCAGCAGTTGGGCCACCACTTCCCCAGCCGGGTAATAGCGCTTGTATTCCCGCTGCGGATACACCCCGGGGGTACGCAGATCCAGCACTCGCTGGGCAGCTTCCGGGGTCATATGGCGACGCAGATACATGAACTCTCGACTGGCAAAGCGCGCGACCCGGGCATCGAAATCATCCAACGACATCCCCAGCGCCTGGGCCAGCATGACTCGCTGAATGGCATCGCCAGGCAACTCTTGCGGATTGGCCCACAGGGTCACCACAGGCGTCGAGATGGCCAGTGGCTCCCCATTGCGGTCGGTGATCATACCGCGGTGCGCCGGAATGGCTTCATGACGCAGGGTGCGCGCGTCCCCTTGGCTTTGCAAAAAGGGCCGGTCGATGACCTGGAGCAGCGTGATACGACCGATTAGAATGGCAGAGGCCAGCCCTACCACCAGCAAGATGAAAAAGAAACGACCGCCAGCCAAGGGCGGTGCAATGGGATATTGACGGGACTTCCCTCCCCGACCTTCGCGTCTCATGGACGAATAACCTCAACATCGTTGACGTCTGGAATACGCATTTCTAGCCGTTCCGTGGCAATTTGCTCGATGCGTGCCGGTGTCGACCAGGCACCCTCTTCCAATAACAGCTGCCCCCACTCGGTTTGCAGCTGGTTCTTCTCCTGCTCCAGACGCTGCAGCTCGGCAAACTGTACCCGAGTCATGTGGGTGGTCATCACCACCGACAAGGCGGTCAACAGGCATAATACAAACAGCGCGATCAACACCAGCGGCCAGAGACGCAGGCGCACTTGAAATGGCCACTCGGCCTGCAGCGTGGATAGCCATCGTTCGAAGCGCTCGAGACTCATGATCACGCTCGCTTACGGGCAGCACGCATGACGGCGCTGCGGGCACGCGGGTTGGCATCCACTTCTTCATCGTCAGGGCGACTTCCTTTGCCCAGGGCTTCGAGACGGCGATTCAACTGATCATCACGGATGGGAACGCCGCGCGGCAAGTGGGTATCTCCCCGGACATGGTGGCGGATGAAGCGTTTGACACGGCGGTCTTCCAGCGAATGAAAGCTAATGACCACCAGATGCCCCCCCGGCGCCAAGGCCTCCAGGGCTGCGTCCAACGCGCTATCCAGCTGCTCCAGTTCGCCGTTGAGGTAAATGCGCAGCCCCTGAAACGCTTTGGTTGCCGGATGTCGGCCCTTCTCCCAGGCGGGGTGGGCTGCCTTGAGGACCTCGGCCAGATCCACGGTATGGGTAAAGGGTTGCTCAACGCGCCGCTTGACCACCGCATTGGCCAGCCGCTTGGCGTAGCGCTCTTCGCCGTAGGTCTTGAAGACACTGGCAATCTCGGACTCGCTAGCCCGGGCCAGAAAGCTCGCAGCGCTCTCACCTTGCGTGGGGTCCATGCGCATGTCCAACGGGCCATTGCGCATGAAGCTGAAACCACGCTCGGGATCGTCCAGCTGCGGCGACGACACGCCGATATCCAGCAGGATGCCTGACAGACGACCATGCACGCCCTGCTCTTGGGCGAACTCCGCCAGCCGCGCAAATTCACGCCGGGTAATCTGAAAACGCGAGTCGGTGATCTCTTCAGCGGCGGCAATGGCCTGAGGATCACGGTCCATGGCCAACAAACGGCCCTGCTCACTCAACCGCGACAGGATGAGACGCGAGTGCCCCCCGCGGCCAAACGTGCCGTCCAGATAGACACCGTCGGGATCGTGAATCAACGCATCGACGGCCCCGTCCAATAACACACTGGTGTGACGAAAACGGGAAGCGACCTGATCGGCGTCGGCAGAAGGCATGTTACTCTCACACAAGATTTGGGAAGGCGTGCCCAGCACGCCTTTCATGGAAATGGGGAGTCGGCCGATAAGCCGGGTTCTGTCGTGGACAGTCATTCCTCTAGGCGCTGCGTCACCACAGCGCTCAAGCAACCTACCCGGACCCAGCGCGGGCCACGCCATTGGGTCCCTATTTGGTCTTGCTCCGAGTGGGGTTTACCATGCCACGCACTGTTACCAGGCGCGCGGTGCGCTCTTACCGCACCCTTTCACCCTTACCGGCTCCTGAGGTTGATGTCAGAAGCTTAGGCGGTCTACTCTCTGCTGCACTTTCCGTCGGCTCTCGCCGCCCAGGCGTTACCTGGCACTCTGCCCTATGGAGCCCGGACTTTCCTCCCCCAACGGCTCTTGCGAGCATATTAGCGGCGACTGTCTGGCCAACTCCGGCGGCAAGCATACCAGCGCCCCGCCCTGGCCTCAATGCTCGCCTTTGATTGCCTGCAATCTGGCATACCACTGCTGCTTGCGCCCCCCCATCAATCGCGCCGCCACCGCCGCTCCCTGCTTGACCCCTATACCCTCGGCCAATAGCGCCGCCAGCAGAGCATCCGCCTCTACAGCCTGCTCGTCACCCTGCTCGACGGGCGCCGCTCCGGCAATGACGATCACGAACTCACCACGCGTCTGATTGGCATCCTGCTCCATCTGTTCCAGCAGCTGCACAGGCGTTCCCTGCAAAAACGTCTCGAAGGTCTTGGTCAGCTCCCTGGCCAGCACCACGCTGCGCTCGGGCATCTGCTCTGCCAGCGCCTCCAGCGTCGCCAGGATACGATGGGGCGACTCATAAAACACCAGCGTCTCCTCCCGGGCCGCCCACCGCTCCAGCGCCTGGCGCCTGCCACTGGACTTGGCAGGCAAAAAACCGCCAAAGGTGAAGCGATCCGTGGGCAGGCCAGCCGCCGACAGCGCCGCGATCAAGGCACAAGGACCGGGCAAGGGCACCACATGACGCCCACGCGCACGCAGCTCGCGCACCAGCACGAATCCCGGATCACAGATCAGCGGCGTGCCGGCATCACTGATCAGAGCGATGTCTTCCCCTGCCACAAGATAACGATCCAGGCTATCCACGCGCTGCACTTCGTTATGCTCATGCAGTGATATCATGGGGGTATTGACCCCCAGATGGGCCAACAAACGTCCGCTATGGCGCGTATCCTCGGCGGCGATGCGCGCCACACTGGCAAGTATCCGAGCGGCGCGAGGCGACAGATCGTCCAAATTCCCAATTGGCGTAGCAACCACGTACAATGTGCCCGGAGGTTGGTGTGTCATCGTGACTCCCGATTTATTAATAGCTTGCCCTGACGGTGCGCTATGCTTACTCAACGTGAGATCAACCTGCTCATAGGCCGCGACAGCGCAAATGGAAACTAAGGAAGGATACATGAAACAGTCACTTCGTGGCCTGTTGGCCACTGCCTTCATGGCACTTCTCATCACCGGGTGTGCCATGCAGCCGCCCAGCGTCGTTGACCGAGCCCCCGATCAGGACGCAGGACGACTGCTCAGCCAGGCAGAGCAGCAGGCTCCCGAACAGGCGGCCCAAACGCGCCTGGAAGCGGCCAACATCCTGGCCCGCCAGGGCCAGCGAGAAAGTGCCTTCGAAGCCGCCAGCAGCATCGACGAAGCCCAGCTGGGCGATACTGACCGTTTACGCTGGGCCATGCTGTTTTCGGAACTGGCCCGCGGCATGAACGACCCGCAAGCGGTCCTGCGCGCCACGCAAGTGCTGGATGATGAGCTGCCCATGCAAGCCAACCAGCAGCAAACGCTGGCAGAGCGCCGTCAATGGGCCCAGGAAGCGCTGGATCAGCGTCCTGACGAGGTACAGGTCGCACTGCCGGAGCTGGAAGGCACCGATGTGCGACGCATTGCCGTGGCCCTGCCGGAATCCGGCCCTCTGAGCAGCGTGGCCAGCACGCTGACCACTGCCATGCGCCGCCACAACGAAATCAGCAATGATGGCGTACAGCTGACCTTCATCGACGCCTCCCAGTACTCTCTGGATGAAATCTACAGCCGTGCCGAACAAATGAACGCACAGCTATTGATCGGCCCACTCGACAAGGAGCAGGTGACCCAGCTGGAGGAGCGCGACAGCGTTCCACTTCCTACGCTGGCGCTCAACTATGGGCACAACTCCAGTAACCAGGCCCAGCGCCTGCTGCAGTATGGCCTGTCAGCGGAAGACGAAGCGCGCCAGGCAGCTCGCCGTGCTTATCAGGACGGGCACCGCCAGGTAGCCGTCATGGTGCCGGATAATGACTGGGGCCGCCGAGTAGGCGAAGCCTTCTGGAACGAGTACCAGCGTCTGGGCGGAGAAGTCACCAATGCCGTGCGCTACAACCCGAGCAGCCCGGTGTCCAATGCGGTACAAACAGCGCTGAATGTCAGCGGCGAACGGGCTCGTCTGGGTAACATCGACGCCCTGTTCCTGCTCGCCCTACCTGACTATGCACGCCAGGTACCGCCCACCATGGATTACTATTACGCCCCTGACCTGCCGATCTACGCCACCTCGCACCTGCATGAAGGCCGCCGACAGACTCGTCTGGACCAGGACCTCAACGACGTCATGTTCATGGACATCCCCTGGCAGATTCCTGATGCGGCTGTCGGCGGAGAAGAAGTCCTGCCTTTCTACGCTACCTACCAGCAGCTGCGCGACGAGTCCGACGCCTCCATGTTCCGCCTCATGGCCATGGGCGTCGATGCCTACGAGCTGGCCAAACGCATGTCGGACCTCTCGGACATCAATGGCCTTAACGGCAGCACCGGTCGCATGTCATTGGCCAGCGACGGCCGCATTCACCGTGAACTCCCTTGGGCAAAATTCCAGAACGGCACTCCCGCCCCCATCCTGATCCCAGGCCTCTTGGGCAATGAGCCGTAGCCCGCAAAGCGCACGCTACCGAGGAGCAGCCATTGAGCGAATCGCCGCTCAATGGCTGCAGGAGCAAGGCCTTCGACTGGTGAGCAGCAACCACCATGTGAAGGGCGGCGAACTGGACCTGGTGATGTATGATCGGGATACTTTGGTGTTTATCGAGGTCAAACATCGCGCCACCACGGAGCACGGGCACCCGCTGGAGACCGTGACGGCACAGAAACGTCGCCGACTGGTACGCGCCGCCATGCTCTATCTTGCAAGGCACGACCTCGACTGCCCCTGCCGCTTTGATATTCTAGCGATCACAGGCATGCCGCCCGCGCTGACGTTCGAATGGGAACAAGCGGCATTTGACGCTTATTAATACTCTATAACCGGGAAGCCCTGATGGACTTTCAATCTCGCATTCTCAACCACTTCAATGCCAGCATTGACACCAAAACCTATGCCAGCGAGGTGCTACCACCGTTTATCGAAGTGGCCAGCCAAATGATGGTTCAGTGCCTGGTCAATGAAGGCAAGATCCTGGCCTGCGGCAATGGCGGCAGCGCAGGCGACAGCCAGCACTTCTCTTCAGAACTGCTCAACCGCTTCGAACGCGAGCGCCCCAGCCTGCCTGCGCTGGCGTTGACTACCGATACGTCGACGCTTACCTCCATCGCCAACGACTACAGCTACAACGAAGTATTTTCCAAACAGATTCGTGCGCTGGGGCAACCGGGCGATGTCCTGCTGGCCATCTCGACCAGCGGCAACTCAGCCAATATCGTGCAAGCCATCCAGGCCGCCCATGATCGCGACATGACGGTGGTGGCTCTGACAGGCCGTGACGGTGGCAACATGGCGTCGCTGCTCGGCCAGGACGACTGTGAAATTCGCGTCCCCGCCACCTCGACGGCTCGCATCCAGGAAGTCCACTTGCTGGTGATTCACTGCCTGTGTGATTTAATTGACGAACAGCTGTTTGGCGGCGCTGCCTGACAGCGCATTCAGGTCAACGGAATATATCGATAAAGGAGTCATCTCAATGGCCCTACGTTTTGCTTCTCGCTCCCTTCTGGTCGCTACGCTGTGCGGCGCGGTGCTGCTCAGCGGCTGTGCCAACAACAGCGGCTCCAACCCCTCCAACTACGGCCAGCGCAGCAGCGATGTCCAAGCCGTGGATGCCACCATCGAACGCGAAGCGGAGCGCTCCCTGTCACGCGCCGATGCTCGGCTGGGTGATGCGCGGATTCGCGCCCATAGCTACAACGGCACCCTGCTTCTGGTTGGGCAGGTACCCAGCGACGAGCTGAAAAGCATGGCAGGCAACGTGGCCTCCAACCTGCGCGGCGTCAATCAGCTGCACAACGAACTGACCATTGCCGCCAACCTGCCCGCCAGCCAGCGTCTGGCCGACACCTGGTTGACCACCAATGTCATCAGCCACCTTGCCACCAATGATCAGATCGACTCTTCCAAGCTGAAAGTCACCACCGAGAATGCCACCGTGTACCTGATGGGCATGGTCACTCGTGAGGAAGCCGACCGAATCGTCAATGCTGCGTCCGGCGTGGCCGGCATTCAGCGCATCGTCAAGGTCTTCGATTACCTGAACTGAGCTTCGTCCTGGCAACAAAAAGCCTCGCCAGCGTGACTGGCGAGGCTTTTTTAATATAACCATTTAGCCATAATCAGGCTAAAAGCCCGGCTACTTGACCACTCTGAGAGCCGGTTTCTTCCTGGGCTTTTCAGACGCAGTCGATGCATCCGACGCCTCTTTGGAAGGTGCTTCCGTCAAGGTCAGCTCGGGTCGTGCAGCTTCATCAGCTGAGGACTCCTCACCCCCCTCTAGCTCGTCGGCATCCAGTTCCGGCTCATGGCCAAAGACCATGCCTGCCCCGTTTTCACGAGCGTAGATAGCGATCAACGCAGGGATGGGGATCATCACCTGCATGGGCTGACCCCCAAAGCGAGCGCTGAAACCAATTGCCTGGTTCTCCATGAACAGATCGCGTACCGCCGTTGGCGCGGCATTGAGTACGATCTGACCGTTCTGAACGAACTGGCGCGGCACTTCTACGCCCGGCTGCGTAGCATCCACCACCAGGTAAGGCGTTAGGTCGTTATCCAGAAGCCATTCGTACAAGGCTCGGGCGAGATAGGGACGGCTCGACTTCATAAGTCTCCCTCCTCCTGACAAGTGAGGCTCCTGCCCATCAGGCTAGGGGCCATATGAATTCAGGCGCGCATCTCTTTTTCACGCTCGTTCAAGGAGGCCTTGAACGCTTCACGCTCGAATACGCGCGACATGTAGTTCAGCAGCGGCTTCACCTGCTTCTCCGGCAGCTCGATATTGAGCTCGGGCAGACGCCAAAGGATGGGCGCCAGACAGCAATCCACCAGCGTAAACTCTTCGCTCATGAAATACGGCATATCTTCGAAGATGGGCGAAATGCCGATCAGGCTTTCGCGCAGCTCTTTACGCGCCTTGTCTGCCTCTTTCTTGCCACCCGTGCGGATCAGCTCGAGCATCGGGCACCATTCGCGTTCGATACGGTGCATCCACAGCCGACTTTGAGCACGTGCCACTGGGTAGACGGGCAACAGCGGCGGATGAGGAAAGCGCTCATCCAGATACTCCATCATGACCTTGGACTCATAGAGCACCAGATCACGATCCAGCAGCGTGGGAACACTGTTGTACGGGTTGAGGTCCGCTAACTCTTCAGGTGGCTGTTCCTCAGCAACATCGACGATATCGACCGCCACTCCCTTTTCAGCCAGAACAATGCGTACACGATGACTGAAATGATCATCATTACCTGAGTAAAAGATCATTGACGACCGCTTGGCCACAACACCCATGAAAGCATCCTCGCATCAAAACAATAGACGATAGTAACACGCCCGCCGCCTTTTATGGTAAAGCGACGCAAAGCCCCTGGGGGCACATAAACAAACAAAGGGCGCACGGCTTTCGCCGTGCGCCCCGCCCACCAAGCATAGGCTAATGCTTAGTGAACATCCCGCCAGTACTCACGCTTGAGCAGGTAGGCGATCACACCAAAGATAAAGATGAAGATCAGCACCTTGGGCGCCAGTGCCTGAGCCTGCAGCTTGGAAGGCTCACCGACGTAGGCCAGGAAGTTGGTCAGGTCATAGACGGCTTCCTCGAACTCGGCAGGCTCCATGGAACCTGGCTGAGTGACTTGCAGCACTTCACAAGACTGGTACTTGCCAGACAGCGGGTCGGGCGACTGCCCTGCTACCGGCTGGTCGGTTTCCGAGCAGACCATCTCCTGAACACCCTGCAGCGGCTCCAGCACGTTGGGCATGGCCACCAGATCAAATACCGCGTTATTGACGCCCAGTGGACGGCTCGGGTCACGGTAGAAGCTCAGCAGGTAGGAGTAGATCCAGTCGGGACCGCGCAGACGACCATGCAGCGTCAGATCGGGCGGCGCAGCGCCGAACCAGCTTTCACCATCTTCCGGCAGCATGGCGATGTGCATCAGGTCGTTGTAACCCAGCGATGAAGAGAAAATCAGGTTCTCTTCGACCAGGTCCTGCGGCATGCCCAGATCATTTGCTGCACGGGAGAAGCGCTGATGCTCCAGCGAGTGACATCCCATGCAGTAGTTGACGTAGAGCTGCATACCACGCTGCAGAGACTCCTGGTCACGCAGATCCGGCGTCATGGAGTAAGGCACGTCGGGCCCTGGCGCTGCGACCGCCATCAAAGGCAGCAGCGCGAACATCAGTGCGAACAGTTGCTTTTTCATTAGCCAGTCACCCTTTCAGGAACGGGTTTAGTCTTCTCGATACTGGTGTACACCGGCATCAGAATGAAGAAGGCGAAGTAGAGCACCGTACAGATCTGGGCCACCAGCGTACGCAGCGGAGTCGCCGGAATGGCACCCAGAACACCCAGGATCACAAAGCTGATCGCAAAGATGATGAGCGCAATACGTGACAACCAGCCTTTGTAACGCATGGACTTGACCGGGCTACGATCCAACCAGGGCAGTACGAACAGAATGGCGATGGCGCCACCCATGGCCAGCACGCCCAGGAACTCGGCACGCAATCCCAGGAAGTCGAAGGTAATGGCCCGCAAGATGGCATAGAACGGCGTGAAGTACCACACCGGCGCAATGTGATCAGGCGTTACCATCGGGTTGGCTGGCTCGAAGTTGGGACGCTCGATGAAGTAACCACCCCCTTCCGGGAAGTAGAACAGCACCACCGCAAAGACGAACAGGAAGACCGCCACACCCACCAGATCCTTCACGGTGTAGTACGGATGGAAAGGAATGCCATCCAGCGGTTTGCCGGTTTCGTCTTTCTTATCCTTGATCTCGATGCCATCAGGGTTGTTGGAGCCAACTTCATGCAGGGCAATGATATGCAGCACGACCAGCGCCAGAATCACGATAGGCAGCGCCACCACATGCAGGGCAAAGAAGCGGTTCAACGTGATACCGGAAATCAGGAAGTCACCGCGGATCCACTGCGCCAGATCCGGGCCAATGCCGGGAATGGTCGCGAACAGCGAGATGATGACCTGAGCACCCCAGTAGGACATCTGACCCCAGGGCAATAGATAACCCATGAAGGCCTCTGCCATCAGCAGCAGATAGATGGCCATGCCGAAGATCCAGACCAGCTCACGCGGAGCCTTGTAAGATCCGTACATCAATGCACGGAACATATGCATGTAAATGACGACAAAGAAAGCAGAGGCGCCAGTCGAGTGCATATAGCGGATGATCCAGCCGTACTCGACGTCACGCATGATGTACTCAACGGAGCGGAAAGCGCCTTCCGCCGTGGGGTTGTAGCTCATGGTCAGCCAGACACCGGTCAGAATCTGGTTGACCAGCACCAGCAACGCCAATACACCAAAGATGTAGAGGAAGTTGAAGTTCTTCGGTGCGTAGTACTTGGTGAGGTGGTCTTGCATCATTTGCGTTGCGGGGAAGCGGTCGTCCACCCAGCGCATGATGCCGCGTTCAGCCTTGACTCGATTAGGATTACCCATTACGCGGCCTCCTCGTCTTCACCAACGATGATGTCCTCACCCTCGAAACGATAGGGCGGCACTTCAAGGTTGGTGGGTGCAGGTACGTTATTGAAGACGCGTCCGGCGAGATCGAAGTACGAACCATGGCAAGGACAGAAGAAACCGCCCGGCCAGTTGTCTGTGACTGCGGCCTCGGGCTCGGGACGGTACAGCGGAGAACAACCCAGGTGGGTACATACACCAACCATGACACCGACCTCGGGGCGCACAGAGCGCAACGGACCGGTGATATAAGCAGGCTGCTGCTCCTCCTCGGAATCCGGGTCCCGCAAGCGAGACGGGTCCAGACTCTCTGTACGCTCAATCATCTCAGGCGTACGGTTGATGATCCATACCGGCCGCCCGCGCCACTCGATGGTGACACGCTGCCCCGGTTCGAGCTTGGAAAAGTTAGCTCGAACCGGCGCACCGGCCGCCAACGCACTGGCACTAGGCTGCCAGGATGCCACAAAGGGGACCGCAACCCCGACAGCGCCCACCGCCCCCACAACGGAGGTGGCGCCCACGAGGAAACGGCGCCGGCCTTTGTTTACGCCGTTATCTGCCATTTCTGGTTTCTCCCATCAGCTTACCCGTTTCGCCGCAAAGGCGTCTTGCGGCGACGAATATCAAATACGCTCTATGTTAAAAAAACAAAGCGCTCTGCACAAGAACAACCGCCCCGGACCATGGTGGTACAGGTACTATAATTTTTTGATATTCCAATAAAAAACGCCCAGGTCCTGGACCTGGGCGTTTTTGCCGCATAGCGTAAAATTAACGCTTGGAGAACTGCGGACGACGACGCGCCTTGCGCAGACCGACTTTCTTACGCTCTACCTGACGTGCGTCACGGGTGACGTAGCCAGCGGCGCGCAGAGTCGGGCGCAGGTCTTCGTTGTAGTTCATCAGAGCACGCGTGATGCCGTGACGGATGGCGCCAGCTTGTGAAGAGCCACCACCACCTTCGACGGTCACATACACGTCGAACTGGTTCAGGGTCTCGGTCAGCTCGAGGGGCTGACGAACAACCATGCGACCGGTAACGCGACCGAAGTACTCGTCGAGCTCACGATTGTTGACAGTGATTTTGCCGGAGCCCGGCTTCAGGAACACACGAGCGGTGGAAGTCTTGCGGCGCCCGGTACCGTAATACTGCTGTGTCATGGCGAAGATTTCCTCAGATGTTCAGTTCAAGCGGCTGCTGGGCAGCATGCGGATGCTCGGCACCGGCGTACACTTTCAACTTGGAATACATGGCGCGACCCAGCGGGCCTTTCGGCAGCATGCCCTTGACAGCAGACTCGATGATGCGCTCGGGAGCGTGATCCAGCATCTTGTCGAAGGTCATGGAGCGCAGACCGCCCGGGTAGCCAGTGTGGCGGTAGTAGGTCTTGGCCTTCGCCTTGTTACCGGTCACCTGGACTTTCTCGGCATTGATGACAACGATGTAGTCGCCGGTATCAACGTGAGGGGTAAATTCGGGCTTATGCTTGCCACGCAGGCGGCGAGCAATCTCGGTTGCCAGACGACCGAGCGTTTTGTCCGTAGCGTCGACAACATACCAGTCGCGCTGGACGGACTGCGGCTTAGCACTGAACGTCTTCATGGATGAAATCACCAGATTAAGTGTGTTGGGTAGCTAACGCTATACAGTAGCGAAGCACCATCCCTATTCTTTTTGGTTGCAGCCAGAAAACAGCTACAACGTACAGCGAGGCGGCATTCTACAGTAAGAGAGTGGACAAGTTAAGTGCCATCTTTACTTTTCTCGCACGCCCCTGGCATCGCACTCAGGCAACAGAGGCGCTCAGGGTTTGTGCGGCAGCGCCAGATACTCCCGCGACTGCATCTCCTGCAAGCGCGACAGCGTCCGCTGAAATTCAAACGTTAGCTTGCCATCACTGTAAAGCGACTCGACGGGCACTTCTGCCGACATCAAGAGCTTGACGCCCCGATCATAAAACTCGTCCACCATATTGATGAAGCGGCGCGCCTGATCGTCGCTCTTGGCATCCATGCGCGGCACATTGGCCACCAGCACGCTATGAAACTCTCGAGCAAGCTCGATATAGTCGTTCTGGCTACGCGGCCCATCGCACAGTTCGGCAAATTCGAACCAGACGACATCCTCATGAAGTCGACGCGTCTTCAATACTCGATGGTTGATTTCCAGCGGCGCGCCCTCTTCTCCCGCATGACCGGCAATCTCCTTGAAGCTGCGCGCCAGCTCCTGGTCGGCAGCCTCATCCAGCGGCGCATGGAAGATCTCCGCACGCTCCAGCGCCCGTAACCGATAATCGATGCCGGAGTCTACATTCACGACGTCACAGTGGCGATTGACCAGTTCGATGGCGGGCAGGAACCGAGCGCGCTGCAGACCATCCTTGTAGAGATCGTCGGGCACGATATTGGAGGTCGCCACCAGCACGACACCACGCTCGAACAGCGCCTCCATGAGATTGGCCAGGATCATGGCATCCGTGATGTCCTTGACGAAAAATTCGTCGAAGCAGATCACCCTGGCTTCGGTTGCAAACTTGCCGGCAATCAGCGTCAGCGGGTTCTTCTCGCCCTTGTAGTGCGTCAGCTCGTTATGCACCCGCTGCATGAACCGATGAAAGTGCGTGCGCATTTTTTCAGGGAAGGGCAAGGCGTCATAAAACGTATCCACCAGGTAGGTCTTGCCACGTCCGACCCCACCCCAAAAGTAGAGCCCCTTCACCTGGGGCACCGGGGGCTTGTCTGGCTCGCTGCGCTTGCCCAGCAGCCCCGCCATCTTCGCCTTCAAGCCTTTACTGGCGACCACTGCTTTGGGCACGGTGGTGGTGGTCGACAGCAGGTCATCGTAAAGACGCTGAAGATGCTTGACCGCCTGCTCCTGAGCCGGGTCGTATTGAAAGTCACTGCGCGTCAAATCCTGCTGATAACGCTCCAGTGGCGTCAAGCGATGGGGGTGTTCAGACGCCTGACGTGCAGATACTGATGACATTAAAATGCTCCCGCAGCGCGTAGCCAGGCGTATGCATCGACGCGCACCTGCACATCCGCCGAGCACCGGCCTGACCGATAAAAAGAGCCTAATTATACGCCGACTGAGCGCTAAGCGCATGAGCGGATTGACCCAACCAGCCGTGACGCGCCTATAATGGGGCTGACCATGCAGCCATGCGATCGGTGACGCCATGCCATCGATGACATGGCGCGCACCACTAT
Organism: Vreelandella stevensii S18214; assembly: GCF_000275725.1. Taxonomy (GTDB): domain Bacteria; phylum Pseudomonadota; class Gammaproteobacteria; order Pseudomonadales; family Halomonadaceae; genus Vreelandella; species Vreelandella stevensii. Next base: position 159,921 of record NZ_AJTS01000010.1, on the reverse strand, counting down.
CAGGGAGAATACCGTGGAAGCAAGCTCGCCAATCATTTTTGCCGTTGTAGGTCTCGTCGTTGGCTTTCTCATTGGCCTTGCCTGCTATCGCCTGTTCAGCAAGAGCGAGAAAGACATGGCTGCGCTGAAGCAAACGCTACTGGAGCGCGAGCACAAGATCGCGGAACTTAAACAAGCCATGGGCAGCAGCCTGACGGGCATCCAGCAACGTCTTGACAGCATTCGTCAGGAGGCGGACCAAATCGAAGTCCAGATCGCCGACGAGGCGGCTCAATGGCAGCTCACCAGCGTCAAGGCCTCCCATCACAAAGCAGCGGCCACGGCAGAAAACGATGCCGACCTTGCCATGCCCCGCGATTACGCGGCTGGCAAGAACGGCACGCTTTCCGAAGACTTCGGGCTGAAAGAGCATCAGAAATCAGACAGCGATACGCTTGCGCAACCCCCACGCTACTGATCTACGCTCACCAGGGCGCCCCTGAGCGCCCTGGTCGCACGTCACTTTTCTCCGAGTCAGGCCGGGTTGTCGATATCCACGAAACGATGCTCGACATCGAACTGGCTCGCCAACCACTCGCCCAAGGCCTGCACCCCGTAACGCTCGGTAGCATGGTGCCCTGCCGCGATGTAATGAATACCCAGCTCACGCGCCAGGTGCGTAGTGCGTTCGGAAATCTCCCCTGACACGAATACCTGAGCACCTGCTTGGTGGGCAGCCGTGATCATGTCCTGGGCCCCACCCGTGCACCAGGCAATTCGCTCCACTGGCCCCGCCAGCGGCGCCTCGACGACCAGCGCCTGACGCTGAAGGGTGTGGCTCAATTGATCGGCCAACGTGGTCAGCGGCTGCGGCGTCACCAGACGCCCGGACCACAACAACCCTTCGCCCAGCTCGCCGTCCAGACACCCCTCGACCTTCCATCCCAGGCGCCGCGCCAATTCGGCGTTATTGCCCAGCTCTGCATGGGCGTCCAGCGGCAAGTGATACGCCAGCAAACTCATATCGTGGGCTATTAGCGTCTTGATGCGCTTCTGCTTCATCCCGGTAATCGCTACTGGCTCGTTCTTCCAGAAATAGCCGTGATGTACCAGCACCATATCCGCCTGCCAGGCCACCGCCTCGTCGAGCAACGCCTGGCAGGCCGTCACGCCGGTCATGACCCGCCGAACCGTCTCTCGCCCCTCGACTTGCAGGCCATTGATGGTGTAATCCTTGAATTGACCAGCGCGGAGCTGGTGGTCACATGCAGCGACGAGTTGATCGCGATGGTTCACGTGGTCTCCTTAATTGTTGCCACTGCCCCGTGGGGAAGCGAGGCGTTAAGTGTTACCATAACCTCCATTGTAAACTCGCTGCACGTTATCGCGAACCTCGCGACCTGCTGAAGACCGCCATCCGCTGAGGAATGCTTGCATGCACCGCCTTGTGCTGCCCTATCTCTGGCCCATTACCACGGGCCTTCTGCTGGCCGCAGTCATTCTGCTGGCCTTCCCTCAACAGATTCCCAACCCGTTTCGTCAATCTCCCCCTGCCAGCGTAGAGCCCCAGCCAGCGCTGGTCGCGACCAATAGCGAGTCGACGGCCAACCGGCCCGCCCCCGAAATACGCCAGGCCGCGCCACTTACGCGTAGCCAGGGGCCTGCCAGCTACGCCAACGCCGTCAACCAGGCCGCGCCAGCGGTGGTCAACATTTATTCGTCGCGCATCGTGTCGCGGGACCAGCACCCGCTGATGTCTGACCCGTTCTTCCAGCAATTTTTCGGCGGTGACGACGCCACGACCCACCAACGCATGCTGTCCAGCCTGGGTTCCGGGGTCATCGTCAGTGACGACGGCTATGTGCTTACCAATCATCACGTGATCAGCGGCGCCGACCAGATACAAGTGGCGCTGCGCGACGGCCGCGAAACACTGGCTCAAGTGATTGGCACCGACCCGGAAAGCGATCTGGCAGTGTTGCGCATTCAACTGGACAACCTGCCCGTGATCGAACTGGCTGACTCGAAGGAAGTGGCCGTGGGCGATGTGGCGCTGGCAATAGGCAACCCCTTCGGCGTGGGGCAGACGGTGACCATGGGCATCATCAGCGCTACGGGGCGCAGCCACTTGGGGTTGAATGCCTATGAAGATTTCATCCAAACCGACGCGGCCATCAACCCGGGCAACTCAGGCGGAGCACTGGTCAACCCTGACGGTGCACTGGTAGGCATCAATACGGCGATCTTTTCACGCTCGGGAGGCTCACAGGGAATAGGCTTCGCCATTCCGGCCAACCTTGCCCACAGCATCCTCGACGAACTGGTCACCCGTGGACGGGTGATTCGCGGCTGGCTGGGCATCGAGGCTCAGGCGCTATCGCGGGAACTGGCCGCCTCGTTTGGGCTGCGCACTCCCCAAGGCGTCATCGTGGCCGGCGTGGTCAGCGGCGGCCCTGCAGCCGAGGCAGGGCTTCAGCCTGGCGATGTGCTGCTCTCCATCGATGATCAGGTGATCATGGATGCACGCGCCACCATGAGCGAAATTGCCTCTATCCCACCGGGCACCAGGCTTCCGCTGACCATCGTGCGCAGCGGTGAGCGCATGGAGGTCACCCTGGAAGTGGGCGAGCGCCCCGTGCCCACCAATGCGACGTCCGAAGATCGGCAGAGCGGCTCCTGAAGCCGCTCCCCCATACCTTACTTGCTGCGAATACGATACTCGGCCGAGCGTGCATGGGCCGTCAGGTATTCGCCTCGGGCGAGGACCGACGCCACTTTGCCCAGTTCGGACGCTCCTTCAGGAGAGCAGTGAATGATCGAAGAGCGCTTCTGGAAGTCATAAACCCCCAGCGGTGACGAGAAGCGCGCCGTGCCGGACGTCGGCAGTACGTGATTGGGGCCCGCGCAGTAGTCACCCAAGGCCTCCGACGTATGACGCCCCATGAAGATGGCGCCTGCATGGCGGATCTCCTCTAGCCACGCCTCGGGCTCGGCCACGGAAAGCTCCAGGTGCTCCGGCGCTATGCGATTGATCATCTCGACGGCGTCGGCCGGGTGCTGACAGAGAATCAGCGCCCCCCGGCGCTTGAGCGAAGCACGCGCAATCTCCTCGCGCTCCAGCGTAGGCAGCAGCCGTTCGATGGAAGCCGCGACGGCATCCAGGTGCTCGGCGTCCCAACTGACCAGAATCGCCTGGGCATCTTCATCATGCTCAGCCTGGGAGAACAGATCCATGGCCAACCAATCAGGGTCGGTCTGCCCATCGGAGACCACCATGATTTCTGACGGCCCGGCAATCATGTCGATACCTACCTGCCCGAAGACCGCACGCTTGGCGGTGGCCACGTAAATATTGCCGGGGCCCACGATCTTGTCGACACGGGGTACGCTCTGGGTGCCATAAGCCAAGGCTGCAACGGCCTGCGCCCCACCGATGGTGAAGACATGATCGACACCGGCCAGGTGTGCCGCCGCCAGCACCAGATCGTTCAGCACACCGTCAGGGGTCGGCACCACCATGACGATCTCACGCACGCCAGCCACGTGGGCGGGTATCGCATTCATCAGTACCGAAGAAGGATAGGCCGCCTTGCCGCCCGGCACATAGATACCAGCGCGGTCCAGTGGCGTCACCTTTTGTCCCAGCACCGTGCCATCGGCCTCTTGATACTGCCAGGACTCCGGCTTCTGCCGCTCGTGGTAGCGACGAATGCGCTCCGCTGCCACGGCCAGCGCTTCACGCTGTTCCGACGGCAGCCCCTCATACGCCGTTTTCAACTGCTCAGGCGACAGGCGCAGTTGCTCCATGGAGTCGACGGCCAGCCGATCGAAGCGGTTGGTGGCATCGATGACGGCCTGATCACCGCGCTGTTTGACGTCCGCCAGTATTTCATCGACACGGGCCTGCACGGCGCTATCGGACACGCCCTCCCAGTCCAGCAGCGTATCCAGCTGGCGGTGGAAGCCCGGCTCAGTGGTAGAGAGCCGAGCAATGGTGGCAGTGGTTGTCTCACTCATGGCGAACCTCGTGTCATTCGGCAGGCAGCAATTGACGTTGCTTTACGGCACTTTCCAAACGCGCCAGTAGCGGTTTGATACGATCATGCTTCATGGTCATGGCCGCCTTGTTGACTACCAGGCGGGTGCTGATATGGGCAATCAACTCCCTCGGCTCCATGCCGTTGGCACGCAGCGTATTGCCGGTATCGACGATATCGACGATCTCGTCGGCGAGGTTCATCAACGGCGCCAGCTCCATGGCGCCGTACAGCTTGATCACCTCTGCCTGAATGCCCTGCTCGGCGTAGTAGCGGCGCGCCACGTTGACGAATTTGGTCGCTACCCGGCGACGAGCTCGCGCCGGGGGCTGCCCGGTCACGCCTGCCGTCATCAGCTTGCAGCGGGCAATGTCCAGATCCAGCGGCTCGTACAGCCCCTCGGCACCATGCTCCAGCAGTACATCCTTGCCCGCCACGCCCACGTCGGCGGCCCCCAACTGTACATAGGTCGGTACATCGGTGGCGCGAATGATGACCAGCTTCACATCCGGCAGGTTGGTGTCGAACAGCAGCTTGCGACTCTTGCTCAGGTCTTCGGCGGGTGTAATACCCGCATCTGCCAACAGCGGCAGTGTCTCGTCCAGAATACGCCCTTTCGAGAGGGCCAGGATCAATTGCTTACTCATGGTGTAAGGCCAATGGTTGGTCACATGGCTTAGCCGGGGATGCGACGAATCTTCGCCCCCAGCAGCTGAAGTTTTTCCTCGATGCATTCATAGCCGCGATCAATATGGTAGATGCGGTCTACCAGCGTCTCGCCTTCGGCCATCATGGCCGCGATCACCAGAGACGCCGAGGCGCGCAAGTCCGTGGCCATGACCGGCGCACCGGACAGTTTGTCGACGCCCTTGATGAGGGCAGCGTTGCCCTCCAGCACGATATTGGCCCCCATGCGATTGAGCTCTTGCACGTGCATGAAACGGTTTTCGAAGATCGTCTCCACCACGCGAGAGTGCCCTTCTGCCACCGCATTCATGGCCACGAACTGCGCCTGCATGTCGGTGGGAAATGCCGGATAAGGCGCGGTACGAATATTGACGGCCTTGGGGCGCTTGCCATGCATATCCAGCGCGATCCAGTCGTCACCACTGGTGATCTCGGCACCGGCCTCTTCCAGCTTGGCCAGCACTGCCTCGAGGATATCGGCACGAGTACGCTTGACCTTGACGCGCCCACCGGTCATGGCAGCCGCCACCAGAAACGTTCCGGTTTCGATACGGTCCGGCATCACATCGTGTTCACAGCCGTGCAGGGAAGGCACCCCATCGATGATGATGGTATCGGTGCCATGCCCCCTGATCTTCGCGCCCATCTTGATCAGACACTCGGCAAGGTCCACGACCTCGGGCTCACGGGCAGCATTTTCAAGAACGGTACGGCCATCGGCCAGGGTCGCGGCCATCAGCAGGTTCTCGGTGCCCGTCACGGTCACCGTATCGAAGAAGATCGTCGCCCCCTTGAGGCGACCCTCTACGCGCGCACGAATATAGCCCGCCTCCACGTGGATTTCGGCACCCATGGCCTCCAGACCACGCAGATGCAGATCCACTGGGCGCGAACCAATGGCACACCCGCCAGGCAGCGAGACGTCGGCCTTGCCGAAGTGCGCCAACAACGGGCCCAGTACCAGAATCGAGGCGCGCATTTTCTTGACCAGCTCGTAAGGCGCATGGCACTGAGTCACTTGAGAGCCGTCCAACTGAATGCTCAGCTTCTCGCCCATGACGGGCTCGACGCCCATCCGGCCCAACAGCTCCAGCGTCGTGGTGATATCCTGCAAGTGCGGCAAATTGCCGATCACGACAGGGCCATCGGCCAACAGGCTGGCACACAGAATGGGCAGCGCCGCGTTCTTGGCGCCACTGGCCCACACTTCTCCGTCAACGCAACCGTTGCCGGTAATAATCAGCTTATCCATGGGCAGGCCGTTACTCAGCACTTTGCGATGCAGTTTGCCACTGCGTCGGGGTAAACGTTTTGATGCTGATAGCGTGGAGGGCACCGGACGCGATTTCATCACTCAGCGCGGCGTAGACCAGCTGCTGGCGCTTTACGGGTGAAAGACCTTCAAAGGCTTCGCCAACCGCAATCACCTGAAAATTGCAGCCTTCTCCCTGGATGTGAAACTCACACCCATCGATGCGGGATTCAAGCAGTGCTTTGACCTCGTTGGGTTGCATAAGCCAGGAAACTCCTTTGGGGTCGAAAAGAATGTGCGGAAAAGCCACATGATAAAGAAAAGCATCACGCTTGGCGATGCTGGCGGCATGCCAAAGAGAAGATAGCAGCCCGCAGGCTGCTTTATGGAGAAGGATTACTGCACGGGGCTGTGCTGAGCTATCAAGGGCTCCAGCTCTGCCAGCGTCGCCAGACGCTGGAGCGGCGGCGATAGCACGATCGCGCTCACCGGCAACTGCCTGGCCTGGCTGGCTCGCAGCCACTCGAACATCACGCTCAAGGCAGCGCTACTGGCAACATCGACACCGCTGAAGTCGAACTGAACCGACGTGGAACGGGTGGTTCGCAGCCAGCTTACCCCCGCCGCCGCCACATCGGCGGCGGCGTTCATGCTCAAGTCACCGGACACCACCAACCCATCCGGTTGCTCGGCCAGCGAGACATTCGGGCGGTCGAGCAGCGTGCTCACGCATCGCCCCCTTGCTCCAGCTCTTCGACGCCGATGTCCGGCGACCAGCCACGAATGACCGCATCGTAATCGCGATTGTTTTCACGCATGGCCTGATCGAACTGATTGCGGAACGTGAGACCCAGGTTGATGCCATTGACGATCACGTTGACCACACGCCACTCACCATTGGCCAGCCGCAGGCTGTAGGTGACCGGGTAGACCTGGCCGTTGTTGGCCACCACTTCCATATCGACGCTGGCTTGATCTTCGTGACGCTGGGCACGCTGCTGACTCAACACACGCAGCTCATCGTAGTCGAAGGTCACCAGACCACGCGTGTAGGTATCGATCAGCGTCTGGCGGAAGACATCCGCAAAGCGGCTGCGCTGCTCTGGCGTAGCGTTGCGGAAGTAACTGCCCATGACGCTGGCGCCGATGTAACGGAAATCGGCAATATCATCCAGGCTATCGTTGACCAGTGCCTTCAGCTCATCGAGGTTATTGGCGTAATAGTCTTCACGCCCTTCGATTTGCGCCATGAATTCGTCGATGTTGTTGCGAATCATCTGTTCGGGCGATTGAGATTGCGCCTTGGCCAAGGCAGGCAAGGCCATCAACAGCATGGCAAGGGCAACCCACCGGGAAAAAATCACTGTCATTTTCTGCATCGTTACACCTCTATAATCTGGCACCATCACCATTGACGCTTAGTTGCTGACCATATTGGACACGAACTGCTGAATAAGTTCTTCCAACACCAGCGCGGATTGCGTATCGCGAATCGTGTCACCATCCTGTAGCACCTCCGGGGCGCCGCCCACACTCAGACCAATGTACTGCTCGCCCAGCAGCCCCGCCGTCAGAATGGCCGCCGTGGTATCCTGGGAAAGCTGGCCTTCCAGGTCACTGTTCAGGCTCAGTACCACGCGTGCGTCGTACCACTCTCGGTCCAGCTCGATGGCCTCGACACGTCCAACGGTCACGCCCGCCATGGTGACGCGGGCACGCGGCTTGAGGCCGCCGATATTGGAGAAGTTGGCTTCCAGACGGAACGTGTCAGACGCGCCCGAAAGCGTCAAACCGCTGACTCTCAGCCCCAGAAAGACCAGGCCGATGATCCCCGCCAACATGAACAGGCCAACGCCAAACTCCATGGTTTTACTGCGCTTCATGACACCACCCCAGCTATTGAAGGCCGCCGAACATGACGGCGGTTAAAACGAAATCCAGCCCCAGCACCGCCAGCGATGAGTACACCACCGTACGAGTGGTCGCCCGAGAAATGCCTTCGGACGTGGGAATCAGATCATAGCCCTGGAACACGGCGATCCAGGTCACCACCAGGGCAAACACCAGGCTCTTGATCATGCCGTTACCGACATCGTTGATGAACGAGACGCTGGACTGCATGTTGCTCCAGTAAGAGCCTTCGAAAACGCCCAGCCACTCGACGCCCACCAGATAGCCGCCCCAGATACCCACCACACTGAATCCCACGGTGAGAATCGGCAGCGCCACGAACCCGGCCCAAAGCCTCGGGGCCACTACGCGACGCAGCGGGTCGACGCCAATCATTTCCATGCTGGTCAACTGTTCGGTGGCCTTCATCAAACCAATTTCGGCGGTCAACGCCGAACCAGCCCGCCCTGCAAAAAGCAGCGCTGCCACCACCGGCGCCAGCTCCCGCAGCAACGACAGCGCCACCATCTGCCCCAACGCCTGCTCGGCACCAAAGTCCACCAGAATGGTGTAGCCCTGAAGCGCCAGCACCATGCCGATGAACAGCCCGGACACCAGCACGATAGCCAGAGAAAGCACGCCGACAAAATGCATTTGACGAAGCCACAGAGCCCACCCTTCACGGGAGGGCACGCCCACCGCCGACTGCGCCAGAAAAACGGCCGCGCGCCCCAGCGCTTCGACCATCTCGCATCCCTTGCGCCCCAATCGCGTGATGGGCGCTACCCACTGTAAGAGTCTTGACTGCATTTACCCTGCCCCGCTTGCTGGATCGTGACCGAGAATGTCTCGGTAAAGGGTGTTGCCAGGATAGTGAAACGGCACAGGGCCGTCCGGCTCACCATGCATGAACTGACTGACTCTGGGGTCCTCGTTGACATCCAGCGACGCCGGCGTGCCATGCGCCACCACCTGGCCATCGGCGATCAGGTAGAGATAGTCGGCAATGCTCAAGGTCTCCTTGATGTCATGGGAAACCACTACAGAGGTCAGCGACATGGCCTGGTTCAAGCGCTTGATAAGCTGCACCAGTACGCCCATGGAAATAGGGTCCTGGCCCACAAAGGGCTCATCATAGAGAATCAGCTCCGGGTCCAGCGCCACGGCCCGCGCCAGCGCCACCCGGCGGGCCATGCCCCCCGAAAGCTCGGCGGGCGACAGGTGCCGCGCGCCGCGCAGGCCCACGGCCTGCAGCTTCATCAACACCAGGTCACGAATCATGGTATCGGGCAGGTCGGTATGCACGCGTAGTGGAAAAGCCACGTTCTCGAAGACATCCAGATCGGAAAACAGCGCGCCACTCTGAAACAGCATGCCCATTCGTTTGCGCAGCGCAAACAGCGCCTTGCGAGACAGCCGATGCACATCCTGCCCATCAATCAGCACGCGCCCCCGATCAGGCACCAGCTGCCCACCGATCAATTTCAACAGGGTGGTCTTGCCGGTTCCGCTGGGCCCCATGATAGCAGTGACTTTGCCACGCGGAATGCTCATGCTCACGCCACGAAAGATATCGTGGTCGCCGCGGGAAAAGTACACATCTTCCACCTGGATAAAGGGCATATCCGTCATGGGCATCACACCCCTCGCTTGCTCGCCAGTGCAGGCCTTTCAGGCCCACCCCGGCGGTTTAAAAAACAGTGTTTTCGAAATATTATCGAACATCGTATCCTAACGCTACCCACAGGAACAGCCACGCGCACCTGGCCTGCTGCCCAGCGCCTGCCCGCAGTTTGGCTAAAAGCCGCCGCAAGGTGTTATTCTTGAAGGCTATCAACCGTGATGACGAGAACGAGACCGACCATGCCCCAATCTCCCACCCCACCCAGCTTACTGCGTGAAAGCGCGCTGCGGACACTGCAGATAGAGCAAGCGGCCATTGGTGGTTTGCAAGCCAAGCTGGACGAGAGCTTCGACCGCGCCTGCCAGCTGATTCTGGCTTGCAAGGGTCGCGTGGTGGTGACCGGCATGGGCAAATCCGGCCATATCGCCGGCAAGCTGGCAGCCACCCTGGCCAGTACCGGCACGCCCGCGTTCTTCGTTCACCCCGGCGAAGCCAGCCATGGCGACCTCGGCATGATTACCCGGGGCGATGTGGTGCTGGCCCTGTCGAACTCGGGTGAAACCGGCGAAGTCACCGCCCTGCTGCCGCTGCTCAAGCGCCTGGGAACCCCCTTGATCAGCATGACGGGGCGCCCGGACTCCACCCTGGCACGCCATGCCGAGGCCCACCTGGACAGCGGCGTCGAGCGAGAAGCCTGCCCACTGGATCTGGCCCCCACCAGCTCGACGACGGCAGCGCTTGCGCTGGGTGACGCGCTGGCCGTCGCACTGCTGGAAGCACGTGGCTTCACAGCCGAAGACTTCGCCCTGTCACACCCCGGCGGCAGCCTGGGCAAACGCCTGCTGCTAAGGGTACGCGACCTGATGCACGACGGCGCGCGGCTGCCTCGGGTGGCGCTGGGCAGCCCGCTGCGCGATGCTCTGCTGGAAATTACGCGCCAGGGGCTCGGCTTTACCTGTGTCATCGACAATGAGGGTCGGCTGGCCGGGGTCTATACCGACGGCGACCTGCGCCGCACGCTGGACCAGTTTCACGACCTGCGTGACGTCAAGGTAGACGACGTCATGACGCGGCCCGGCAAACGCATCGGCCCCGACGTCCTGGCAGCCGAAGCCGTGCGTATAATGGAAGATAGTCGTATCACGGCGCTGGCCGTGGTCGATGAACAGCAGCGCCCGATTGGCGCGCTGCACATGCATGACCTGCTGGCAAGCGGCGTTATCTAACCCATGATCCAATGATGGATGATACGGAGGCTCTATGGCCCTACCTGACGCACTTTTAGATCGTATACGCCGTGTAAAACTGCTGGCCCTGGACGTAGACGGCGTACTGACCGATGGTCGCCTTTACTTCCAGGCCGACGGCGTCGAAATCAAGGCCTTTCATACCCAGGATGGCCACGGCTTGAAGCTGCTCAAGCGCGTCGGCATCCATGTCGCGCTGATTACCGGCCGTGACTCGCCCATGGTGAGCCAGCGCGCCGCAGCGCTGGGCATCAGCCATGTTCATCAAGGCTGTGAAGACAAGCTCGCCACCCTGCGTGGGCTCTGCCAGCGGCTCGGTATCACCCTGGAGCAGGTCGCCTTCTGCGGCGATGACCTCCCGGACCTGGCGCCGATCAAACGCTCGGGCATCGGCATCACCGTCCCCAACGCACCGGACTACATGCATACCCACGCCGACTGGATTACCGACCGTCTGGGCGGACATGGCGCCGTTCGCGAAATTTGCGACACGCTGCTGACCAGCCAGGGGCACTGGGACGCCGTGCTCGACACTTACCTACACGGCTCCACCTGAATGGGCATCAGGGTGAAAAAGCGCGTCTGGCTGACGGGGCTGGTCATCACCCTGGGGGGACTGCTGGTTTGGCTGGACCCCCGCGCGCCCCAGCAGCGCGAGGTAGATCCTGAGGCTCAGGCTCAGGAGCCCGGACACGTGCTGGAGAATGCCGAGATCACTCTGTTTGGTGAAGATGGCACTCTGCAACAGTCGCTGGTCGCGCCGCGACTGGTACATACCCCGCAAGCGGCGATGACCAACGTCACGTCACCGCGCGCCACGCTGTTCGATAGTGAACAGCGTGAGTGGTTGGCGGTTGCCGATACCGGTACCCTGAACACGGACACCCAGGCGCTGACGCTGGCCGGATCGGCACGGCTATTGGCACCAGACGAAGGCTGGCAGCTGGATACCGACCTGCTGCATTATGATGGCCTGGCACGTCATGCCTGGAGCGATACCCCCGTAGTGCTGCAGCAGCCGCCCCAACGTATCGAGGCATCCCGTATGGATGTCTGGCTGGACGATAGTCGTGTCAGCTTGATCAATAACGTGCGCGGCGTGCATCCGCCCGCCCCCCACTCTTCTCAGGAGTCGCCATGAACGCCCTGCTTCGTACGGCACTGCTCGCCCTTGCCGTTCCCATGGTAGTCGTAGGCGCGCTGCCTGCTACTGCTCAACAACAAGCCCCTATCGAAGTAGAGGCCGACCGCCTGGACTTGGACCAGCGCGCGGGCACGGCGGTTTACTCTGGCAATGTCGATATTCGTCAGGGTGAAATGCAGCTGCGGGGAGAGCGTGTCGAAATTCACCGCAACCAGGCCGGCGAACTCTCCCGGGCCGTCGCCACGGGCGAGCGTGCCTACCTGCGCAATCAACTGGAAGACCAGACGACGCCCATGGAAGGCTGGGCGCGCCGCATCGTCTACCACGTGTCCGAACGCCGCGTCGAGCTCATCGACCAAGCCGAACTGACCCAGCAAGGGGATCGTTTCCAGGGGGGACGGCTCGAATACTTCATCGACCGCGGGGTGGTGCAAGCGCGCTCTGATGTCAGCGGCAGTTCGCCACAGCGCATCCGCATGACCCTGCAGCCCGAACAATAGCGAGAGGACGCCCCGTGACAGCGATGACCCCCGACACCGCAGCGGTCAAGACACTCCATGCACAGCATCTGGCCAAGAGCTACAAACGCCGCCGCGTGGTCAAGGATATCAATCTGGAAATTGCCCAGGGCAGCGTGGTGGGCCTGCTGGGCCCTAACGGCGCGGGCAAGACCACCTCGTTCTACATGATCGTCGGCCTGGTGAAATCCGATGCTGGCAAGGTGGGCATCGACGATCTCGACCTGACCCGGGCGCCCATGCATGAACGCGCGCTGGCGGGTATCGGCTACCTGCCCCAGGAAGCATCGATCTTTCGCAAGCTGTCGGTGGCCGACAACATCATGGCCATTCTGGAAACGCGCCGGGAGCTGGACCGCAATAGCCGAGAAGCGAAGCTCGAATCCCTGCTGGAAGACTTCCACATCACCCATATTCGCGACAACCTGGGCATGAGCCTGTCGGGCGGCGAGCGGCGACGGGTGGAAATTGCCCGCTCGCTGGCCACCGAGCCCGCCTTCATTCTACTGGACGAACCTTTTGCTGGCGTCGACCCCATTTCCGTGGGCGATATCAAGTCGATCATACGCGCGCTCAAGAAGCGCCATATTGGCGTGCTGATTACCGACCACAACGTGCGTGAAACCCTGGATATCTGCGATATTGCCTATATTGTTGGCGACGGACACATCATAGCCAGTGGAAACCCCCAGGAAATTCTCAATAACCAGAAGGTGCGCGACGTCTACCTGGGCGCCGACTTCCGCCTTTAAATAATGGCCCACGAAGACATTTTATTTAGTGGCATGCTTATTGCACTTGCACCAAACGGAGAGTCGCTCTAGGGTGGAGCTTTCTGATTAACGAGTGGTTCTCAGATGGTCATGAAAGCTTCTCTTCAACTGCGCATCGGCACACAGCTGACCATGACACCTCAGCTGCAGCAGGCCATTGCGCTGCTTCAGCTATCGACGCTGGACCTTCGTCAAGAAATTCAGCAGGCGCTGGATGCCAACCCCATGCTCGAACAGGAGGATGAGTTTGGCGAACAGGCGGTCAGCGAGCCTCAGGAAGCCGAGTGGGCAGACAGCATTCCCAACGAGCTCTCCGTGGACAGCGACTGGTCCGACACCTACCAGGACATGGGCAGCGCGGGCGGCAGTAGCGAAGGCCCGGACTTCGAGCGCCAGGCGGCCGGGCAGAGCCTTCACGGGCACTTGCTCTGGCAACTGGCCATGACCGACTTCTCTGCGCGTGAGCAAGCCATTGCCGAGAGCCTCATCGATGCGCTGGATGCCAACGGCTATCTGACCCAGCCGCTCAACGACATCCGCGAGGGGCTCAAGGCGCAGGGCCACGATGGCCTGAGCCAACGCGAGGTCGAAAACACCTTGCTGCGCCTGCAGCAGTTCGAGCCTACTGGCGTGTTCGCCCGTGACCTGCGCGAGTGCCTGATGCTGCAGCTGGCCGCGCTACCCGAAGACACTCCGCTGTTGATGCCCGCCAAGCGTCTGGTACGCCAGTTTCTCGAAGCGCTGGGCAAGGACGACATGCGCCTGCTGAAACGACGCCTGAGCCTCGATGACGAGCAGCTGGACGATGTCATTCGTTTAATCCGCAGCCTTGACCCTCGCCCCGGAAGCGCCTACGGCGTCACCGACGACAGCTATGTGACGCCGGACCTGGTGGTACGTCACGATCACGAGGGCTGGCATCTGGAACTCAACCCGGAAGCGCTGCCTCGGCTACGTATCCAGCCCGACTACGCCAGCCTGATCAAGCGCGCCGACAAGAGCCAGGACAACCAGTTTTTGAAAGAGCACCTCCAGGAGGCTCGCTGGCTGATCAAGAGCCTGTCGAGCCGCAACGACACGCTGCTGCGCGTGGGGCGCGAGATCATTGCCCGCCAGATAGGCTTCCTCGAGCAGGGTGAAGAGGCCATGAAACCGCTGATTCTGGCCGATATCGCCGAAGCGGTAGAGATGCATGAATCGACCATCTCCCGGGTCACCACCCAGAAATACATTCATACCCCGCGCGGGGTCTTCGAGCTCAAGTACTTCTTCTCCAGCCAGGTCAGCGGCCAGGAGGGCGGCGACAGCCACTCCAGCACGGCCATTCGAGCACGCATCAAGAAACTGATTCAGGACGAGCCGCCAGGCAAGCCACTCTCCGACAGTCGCCTGGTCACCCTGCTGGAAGAGGGTGGCATTACCGTGGCACGCCGCACCGTCGCCAAGTACCGAGAGTCGATGGGTATACCTTCGTCGAGCGAGCGACGCCGTTTGCGCTAGTTAAACGCTCTTGCCCAACAAACTCGCGGCGAGGGCTTTGCAATGGCCCAAAAAGGGTTACAATCGAAGTACAGTCCGATGGATAAGGAGCACGTCAATGCAAGTAAACATCACTGGTCATCACGTTGAACTGACTGACGCCTTGCGTGACTACGTAAACGAAAAGCTGGAACGCGTTGAGCGTCACTACGACAACATCACGACCGTCCAGGTCACCTTATCTGTCGAAAAGGAGCGCCAGCAAGCGGCTTGCACGCTGCATGCCGCAGGAGCAGACCTGCATGCGGAAGCGCAGGATAATGACATGTACGCGGCCATTGACGCCCTGGCGGACAAAATCGACCGTCAGCTGGTAAAACACAAGGAAAAAGCACAAGCCCGCGCCCAAGGCGCTGGCGTGCGTTAAACCGATGACGTTGGAAACCATACTCCCCCCGGAGCGCGTGCTGTACGACGTGCCCGGGGGCAGCAAAAAAAGGGTGCTGGAGTTTTTCAGCACCTTTATCGCTCAGAACACGCCCAGCCTGGACAGTCAGGAAGTCTTCAGTCGCCTGATTGGCCGTGAACGGCTGGGCAGCACTGGTATCGGCAATGGCGTAGCCATCCCCCATGCACGCAGTCCTCACTGCAGCACGCCCATTGCTGGCTTTCTCAAGCTAGCCGAGCCCGTCGACTTCGATGCCATCGATGGTGACCCGGTCGATCTGGTCTTCGTGCTGTTGGTTCCCGAAGAAGCCGATGACACGCACCTGGCCCTGCTGGGGCAGGTGGCCACGATCATGAATGACGCTGCCACACGCCAACAGCTGCGCAATGTCAGTAGCCAGCGCGCATTGCTCGAGCTGCTGACCGACAAGATTCGCGAGCAGGCTGCCTAGCGCAGCCATTGCCAGGCAGCAAGGCACACGGCAAGCCCTCTATCCCTTTGATACCCAAGAGAGATGCGCTATGCAGCTGGTGATCATTAGCGGCCGCTCAGGGTCCGGCAAGTCCATCGCCCTACAGGCGCTGGAGGATCTTGGCTATTACGCCATCGACAACCTGCCCGCCATGCTGCTGGGCTCGCTGGTCGATGAATTGCGCGAGCAAGGGGGGCGAACTCACCTGGCGGTCAGCATCGATGCGCGCAACCTGCCCACGGCGCTGGAGCAGTTGCCTGCGTTACTGGAAGAGCTACGTCAACGCCAGATCCGTTTTCAGGTCATCTACCTGACCACGGACGCACGCATTCTGCTGGAGCGCTACTCGGCCACCCGGCGGCGCCACCCGCTGACCCGGGATAGTGACATGACCCTGGAAGAAGCCATCGACAAGGAAGAGCAGACGCTGCTCGACATTCGCGATCTGGCCGACCTGTTGATCGACACGTCACGCCTCTCGGTGCACGATCTTCGCCGTCGCATCACCGATCAGGTCGCTCACCAACGGCGTGACCAGCTGACCCTGACGTTTGAATCCTTCGGCTATAAGCGGGGCGTACCCATGGATGCCGATATCGTGTTTGACGTGCGCTGCCTGCCTAACCCTTATTGGGACCCCAGCCTGCGGCAGTTCACCGGACGCGATGCCAATATTCAGGCCTTCCTGGGCGGCTACCCCATCGTCGATGACATGCGTGACGATATTCATGCCTGGTTGGACAAGTGGCTGCCCGCCTACCAAAGCAGTCAACGTAGCTATATGACCGTGGCCATTGGCTGCACTGGCGGCCAGCATCGCTCTGTCTACATGGTGGAACAACTGGCGCAGGCGCTGGTCAAGCGCACTGGCGCCATTCAGCTCAGGCATCGGGAATTGGGCTTGCAGTACACGCTAAGCGAATTACCCGCTACCGTCGATGCCGCTTCTTCCATCCCCCCCAGCGACACGACTTCACCCTGATATCACTCGGCAAAAAGGAACCAGAGTGCCTGAAAGAACCTTAACGCTGACCAATCAACGCGGCCTTCACGCCCGCGCTGCCACCAAGCTGGTCACGTGCGGCCAGCAGTTTTCAGCCCGCATTCATGTTTACAAACAGCAGCAGAAAGCCGATGCCGCCAACATCATGTCGCTGCTGATGCTGGCGGCCCCTTGCGGCACTTCGCTGACCATCACCGCAGAGGGCGAAGATGCCGACCAGGCCCTGGATGCCATCCAGGCCCTGTTCGACGCACGTTTCGACGAGGATCAGTAACCCTCGTTAGCTGCCCGCCACCGTCATGGCATCCACCAGCCAGCTGCCGGTATGGATGCTGCCCCGCGTATCGGTATCGTCGCCAATGCCCACCAGGCCAGCGAACATGGTGTTGAGATTGCTGGCAATGGTGAACTCTTCGATGGGGTATTGCACCTCGCCATTCTCTACCCAGAATCCGGCGGCACCGCGAGAGTAGTCCCCCGTTACGCCATTGACCCCCTGCCCCATCAGCTCGGTCACCCAAATGCCCCGCCCCATTTGCTGCAGCAGCTCATCACGCGATGTCAGCGGGGCCAGAAGACGCAGGTTGCGCGCTCCGCCGGCGTTTCCGGTCGACTGCATGCCCAGGCGGCGGGCACTGTAGGCAGACAGCATGTAGCTGGCGACCCTGCCCTGCTCGATGAAACGGTTATCCCGGGTCTGCACGCCCTCGGCATCGAAGGGCGAACTGGCGGTGGCACCAACTTCCATGGGGCGTTCTTCCAGTCCCATCCACTCTGGGAAAAGCGGGCTGCCCAGGCGATCACACAAGAACGATGCTTCACGGTATAGTGCGCCACCCGCCAACGCGCCCATCAAGTGCCCTATCAGGCCCGCGGCCAGGCTGGGGTCGAACAGCACGGGAAAGGTACCGGTAGGCGGTTTGCGCGAACCCAGCCGTCGCAGGGTACGTGCAGCCGCTTCGCGCCCGATCTCCTCCGGGTCACGCAGCTGTAGAGGGTTACGCGCCGACGTGTAGTCATAATCGCGCTGCATACCCTTGTCATCCTGGGCGATCAGCATGCAGGACAACGAATGGCTGCTGCCCTTTTGGGTGCCTAGAAAGCCATGGCTATTGGCGTAGACCCGCACGCCCTCGCCACTGGACAACGAGGCGCCTTCCGACTGGTGAATACCGTCCACGCTGCGCCCCGCCTGCTCACAGCGCAGCGCCAGCTCGATGGCCTGTTCGGTCGAGAGCGCCCACGGGTGATGCACCTTGAGATCCGGCAACCGGGTCGCCATCAGCGCAGCATCTGCCAACCCGGCAGCAGGGTCTTCACCGGTATAACGCGCGATCGCCAGGGCTTTTTCCACCGTGGCGCGCAGCGACGCACTGCTGGCATCGGTAGAGGAGGCGCTCCCCTTGCGCTGGCCAACGTAGACCGTAATGGCGATCCCCTGGTCACGGGAAAGCTCGACGGTCTCGACCTCGCCGAGCCGTACGCTGACGCCCACCCCCTGGTCGACACTGGCGCCTACTTCAGCGGCATCGGCGCCCAGCGTTTTCGCCAGGCCAAGGGCTTCTTCCGCCCGCTGCGCCAGTAGCGCCTGTTGCGCTGCTGCATCAAATGCCTGTGCCATGTGGTCTCCTTTTCGCCTCAATTGCATTGGCGAATCAATGTTATGGTCGCAGCCTGATATAATGCTGCCGACGAATCCAAATCAGTGAGTGTCTGTATGCCTAAGCAACGCCCCGAGCCCCTCGATATTGACGAGCAGGAAGAGCGTCCCAGTAAATCCCAGCTCAAGCGTGAAATGCATGCTCTTCAGGCGCTTGGCGAAACCTTGATTGCCATGAAACCCGCCGAACGGGCGCGTTTTCCGCTCTCTGACGACATGCTGCGGGCCATCGAGGAGACTTCTCGAATCCGCTCCCATGAGGGCCGCCGCCGCCATATGCAGTACGTGGGCAAGTTGATCCGCAAGGAGGATCTAGCCGCCATCCAGGGGGTATTCGATGCCATCGAGCAAGAGAAAGAGC
This sequence comes from Vreelandella stevensii S18214, assembly GCF_000275725.1. Classification (GTDB taxonomy): domain Bacteria; phylum Pseudomonadota; class Gammaproteobacteria; order Pseudomonadales; family Halomonadaceae; genus Vreelandella; species Vreelandella stevensii. Next base: position 141,347 of record NZ_AJTS01000010.1, on the reverse strand, counting down.
AGCGCGACCATGCCTTTCATCGTCTGGAAAAATGGCGTGATCGGCTGGTCGACGAGGGCGACGACGCCGTCGATCTATTCCTTGCCGATTACCCCGATGCCGACCGCCAGACCCTGCGCCAGCTAGTGCGAAACGCTCGCAAGGAGCGTGAGCAGGGTAAACCGCCGACCAGCGCGCGCAAGCTGTTTAAACACCTGCGCGACACCCTGGCACTCTAATCCGCACGCCCCCATGACGAGCTGTACTGCCTGGCTAGCCCGATTGCGTGCCACCGACGGTCAGCTCGTCCAGCTTGAGAGTGGGCTGCCCAACGCCCACCGGCACGCCCTGGCCCTCCTTGCCACACACGCCGATACCGGTGTCCATGGCCAGGTCATGGCCAATCATGGATACCCGCCCCATCGCCTCAGGGCCATTGCCGATCAGCGTAGCGCCCTTGACTGGCGAGGTGATGCGCCCATCTTCGATCAGGTAGGCTTCGCTGGCTGAAAACACGAACTTGCCCGACGTGATATCTACCTGCCCGCCACCGAAGCTGACCGCGTAAAGGCCGCGCTTGACGCTCTTGATGATGTCTTCCGGCGCATCCTGCCCGGCCAGCATCACCGTGTTGGTCATACGCGGCATCGGCAGGTGGGCAAAGGACTCACGCCGCGCGTTCCCGGTTGGCGCCATGTTCATCAATCGCGCATTCAGCTTGTCCTGCATGTAGCCGGTGAGAATGCCATCCTCGATCAGAGGGGTGTACTGGCCCGGCGTGCCCTCGTCATCGACGCTGAGCGCCCCGCGACTATCCATGACCGTGGCATCGTCTACCACGGTGACACCCTTGGCCGCCACGCGCTGGCCCATTCGCCCGGCGAAGGCCGAACTGCCCTTGCGATTGAAGTCACCCTCCAGGCCGTGACCGACCGCCTCGTGCAAGAGAATGCCGGGCCATCCGGCGCCCAGCACCACCGGCATCTGACCGGCAGGGGCATCCACCGCTTCCAGGTTGACCAGCGCCTGGCGCACGGCTTCCTGGGCATAGCGCTCGGCCACACCCTCATCGCGCAGGCGCGCCATGGAGTAGCGCCCACCGCCACCGGCGCTGCCTCGCTCTCGGCGACCATTTTTGGCGGCGATCACGCTGACATTGAAGCGCACCAGCGGCCGCACGTCCGCCGCCAGAGTGCCGTCACTGGCACGTACCAGCACGACTTCGTAGGTGCCGGACAGCGAGGCACTGACCTGGCTGATGCTGGGGTCGGCAGCCCGCGCCACGCGGTCAGCCTGCTTGAGCATGGCCACCTTCTCTTCAGCGGTCAGCCCTGCCAGCGGGTCGATACCCGCATAGCGCGCCGCCGCGCTCACCGGCACGACACGCTGGCCCGGCAACTGCTTACCACTGCGCACGATACCCGAGGCGGTGCGTCCGGTATCCATCAGAGCATCGGCGGTAATCTGGTTGGAGTAGGCAAAGCCGGTTTTTTCGCCTGCCAGCGCACGCACACCCACTCCGCCATCGATGTTGTAGCTCGCCTCCTTGACTTCGCCATCTTCCAGCACCCACCCCTCCTGCCAGGTGCGCTGGAAGTAGAGATCGGCATAATCGATGCCTGCGCCCATGGCGTAGCCAAGGCCCGTCTCCAGGGCTTCCAGATCGAGGCCACCCGGCGTTAGCAAAATGGCAACTGCAGACTCTATATCGCTTGTGTGTGCGGTCATTGAGGGCCTTCTAAAGTAACCTGCGGCGAGGTCCAGGGACCCCGCACGCGATAATGAATGGTGGTGGCCTGCGCCAGTGCATCACCAAAAAGTCGGTCGGCAATGAAGAGCGCCCCGCCGACGATGGGGGCACCCACCGCGAGTGCCGCGATAGGCAGACTTTGGCTCACCGGCAGTGTGACGCCAAGACGCTGATCGAGTTCGCGCTGCAAGAGGTTAACATTTCCTGTCAGCGTAAAGGTCGTGGCAGGGGCATCAATTTGTAGGGGGCCACGCAGCAATAGCTGCCCCTGGGCCACGTCCGCCGTGCCATGCACCCGATCGAACGCCGTTCCCTGCCCGGTGACATCCGAAAAATCAAACCGCAGCCTGCGCAGAATGTTATCGAAATTGAGTAGCCCCACCAGCCGTGCAGGTGCCGAGTCGAGCATCACGAAGCGCCCGTCACGAATATCCGTGCTCAATTCTCCGCCTGCGCGGGCCAGCGCAAACTGCCAAGGCGCCCCCGGCCAGGCAAGCTCAGCGGCAACGTTGGTGGTACGGCTGCGCATGGCCACGGGTTGGCCCAGGCGCTCCAGGGCGGTGCCCAGATCGCCGCCCTGAATCGTCAGGTCAGCGCGGGTGCGACTGGTCACCGGATTACCCTCCCAATGCAGCTCCCCACGCGCTGAGAGCTGCCCCAGGGTCAGGCCCACCGGCGCAATGGAAAGCCCCTGAGCGCTGGTCTGCCAATAAGCGGTCAGGGGGCCATAAAGCCCGTCACCCACACTGAGCTCGGCCAGTCGTAGCCGTCCATTGGGTACGGATGCCAGCCAAGCGGGGATAGCGGCTGGGGCGGCGTATTCGGTAGTGATCTCGTCGACCCAGGAGCCCGGCGTGGGCACCTCTCTCGATGACGCCTCGCTCGCGGCCTCTTCGCTGGGCAAATCAAGCAAACGGTCAGCGGCCAGATAGCTCACGACCACGTCCAGTGGGCGCGACTCCCGTGGCTGATAGTGCACACGACCGGAGAGCAGCTCACCGTTGATTTGCAGCTGTGCTCGGTCCGTCTCGGCGCTACCGGAAGCCGTCATGGCGCCCAGACACTCGTCACGATAACGCAAGCAGGAGGTTCTCAGCACGGCTTCGAGGGTCGGCAACGCCCCGGACGTCGGCGGACCACCCGCCCCCTTGTCGAACAGCGGCGACAAGGCCTGCTGCCAGGCCAAGGGATCAATGGTGTTTAGCGACGCATCGATTTTCCAGCCTGGCTGCTGGGGCCATTCCACCAGCGGTGCCACGCTGCCCAGCGCGACCTCGCCCATCAGACCTTCTGGCTCTCTGAGCGCCAGACGCATGGCCAGCAGATCAGCCACCCGCACCTCTCCTCTGGCACTGGAAAAATCAGCGCGCACCCGTAACGGCCAGGACTGCTCGGCGCGTTTATCGAACGGCTCGGGCAGCTGACTGGTCAGCCCAACCAGCTGGCTTTGCAAACTCAAGGTCGGGGTGTCTTCCCAGTTCACCACGCCTTCCCAGGCCGTGCGCCCGCGCAGCACCTCTTGTGCCGTGTCCGGCATGCCCGCCAGCGCCCAGAGCGCCGCGCTATCCACCTCACCACTGAGCCGCACCCGCTGCTGATCTTCATCAAAGTCGGCGCGGATCCCCCCGCCTTGCCAACGCCCCTGCAGATTGCCCAACAGCGCCCGCTGCTCGCCCGACTGCTGCCAGCTCACCTCGCCTTCGACCTGGCGCAGTGACACAGACAGCGGTGGGTAGCGCACGACCTCCAGAGAAGGCACCACGTTGATATCCAGCAACAGCCCTTCTGGATGCTCCAAAGGCACCGCCGCCGCCAGGCTGCCGTCGACCACGCCTTCAGCGCTGAACTCGTCGAGCGGCAACTCGCCCGCTTCTGGCATGGCCTTGAGAAAGCGCAACAGCGAGGCGCCATCGCTGTGCAATTGCCCCGACAGCCGCAGCATGTTGTCTTCACCCAGCTGGACGGCTCCATCAGACAGCTGGACCCCTTGACTCTGGGCACTCGCCACCTGCGCCTTCAGCTCTCCCCCCTGCCATATCAAGCGGCCATCGACCTCTTCCAGCAGCGGCCAACCGTCAGCTATCGGCAAGTAGCCCTCGCGCACCAGCAGCGCCAGCGTGGCAGAGAATGGCGGCGCGCTACCGGGCTCTCCAAACGGCAGACTCATTTTGAGCGCCCCCTGCGGCACCCGGCCACCGATGTCTTTTTGCAACCACTCCCGCAGCGCCGGCTCGAAGGCGCCAAGCGGCAGCCATTGGCCTAACGGGCGCTCTACGGCATCGACATTCTCAAAGGCGAGGTCGAGCCCAAACTGACCACGCTGCTGCCCCGTGATCAGGCCGAAGCCGCCCGCGATACGCGCACCATCCCAATCGACGTGCAGCTCACGCCCGCTGATCATGGTCCGTGGACCATCGTAGACCCACTCCACCACGCCCTCGGCATGCCCCAGCTGCATGGGCGCTTCGAAGAGCTGCGGGAAGTAGAGTTCGCTGTTGCCCGCACTGCTGAAAGTCACCCGGCCGCGCAGGTCACGCGCCTGCACCCAGGCATCCAGCGGGCCACCGCCCGGCGCTTGCTGCCACGGGTCGACCGCCACGTTGGTCAAGGCGGCATCGACGCCCCAGCGCCCTTCCCGCTGCCCCAGCCGCAGCCCCTGCACCTGCCCTCTGGGGGCCAGGGTTTGCAGCACCCGCGTCAGCGACTCGGGTAACAGGGCGTACTCGCGCCAAGCGGCCAGCGAGGCCAATTCGAAGGCACTGGTGCGCAGCTCCCAACGGCCGGGCTCGTGGGCCAGGTACCAGTGGTAAGGCAAGGCAGGGCCGTCACTGATGCCCTCTGGCTGGGCCCACTCGACGCTTTCTGCGTTGCCGCTCAGCCAGGCTTCACCGCCCTCCCCGTTGCGCTGCCACTGCCCGGAGGCCTGGATGTTGCGCAACACGGCGTATTCCACGTCTCGACGCAGTGTCAGCTCGGGCATATCGACCGCCAACCGCGCATCCTCCAGACGCCCTTCTCGCCAGCGCCCCCACAATTGAACTTGACCGCCCGCCTGCTCCAGATAGGGCATCTGCTCTGGACGAAACAGCGCCGCCAGCACCACCAGATGATCCAATTGCATATTCATCTGCAGGGCCGCCGAAAAATCACTCAAGCCACGCACACCGGGCTGCATCTCGGCGCCCATGGTGATGGCCGGCAGCGCCGAGGCTGCCTGGGCGGGGTCTTCCACCACCTTCAGCTCGCCAGAGAGACGCGTACGACGCTCATCGCCATCCAACACCAGCGACGGTGCATGCAATAGCACCGTCTGCTCACGCCCATGCAGCAGCACGCGGCTGTTGTCTACCCACAAGCGCTGCCTGAGCAGCAGCCCTGCCCAGGCGTCGATCAGCGCCAGATCGATATCCGGCTGCGGGGCCATACCCAAGGGCAGCGTGGCGGGCGCCGGCCAGCCCCAGGTGGTCTCAGGCGTTTGGTAGAGATGAAACTCGAGCCCCGCCATACGAGCATCGCTGAAAACCGGAGCCCACTGGCGCAAACTCGCCAAACCATCGAGACGTAACTGCACGCGTTCGACGGCAGCCAGCGGATCGCCCTGCGGGGTGTCGATACGCAGGTCTTCGAGCAGGAAGCGTAGATCATTGCGCGCCAACGAGAGCGAGACTTGCCCAATGCTCACTGGTGCACCGATCCTGGCTTCCAGCACCGCTTCGATGCGTGGCGCGAGCGCATCACTCTGACTGAGAGCCACGCGCAGCGTCACCAGCAGCAGCGCCAGCAGACCCAATAGGACTGCCAGCGTCACGAGTCCAGCGCGCAGCAAAAAGCGGGGGAAAGGGCTTAGCGCAGCCATCACATTAATACGATGTCGTACTGCTCTTGGGAGTAGTGCGCCTCGACCTGAAAGCGAATGGTTTTATTGATGAAGGTTTCCAGGTCAGCCACGGCCGCCGACTCCTCATCCAACAAACGATCCACCACCGGCTGAGAGGCCAGCACCATGTAGGTTTCTGCACTGTAGGCACGCTCTTCACGGAGGATTTCTCGGAAGATTTCATAGCAGATGGTTTCGGGGGTCTTTAGCGTCCCGCGCCCGGCACAGGTCGGGCAGGCTTCACACAGGGTTTGTTCGAGACTTTCTCGGGTGCGCTTACGGGTCAACTGCACGAGCCCCAGCTCGGTTACCCCGGTACATTTGGTTTTTGCATGGTCACGCTCCAGCGCCTTTTCCAATACGCGAAGTACCTGACGCTGATGCTCGACATCCACCATGTCGATGAAGTCGATAATGATGATACCGCCCAGGTTGCGCAGCCGTAGCTGACGGGCAATGGCCGTCGCGGCTTCCAGGTTGGTCTTGAAAATGGTCTCTTCCAGATTGCGATGCCCAACGTACCCACCGGTATTGACATCAATGGTGGTCATGGCCTCGGTAGGATCGATGACCAGATACCCACCAGACTTGAGCTGCACCTTGCGCCCCAGGGCTTTCTGAATCTCGTCTTCGACGCTGTAGAGATCAAAAATCGGTCGCTCGCCCGGGTAGTACTCGATACGGTCCACCGCATCAGGCATGAACTCTTCGGCAAACTCGACCAGCTTGATGAAGTTTTCCCGGGAGTCGATGCGTACTTTTTCGATATCATCGCACATGACGTCACGCAGGGTGCGCATGAACAGCGGCAAGTCGTCGTAGATCACGCTAGGCGGGGAAGCGGTGATCTTGCGCTCGCTGACCTTGCGCCAGATACGCAGCAGAAAGTACATGTCGCTGGCCAGCTCTTCATCGCCCACGCCTTCTGCCGCCGTGCGCACGATGAAGCCACCCGTCACGTCGATGGTCTGTTCTGCGATGCTCTTGTCCAGCAGCGCTTTCAGCCGCTCACGCTCGCGTTCGTCTTCGATACGCTGGGAAACGCCATGGTGAGGCGAGTCCGGCATGTAGACCAGGTAACGCGAAGGAATCGAGAGATGGGTAGTCAGCCGCGCCCCTTTCGTGCCGATAGGGTCCTTGGTGACCTGCACGACCAGGGCCTGGCCTTCGTGCAGCAACTGCCCGATGGTCTGCTGCTCATCGCTGGGGGTGCCGGGCGGCATCACTTCATGGGCATGGATGAAGGCGGCGCGTTCAAGGCCAATATCGACAAAGGCAGCCTGCATGCCAGGCAGTACGCGAACCACTTTGCCTTTGTAGATATTACCCACGATCCCACGGCGACGGGAGCGCTCGATGAGCGCCTCCTGCAGCACGCCATTCTCCACCAGCGCAACGCGGGTCTCCATGGGCGTCAAATTGATGAGGACTTCACCGCTCATGCACAATTCCTTATTGAATATCCGGTTCCTTGCCAGCGCAGCGGTCGTCGCTAGGTGCCAGTGCGGGCCCAATCGCTACGTTGGATATCGGCCCGCCCAGACGGGCACTCCCTGCTGGACAAGCAAGCGCGTGGTTTCAAATAGCGGCAGCCCCACGACGGCAGAGTGGCTGCCCTGAATCTCTTCGACGAACACCGACGCAAGCCCCTGTATGGCATAGCCACCGGCCTTGTCCACGGGCTCCCCGGTCTGCCAGTAACAGGCGATCTCCTCGCGGCTCAGTGACCGCATGGTGACATGCGTGGTGACACAACATGAGAGTATACCCAGCGGCCCACTCACCGCCACTGCGGTCAGCACTTGATGCGTGCCCCCTGAAAGCCGCCTCAGCATCTCGGCAGCGTGCTGCTGGTCCCGAGGCTTGCCCAGAATCTCGCCTGCTACCACGACTGCCGTGTCCGAGCCGAGCACCGGCAAGTGCGTTCGGCCCAGGGCCGCGCTGGCCTTGGCGATGGCCAGTCGCTCCACATACGCCAAGGCCGACTCATCGGCCAGCGGCGTTTCATCGATATCGCTGGGTAGCACGCTCACCGGCACGCCAATCGACGCCAGCAGCGCCTTGCGGCGCGGCGACGCAGACGCCAGACAGAGTACCGGCTGAGGGGAAGCACCGGGGATCATTTCGCTCATGATCCACTGCTCATCATGCGCCGCTCCAGAGCCACCAGCATGGTGGCCAGCCAGGGCCACAGCAATGCGCTCATCAGCGAGGGAATCAGGAAGGAGAGGTGGATCGAAAACTCGCCGGTCAAGGTACGCAACCACTGCTCGATGAGTTGCACCAGCCCCAGCAGCACCAACACCAGCACGGCCTGCTGCACCAGCGAATAAGCGCGAAAGCGTGGATAGACCATGGCAGCCAGAAACGCCAACAGCGACAAGATGAGCGCGTGTTGGCCCAGCGCGGTCCCTTCGATCAGGTCCAGCAGCAGACCCACCACGAAGCCGTGAAAGACCCCCACTCGATCCGGTGAGCGCATGCTCCAGTAGATGAGCATCAAGCCAACCCACTCGGGGCGAAACACCTGCCAGCCATCCGCCAAGGGCATGACCTGCAAGCACAGGGCCAGCAGTAGGCTAAGCCAAACGGCCAACAACGGCACAACGGGAACCCTGGCCATCAAGGCGCCTCCTGTGAATGAGACTCAGCCAGACGCTGAGCGGCATGCACGGCCTGCGCCGAAATATCCATGGACTCATCCCAGCCCAACGCGTCGAACTCTTCGCGGGGCGTTGGAAATAGCATCAGGAAATGCCGCGAGCGCTGCAGCTGTGCAGCAGGCTCGGCCATGACACGAGCAAAAGGCTGGCCGGGGTCGTGATACACCTCGGTGACGCGCGCCACGGGATACCCTGGCGGAAAACGGCCCGCCAACCCGGAGGTGGTCAACAAATCCCCTTCACGAATGTCGGCGGTATCCGGTACGTGCAGTACGCTGACACTGCCATGGCGCCCGGTGCCCTGCACGATGAAACGCAGGCCGTTGCGATTGACCTGCACTGGTAAGGCGTGGCTGGCATCGGCCAACAGCAGCACACGGCTGGAGTAGGCCGATACCGCGGTCACCTGCCCCACCAGCCCAGAGGCATCGATCACCGGCTGCCCGACGTAGGCGCCATTACGATGCCCTCGGTCGACCACCATTTGATGAGTAAAGGGGTCATTGTCCAGAGACAGCAGCTCTGCGGCAATATAGGGGATTTCACGACGCTCGGCCGCCTTGAGCAGCGTGCGCAGTTCGGCGTTTTCGGCGGTCAGATTGGCGAGCCGCTGCCCACGGTGGGAGAGCGTCAAGATCTGCTCGCGCAGGCGGCGATTTTCGTCCACCAGCGCTTGCTGGTCAGAGAGCGCAAGCGCCCCCCAGTTCAGGACGTCGCTGGGCACGCTCACCACCCACTGAATGGGGGCAACGACCATGGTCATCTGGGCGCGAAGATCTTCCATGCGCGTAAAGCGCTGGTCGACAAACATCAGCACGCTTGCCGCCAGCACACAGAAGAATAGCCGGTAACCGGGTAGCGGCCCGTGTGAAAACAGCGGTTTAATAGGCAATCCCCCGCGTCAAACCGCTGCGATCAATCGCTCGACAGTAACTCAAAGGTATGCTGGTCAATCATCTCCAGCGCCTTGCCACCGCCGCGCGCCACGCAGGTCAGCGGGTCTTCGGCCACGATGACCGGCAGGCCCGTCTCTTCGGCGATCAGCTTGTCGAGGTCGCGCAGCAGTGCGCCGCCGCCGGTCAGCACCAAGCCGCGTTCGGCGATGTCCGAGGCAAGCTCAGGGGGCGACTGCTCCAGTGCGCTCTTGACGGCAGATACGATAGAGCCCAGCGTTTCCTGGAGCGCCTCGAGAATCTCGTGGGAGTTGAGCGTGAAGCTGCGCGGGATGCCCTCCGCCAGGTTACGGCCGCGCACGTCGATCTCGCGCAGCTCGCCACCCGGGTAGGCACACCCGATCTCTTCCTTGATGCGCTCGGCCGTGGCTTCGCCGATCAGGCTACCGTAATGGCGGCGCACGTACGCGGTGATCGCCTCGTCAAAACGGTCACCGCCTACGCGGATCGATTCGGAATAGACCACCCCGTTGAGCGAGATGATGGCGATCTCGGTGGTACCGCCACCAATGTCCACCACCATCGACCCCTGCGCTTCTTCTACCGGCAGACCTGCGCCGATGGCCGCAGCCATGGGTTCTTCGATCAGGAAGACTTCCCGGGCACCCGCCCCTTCGGCGGACTCACGGATGGCGCGGCGCTCCACCTGGGTCGACATGCAAGGCACGCAGACCAGCACACGCGGACTGGGCGTCAGAAACGTGCTCTGGTGCACCTTGCGAATGAAGTGCTGGAGCATCTGCTCGGTAACGGTGAAGTCGGCAATGACGCCGTCCTTCATGGGTCGGATAGCCGTGATATTGCCAGGCGTTCGGCCCAGCATGCGTTTGGCATCGGCACCTACCGAAGCGACGCTACGCATGTTGCCCGACTGGCGGATGGCGACAACGGACGGTTCATCGAGCACGATGCCACGACCGCGTACATAAATCAGTGTGTTGGCCGTACCCAAGTCGATCGACAGATCGCTGGAAAACAGCCCCCTCAAACGTTTGAACATGGATGTTGTTACCTAGTGCAGACCGGGAACCCTGTGCGGATGCAAACGGTATCACCGCAACCCCTTGGCAGCAAGCACGAGTCGTGCCCAATGGTGCCCGTGGGGCGCAATATGTGGTACCTTTTGCGGCTATTTTCCACGTCTGTTCCACAAGACGAATTCAAGATGACCGTATGTATACCGCTCAAAGCGGAATATGTTCCATCACGTTTGCGAGGAAACCTCGATCATGGCGCTTGAAGAATCTCATGTGCGCCGGGCCGCGCATCTGGCCCGACTCGCCGTCAGCGATGACCAAGCCAGTGGCTTCGTCGACGACCTCAGCCGCATTCTGGACATGGTCGACCAGCTCCAGAGCGTGGATACCGAAGGTGTGGCGCCATTGGCCCACCCGCTGGATGCCACGCAGCGCCTGCGCGCCGACGAAGTCACCGAAACCAACCAGCGCGACGCTTTCCAGCGCTGTGCTCCGGCAGTGGAAAACGGCCTGTACCTGGTGCCTCGGGTGGTTGAGTAACCGCCGCACCCCGCTCGTTTCTGCTTATTTCATTCGCCCCCGAACGGAGCTTCCGGGTCATGCACGATAAAACCGTAACGCAGCTCGCCGCCGCCCTGGGTAGCGGTGACCTCTCCAGCCGAGAGCTGACCTCCCATTTTTTACAGCGCATCGAAAAAACCGATGACAAGCTCAACAGCTTTATCACGGTGACCGCCGAACAAGCGCTGAATCAGGCCGAAGCAGCCGACCAGGCACGGGTGGCAGGCACAGCAAGCAAGCTGGCAGGCATCCCCCTGGCGCTGAAAGACATCTTCTGCACCCAGGGTGTCAAAACCACCTGCGGCTCCAGAATGCTCGATAATTTCATCGCGCCTTACGATGCCACCGTGGTGGAAAAACTGGCGGCAGCAGGCACCATTAGCCTCGGCAAGACCAATATGGACGAGTTCGCCATGGGCTCGTCCAACGAAAACAGCCACTACGGCGCGGTCAAGAACCCCTGGGACCTGTCGGCCGTTCCCGGCGGCAGCTCAGGCGGCAGCGCGGCAGCGGTAGCCGCCGGGCTCGTCCCTGCAGCCATGGGCACCGACACCGGTGGCTCCATTCGTCAGCCGGCCGCGTTCTGCGGCATCACCGGATTGAAGCCCACCTATGGGCGCGTCTCTCGTTACGGCATGATTGCCTATGCCTCCAGCCTCGACCAGGCAGGCCCGATGGCACGCACGGCTGAAGATTGCGCCCTGCTGCTCAACGTGATTGCCGGGCACGACCTGCGCGACTCCACCAGCGTCGCCCGTGGCGTGCCTGACTACACTGAAACACTCAACGCGCCGCTGTCAGGCCTGAAAATCGGCCTGCCCAGGGAGTATTTTGGCGACGGCCTCGACCCGGACGTCGAGCAAGCCGTGCGTGACGCCGTCAAGGTTTACGAGTCGCTGGGTGCCACGGTGCGGGAGGTCAGCCTGCCGCACACGCACTACGCCATCCCGGCCTATTACGTGATTGCCCCCGCCGAAGCCTCTTCCAACCTGTCACGCTTCGACGGCGTGCGCTTCGGCCACCGCTGCAAGGCGCCTGCCGACCTAATCGATCTTTACACCCGCTCGCGGGCCGAAGGGTTTGGCGAGGAGGTCAAACGGCGTATCCTGATTGGCACCCACACTCTGTCGGAAGGCTTCTTCGACGCTTATTACACCAAGGCCCAGAAGGTGCGCCGCCTGATCCGTCAGGACTTCCTCGACGCCTTCGAAGATGTCGATGTGCTGATGGGGCCTGCCTCGCCCACGCCCGCCTTCGACCTGGGCGCGAAGAAAGACCCGGTGTCGATGTACCTGCAGGATATCTACACCATTGCCGTGAACCTGGCGGGCATTCCCGGCATCAGCGTTCCGGCCGGATTTGCGGGCGGCCGCCCGGTGGGCCTGCAAATTCTCGGCACGCACTTTGCCGAAGCGCAGCTGCTCAACGTCGCTCACCAGTTCCAGCAAGCCACCGATTGGCATCTCAAACAGCCTGCCTTTGCCGAGGAGAACGCCTGATGCAATGGGAAACCGTGATTGGGCTCGAGGTCCACGTTCAGCTCGCAACGCGCTCCAAGATCTTTTCCGGCGCCTCGACGGCGTTTGGCGCCGAGCCGAACACCCAGGCCTGCGCCGTTGATCTGGGCTTGCCTGGCGTACTGCCCGTCTTGAACGAACAGGCGGTCGCCATGGCCGTTCAGTTCGGCCTGGCCGTCCATGCCGAGATCCCGGAAGTATCGGTCTTTGACCGCAAGAACTACTTCTACCCTGACTTGCCCAAGGGCTACCAGACCAGCCAGATGTATCACCCCATCGTGGGCGCTGGCGAGGTGGAAATCACCCTGGACGACGACACCACCAAGCGCATCCGCATCCACCATGCCCACCTGGAAGAAGATGCAGGCAAGTCGCTGCACGAAGACTTCCATGGCATGACCGGCATCGACCTGAACCGCGCAGGCACCCCGCTGCTGGAGATCGTCTCCGAACCGGACATGCGCAACGCCAAGGAAGCGGCGGCCTATCTGAAGGCCATCCACTCCATCGTGACCTACCTGGGCATTTCCGACGGCAACATGGCCGAAGGCTCGATGCGCTGTGATGTCAACGTCTCGGTGCGCCCCAAAGGCCAGGAAGCATTTGGCACACGTGCGGAAATCAAGAACGTCAACTCGTTCCGCTTCGTGGAGCGCGCCATTGCCTTCGAAGTCGAGCGTCAGATCGAGCTGATCGAAGATGGCGGCAGCGTGGTGCAGGAAACCCGCCTGTACGACCCGGAGCGCGATGAGACCCGCAGCATGCGCACCAAGGAAGAAGCCAACGATTACCGCTACTTCCCCTGCCCCGACCTGCTGCCCGTGGTTCTCGATGAAGCCTACCTGGAGCATCTGCGCAGCCAGCTGCCGGAACTGCCCGCCGATAAGCGCGCTCGCTTCCAGGACGCGCTGGGGCTATCGGCTTACGATGCCAGCGTGCTCTCGGCCAGCCGTGAAATGGCGGAGTTCTTCGAAGAAGTCCACCGGGTATGTGGCGATGCCAAACAGGCGGCCAACTGGGTTCAGGGCGAGCTGTCCGGCGCCTTGAACCGGGAAAACCTGAGCATTCAGAACAGCCCCGTCTCGGCCCAGCAGCTGGGCGAAGTGGTACGCCGCGTGCTCGATGGCACCATCAACGGCAAGGCCGCCAAGCAGGTCTTCCAGGCACTGTGGAATGGCCAGGGGGAGAGCGCCGATGCCATCATCGATGCCAAAGGGCTGAAGCAGGTGACCGACACTGGCGCCATCGAAGGCATGATCGATCAGGTCATCGCCGAGAGCCCGGCCCAGGTCGCCCAGTACCGCGATTCGGAGCCCGAGAAGCGCGGCAAGATGATCGGCTACTTCGTGGGCCAGGTCATGAAGGCCTCTCGCGGCACCGCCAATCCTCAACAAGTGAACGACCTGCTCAAGACCAAGCTGGACGCTCTGCTGTAACGCACGCCCATTGCCAGCGCATCAACATGAGCGGCTGCTTCGGCAGCCGCTTTGCGTGGCGAGGGACTCGCTCAGCTATTTTCAACAGCTATTCTCTACAGCTACTCTCTAAAACCAGCCGCTACAGCTGGCTGGGCTGGGTGAAGCGCTGCAGCTGAGCGCAACCCGCCGCCCAGACATCGGCCTCCAGCTCGGCAATGGCCGCCGTGGGGAAACCCAGCCCCTGGCTCGGTGCACCTTCGACCAATAATCCTGCCAACTCGCCCACCAGCGGCATATGGCTGACCAGCATGATGGGCCCTTGGGGCTGTTGTGCCATCAGCCACTCGGCCACGTCGCTGGCGGAATCGTCTGGCGTGATGAACGTCAAGGTATTCAAGGGAATGCCCAAGGCGTCTCGGATATATTCAGCGGTTTGCTGCGCACGCACATACGGGCTGGCATACAGCACGGGGGTGGCAAGCTCTCCCTCACTGACCCGCGCTGCCAGCCAGCGCGCCATGGCGCCCGCTTCCTGTTCGCCGCGGCGAGTCAGCGCACGCACCGGGTCTGGAAAGCCAGGAGCGGTCTCACCATGCCGCATGATCAGCAGTGGGCTTGCGCCGCCATGGCGCAGCGCCTGATTTCCCTGGTCACTCATGAACATCTCCTTTGCTGACCGCCACTCGAGGGGGCGATGTCTGTTCCCGATGCGCCTGCTGCACGGCCTCACGGGGCAGAATGAATTCGACGTCGCTGCTTTGCTCACCCAGCATCAGCGTGCGCGCCATTTCCTGGGCGGGCACGCCATCGAACAGCACCCGCTTCAACCCTTCCGCCAGCGGCATGTAAACGCCCAACTCCCCAGCCTTGGCGCACACCAGCTTGACGGTATTGACCCCTTCCGCGACCTGCCCCAACGCTTCTACCGCAGCCTCCAGGTCACGCCCCTCGCCCAGCGCATACCCCACCCGATAGTTACGCGACAGATTCGAGGAGCAGGTCACGATCAAGTCACCGACTCCCGCCAACCCCAGAAACGTCATCGGATTGGCCCCCTGGGCCACGGCAAACCGGCTCATCTCCGCCAGTGCACGGGTCATCAGCATGCTGCGGGTGTTTTCACCCATGCCCAGCGCTGCCGCCATGCCTGCGGCGATGGCGTAAATGTTCTTGAGCGCCCCGCCCAGTTCGACGCCGTGCCGGTCGTTACTGGCGTAAACGCGGAAATAGCGACACCCCAGCACCTGCTGCACCCGAGTACGCGTCAGGGCGTCGGCGCTGGCGATCACGGTCGCGGTCAGCTGTTTATCGGCAATCTCGGAGGCCAGATTAGGGCCCGCAATCACACCAATATGGGTGAAGCCGGTCTCCTGCTCCAGCACCTGGCTCATCAGCAGGAAGCCCTCCTGTTCGATCCCCTTGGTGGTACTGACGAGAATTTGCTCAGCGGTCAGCCACGGCTTGGCCGCCTGCACCACGCTGCGAAACGCCTTGGAGGGAATGGCGATCAGCACCAGCTCCGCGCCCACCAGGACGGTTTCCAGGTCAGTGGACGCCTCGACGGCAGGGTTGATCGGATAATCGGGCAGGTAGCGGCCATTACGGTGCTCCTGATTGATCTGCGCCACCAGCGCTTCGTCACGCATCCACTGGCGCACCTGGGCACCGTTGTCTGCCGCAATGCTGGCCAAGGCGGTACCAAAACTCCCCCCGCCCAGCACGGCGACCTTAATCTGTTGCTCATCCGCCATGATGACATCCTGATCGTTTAGCATTCATAGTGAAACCTACTTTATCACCAACGGCCGCCTTCGCCGTTCAAAACAGGCTGAAAAACAAACGGCCCGCCTGGCAGGCCAGGCGGGCCGCATCCCTCAACGGATGGGCATCACGCGGTCAGTACGCTGTTCAGCCGCTTCACGTAAGCCGCCGGGTCGTCCAGGTGGCCACCTTCGGCGATGATCGCCTGATCGAGCAGAATATGCGCCAGCTGGGCAAACAGCTCGCCTTCGCTGCCTTCGAGTCTTGCCACCAGCGCATGATCGGGGTTGAGCTCGAGAATGGGCTTCACGTCGGGCAGCTTCTGCCCCGCGGCCTCCATGATGCGCCGCATCTGATAGCCCATCTCATGCTCCGGCAGCACCACACAGGCAGGCGAGTCGGTCAGACGGTGAGTGACCTTCACCGACTGCACGTGCTCGCCCAGCGCCTCCTGAACGCGCTTGACCAGCGCCTCTTTTGCCTTGGCGGTCTCTTCTTGAGCCTGCTTCTCGGCTTCGTCTTCGACATCGCCCAGGTCCAGCTCGCCTTTGGCCACGTCGGCGAAAGACTTGCCGTCGAACTCGGTCAGGTGGCTCATCAGCCACTCATCGATACGATCGGAGAGTAGCAGCACCTCGATGCCTTTCTTGCGGAAGATCTCCAGGTGAGGGCTGTTCTTCGCGGCATTGAAGCTGTCGGCCACCACGTAGTAGATTTTCTTCTGACCTTCTTTCATGCGCTCGACGTACTCGGCCAGGGAGTGCTCCTGGGCAGACGTGTCGGTATGCGTGGAAGCAAAGCGCAGCAAACCGGCGATTTTCTCGCGGTTGGCGAAGTCTTCACCCGGCCCTTCTTTCAGCACGCTGCCAAAGGTGTTCCAGAACGTCTGGTACTGTTCGCTATCCTTGGAAAGCTTCTTGAGCATGTCCAGGGCACGCTTGGTCAAGGCGCCCTTGATCTTGTCGACCTTGGGATCCTGCTGCAGCAGCTCACGAGAGACGTTCAGCGACAAATCGCGGGTGTCCAGTACGCCCTTGATGAAACGCAGGTAGAGCGGCAGGAACTGTTCGGCGTCATCCATGATGAATACCCGCTGAACGTACAGCTTGACGCCTCGGGAACCGTCACGGTCGAACATGTCGAACGGTGCACGGCCCGGCACGTAGAGCAGGCTGGTGTACTCCAGCTTGCCCTCGACCTTGTTGTGGCTCCAGGTCAGCGGGTCGCTGAAGTCGTGGGCCACGTGCTTGTAGAACGCCTTGTACTCGTCGTCCGACACGTCGCTCTTGGGACGTGCCCACAGCGCCGTGGCTTCGTTGACGGTTTCCCAGGTGGTGACTTCACTGCCTTCGATCTCGTTACCCTCGTCGTCACGAGCGGACTCGGTCCTGGGCATGCGCACCGGCACTTCGATGTGATCGGAGTACTTGCGCACCAGGCTTTGCAGGCGGTAGTCGTCGGCAAACTCTTTGGCATCTTCTTTCAGGTGCAGGGTGATTTCGGTGCCGTGCACCTCGCGCTCGATATCGGCCACGGTGAACTCACCTTCGCCCCGCGAGCGCCACTCGACGCCTTCCGACGCGGCGGTGCCCGCCTTGCGAGTGCGAACGGCGACTTCGTCTGCCACAATGAAGCCAGAGTAGAAACCGACACCGAACTGACCGATCAGCTTGGCATCCTTCTGCTGTTCACCGGAAAGCTGCTTGAGAAACTCGGCGGTGCCTGAACGCGCGATGGTCCCCAGGTTGGCGATGACATCTTCGCGGTTCATGCCGATACCGTTGTCACGCAAGGTGATGGTATTGGCATCACGGTCGTGCTCGATTTCGATGCGCAGCTCGCTGTCACCTTCGTACAGGGCGTCGTTGTCCAGGGCTGCATAGCGCAGCTTGTCGCAGGCATCCGCCGCGTTGGAAATCAGCTCACGCAGGAATATCTCCCGGTTGGAGTACAGGGAGTGGATCATCAGGTTCAGAAGCTGCTTGACTTCGGTTTGAAAGCCAAGGGTTTCTTCGTGGGTCGCCGTGGTCATGCGCTTAGCCCTCATCTATTTCGTGTGGCGTGTCGCCTCTGCCAGCCAGGCAGAGGCGTAGAACAGGATGAAGGCAATATGGGGATAAGTGATGGGATTTCAAGCGCTAGCCAACCAGCCGCGCCGATCAGGCAGCCGTCGACGCTGCCTCGTTCTCGGCTTTCCAGGCGCGATATTCGGCCAGGTGGCGATCCACACGGTTCAACAGCCAACCGACGATCAGCACATCGTCGACCAGACCAATGATGACCAGGAAATCAGGGATGAGATCAAAGGGCATGACCAGATAGGCCAGTGCCAGAGCCATGGTGCCGAAGGCGGCCCAAGGCACCGGCCTGAAGCTGCCACGCAGTACGTCGCGGGTCATGGGCAGGAAAAGCGTGAGCGCACGGGCTACTCGTTTGATGGCCCAGGCCCGACCTTTCAAGCGACGAAACAACCACCAGCTAGATAATCGTGCCATCGTCAGGGAATCCTCTCAGGGTACAATGGTCAGAACGTCATTTGGCCAAATAGTTCATGATCGCGACGGCCACGCGACGGTGGCCATCACCTACTCGACCGTCATATCAGCCAGTTCCAGTTAAAGAGGGAGTGCCATGCAGGCAACGCCATTTCGTTCTACCCTTCGCACGCTGTGTGCCGCGGCACTGATCGGCCTGCCATCTGCGTCCTGGGCCGCCTCGGACGAGGCCATGCGCGATGCATTGAACGCCGCCCGCCAGCAGCAGTGGCAACAAATCGACCAGAGCGCCATCGACGGGCATATCCTCAGCGGCTATGTGGAGTATCACCGGCTACGCCAGCAGTTGCCCAACGTCTCTGTCAGCCAGGTCCTGCAGTTCATCGAGCAGCACGGTGACTCCCCCTTGGGCGAGTGGCTGCGCGGCCAGGCCATTGCCAACTACGGCTATGCGGGCCGTTTCAGCGACCTGCTGGCCGTCGCCGATGGCGAACCCGCCGGTACGGCACGGCAGTGCTACTACTACACGGCACTCCTCGACCACGCCCCCGAACAGGCACGCACGGCGGGTCTGGCGCTGTGGCGCGTGGGCAGCTCACAGCCGGACGCCTGCAACGCCCTGTTCAGCCGCCTGCGCGCGGATGGCACCATCGATGCCACCGCTATCTGGGAGCGCAAGATGCTGGCCTGGCAAGCAGGCGAGCAGCGCCTGAGCACTTACCTGGGAGGATTGCTCAGCGGCCAGTGGCAAACGGCCATCGATACGGCGGAGCGGGCCAATACAAGCCTCAACAGCCTGACCACGGCCCCTACTTGCCTGGGGCCTGAATGCGCCGCCACGGCAGCGTTCTATCAGGCGGCCATGCAGCGCTATACCCGCGAAGACACGCCCCGCGCCTTTGCCGCCTGGCAACAGATCGCCCCGCGCCTGACGCTGGCGCCCAGCGACCAGCAGGTCATCGAGGAGGAGCTGGCCTTCTACGCTCTGGTGCGCGACGTGCCGGGTACACTGAGCTGGGTAGACAGCGTGCTGCCCTCCTTGCAGAGCGAGCGGGTGCTGGAGCTTCGGGTGCGCCGCGCCCTGGCGGAGCGCCAATGGACCGACGTCATCCACTGGATTGCAGAGATGCCCGCCAGCCAGCAGGAGAGCAGCCGCTGGCAGTACTGGCTGGGACGCGCCAACGAACAGCTGGGTAATCAGGAAGCCGCTCAGGCGCGCTATCAGCAGGCTGCCCAGGACCGTAGTTTCTATGGCTTTGCCGCCGCTGAGAAAATCGGCCAGCCGTACCGGCTCAACCACGAACGCCACCACTTCGACGAAGCCACCCGCGAGGATATCGCGCGACTGCCCGCCGTACAGCGCACGCAAGCGCTGCTGCGTATTGGTGAAGAGGGCCTGGCCAACAGCGAGTGGCTGCATGCCGTTCGCGAAGCGTCGCCTTACCAGGCTCGCGCTCTCGCCGACTACGCTGCCCAGCAGCAGTGGCATGCCCGGCTGGTACAAACCACGATTGCCGGTGAGATGTGGGATGCCCTGGAGTGGCGCTTCCCACCCGCCTACCGGGACAGTTTTCTGCATTGGGGCCGCATGACCGGCGTAGACCCCTTTCTGCTGATGGCAATCACCCGTCGGGAGAGCGCCTACAACCCCGTGGCGCTGTCACCGGCTGGCGCACGCGGCCTGATGCAGCTGATGCCCGGCACCGCCACGCAGGTCAGTCGCCAACTGGGGCTCAGCGACCCCGGGCCCTACGGCGTACTCGACCCCGAACTGAACATTCGCCTGGGCAGCACCTACCTGCGTGACAAGCTCGACCGTTACCGTGGCAATCGCCTTGCCGCGACGGCAGCCTATAATGCCGGCCCTGGCCGCGTAGACCAGTGGCTGGGCAGTAACAGCATGGAGTCGTTCGACCTGTTCGTGGAGAGCATCCCCTTCCGCGAAACCCGCGATTACGTGCAGGCCGTGCTGAGCTATCGGGTCATCTTCGAGAGCCTGGCCAACGGCGGTAGCAGCGAAGGCGTCTCGCTATTGAACGACAGCGAGCAGAGCGTTCGCTACGACCGCGCGCTGGTTCAGCGCTAAGCCTGTCTCCGTTCCCCTCCCGCGCCCGGTCACACCGGGCGCTGCTCCAGCGCCAGCCGCAGCCCGAACATGACCAGCACTGCCCCGGTGGCCGCGTTCAGGGTTTGCGCAAAGCGCGCGCTGGCCAGCCATTTGCTGGCGCCCCCGACCATCAACACCACGCTGATCTGCCACACATTGGCAATCACGAAGTGAATGCTTGCCAGCCACAGCGACTTCAGCAGGGCGGGGTCGGTGGGCGCGATGAACTGCGGTAGGAAGGCCATGTAAAACACCACGGTCTTGGGGTTCAGCACGTTCGACAGCAACCCTTCCTTGATGGGCTGCCAGAGCGGGACAGGCGCAGCGTTCTGCATGACGCCTTTGACGGGCAGCGGCGTTCCTCTACGGGCGGCCATCAAACTGGAAACCCCCAGCCAGATCAGATAGGCCGCACCGGCCAGCTTGAGCGCATTGAATGCCCAAGCCGATTGCAGAAGAATCAGCGAAATGCCCAGTGCCGACACCGTTGCGTGCACGAAGAGGCCGCAGCAGATGGCCACGCTGGTGGCAATACCGTCGCGCAGGCCACCGCGTGCCGTATTGCGGATCACCAGCAGGGTGTCCACCCCAGGGCTGACAGAGAGCAGCGTGATAGCCACCAGAAACGGGATGAACTGCGCGTCGATCAAGGTAAAAGGCATGCGTATCAGGCTCGCAAAAGGCGTTGACGGGAAGGGTTTCGGGGCCACTGGACGGCCCGGCTATTTGCTTCTAAAGTGAATTTGGCGGGCAAACACCGTGAATGTCCGCCTAATCATCAAGCACGTTAAGGATATGAATGATGGCAACTGGTACTGTCAAGTGGTTCAACGATACGAAAGGTTACGGCTTCATCTCTCCCGATGACGGTGGTGACGATCTCTTTGCCCACTTCTCCGAAATTCAGGCTGAAGGCTTCAAGACCCTGCAGGATGGTCAAAAGGTCAGCTTCGAAGTGACTCAGGGTAAGAAAGGCCTTCAGGCATCCAACATTCGCCCGGTATGACCCAGGCCAATGTAGAAGGCCCGCTCCGGCGGGCCTTCTTTTATGCGCTGCCATGAAGCCAGCTTGATCAGAGGTAGTATCAGGGCGACGTGGTATCGTTGCCAGCGCCTGATGTCTCCAGCCGTTCCCGCTCCAGCTCTTCGAACTGCTCTTCCAGGCGGCGCTGGGCTTCTTCAAAACGGCGCTCGGTATCTTCGATCAGGGCATCCACGTCGGTGGCTTCCAGACCATCGTCCAGCGGCGCTCCCTCCGTAATGGCGCTGTCCGTTTCCCAGTCGCTCGATGAGGTCTCGCTCTCCATGGGCTCCAGCTCGGGACGCTGCTGCTCCACCTCCTGAAACTGCTCTTCGAGCTGGCGCTGGGCCTCTTCGAAGCGGCGCTCGGTTTCGGCGATCATGTCGTCTACGTCAGAACGCGTGGTTTCCCCCGGCATGGCACTGGCCTCGTCCAGAGCGTCGTCGGGGTCGGCCCCCAGCGTCTCTTCACCGGCCTGCAGCTCGCTGGCTTCCGGCACGCCGGGTTCTTGCTCATCGCCCTCGCGCATCGCTTCGGCGGCTTCCAACTGCTCCGCGGCCTGGCGTGCTTCAATATCGTCCTCGACCTCCTGCGGGTCCGGCACCTCGTCCTCCCCGTCGTCCTGCGCCGCCTCCGTGGTGGCAGCCCCCTCCTCCTCAGTCAGCGTGGCAGGGGTCTCTTCCGGGGAAACGTTGGCTTCTTCCTGGCTGTCGCCACAGGCACTGAGTAACAGCGCCATGCTGGCCAACACAGGCATCCAGAGTCGATTCACCATTGCGTATAGCTCCTTAAAACATCGTATTCAATGACTCAATTATGACCGGCTAGTGGCGTTCATTGGCCGACAACAGCGCACACCCTTCGGGTAGCAGCACCTTGAGCGCCAACGGCACCACTTCGGCCGTAAAGCGCTCGTAGCGCTTTGCTTCGCCATCCAGGGTCAGCGGCCAGGGGTCATCGTCCGGCCTGGTGGTCACGGTCAATTGGCTGGCCGTGAAGTAGCGCACGTAGCGGCCGTCCGGCGGAAAATGCTGCAGCTCGCCTAACAAGGCAGGCAGTTCCAGTACCGAACGGAAATCCTTGACCAGCAGGACATCCAGACGCCCATCGTCCAACCGGGCCCTGGGTGCCAATACCTGACCGCCCCCCGATTGACGCCCATTGCCCAGCGCCAGCAGCAGCAGCGAAGCGGCCTGTTCGCTGTCGGCCCAATGCAGCGTGCCGCGATAACTGCGGTGTCGCCATGCCTTGAGCGCGCCCATTAGCGAGTAGGCACCCCCGCCCAACATGCGTTTGAGGGTTTTCGGGGTCGAAGAGGTAATTTCGGCCCCAAAGCCCCCCGTCGTCATGTTGACGTAGTAGCTGATCGACTGCTCACCGTTGGCTTCCGCCGTCATGCGAATCACGTCGATGGGCGCCGCCGCGAGCGAGACAGCCGCTTGCAGAGCAGGCCCGGGCTCCAGGGGCAGCCCTACCGACGTGGCGAAATCATTGGCACTGCCCAGAGGCACGATACCCAGCGGGGGGCGGTGGTCATGGGGCAGGCGCATCAATCCATTGACCACCTCGTTGACCGTGCCATCACCGCCACAGGCCACCACGTGGGTCGCCCCCAAAGCCTCTGCGTCGGCCGCAAAGTCGGCGGCATCGCCCCCCTCCCAGGTCGCGCGTACGGTGATGGCAACCCCTGCCTTGCGCTGGGCGGTTACCGCCTCGCGCAGCTCAGGGTTGCCCGCTGATTTTCCGTTGATGATCAGTAGATAGTGCTTGTTCGGATCTGTCACTGGCGCGTTTCCTTTCCCTGGTTAAACCGCAAGAACGATCTTAAGCCAACGCTTTTTCGACCACTTCGTAGACGTTCGCCGAGAGCGGCTCCTGGCGAATGCGCATCAGTTCCTGGCGCATCAGCTGCTGGCGAGCCTC
Source organism: Vreelandella stevensii S18214 (assembly GCF_000275725.1). GTDB lineage: Bacteria > Pseudomonadota > Gammaproteobacteria > Pseudomonadales > Halomonadaceae > Vreelandella > Vreelandella stevensii. Next base: position 118,345 of record NZ_AJTS01000010.1, on the reverse strand, counting down.
GTCAAAGCGCTGCCAGCGGGTCAACGGCGTGATCAGCCGTGCAGCAATTTCCGGGTTGAGTCGATTCAACTCGATCACCACATCGGCCAGCAAAGCATAGCCCTGCCCGTCCAGGCGATGGAAGTTCACCCGGTTCTGAGCAAATGCCCCCACCAGCGCACGCACCTTGTTGGGGTTCTTGATCGAGAAGGCCGGGTGCTGCATCAAGTAGCGTACCCGCTCCAGCACATCCGCCTGAGGCCGGGTAACCTGGATGGTAAACCACTGGTCCATGACCAGCGGGTCGTGGGCCCACTTTTCGCCAAACGTTTTCAGCGCAGGCGCCGCCAGGTCGTCACGGTCGCTGTGCGCCAGCAGCGTCAGGGCGTGCCGCACATCGGTCATGTTGTGTCCCGCCGTGAACTGCGCTTCGCACAGCGCCACGGCCTCGTCATCCTCGATCGACATCAGATAGGAGAGCGCCACGTTTTTGAGGCTGCGCTGGGCAATTTGTTCAGCCGAAGGTGCATAGGCCGCATCACTGAGATTATCCTGATAGACCGCCAGGAACTCCTCACGAAGGGCCAGTGCCAACGACTGGCGAACGAATTCTCGCGCCGCATGGATGGCATCCACATCGACGATCGGCTGCAGCTCGGCAATGTAGGCCTCGGAGGGCAGCGTCAGCATCTCGGCCAGCACGACCTTGTCCTGCATGGGGCCAGTCAACAGGGTTCTGAAAGCCTCCACCACGCGGCCGTCCATGACCTTTTCGACCCCGTTGCGATGAGCAGCGATCAGATCGTCCAGCGCCAGCATGGCTAGCCGCTGACCGGCATCCCAACGATTGAAGCCATCGCTGTCGTGGGTCAGCAAGAACGCCAGCTCTTCCCGTGAATAGGGGAAGTGCAGCTTCACCGGTGCCGAGAAATCGCGCAACAGCGAGGGTACTGGCGCTTCAGGAACGTCGGTGAACACAAACGTCTGCTCATCGTCGGTCAAGTGCACCACGGCATCCTTGCCCAGCGACTCGCCGTTCAGCGTCAGGGTCAGGTCATGGCCCGACTTGGTGCCGACCAACCCCATACGCACGGGGATGTGCAGCGGCTGCTTCACCGGCTGTCCGGGCGTCGCCGGGGTACGCTGGCGCAGCGTCAGGCGGTACACGGCATTGGCATAGTCGTATTCGCCGTTGGCGTCTATCTCGGGGGTGCCCGCCTGAGCGTACCAGCGCATGAACTGCTCCAGATCCAGCCCCGATACTTCGGCCATGCAGCCGACGAAGTCTTCGATAGTCACCGCCTGACCGTCGAAGCGCTCGAAGTAGCGGTCGGCACCGCGACGGAACGCCTCCCAGCCCAGCAGGTTGCGCAGCATCCGTACGATTTCAGCACCCTTTTCGTAAATGGTCAGGGTGTAGAAATTGGTGATTTCGATATAGTGGTCTGGGCGTACGGGGTGAGCCGTGGGGCCTGCATCTTCAGCAAACTGCGCCGTACGGAAAAACGACACGTCCTGAATACGCTTGACCGGCGCCGAGTTGACGTCCGCCGAGAAGCACTGGTCCCGGAAGACCGTGAAGCCCTCTTTCAGCGACAGCTGAAACCAGTCCCGACAGGTGACCCGGTTGCCCGACCAGTTGTGGAAGTATTCGTGGGCCACGATGCCTTCCACGTTCTGGAAAGCCGCATCGGTGGCGGTATCCGGGTGGGTCAACACGGCTGCCGAATTGAAGATGTTCAGCCCCTTGTTCTCCATGGCTCCCATGTTGAAATCGCTCACCGCCACGATCATGAACAGGTCCAGGTCATACTCACGCCCGTAGGTCTGCTCATCCCAGGCCATGGAGCGCTTCAGCGATGTCATGGCGTGATCGGTCTTGTTCAGGTTTTCCTGCTCCACCCACAGCTGAAGGGTCACGCGACGACCGCTCAGGGTCGTGAAGTGATCCTCGACCTTGTGCAGGTTGCCCGCTACCAGGGCAAACAGGTAGCAGGGTTTGGGATGCGGGTCTTCCCAAGTGACGAAGTGACGCCCGCCAGGCAGCTCGCCACGCTCGACGGGGTTGCCGTTGGCCAGCAGCACCGGCTCGCTTTCGGCATCGCCCACCACGGTGACCTTGTAAGTGGCCATGACGTCGGGGCGGTCAGGATAAAAGGTGATACGCCGAAACCCCTCGGCCTCGCACTGGGTACAGTACATGCCGTTGGATTGATAGAGCCCTTCCAGGGCGGTGTTGGTGCTGGGTGAAATCTCGACCTCACTCTCCAACACGAACGCCTCGGGCACCTCACCAATGGTGAGCTGGGTATCGCTCAACTGGTACTCGCTCTCTGCCAGCGAGCGACCGTCGAGCTCGAGCGAGCGCAGGGTCAAATGCTCGCCATTGAGCACTAGCGGCGCCTGCGGCGCGGCCTGGGCATGGCGCTCAATGGTCAAACGTGCCTTGACACGGGTCGCGGTGGGGTCAAGATCAAACGTCAGCTCGGTATGGGTGACCTGATAGTCGGGCGGCTGGTAGTCGCTTAAATAGACCGGCTGCGGATCAGACATGATTCGTGACTCCTGTGGGCAATAAAGTGAACGCGCCGTGGCAGCTTTCGGCTGCACGACGCGGCTATGCGGTTGTGATCAGTCGCGGAAATTATCGAACTGAAGCGGCAGGTCGGGCCCCTCTTCGCCGCGCAGCAGGGCCATCACGCTTTGCAGGTCGTCGCGCTTCTTGCCCGTCACGCGCACCTTTTCACCCTGAATCTGGGCCTGCACCTTGAGTTTGCTGGCCTTGATACGCTTGACGACGTCCTTGGCTTCGGCCTGGTCGAGCCCCTGCTTGAGCACTACATCCTGGCGAGCTTTCACTCCGGAAAGCACCGGGTCCTTGACGTCCATGCAGCGCGCATCGATACCCCGTGCGATCAGCCGACTGCGCATCACATCCAGCATCTGCTTGAGCTGGAAGTCGACTTCGGCTTCCAGCTGTACCTTGTCGCCTTCCAGCGCAAAACTGGCATCCACGCCTTTAAAATCAAAGCGCGACTGTACTTCGCGGTTCGCCTGATCCACCGCATTGGCGGCTTCGTGTTGATCGAACTCTGACACAATATCAAAAGATGGCATGACCTGTTTCCTATCGAGACATAGCCTCCTATTCTAGAGCAGCAAGGCACTCAGCGGCCAATTCTGTTACCCGAAGTTTTTACCCAGCGTAAATTCGACAGGGCACGACACCCCATCACGAGGAGATTCGATGAGCGATCGCGAGACGCGCCACAAGGCAGCCATGGAAAAACTCAAGGCCCACGTGGACGAGAAAGTCGCCAAGGCCACCGAGCAGCGTGGCCTGCTGCTGGTCAATACGGGCAACGGCAAAGGCAAGACCACGGCTGCCTGGGGCACCGTTACCCGGGCGCTGGGCTACGGCTATAAAGTCGGCGTCGTGCAGTTCATCAAGGGGCTATGGGAGTGTGGCGAGCGCAATCGCCTGGAAGAAGACCCGCACTTGAGCGTTGCCATCATGGCCACCGGCTTCACCTGGGATACCCAAAACCGCGAGGCCGACACCGCTGCCTGCCAGGCCGTATGGCAGCAGGCCGAGGCCATGCTGAGCGACCCCGACACCTACCTGGTGGTGCTCGATGAAATCACCTACATGCTCAAGTTCGGCTATCTCGACATCGCCACGGTCAAACAGGCCTTGGCCAATCGACCGAGGGAGCAAACCGTCATCATCACGGGGCGCAATGCCCATCGCGAGCTGGTGGCCATGGCCGACACGGTGACGGAAATGCAGGAGGTGCGTCACGCCTTCAATAACGGCCTGCAGGCGCGGCGCGGCATCGACTTTTGAGTGCGCGCCAGGGCTGCAAACAAAACGGGGCGACGTCACCGTCGCCCCGTTTGGCTGGCATCGGCAGGTATTAGCTGTCGAAGGGATTGCGCAGCACGATGGTTTCCACGCGGTCAGGGCCGGTAGAGATGATATCAATGCTGGTGCCTACCTGCTCTTCCAGGTAGCTGATGTAGGCACGAGCGTTGGCGGGCAGATCTTCGACCTTCCTGGCGCCCAGGGTCGACTCTTTCCAACCCGGCAGGTCGTGATAGACCGGCTCGATGGCTTCGTAGCCCTCTGAGTCCACCGGATTGTCGAGCACTTCGCCGTCCTTGCTGCGATAGCCGACACAGACGCGAATGTTCTCCAGGCCATCGAGCACGTCCAGCTTGGTCAAGCAGATACCCGAGACCGAGTTGATCTGCACGGCGTGGCGCAAGGCCACGGCGTCGAACCAGCCACAGCGACGCGGACGCCCGGTGGTAGCACCGAACTCATGGCCGCGCTCGGCCAGGTGGCGGCCGTGGTCGTCGAACAGCTCGGTGGGGAACGGGCCAGAGCCTACACGCGTGGTGTACGCCTTGGTGATACCCAGCACGTAATCCAGGTACAGCGGGCCCACGCCAGAGCCGGTGGCGGTACCACCGGCCGTGGTGTTGGAGCTGGTCACGTAGGGGTAGGTACCGTGGTCGATATCCAGCAGCGAGCCTTGAGCCCCTTCGAACAGAATGTTCTCACCGGCCTTGCGCAGGTCGTGGACCATGCTGACGGTATCGCTGACCATGGGGCGCAGCTCTTCGGCCATCTGCATGGCGCCATCGAGCACTTCCTGAAAATCCACCGCCGGTTCGCCGTGGTAATTCACCAGTACGAAGTTGTGGTAATCGAGGACTTCGCCCAGCTTGGAGGCAAAACGCTCGCGATGCAGCATATCGCCCAGGCGCAGGCCACGACGGGCGACCTTGTCTTCATAAGCCGGGCCGATGCCGCGACCGGTAGTGCCGATCTTGGCCACGCCACGGGCCTTTTCACGCGCCTGATCCAGGCGCACGTGGTACGGCAGGATCAACGGGCAGGCTGGTGACAGGCGCAGACGCTCACGCACCGGCACGCCCTTGGCTTCCAGCTCGCGAATCTCCTTGATCAAGGCTTCCGGAGAGAGCACGACGCCATTGCCGATGACGCAGGTCTTGCCCGGACGCAGCACGCCGGACGGAATCAGGTGAAGAACGGTTTTCTCACCATCAATGACCAGCGTATGGCCAGCATTGTGGCCACCTTGAAAGCGAACCACGGCAGAAGCGGACTCGGTCAACAGATCAACGATCTTGCCTTTGCCTTCATCGCCCCACTGAGTCCCCAGGACTACGACATTCTTACCCATTATGCACTCGTCTCTTGTGTCAGGGCCGCTGTCTGCCAACGGCCGTCGATAAACTCAAGACGGCGGTCACAGTTGTGCTCCGCCGGCCCAGTACGCTGCCCAGGCAGCGCTTGAATAACGCGTTCACCCTGCTCGCGCAGTGCCACGATGGCAGCATTGAGCGACTCATCCTGCTGGGCTGGCGCCCACACCGCTTTGCGGTCAGGAGACGCTGGCGCCAGGGAGGCCAGCTGTTTCAGATCCATCGAGAAGCCCGTCGCCGGGCGGGCACGCCCAAAGGCACGCCCAGTATCATCATAGCGCCCCCCTTTGGCCAATGCGTAGCCATAACCGGGAACGTAAGCCGCAAACATCATGCCGGTGTGGTACTGATAGCCACGCAGCTCGGCCAGGTCGAAGTACAGGGCCACGTCGAAACGCGCCAACACCCCTTTGTACAGCGCTTCCAGCTGATCCAACGCGGCATTGACCGGCGCCGGTGCGCCTGCAAACCGCTCACGCGCTTCGCTCAGCACCTCGGCATTGCCGTGCAGTTCGCCAAGCGCCATCAGCATCTCCGCCAATACCGGGTCCTTGACGCTGGCCGCCACTTGCTCGGCCAACTGCCCAGGCGATTTGAGCGCCAGCGCCTCGAACAGCGCACGCTCCTGCTCTTCGCTGAGCGCAGCGGCTTCGACCAGGCTGCGATAAATGCCGATATGCCCCAGCGCCAGGTGGATCTCACTGGCACCAGCGGCATGCAGGCTGGCAAGCGCCAGGTGAATGATTTCGCTGTCGGCTTCGAGCCCCGCATGACCAAACAACTCGACACCCACCTGAACGGGGCTGCGTCCCCCCTGATGCTGGTCGGCCTTGGCACGCAGCACGTTGGTGCAGTAGCACAGGCGTACCGGCCCTTGACGTTTCAGCGAGTGCGCATCCATTCGCGCCACCTGGGGCGTGACGTCTGCCGAGGCGCCCATCATGCGCCCCGTCAACTGGTCGGTCAGCTTGAAGGTTTGGAGGTCGAGGTCGGTGCCGGTACCCGTCAGCAGCGAGTCGAGAAACTCTACCGGTGGCGGCATTACCTGGTCATAGCCCCAGGCGTGATAAAGATCGAGTAGCGCACGGCGCAGCTCTTCCATGCGGCTTGCCTGAGGCGGCAGCACCTCATCCATGCCGTCAGGCAGTAGCCAGCGGTCAGCGATGGTCATGTGAACAATCCTGCGAGACGATGAAGGCCCGGCCGACGACACCAGGAGGGCACCTTGACCTGCCCGGCCTGATAACGCACGTGAAATGGGGCCACAAAAAAACCGGGCGACGCCCGGTTGATAAAGTCTACCACGTTTGGAGCCCAGTTGAACCCCGCCGGGCGCATCGCCCAGCGGGAAACCAGCATCCTTCGCTTACTCGTCGCTGGCCGGCATGGCGCTGCGCAGGTAGCGGAAGAAGTCGCTGTCTGGCTCCAGTACCAGCAGGTTGCCGTCGCCGGAGAAGCTCTGGCGATAGGCGTTCAGGCTACGCCAGAAGGCGAAGAATTCCTGATCCTGGCTGTAAGCCTGGGAGAAGATCGCGGCGGCTTCGGCATCCCCTTCACCACGCAGGGTCTCGGAACGCTCGTTGGCTTGCGCCAACAGAACCTGACGGCGGCGGTCGGCGTTGGCGCGAATACGCTCGGCCTCTTCCTGACCCTGGGCACGCCACTCGCGCGCTTCACGCTCACGTTCTGAGCGCATCCGCTCGAAGACGGCAGCGGATACGTCTTCCGGCAGGTCGATCCGCTTGATACGAATATCACGAATCGCCACGCCCAACTCTTCACGCATCAGCTCGTCGAGTTCGCCGGTGGGTCCGGTCATCAGGTCATCACGGCGCTCGGCAATGATTTCCTGAAGATTGAGACGACCGAACTCATTACGCAGGCTTTCGTCGACACGGGGCTGAATCAGGCGCACCGCCATCATCTCGTCACCCGCAGTGGCCTCGTAGTAACGGGTGGGGTTGACCACCTGCCACTTGACGTAGGAGTCGACGATGACCGCTTTCTGCTCGAGGGTCAGATAACGGCTGGTATCGGTATCGAGGGTCAACAGACGCACATCGAACTTGCGCACGGTCTGGGCAATCGGAATCTTGACGTGAAGCCCGGGCTGAATGTTCTCTTCGATGACTTCACCAAAGCGCAGCTTGACGGCACGCTCGGTCTCATCCACCACGTACAGGCTGTTGCTGGCCAGCCAGGCAACTGCGGCCAGGCCACCCACGATCAGCAGGGAACGGTTATTAATCATTTAGCGACCCTCCCTGCGAATGGACGAACTACTGGATGATGACGAAGCGCCACCCTGACTGGTACGCAGCGAATCGAGCACGCGCGGGTCGATGGCGTCACTGCTGTTACTGCTGCTGTCGCTGCTGCTGGAGCTGCTCGAACCGCTGCTGCTTCCACTGCGCATCTGATCCAGCGGCAGGTACATCAAGGGCGCATTGTCGCTGATATCCAGCAGCACCTTGGGCGTGTTCCCAAAGACTTCTTCGATGGCATCCAGGTACATACGCTCGCGCATCACTTCCGGTGAGTTCTGGTATTCGGTCAACAGCGCATTGAAGCGGTTGGCCTGACCCTGTGCTTCGGCAACGACCGATTCACGGTAACCCTGCCCCTGCTCTACCACGCGCTGAGCCTGACCTTGTGCAGCCGGGATGATCGCGTTGGCATAGGCCATACCTTCGTTGATGGTCCGCTGGCGATCTTCGCGGGCACGGATAACGTCATCGAAAGCATCGATCACTGGCGCGGGCGCCGAGGTGGATTCGATGTTGATGGTCTGCAGACGAATACCGGCACCATAGGCATCCAGATAGGTCTGCAGGCGGCTGGCCACCGAGCTACCGAGAATTTCACGACCCGAGGTCAGGATGTCGATCATGTCGGTGCCGCCCACCACGTGACGCAGAGCCGAGTCCAGCGCATTCTCGATGGAGAGTGCCGGATCGCGCACGTTCAGTACGAAATCACGCGGATTGGCCACCTGATACTGGGCAGAGATTTCGACTTCGACGATGTTTTCATCGCGAGTCAGCATCGACTGGGTCTGTGCAACGGAGCGAACGCGGGTGACGTTCACCATACGCACATCGTCGATCAGCGGCGGATTCCACTGCAGACCGGGACTAACGATGCCCTGGAACTCACCAAAACGCAGAACGACGCCACGCTCAGACTGATCGACCAGATAGAAACCGGACGCACCCCAAATGGCCAGCGCCACGATCAGCAGCAAGCCGGGCAGTGCAAACGAGTTGCGCGGCTTGCCGCCGCCCTTGTTGCCGCCGCTACCGCCACCGCTCTTCTTGCCGCCGCCCAGCATGCCGTTCAGCTTGTCTTGAAACTTCTTGAGCGCTTCATCAAGGTCGGGAGGCCCCTGGTTGTTACCGCCGTTCCCACCATTGCCTCCGCCGTTGTTACCGCCGTTATTGCTACCACGACGCCCCCCACTGCTCCAGGGGTCGTGCTGGTTGCCACCACCGGGCTCATTCCAGGCCATACTTCGTCTCCACTAAGGTGTTCACCTGCACCGTACCTTACGCTCAGGCAAGGCCGAGTGCTTTTGATATTATTGCTATATCAATCTTGTACCATACCCCCACAACACTGCACCATGGGCAGCTGGCACTTGAAGGGCTACCATTCGTCAGATTCGCGTAATGCTTCTGGTAAATAGGTATTGGCGCGCTCGCCCAGCTGGGCCATCAGCTGATTGAAATCACGCCGCGGCAGGCGCACGTCCAGTACGGAACGCCCCTGCTCGTCGAAACTCTCTTCGCGTACGGCATTCAGCTCGTGTAGGCCAGCGCGCAGCCTGCCCTGCTCTGGCGCCAGGGTCAACGAGAAGCCGATCACGTCATTGGCCAGACGCTCTGACAGCGCCTCGTGCAGCAGCTCCAGACCCTGCCCCTGCTGAGCAGATAGCCATACCACGCTCGGCACGCCGTGACCGTCGTACTCGATGCGCGGCGCGCTATCCAGCTTGTCGATCTTGTTCATGACCTTGAGCACCGGCACGCCGTCAGCGCCGATCTCCTTGAGCACTTCGTCCACCTGCGCCACGTTCAGTTCGCGGTCCGGGTCAGCGGCATCGATCACGTGGACCAGCAGCGTGGCTTCGGAAGCCTCTTGCAGAGTCGCCTGAAACGCCTCCACCAGCTTGTGGGGAAGATGGCGAATGAAGCCTACGGTATCGGCCAGCACGACGGGGCCGACATCTTCTATTTCCAACCGTCTGAGCGTCGGGTCCAGCGTCGCGAACAGCTGGTCGGCGGCATACACCTCGGCGCTGGTCAGCGCGTTGAATAGCGTCGATTTACCCGCGTTGGTATACCCCACCAGCGATACGCTGTGGATCTCGGCCCTGGCTCGGGCGCGGCGATTCTGCTCACGCTGGCTGCGCACCTTGTCCAAACGCTTGTGGATGGACTTGATGCGGCCACGCAGCAATCGCCGGTCGGTCTCCAGCTGTGTTTCGCCAGGACCGCGCAAGCCAATGCCACCTTTTTGACGCTCAAGGTGGGTCCATCCGCGTATCAGGCGGGTGGACATGTATTCTAGCTGGGCAAGCTCGACTTGCAGCTTGCCCTCATGGGTTCGTGCCCGCTGAGCAAAAATATCGAGAATCAGCCCAGTGCGGTCCAACACACGGCACTTGAGTTCCTTCTCAAGATTACGCTGCTGGGAAGGGCTTAAACTGTGGTTGAAGATCACCAGTTCTGCTTCATGGGCTGCGAGCATTGCCCGCAGCTCCTCCAGCTTCCCGGTTCCGATGAAGGTTCGGGAATCGGGTCGCTGGCGGCTGGCTGTGAGCAATGTCGCGGGCTCTGCACCGGCAGAGCGCACAAGTTCCAGGAACTCACCCGGGTCTTCTCGTGCCTGTTCATCATAGAAATCTACGTGAACAAGGACTGCCGTTTCACCGGCTTCAGGGCGTTCAAAAAACAATCAATACCTCATGGACTCTCTTGCCATCCAGCCGTCTCAGATGTCAGCGTCGGCCGCTGAGGGATCCTGTGCTGGCAGGCGCACATTGCGCGAGGGCACGACGGTGGAAATGGCGTGTTTATAAACCATCTGACTGACGGTATTGCGCAACAAGATGACAAACTGGTCAAACGATTCAATCTGGCCCTGCAACTTAATGCCGTTTACCAGGAAAATAGAGACCGGAATGCGCTCCTTGCGCAAAATATTCAGGTACGGGTCTTGAAGGGACTGCCCTTTGGACATGTTGCTCTCCCTAAACTGTCGTTGGGGTTGGTTATCAAATGGCGCGCCCTACTGGTGCTGCGCCGCAATCTTGTTGCCCGAAAGGCCTAGTGTCGATTCGAGAGCCAGAGGCCACTCTAACACTCACTCTAAAACACTTGTTACGAAATCACTATCTTACGCTAAGCACCGCTTTCACGCACGAATTTCAGCAGCTTATCCAGCGCACCCGGCTGCTGCGTATCTATCCAGCGCAGTGCTGGCCAGCTACGCAGCCACGTCAGCTGCCGCTTGGCCAGTTGACGTGTAGCGATCACTCCCCGGGACACCAGCTCGTCCCGGTCATACTCACCATCCAGATATTCCCATACTTGACGGTAGCCAACACTTTTCATCGAGGGCAAGCCCGCATGGATATCTTTACGCTTTTTGAGGGCGGCGACCTCATCAATCAAGCCCTCATCCAGCATGGCGTCAAATCGCTGGGCAATACGCCGGTGCAATATCGAGCGATCGAGCGGCGACAAGGCTATCGACAGCAACCGCCAGGGAAAGGTTTCCGTTTCCTGTTCAGCCCACAGCTCGCTCATGGGCCTGCCGCTGGCATGGAACACTTCCAGAGCACGCATCAGCCGCTGCGGGTCGTTGGGATGAATGCGCGCCGCCGAGACCGGATCCACGCTGGCCAGTTCGCGATGCAGCGCTGCCAGCCCTTGCTCTGCCTGCATGGCCGCCAGCCGCTCACGAATGAGTGGGTCTGCGGCGGGCAGATTGGCCACCCCTTCCACCAGGCGTTTGAAGTAGAGCATGGTACCGCCCACCAACAGGGGGACTTTGCCTGCCGCGCTGATTTGCCGCATCTCGCGCAGCGCATCTTCACGAAAATCAGCGGCGGAATAGGGGTCTGCCGGGTCCCGCAGGTCGATCAGCCGATGAGGGGCGCGGGCCAGCTCGGCAGCACTCGGCTTGGCGCTGCCGACATCCATGCCACGGTACACCATGGCCGAATCGACGCTGATCAGTTCGTGCCCCAGGGTTTCGTGCAGCGCAATGGCCGCGTCGGTCTTGCCTGCCGCGGTAGGCCCCATCAAGAAAATCGCCAAAGGGCGCTGGTCAACCATCGGTCTGGCCTGCTTCACGGAATAGGTTCATAGGGGGTGTCTCAAGGCTACTGGCCACGCAAGAACAGACGATCGAGCGCCTTCATGTTCATTTGCGTCCAGGTGGGGCGACCATGGTTACACTGGTCGCTACGCTCGGTGCGCTCCATGTCGCGCAGCAGCGCATTCATTTCATCCAGAGTCAGGCGGCGATTGGCGCGCACGCTGCCATGGCAAGCCATGGTGGAGAGCAGCTCGTGAATGCGCGCCTCTACCTGATGGGTGCGGCCAAAGCGCGACAGCTCCTCCAGCATTTCGCGCACCAGTTCCTCGGGGTCTGCCTGCGCCAGCAGGGCTGGCAACTGGCGAACCAGCAGCGTTTCCGGCCCTGCCACGTCCAGCTCGATACCTAGCTGCGCAATGGCCTCGCGCTCGCTTTCGGCTGTCGCCACTTCGCTGCGGCTGGCGGCCAGCGACACCGGTACCAGCAGCGGCTGAGCATCGATCCCCTGCGCGGCAGACCACTGCTGTTTCATGCGCTCATAGACGATGCGCTCATGGGCCGCATGCATATCCACCAGCACCAGCCCCTGGGCGTTCTGAGCCAGAATATAAACACCATGCAGCTGACCCAGCGCGAACCCGAGCGGCGGCGCGGCCGTGGCATCCTCCTGGGGCATGACGGGCGGCGCCTCGCGCACCTGATGAGCTTCAGGCATCGTGGCCGTTGGCGGGCTGGGCTGAGGCGTCAGCAGCGTCTCTTCATGGTCGGGGTGAAGCGCCTGGTAACCCTGCATGAACCGCCGCACCCGCTCGGCTCCTGGGTGGCGACCCTCACTCTCCGCTAACGCCATGCCCTGCTGCTGCCAGCGTGGCGCCGGGGCCGCAGGCGGCTCGGCATCAGACGTAATCGACTCGGCTTGCGGGGCTTGGTCAACCTCGGGCTCGGCAACTTCACTGGGCCGAGACACTGCCAGGCAGTGATGCAGGCTGGAGTAGAGAAAATCGTGCACCATGCGCCCATCGCGAAAGCGCACTTCATGCTTGGTGGGGTGAACGTTGACGTCCACCACGTCCGGGTCCAGCTCCAGGTAGAGCACGAAGACCGGATGCCGACCGTTGTAGAGCACGTCTCGGTAGGCCTGACGCACCGCGTGGGCCACCAGCCGGTCGCGCACGACGCGCCCATTGACGAAGAAATACTGCTGGTCCGCCTGGGAGCGCGAGTGCGTCGGCAGACCCACCCAGCCACTGAGTCTTAGCCCCCCGGCTTCCCGCTCGATGTAGCGGGCATGCTCGATGAAGTTCTTGCCCAGCAGCGAAGCGATGCGCCGCTCTCGCGCGGCGGCGGTATCCCCGGGCGGCAGTTGATGCACCACTTTCTGATTATGGCGCAGCACCCAGCCAATATCGTAACGCGACAAGGCCTGGCGGCGGAACGCCTCTTCCACATGGGCGAACTCGGTCTTCTCGGTGCGCAGAAACTTGCGTCTGGCCGGCGTGTTGAAGAACAAATCACGCACCGCCACGCTGGTACCACGCGGGTGCGGCGCAGGCGTCACTCTGGCCTCCATGCCACGCCCTTCCGCCACCACCCGCCACCCTTGGCGAGGATCGTCTTCAGCATTGGATACCAGCTCCAGCCGGGAGACCGAGCTGATGGAGGCCAGCGCCTCCCCACGAAACCCCAGCGAACTGACACCTTCCAGATCTTCCAGGCTGGTGATCTTGCTGGTGGCATGACGCGCCAGGGCCAGCGGCAGGTCCTGCTCGCCGATACCGATGCCGTCGTCGCGGATCTTGATCAAGCGGGCGCCGCCCTGCTCGATATCCACCTCGATGCGCTGGCTGCCCGCATCGATGGCGTTTTCGATCAACTCCTTGGCCACCGACGAAGGCCGCTCGACTACTTCTCCGGCCGCAATCTGGTTCGCCAGACGGGGGTCCAGTACCTGTATCCGCCCAGCGGCAGAAGTCAATTCAGCCAACCTTCACCTCACCTGTTTCCGTTGCTTCGTTTCCATAGCGCTGTTGCCTCGGCCTGCTCGTCATCCGTTTCAAGAGCTGGGAATGCGCAGCACCTGACCCACACGAATCACGTCGCCGTTCAGGTCATTGGCCTGCTTGAGCTGGTTCACCGGCACGCCGTGGCGAATCGCGATGGCCGACAAGGTATCGCCAGACTGGATACGGTATTCGTTGCCCGTGGGGCGGCGCTGATTGTCGCGCTGCCAGGCCAGCAGACTGGCCGGTGGCGGGTTGCTCTGAAAATGCTCGCGCAGGCCGCTGAAAATCGCCGTCGACAGGCCTTGCTGATGCACCGGGTCGCGTAGCCGTCGCTCTTCGTCGGGATTGGAAATGAAGCCCACCTCGATCAACAGCGACGGAATGTCCGGCGACTTGAGCACCATGAAACCGGCCTGCTCCACACGACTCTTGTGGAGTCGATTCACCCGGCCTAACTGCTCCAGCACCTGCCCACCGATGGAGAGCGAGTCGTTGAGCGTGGCGGTCATGGTCAAGTCGAGCAGTACGCCACGCAGCACCTGGTCCTTGTCGCGCAGCGACAGACTGCCGTCGACACCGCCTATCAGGTCGGCGCGGTTTTCGCTGTCGGCCAGCCACTGAGCGGTTTCCGACGTGGCCCCCCGCTGGGAAAGCGCATACACCGAGCTGCCTTGCGGCCGAGGACTGGTGAAAGCATCCGCATGGATGGAGACGAAGAAATCGGCTTTCTGCTCTCGGGCCAGCTGGGTACGCTGGCGCAGGCCAAGATAGTAGTCACCGTCACGAATCAGTACCGCCTTGAAGCCTTCGGTTCGATTGACCTCTGCGGCCAGGCGGCGTGAAATCTCCAGCACCACGTCCTTTTCCCGAGTACCGGCAGGCCCGATGGCGCCGGGGTCTTCCCCCCCGTGCCCGGCATCGATGGCGATGATGATGTCGCGACGCGGGTGGGGCTGCGCAGGCTGCACCTCCACCGGCTGGGTGGGTGCTTCGGGCACCTCGGCCACCGCACTGGGCACATCCGCCTGCTGGGCCTGGGCGCTACGCTGCGCCATGATCTCCTGATCGCGGATCATCGCCTCGATGGGGTCGATGGGGTTTTCGACGGCGCTTTCACCGGGGTACTCCAGATCCACCACCAGCCGATGACCGTACTGGTCGTTGGGCGGCAGGGTAAAATGACGCGGGGAAATATCGCGATTGAGCTCCAGCACCACGCGCAGGCCGCCACCATCTCGGGAGCCCGTGCGCACGGCGGAAATCGCGCTGCCCTCCAGGGGCAGCGTCGAGACATCGGTATCGAGCTGGCTGTCGTCGAGGTCGATGACCAGCCGCGCCGGATTATCCAGGGTAAACACATTGGCCTGCGCAGCGGCGGTCAAATCGAACACCAGCCGCGCATGATCGGGCGCCGCCCACAGGCGCATGCTCTCGACGGTCGCTGCCTGCAACGATGCACTACTCATCAAGAGCAGCGCGCACCCGGTGGCCAACCTGCCTGCCCAGGCAACCAATGACTGTCTCATGTCCATTGAACCACACCACACTCCTGTTGCTGTTCAGCCGCCAGCGTTTCGAGCTGAGCCAACGCCGCAACTCCATGCGGCGTCTCGGCACTTAATGTCAGCAGGCGACCGGGTGACGCCACCTGCAAGCGTATCCATAGATCGGGCGCGGGCAGCCAGCCAGCGCCCTGGCTGGGCCACTCCACCAGGCACAAGGCCTGGTCGGACAGCACCTCTCGCCCGCCGATGAACTCCAGCTCTTCCGGGTCGGCAAGGCGGTAAAGATCCAGGTGATAAATCCGCTGCTCGCCTAGCTCGTAGGGCTCTACCAGCGTGTACGTGGGACTTTTGACCGCCCCCTGATAACCGTAGGCACGCAAGATGCCTCGCGTCAGCGTCGTCTTGCCTGCCCCCAGGTCGCCTTCGAGATACACTCGCCCGCGACCTTCCAGCGCCTTGCCCAGCGCTTCTCCAAAGGCAACGTGGGCCATTTCGTCACTTGATTGCACCTGCATGTGGGCTGCCTTCACGGGTTGATAAACGCTCGTGCATAGGATGCCAGATCACTTGCCAACAGGCCACGCTCTCCGCTGGCTTTCGCGGCGGCATCGCCCGCCAGGCCGTGTACCATGACTCCCAGCCAGGCGCTCCACTCCAGGCGGTCATGCTGGCCTGCCAAGGCTCCCAGCATGCCGCTCAGCACGTCACCCATGCCGCCGCTGGCCATGCCGGGATTCCCATACGGGCATACCACCAGCCCACTGGGGCCGACGATCAGGCTGCCTGCGCCTTTCAGGACCACCACGCCGCCACGGGCACGCTGCAAGGCCCGCGCCGCCTCAGGGCGGTCTGCCTGTACCTCGGCCACCGTGCACCCCAGCAGCCGCGCGGCTTCCCCCGGGTGCGGGGTCAGTATCCAGTCATCGCGGCGCACGTCAGGCCAGCGGCTGGCCAGCAGGTTCAGGGCATCGGCATCCACCACCAGCGGCGTCGCCCCCTGCAGCGCACTTTGCAACAGCGCCTGACCCCAAGCGTCCTGCCCCAGCCCCGGGCCAATCACCACCACGTCGGCGGTGTCGGGCAACCCGGCGGCCTCCGCCCCGCCGCGCACGGCTCGGGCCATGACTTCCGGGCAGCGTACCAAACTGGCGGTAATGTGTTCCTCGGCCGTCGCCAGGGTGACCTTGCCCGCGCCTAGCCGCGCCGCCGCCTGCGCGGCCAGCAAGGCGGCCCCACCAAAGCCGGGTGCGCCGCCCATGACCAGCACATGCCCCAGGTTGCCCTTGTGGCTGATCCGCGAACGAGGTGCAAAGGCGTCGACCAGCAGCGCTTCATCCAGCCGCCATGCCGTGGGCGGGATATCGAAAAAGGCCTGGGCCTTCACGCCCAGCGGGCGAAAGTCGATCTCGCCGGTATAGGCTGGCGCGTCGCCGGTATGCAGCCCGACCTTGTCGCCAATGAAGGTAACGGTACCATCCGCCACCACCGCACTGCCCAGCACGGCCCCGCTATCCGCCGACAGGCCCGAGGGAATGTCCAGCGCCAGCACCGGCTGGTGCGCGCCATTGATGGCCTCGATGGCCTGGCGGATGTTGCCCTGGGGTTCACCAGCAAGCCCGGTACCCAGCAGGGCATCGACGATCACCTCCCCCACCAGCGTCGTGGCGGGCTGCCACTCGTCGAATCCCACCCCGGCTGCCGATGCCAGCTCCGCCGCCTTGGCCACGTCACCCGTGAGCGCTGCCAGGGGTTTGCTCGAAAGCCGCTGAACCTTGAGCCCTGCCTGCATGGCCAGGGCCGCCAGCACATGGCCATCGCCCCCGTTGTTGCCGCTTCCACACAGCACCGTGACGCTGCGGGCCTGGGGCCAACGCGAGCGAAAGCTGTGCCAGGCGCTGGAGGCCGCACGCTGCATCAGCGCGAAGCTGTCGATGCCACTGGCAATGGTGCGTCGATCCAGCTCACGCACCTGGGCTGCCTTGTACAAAGGGCGTAACGATGAGGTACTCAGTGTGGACACGGTCTCTCCTTAGCGGCTGCCATGGGCCGAGGCACCGCCGTATTCATTGACACGGCAGCACCGTGGATATCGTATGAAAGCGTAATGGGTTAGCATAGCGCGCCTGTTGCACCAATGTTGATCAACCATGCCACCTTCCTCTGATTTTTCACTCTCTGCCGAGCGACTCCAGCAACTCGCCGTGCTGATCAAGCGCTGGGGGCGCGAGCTGGGCTTTCAGCAGGTCGGCATCACCGACACCGATCTTGCCGTCCACGAGCGCCATCTCGAGCGCTGGCTGGAACAGGGCTATCACGGCGACATGGGCTTCATGGCCAAGCATGGCACCAAGCGCACCCGCCCGGCCGAGCTGGAGCCCGGCACACAGCGGGTGATCAGCGTGCGCATGGACTACCTGCCCGCCGACGTTGCCACCACCAAAGTGCTGGGGCAGCCCCAGCGTGCCTATGTATCGCGCTATGCGCTGGGGCGCGACTACCACAAACTGATGCGCAAACGGCTGGCCCAGCTGGCACGACAGATCGAGCAAGAGGTGGGCGCCTTTGGCTTTCGCGCTTTCGTCGACTCGGCCCCGGTCATGGAGCGTGCCCTGGCCCAGAAGGCAGGGCTTGGCTGGTTCGGCAAGAACGCCATGCTGCTCACCCCCCAGGCTGGCTCGCTGTTCTTTCTCGGCGAGCTGTATACCGACCTGCCTCTGCCCGTGGACCCGCCCTTCGAGCGAGAGCACTGCGGCAGCTGCAGCGCCTGCCGCACGGCCTGCCCCACCGGCGCCATCGTCGATGACAAGGTGGTCGATTCGCGCAAATGCGTCTCCTACCTGACCATCGAACTGCACGGCGCGATCCCCGTGGAGTACCGCCGGGCCATGGGCAACCGTGTCTATGGGTGCGATGACTGCCAGCTGGTCTGCCCGTTTACCCGCTTCACACGCCCGACCCAGGAGCAGGATTTTGCTCCGCGTCACGATCTCGACCGCGCCTCGCTCGTCACTCTGTTCGGCTGGAGCGAGGCGGAGTTTCTCGACAAGACTGCCGGGAGCCCGATACGCCGCATCGGCTACGAGCGCTGGCTACGCAACCTGGCGGTGGGCCTGGGCAATGCGCCCTGGAGCCGTGACGTCGAAGCCGCCCTGTGGGCACGCCGCGCCTACCCCAGCGCGCTGGTCCGCGAGCACGTGGTCTGGGCACTGGCAGAGCAGCACCAGAAACGCGCAGCGCGCATCGCGACGCAACGCTGAAAAGCGTCAGCGCGGATCAACGCTGCTCGTCGCTGCCGGGCGCCACGCGCAGGAAGGTGCTGCGATAGTGGGCAAGCTCGGCTATCGACTCCTTGATGTCGTCCATCGCCAAATGCACGTTGCGCTTCTTGAACCCTTCCAGTGCGCTCGGGTTCCAGCGCTTGGCCAGTTCCTTGACGCTGGACACATCCAGGTTGCGGTAGTGGAAGAAGCTCCACAGGGCGGGCATCTCGCGCTCCAGAAAGCGGCGATCCTGATGGATGCTGTTGCCGCACATGGGCGATGAGCCGGGCACCACGTAGCGACTCAAAAACGCCAGCGTCTGCTGCTCGGCCTCTTCGGTACTCACCTGGCTGGCCTTGACCCGCGCCACGAGCCCCGACTCACCGTGGGTTTTCTGGTTCCACTCATCCATGGCGGCCAGCAGGCTGTCCGGCTGCTTGACGGCAATCACCGGCCCTTCGGCCACCACGTTGAGATGCGCATCGGTGATCAGCGTGGCCACTTCGATGATGCGCTCCTTGTCCGGCTCCAGGCCGGTCATCTCCAGGTCGATCCATACCAGCAGGTCGCTGCGCGGGGTGACGGCTTGCTCACTCATTCGTCTCATTCCTTGGCCAAAGTCGCTCCAACACGAGCGATGTGCATAAAAGTGTCGCTTATATTGCCTTGCACCGCACCCCGTAGGGGACAGTGGGTGGCTCAGGTGGTTACAATGCCTGCCATTGTAACGATCTTCGGGTGGTCATGAGCAAACGTAAATTAAGCCGTCAGCAGCAGTGGCGCGTCGAAAAAATCCAGGCCGAGCGCGCTCAGCGGGCGGAAAAACGCGACGCGCGGGATGCCGAAAAGCTCTCCGCCGGGGAGTATGGTCCCGAACAGCCAGGCCGTGTGATGGCCCACTTCGGCCGTACCCTGGAAGTTCGCGATGCCGACGGCACCCCGGTACGCTGCCATCTGCGCGCCAACCTGGAAGGGCTGGTGACCGGCGACCGGGTGATCTGGCGAGCGGGTCAGGATGGCTCTGGCGTCGTGGTGGCCCGGGAGGAGCGCGACACGATCCTCAAACGCCCGGATGCCAGAGGGCAGCTCAAGCCGGTTGCCGCCAACATCGACCAGCTGCTGATCGTCTTTGCGGTGGAACCCGCGCCGCACCCCAACCTGATCGACCGCTACCTGGTCGCCGCCGAGGCCACCGGCATCACGCCCGTACTGGTGCTCAACAAGACTGACCTGCTGCCAGAAGGGGGTGGCGAACTCGGCCAACTGCTGGAGCGTTACCGCCAACTGGGCTATCGGGTGGTGCGTACCACCACGGCCAACCCTGACGGCCTGAACGCCCTGCGTCAGCAGTTGGAGGGCCGTACCTCGGTGTTCGTCGGCCAGAGTGGGGTAGGCAAATCCTCGCTGATCGATCTGCTGCTGCCGGACGAGACCCTGCGCATCGGCGCCCTCTCGGAAGATTCGCGCAAGGGGACTCATACCACCACCACCGCCAGGCTCTACGCCATGCGCAGCGACGAAGTGCACGACGGCGAGCTGATCGACTCCCCCGGCATCCGCGAATTCGGGCTGGTGCACCTCGATGAACAGGAAGTGACCAACGGCTTCATCGAGTTTCACCCCTACCTGGGCCAATGCCGTTTCAGGGATTGCCGCCATCGCAATGAGCCCGGCTGTGCTTTACTGAATGCCGTCGAGGCGGGCAAGATTCACCCAGAGCGCTTTACCAGCTACCGACGCATACTGGATAGCCTGAACACCCAGGCCTGACGGCTGACGCCGATGGCTCAGATTACTTTCATTGCAGGGACAGGGAGCCGACCATGACCAACAGCCACTCTTCCGAAACCAACGTGCTGCCACTGATCGTCGAACCAGAACAGCTCGTCGAGCATCTGGGCGACCCTCAGCTCTTGATCGTCGATGTGCCACTGAATGGCGACAGCTACCGGCAGGGGCACGTGCCCGGCGCCATTTACCTCGACTACCGCTATTTGATGCGCGGCGAGGGCCCGGTCCCCAACGACGTGCCTTCCGTGGCGTTTCTCTCGCAGCTGTTCAGCGCCATGGGCCTGACCCGTGATACCCACGTGGTGGCCTACGATGACGAGGGTGGCGGCTGGGCCGCTCGCCTGCTCTGGACGCTAGAACTGATTGGCCATACCCGCTACTCCTACCTGAATGGCGGCATTCATGCGTGGCGCGACGCGGGCCTCGAAGAGAGCACCGACCCCACGGCCCCCACGCCCAGTGACTATCAGGCCGACATTCTCAATCCTCAGGCCGCCATCAGCCGCGACGAGATTCTCGACAAGCTGAACGACAAGCAGTTCGCCATCTGGGATGCCCGTTCGAAGGCCGAGTACGACGGTGAGCGTGGCAACAACAAGCACCTGGGCCACATCCCCGGCGCGGTGAACATGGATTGGGTAGACGCCATGGATCGTCAACGCGCGCTGCGCATTCGCGACTACGCCGAACTGATCACCGAACTGGGCGCATTGGGCCTGACACCGGACATGGAGATCGCCACCCACTGCCAAAGCCACCACCGCAGCAGCTTTACCTGGCTGGTGGGCAAGGCCCTGGGCTTCAACATTCGTGGCTACGCGGGCTCCTGGGGCGAATGGGGCAATCGCGACGATACCCCCATCGAACGCTGATGACTGCCATGCGCCAACGACACTCAACCGACATCGAGACAAAGACACCACTGTGACCGTTTCTCAAAAAGCCTTTTCGCTACTGCAGTACCCACTGCCCCATCACGCGCTTTCCCGGCTGACGGGCAAGGTCGCCGCGTGCGATCAACCACGGGTCAAGAACGCCGTCATCAAAGCGTTCATCAAACGCTTCGACGTGGACATGAGCCAGGCACTGGAACCGGACCCTACCGCCTACGCCACGTTCAACGACTTCTTCACCCGGGCGCTGAAGCCCGATGCCCGCCCCCTGGGCGACGGCATTCTCAGCCCGGCCGACGGCACCCTTTCGCAGTTTGGCCGCCTGTGCGCTGGCGACATCGTGCAAGCCAAGGGGCATCGCTATTCGGTGCATACATTGCTGGGGGGGGACGATGCGCTGGCCCAGGAGTTCATGGCAGGCAGCTTTGCCACCGTGTACCTCTCTCCTCGGGATTACCATCGCGTGCACATGCCGGTGACCGGTACGCTGCGCGAAATGATCTACGTGCCGGGGCGGCTGTTCTCCGTCAATCAGGCCACCGCCAACTACGTGCCCGGCCTGTTTGCGCGCAATGAGCGCCTGGTCTGTATCTTCGATACCGAGCACGGCCCCATGGCCATGGTGCTGGTGGGTGCCATGATCGTGGCCGCCATCGAGACCGTCTGGGCAGGCCAAGTGACCCCGCTGGCGGGCACGCCCCAGCGGATGGTCTTCGGCCAGCCCATCGTGATCGAAAAAGGCGCCGAGATGGGCCGCTTCAAGCTGGGCTCCACGGTGGTCACCTGCTTCGCCAAGCCGATCACCTTTGCCGAGCATGAGCTGGGCGCCAAGGTGGCCATGGGCCAATCCTTGGCAACGCCGCAGGCGTCATAGCCAGCGCCCGGCACGGCCAACCTCAACAGGCAGGGGTAGCAAACGCCAGTACTTCCTCCAGCTTCCCCTTGCCCAGGGCCTGCTGTATCAACCGGTCGATGCCCAGCGCGACACCGGAGGCAGCAGGCATTCCATGGGCCAGCGCGGCCAGCAGCCGCTCGTCCACGTCCACTTCGCTCAGCCCCAACCGACGACGCTCCTCGTTATCGCGGGCAAACCGCTGACGCTGTTCGTCGGCATCGGTCAGCTCATGGTAGCCGTTCGCCAGCTCGACCCCGTTCAGATAGAGCTCGAACCGCGACGCCACCCACTCCCCGTCGCTATCCTGATGGCGCTGCGCGAGTGCCGCTTGACTGGCCGGATAATCCACCACCACGCTCAGCTCCTGCTGGCCCAGGCGCGGCTCGATGACCATGCCCATGAGCAGATCGAGGCACGTATCACGCCCCTCTTCGGCCAGCGCCTTGGCGGGCATGCTGCCCCGCTCGGCCGCCACCAGACGCAAGGTGTCCAGCGACGTGGTGAAAGGGTCCACTTCCAGATGCGTATGAAACAGCTCACGGTAGCGGTAGTGCACCACCGGCCCAGGAGCATTGGGCATCACATGGGCGACCAGCGCCGTGGTCTCTTCGATCAGCTGGGCGAGCGAATAGCCCGGCTGATACCACTCCAGCATGGTGAATTCGATATTGTGCCGCGACCCCACCTCTCCATCACGAAAGCTCCGAGCCAGCTGAAAGATCGGCCCGCTTCCAGCTGCCAGCAGCCGCTTCATGTGAAATTCCGGCGAGGTTTGTAGCCACAGCTTGCGCTGGCCCTTGTCCGTGCGTGCCCGGGTCGCCAGCGACACGAGGTTGACATCGGTACTGCCCCCTTGCCCGAGGACGGGGGTCTCTACTTCCATGACATCGCGTGATACGAAAAAATGGCGCACTGCCGCAAGCAGGCGCGCACGCTCACGTAGCGTCTCCATGGATGCTGTTGGCTGCCAACTGGCCGTCATTCCCTTCTCCCTGACAACATAAAGCCACGCAGAGTGCGTGGCTTTGCTTACCGCTTGCAAGTGACGCCGATCAAGCGCGTGATACGTATTCACCGGAGCGGGTATCGATCTTCAACACTTCGCCTTGGTTGATGAACAGCGGTACGCGTACCACGGCACCCGAGGAAAGCGTAGCAGGCTTTGAGCCGCCCTGAGCAGTATCGCCTTTCAGGCCGGGGTCGGTTTCGACGACTTCCAGCTCGATGAAGTTGGGCGGCGTGACCGAGATCGCCTTGTCGTTCCACAGCGTCAGGGTGTAGGGCACCTGCTCCTTGAGCCACTTTTCGGTCTCGCCCAGTGCTTTTTTCTCTACCGCGTACTGCTCGAAAGAGCCGTCGGTCTTCATGAAGTGCCACATGTCACCGTCGGTGTAGAGGTACTCCATCTCCAGATCCATGACGTCAGCGCCTTCCAGCGAGTCGCCAGACTTGAACGTGCGCTCACCGACACGGCCAGTCATCAGGTTGCGCAGCTTGACGCGGTTGAACGCTTGACCCTTGCCAGGCTTGACCAGCTCGTTCTCGACGATCGAACAAGGATCGCCATCGAGCATTACTTTCAAACCCGCTTTGAATTCATTGGTAGAATAGTTCGCCATACTGCCTCTCAATGGTTCTATGGTGTGTTTCAGTCGGTGACGCGCGCAGCCCTGCTCCGCCGTCGTTAACCTTGTAGCCAAGTGCGCGCATGATAACCCGAAGGAGGGCTTTTTGCAGGAGAACATCATTATTGCCGGTCACTCGATATCCGACGAGGCGCCCGCCTCCTGGCAACGGCAACTATCCCGCGCCATTCGCGACCCGCAAACCCTCTGCCAGCGCCTTGGCCTGGACGCCCAGTGGCAGCAAGAAGCCCAGGCGGGGCATCGCCTGTTCGATATCTGCGTGCCCGAGGCGTACCTGTCACGTATCGCGCCCAACGACCCCAGCGACCCGCTGCTGCGCCAGGTCCTGCCGCTGGCCGAAGAAGCCCTGTCGCCGCCTGGCTATGTCACCGACCCACTGGAAGAAGCCGATCACCGCCCGGCCAAAGGCCTGATCCATAAATACACCAACCGCGTGCTGTTGATCGCCAGCCCGGCCTGCGCCATCAACTGCCGCTACTGCTTTCGCCGCCACTTCCCCTACCAGGAGCACGCGCCTTCGCGAGCCCAGTGGCAGGAGGCCCTTGGCTATATCCGCCAGGACAGCGCCATTCGGGAAGTGATTCTCTCCGGCGGCGACCCGCTGGCCGCCAACGACAGGCAATTGAGCTGGCTGGTCGCGCAGCTGGAAGAGATTCCCCACCTGCAGCGACTGCGGCTGCATACGCGTCTGCCTGTGGTCATCCCGGACCGTGTGGATGACCACCTGCTGGGCTGGCTTGGCAACACCCGGCTGCAAAAGGTAATGGTGCTGCACATCAACCACGCCAACGAGATCGACCAGGCCGTGGTCGCAGCCTGCGCGCGCCTCAAGCAGGCGGGCGTCACGCTGCTCAATCAGAGCGTCCTGCTGCGCGACATCAACGATGACGTCACGACCCTGGCCACGCTCTCCGAACGGCTGTTCGAGGCGGGGATACTGCCCTATTACCTGCACGCCTTCGACCCCGTACAAGGCGCAGCCCACTACGACGTCACCGACGAACGCGCCAAAGCGCTGGTCCAGCAGTTGCTCGAACACCTGCCCGGCTTCCTGATGCCCAGGCTGGTGCGAGAAGTACCGGGCAGGATGAGCAAGACGCCGCTGTAAGCGCTGACAACCGATACAGCGTGGTGCAAGCCCAATGATAACGCACCAAAAAAATGCGCAGACAAAAGCGACGCTGCATGCCTTGTTCGTCAGAAACGTCGCCAAACGCATGATTCACCGTCATTTTTAAGCAAGCGGCCAATATTTTGCTGTGTTCATGATGTTACACACGGGGTATTGGCCGCTATCGCAGCCGCACAATCGAGTTTCCAATAGATCGCTAGGGTTCCGACACCATCAACGAAACGCCCCTGATGGCTGTGGCTGGTCCGAGAGCGATCGACCTTGCAAGCGCAAGGTTACACGGCGGGATAAAAGCCCGGGAGGATAAGGCACAGTGATGCGCCGATGCCCCCTGAGTTTTTACTTAGCCGCTGGAGGCTCTCATGACCCGTTCCATCCGCACCCCTGGTAAATATCTGCTGGCCCCGCTCTCTGCCGCCCTGCTTGCCACCTCGCTGGCCCCCTCTTTCGTACATGCCCAGGAGCGTGATCAATTCAGCGTCTGCTGGTCCATTTATGCAGGCTGGATGCCCTGGGCCTATGCCGATGTCGAAGGCATCGTCGACAAATGGGCCGAGCAGCACGACATCGCTATCGACGTGATACAGGTCAATGACTACGTCGAGTCCATCAACCAGTTCACCTCGGGCAACGTCGATGGCTGCGCCATGACCAACATGGACGCTCTGACCATTCCTGCCGCCAGCGGCGTCGACTCCACCGCGCTGATCATCAACGACTACTCCAATGGCAATGACGGCATCGTGCTCAAAGGGGGCGGTGAGCTGGCGGATATCGAAGGCCGCCGGGTCAATCTGGTGCAGTTCAGCGTGTCTCACTACTTTCTGGCACGCGCCCTGGAGAGCGTTGGGCTGACCGAGCGCGACATCGAAACGGTCAATACCTCCGACGCCGATATCGTCGGCCTGTTTTCCAGCAGCAGTACCGAAGCCGTAGCCGCCTGGAATCCGCAGCTCAGCACCATCGCCGAGATGCCGGACAGCCAGGTGGTGTACACCTCGGCGGAAATCCCCGGTGAAATTCTTGACATGATGGTAGTGAACACCCAAACCCTGGCCGACTACCCCGCCCTGGGACACGCCCTGGTGGGCGCCTGGTACGAGGTCATGGCGCTTGTCGAGGCCAATGACGAGCACGCGCTGACGATCATGGCCGATGCCGCCGGCACCGATCTGGAGGGTTACCGTGCCCAGCTAGAGGCAACCTACCTGTATACCGACCCCGCCGAAGCCGTGGCGCTGATGGAAAGCCCCGAGCTGTTGGACACCATGGAGCGAGTGGCCGACTTCAGCTTTACCCACGGGCTGTTGGGCGACATGGCACCCAGCGCGGGCGTGGTGGGCATCGAAACGCCCAGCGGTATCTTCGGTGACGAGAGTAACGTGCAGCTGCGCTTCGATCCTTCCTTTACTCAGGCGTACCTCGACGCACAGTAACGAGGCCACGGTATTCGCCCCATGAAGCGGCGGCTCGCCGCTTCTGCCCCTTACTTACCTGGTGGACCCTGCCATGAAGCGCTTGATTAACCTGTCGCCCTCGCGCGGCGGCCGCTGGCTGCTGGGACTGATGCCGTTTCTGGTACTGGGCATGCTCTACCTGAGCGCCTCCAGTGCTCGCCTGGCTGACAACCCCAACGACCGCCTGCTGCCTTCCCCTGGCAGCATGGCGCAGACCTTTCACCACCTGGCCACGGCCGAGAACGTGCGCACCGGCCAGATCGTATTGTGGACCGACACTTTCGCCAGCCTCGAAAGGCTGCTGATCGGTGTCGGTATCAGCGCGCTGATCGGCCTGGTGGTGGGCATCTTGAGTGGCGGCATTCCGCTGCTGCGCGCCAAGCTCTCGCCGCTGATCACGGTAACGTCGCTGATACCGCCCATGGCCATTCTGCCGATCCTGTTCATCGCCTTTGGCACCGGGGAAGCGGCCAAGATCGCGTTGATCGTGATGGGCGTGACGCCCTTTCTGATTCGAGACCTGCAGGGCCACGCCCTGCGCCTGCCAGACGAACAGTTGATCAAGGCCCAGACCCTGGGCGCCAGCTCCTGGCAAGTGCTGCTGAGAGTGCTGCTGCCTCAATTGACGCCTCGGCTGCTCAATGCCACACGGCTGGCGCTGGGCAGCGCCTGGCTGTTCCTGATTGCAGCAGAAGCGATTGCCGCCCAGGAGGGCCTTGGCTATCGCATCTTTCTGGTGCGCCGCTACCTCTCCATGGACGTGATTCTGCCCTACGTGGCTTGGATCACCCTGCTGGCCTTTGTGCTGGATCAACTGCTGGCCTGGGTATCACGGCTGGCCTTCCCCTGGTATCACGCCGATGAAGGAGACAAATCATGAGCCTGCTCTCCGCCCACCGGTTGGAAAAGCATTATGGCCAGCACGTGGTGCTGGAAAACCTCAACTTCTCCGTCGAGGAAGGCGAGTTCGTGACGCTGGTGGGCGCTTCAGGTTGTGGCAAGACCACCTTCCTGAAAATGCTGCTGGGCACCGAAAAGCGCTCCAAAGGCAGCCTGCTGCTGGATGGCCAGCCCATTCCTGACGAACCCGGCCCTGACCGAGGCGTCGTGTTTCAAAAGTACTCGGTCTTCCCCCACCTGACCGTCCTGGCCAACGTCATGATCGCCGAAGAGCTGCGGACTGCCCCGCTGCTGGGCAAGCGCTTTGGTGCATCCCGGCGGCGCGCCATCGAAGTGGCCACGGCGCGCATCGAGGAGGTGGGCCTGGGCCAGGCGCTGCACAAGTACCCCCACGAGCTTTCCGGCGGCATGCAGCAACGCCTCGCCATTGCCCAGGCGCTGATGATGAAACCTCGGCTACTGCTGCTGGACGAGCCGTTCGGCGCGCTCGACCCCGGCATTCGCCAGGACATGCACGCGCTGATCACGCGGCTTTGGCAAGAGCAGTCGCTGACCATTTTCATGATCACCCACGACCTCACGGAAGCCTTCGCCCTCGGCACGCGGCTGTGGGTCTTCGACAAGACTCGCCACGACCCCCAGGCCCCCGAGGCCTATGGCGCCACCATCACCTACGACCTGCCCATCGGCAAACAGGCCAACCGCGCACACTCCGCCCAGGCATTGAGTGACACGCTGGCGGAACGCGGTCTGACCACCCACGTACAGGAGACGCTGTCATGACAACCCACGCGGACTACGCCACGCACCTGCCCGGCGGCCATCACTGGTCCCTGCGCCTGCGCCGCGGCACCACGCTGACCCTGTCAGCCCAGCAGGCCAACAGCAACGTAGGGCTGCTCTGCTACAACCCGGAAAACCTGCTGGAGCGCCTCAACCTGCCGGACACCCTGAAGTGCCAGCACACTTTCAAACTCACCCAGGGCCACTGCCTCTATTCCGACATGGGCCGCATCTTTGCGTCGATCACCCACGACACCCTGGGCTGGCACGATAGCGTGGGCGGCAACCTGATGCCCCACCACCTTCTGGCCAAGGGCTGGCAGCCGGTGAGCTACCAGCAGGCTCACAATGACTGGACCCGCACCGGCCACGATGCCTTTCTCGTCGAGCTGGCGAAATACGGCCTGGGCCGACGCGATCTGGCGGCCAACCTCAACCTGTTTTCACGGGTCGAGAGCGATGACGCAGGCAAGCTGCGCTATGTCGACAACCACTGCCAGCCGGGCAGCCGCGTCACGCTGCGTTTCGAGATGGATACGCTGGTGCTGCTGCACACCTGCCCGCACCCCCTCGACCCCAGCCCGCACTACCCCCGTCGCGGCGTTGATATCGCGCTAGGCACGGCGGAGCCTCCCACCGAGGAAGACCCCTGCTACCGCTCACGGCCCGAAAACGCACGTGGCTTTGCCAACAATCGCCTCTACCACCTCGGCCTCTAAGGGGGACACCATGATCATCGAAAGCACCTTACGCCCTGAAAACGCCGTCCGCCGCACCACCGTCGAGGCCGGTGACCACTACATCGGCACCGTGAAGCGCGGCCAGACCCTGCGCATTCTGGACCTGGAGGGTAACCAGGCCGCCGACACCCTGTTCTTCAATGCCGACGATACCGCCGAACGCTACAGCGCCATGGATACCGTGCGCGAACAGGGCGCGGTTTACCTGACGGCGGGCACCCGGCTGATGTCCAGTGAAGGCCGCACCATGCTGACCATCACCGCCGATACCTGTGGCCGCCACGACACCCTGGGCGGAGCCTGCGCCAGCGAAAGCAATACCGTGCGTTACGATCTCGAAAAGCGCCACATGCACTCCTGCCGCGACAACTGGATGCAGGCCATTGCCCGCCACCCCGAGTTCGGGCTGACCAAACGCGACATCACCCACAACATCAACTTTTTCATGAACGTGCCGGTGACGGCCGACGGCGGGCTGACCTTTGCCGACGGTATTTCGGCCCCCGGCAAGTACGTCGAGATGGAAGCCAACATGGATGTCATCGTACTGGTCTCCAACTGCCCTCAGCTCAACAACCCCTGTAACGGCTACCACCCGACGCCCATCGAGCTGCTGGTCTGGGAGTGAGGTCACTTTTCCTCCTGGGGACGACCCCAAGGGGCTGATTCATCTGCGGGACGGCCCGCCCTTCTTTGCAGGCACCACCATGTCCACGACACCGTTATTGTCCAAGGTATTGATTGCCAATCGCGGGGCCATTGCCGCGCGCATCCTGCGAACGCTGAACGCCCTCGGCATCCAGAGCGTCGTGGTATACGCCGACGCTGACCGCGATGCGCCCTACGTGCACCAGGCCGACGAAGCCTATTCGCTGGGTGAAGGCGGCGCCAGCGAGACCTATCTGAACATCGACAAGCTCATCGCCATTGCGCAGCAAAGCGGCGCCCAAGCGGTTCACCCCGGCTACGGCTTCCTGTCGGAAAACACCCGCTTCATCAGCGCCTGCGACACGGCCGGTCTGGTCTTCCTGGGCCCGACCGCCGAGCAGATCCGCCAATTTGGCTTGAAGCACGAAGCCCGCGCGCTGGCCGAACAGGCCGGTGTGCCGCTGGTCCCCGGTTCACCGCTGTTGGCCTCGCTGGAAGACGCCAAGGCTCACGCCGAGCGTATCGGCTACCCGGTAATGCTCAAGTCCACCGCTGGCGGTGGCGGCATCGGCATGCAGGTCTGCCACTCCCAGGCAGAGCTGGCCCGCGCTTTTGATTCGGTGAAAGGTCTGGGCGAGCGCAACTTCGGCGATGGCGGCGTCTTTCTCGAAGCCTACATCGCCCGTGCTCGCCATCTGGAAGTGCAGCTGTTCGGCGATGGTCAGGGGCAGGTGATTGCCCTTGGCGAGCGGGACTGCTCCACCCAGCGGCGCCATCAGAAAGTCCTTGAGGAGTGCCCTGCTCCCAACCTGCCTGATGCCGTGCGGCGCTCCCTGCACACCACGGCGGTGCAGCTTGGCCAAGCGGTCAACTACCGCAGTGCGGGCACCGTCGAATTCATCTACGATGCCGAACGCGAGGCGTTCTACTTTCTGGAGGTCAATACCCGCCTGCAGGTCGAGCACGGGGTGACCGAACTGGTCTACGGGGTCGATATCGTCGAGTGGATGGTACGCCTCGGTAGCCAGGCACTCCCCCCGCTGGCAAACCTGGCAGAGGGCCTGCAACCCCGTGGCCATGCCGTGCAGGCCAGGCTATATGCCGAAGACCCAGCGCACGATTTCCGCCCCAGCGCGGGGCTGCTGACCGAAGTCACCTTCCCCGAAGCCCAGGGCCTGCGTATCGACCACGCCCTCGAAGCAGGCCTGGAAGTCACCCCATTGTTCGACCCCATGCTGGCCAAGGTGATGCTCCATGCCGACACTCGCCAACAGGCCATTGCCCGGCTGGCCACGGCCCTGGAAGACGCCTCGGTATATGGCATTGCCACCAATCGCCGCTGGCTGGCCCATGTGCTGAGGGACGCCCGCTTCGACGCCGCCCAGATCGATACGCACTGGCTCACCCAGCTGGCATGGGCCCCTCCCGCCATGGAAGTGCTCAGCCCGGGCACGCTGACCACCGTGCAGGATTACCCGGGGCGTCAAGGCCACTGGGACGTGGGTGTCCCCCCGTCGGGTCCCTTCGACGACTGGTCGTTTCGCTTGGGCAATCGGCTGCTGGGCAACCCCGACGAGGCCGCCGGGCTCGAAATCACCCTGAATGGCCCCACGCTGCGCTTTCATCGCGCCACCCAGATCGTGCTGGCGGGCGCCGAGCTGCCTGCCACCCTCGATGGCACCGACATCTCCGGCTGGCAGGTCATCGACGTGCCAGCCGGCGCCACCCTGACCCTGGGCAAGGCCGCCGTGGGCGCCCGCGCGTACCTGCTGGTGCGGGGCGGCATCGACTGCCCCCGCTACCTGGGCTCACGCAGCACCTTCACGCTGGGCCAGTTTGGTGGCCACGGTGGTCGCGCCCTGCGCAGTGGCGACATGCTGGACCTGCCCGCGTTTTCAGCTGCGCCCGTCAAGACGCTGGACCCAGCGCTGATCCCCACCTTTGGCGGCCCGGAGGTGACCCGCATTGCGGTTCTCTACGGCCCCCACGGCGCCCCGGACTTCTTTACCGACGAGGATATCGAGCGCTTTTTCGACCATGAGTGGGAGGTCCACTACAACTCCAGCCGCACCGGCGTCAGGCTCATCGGCCCTCGGCCCACCTGGGCACGCACCGATGGCGGCGAGGCGGGGCTTCACCCCTCCAATATTCATGACAACGCCTACGCCTTCGGCACCATCGACTTCACCGGCGACATGCCGGTCATCCTGGGCCCCGACGGCCCCTCACTGGGCGGCTTCGTCTGCCCGGCCACTGTAGTCCGCGCCGAACGCTGGAAGCTGGGCCAACTGACGGCAGGCGACAAGGTGCGCTTCGTGCCGATCCGCCTGGAAGATGCCCGCGCCCTGGAAGCGCATCAGCGGACGCAGTTGCAGCAGCTGTCCGCCCAGCCCGAGCCCGTTTGTGAGGCCGAGCGCGGCTCGCCGCTGCTCCGCGAGGTCGATGCTGCCGAGGCAGGCGAGCGCATCGTCTACCGCCGCGCAGGTGACGACTTCCTGCTGATCGAATTCGGCCCCATGGAGCTGGATATCGCGCTGCGCTTTCGGGTCCACGCCTGGATGCTGTGGCTACGCGAGCACCCAGTGGTGGGGCTGCGCGAGCTGACGCCGGGCATTCGCTCCCTGCAGCTCCACTACGAGCCCCGCGAGCTAAGCCTCGACCAGTTGCTCGACCACCTGCACCAGGCCGAACAGGCGCTGGTGGATGTCGAGTCGCTGGAAGTGGAGTCCCGCGTGGTGCACCTGCCGCTCTCCTGGGACGACCCTGCCTGTCAGGAAGCGGTGGACAAGTACCAGCGCAGCGTGCGACCCGACGCCCCCTGGTGCCCCAGCAACCTGGACTTCATACGCCGCATCAATGCGCTGGAAAGCGAGCAGCAGGTGCGCGATATCGTCTTCAACGCCCGCTATCTCGTCATGGGGCTAGGGGACGTCTACCTCGGCGCACCGGTCGCCACGCCCCTCGACCCGCGCCAGCGGCTGGTTACCACCAAATACAACCCGGCCCGCACCTGGACCGCCGAAAACTCGGTGGGTATCGGCGGCGCCTACCTGTGCGTCTATGGCATGGAAGGCCCTGGCGGCTACCAGTTCGTGGGGCGCACCCTGCAGATGTGGAACCGCTATCGCACCACGGCCCACTTCGAGAACCCCTGGCTGCTGCGCTTTTTTGATCAACTGCGTTTTCATGAGGTCAGCCACGAGGCGCTGGCGCAAATTCGCCGCGACTTCCCCCATGGTCGTTACGAGTTGTCCATTGAAACGACTCGCTTTCGCTTGGCGGACTACCAGGCCGACATCGACAAACATGCCTCGGCAATTGAGACCTTCCGCTCAAAACGTGAAGCCGCCTTCCAGGCCGAAATGGCCGCCTGGCGTGCCAATGGCCAGTTCACCTTTGAAGACCAGGCCCCGGAAGCCACCGAAGTCACCGCGTTGGATGATCACGAAATAGGCATCGAAAGCCCCGTCACCGGCAGTCTGTGGAAATTGCTGGTGGAAGAAGGTGATCTGGTAACGGCTGGCCAGCCAGTGGCACTGGTGGAGTCGATGAAAATGGAAGTTGAGATCACCGTCCACTGCGCTGGCCGTGTTGCTCGCTTACCCCTTTCTGAGGGCGCTTCCATTGCGCCGGGGCAACCACTTGTGGTGCTCACCAGTGAACAGGAGGTAAACGCATGAGCCAGATCACCGCCGACCAGCGCTTAGCTGACTTTCAAGCAATCCCCGTTATCGACATTAGCGGTTTACTCCATGGTGATGCCGCTGCACGCCAAGCGGTTGCGGATAACCTTGGTCGCGCCGCACGAGACGTGGGGTTCTTTCAAATGGTGGGCCACGGTATCGACCTCCCGCTTCGCGAGGGTTTGATTACTCAAGCCAAACGCTTCTTTGCCCAACCTGAAGCCATCAAAATGGAGCGCTACATCGGCCTCTACCACCACCACCGAGGCTATGTTCCTCCTGGTGAAGAGTCGCCAGACCCTAACAAGCCGGACATGAAAGAGGCGTTTGATCTTGCCTTTGAACTGCCCAGTGACGACCCAGAGGTGTTGGCAGGGACGCCACTCCTCGGCCCCAACCCCTGGCCCGACCTTGACGGTTTCCGCGAGCCTATCGCCGCCTACTACGAGGCTGCCTACCAAGTGGGCCGGGCACTCATGGGCGGCTTTGCCCGAGCATTGGGTCTTGATGAGCAGCAGCTACTGCGCCACGTCACCAAGCCGCCCAGCCAACTGCGATTGATCCACTATCCGTATAACCCTGATGCCGAAGATGCCCAAGGCATCGGTGCCCATACCGACTACGAGTGCTTCACGCTGCTGCTACCCACTGCACCGGGGCTCGAGGTCATGAATGGTGCAGGCAAATGGATCGATGTCCCCTATCAAGAGGATGCATTAGTCGTCAATATTGGCGACATGCTGGAAATTTGGAGCAACGGCGAATTTGTGGCGACCTCCCATCGAGTGCGCAAAGTTAAACAGGAGCGCTACTCTTTCCCGCTGTTTTTCGCCTGCGATTACCATACTGAAGTGGCACCGCTGCCTGAATTGGTCGAGCGCCACGGCAAAGCTCATTACGCACCGCTCAAAGCGGGCGATCACCTCTACGCCCAAACGATCCAGACCTTCCGCTACCTGCGCGAGCGTTTGGCAAAGGGTGAGATTACGCTTCCCGAAGGTGCCCGAGAAGTGGGTAGCCTGGGCCAGCACGGCAAGCACTCGGCTGCCCAAGACGAGAAGCCCGCCTCATGACCCTACCACTCCCCGCCACACCAACCGAGTTCCGGGGCGTCTGGAAGCGCACGCTCTATGCCGAGCCCGCTCAGCCACCCTACCAGTACACGGATACCGGCACCCAGGTGGTCTGGCTTCAGGGCGCTCAGTGGCATGCCGACCTGCGCCTTCCCGCCCGTCACGATGCGCTGGCAGGCATCGAGCACCTGGGGGCGTGCAGTCGAGCGCAGCTCGAATGGCTCGCCCACCTGACCGGATTCGTCGGCATCACCCAGATCGACGGGCCGGTATGCACCTGGCACCGCCTGCAGGACCTGAACCCCAGCCTGGAGAAAGACGTCGGCCACCTGGCCTGGCTCGATGACCACCTGCTCGAAGAGCAGCACCCCCACGGGCGCTACGTCGAACACTGGCAACGCCAATGCACCCCCGACCAACGCGAGCTAGTGCGCACCGACGCCCAAGGGCAGCTACGCTGGTTACAGATCGGTGACCATGCCATGGCCATCACTCCGCGCCCAGCACCAGGCCACCAGAACTCGCTATACACGCCACTGGAAAAGGCCAGCGACGACGCACTGCGCTGGCGAGCCAGCCTGTGCATGGACTATCTGGAGCGCGATGGGCAAGGGTGGCAGATTCGTCTTTCGACCCACCCCTGGCGCATAAGTCACCCAGCCACGCCAATGAACGACACGCCACTCAAGCTCGACACGACCCAGAACGGCTAGGTAAGACCACTAGCTCAGAACTAGATTAGGAGACCACCATGGCACTCACCCAAGCGCTGGATATCGCCAGCCTGCACAGCGCCTATCGGCAGGGCAACCTGACACCTGCACGACTGGTAGAACACCTGCTCTCCCTGGCCGATACACACGGCCATGACCCTGCCTGGATCACCCGGCTGACGCGTGAGCAACTAGCGCCCTACCTCCAACGCCTGGAAGGCGAATCGCCGGAGACCCTGCCGCTTTACGGCATTCCGTTTGCGATCAAGGACAATATCGACTTGGCGGGCGTTCCGACCACCGCTGGCAGCCCGGCGTATGCCTATACACCTACGGAAAATGCTTTTGTGGTGCAGCAGCTGATCGATGCGGGGGCGATCCCCATGGGCAAAACCAACCTGGATCAGTTTGCCACGGGGCTGGTCGGTGAACGGGCGCTGGAGGTTTACGGCACGCCCGCCAATGCCTTCGACCCGACGCGGGTGCCGGGTGGCTCCAGCAGTGGCTCGGCGGTGGTCACGGCGGCAGGCATGGTCAGCTTTGCTCTCGGTACCGATACGGCGGGCTCAGGCCGTGTGCCGGCCTGTTTTCACAACTTGTACGGCGTCAAGCCAAGCCTGGGCCTGCTCAGCACCCGCGGCGTAGTACCCGCCTGCACAACGCTGGACACCATCAGCCTGTTTACCTTCACCGCCGACGATGCCGCGAAAGTGCTCAGCATTACCGCTGCCTATGATGATCAGTGCGCCTGGTCGCGCAAGCACGATTTTGCCGTGCACGCCAGACGCTATGGAAAGGCCCCTTCCGCGTTCCGCTTTGGCGTACCGCCGGAAGCCCAATGGCAAACGGATGCGGCCTACACCCAGGGCATGCACCAGGCCATTGCCCACCTTGAAGCGCTGGGCGGTGAAAGGGTCGAGCTGGACTGCGCGCCACTGCTGGCGGCGGCGCGTCTGCTTTACGAAGGCCCCTGGGTGGCCGAGCGCTACCACGTGATTCGTGAGCTGATGGCCAGCCACCCCGAAGCCGTTCACCCGGTGACGTTTCAGATCACGCAAGGCGGAGCCACCCCGCTGGCGGTCGATGCCTTCGATGCCCGCTATCAGCTCGCCGAATTCAAGCGTCAGGCCGATGCGCTCATCGCCCAAGTGGATGTGATGCTCAGCCCTACCACGGTGACCCACCCCACCAAGGCAGATGTCGCCGCTGACCCGATTGGCGTGAACTCAAGGCTGGGGACCTGGACCAACTTCATGAACCTGCTCGATTACAGCGCCCTGGCGGTACCTGTGGCATTGCCCGAAAGCGGCCTGCCTGCCGGGGTCACCCTGTTCGGCCCGGCGTTTGCCGACCTGATGCTGCTGTCGTTGGCGCGGGCGCTGGAGGCACGCGTGATGCTGCCACTGGGGGCAACCGGCATTGCACATCCGCCACTCGCTGATTTGGCAACCACCGCCCAGGACGGCCATATGGAAATCGTGGTGTGCGGCGCCCACCTGAGCGGCTTACCCCTCAACCACCAACTGACGGAGCGCGGCGGCGTGCTGCACGAAGCGAGCCAGACGGCTCCTTGCTACAAGCTGTTCGCGCTGGCGGGCGGGCCGCCTTCGCGTCCGGCGCTGCTGCGCGATGCGGGGGGCCAGGCCATTGACGTAGAGGTATGGCGGCTGCCCGTCGAGACCGTGGGCAGCTTTCTGGCCGGGATTCCCGCGCCGCTAGGGCTGGGGCAGGTGGAGCTGGCCAGCGGCCGCTGGGCGTGTGGATTCATCTGCACTGCCGGGGCGCTGAACGAAAGCGGTACCGCCAGGGATATTACCGAATTCGGCAGTTGGCGAAAGTGGCTGGCCAGCCACGCTTGACACCGCCCGCCGCTCTGAGAAATGACGTCAGAGCGGCGCTACCCACGCTGCCTCGGCGCGTGCGCAAGCATCCTGACGCACAGGCGCGCCACCGGCAGTAGCAGCCAGAGCAAGGGGGAAATCAACCAGCGATATAGCCAGCGGGCCATGATCAGCACCGGCAGCAAGACCAAGAACCACAGCAGCCACTGCCCCAACCAGGTGGGCCAGCCAAGCCAGTTGGCCAGATTGGCGCCTAGCGCGCTCACCAGGCTGGGGTGGCGTACCACCACGTAGGCCGTGCTCGCCACTGCCGCCACGCGTGCCATGCGGGGCAGCGCTGCGAAACGCCCCGTGCTGGCCGCGACGCCCACACGGGCACCCTGCGCCTCCAGCGCGCCGACTCGGCCTGCCCGGGCGGCTCTTCCCGCTCGCAGCACCTTGACCGTGCTGGCCATCACCAGCAGGTCCACCCCTGCCCACCCGAGATCGCTGGCACGCACGCCGTCGCCGCTGCGCCACTGGCTCTCCAGTTGACGAATCCCACTGGTGAAAAAGTCGCCCACCCCGGTCACGACGCGCTCGCCTTGCAGCCAATTCACCTGGCCTTCACGGTCGATGACGAACTGGTTCAACAGTGCGTGCCCCTCGGCATCGAGGAATGCAATGCCCATCAGCCCGCGCTGCTGGGCCGACCATTGCGCCGGGGCAGGCATCTCTTCATCGCTCCACCATCGGCTCAGCTGCTGGTAGCGCTCACCCAGCCAGTGCTGTGCACGCAGCGTGGCACTGTCGTGATGATGAAAATAGCTGACTGGCAGCACCGCATCGGCACCATAACGCACCAATACGTCCTGCCACTGGGGTGAGAGCCCGTACGCGAGCAGTACCTCCCGGGCGAGGTCGCCATGCTGCATGACAGCCAGCCAGGCGCTCATCCACAGCGCCTGATCAGAAGCATAGTGCAGCATCAGCGCGTTGATCTCAGGAGACTCTTGCTCAAGGGGCAATGCAGGCAGTGCCTTGTGGGCTTCCAGCCGCACCAGCCGTGGCTCGAAGGGCTCGTGGGAGGCAGCCGAGGTCAATATTGCAGCTGCCAAGGCAATCAGCACGAAGACCCACCCAACCCGTGTTACCCATCCTCTGCACATTGACGGCTATCCTGCTGTTCTATGCTGGAATAATCGCTTTGACACTAGGTGGTCTCCCGCCATAGAGCGTCACTGCCCCGAGCCTACCCAATCTTCTACACGCAAGCCCGGCACTGCTTTGAACTCGCGCATATTGTTGGTAACCAGTATCAGCCCTCGTGAGCGCGCGTGACCGGCGATCATTTGATCGTAAGGGCCTATGGGCTTGCCCACCTTGGCTTGTTCAGCGCGCAGCTGCCCTGTATGCGATGCCGCTGCCTCGTCGTACATCAACACGTCCAGCCTGGCTGCAAACCCTTCGATGGTGGCTAAATTACGCTCAGGGAAAGCAGATTTTTCTGCACCATACACCAACTCCATCAGTGTGACAGTACTGATGCACAGCTGCCCATGATGCTGTTTGAATGCCTCACGAACCTCTTGCGGACGATTTTTAATCGTGAAAATGCAGATATTGGTATCGAGCATGAACTTGAGCATCAAAACATGTCTCGTTCCTGTTCGGGGGGCTGCTCACGTGACGACATGAAGTCATCGCTCACGCCTTCACCCTCAAACCAGCTATCCCAGGCCTCCCCGGCTGGCGATATAACCCGGGTACGACCAATGGCCACGATGTCGACTCGCTTTACACCTTCTGGCAGAGCCAACGCTTTGGGCAGTCGAACCGCTTGGCTTCGATTACTCTGAAAGACTGCGCCTTGTTCCATGATCAGACTCCTGTGCCAGGACCATCGGGAGATACCGTACATGGAACTCATGTTAGCCAACGCAATGGATATGTCAAAGGGATATACACCCTAATGAGCCTACCCAATCCTGTAGCTGGCGATGCACTTCCTCCATGGGCAGATAGGCCTGCTCCATGCTGATCTCTGAGTCAGTGCATCTTGTAAACCGTGTTTACTCCAACGTTGCCGACTAAACGTTTACTGTTGGGAACGAGCCACATGATAACGATTGATGGCACTCAGCACGCCTTTCATGGAGGCGCTGGTGATGCTCTCGTCGCTGCCGACGCCAAACACGGCCTGGCCGTCGATACGGACTTCGACATAGGCAATGGCTTCCGCATCGGCGCCCTGGCCTCGGGAGTGCTCGTGGTAGTCGATGATCTCCACGTCGTGACCCTGGGCGTGTAGCGCTTTGACGAAGGCCGCCAGCGGGCCGTTGCCCTGACCGCTCAGCAGATGGCGTTCGCCCTGCTGCTCCACGACGGCTTCCAGGGTGACCCGAGGGCTATCCGGCTCGGAGACCAGGCGGTGGTTGACCAGCGCCAGCGGTGCCTGCCGCTCCAGGTACTCTTCCAGGAAGGCCTGATAGATCATCCGGGAAGTGATCTCGCGACCCGTACGGTCCGCCACTTCCTGCACCACCTGGCTGAATTCGATGGAGAGCCTGCGCGGTAGCTCGATGCCGTGCTCCTGCTCCAGCAGGTAGGAGATGCCGCCCTTGCCCGACTGGCTGTTGACGCGAATCACGGCTTCGTAGCTGCGCCCGACATCCATGGGGTCGATGGGCAGGTACGGCACGTCCCAGGGGGCTTCGGGGTTGGCGCGACGCTCGGCCATGCCCTTCTTGATGGCGTCCTGATGCGAACCGGAAAACGCCGTGAACACCAGGTCGCCCACGTAAGGATGGCGCGGATGAACCGGCAGCTGGTTGCAGTACTCCACTTCGCGCATGATCGGCGTGATATTGGAGAAATCGAGCTGAGGGTGCACGCCCTGAGTGTACATGTTCATGGCCAGCGTCACGATATCGACATTGCCGGTACGCTCGCCGTTACCGAACAGGGTGCCCTCGATTCGGTCGGCACCCGCCATCAGCGTCAACTCCGCCGCCGCCACGCCGGTGCCGCGGTCGTTGTGCGGGTGCACGCTGACGATCAATGTATCGCGCTTTTTCACATGGCGGCAGAACCACTCGATCTGGTCGGCGTAATTGTTGGGCGTAGCCACTTCGACCGTGGCCGGCAGGTTGACGATCATCCGGTTGTCCACGCTGGGGCCGAAGGTGTCCATCACGGCTTCGACGATCTCCACGGCGAAAGGCATTTCCGTGGTCGTGAACAGTTCCGGCGAATACTGGAAGGTCCACTGGGTCTCCGGGTTGGCGGCCATCAGGTCACGTATCTGCGCCGTGGCGTCCACGGCAATTTGCACGCACTCTGCTTTGTCGACGTTGAACACCACCCGTCGAAACATCGGGTCGGTGGCATTGTAGACGTGCACGATGGCACGCTTGGCGCCCTTCAGCGCCTCGAAGGTGCGCTCGATCAGATGCGGCCGTGCCTGGGTCAGCACCTGGATGGTGACGTCGTCGGGAATCTTGTCCTGCTCGATCAACGAACGCACGAAATCGAAATCGGTTTGCGACGCAGAAGGAAAGCCCACTTCGATCTCTTTGAAACCGATCTTCAGCAGCATGTCGAACAACCGCTGCTTGCGCTCCTGATCCATGGGGTCGATCAGCGACTGGTTGCCATCGCGCAGGTCGACGCTGCACCAGATGGGCGGCGTGTCGATACGCTGGCCGGGCCACTGACGGTCGGGCAGGTCCACCGCCACGAAAGGGCGATACTTTTTCGAAGGGTCCTTCATCATCATCGTGGCTCTCCTGTTATTCGTCGCGGTCAGGCTTTGCTTGGCCAGGCTGTGCTAGACCAGGCTTTGCTTGCGCGGCCGCCTGCAGGGCGGACTCCATGCGATCCAACTGGCTGCGCAGTGCGCGCACGTCGTCACGCAGGCCCTGTATCTCTGCAGCTTCGCCTTCTCCGCTTTCTAAATCAATCTGTGCGCTCTCTTTCTGCATCACGTCCAGCACGATACCGATCATCATATTCAGGAAAATGAACGCATTCAAAAAGATGAAGGTCAGAAAGTAGATCCAGGCATAGGGGTACTGCTCCATGGTGGGATACAGCACCGCCGTGGCCCAGCTCTCGAAGGTGGCCACCTGGAACAGCGTCAGCATGGCCAGCGCAATGTTGCCCCACAGCTGCTCATCCACGGTATGGAAAATGAAGCTGCCCACCGCCGCATAGATATAGAAGATGATGAACATCAGCAGCGCTACATAGCCCATCCGTGGAATGGACTTGATCAACGCCACCAAGAGCAGGCGCAGCTCGGGAATCATCGACACCAGACGCAGCACCCGGAAGATGCGCAGCAGGCGCGCCAACAGCACCATCTCCGAGTCGTCCATAGGGATGAGGCTGGCCGTGACGATCAGGAAGTCGAACACGTTCCAACCCTTTTTGAAGAAGTTGGTCAGATTGCGTTCGGCGGCCATGCGAATTAGCAGTTCCACCAGAAAGAAGATGGTGACGGCGATGTCCAGATAGATCAGCCACTGCTCGAACTGACTGACCTCATCATAGGTGCGGGCACCGATGGTCAGGGCAGACACCACGATGATGGCGATCACCACGGTCTCGAACAGCTTGTTGCTGCGCAGCTTTTCAAAGCGCGCCTGCCAGGTAGTAAAGGATGCACTCATGGAACGGGGCTTCTCGGAAACGTTGAATCGGCACACTTTATACCAAAAAGGGCCGCCTTCCACCTGCTGGATACAGGGGAGTTTTTCTGCTCCGGCTAGTGGTCGATACCACTTTCGGGTAAGCTCCCTGTCGGTTTTTTGGCCTGTAACGAGGTACAACTATGCGGCGCCTGACAAGGCTATCGATACTGTCGCTGACGGCCCTGCTGATGGCGGGCTGCGCTGACCCCAAAATTGATACGAGTTCGATGCCCGCAGCCGTGGTGTCCATCGAGAAAGTCCGCGATTCGCTGCCCACTTACAAGCGCGACGAGTTCGATCAGGCGTTGAAGATCATCGCCATATCGTCTTTCAGCGGGATGAGTGCGCTGCAACCCGGGCGCATGAACGCGGCTGAAATCGCCGAGTCGGCCAACGCCTACATGCACGGGCTCACCGGCGACCAGGTCATCGAGCGAGCCGACGAGATGCTGCGCCAGCGCCGTGCCCGAGAGCGTGACCAGGCCCTGCGCACCTTGAGCCGCCTGGAAGAAAAAGAGGCCAACGCCGAAGCCGCTCAGCAGCAGCTGGCGCAGGTGACTATCGACAGGGCGCGCTACTATCTTGCTTCCAGCCCATTCGGAGCGCTGGAGCCGGTCATTGAACTAGAGGTCAGCAACGACTCCGAGGAGACCATTGCCGAGCTGCAGCTGCGCGGCGTACTGCGCAGCGCCAACCGCGACGTTGCCTGGGTAGACGAGACGTTCTACTACGTGATTTCCGGCGGCCTGGCGCCGGGTGAGCGCGCCACCTGGAGCCTGGCACCCAACCGTTTTGGCCCTTGGGGCAACGATCAGATACCCCGGGATGTCCAGCTCACCCTCACGTTGAAGGGCGTGAAGGATGCCCAGGGCCAACGGCTCTGGCACGCGCCTACGCTGACGGAGGCCGAAACCGAACGGCTGGCAGCCCTGCGGGCCGAGTACGGTAGCCTGACGCCCAGCACCGAGAGCCCTTCGAGCTGAACAGGGCGGCCAAACGCCGCCCCGTCATCACTAGACAGGATCGATCAGCTCGGCCTGGGAATAGCCCAGCAGATAGAGCACGCCATCCAGCCCTGCCACGCCCAGCGCCTGACGCGCCTCGGCACGCACCAGTGGCTTGGCGCGAAACGCTACGCCCATTCCCGCCTTGGCCAACATCTTCAGGTCGTTGGCCCCGTCACCTACCGCCACCGTCTGCGCCAGGTCGATACCTTCACGCTGGGCAATCTGCTCCAGCAGCAGCGCCTTGCGCTCGGCATCGACGATGGGCTCCTGGACTTCGCCTGTGACCTTGCCCTGCTGAATCACCAGCTCATTGGCGTGGATCTCATCGAAGCCAAGCCGCGCCTGCAGGCCACGGGCAAAATAGGTAAAGCCACCAGAAAGGATGGCAGTGCGGATACCCTGATGGCGAAGATTGGCCATCAGCCGCTCGACACCGTCCATCAGCGGCAGCTCGGCCGCAATGCTGGCCAACACCGACTCATCCAGCCCCGCCAGCTTGCTCATCCGCTCCCGGAAGCTGGCCTGAAAGTCCAGCTCGCCGCGCATCGCCCGCTCGGTGACTTCAGCCACTTCGTCACCTACCCCGTGGCGGCGCGCCAGCTCATCGATCACCTCGGCCTTGATCAGGGTGGAGTCCATATCGAAACAGACTAGCCTGGGAGCCCCCAGGTGGCGCCGGTCGGGTTGCACCACCACGTCGGCCCCCAGCGTTTCCCCCAGCGCCAGCGCCGCCTGACGCAGCTCCCGCCACTCGGCGGGAGCGCCAGCCAGGTGCAGCTCCAGGCAATCCAGCGGCGCGCCTTCTGCCACCTGGGCCAACGGCGTACGCTGCTGCTCCTGCAGGCCGAACTGCGCCAGCAGTGCCGCCAGGGGCGGCTCCATGTCGGGTGTCCAGCGTGGTGCCAGTACACTCATCACCACATCGGCTACTGCTTCATCACCGCGTGCCATCGGTCACTCCCCTGCTTCTAGTCGTTCAACTTTTTGGAAACCGCGCGGCAATTTGCTGCCCCGACGCCCACGTTCACCCCGGTAATAAGCAAGGTCATCGGCCTTGAGCGTCAGCTTGCGCTTGCCCGCATGAATGATCAGCTCACCGCCTTCCGGTACAATGGCGATATCACGCAGGAACTCTTCACGCCGCGCCGCCCGGGGGCCGGGGATATCGAGCATCTTGTTGCCCTTGCCCTTGGCCATCTCGGGCAACTGGTCCAGCGGGAAGAGCAGCAGCCGCCCTTCGTTGGAAACCGACGCCACCCACAGCGATTCGCCTTCCGGTACCTCCACGGGCGCCATGACGCTGCAGCCCTTCGGCACGCTGAGTACCGCCTTGCCCGCCTTGTTCTTGCCGGTCAGCGCCTCCAGGGGCGCGACGAAGCCATAGCCACCATCACTGGCCAGCAAAAAGCGTCGCGTGGGCGGCGCCAGCATCAAGCCCGCCATCTGGGCGCCCGCCGAGACATTGGCGCGGCCGGTGACCGGCTCGCCCTGCCCTCGGGCGCTGGGCAGGTTGTGCGCTGGCAGCGTGTAGGCACGGCCAGTATCGTCCAGCAGCACCAGCGGCTGATTGGTCTTGCCCCGGGCCGCCAGGCGGAAGCTGTCGCCCGCCTTGTACGATAGCCCTTCAGGGTCGATGTCATGGCCCTTGGCCGCACGGATCCAGCCCTTGTCGGACAGCACCACGGTAATCGGGTCGGCTCCCAGCAGCTCCACTTCCGAGAGCGCTTTCGCTTCGCTGCGCTCGACCAGCGGCGAACGGCGCGCATCGCCGTGCTCCTTGCCCGCCGCGCGAATCTCTTTTTCGATCAGCGTGGTGAGCTTGGCGTCGCTGCCCAGCAGGCCTTGCAGGGTCTTGCGCTCTTTCTCCAGCTCGTCCTGCTCGCCGCGAATCTTCATCTCTTCCAGCTTGGCCAAGTGGCGCAGGCGCAGCTCCAGAATCGCCTCGGCCTGCCGCTCGGAGAGGCCAAAAGCGCTCATCAGGGCAGGTTTGGGCTCGTCCTCTTCGCGGATGATACGAATCACTTCATCGATATTCAGGTAAGCCGTCAGCAGGCCTTCCAGAATGTGCAGGCGATCTTCCACCTTGCCCAGCCGATGCTCCAGGCGACGGCGCACCGTGGCACGACGAAAGCGCAGCCACTCGCCCAGCATGTCATTCAGCGGCATGACCCGTGGCCGACCGTCCAGGCCAATCACGTTCATGTTCACCCGCACGTTCTTTTCGAGGTCCGTGGTGGCGAACAGGTGGGCCATCAGCGACTCCACGTCCACTCGGCTGGAGCGTGGCTCGATCACCAGTCGGGTGGGCTCTTCATGGGTCGACTCGTCGCGCAGGTCGGCCACCATGGGCAGCTTCTTCGCCTGCATCTGCGCGGCGATCTGCTCCAGCACCTTGGCACCACTGACCTGGTAAGGCAGCGCGGTGATCACCACGTTGGCCTCTTCTCGCACGTAGCGAGCGCGCAGCTTCACCGAGCCACGGCCGCTTTCGTAGAGCTTTTGCAGGTCCGCTTTGGGGGTGATGATCTCGGCATCGGTGGGGAAGTCCGGCGCGGGCACGAACGCCATCAGCTCGGCCGTGGTGGCCTTGGGGTTGCGCAGCAGATGGCAGGTGGCATCGACCACTTCCGATACGTTGTGCGGTGGAATGTCCGTGGCCATGCCCACGGCAATGCCGGTGCCGCCATTGAGCAGCACATGGGGCAGACGAGCCGGCAGTACCACCGGCTCCTGCATGGTGCCA
The DNA here is from genome assembly GCF_000275725.1 of Vreelandella stevensii S18214. GTDB lineage: Bacteria > Pseudomonadota > Gammaproteobacteria > Pseudomonadales > Halomonadaceae > Vreelandella > Vreelandella stevensii. The sequence goes on along the minus strand of NZ_AJTS01000010.1, from coordinate 73,421 downwards.
TCGAAATTGGGCGCCCACTCCACGGTGCCCTGGCCCAGTTCGCTGAGCAGCACGTCGGCGAATTTGGAGAGCTTGGCCTCGGTGTAGCGCATTGCCGCGAAGGATTTGGGGTCGTCCGGGCTACCCCAGTTGCCTTGGCCATCCACCAGCGGGTAGCGGTAGCTGAACGGCTGGGCCATCAGCACCATGGCTTCGTAGCAGGCGCTGTCGCCGTGGGGGTGGAACTTGCCCAGCACGTCGCCCACGGTACGCGCCGACTTCTTGTACTTGGCGTTGGCGTGCAGCGCCAGTTCACGCATGGCATAAATGATGCGCCGCTGGACGGGCTTCATACCGTCACCGATGTTGGGCAACGCGCGGTCGAGAATGACGTACATCGAGTAGTCGAGGTACGCTTTTTCGGTGTAGTCGCGCAGGGACAGACGCTCGACGTCGCCCTCCGCTACCTGAATATCCATGGTCATCGGAGGTTATACCTCAATGTCTGCGAGGTTGCCGTAATCTTCCAGCCACTTCTTGCGGTCGCTGGCACGTTTTTTTGCCAGCAGCATGTCCATCATCTCCAGCGTGCCGTCCCCCTCGCTCAGCGTGAGCTGCACCAGTCGGCGGGTCTCCACGGCCATGGTGGTTTCACGCAGCTGTAGCGGGCTCATTTCGCCCAGCCCCTTGAAGCGCTGCACGTTGGGGGTGCCGCGCTTGCTGGCCAGTTGCTTGAGAATGGCGGCTTTTTCGCTCTCGTCCAGGGCGTAGTGCACTTCCTTGCCCAGATCGATCCGGTAGAGCGGCGGCATGGCCACGAACACATGGCCTGCATCCACCAGGGCGGGGAAGTGCCTCACGAACAGGGCACACAGCAGCGTGGCGATGTGCAGGCCATCCGAATCGGCATCGGCCAGGATGCAGATCTTGTGGTAGCGCAGCTTTTCCAGGTCGGCACTGCCGGGGTCAGCGCCAATGGCCACCGCAATATCGTGGACTTCCTGGGAGCCGTAGATATCGTGGGTCTCGACCTCCCAGGTGTTCAGAATCTTGCCGCGCAGCGGCAGGATGGCCTGGGTTTCGCGGTTGCGCGCCTGCTTGGCGCTGCCCCCGGCCGAGTCCCCTTCCACCAGAAACAGCTCGCTCTGGGCCGGGTCCTGTCCCGAACAGTCGGCCAGCTTGCCCGGCAGCGCGGGGCCCGAGGTGACCTTCTTGCGCGCCACTTTCTTCGATTTCCGCTGACGCTGCTGAGCAGCGCTGATCACCAGCTCGGCCAACTGCTCGGCCTGCTCCACGTGGTGGTTCAGCCACAGCGAGAACGCGTCTTTCACCACGCCGGACACGAATCCGGCGATGGTACGCGACGACAGCCGCTCCTTGGTCTGCCCGGCAAACTGAGGGTCGAGCATCTTGACCGACAGCACGAAGGATGCGCGCTCCCACAGGTCTTCGGCGGTGAGTTTGATGCCCCTGGGCAGCAGGTTGCGGAATTCGCAGAACTCCCTCAGGGCATCCAGCAACCCCGCCCGGAAACCGTTCACATGGGTGCCGCCCTGGGGCGTGGGAATCAGGTTGACGTAGCTCTCCAGCAGCGCTTCGCCACCTTCCGGCAGCCACTGAATCGCCCAGTCCACGCCATGCTCGTCATCATTGAAGTGGCCAACGAAAGGCTCCCTGGGGAGCACCTCGTAGCCATCGGTGGCTTCGGCCAGGTAGTCGCGCAGGCCATCGGCGTACGCCCACTCGGTTTTGGTGCCGTCCGGCTCCACCAGCGTGACCGCCAGCCCCGGACACAGCACCGCCTTGGCCCGCAGCAGGTGCTTCAATCGTGAGAGCGCAAGTTTGGGGCTGTCGAAGTAGCTTTCGTCCGGCCAGAAGCGCACCAACGTTCCGGTGGCACGCTTGGCGGCCTTGCCGATCTCCTTGAGCTCTTCGACCTTTTCGCCGTGTTCGAAGGCAATGGCGTGGCGCGCGCCGTCCCGGGTGACCTCGACCTCCAGCCGCCGCGACAGCGCATTGACCACCGACACGCCCACGCCGTGCAAGCCGCCGGAAAAGCGGTAGCTCGACGAGGAGAACTTGCCCCCCGCGTGGAGCTTGGTCAGAATCAGCTCGACCCCCGAGACGCCGTGCTCGGGATGCAGGTCGATGGGCATGCCGCGCCCGTTGTCCTGCACTTCGATGGCGCCATCGCCGTGCAGCACGACGCTGATGGCCGTGGCATGCCCAGCCAGCGCTTCATCGACACTGTTGTCGATGACCTCCTGGGCCAGGTGATTGGGCCGCGAGGTATCGGTATACATTCCAGGGCGCTTGCGCACCGGCTCAAGCCCGGAGAGAACCTCGATGGAACTCGCGCCGTACTGAGAAGCATCAAACTGGGTCATGTAACGTCAGTTCCTAAAAATACGTACTGTCGGCGGCGTGCGCCGCCGACAAAAGGGCACAGGATAGCGGAAAAGCAAAAAGCTGTATATCCAGCCATGAAAAACGGGCGCCACGCATCCCTTAGCCGCGCGGCGTCTGCTCCGCCGCCCAGAACGCTTCGATCAGCCCACGGCTGGACGCGTCCAAACGCGCCAGCTCGCCGTCACCTTCGATGATGGCCTGGGTGTCGGTGGCAATCTGCTTGCCCAGCTCGACGCCCCACTGGTCGAAAGGATTGATGTCCCAGATCACCGCCTGCACGAACACCTTGTGCTCGTAGAGCGCAATCAGCGCCCCCAGGGTGGCGGGCGTGAGCTTGTCCAGCAGCACCGTGGTCGAGGGCTGATTACCGCGATAGCGCTTGTGTTCGGGGCGCGGGCCGTCCTCCTCCAGCGCATCGTCCCCCAGCATCAGCACCCGCGACTGGGCGAAGCAGTTGGCCAGCGCCAGCCGATGCTGGGCCTTCAGGTGGCGGCGAGTGTCCGGGTCTTCGACCTCGTCGTAGCGCTTGAGCGGGGCAATGAAGTCGCAGACCACTGGCTGGGTGCCCTGGTGCAGCAGCTGATAGAACGCATGCTGAGCATTGGGACCCAACTGCCCCCAAAGCACCGGGCAGGTAGAGTAACTCACCGCCTGGCCCTGGCGGGTCACGGATTTACCGTTGGACTCCATTTCCAGCTGTTCCAGATAGGCGGCAAAATATTCCAGACGCCCGTCATAGGGCAGAATCGAATGGGCACGAATATCCAGAAAGTTCACGTTCCAGATACCCGCCAGGCCCAGCAGCACGGGCAGGTTGTCGGCCATGGGCGCCGTCTTGAAGTGGGTATCCATGGCGTGCGCGCCCGACAGCAGCGCACGAAAGTTCTCCATGCCGATCACCAGGGCAATCGGCAGGCCAATGGTGCCCCAGAGCGAATAGCGCCCCCCCACCCACTCCCAGAACATCAGCTGGTGGTCCGGGGTGATGCCCCACTCGCTCATTTTTTCCGGGCTTGCCGAGACACCAATGAAGTGCTGACGCACGACCAGTTCGGCACTGATGGTGTGCGCCTGAGGGGCTTCGCCAGCTTCCGCATGCCGGGACAGCCGCCCCAGCAGCCAGTCACGGGCGGTGTTGGCGTTGGACAGCGTATCGATGGTGGTGAACGACTTCGAAGAGAGCACGAACAGCGTCGTTTCCGGGTTGAAACGCGTCAGGTAGTCGGCCAGCTGCGAGCCATCCATGGTCGAGGCAAAGTGCACCTCGACGGGGTGAATGTCGCTGGGGCGATAATCGGCCAGCGCGTGGGTCACCATCAGCGGGCCCAAATCCGAGCCGCCTACCCCCAGGTTCACCACGTGACGAATCGGCTTACCGGTGGCACCACGCCACTGGCCCGCGTGCAGGCGCTGCACCAAGCACTCCATCTGCGCCAGGCTGTCGTGCACGGCCCCGACGATGTCTTCACCCTCCACCTCCAGCTGGGCATCGGCGGGCAAGCGCAAGGCGGTGTGCAGCGCCGGGCGGTTTTCGCTGACGTTGACCCGCTTGCCGCTCAACAGCGCTTCGATGGCCCCCGGCACGCCCGCCTCTTCCGCCAGGCCCAGCAAATGCTCCAGGGTGTCGTCATCCCAGCGCTGTTTGGAGAGGTCCAGCGTCAGCCCCGCCACGTGACGGGTGAAGTGTGACCAGCGCTCGGGGTCGTCACCAAACAGGTTCTTCAGATGGATGTGACGAATCGCCTGGGCATGCTGGGTAAGCGTTTGCCAAGCGGGTAGCGTATCGGGAGTTGCCTTTGCTGAAGCCATGTGCCCTCTCCTGTGGCGTCGTTCCGTGAGGCAGGAATCTGTGATCGACGGGCCTGTTCTGGATTAACAAGGGCGCGTAAACTAGCGAGCCTCATTAACCAGCCTGGCTTGCCCATGAGTGATGCATCTTACCGCGACGCTATCTTTTCAACACCCCTGGATAAGGTGGCAAGGTTCTCTTTCGATGAACAGGTCGTCGCCTGCTTTCCCGACATGATCCGCCGCTCGGTGCCCGGCTATGGCCAGATCCTGGGCATGCTGAGCCTGATCGCCCAGCGCCATTTGCGCCACGGCGCCCATGTCTACGACCTGGGCTGCTCGCTGGGGGCCTCGGGCCTGGCGCTGGCCGGGGCCATACCCGCCGACGCTTTCCGCTATACCGGCATCGACCTCTCGCCTGCCATGGTCGAGCGTGCTCGCCAGACCTTTCTCGACGAGAGCCCCGATCACGCCATGCAGGTGGAAGAAGCCGACATCCGCACCTACGCGTACGCGCCGTCGGGGATGATCATTCTCAACTTCACGCTGCAGTTTCTGCCTCCCGCCGACCGAGATGCCCTGCTCAAGCGGCTGTACGCTGCCCTGGAGCCCGGCGGCGTGCTGATTCTCTCGGAAAAGACCATCGACGCCGACGAACGCGACAATGCCTGGCGAGTAGAGCGCTACCACGACTTCAAGCGCGCCAACGGCTACAGCGACATGGAAATCAGCCAGAAACGCACGGCGCTGGAGAACGTGCTGATTCCCGACACCCTGGATGCCTTGCACGAGCGGTTGTCGCAGGCGGGCTTTCCGCGCTCGATGACCTGGTTTCAGTACCTGAACTTCACCTCGCTGATCGCGTTCAAGGAGGGCTGACGTGGCGCTGCTTCCCGACGATCATCGCATGCTGTATCAAGCGTTTCTGGATCAGGCCACGCAGGACGCTTCACTGACGCCGTGGCTGGCCAAGCTGCCCGAGCAGCTGGCCAGCGGGCTAGACCGCCAGCGCCACGGCGACCTTTCCGCCTGGGAAAAGGCTGTGGCCAAGCTGCCCCCGCTGCCCGAAGAGCGCCACGTCGACCTCAACAGCGACACGCTGACGGTAGAGCTGGCACTTACCGAGAGCCAGCAGCGCCAGTGTTTCAACCTGCTGCGCAAGCTGGCCCCTTGGCGCAAGGGGCCATTTTGTCTGGGCGGTATTCATATCGACACCGAGTGGCGCTCCGACTGGAAATGGCAGCGCGTCGCGCCGCATCTTGCCCCGCTCAAGTATCGCAAAGTGCTGGATGTCGGCGGCGGCAGCGGCTACCACGCCTGGCGCATGGCAGGCGCAGGCGCCGCCTTCGTGCTGGTGATCGACCCTTCCCCGCGCTTCTACTGGCAGTTCCAGGCCGTGCGCCACTTCGTGGGTGACGCCGATGAAGGCCGCACGCACTTCCTGCCCGTGGGTATCGAGGACGTACCGGAAAACCTGGGCTTTTTCGATACGGTGTTCTCCATGGGCGTGCTCTACCATCGCCCTTCGCCCCTGGAGCACCTGCAACAGCTCAAGGGCGCGCTGGCCCCCGGCGGCGAGCTGGTGCTGGAAACCCTGGTAGTGGAAGGCGACGAGCAGACCGTGTTCGTGCCCGGCGAGCGCTACGCCGCCATGCCCAACGTCTACTTCCTGCCCTCATCCCGCGCCCTGTGCCACTGGCTTGAGCGCTGCGGCTTCACCAACGTGCGCGTAGTGGATGAAGCCATCACCACGCTGGATGAGCAGCGCTCCACCGAGTGGATGACCTATCAGTCACTGGCCGACTTTTTGGACCCCCACGACCGCACCCGCACCATAGAAGGCTACCCCGCCCCTCGCCGCGCAGTGATTCTGGCGAACAGGCCGGCGTAAGCCAGGCTCAGCGCCGCAAAATCACCAGCCAGCGCCCCAGGTTCATGACGCTGGCCAGTGAGGCGGCGACGTAGGTGAAGGCGCAAGCGGTCAGTACGTGGCGGGCACCGGGCATGTCGTAGGGGGGCACGTAATCTTTCAGCAGCGGCAGGGCCCGGTTGAAGCTGGCATCGAACTCGACCGGTAGCGTGACCAGATGCACCAGTGCCGCAGTGCCAAAACTGATCACGGCCATGGCCACCACCGCTGCCAGGCCGCCGGGCAAGCGGGTCAGCAGGAACAGGAAAGGCGCCAGCATCATCAGCACCGCCCCCAGCTTTTCCGCTCTTTGTGCCAGCTGTACCAGGCGGCTGCGGGCCAGCAGCGGCGCATAACCTTCATGGTGCTGCAGAGCATGGCCCACTTCGTGAGCCGCCACGGTGACGGCGGTGAGCGAGCGGCCGTCGTAGTGATCTGGCGTCAGGCGCACACAGCGGGCTTCCGGGTCGTAGTGGTCGCCATGCTCGGTACGCTCTACCTTGACCCCTTCTACGCCCAGGCGGCGCAACAGGTGCTCGGCCAGTTCGGCCCCGGTGCCCGGGTAGTCATCACGGCCACGGGTGTGACGCTTCAGCACCCATTTCGCCCAGACGTTGGGCAGTACGAAGATTGCCAGCATGATGGCAATGACCAGAATCCACATAACTCCACCGCTGCGTTCACAGGTAATTCAGAGAGGCTTCGACAAGCCGTGGGGGCACTGACGGCGGCAAAGCAAGCTGCTCGCGACGGCCAGTGCCTACGTAAAATGACCCGCAAGCGGGCCATTAGTTTTACCATGATACGCGTGGCGGCGCAGCGTCAGTCGGGGTCGTTGTGATGTGCGGCAACATCACGCTTGACGGCCTGCAGCCCGCGGGCAGATATATCGCCCTGCCCGTGGGCATGTTCGGCCATCAGCACGCTGTCAGCGGCCAACACCAGTTCGCACTGAGTGTGCGCCAACTGCTCACGCAGGCGTTGAATGGCTTCTTCGCGTTTGGGGTCACTGTCCACCCGTCGGATGTAGATCGCCTTGATGCGCTCCGGGTAGGCTTTGACGACCTCGGTATACACTTCCGGGTCGTGCTGGCCGCTGTCGCCGATCAGGATGCAGGGCATGTCCTGATAGAGCGCCAGCATGCGGTCGATCAGGTCGCGCTTGTGGGCTTCTGCCCGGCGCGGCCAGGGCTTGCGCCAGGAGATACCCCATTCGCGCAGAAACAGGATCGGCCCCACCGGAATACGGTTGAGCTGAAAGAAGGCTTCGAGCATTTCATAGATGGCCCAGGGGCCACGGGACACGTACAGAATGGGACGCTCTGCCTTTTCGGTCTGGCCACGGTAGAGCGCCTGGTACAGCGATGCCACGCCGGGAAACGCGGTGCGTCGATGGGGTTTGCGCACGAACAGCCGATAGAGCATCTTCAGCTTTTCGGCTACACCGGTGAACATCACGGTGTCGTCGATATCACTGATCACCAGCAGGTCGGCCTCGGGGGGCGGCACGTAGACTTCCACACTGGTGCGCACCGTGGGCTGGCCGCTGGCACGTACGACGATATCCGCACGGTGCCAGGAAACGTCCACTGGCAGCGTCGAGGTGATGGGCAAATGGGCGTCGAAATAACCGTCGCGGTCGGTGGTCAGCGTCAGCTGATTTTCACCCACACGGATCTCTACCTGGGCATCGGCCAGGCCACGGCGAAAGATGCGCCGGGCCACGTCGGCCGTGTCACGCAATATGCCGCGCCGCGGGATGGCACGCCCAAGGGCCGCCTGTCGAAACACGCGGCCCATGACGAAAATTTCCTGTTGAGAGCCGTAGCCACGATAAGGGTGCACCATCATGCCACCCCGGCCACGATCCTTTTTCATGGGTTTGGCAACGACATGGGCAAGCCTTTTGGCAAAGCTTGCCCACTGGTGATACCACGCCATTAAGCGTGCTGACCCGAGTGACGCCCTTCCTGCAGCTCTTCCAGCAGCTTGGCGTTGAAGGCATCCAGGTCCTTGGGGGTGCGGCTGGTCACGAGCCCACTGTCGACCACCACCGGCTCGTCTACCCAGTTCACGCCCGCATTGCGCAAATCCTGAGCGACACTGGCGACCGAGGTCATCTTGCGCCCTTCCACCACGTCCGCATTGATCAGAATCCACGGGGCGTGACAGATGGCCGCCACCGGCTTGCCTGCCTGGAAGAAGGCTTTGACGAAGCTCAGCGCCTCATCGTTCATGCGCAGCTCGTCCGGGTTGAACAGGCCACCGGGAAGCACCAAGGCGTGATAGTCCGCCTCGCTGGCTTGAGCAAGCGACTTGTCGGCGGGGTAGTTATCGCCCCACTCGGTCTCTGCCCAGGCGCGGATCTCCTTGCCTTCCGGGGAGATCACATGCACATCGACGCCTTCCTTTTGCAGCGCGGCGCGAGGTACGCTCAGCTCGGACTCTTCGAAACCATCCGTTGCCAGAATAGCAACGCGTTTACCGTTCAGTGCTTGATTCATCATGCTCTCCATTTCGTGATGAGTAGTCGTGTACAGCACCTAACCAGTGTGGCGCATCTTATACCATCGTCAAGCATTGTATAAAACGCGACCCAGCTGGCTGATGTCGTAACCTTTCAGCGCCTCGGCCCGCTGATGAAAGCGCGGCTGCCGGGCAAAGGCCATCAGCGCTTGCATGGTGGGCTCGAAAGCGCTGCGTCGATGCAGGACCAGATCGAACGACTCCTCCACCAGGGGAATGAAATGAAGCTGCTGGCGATGCGCCGCCGCCTCCATGCCCACCCCGACATCCGCCTCTCCCTGAGCAATGGCCAGGCCGAGATCCTCCTCGCTGAGCGCCATGTGGTCGGCCCAGCGCAGCGCGTCAGACGCGATGGACGCTTGCGTCAACAAGCCTCGCAGCAAATGCGCAGCCCCGGCATCGGGCTGGCGATGAGCACACACCACGTCTGGGCGGGCAAGATCCTTTATCGTCTTCAGGCCCAGCGGGTTGCCCGGCGCCACTATCAGACCCTGACGGCGCTTGGCCCAGTGCAGTACCACCAGATCCTTGACCCCACCCAACCCCAGCACGGTCGGTTCGTTGTAGCGGCCGCTGTCAGGGTCCCGCAAGTGGATACCCGCCACCATGGCCTTGCCTTCGAGCAAGCGCCGAATGCCGTCGCCACTCCCATGGCACAGCGATGCCAGATCGCAGCCACTCTCACGAATCGCCCACTCCAGCAGCGGATCGAGGCTTCCGGCCAGCACCTGAGGGGGCGGCAACCGTTGGGCCTGGTCGCCTTCCAGGTGGCTCAACACCCACATGTCGATGTGCTGACGAGGAAACAGCAGTTTCCCGGTGGCACGGCTACAAGGGATCTGCCCCTGGCGCACCAGGTCATACACCTTGCGCTCCTTGAGCCGCAGATACTCCGCCACTTCCGCCGTCGTAAGGTACTCTTTTGAATACTCTTTCAAAGACTCTCTCACCCGCCCACCTTCAAATGCTGCATGAGACTGCATAGTAGCGCATATTTTTCAGCGCACCGTGCATCCCGGGAAATTTACGTACACTATGCACCTACCTGATGCTTCTACCAGCATCGTGACTTTTTAGACACGTCATGACCTTACAACGACACCCTACCAACACAATGAACCTGCCCCTATCAGCAACCCTGGCCACGGAACGTCATGTCGGATAACCCATTCAGCACCGCGATAGCGCTCATTCTGGGCATGGACCCCGCGCTCGTGGCCATCGTAACGCTATCGCTTCAGGTGTCGCTGATCGCCGTCACCCTGGCCAGCCTGTTGGCACTGCCCCTAGGGGCGGCGCTGGCACTGTGGCAGTTCCCCGGGCGGAACGCTCTGATCGTGGTGCTCAATGCCCTCATGGGACTACCTCCCGTGGTCGCGGGCCTGTGCGTCTACCTCCTGCTTTCCCGTGCGGGGCCATTGGGTCAGTTCGGGCTGCTGTTCTCGCCCACCGCCATGGTCATTGCCCAGGTGATTCTCGTCTTTCCGATCATTGCTGCCCTGACACGCCAGCAGGTGGAAGCCCTGCACAGCGAGTACGCCGAACAGCTGCGTTCGCTGGGGCTCGGCCAACTGCGCATGATGCCCACGCTGCTGTGGGATGCGCGATTTGGCCTGCTGACCGTGATACTGGCGGGCTTTGGCCGCGCCAGTGCGGAAGTGGGCGCAGTGATGATCGTGGGGGGCAATATCGACGGCGTGACCAGGGTCATGACCACCAGCATCGTGCTGGAAACCAGCAAGGGTAACCTGGCGATGGCCTTGGGGCTGGGCATCATTCTGCTCAGCCTGGTCACCTTGATCAATGCACTGGCCCACTGGGTCAGTGAAACGGCAAAACGGCGGTTAGGATGAACGCACCCCTCAGCCCCGCGGCTTCCACCGTCCCCAGACTGCATTTTCAGCAGGTCAGTTTCTGCCACCGTGGCGACACGCTGCTGGCACCGACCACGCTAGCGCTGCACGGCTGCCGCCGGACGCTGGTAATGGGCCCCAACGGGGCTGGCAAAAGCCTGCTCATGCGCTTGGCGCATGGGCTGCTGCGCCCCAGCAGTGGTCAGGTGACCTGGGAAGGCAAGCCGCCGGTGCAGGCCATGGTCTTTCAGCGCCCGGTGCTGCTGCGCCGTTCGGCGCTGGACAATCTCACCTACGCGCTGGCCGTGCATCGGGTGCCTCGCCGCCAGCGCAAGGCGCTGGCCTTGCAGGCATTGGAAAAGTTCGGCCTGACCAGCTTGGCCAAGCGCCCCGCCCGGGTGCTTTCCGGAGGCGAGCAGCAACGTCTCACGCTGGCACGGGCCTGGCTGCTCAAGCCTGCCGTCCTGTTTCTGGATGAACCCACCTCCGCCCTGGACCCGGCGGCCATCAAGGCCGTGGAAGACGCGGTCAATGAGTTCCATCAGGCAGGCACGCGTATCGTCATGACCACCCACGATTTGCATCAGGCCCGGCGTCTGGCCGACGACGTGCTGTTCATGTACAGCGGTCAGTTGATCGAACACACCTCGGCAGAAGACTTTTTTGACACCCCGGCAACAGCGCAGGCCAGGGCGTTCATACGGGGCGAGCTGGTCTGGTAAGCCTTGCTCTGGCAAGCCCTACTCTAGTAAGCCCCGCTACGACGCTTGAACAATACCCAAAGGAGCAGGACCGTGAACAAGACCACTACCCTCGTTACCGCCAGCCTATGCACCACGGCACTGGCCTGGAGCGCCTCGCTGCTGGCCAATGATGATTACATTACCCTGGCTTCCACCACCTCTACCGAGAACTCGGGGCTGTTTGGAGCCATTCTGCCGGTCTTTACCGAAGCGACCGGGATCGATGTGCGCGTGGTGGCCGTAGGCACTGGCCAGGCCTTCGAAATCGCTCGTCGTGGCGATGCCGATAGCCTGCTGGTTCACGATACCGCAGGCGAAGAGCAGTTCGTTGCCGATGGCTACGCCACCGAGCGGCTGGATGTGATGTACAACGACTTCGTGATCGTGGGACCCAGCGATGACCCCGCCAACATCGCCGCCAGTGACAGCGTCAGTGATGCTTTGGCGCGGATCGCCGACAGCGAGTCGCCCTTCGCCTCACGGGGTGACGACAGCGGCACTCACCGCGCCGAGCTGCGCCTTTGGAAAGATGCGGGCGTCACACCGCAAGGAGATTGGTACCGTGAACTGGGCAGCGGCATGGGGCCGACCCTGAATACCGCCGCAGGCATGAACGCCTACAGCTTCACCGACCGCGCCACCTGGGTGGCCTTTGAAAACCCGCAGGACCTGACCCTGCTGTTCGAGGGCGACGAAGCGCTGTTCAACCAATACGGTTCGCTGCTGCTGTCACAGGAGCAGCACCCGCACCTGAAACATGAGCTGGCGGGCCAATGGCACGAGTGGCTGGTGTCCGACGAAGGCCAGCAAGCGATTGCCGACTTCAAGGTCAACGACCAGCAGCTGTTCTTCCCCAACGCGACTCGCTCCAGGGCGCATTGGAGATAAAACTTCATCTTTGATCATTAAAAACAGCGGCAACCCACCCGCTGTCTCCATATAGAAAACCTGCTGCAGCGTCTTGCGCCAACAGCAGGTTCAGTGTGCGTTGCCAACGGCTAAGCGTCTACTCGATTATCTCGATAACGTCATCAAACCATTAGCGCAGAAGGTCACGAATGTCCTTCGCGCCCCAGTGCGGAAAATGCTTGCGCACAAGAGCGTTCAGGTCACGTTCGAAGGCGGCCCAGTCGGTGGTGCCGGCCTGCTCACGGGCATCCGCGACCCGCCGAATCATACCGGCGCCCACGGTCACGTTGCTCAGCCGGTCGATGATGATGAAACTGCCCGTGCCGGGGCTGGTACGGTAGTCGTCCACCGGAATCGATGCCGTCAGTTCCACTTCACAGCGAGCAATGGCATTCAGCCCGAGACGCTGGGTCGGGTGTTTCTCCAGCGTGTTGACGTCCACCTGATACTCGATGGCGCTGATCTGGCCCGCCAGATCACGAGTGGCCAGCTTGATATCGTAGAGCTTGCCCGGCTCCAGGGGCTCTTCGTGCATCCAGACCACATCGGCGTTGAACACGTTGGAAAGCGGCACCTGGGCTTCGGCGCTGACCAGCCAATCGCCACGGGAGATATCGATCTCGTCTTCCAGAGTCACGGTGATGGCCTGACCGGGGTAAGCAGCGTCGAGATCCCCGTCGAAAGTGACGATGCGCGCCACGCGGGAGGTCTTGCCCGACGGCAGCGCCTTCACCTCTTGGCCTGGGCGCAGCACACCGGCCGCCAGGGTGCCGCAATAGCCTCGGAAGTCCAGGTTGGGGCGATTGACGTACTGCACCGGCAGGCGCAGGTCGCTCAGGTTCTGGTCACGGGTGACTTCGACGTTTTCCAGCAGCTCGATCAGGGTCTTGCCTTCGTAGCCTTCACTGCCCGCCGCAAAGTACCAGGGCGTGTGCTCGCTGGCGTTGACCACGTTGTCGCCATTGAGCGCCGACATCGGCACGAAGCGAATGTCCGGGGCCTGCAAGTTGGCCGCAAAAGCGCGGTACTCCGCCACGATCTCGTTGAAGCGTGCCTCCGAGAAGCCCACCAGGTCCATCTTGTTGACCGCGATGACCAGATGCTGAATGCCCAGCAGGTCGGCAATGAAGCTGTGCCGACGTGTTTGGGTCTGCACACCGTAGCGCGCGTCGATCAGGATGATCGCCAGGCTGGCAGTGGAAGCGCCCGTGGCCATGTTGCGCGTGTACTGCTCGTGCCCCGGCGTATCGGCAATGATGAACTTGCGCTTGTCGGTGGAGAAAAAGCGGTACGCCACGTCGATGGTGATGCCCTGCTCGCGCTCCGATTGCAGGCCATCTACCAACAGGGCGAGGTCCACCGTATCACCGGTGGTGCCACTGGTTTTGGAAGCCTTGGTGATCGCGGCGAGCTGATCTTCGAAGATCATCTTGGAGTCGTGGAGCAGCCGTCCAATGAGCGTGGACTTGCCGTCGTCGACGCTGCCGCAGGTGATGAAACGCAGCAGATCCTTGTTTTCGTGCTCGTGCAGGTATTGCTCGATGTTATCGGCAATCAACGTTGATTGGTGCGCCATTAGAAATACCCCTCACGCTTTTTCTTCTCCATGGAACCGGCCTGATCGTGATCAATGGCGCGGCCACTGCGCTCGCTGGTCCTGGTCAGCAGCATCTCCTGAATGATCTCCGGCAGCGTGGCGGCGGTGGACTCCACCGCCCCCGTCAGCGGGTAGCAGCCCAGGGTTCTGAAACGCACCCACTTCTCTTCCGGCACTTCGCCCTCGGCCAGCGGCAGGCGCTCGTCGTCCACCATGATCTGCATGCCGTCGCGCTGTACTACCGGACGCTTGGCGGAGTAGTACAACGGCACGATGGGAATCGACTCCAGATAGATGTACTGCCAGATATCCAGCTCGGTCCAGTTGGAGAGCGGGAACACGCGAATCGATTCGCCCTTGTTGATCTTGGCGTTATAGACGCTCCACAGCTCCGGACGCTGATTTTTCGGGTCCCAGCGGTGGTACTTGTCGCGGAAGGAGTAGACGCGCTCCTTGGCACGGGAGGCTTCCTCGTCGCGCCGCGCGCCGCCAAAGGCAGCATCGAAACCGTGCTTGCTCAGGGCCTGCTTGAGGGCCTGGGTCTTCATGATATCGGTGTACTTGGCACTGCCGTGGTCGAAGGGGTTGATGTTGGCGGCGCGCCCCTCTTCGTTGGTATGCACGATCAGCTCCATGCCCGCCTCTTCCGCCATGCGATTGCGGAAAGCGATCATCTCGCGGAACTTCCAGGTGGTATCGATATGCATCAGCGGGAACGGCGGCGTGCCGGGGTAGAAGGCCTTCCGCGCCAGATGCAGCATCACCGAGGAGTCCTTGCCGATGGAGTACATCATCACCGGGTTGCTGAACTCGGCAGCCACTTCCCGGATGATATGGATCGACTCGGCTTCGAGCTGCTTCAGGTGGGTCAGTCGGGCGGCATCCGGTGCAATGGGCACCTGTTGCGTCGCCGGTGGCGCAGAAAACTGGTTCATTACCTACTCCCTCACAAAACGGTGCTTGCTTTTATCGAAACGGCTTTTCAAGGAAGCCTGTGCAAACATGGTGTGCCACCCTGCGCGCATGAATCGCAAGGTGGGCATTTGTGGGTAGGGTAACGCCAGGCCAATAATAACCCAAAAGAATTAATAACTATCTTTTTATATCTTTATCGAATAAATAGACAGGCATCAGAGGTCGATACGCTCGACCCAGGTCTGCCACTCCTCCCCGTGCAGCTCCACCACGCGATAACCCGGCCGCGACGCTTCATCCACTGCAAAGGTTTCCGCACCGGGCAGAAACTGGTCTGACGTGGCGGGGCAACCATAAGTGCCTATCGCCGAGCCCGCCAGCGGCTGATGCTGGGCAAAAGCCTGATGGGCATGCCCAAACAGAATGATCTTGACCTGGGGGTAAGCGCTCAACAGCTGCCAGAACGCATCGCGGTCCTGCAAACCAATCGCATCCATCCAGTCCGCCCCGACGTCCACCGGCGGGTGGTGCATGACGATGGCCACCGGCCGCTCGTCCTGCTCCAGCCGTTCGGCCAGGGCGGTGAGTTTGGCCGCCCCCAGCTCGCCATGGGGCTTGCCCGGCACATGGGTATCCAGCAGCAGCAGGCGCCACTGTTCCAGGTCGACTTCATCCAGCATCGGGCGTTCTGCGGCCATCAGTTCGGGCTGGTCGTGGTTGCCCGGTATCCAGAACCAGGGGCACGGCAGGCGGTTCAAGGCCTCGCAGGCGTGAACGTAAGACGCGCTGGTTTCATCCTGGCTGATATCACCACTCACCACCACCACGTCCGGGCGTTCGGCCATCACGGCGTCCAGCACGGCTTCGAACTGCTGCCAGGGAATGGCCGCCCGAGAGCGTGCCTGCTTGTCGGCGTGCAGATGCGCATCGGTAATCTGTATCAACCGCATCAGGGTAGCTCCGGCAAATCGACGACATGACCATGGGCCAGCCCATGGGCCAACCACTCTCCTAAAAAGCAGTTCAACTGCAGCTTTTCATCCGGTTGATGCATGCGCGCATTGGGGTAGCGATAGCGTCCGCTGAAATGACGCTCGCGCTGAAAGTCGATGACTTCCGCCATGCGCACATCATGGTAAAGGTGCACGCGCATGCGCGGCCCTTCGATGACCGCATCCAGCGGGCCGCGCTGGGAGATCTCCACCAGCGTGGTGTAAGGGGCCTGTTGAAGAATGGCCAGCTTGAGGTCGCCAAAGTGCTGGTGATCACCGCGCAAGGCGATATCGCGCCGCTGGCCGCTCTGCAGGTCACCCACCAGGCGCACTAGGCGCAGATAGTTGGCGCTGCACTCCCCTTGCAAGGTTTTCAAATCGGTTACGTAGGCGGCTCTTGCCATGATGACTCCTTACCGGGTGTTGGCCTCGACGGCTGACACGGCCGCGCGCTGGGAAGCCGCCCGCAGCGATGCCCGCTGCCCGGCCAACCAGTGCATGCCGATCAAACACATGGCGTTGTCGAGTCGGCCCTGCTCCAGGAGTTCCCAGGCGGCGGGAAAAGAGACGACATGAACACGGATGTTTTCATTCTCGTCCTCGACGCCATGCACGCCTCCCACGCCCTGGCTATCGACCAGCCCGCAAAATAGCGTGACCCGCTCGTTGCAGGCGCCAGGGCTTGGGTAGTAGGTATGCAATCGGGTCAGTTGGCCCACCTGGCAACCGGCTTCCTCTTGGGCCTCACGGCGCGCCACGTTTTCCAGGGTCTCGTCCTTGTCGACGAGGCCAGCTACCAGTTCCAGCTTCCAGGGGGAGTGAGGGTCATCGATGGCGCCGGCGCGAAATTGCTCGACGAGGATCAGCGCATCACGCTCGGGGTCATACAACAGCACACCCACCGCATCGTGGCGGTTGTGCACTTCTCGGCGCATGGTGGCGCTCCAGCCGCCCTCGAAAAGTCGATGACGCAGCTCTAGCGCTTCCAGGCGAAAAAACCCCTTGTACAGGGTGTCACGCGTGATGAGTTCCACATCGTCGCGATTGAGCGTGGGGCCCATACGGCACTCCCGGTGAACATGATCGTACCATTATCAATGCTGGCCACCGGGAATGCCAATCGGATCATCAACCGCGTGATTTGACGGCCATTACAGCTCGCGCAGCAGCGCCTCGGCATCACGGCGAAGGGCTTCGTCGGAACGCTGGCGACTCTCCCGCGCCGTGCCGTTCACGGCTCGCTGAGCATGCTCCCGCGCCGCCTGGGTGTTGCCCTCTTCTTTCAGGAAAGCGGCATAGTAGTAGTTCACATCGATACCGTCCGGGCGAATTTCCAGCGCCCGCTGGAACATCCGCTCAGCGGTGGCGCTATTGCCAAACCCCAGCGGGCGACCCGGGGCACGGTCATACAGCGCCCCCAGGGTCACATACGCAGAGCCATTGCCCCCCGTAGGGTCGATCTCGACGGCGCGTTCCAGCACCGTGCGCGCATCACCGGCGGTACCCAGCGCCCCCAACCCACCCCGCTCTCTAGCATAGGAAGCCAGCACGATGCCTTGCCATATCAGCACCTCGGCCTCGTTGGGGTTCTGCTGGGCCAGTCGCTCTGCCTCGCCCGCCAATGCCCTCAGGGTCGACTCCCGTTGGTTGGCGGGCATCTCGGTCACCGTATGCTCCCAGCGGTTCTTCAAGGAGAACAGCTCGCTTTCGAAGGCCGACGCGCTCAGCGGCGACAGCACCAAAGCACCGCCCAACGCCGCCGCCATGAAGAGTCGAGAAAATGGAATTGTACGCATGGAAAACTCCTGCTTGTTGTTATGAAGAATGAGGAATGAGTCATGACTGTTGAGTGATCACTATTGAGTTAGACCTGCTCAAGGCATGGCGATATCTCGTCCACACTGACAATGTAACGAACGTTTGAATGATTCGCCAGAGAATCGCCGCTTTGTTGCCCTGCACCTTGGTAGCGTAAGCTAGGCACTTTTCCGGGAAGGTAACGACACCATGAAAGGCCGCAATATGACGCGCTGGCGCGATCCGGCAAAAGACCCGCGCCAGGCACCCAAGAGCAATCTGATTACCGCCGAGGGCGCGGCCCGCCTGCGGGGCATTCTAGACCACCTTTCCCGCGTCAAGCGCCCTGAGCTGTCGGCCAAGGTAGGGGAAGCCGCTGCGCTGGGAGACCGCAGTGAGAACGCCGACTACACCTACAACAAGAAAGAGTTGAACCGGGTCATCGCCCGCATTCGCTATCTGACCCAGCGGCTGGACGAACTACAGGTAGTGGACAGGCTGCCCGCCAACACCGACAAGGTGTTTTTCGGCGCGTTCGTGAGCCTGGAAGACGACGCGGGGGAAGCCCTGCATATCCGCCTGGTGGGCCATGACGAAATCGACACCCGGAAGCACTGGATCAGTGTCGATGCCCCCATGGCCAAGGCGCTGCTGGGCAAGGAAGTGGACGACGAGATCACGGTGATCACGCCCAACGGCGAGGCGTTCTACACCATTACCGACATTCGCTATGCCGATGCTTCACCCAACGCCTGAGCCAGCGGCCCCTTCACGACTGCCCGCGATACACCCGGAAACGCCGATTGTCGGCCAGCGTCTCGAAGCTTCCAAACGCACGCTCCAGCCGCTCGGGATAAGGCAGGAAGGCGTTGGCCACCAGCACCAGTTGGCCTTTGGGGGTCAGGTGCTGACGCGCTTCGTCGATGAGTCGCGCACTCGGTCCGTAGCTGATCTCGCGCTCCTGGTGAAACGGTGGATTGCTGACGATCAGGTCGAAGCGCGTATCGCCCAGCGCACGGTAGACATCGCTTTCGCACACGCTGCCCGTCAGCTGGTTGGCCGCCAGCGTCTGGCGACACGCCTCGACGGCAAAGGCGTTGACGTCCACCGCTGTCACCGTATGGCCACGGCTGGCCAGCCAGGCGCTGATGATGCCGTCACCACAGCCCATGTCCAGCACGCTCAGCGGGCGCTTGGGCAAGTGCGCTTCCAGGGTTTCAAGTAGTAGCAAGGTTCCTTCGTCGACCTTGCCATGGCCAAACACACCAGGGTGGCTCACCAGCGTCATGCCCAGCGCTTCGAAGCGCTGCCACTCATCCGGCTGCTCGGGCAGCGCCACGGTGTGGCTGGCAAACAGTGAACAGCGGCGTGCGTTGTCCAGCTTGTCACACCCCATGCCCAGCGCTGCCAGCAGCTTCGGCACACGCTTGATCCCGCCCTGGTGCTCCCCCACGATCTCGAAAGGCGTGTTCTCGGGGAGCCATTGGCACAGCCAGCGCAGCCACCACGTGCCCAAGGCATGCGCTTTGGGCCAGAACAGCACCACGCGGCCAGCGGGCTCTGCATTCATGGGCGCCAGCGGGCTACTGGCCAGCTTTCCAGCGTCCTGCCACTGCTGGCGCAGCGCCACATCGCCACTGATCATGGCGGTAGAGCGCTCCACCAGCCAGCCATCGGCAGGTGGAGCGATGGGCAGCAGTTGAGCCGCAGGGCCATGGTAACGTTCGAGAAGTTGGCTGGCGGGCAGTTGAGCGCTCATGCATCGGCCTCGGGTTTGGTGAAGGTGTAAAGTAGATAGCGGCCCAGCCGCCAATGGGGCTCCTGGCGGCAGTACTGGCGTTCCAGCGCCATGAGCGCGGCCTGGTCGTCAGCGCTGGCAGGGGCCTGGCGCAGGTAGTCCTGAAAGATACGAATGCCCGCCACGTCGACCATCTCCAGGCCGCAGCTATCGGCCCAGCCCAGAACTTGCGCGTGGGTCATGGGTGAAATGGGGGTCAAGCGCTGGCGACGCCCCTTGCCTGCCAACTGGTCGCCCAGCGCCTTGCTCAAGTTGCCCTTCACCACGTTGGAGAAGCGCAGCGCATCGCGGTTGAACACCATCAGGCTCAGCTGACCACCGGGGGCCAGCAGGCTGGCCAGGGTAGCCAGCGCCTGGGCCGGGTCGCCCAGCCACTCCAGCACCGCATGACAAGTGATCAGCGGCCAGGGCCCGGGGGCTTGAACGGGCAACGCTTGCAGCGGTGCCACAACGTAGTGCAGCGCGTCGGCATTGAAAGCACCTTCGCTGACCCGCTGGCCATGCCATGCCTGGGCGTGTACCAACATATCCTGGGAAGGCTCTGCCATGGTCACCGCATGCCCCCGCTCGGCCAGCCAGGCCGACAGCTGTCCCAGGCCGCCGCCTACATCCAGTACCGGCTGGGCGTTCAGGTTCAGCATCTGAGGCAGCAGGTAATCCAGCATGGCCAAGCGCAGCTCTCCACGCGGGGCCTGATACAGCGAGCGGGAAAATTTCTCCGCCAGACCATCGAAATAACGGTCGCCCGCCTCGGTCAGTTCGTAGGATGGGTGCATGCAGCAAGCTCTAGATAGAATCACGGGCGTCGATTGACGGGGGCGTAGTTTACCCTGCCTGAGCTGCAAACGCTTGCCGAGGCAGCCTCGCCTGCCAGTTTTCCTGCTGCTCCAGGGCGGCGGCCAACTGCAGCAACTGACGGTCTTCCCCCAGCCGTCCAATTACCTGCACCCCCACGGGCAAGCCGCTTTGCGCCACGTGCATCGGTAGCGACATGGCAGGCTGGCCGGTCAGGTTGGCCAACTGGGTAAAGGGCGTACGGCTCAGGGCATCGACGGCCAGGCGCTTCAACAGCCCCGCCTTCAGGGCCAGCGCGGGCAGGCCCGGCACCGCCAGCAGCGCCATCAGCCGTTCGCGCAGGGCCGACGGGTACAGCTCCCCTAACCGAGGCGCGGTGTCTGCGGCCACGGGCAGCACCAGCACATCATGACGCTGATGAAACTGGCTCATCTGCTCGGCGGCCACGTGCCAGTAGCGCTTGGCCGTCTCGTACTCCCAGGCAGAGAGTTTGGCGCCCAAGCGGCCAATGGCGCGGGTAGAAGGCTCCAGAGGCAGGCGGCCGAGCGGCACGCCGGTTTGCTGACTGATCCAGCGCAGGTCTGCCGCCAGATGGCCCAGGTAGAGCGTCAGGTAACTGTCGGCAAGCGCCTCACCGTCGACCGGCGGGTCGCACCACGCTACCGTGTGCCCCATCTCCTCCAGCCGCTGGGCGGTTTTCTCGATGGCCGTTTTCACCTCTGGATTCAACCGTGTACCCACACTGCGCCCCAAAGGCTCCCCCAGAGAGATCGCCACCCGTAAGGGTGGGCAGGGTTTCGACAGCGCCTCCACATAGCCGCGTTCCGCAAGCACCGGGTAAGGGCCCGAAGGCGCCATGCCGTTGACCTCTTCCAGCAGGGCCGCACTGTCACGCACGCTCCGCGTGATCGCATGCTCAACGACGGCTCCCTGCCACACCTCACCATGGGCTGGCGCCAGCGGCACGCGCCCCCTGGAAGGCTTGAACCCGAACAGCCCGCAATAGCTGGCAGGGATACGAATGGAACCGCCGCCATCGCCTGCCAACGCCAAGGGCACCATGCCCCCGGCCACCGCGGCCGCCGCCCCACCGCTGGAACCACCGGGCGAATAGCCTGCGCACCACGGGTTTTCAGGGTGGGCAAATGCCCTGGGCTCGGTGATGCCCATCAAGCCAAGCTCCGGCGTGGCCGTTTGGCCCACCACCACCAGCCCCGCCCTGCGCGAGCGCTGGATGAACAGCGAGTCCTCGGCAGGCCGCCAGTCGCGTAACGCAGCACTGCCGAACGCCAAGGGCTCCCCTTTGAGCGCCATCAACAAATCCTTGCTCAAGGTGG
Organism: Vreelandella stevensii S18214; assembly: GCF_000275725.1. Lineage (GTDB taxonomy): Bacteria > Pseudomonadota > Gammaproteobacteria > Pseudomonadales > Halomonadaceae > Vreelandella > Vreelandella stevensii. The sequence continues at coordinate 52,074 of NZ_AJTS01000010.1, read as the reverse complement.
GCACACCGGCAAAACAGGCCGAACTTTCTACCTGCTGGCTTTCACGACGCGCCTGCTCGACCCGCATGCGCACCACGGCCTGCAGCGCCGGGTTAGCCTGCTCGATGGCCACCAGCGCGGCCTCCAGCACCTCTTCCCGGCTCACCTGCCCGCCACGAATCAGCGCTGCCAGCCCCGTTGCGTCGTACTGTTGATACTCGTGCACGTGCATCGCCACCCTCCCGGTTTTCTTTCAGCGTAGCAAAGGCCAGGCGCCCCCTCTGCGCCTCCGTTGACAGTGTGATTGCAACACGCCCCTGAAACAAAAAACCAGTTGCCTAAGAGACACCTCGTCGTAGACTTCAAACGGTGTGTGCCAATCCAGTGTCTTGCGTGGTCGTGTATTCAGTGAGTCAGCGATCTTGTCGCATTCTTTCTGGCTGCAGACTGACAGGCCCATGCCCTTCGGCAGGCACTGTCTCAACAGCCCATTAGTGTTCTCATTAGAATCCCTCTGCCATAGGCATCCGGGTCGGCAAATAGGTGACTGATACACAGGAAATAGGCGGCTGATGTGGTGCTGATGCAATGCTGTAGCGAGCGTTTTCTGTGGGGGCGAAACGAAAACATACCCAGCACGCTAAGAGAAGAATAAAACAAAGCATTGATTTAACTGGCGTCCCTGGCAGGAGTCGAACCTGCGACCTGCCGCTTAGGAGGCGGCTGCTCTATCCTACTGAGCTACAGGGACTTACGGGGCGCGTAGTATAGCGCGTTGCTGCGCCCCGGCCAACCGCCGCGCTTTAAATCCACCCCGCCAGGCGTAGGGCAAAGATGCCAAGCGTCACCGTAATGCTGGCCATCAGCGTGGTAAGGGCGATGATATTGGCTGCCAGGGCCACGTTACCATTGATCGCCTTGACCATCACGAAGCTGGCAGCGGCGGTGGGGCTGGCGAAGAACAGGAACAACAGCCCCAGCTGCGCGCCGGAGAACCCCATCAGCCATGCCGCCAGTGTGGCCAACGCGGGCAGTACGACCATCTTCATCAGGCTGGCACTCATGGCCACCTGACTGCCTTCACGCATGCTGGAGACCGAAAGCGTGGCGCCAATGCAGATCAACGCCAGGGGCAGCGTCAGCGAGGCAAAGTAGTTGCCCGAGGTCATCACCCAGCTGGGCAGCCCTACGGAAAAAGCGGTGAACGGCAGCGCCGCCACCACGGAAAGAATCAGCGGGTTCTTGACGATATGCCCCAGCAGGCTGCGCCAGTCGGTAGATTGGCCAGGCTGGTACGCCGCCAGGGCCACCACGGAAAGCGCGTTATACATCACGATCACCACGCCCAACAGCAGGCTTCCCGCCGAAAGCCCGTCGTTACCATACATGCCCGCCGCCAAGGCCAACCCCACCACGCCGCAGTTGCCCCGAAAAGCCCCCTGCACGTAGATCCCTCTGTCTGGTTGAGGTACACGAAAATGCGCCCACCCCCAGCTCAAGGCGAACTGCGCCAACGTGGCCACGGCGAAAAACAGCAATAACGGAATATCCAGCGCAACGCTCAGGTCAGCTTTGACTAAACTCAGAAAGATAAGCGTGGGCAGCGTTGCCTTGAACACCAGCGTCGAGGCCGTGCTGACAAAGGCGCTGTCGATCCAGCCCAGGCGCTTCAGGCCAATGCCGATGAACACCATGGCAAACACGGGTAACGTCACGTCTAGCGTGCGGGTAAACAGTTCCAGTAGATCCACAGCAGCACTCTCAGTTGGATAAGCGGCGTCTTATACTCTACCGTTGACCAGGATTTGTCGACTGGCTAGACAGCCACCCCGGCATAAGGGAAAGTAAGCCTAAACGCGCATCACGGATACGTTACGTATGGTACAGCCCGCCGTCCCTGAACACGAAGCACAACGGCTTCTCACCCTGAAGCGGTATACACTGGGGGATCTTTCAGCTGACCAGGAATTTGACCGCATCACTCGTCTAGCGGCTGCTTACTGCGAAACCCCCATAGCCTTGATCACGCTGGTGGATGCCAGTCACGTCTGGGTCAAAAGTGGCGTGGGCGAATACAGCCCCACGGCATTACGTCAGCTCTCATTATGCGGGGAAGCCATCCTCGAACCCAAGCTGTTCGAAGTATCGGATGCACGCCTGGATGCGCGGCTCCATAAATTTCCCATGGTCAGTGAAGCGCCCCATGTGGTGTTTTATGCTGGCATGCCGCTGGTTGCCGATAATGGCAACATCCTCGGCACGCTGTGCGTCATGGACCACAAGCCCCGCCAACTGAGCCCTACCCAGCGGGAGCTGCTACAGCAACTGGCCAGCAGCACCATGCTGCAGTTCGAGCACTACCTGAGCCAACGCGCCTACCAGGCCATTGGCAATGCCGCCATCGGCCTTTGGGAGATGGATGTCGCCACCCGAACCACCCACTGGAACGATGTGGTCGATGCGCTCTATCAAACCAATGCTCGGCAAGCCAACACCTTCGAAGCGCGCATGCAGGCGTACACCTCGGCTGACCGCGCTCGGCTCGTCGAAGCCATCGACACCGCCATCGCCCACGGAGCGCCCTTCAACGATATCTTCGAGATGCAGACCCCCTCGGGCGAGCCGCTTTGGGTCAGAATCACCGGCAACCCCTTGGCCGTGGATGGCCAAGTGGTGCAGATCATCGGCACCATGCTGGATGTCACTCCCCGCAAGAAGGTCGAAACACAGCTACTGCGCCAGCAGGCACTGGAGCAGGCCATCATGCGGGCGCAAGCCAGCTTTATCGACGAACAGGGCAATGCCAAGGCGCTGAACCCGCTGCTCGACGACCTGCTTACCCTCACCGGCAGCGAATACGGCTTCATCGGCGAAGTGCTTTACCACCCCGACAAGACACCCTATCTGGTGACCCATGCCATCACCGACATCAGTTGGGATGAGCCCTCACGACAGTTCTACGCTCAGCACGCCCCCAGCGGCATGGTGTTCAGCAACCTGGATACGCTGTTCGGCCATGTGATGCGCCACGAAGAAGTGGTCATTGCCAATGAGCCCGCCCATGACCCCAGGCGCGGGGGCCTACCACCGGGGCATCCAACGCTCGATGCGTTTCTGGGGGCACCGATTCACTTCCACGGTCGTTGCATCGCCATGATTGGCCTGGCCAATCGACCCGGGGGCTATCACCCTGAGCTGGTGGAATTCCTGGCACCGCTGCTGGGTAGTATCGGGCAGTTCATCAACACTCTGCGCCACCACCGCCAGCAGCAGCAAGACCAACAGGCCATCGCACGGCTCTCCCTGGTGGCCAAGAACACCAGCAACGGCGTGGTGATCACCGATGCACGTGGCAACATCGAATGGATCAACGATGGCTTTACCCGGCTCAGTGGCTACACCTTCGCAGAAGCGGTCGGCAAGAAGCCGGGGCAACTGGTGCAGGGCAAAGCCACCGACCGCGCCACGGTACTGCGCATCGCCCATGCTCTGCGCCACCGCCAGCACTTCGAGGAAGAGCTGCTCAACTACCGCAAGGATGGCACCCCGTACTGGGTACATATCAGCTGTAACCCGCTGCCTGCCAATGAGCAAACCGGCGGCGGCTTCATTGCCATCCAGTCGGACATCACCGACACCAAGCTGCATGAAGAGGCGCTTTACAAGGCCGCCAATATCGACGAGCTGACGCGGTTACCCAACCAGCGGCTGGCCCGCACGCAGCTGGAAGCGCTGGTACGCCAGGACACCCCGCTGGCCGTTGCGATCCTCAACATCGACGATTTCAAACGCCTTAACGACCTGTTTGGCTACGCCACTGGCAATAGCATACTCAGGCGGGTAGCCAAACGGCTGGAAGCCCTGGTCAGCCCCTTCAAGGCCCAAGGCATCACGGCACGGCTCAGTGGCGATGAATTTGTGCTGGCGGGGCCAACCCAGCGCCTGACTCCCTCTACCATCCAGCACGCCATCCAGCAGCCGCTGCATGTGAACGGGCAAAAGCTGAAGCTCACCGCGTGTCTCGGCATGACCACCTACCCCAACGACAACGTCGACCCAGACGCCCTGTTTCGCCATGCCTACCAGGCGCTGTACCAGGCCAAGACCCAAGGGATCGCCCAGTGCGTCCGCTACAGCACCGATGAAGAACACTTGGTCAAACTGCGCCAGCAAGAGCGCAGCGCCATTCAGCATGGCCTGGCCAATAATGAGTTTCGTCTCTACTACCAGCCTCAGGTCGATCTCAAATCGCACACCGTGGTCGGGGCAGAAGCGTTGATTCGCTGGATTCACCCGCAACAGGGGCTGCGCAACCCCGCGGAATTTCTACCCCTGCTGGAAGGCAGCGAGCTGGAGTTTCATCTGGGCGAGTGGGTCATCGAAGCCGCCTTGAAACAGCTGCAAAGCTGGCTGGCCATGGGCATCGAACTGCAGGTGAGTGTCAACATCAGCCCGCAACACCTGCTGCACCCCGGCTTTCTGCCGCAGTTGGAACAGCTGCTGCTGTACTACCCGCAAGTCCCCTCACGGCTGCTCGCCATCGAGATACTCGAATCGGCCACGCTGGATGACATGCAGGCCGCCCTGCACGTGCTGGAAGAGTGCCAGCGGCTCGGCATCGAAATTGCCCTGGACGACTTCGGCACCGGCTACTCCTCGCTGGCCTACTTCCGTCGCCTGCCCGTGCAGTTGATCAAGGTAGACCGCGACTTCGTGCGCGACATGCTGGAAAGTGAGGACGACAAGGCCATCGTGGAAAGCATCATCTTCATGGCCAGAAAATTCTCACGGCCGGTGCTGGCAGAAGGGGTCGAGACCATGGCCCACGCCCAAGCCTTGCTGGCCATGGGCTGCCATCTGGCGCAAGGCTACGGTATTGCTCGCCCGATGCCCGCCGACGCACTACCAGGCTGGCTGGAAACCTGGCAGGCAGAAGGATTTGCACTACCTTAATCGAACAACGCCATCGGGTCGCTTTCCCCCGTCAGCTTGACCATCACGCCATCGCGCCCTTGGCCCTTGACGTCGTAGCTGGCGGCATCGGCACGGGCCAGGGCGACTTCCACGGTGTCATCGCTTTCATCGAAGACGGTCACGCCAATACTCAAGGTAACGGTATATTCCTTGCCCTCATGGGTCACCGACACGTCGCTCACCGCCTTGCGCAGTGAATCGGCAATCACCCTGGCTTGGCTAAGGGTGCAGCTGGGCAACAGCACACCAAACTCATCGCCCCCCTGGCGGGCTGCGGCGTACCTCCCAGGCCACCACCTGAGCAATGCGGCGTAGCATCTCGTCACCCAGGGCATGGCCGCCTTCGTCATTGATCGGCTTGAAGTGATCAAGATCGAACAACAGCAGCGCCGAAGGCGTGCTGGTTTTCTGGAAGTCAGCAAACGCTTCTTCCAGGCGGCGTTCGAAACCACGCCGATTCAGCAGCCCGGTCAAGGGGTCATGTTCGGCCTCCCACCGCTGCAATGCCTCTTGCTGGCGTCGCTCGGTGATGTCCTTCACCACACCAACCAACCCCAAGGAGTGGCCGCCTTGGGTCAACATCACCACCCGAGCGTGAATATCCAGCCACAGCGTTTCGCCGTCGCTGCGCAGAAAACGCAGCTGGCGCACGAAGTCGCTGCCGGTCTTTAAACTATGCACCCACATATCACGCGCCCCATTGCGGTCATCCGCGTGAATTTGTGTCAGCCACTGCTCCATTTGGGTATCTGCAGGAATATCCAGAATTTGCAAAAGCGCAGGATTCATTTGACGTCCTCCCCGCCCTAAAGGACGGGGATTCCAACTTCTTGAGGGCAACGTCCTGCCCCGAGGCTGAGGATATTCCGGGCCGCATTCACGTCCCGGTCGTGGAGTACACCACACTCCACGCACTCCCAGACCCTTACTCGCAACCCGTTGACGCCCTGCGGCCCGCTAAGCGAGCCGCACGACGAACAGGCGCGGGTGGTGTTGGTTTCGCGAACGACCTTGAAGACGATGCCTGCGTGAGCGCATTTATATTCCAGCATCGTTTTCAGTTGTGACCAGCCAGCGTCGTAGACGCTTTTGGCCATCCTGGTCTTCGCGAGCCTGGTTGAGGAAACATCGCCCACGACGATTTCGCCGTACTGGTTGACGAGTTTCCGGGAAAACTTGTGCTGCGCGTCCTGGCGACGGTTCTTGATCTTGGCGTGAATAGCTTTTACCCGCCGCTTGTTGCGGGCACGTTGGGCTGTCGCCAACTGGTCTTCCATGCGGCGGTAGAAGCGGCTGTTTTCCAGCCTTCCTCCATCGCTACAGGTGGCCACATCCTTGAGCCCAAGGTCGATGCCAACGGCGCCCTGCCCAAGCGTCGGCTGCACGTCCACCTCGACCGCAACATTGAAATACCACCGGCCCCGGCTATCTTCGTTGAAACTGCCGGCACGGAACTTGTATGTCGACAGGCCGTAGCTATCCCACACCTTGAAGTAGGTGCCGTTGTGAAATACCTGCCCGTTCTTCCACTTGGCCGCGCCGGTATTGACCGGAATCCAGCCAAGTGAGCGGCGTACACCGCCGGACTTGCGCCAATTCAAGCGGGGCTTTTTGAACTGCTTGCGGCGGGCAACGTATTCAGCAGCGATGCATTGCAGCGTTTGGCTGTGCAGGCCGAGGTCCTTGCCAGCACCCTTGGTATAGGGGTGCATGTCGTAGGCAGACAGAAACAGACCTTTCTCCCGAATGGCTCGGGAAGACAGTTCGTTGAGGTAGTTCCAAACAAAATTCACGCTGCGGGCCATGCGGTTAAGCTCGGCGGCGTGTTTGTCCTTCACTCGAACCTTGAGGGTCTTGGTCTGCTTCATGGCTTCGAATATACTTGGTCTATGGAAACCAAACAAGCTATCAGAACAGGAAGACACTGCGTTTTTAAACTCCATGCCCATTTGGTATTTGTCACCAGGTATCGGGGCAAGGTGTTCACCGGCGCGCATCTCAACTCCCTCGAATTGCTTTTCGACCGAGTGTGTCGGGACTTCGAGGCGGAGCTACAGGAGTTCAACGGTGAAACCGATCACGTCCATTTGCTTGTCAACTTTCCACCCAAAGTGGCGGTATCCAGGCTGGTGAATAGTTTGAAGGGGGTATCCAGCCGGCGGATGAAGTTACTACACCCTGAACTGGTGCAGCCCGCCTACCGGAAGAACTCGCTGTGGAGTCCAAGCTACTTTGCGGGAAGTGTCGGAGGCGCCCCCCTGAGCATGGTCAAGCAGTATATTGAGCAACAATCGAGGCCGGACTAGGGGCGCTCTCGCGCCCCTCGCTATCCATCCTCGCACTAGAAGTACGAGGTTTTTCGCGATGTTCGATAAGGGCGGCGTGTACCGCGCACCATCTTGAAATACTCGAGTTCCGAGCTATCGAGCCCCACTCGCCCCACTACACTGGGCCAGTCCGCCACGATCTCACCATGCTCGTCACTCACAATCAGTCCATCGAACCAGGAAAGCAAGGCATCGTTTTTCTGCAGCTCGTATGAAAGCCAACCCATGTCATTGGAAGGCCCCATGGCGCTGTTCAAACGCTGAAGCGCAGTGATGCGTTGATTTACCTGCTGCGTGATTTCATCGGCCAGCAAATCGGCCTCGTAGCGCAAATGAACCATGTTGGTCTCGTGCACCATGGTCTTGCCCACCTGCCAAGCCATACTCAACACAATACCAGCCAGTATCGCCAAGGCACACGTCAGCCCCAGCAATAGACGCCCCTTCAAGGAGCGTAACGTCAACAGCCTGTTGATGATGGGGGCTCGTCGCACCAGAAGTTCCTATTTCGTGAGCATTCCCTGAAAAATATGAGGAACAGGCCTCATGCCTACTTACTAAGTCCAACTTATCAAAAAGAGCAGCAAGTTGCGCGTTGATTTAATTCGCATTAGTAACGTTGCCGGAACCCCGGTTATGCGACATGCTCTGCATGGCAATGTAACCTGTTCGTAAAGCGCGTGCTGCTGAATTGATAACCCTGCCCAATTCACGTATGTTCGCCGCCTACCAGGGCTTGGTGTGAAAAGTCAGCGAGCGCAGACCAGACAAGGCAAACATGGGCGAAAAGGCATCCTTTACAAGCTATTAATGAGCGCATTGAGCGAATTCACTCACAAGCCCATGCTTAACGCCGTATGGTCAAGCCTACCCCCTTTTCAGACAACGCCTAACACTTTGAACGACATGGACTGCAGCCTCAACCATGGCAAAACGTACGGCGGGTTATATTTCAAAAGGTATCGGCAAACTTGCCTCTTTGGCAACGCTGCTCCCCGAGTTTGACCGTTTTATGCGCATCGGCACATTCACCGCCAAGCCCTCTGCGGTCATAGGATGGGGATTCAAGCCGACCGCAAAGCGCGCCAGAGATTATGCCAAACGTCATGGGTTGCCCTATGTCGCGCTTGAAGATGGCTTCATCAGATCACTTGGCCTGGGAGTCCATGGCTACCAGCCCCACAGCATGGTCGTCGATCATACCGGCATTTACTATGATGCCTCACGTCCCAGTGACCTGGAAAACTGCCTGAACGATGCCACGTTCACGGCCGAAGAGCTAAGTCACGCCACTACCTGCATGCACCTTCTGACTCAATGCCGCCTATCAAAATACAACCATGCTCCTGACAAGCGGTTGGTGGGCTCTAAAGGTAAGGTATTAGTGGTCGATCAGACCGCAGGGGATGCCTCCATTACGCATGGTGGAGCCAGCGCAGAAAGCTTTTCATCCATGTTAGAGGAAGCCCTGGCCAATCACCCCACTGAGCATGTTCTGGTCAAGATTCACCCGGACGTCATCGCAGGCAAGAAAAAAGGCCACCTCACACAAGCGCTTGATCATCCTCGCTGTCATGTCGTGAGCGAAGACATCAACCCTTGGGCCCTGTTCGACCAGGTAGACACCGTCTATGTGGTTACCAGCCAGTTGGGGTTCGAGGCATTGTTGGCAGGAAAGCAAGTGCACTGCTTTGGCCTGCCATTTTATGCAGGATGGGGACTCACCCATGATCGGCTTTCATGCGCTCGCAGGCGCACGACCAGGACGCTCACCGAAGTGTTTGCCGCAGCCTACCTGCGCTATACCCGCTACGTTAACCCATATACGCAAGAAGCTTGCACACTAGAAGAAACGATCCATTTGATTGCCGACCAGAAGCGTCAGCAAGAGCACCTGCGCGGCGAGTGGTTAGCCTGCGGTTTTTCATTTTGGAAACGACGCTTTGTTGGCCATTTCCTTGGGCCTGCATCAAATATCAAGCACATCAAGGAATTACCCAAACTCTTACCAGATAACCGTGCCCAACCACGCATATTGGTATGGTCAAGCCGCATCGACGCAGCATTCAAAACGCGTCATGCGGAATATTTGCCTCATATTTGGCGCATGGAAGACGGGTTTATTCGCTCAGTAGGGCTAGGCGTTGACTTATCCCAACCCCTCTCATTGGTGATCGATGCATCGGGCATTTACTACGACCCGAACCAGCCAAGCGATCTGGAGCGTTTGCTCAACACACATCCCATGGAGGCATCTCTGCTGGAAAGAGCAGCACAGCTACGAAAACGACTGGTCGCGCTGAAGCTGTCAAAATATAACGTGCAAGGCAATACGGATATCCAGTTACCCGATGACAGAGTCATCATCCTGGTACCCGGCCAAGTGGAAAGCGATGCCTCTATCGCAGCAGGGTCACCCAACATCAACACCAACAGCGCCCTGCTGCGCACCGTACGCCAAAACCAGCCTGATGCCTTCATCATTTACAAGGCTCACCCAGACGTTACCAGTGGCGCGCGGGTCGGCAAACTCGATAGTGAAGCCAAACAGCTGTATGATCTTGATGGCAGTGACATGGAGATCACCGCTCTACTGGAACGTGTCGACGCCGTGCATACCATGAGTTCTTTGACTGGTTTTGAGGCGCTGCTACGTGATCGTCAGGTACATACCTACGGCCTCCCCTTTTATGCGGGCTGGGGGCTGACACACGATGCCATGCACTCTCCTGGCCGAACTCGCACGTTGACATTGGATGAGTTGGTAGCAGGCACCCTGCTGTTGTATCCCAGCTATGTAGATCCTGCTACAGGCCAGCTATGTAACGCTGAAACCGTCGTCGCGCTACTGGAGCAGGCCAGGACGCGTCAGCATCACTCACAAAAACATTTGCTTACATGGAAGCAGCGGCTCTATCGCAGCTATCGTAACGTATTCATTGGAAGACATTGAGTTGAAGCAGAAGCGCGCATTTTTATTCCTGCAGGGCGTATGCTCGCCCTTTTATCAGCGTCTGGCTCGGCGTTTGACCGATGACGGCCACCGAGTGGTAAAAATCAACTTCAATGCAGGGGATATCCTTTACTGGCGGGACACCCACAGCAAAAGCCACCTGTTTCGCGGCCCGCTCAGCGAGCTGCCCGATTACATCACCGCGCTGTGGCAACGCTACGAGATCACCGATCAGGTCATGTTCGGTGACCGGCGCCCCATACACCGCCCAGCCATCGAACAGGCCGCCCTGGCGGGGGTACGCACTCACGTGTTCGAGGAGGGCTACTTTCGCCCCTTCTGGGTAACACTTGAGCGAGATGGCGTTAACGGACACTCTCTTCTTCCGCGAGACCCCGCCTGGTTTTACGAAGCGGGCAAGGCATTACCTGCGTTGCCAAAACCGGTGCGCTTTCGCTCATCCTTCAAAATTCGCGCTCTGCACGATGTGGCTTACCATGCCGCCGGGTTAGCCAACCCCCTGGTAGCGCACCGGTATGAAAACCACTCCCCCATCAAAGCGCCCATCGAGTATGCAGGCTACATAAAGCGTTTCGCACAGTTGAAAAAATGGAAAAAGCGCGACGCCCAGCGCATCAAAACGCTCATCGACAGCGGCCAACCCTATTTCATGCTGCCGCTACAGCTCAACACCGACGCGCAGATCATCCATCATTCTCCTTACGAGAACATGGAAGAGGTCATGGATCATGTGATGGGCTCCTTTGCCGCACATGCCCCACAAGAGGCTCTGCTATGTATCAAGAACCACCCGCTGGACATGGGCCTGGTCGACTACCCGGCCATCATCCAGCGGCTGGAAAATTTCTACGACCTGAAGGGGCGTATCGTCTACCTGGAGTCGGGCGATCTCAACCAACTGCTCAAATATGCAGCAGGCACGGTGACGGTCAATAGCACCGTGGGCATCGTCTCCTTGGAGCATCAGTGCCCCACTTTTGCACTGAGCAAGCCCATCTACCATATGGCGGGCCTGACCTACCAGGGCAGCCTGGAGGAGTTCTGGCACCAGCCACCGCCGCCCAGCGCCCAGCTGTTCGACTATTTCCGTAACACCGTTATGTATGCCACCCAGCTCAACGGAGGGTTTTACTGCCAGCCCGGGATCGATCTCGCGGTCAATAATGCCGCCCAGGTGCTCGAAGCCTGCCCCTCGCCACTGGAGAGGCTGCTGTGAGCACCACGCACCAAACCACTTTCCGCTGCGTGCTGATCACCGGCGCCACCGGGGCTATCGGCAGCGCGCTGGCCAACGAATATGCCAACCACGACACCCACCTGATCCTCCACGGCCGCAATCTCGCCGCCCTGGAACAGGTAGGCGAAAACTGCCGCGCCCAAGGGGCCCAGGTCACGCTGTCGAGCATCGACCTCGGTGATGAGACCGCGCTGGCCAACTGGCTGGCCGAGCTATGCACCCACCACCTGCCCAATATCGTGATCGCCAATGCGGGCAAGAACACCCACCCGCCCCAGGCGGGCGAACTGGAAGCCTGGCCAGACGTTCAGGCGCTGCTGGACATCAACCTGACCACCCCCATCGCCATGGCCCACCATCTGGTGCCCGCCATGCGCGCACGGGGCAGCGGCCAACTGGTGTTCATCAGCTCCCTGGCCGCCTGGCACGGGCTGCCCAGCACGCCCACCTACAGCGCCAGCAAAGCGGCCATCAAAGCCTACGGGGAAGGCCTGCGCGGGCTGCTCGCCCCGGCCGGTATCGGCGTCACCGTGGTCATGCCCGGCTATGTCACCTCGCCCATGTGCAACGCCATGCCAGGCCCCAAACCCTGGGAGTGGCCCCCGGAACGTGCGGCCCGCGTCATTGCCCGCGGCATCGCTGCCAATCGGCCACGGGTCAGCTTTCCGTTTCCGCTCAATTTCGGCACCTGGTGGCTGGCCGTTCTGCCCGCAGCGATGTCCCAATGGCTGATCAAGCGGCTAGGATTCGATCACCTGGAGGGCCGCTCATGATGCTCTTCTCCGCTACCGCGCTCACCGCCATGGCGCCCGCACTGGTCACCGGGCTACTCGGTAGCCTGCTGATTGAAGCGCTGCTACGCCCCCAGCCACGCCCCTTCTGGCAACGCCGCCTGGCAGCCAATGCCGTGCACTTGGGCAGCTGGCTGCTGCTGTTTGGCGTGTTCACACTGCTGCTACAGCGCCCCTGGTTTGCCGTCGTGTTCATCCTCTCGCTGCAGCTGGTGGTGGTGCAGTCGAGCAACACCAAATCAGCCACGCTCAACGAGCCCTTCATCTGCCACGATTTCGAGTACTTCTGGGATGCCATCCTGCACCCCAGGCTCTACGTGCCTTTCTTCGGCATCGGGCTCGCCATCGCCGCCAGCAGCGCTGGGGCCGTGGCCATCGGCAGCTTCTTCTATTTCGAGCCCTCCCTGGTAAGCCACTGGGGCCTCCTGCCTTGGCTCTTCAGTTGCCTACTGCTGATACTGGCGGGTGCACTGCTGCTGGCGGCCAGCCTGAAACGCTTGCCCCCGCCCACGCTAGCGCCCAAACACGACCTGCATGAAGCGGGGCTATACACCAGCCTGTGGAGCTACGGCGTCGCACTCATGCGCTCACCCGCGCCCGCCCCGGAAAGCTCACCGTTCCAGCCCTTCAGCCAGCCCCTACACCGAACAGAACCCTCCGCAGCCACGCTTCCAGGCCACACACTGCCCAACGTGGTGCTGGTGCAAAGTGAGTCTTTTTTCGACCCCCGCCCCTGGTGCAAGGACGTAGCACCGGGGCTACTTGACCAATTCGATGCCACCGCCGCCGAAGCCCTCGAACAGGGCGAATTGCACGTACCCGCCTGGGGAGCCAACACCGTGCGCACCGAATGCGCCGTGCTGACCGGACTAGCCCCCAGCGACTGGGGGCCGCGTCAATTCAACCCCTACCGCACGCTGTCACGCCACCCTCTCGCCAGCGTGGCCAGCGCATTCAAGGCCCAGGGGTACCGCACCGTATGTATTCACCCGTACCCGGCCACGTTCTATCTGCGCGACAAGGTCATCCCGCTGTTGGGCTTCGACACCTTTCTGGATCTCAGCGCCTTCGAAACCCAGGAAAAGCACGGCCAATACATCGGCGACCAGGCGGTAGCACGAAAGGTTGGACGCCTGCTGAAAGATGACGATAATAGGCCGCTATTCGTGTTCGTGATCACCATGGAAAATCACGGCCCGCTGCACCTGGAAGCACCCCAGCAGCAGTACCTCGCCAGGACGCTGCCCAACGCCCCATGGCCGCTGCCAAATCACTTGCGGGATTTGGCAGTCTATCTTCACCATCTGGGCGAAGCAGACCGCATGCTGGGGGGGCTCAAAACGGCCTTGACGGAGGCGCAAAGGCCGGGGCTACTGGGATGGTACGGCGATCATGTGCCCATCCTGCCCGCCGCGTATGGATATTTTGGCGCCCCTACGGGCCGCACGCCATACATGATATGGTCAACGCAACGGCAACCGTCTGGCCCAACGCCTGCCGAGCACAGGCCGCAGGGAATAGCAGCAAACGAACTTGGCGCCCGGCTATTTAAACAAGTGTTTGGACGCGATATAAGTAGCGATGTGATCAAGGCAGAACCAGAACCTCAGGAGCAAGAATGACTAAACGCGTGGCCATTATTGGTGCCGCCCATCGTTTCCCAGGCACCACCCCTGAAACGTTCTGGCAAGACCTGCAAGCCGAAAAAGACCTCGTCACCCAAGTAGCGCCCGACCGCTGGAGCCACGAGGCGTTCTGGCACCCCGATAATCGCCATCCCGGTACCAGCGTGACGTTTGCCGCCGGTAGCCTGGGCGATATCAGCGGGTTCGACGCAGCGTTTTTCGGTATTTCCCCCAGGGAAGCCGCCAACATGGACCCGCAGCAGCGCATGCTGCTGGAACTGGCCTGGGAAACAATGGAAAGCGCCGGCATCGTGCCCAGCACGCTGCGCGGCAGCCAGTGCGGCGTCTTCGTGGGCGTTGCCAGCCTGGACTACTCCTATCGGCTGGCCGACGACATGTCTGCCATCGACGCCTCCACGGCCACGGGCAACACGTCCAGCATCGCCTCCAACCGGCTGTCGTACATTTTCGACCTGCACGGCCCCAGCATGTCGCTGGACACCGCCTGCTCCTCTTCCATGGTGGCGTTCCACCAGGCCTGCCAATCCATTCGCAGCGGTGAAACCCCCATGGCGCTGGCAGGGGGCATCAGCCTGCACCTGCACCCTTACGGCTTCATCATTTTCTCCAAGGCCAGCATGCTGTCGCCCACCGGGCGCTGCCAGGTCTTCGACGAAGCCGGCAATGGCTACGTGCGCTCTGAAGGCGCAGGCCTGTTTCTGCTCAAGGATTACGACCTGGCCGTCGCCGATGGCGACAACATCCTGGCGGTGGTCGCGGGCTCGGCAGTCAACACCGATGGGTACAAAACCGGGCTCACCGTGCCCAACCCCAGCGCCCAGATTGCCCTGATGCGCAGCGCCTACGAACAGGCAGGCATCTCCCCCGACGAAATCGACTATCTGGAAGCCCACGGCACCGGTACCGCCGTCGGCGACCCCATCGAAACCCGTGCCATCGGCGAAGCCATCGGCCAGCATCGCAAAACGCCGCTACTCATCGGCTCGGTGAAGAGTAACGTCGGCCACCTGGAAACCGCCTCCGGCGTGGCGGGCCTGGCCAAAGCGCTGTACAGCCTGCAGCACCGCGAAGTGCCTGCCACCATCGGCATTCGCAAGCTGAACCCGCGCATCAAGTTCGATGAATGGAACCTGCGGGTCGTCACCAAGGCCCAGCCGCTCAAACCCGAAGGCAAGCTGGTCATTGGCGTCAACTCCTTCGGGTTTGGCGGCGCCAACGCCCACGTCATTCTGGAAAGTGCCCCGGAAACACCCACGCCTGAGCGTCAGGTGCCGGATGTCCCGCTGCCCATTCGGATCAGTGCACGCAGTGAAGCCGCCCTGGCCGCCAGTGCTCAGGCGTTGGCCACCCACCTGCAGACCACCGAGCAGCCGTTTTACGACACTGCTCATACCCTGTTTCACCACCGTGAGCAGCACAGCCACGGAGCGCTCTGCTTTGCCAGCAGCGCCGCAGAAGCCGCTGCCGCGCTGAGCCAGTTCACTGAAGGCGATACCAGCCAGCTCACCATGCTGGAGCGCTTGAACGACGCTCAAGGGCCAGTATTCGTCTACGACGGCAACGGCTGCCAGTGGGCCACCATGGGCCATGACCTGCTCGACACCGCCCCAGCCTTTAGTGACGCCATCGACCGCGTCGATGCCCTGTTCCAGCGCCACGGCCATTTTTCACTGCGTGCAGAGCTGGCGGGCCTCAACCAGCAAGCGGGCGAAGAAGAGCGGTTCGTCAGTACTGAAATTGCCCAGCCTGCGCTGTTTGCCCTACAAGTGGCACTCACCGAGTGGCTCAAGGAGCAAGGCATTACCCCCGCTGCCGTGTTTGGCCATAGCGTGGGTGAAGTGGCCGCCGCCTGGGCCTCAGGCGCCTTGAGCCTGGAAGACGCGGTGAAGGTGATCTACTACCGCAGCGACTTCCAGGGCAAGACCCGTGGCTTGGGCGAAATGACCGCTGTGGCCATGAGCGCCGACGACATCGCCCCCTGGCTGGCCAAGCCTGAGTTCGACCGGGTCAGCCTGGCCGGCATCAATAGCCCCAAAGGCATTACCCTGGCAGGCGACAAGGACCAGCTCAGCAAACTGGAAGGCGCCCTCAGCGCCGAAGAAGTGTTTGCCAAACGCCTACCGCTGGATTACGCCTTCCACAGCCCCGCCATGGACAGCATTCAGGAAGGCGTGGTGGAAGCGCTGGCCGATATTCAGCCACAGCCCACCCGCATTCCGTATGTATCCACCGTGACAGGGGCCGTGGCGGCAGGTGACACGCTGGACGCCCACTACTGGTGGCTGAACATTCGCGAGCCGGTACGGTTCGACGACGCCGCCACGCACCTGATACAGCAGGGTTATAACGTCTTTGTCGAGGTCGGCGCGCACCCCATTTTGCGCCGCTACCTCAACGAGTCGCTGCGCCAGCAAGCGCAAAGCGGTTTGGTGCTGGGCACTCTCGAACGCCACAAACCCGGTCTCGATGGCCTACAGCGTACGCTGAGCCAACTGCTGCTCAGCGGGCTTACCCTACCCAGCGGACACTACTTCCCCGTGGAAGGTCAGCGCGTGCTGCTGCCTCGTTACCCGTGGCAACGTACCCAACTCTGGGTGCAAGGCACCCGGGATGGCCAAGGCCTACTGTCGCGCTACTACCAGCACCCACTTCTGGGCTACCCGCTAGCCCAGCAAGAGCACACCTGGGAAAGCCAGCTGGACACCAAGCGCCAGCCCTGGCTGGCCGATCACGTGGTGGGCGAAGGGGCTGTCTTCCCCGGCGCAGGCTTCATCGAGCTGGCCCTGGCCGCCGCCATGCAGCAAAAAGACTCTTCGCTGCTGGATATCGAAGAGCTGGAAATCCGCGCGCCGCTGCTGCTGGACGGCCCCAACGGGCGCACCATGCGCCTGACGCTGGACCCCGATGACGGTCGCCTGGAAATTCGCTCCCGGGAGCCCGCCACCGGCATCGAATGGCAGCTCAACACCGTGGCTCGCCGCATGCGTGAAAGCCGTGGCTTCCTGCTCAATCGCCAGGCCCCGGCACTGCCCAGCCGCGCTGCCGACTACACCCTGGAGCAGCACCTGGCCATGGCCGAGCGCATCGGCCTGCACTACGGCCCCGCCTTCCAGGCCATTACCCGTGGCTGGATCGAGGGCGACAGCGTCATTGGCGAGATTCACCTCTCGGAAGCCGTCACCGCCCAGCTCGACACGCTGCACGTGCATCCCGGCATTCTCGATAGCGCTTTCCAGCTGTTCATTCCGCTGCTGGCACGCCAGGCCGAGTTTGCCTCGCAGCTCGCCTTCGTGCCCGTGCGCGTAGGCCGTATTCAGGTCAATGCCGAAGCCGGAACCCCCGTGCTGGCCCGCGCCGTCATGGGCAAACGGGCACCGCACTCCTTCACCGCCGACTTCGAGCTTTACGATGCCGAAGGCCGCGCCGTGGCCGTGCTCAGCCAGACCCGCTTCAAGGCCATTCGCCTGAACCGCGCACACCACCAGCACTTCAGCTACCTGGATATCGAACTCACGCCTGCGCCGCTTCGCGCCGTCACGCTGCCCATGCCCAGCGAAGCCCTGCCACGCCTGATGGGGCTAAGCGATGCCTTCAGCGCCAGCACCGGCCAGCGTTACGGCCAGGAAGTCGCGCCGCTGCTGGACAGCCTCAGCGAAGCCTTCGCCCAGCAGGGCCAGCCTGCCGAGGCCACCGCACCCGGCGACGATGCCGCCAGCGACGAATCAGCGCCCCTGCCCCCGGAAACCATCTGGCAGCTGCTGGTCCAGGACTACCCGGACTACTTCGCCCCCATTCATCTGGTGGGCAGGCTCGGCCTGCACAAGGAAGCCCTGGCGCGTGGCACCGACACCCTGGAAAGCCTGGGCGTCACCCACGAACACCTGGCAGGCATCAACCGCGTCCTGATTGGCGAGAGCGGCTGGCAAGTACTGGCCAGCGAGCTGGGCAGCCTGATGGAAGCAGCCCTGGCCGCCCTGCCCGAAGGCCAGCGGCTGGCCCTGCTGGAAGCAGGCCCCTCCGCCCCAGCGCTGGGCCAACGCCTGCTGGAACGCCTTGCCCATCACTCGCCCAGGGTCACCGACAGCTACCGCTACCGTGCGCTGACCACCAGCGACACCGCGCGCCATCAAGCGGAACAGCTCCAGGAACGCTACCCGCTGATCGACGTTCAGCCGCTGGAAGAGACCCTGCCCACGCTGGCAGAGGCACAAAAAGCCCAGCTGGCCTTCATCAGCGCCGACGTCACCCAGCCTGAACGCACTCGCCAGCTCATCGAGGCCTTGCCTTCGCAGTTGGCACCGGGCGCACAGCTCATTGTGGTCGGCATTCATCCCAGCCGCTGGCTGGACGACCTGCTGGCCACCCCCGGCATTGGCCAGGCCGCGCTGGAACAAGCCACCCTCATCGAGTGGCTCTCCGCCCAAGGGCTCAGCGTGACCGCGCCCATGGAGCTGGAAGAGAACGGCGCCTACCTGCTGCACGCGCAAGCCCCCAGCGAACAGCCGGGCAGCGCCGCGCAAGCGCCCCAGGCACATACCCTGGTCATTGCCGACGCCACCCAGCAAGCCCTGGCCAACGCGCTGGCGGCAGCGCTGGACAACGTCACCCTGCTCAGCGATGGCGAGCCTGCGGCCCTGCTGGCCGAGCAGTTGCGCCAGCACGAAACGCCCCCCGCCGCGCTGAACGTGCTGGACCTGCGTGGCCTGCGTGGCCTGGGCCAAGATACCACCGCCGCACAGACCCAGCGCTGCCACCTTGCTCAGCAGTGGTCGCTGGCCCTCGAACACAGCGGCCTGGAAGCCCAGGGCAGCCGTGTCACGCTGTGGCTGCTCACCCAGGGTTACCAGCACGGCGACGACGCCGCACTCTGGGGCTTTGGCCGCTCGCTGGCCAACGAAGCCGTTGGCCACAGCGTCACCCTGCTGGAACTGCCCGAGCAGCCCAGCACCAAGGCCCTGGCCTGTATCGCCGATTCCGTGACCCACCCGGATACGGAAAACGAGCTGGTCATTACCCAGGCAGGCACCCGCTACGCCACCCGCCTGCGTACCCTGCCCGCCCCGCACCCGCACAAGGCCAGCCAGGCAGCGCCGCGCCAAGCCATGACGCTGGGCTTTGCCCTGCCCGGCCAGTTGCGCCAGCTACAGTGGCGGCCACGCCAGCTCCCCGAGCTGGGTGCCGACGAGGTGGAAGTGCGCGTCAAGGCCACCGGCCTGAACTTCCGCGACGTCATGTACACCCTGGGGCTACTGTCCGATGAAGCCATCGAAAACGGTTTTGCCGGCCCCACCCTGGGCCTGGAGTTCTCCGGGGAAGTCGTCGCGGTCGGCAGCAACGTCAACCATCTTAGTCCCGGCCAGGGCGTGGTGGGCTTCGGCCCTGCCAGCTTCAGCGACCGCCTGGTCGCCAGCCAGCACGCCGTGGCCCCGCTGCCCGAAGGCGTCAGCTACGCCGCAGCCGCCACCATTCCGACCACCTTCTTCACGGTCTACTACGCGCTGAAGCACCTGGCGCGCCTGCAGCCCGGTGAAAAGGTGCTGATCCATGGTGCCGCCGGGGGCGTAGGCATCGCCGCGCTGCAAATTGCCCAGTGGATGGGCGCCGACATCTACGCCACCGTGGGTTCGGAAGAGAAACGCGACTTCCTGCGCCTGATGGGCGAAGCGCGTCTCTATGACTCCCGCTCGCTCACCTTCGCCGAAGAAATCCTCGAAGACACCCAGGGCGAAGGCGTCGATATCGTGCTCAACTCCCTGGCAGGTGAAGCGATCAACCAGAACCTGCGCGCCCTGCGCCCGTTCGGCCGCTTCCTGGAGCTGGGCAAGCGCGACTTCTACGAGAACACCCACATTGGCCTGCGCCCGTTCCGCAACAACCTCAGCTACTTCGGCATCGACTCCGACCAGCTGATGAAAGTGCAGCCCGCGCTCACCCAAACCCTGTTCAGTGAAATGATGGCGCTGTTCAACGACGGCACCCTCAGCCCGCTGCCGTTCACTGCCTTCAGCCACAGCCAGGTCATCGATGCCTTCCGCTACATGCAGCAGGCTCGCCAGATCGGCAAGGTCGTCGTCACCTATGAACAGCCCATTGCCGCACCGCGTCAGGAGCAGCTAGGCAGCGGCAGCCTCACCCTGCCCGCCAATGCCAGCTACCTGGTCACGGGTGGTCTGGGCGGCTTTGGCCTCAAGACGGCTCAGTGGCTGGTCAGCAAAGGCGCACGGGAACTGATCCTGCTCAGCCGCAGCGGCCCTGCCAGTGAAGAAGCCCAGGCCGCCATCCGTGAATTCGACGCCCAGGGCATCAAGGTCATGGCCGCCGCCTGCGACATCACCGACCGCAACGCCCTGGCCAACGTGCTGGAACGCGCCAAGTCCGAGCTGAGCCCGCTGCACGGCATCGTCCACGCCGCCACGGTGATCGACGACGGCCTGATCCGTAACCTGGACGCCGAACGCATCCATAAAGTGCTGGCCCCGAAAATCGATGGCGCACGCCATCTGGAAGCGCTCACCCAGCAAGCCCCGCTGGACTTCTTCGTGGTCTACTCATCGGCCACCACGCTGTTCGGCAACCCTGGCCAAGGCAACTACGTGGCTGCCAACCACTGGCTCGAAGCCTTCGCTGCCCGCCGCCGTGCTCAGGGCCTTCCGGCCACCTGCGTACGCTGGGGTGCCATCGAAGACGTCGGCTTCCTGGCCCGCAACACCCGCACCCGCGACGCCCTCCAGGAGCGTTTGGGAGGCTCGGCGCTGCGTTCCGACGACGCCCTGAAGGTACTGGAGCAAATGCTGCTGACTCCCGGGCCAAGCCTGGGCGTGCTGGAGCTGGAATGGGGCGCACTGGCGCGCTTTTTGCCCACCTCCGACACCCCGCGTTTCGACGAAATTGCCCGCGCCAGCGATGACGACGGCAGCCTCGACCAGGACGACGACATCAGCGCCCTGCTGGCCGACCTCTCGCCGGAAGAGCTGCACAGCACCATCACCGAGCTGCTGCGCGCAGAGCTGGCCAGCATTCTGCTCATCGACGAAGAGAAGATCGACGTCAACCGCTCGGTGTACGACATGGGCTTCGACTCGCTGATGGGCGTGGAACTGATGACCGCCATCGAGAACCGCTTGGGCGTTCAAGTGCCGGTCATGGTCCTCAGCGAAGCCTCCACTCTCGACAAGCTGGCCGGCGTGCTGATCCAGAAACTCCAACAGCATGACGAGGATGTTGAAGAGTCGCCGCAAGATGCGTTAGCCTCTCTGGCCGCTCGCCACGGCGCAGACGGCATTACCAGTGAGCCCGCATCCTCCCCAGCGACAGAGACACCATGACCGCCAAGCGTTCAGAACTAAAACGCCAGCTACTGGAACAGGCGCGCAAGCGCCCTACCGCAAGAGCCAGCCAGCCCACTGCCCCTGCCACCAGCGCAGGGGCAACCCGTTCCGTGCCCGAACGCTTCACCCGCTTCGATGCCCACCCAGGCTATCAACAGCTCTCGATGATGCGTCAGGGCGCGCAACAGCTGGGCTTGCAGGT
This sequence comes from Vreelandella stevensii S18214, assembly GCF_000275725.1. Lineage (GTDB taxonomy): Bacteria > Pseudomonadota > Gammaproteobacteria > Pseudomonadales > Halomonadaceae > Vreelandella > Vreelandella stevensii. The sequence goes on along the minus strand of NZ_AJTS01000010.1, from coordinate 30,616 downwards.
GCCGTTCTTCAAGGTGCACGACGGCCTGGCCGGGGCCACCAGCGTCATGCAAGGTCGCACCTGCATCAACTTCGCCAGCTACAACTACCTGGGCTACTCCGGCGACCCGCGGGTCATCCAGGCCGCCTGCGAGGCCGCCCAGCACTACGGCACCTCGGTATCTGCCAGCCGCGTGGTCTCGGGCGAGCGCCCCATTCACGGCGAGCTGGAACAGGCCATCGCCAAGGCGTATGCCGTGGAAGATGCCGTGGCCTTCGTCAGCGGTCACGCCACCAACGTCTCCACGCTAGGCTACCTGCTGGGTCCCAAGGATCTGATCCTCCACGACGAGTACATCCACAACAGCTCGTTGGTCGGTGCCCAGCTCTCCGGGGCCAAGCGCATGTCGTTCAGCCACAACGACCCCGATGCCCTGGACGCGCTGCTCACCCAGCACCGCCACCAGTTCGAACGAGTGCTGGTGGTGATCGAAGGGCTCTACAGCATGGACGGCGACATCCCCGACCTGCCTCGCTTCATCGCCATCAAACAGCGCCACCAGGCCTGGCTGATGGTCGACGAAGCCCACTCCTTCGGCGTCATGGGCGAAACAGGCCTGGGCCTGCGGGAACACTTTGCCATCGACCCCACCCAGGTAGACATCTGGATGGGCACCATGAGCAAAACCCTCTCCGGCTGCGGCGGCTACATTGCCGGTAACAAGGCCCTGGTCGAAACCCTGCGCTACTTCGCGCCCGGCTTCCTCTACAGCGTCGGCATGCCCGCCCAGGTCGCCGCCCCCTCGCTCAAGGTGCTGGAACTCATGGCCCAGGAGCCCGAACGGGTGGCCCAGCTACAGGCCATCTCCCGTTACTTCCTCGAACAGGCGCAAGCACGCGGCATGGATACCGGCCACAGCATCGGCTCCGCCGTCGTCCCCGTGATCGTCGGCAGCTCACCGCTGGCCGCCAGGCTCTCCAACGCCCTGCTCGAAAAAGACATCAACGTCCAGCCGATCCTCTACCCCGCCGTCCCCGAAAAAAGCGCCCGCCTGCGCTTCTTCCTCTCCTGCGAGCACACCCAAGCCCACATCGATGAAACATTAGACGTGCTTGAAAAGCTGTTGGCAAAAGGGATGTGATTCGTGGTGAATGGTGAATGGTGAATGGTGAATGGTGAATGGTGAATGGTGAATGGTGAATGGTGAATGGTGAATGGTGAATGCCAACACCGTAGCGCGGCGTAACGACTGAGCGAGAGCAACGAGCGAAGGAGGCACCCGCGAAGGCGGCGCCAGCCGCCCCGATCACGCCACCGTTCAATAAAGCGCCACCACCACCGCCTATCACGCCACCCAGGGCAAAAAAAGGTAACCGCATGGTAATCGCAACACCCCAAACCAGCACCGCCCACTGGTACGTCATCCAATGCAAAGGCAGTGAATCCTTCCGCGCCGCCGAACACCTCGCCAACCAGGGCTACGAGGTGTTCCACCCCGTGCTGGACGTGCAACGCAAGCGACAAGGCAAGCTCACCACCGTTTCCGAGCCGCTGTTCCCTTACTACCTATTCATTCAGTTAGACCAGGTCAACAGCAACTGGCGCCCCATCCGCTCCACCCGTGGCGTCCTGCGCCTGCTCACCTTCGGCAACACCCCCATCGCCGTGCCCGACGCCCTCGTCGCCACCCTCCGCGCCCAACCCCACCGCCAGGAAGGCAACCACAGCATCTTCACCGCCGGCGACAAAGTCACCATCACCGAAGGCCCCTTCAAAGACCTCGAAGCCATCTTCACCCGCTGCAAAGGCGAAGAACGCGCCATCGTCCTCCTCAACGTCCTCCAACGCCCCCACCCCGTCGAACTCCCTGTAGAAAGCTTGGAAAAACGGTGAGGGGTGAAAGGTGAAAGGTGAAAGGTGAAAGGTGAACCGTAGCGCGGCGTAACGAATCTTGCGAGGTACGAGCAAATGAGGCACCCGCGAAGGCGGCGCCAGCCGCCCTGATCACGCCACAGTGCTTGATCAAATCTCGGCGGCTTCATCGGCATCCCTAACGGGATGCTTCGCGGGTGCGCTCCGCTTACACCGCGCTACGGGTCATCGCCAACATCGGGCATGGGGAATGGCCGCGAACGCGCCGATGTTGAGTATGGAAATGGATTAATCACGCCACCATCACCAACCGCGCCACCGCCCCACCGCGCCCTCATCGGCAACGCTCACGCGTTGCTTCGCGGGTGCGCTCCGCTTACACCGCGCTACGGGTCATCGCCAACATCGGGCACGGATAACCATTCCGAATGGTGGCACCCGTAGCGCGGCGTAACGATGGAGCGAGAGCAACGAGCGAAAGAGGCACCCGCGAAGGCGGCGCCAGCCGCCCCGATCACGCCACAGTGCTTGATCAAATCTCGGCGGTCTCATCAGCATCCCTAACGGGATGCTTCGCGGGTGCGCTCCGCTTACACCGCGCTACGGGTCATCGCCAACGTCGGGCATGGGCAACCACGCCCCCGCACAAAAGATGCACTTCTTTCCCAATCACGGTACGCTTAACCTAAATCCAATGAAGGGAAGCAGCCCTTGGCCACTTACCGGCGCGCTCTCATCCCTGGCGGCACTTACTTCTTCACCGTCGTGACCTACAATCGTCAACCACTGCTGACAGATCATCTCAATATCCGCGCCTTGGGCAGTGCCTTCCGTAGAGTGAAAAAAGAACGCCCCTTTACCATGGACGCCTTCGTCCTGATGCCCGACCACTTACACTGCCTATGGACCCTGCCCGAAGGCGACGCTGATTACTCTTCACGCTGGCGAGACATTAAAAAATACGCCTCCCAAGACTTCACCCTCCCACTGGGCACCAAAACCGCATGGCAGCGCGGCTTCTGGGAACACGTCATCCGCAATGAGCAAGACTGGCAAAACCACATGGACTACATCCATTACAACCCCGTCAAACACGGCTGGGCCACCGCCCCCAGCGAATGGAAATGGTCCAGCTTCCACCAATGCGTCACTAAAGGCTGGTACGACCCTCAATGGGGCATCCAAACCCCGCCCGACATCGCCCAAATGAACTGGGAATGAACACCATCGCGCCCTCACAGGCAACGCTCACCGCGTTGCTTCGCGGGTGCGCTTCGCTTACACCGCGCTACGGGGTGATCGCCAACATCAGGCACGGATAACCATTCCGAAGGTGGCACCCGTAGCGCGGCGTAACGAATCTTGCGAGGCACGAGCAAATGAGGCACCCGCAGCGGCGGCGCGGAGGCGCGCCAGCCGCCCTGATTACGCCACCGAACGACAAAACGCCACCGCTAACCATCGTGCCCTCATCGGCAACGCTCACCGCGTTGCTTCGCGGGTGCGCTTCGCTTACACCGCGCTACGGAGTCATCGCCAACATCGGGCACGGATAATCATGCCGAGGGTGGCACCCCGTAGCGCGGCGTAACGAATCTTGCGAGGTACGAGCAAATGAGGCACCCGCGGAGGCGGCGCCAGCCGCCCTGATTACGCCACCATAAACAACCACGCCACCGCTAACCATTGCGCCCTCATCAGCAACGCTCACGCGTTGCTTCGCGGGTGCGCTTCGCTTACGCCGCGCTACGGGGTGATCGCCAACATCAGGCATGGATAACCATACCGAAGGTGGCACCCGTAGCGCGGCGTAACGAATCTTGCGAGGCACGAGCAAATGAGGCACCCGCAGCGGCGGCCCGGCGCGGAGGCGGCGCCAGCCGCCCTGATTACGCCACCGAACGACAAAACGCCCTCTCACCACCGCCCGCGCACTAATATCACCCCCGGTTCCCCCACACCACAAAAGGTGGGTTCAGGGTTTGGGTGGGGGTGGCGTAGTGCAGCGGGTGGCCGTCCAGGGTGACGATGCGCCCTCCGGCTTGGTGGACGATGGCGTGGGCGGCGGCGGTGTCCCAGAGGCTGGTGGGGCCGAAGCGGGGGTAAACGTCGGCCTGGCCTTCGGCGATCAAGCAGCTTTTCAGCGAGCTGCCCATGGGCTGCATCTGATAAGGCCCCAACGCCGCCAGCCAATCGGTGAGTGCGGGGTCATGATGAGAGCGGCTGCCCAGCACGCGCCACATGGCGCCCTCGGCGGGCCTGCCCGCCACCTGCAAACGGGTGCGCTGGCCATCCGGCGCTATCTTGTAAGCTCCTACCTCCTCTGCCGCCAGGTAGGCAACGCCGGTGACCGGGGCGGTCACCACACCCAGAACTGGCGCGCCGTGTTCGATCAGCGCGATGTTGACGGTGAACTCCCCGTTGCGCTTGATGAACTCCTTGGTGCCATCCAGCGGGTCCACCAGCCAGTAGCGGCCATCGTCGCCAACCCCTGAAAAACCTTCCACATCCTCTTCGGATAAAATGGGATACGTCGGCGTCAACGCCTGCAAACCATGCCGAATGACGTTATGCGCCGCTCGGTCCGCCTCGGTCAGTGGGCTGTTATCTTGCTTGACCGTCACGTCGAAGGCGCGGCCATATACCGCCATGATGGCGTCGTCCGCGGCTTTGGCAATGGCCAACACCTGTTCCAGTAATTCCCGCATCGCGCCTCCAGAACGTAAAAACCGCCCACGGGGGCGGTTTTCAAACACTCAGCCTTGAGCAGGCCGTTAAACGTCGTAGCCCGCTTCACGAGCCAGCGTGGTGTTGGCCTGCAGCCAGCCTTCAATATGCCCGCAATCGAAGGTACGGCCATGCATACGGTACGCTTGTACCGACTTGCCTTCCTGCATCAAGCGGTCGATGGCATCGGTGAGCTGGATTTCATTGCCCGCACCGGGCGGCTGGTCGCGCAGTAGCTCCATGATGCGGTAAGGCAACACGTAGCGGCCAATCACGGAAAGGCGCGAAGGCGCTTCTTCCGGCTTGGGCTTTTCCACCACGCCGCGCATGTTGGCGCTCTCCCCCGCCGCTGGCTCGTCGCAATCCACAATGCCGTAACGATAAACATCTTCTTGCGGCACCGCTTCTACCATGATTTGCGACGCGTCGTTGGCTTCCCAGCGCGCCACCATGCTGCCCAGATCACAGGCACTGCTACCCACCTGCGGCTTGACCAGCACGTCTGGCAGAATCACCGCGAACGGCTCGTCCTGATCCAGCAAGTGAGCCGCGCAAAAAATCGCATGCCCCAGGCCCTTGGCATTGGGCTGGCGAACACTGGTCACTTTCAGTTGCTTGGGAGAAATGGCCGATAGCGTCTCCAGCAGCGCATCCTTACCCTTGCTGGCCAGCGAATGCTCAAGCTCGAAGTGGGCATCGAAATGGTCTTCGATGGCCGATTTACCCGCACGCGTCACCAAAATGATCTCGTTGATGCCTGCGGCCAGTGCTTCTTCCACCACGTGCTGAATCAAGGGGCGGTCGACTACCGGCACCATCTCCTTGGGGATCGCCTTGCTGATGGGCAGCAGGCGGGTACCGAACCCCGCCACCGGAATAATCGCCTTGCGTACTTGAGTCATTCAACACTTCCTTTTTCGTTACGTTGCTTGCGCCACTCACTCACTTTACGCAGCAGCTGAGCAGTACTGGGATCTTCTACATTCTGGTGCTCAATCGGCAAACCCGCCAACGTCTGATACAGGCTGGTGGCCAGCTGCTTGCCCAGCTCCACACCCGGCTGGTCGAAGGGGTTCAAGTTCCACAACACCGACTGAACGAACACTTTATGTTCATAGAGTGCCAGCAGCGCACCTATGGACCATGCGTTCAGCTCGCGCATCAGTATAACCGAATTGGGCTGGTTACCCCGATACCCCTGGGCCATATAGCCACGCAACGCAGGTGGAATGGCATCATCCCCCAGCGCAAACAGCTGGGCCTGAGCCAGACAGTTGGCCAGGGTCAGGGAGTTTTGCTGCTCCAGCGACTCCGCCACTGGCGTGGCAACATCAGCACGACGCTGAGCCACGGCCACGAAATCAGCGCTTACCGTGTGGCTACCCTGATGCAATAACTGATAGAACGCATGCTGGGCATTGGGGCCCACATCGCCCCACAGAATCGGGCAAGTAGCATGATTGACCGAACGGCCATCCAGCCCCACGCTCTTACCGTTGGACTCCATCTCGAGCTGCTGCAGGTACGCCGCCAGGCTCTTCAAACGGCCGTCGTAAGGTAGCACCGCATGGGTCGGGATGTTCAAGAATTGACAGTTCCACGCCCCCACCAGCGCCTGCAACACGGGCAGGTTCTGTGCCAGCGGCGTGTCCAGGAAGTGCTGGTCCATGGCGTGCGCGCCCGCCAACAGGGCATCGAACTGCGCCAGCCCCAGCTGCATGGCCACGCTCACGCCAATCGGCGACCACAGCGAAAAACGCCCGCCAATCCACTCCTTGAATTCCAACTGGTGGGCTTCGGGAATGCCGAACTCGGTCATCTTTTCCGGCTTGGAAGAGACCCCCAGCAGCTGATAACGGCGTACCGTGGCTTCATCCACCTCCAGGGCATCGCTCAGCCAGGCCAGCGCGGTGCGCAGATTGAACTGCGTATCCGCCGTGGTGAACGACTTCGAAGCCAATACCAGCAGCGTAGTGGCCGGGTTCAGCGTTTCCATCAAGGGCAGCAGCTGCGAGCCATCCATGGTAGAGACATAATGCACACCCACTTGCGCCTGGCTCGGGCAGTCGGCCAGCGCCTCGCTCACCAATTTGGGGCCTAAATCCGAGCCTCCCACCCCAATATGCACGATATCGGTGATTGCCTGGCCCGTGGCACCAAACCACGCCTGCTGATGAACGCGTGTGACCAACCCCGCCATTTTCACCCGCTGCTGCTGGCAAAACGCAGCGGCGGCCTCCATCCCCTCTGGGGCAGGCGTTGCCTCCGGCCAGCGCGCCGCCATGTGCAGCGCCGCCCTGCGCTCGGAATGGTTCACTTTAGCGCCTGCAAACAGCGCACTACGCCGCGTTTCCACCCCGCAGCTCTGGGCCCAGGCCGTCAGTAGCTGCAGCGTTTGCTGGGTCAACCGCTGTTTGCTGAAATCCAGATGCAACGAACCAAACGAAAACGCCAACGCCGCCGCCCGCTGCCGAGCCACACCCGACCCGCCCAGCAAATCACTCAACGGCTGCGCCTGCACCAACTCCGCATGTTGGTGAAGCGCCTTCAACGGGGTATACGCGTGGGGAGTTACTGCAGAAAATGAAGTATTCATAAATCATCCTTGAGTTATAAAAGCCAACATAGCGAAAGAACGAAGCATATGCCAAGCCAACCCATCTCTATCCAGAGGTATTGCCCAAGTTTACAGCAAGATGCCCCACCCCCGTAGCGCGGCGTAACGATTGAGCGAGTGAAACGAGCGAAAGAGGCACCCGCGAAGGGCGGCGCCAGCCGCCCCGATCACGCCACCCTCACCCACCGCACCACCGCCCACCCATATGGCCCCATCGGCAACGCTCACCGCGTTGCTTCGCGGGTGCGCTCCGCTTACACCGCGCTACGGGTACATCGCCAACGATACGCATAGGCAACCAACCCGTAGCGCGGCGTAACGAATCTTGCGAGGCACGAGCAAATGAGGCACCCGCGAAGGGCGGCGCCAGCCGCCCCGATCACGCCACCACCGCCCACCCATGTAGCCCCATCAGCAACGCTCACCGCGTTGCTTCGCGGGTGCGCTCCGCTTACACCGCGCTACGGGTACATCGCCAACGATACGCATGGGCAGCCGCCCCGATCACGCCACCACAATCGACCGCGTCCCCACAAACCTGGCAACCAGCCAAAAAAAACCACCCATAAAGAGTGGTTTTGGTTTGCAACCATCATGCTTATAACAAAGGCTTAACCTTTCAGCACGCCCGAAAGTAACTGCGTAGCGCTGTCGATCAGTTCATCCAGATGCTGCGGGCCTTTAAAGCTTTCGGCATAGACTTTATACAGCGACTCGGTGCCACTGGGGCGAGCAGCAAACCAGCCGTTATCGGTAGTGACCTTCAAGCCGCCAATCGCGGCCTTGTTACCAGGGGCTTTGACCAATACCGCGGTGATAGGGTCACCCGCCAGGGTGGTGTCGGTAACGCTGTCGGCGGTGAGCTGCTTGAACGCGTCCTTCTCTTCCACACTGCACGGCGTATCCACTCGCTTGTAGCAAGGCTCGCCAAAGCGCTGAGTCAGCGTCTGGTAATACTCGCTGGGCGTTTTACCGGTCACGGCCAGAATCTCGGCGGCCAGCAGGCACAGGGCAATGCCATCTTTATCGGTGGACCACGCCTTGCCGTCACGGGTCAGCAGGCTGGCCCCGGCGCTCTCTTCGCCGCCAAAGGCCAACCAGCCATCGGAAAGGCCATCCACGAACCACTTGAAGCCCACCGGCACCTCATGCAGTTCCCGCTCATGGGAAGCCACCACCCGGTCGATCATGGAAGACGACACCAGCGTCTTGCCAATGCGCAGCTCCTGGCTCCACTCAGGGCGGTGGCTCATCAGGTAATCCACACACACTGCCAGGAAGTGGTTGGGATTCATCAACCCGTTAGCGTCCACGATACCGTGGCGGTCGGCATCCGGGTCGTTGCCGAAGGCGAGATCGAAGCGGTCCTTGATGTCGAGCAGGTTGGCCATGGCCGCCGCACTGGAGCAGTCCATGCGGATCTTGCCATCGTGATCCGGCGGCATGAACGCAAACCGGCTATCAATGGTGGTATTCACCACCTCGAGATTCAGCCCGTAATGTTCGGCCACCGCCTGCCACACTGGCAGCGCCGTGCCGCCCATGGGGTCTACCCCTAGCGTCAAGTTGGCCTTCTGGATGGCATCCATGTCCACCACGCGGCCCAGCTGGGCAACGTAATGGGCCGTGAAATCGTACTCCTGCACCTGGGCCAGCGCCTCTTCCAACGACACCAGCGTAATATCGCTCAACTGGCGCAGCAGGTAGGCATTGGCGCGCAGTTCGATCCAGCGGGTGGCTTCGGTATCGGCAGGGCCGCCGTGGTACAGGTTGTACTTGATGCCGCCATCTTCCGGCGGATTGTGCGAAGGCGTGATGATCAAACCATCAGCCTTGGCGGCAGGGTCACCCAACGGGTGCTGAGTGTTGTAGTGAATGATGGCCTGGCTCACCAGCGGGGTGGCCGTATAACCATGACCCTTCTCGACCAACACCGGCACCTGGTTGGCGACCAGCACACGCAGTGCGCACTCCCAGGCGGGGCGCGAAAGCGCGTGGGTGTCCACGCCCAAAAACAGCGGCCCCTGATAGTTCTCTTCCTTGCGGTAATCCACCACCGCCTGGGTAATCGCGATGATATGCGCCGCGTTGAAGGTGCGCTCGGTGGCGCGACCACGGTGGCCAGAGGTGCCAAAAGCAATCCGCTCTTTCACCACATTGGCGTTTGGCGTTTGATCATGAAAAGCTTGGATAATGGTGTCCATTCTACTTACTCCCTGATTGATATTCGGAAAAACGCGCCTGCCGTGCCAGCCAGAACTGTATCGCATCGTCAGGTTGGCCAATGCGCTGTGCATCGACGGCGGCTTGGCGGGCCATGGCCGCAGCTTCTTGAGGATGATGGATCAAGTAGTGCAGCGCAGCCTGCCACTCCTCAGGCGCATCGCCCACCAGCAAGCCATTGCTGCCGTGACGCACCACATCGTTATAAGGGGCACGGTGCGAATAAATACCCACCCCCCCCATCGCGGTAATATCCAAAAACTTGATGAACGACTTGCCCCGATTGAAGGGGGTTGGCCATAGCGGCGCCAAGCCAATATGCACCCGGTGCTCGGCCTGGTAACGCCGATAGGCTGACCAGGGCAGCGGCTCTGGTACTGAAACGCCTGATAACGTCGCCAGCTCAGCCGGCGTATGCCGACCCAACATGATTTCCAGCTGTGTGCCTTCCTGTGACTGCTGAATAGCGTTCAGCGCCGGGGCGATATGCTGCAAGTCGCTCAAGTGCGCCCGGGTTCCATGAAAGCCTATCCGCCAAGGAAAGGCCGATGAAGGCGGCTGCCTGAAGTGGTCGAGCTCCGAGGGCAAGGCCGCAATCAATGGCGGAGTCAGCACCGATACCTGGCCATGGCGTGCCCGAAACTGGTTGGCCAACGCCTCACTACAGGCCACCACTTCATCACACAAGGACAGCAGCCGTGGCTGGCCATGGGCAATGCCTGCCATACGCTTACGATAAGCCGCCGGAAGGGATGAGTCTTCGGCGGCGGCGGCAATATCGTCATCAATCAGGTAAACGACGTACCCAAACACAGAGCGATGCCGCCTTAACCAACGCACCCAGGCCGCGGGCAACGAGCGGCACACCACCAGATTGGCCCCCGCATAGCGGGCCAAAAAATCTCGCCCCTGCAGCCACGGCGCGGCAAACCACCGTGACGCCACGACCCGTTCGATGCGCAGGCCCCGCTGACGCAGCGCCGGAACGGCAGACTCAAGAAAATAGATATCTTCCGTTGGCCTGGCACCATCGCTGAAAACCACCCAATCCGCGTCAGGTGTCATAGGGCAGCCAGGCACTACCGGTTGGCATAAGCGGCAGGTTAACGGAGTGAGAAATCTTCATGCACCAGCGTCAAGTTAGGGTTATAAGCAGGGTCATTATCCAACTGTTTAGCCCAACGGCGGCGCATATAAGCCACTTCACTCAGCCAGCGTGCGCGTTTGGTAGGCGTGTCATCAGCACCACGGGAAATCGACTCGTGATGATATAATTCAGCGTAGGGTGTCCATACATTGCGATAACCTGCTTCACGGACACGCAAGCACAAATCAACATCGTTATAGGCGACGGTCAATTCGCGTTCATTCAAGCCCTGAACTTTAGTAAAGACGCTTTTTCGCAATAATAAACATGCAGCCGTCACAGCAGAAAGGTTCTGTACAACTTTCAAGCGCCCGTTATAGCCATCGCTCTCCCGAGGGAAAAAGCGATGCGCATGACCCGCCACATCGCCTAACCCAAGGATAACCCCGCCATGTTGCAACATTCCATTAGGATAGTAAAGTTTGGCCCCAACACAGCCAATTTCGGAACGGCACACCTGGCCCACCATTTCGGTTAACCAGTCCTCGTTAATCGGCTCGATATCGTTATTGACCAAGCCAATAATAGTGCCACGCGCTTGCGACGCCCCAAAGTTATTGATGGCCGAATAATTGAACGGATGATCCCAGCGTAATACGCGAACCCGAGCATCGCGCTGGGCCACCTCACTCATATAGGCCAGCGCTTCGGGGCAATCACTCTGATTATCCAGAATCAGCACTTCGAAATGGGAATACGCCGTACGCTCCAGAATGGCATCGACACAGGGGCGCAGGATGTCCACCCCATTACGGGTAGGAATCAATAAACTGACCAGGGGTGCGGGGCGCGGAATAGGCCACTCGATACGCACGCTATGGCTCAACAGCCCCGGGTGAACAACCGCACGGTTACTCGCCACGTGTTGCTTTAGCACATGGCTGACCAGCTGCATGGCATCCGCCTGGGAAAGGGAGTAGCGGAAAAGAGTGCTACGGTGATACAGCATGCTCGGCAAATGATGCACCGAGCGCTCATTCCCATGAACGCTCTTCCACATTAAAAAGGTCAACGCCAGGGCATAATCCACGGCGGCGCGATTGGTCAAATGGGAAAGCAGGTCGGCTTGCTCGGCTTCCAACTGCCAAAGTAGCTTACGCTTATACAGGGCCAAACGACCAATGTAGTTGGTAGACAACAATAAATCGGGGTTCCAGTCTGGCTTGAAGACGGGCGTGCTACGCTCGCCATTTTCATTAATCGCATCTTCATCGCCATAAAAAAGCTGCGCATCCGGATACTCGTTCCACGCCTTGGCCAATTGGCTCAGCGCCTCCTGAGCAAGCTGGTCACCAACGCTAATGCGCAACACACCATCTCCCTGGGTTTGAATAAACCCCTGATGGTCCAGCTTCGCATAGGTACGGTGGTAGCTTCTAATCAGGTTGATACGGCTAGTAGAAGAAATATAACGCTCCAGACTGCGCCGCTGTGCATCGGTAATCTCAGCCGACAACACAATAAACACTTCCCAAAAGAAGTAGCTTTGCGCCTTGAGAGACTCGATCGTGGCAACAAAATGTTTCTCGCCTTTCTCGAAATCTTCCAGGGTCACGGGCATGATCAACGAAAACAGCGGGGCATGCGCCAGCCTGGCAATGAAGGCCTGAGCATCGAGATGCGCAGAAGGCTCCTTGACATCGATCCAGCGCATGTAGTCGTCATTGACATGCTGTTTTGCATGGGTCTGGTCGTAGGCGTCCATCGCCACACGGCGCCAGGAGCACCCTTCCGCCACAGACGCGACATGCAACTGCCGGATCACCTTGCGAGTACGCAGCCCCTTGAACTCCGGATGATTATTGATCAGCCGACGCGCCAGGCGGTTATGAGCAAACCACGGCGTCAGCCAAACCCACCGCAGCGTAGCCGACCGTAACGCATCCGCTGAGGCGCTGAACGAGAGCGTCATCTTGACCACCCCCAGCGGCACCCACACGATCCGTTTGGTCGTTTTACCAGGGCGCAACGACACGGAGAATTCCTGCCCCCCCTGCCGAGTAAACAGCGTCAAGGTGGCAGCCCCATGCGCGTCGCCCGCCAGCCCATCCAGCTCTACCATATTCCAGCCCGGCCAGGGCTGGTCGCCTTCTATCTGGCAATCGGTGATCGCCTGATCGTTGTCTTCCTCGTGCGTCTCTACGCGCGCCGAAGGACTGTTTTTGATCCTCAAGACAGGTTCACGCCGCCAAACAGGCGGCATATCAATTAAGCGGCCCAGCGCAGCCAGCCATTCTTTAAAGCGAACCGTATGCTGCCCCATTAACACCTCAACCCAATTTTTGACAAGGCAACATTCATGAAATGAGCGCGCCCGCAGCGTGTGCCCACGGTAGAACACCCACCGTTTCAAGATACGTATCTTCCGCGATGATACGCCGTTCCAAGACACCCTCAAGGGCTTTTTCATCCAGTTGGGACGACTTTTCCTGGACCATCTCCTGCAAGCTATAGGCTACCGTAGGTACTTGAATCACAAAGCGAGCGTTGGTCTGGGCGGCCAGATAGCCAGGCGCCACGGCCTCTACCAGAGCAGGGTCCACATTACCGGCACTGTGCACAAACACCACGCGCTGGAACAGGCGGCACAGGTAATTGAACATGGAGTAGCTGGACGAAGAGCCAAACAGTAAGCAGGTGCTCGGCACCAGCGCCTTGGGGTACTCCATCACCATTAAACGGCCAAAATTGGGCAGGCCATTATCGTAGGTCTTGTAGCGCGTATGGGTAAACGAGGTCAGAACCTGCACCTCGGAAGTACGTTTGGGCGTCAGCTTATTGCCCAGATCGCCCCCCATGGCTTTTTTCTTGTAGCGGTCCTTGGCAAACATCGAGGCACAGGCCTGTGGGTCCAGCCCCAACCGCTCGGCAAATGCCAGCGTTGCCGCCATGGCTCCCTTATGGGTCCAGTGAGTATCCGTGGGGATGAAGGCCCCATCTCCCAGCGCTTTCAGCGCCGCGACCGGGTATACCAGTTCGGAGGCTTCAGGCAAAGCCAGCACTTGCTGCATGGGCCCCGAGCTTCCCCCTTGGCGAGGATGATACTGCTCGCCCATGACACTCTCCTTGGAAGGCGCCACCAGTAGCGCCCAGGGCACCTGGCTCGCCAGCGCGACCAGTTGGCGCAAATACGCCTGCCACCCCTCCACGCCCGCCTGGGTCAACTGCATACGGCCCGTAAACTGGTCAACACTGCCATTGGTGTCGTTATCCAGGAACAGCCAACCCTGCTTACCCTCCAACACTTTCAGCGGCTGGGCAGGCGCTACGTCCTGGGTATCCACCTGAACGTCCTGGAGCAGCCAGCGCTCATCCCCCACTGCCAGCCACAGCGAAAACTCTCTCAACAAAGGGGGAACCGTAAAACGAAAACCACAGCGCTGCTGGGCATGCCCTTCTGCCGCCACGCCCAGCACGTTTTCGATGACATCCGGGCGCTCGATATCCAGCGGGTGACACAATTCGTACACCGGCAACCAACGGGCCACGATACGCACCTCGGCCTGCATGTCCTGCAAATGCTCAGGTAACAGCAACCACCCTTGCACCACTCGACCCGAGGGGAGAAAACGCGACCCACGCTGCGCCGAAGGGTAATCCAACGACCAGCGCTCGGTTGGGGCCTCTTCCCCCCCGGAGGTAGCCAGGGTCCACTCTTTGACCCGGCGCGTTAACCAGCGCTTCAACTCTTTCCCCGTCGAGCGTACTTCGACACTCTCCGTGACGTCCTGCTGCTTGTCTTCAAGCTGCTGCAACCATTTCATCTTCTGTTTAACCTCAGGCGCGAACCGAGCGGCCACATGACACTCAACATCATTACGGTCATGGCGCATAAAGTAATCGCGCTGCTTTTGATAATGGGGGGTGGCAGCACTGCCACGCCGGGCCTTGCCCAGCACAAACTCTTCTACCGACTTGACCAGATAGTGGTTGATACGCGCCCCCTCCCAGCAGACGGACTCGCTCAACCCCGGCCTGACCGAACCATCCGCGCCATGGCGAGCGGCCAGCGGCTCCCCCTGACTATTGATATAGTGACCGTGGCGCAACCGCGCCAGATGCGGATTGATAAAACATTCAACCTGTTGGGGCCTGACAACGCTCTTGATGTGGTGATTAGGCCCGAAGGAGCGGCGGGCACGCTGGGTGAATCGCTCGATCACCAGCCCCTCCTCACGAAACCGTGCCCCGGCCGAGCCAAAACATGCCCAGTTCAAGCCAAGGGCGCCGACCTCAGGCGCAGCAAACCGTGCTTCCAGCCACGTCAACAAAGAGTACTGGTCATCCGGTGAGGCCTCGGCGGTGGGTAGCAGGAACTCATCAGCGTCGATGAACGCCACCAAATCCATCAGCGGGGGGCAGTGCTCCAATAAACGCTGATACGCCTGTAACTGAGGCGGCTGCCCTTGAGTAGACACCGAAAGAAGCGTCACCAGCCCGGCCTTTGCCAGGTCGGCCAGCCACTCGTAGGTGCCATCATCGCTTTCGTTATCCGCGATCAGGAAGTGGCTAGCGCCCACCGACAAATGAAACGCCATCCATTCAGGAAGGCTATCTCGTTCGTTCTTGACGATCGCAGCAATGGCAAGCTTCAAACACGTCCCTCCATTGGAGCCGTAGGGCTTGGGCAACTCACGGATCAAGGCGTCTCCATGAAAGCAGTCGCACCGGTTAGCCGATACGCCTTGCACAGGGCATGGCTCAATTCAGCCGAGCTGAACCGGGTAACTGCCCGCTGCTGGGCAGCCTGACCGAAACGCCGACACTGCGCGGGCGCAGCGGCCAACCGGGCGACTTGCTGGGCAGCAGCAGCCGGGTCTCCATAAGGCACGAGATACCCCGTTTCACCGTCTACCACCAGCTCGCTCAGTGCCCCCCACTGGTAAGCGACCACAGGGCGGCCTGCCGCCATCGCTTCCAGTACGGTACGCCCAAAAGACTCTTGAAAGCGGGATAGGTTCACCACGATATCCAGCTGTGCCAACGCCTCTTCCGGGCGTTCGACATACCCCGCAAAGCGCACGTTGGAAGGCGCTCGGCCCTGTGCCTGGCGCGCCAACAGCGATGTGATCTCGGGGCTACAGGCTCCAAACACTACCACCTCGGCAAAGGGCGCCAAGGCTTGCAGGTGGCGTGCCATGGTCACCAAATCATCAATACCCTTCTTGGCCACATTGCTACTCAGCATGCCCACCCGCACGCCCCCCTGGCGTTCGCCGGGGATAAAGCGTACGGGCGGCAACGCCAGCAGCGGCGGCATATCAATGGTATTGGGCACCACGCACACCGGCGTTGCAGAAGGCCGTGCAAAAGCCTCTGCAACGCAGTGGGAATTGGCAATCACCACATCGGCCTGCGCATGCACATGGGCCACCACCGCTTCGGGCTCGGCGCCCAGCAATGCGCACAGGCCCGGGTCATGGCGAGGCAGCTCACGCACGTGTACCAGGGTGGGGATACCTGCACGACGAGCCGCCACATAAGGCTCCTGAAGCACCACCGTATTACCATGCAATGCGTTGACATGATGGCGTTCGATCAGCGCCTCAAAATGGCTAACGGTAGCCTCGACCGGCAGACGCCCTTCCTGCCACCAGCCATAGGGAAGTACGGCCAATACCCGGCAACGCTTTAAAATAGCCTGCTCGTACTCGGCGTTCATGGCCTCAGGCAAGGTAACCACCACGTTCCAGCGATGCTTGACCATGGCGTCCAGCACATCCAACAAACTACGCTCGGCACCGAACAGCGCCGTACCGGCCTGGTGCCCACACAGCATCACCGTCGGCCGGTTCGAGAACGCTTGTTCCCCCTGCCACTCTGGCAAGGCTGAATAGCCGCGTGCGTATCCCGTCTTCAAATAGTGCGCCAGCGGCAGGCACGAAAGTTGAGCCACCTCGGGGTAACAACGCACATATCCCGACGTGGAAAAATCAGGCCCTGGGTCTCGGCCTTCGGCAGCGCCGGTTTCCCAAAAATGCAGCAGCGGTTCCGTGGGCGTATTCTGTAAATCCGGGTAACGGGTAAGGTACCACCCGGCATCAAACAGCGTGGATTCGCACACCCGCTCGAAATCGGTCAATGGCCCATTGGCGGGTGCTTCATCGCGCAGCATCAAAAGCGGCGCCGCAAACGGTCGCGCGTCGGGCATGAACGGCATGTATAGCGCCGCCGGGCTTTCCCCCGCCTGATGCCATTGGCGCGCCATCTGCATGTAACGAAACCGCGCACCGCTGAACTGGCTCACCAAGTGCGTGCGGCCATGCTGGCTTAACGACCCCTCATCCCCCAGGCCAAACGACAGCGGCACCCCCGGCAGCACCTCAGCCACGCTTTCTGGCCCAAAAGCCGCTTCCACCCGATGGCGAAACTCGGTATCCGCATTGACGTTTACCCGGTCCCAAAAGCCCAACGCCTCGAACGTCGTGCGCCGACACATCAACGAAGACATATTCGGATAGACCCAGCCATAGTCATCCAGCCGCCAACGATGGAAGTGCAGCGACGGCGTGACACGCACCCAATGCGACAGGCAAGCCTGCAGCCCAGGCTGCGCCACCAGCGCCTCGCACTGGCGCCACAGCTTCTGAGGGTGCGACCAGTCATCGCTATCGTGGGTAGTAATAAACTCACCACGGGCCACGTTCAGCCCCGTATTACGCGCCGCATAAGCCCCCTGGTTGGTCGTGTGGCTCAACAGCACCAACTGCACATGGGCGGGCGCCTCCTGCTTTAGCGCCTCGGCGACGGCGGCCCCGTTATCCGTGCTGGCATCATCCACCACGATGATTTCAAGGCGCACCCCACACTGGGCAAACAGCCCGCGCAAGGCAATGGCAATGGTCCGCTCAGCGTTATAAAGGGGAATAATGACACTCACCAACCTCAGCGGAATGACATTATTGACCTCTTTATTATTGACCTCTTTATGGCTCACATGGCCGGCAGGCCGCAAATGTTGCAGGGCCAGCTCGTCTGCGCCATCCGCCAGGGCAATAGGGGCTAGCCCCTGCGCCGTGAACATGGCATTCAGCACCGCCAACGGCGATGCGGCCTGCTCACCCAACCACTGCTGCACGTTACAACGTGCCAAGGCCGTGTCGGCCAAATGGGGGTAGTGGCTCTCCAAAAACGCCAGCGCCTGCTGGGCAGCGACTTGCGTATGCCCCGCCACCTTGCCACGACAACACGCGTCGATCACCAACAGCGCCGGGCCGGGGGTTGTACAAGGCTGCCACTGCCCTTCGGGCATCAGGCTATCCAGCACCGCATCCCAACGCTGCTGCCAGGCATACCAACGGGCCAACGCCCAGCGTGCCGCCTGGCGTTCTGCCGCATTCGCCGAAGACGACGAAAGCAACTGCGCTAAACGAGGCAACATGATGTGCTCAGCGCCACGCCATAGCGCATGCTCCCAACCCAACGCCCGGTTGCAAAACGGCAGCCGCCCTTCCGCCCGGCCATGGCGCTGGTAATGCTCCCAGGGGTCCAGCCCTGCTTCCGCAACATCCGGATACGCGCTTACATACCACTGGGCATCAAAGTCAGCGGCATCATCCTGCAACAGCGCAGTGGCATGAGCCTTAGAACCGGCCGACAAAGGCCGCCTCCACCATTTAGCCAAAAAAGAAAACATCGCACCCCATTCGCGAAAAGTGGCCCACGGGAACCCGACATACAAAAAAGCCGCCAAACCCGGGGTTGACGGCCCTTTCATGCTTCCATGGGCATCACGTTTTTATAAATAAAACCGAGGCCTGGCGGCAATATAGCACACCCAAAGCGTTAAATTTTCATGCGGAGTTTCAATCGCTGCCAAACAGGTCGCGGGTATAGACCTTGCCCACCACATCTTCCAATTCGGGCACCATGCGGTTCGCCAGGATCACATCCGCCTTCTGTTTAAAGGCATCGAAGTCGCGCATCACCACAGAGCCAAAGAACTTCTCGTCTTCCAACGCAGGTTCGAACACCACCACTTCGACACCCTTGGCCTTGAGACGCTTCATGACGCCCTGCATGGCACTGGCGCGGAAGTTATCGGAGCCGGTTTTCATGATCAAGCGATAAACGCCCACCACTTCCGGCTGGCGGCGCAGCACGGACTCCGAAATGAAATCCTTACGGGTGCGGTTCGCTTCCACGATGGCCTGAATCATATTGTTGGGCACATCCTGGTAGTTCGCCAGCAGCTGCTTGGTATCCTTGGGCAGGCAGTAGCCGCCATAGCCAAAACTGGGGTTGTTGTAGTGCTTACCGATGCGTGGGTCGAGCCCTACCCCTTCGATAATCTGCTTGGCATCCAGGCCGTGGCTTTCCGCGTAGGTATCCAGCTCATTGAAGTAAGCCACGCGCATGGCCAGGTAAGTATTGGCGAACAGCTTGATCGCCTCTGCTTCCGTGCTATTGGTCAACAGCACGTCGACTTCCTGCTTGATGGCCCCCTGCTTCAACAGCTCGGCAAAGGTCGCCGCCCGCTCGGAACGCTCGCCCACAATGATGCGCGACGGGTACAAGTTATCGTGCAGGGCCTTGCCTTCACGCAAAAACTCCGGCGAGAACAGCAGGTTTTGAGTATTGAAACGCTCAGCGGTTTCAACGGTATAGCCCACCGGCACGGTCGACTTGATGACCATGACCGCATCCGGGTTGATCTCCATCACCTGCTGAATCACGGCTTCAACGCTTTTGGTGTTGAAGTAGTTGGTGTCCGGGTCGTAATCGGTGGGCGTCGCAATAATGACGAACGCCGCACCCTCGTAAGCCGCCTTGGCATCCAGGGTTGCCGTGAAGTGCAGGTCTTCACGCGCCAGAAACGCTGAAATTTCCGCATCTTCAATCGGTGATACGCGGTTATTCAGCATCTCGACCTTTTCAGGCACGATATCGACCGCGACCACCTCATGGTGCTGGGCCAACAGCATCGCGTTAGAAAGGCCAACATAGCCCGTTCCGGCAACTGCAATCTTCATCCTTAAGGTTCTCCAACAAGCATCGTTGTATCGTTCATCGCCCAAGCGATGGGATCAATTCAATATTATCAAAATACGCGCAATCGGTTTTATAGCTGCCATCGGAATTTCTAGGCGCCCATTCAGGGCTACTGCCACCATGGAAAGTACTGAATAGCAAGCGCTGTATTTGGCTGGCATCCCCCTCACGGTCACGAAAGCGTAAACCGGTATGCTCGATAAGCCGCTCATCATCGACCCATACCGTTACATGCCCATTACTTTCCTGCGCGGGGGTATTCAGGGTTACGCGCATACGCACGTGATAATAACGGCCAGGTTCAAAGGCGAACTCCGCAGCACGCTGAGTATCACCAAAACGCCCTGCCATACCCTGATGATAAATGTAGGTTTGCAGCCCCCCATCCCCACGGAACATCAAACGGGCGCTCCACCCGTCTGGAGTCACGGGGTTACCCCCTGTAACAGGACCTGAAGGCCCTAACCCATGCAGTTTACCACCTCTGGCAAAGTCAAAGCCTTCACAAAACTGCACCCAAAACGAAAAATCATACTGTTCGGCAGGCTCAATTCGCGGTGACACCACCACACGGCGGCTGCCACGTTCATAGCCCTGATAATCTACGCGCAGTGCACGAGAGTTGCCTTGTCCGCTATTGGTTACTATGCGAGTGAGCTGATGCTCCTCAAGGGCACGTCCCAGCGCTGATAATGAAGCAGAGTCAAAAGTTTCAACGGTAGCACTTTGTTCAGGAGGCAACGGTTTTTTTACATGGCTTCCCCACCATAGCCATACAATGAGCATTACGGGTGAGAGCGCAATGAGTATGCGAATCATCAGGTGGTGGCACTCATCAAGGATACTCGAAATAGAAAACACTGTTATATCAACTGTGCTCCCCTTGCACGATAGGCAACGTAGCGCGCACAAAGCTTTTAAATTTATGAGCGGCTTTATCAATGGCCACATGCTTAATTTCTAAAACATAGCCACTAGTCGACTTAGCCAACTGCAGACGCGTCTTTGACATTAGCTCATCCACCATATTTTTATTATTCTCATAAACACTACATGGTAACTCAACTGAGAAACTCATTTTCTTACCACTATGATTCAAAACAGCTTTATAACCGATTGCATCAACATTTTTTATCGGCACAACCAGCTCATGGTGATCAGTTGGCAATGGTAACAATAGCGATGGCATACTAATATTTTTCAAAAAGGTAGACCAGCCTTTTAAATTTTTAATTTTGTCCGATTGCAGGGCGCGCAACCTTATTCCCTCAAAAATACTATCCAGCAGAAGCGATAGATATTCTTTAGAGGAAACACTCTCAATCGCCTTTATGAATAATCTAAAATCATTGACTTTCATAAATGCATGATGTGGTGACTGATTAGAAATCACAGAATGATAAATATTTAAATTTCCACATGAATTCAACCCTAATTGCATCTTTGGCAAACCATTCCCGCATAACAAATCAGCCAAGTTTTTCATAGGACGCTTGTCATCAGCATTCTGAAAAATAAAATATCGAGACTGGCAATGACTATTGACATGGCGCAAATTATTCCGCTCATGGTACTCTTCTGACGACAAATCTATACCCACTTCCAAATAACGCTTCGATGATCCTCTCTCATGAGGATAAACTGGTGGATTTTCAACAACTACCGTTATTCCACTTAACACCCTAGCTAACTTCAAAGCAGAGGTACCGCCAGCAGAACTACCTACCACATAGACATTTGAAGCATCTATTGCATATTTTGACAGTATTTTACGAATTATATCTGCGAGCGGTGGTATTGCATCTTGCTTTTTGGAACCAATATACCAACCAGTGGTCAGCTTACCCGGAAAGGCAGAAAACGTCGGGTCTGCAATATTAATACAAACCCCCTGCAACCAAGGATGCCAACTGGCTCTCTGAAACTCAGGGCGGTCCCCCATTTTAACTTGGCCGCCACCGGCACTTAAAAAAACAAATAGCTTTTTAACGCTGGATGGCGTTGCAAAGCATTCAAAATTTAAATCAGAGTACTGAATGGAAAAGCGTTGTTTTTCCAAGCCCCCGTCCCACGCTTCCAAAAGATAGCGCTCGGGGCTGGCAGAAAGCGCTTTTCTGTCATATTGAGCATTTATTTTCCGACAAATTGTATGATAATGAGCAGGCTCAGCCCCAACAAAAGGAAAAAGTTGAAACACTTCGACATCTTTATCAGTCACTTTACTAACGTGCATTTTTTCTCTTTCCATAAAAAAACCTTGATAAAGGCAATCAACCTTTACAAAACCATTCAAAAGTCGAAACACAAAAATGGCAATTGCCTATTCGACTAGAGCAGATTTACACGTAAAACGTTAAAAACTCTTCTTTTACATTAAATCTGCCATGAGGGCGCACAACAAAAGCATTGGACAAACACTTGTTTTTGCCAACCAACACACCATTTATCTCATATACCTTTTCGTCTGGTGGTATATTACTGGCTGACGCTACCGCACCAAATCCAAATTTATATTTCTCATCCATGACAGAAATTATTTTTTCAATAGCACCCTCATTTAAAAACTCACAGCCGCCAATGAAATTATATTTCGACCCGGGGTCAACGGACATTCCTCGTTGCAGCACGTCCCTGACCTGTACTTGAAGACTTAACAGCAACTCATCGTCTGCCTTACGCTTGAGAAATGGAGTACCGGGAACATCACCGTCAAATAGGGTATTACACACTCGAGCATCTCTAGATAGCGCGTTACCCAGAAGTAAAGGGCCCTCAACCTTACGTGACACCTCATCCAAAGGGAAAGCCGAGCGCAGTGCATCCAGCGAGATCAAGGAGTCATGCAAAGTCGCCTGCTGTATCATTTCCGCCAAAGGCGCAGAAGCATCTACTGGCTTATCCTGTGGGTTTCGTGTTGTAGAGAACCAGTCTAGAAATTTAAAATTCCACACACGATTATCTTTGAATGATACCCACAAGTTAGGTACGCCTAACGCTTCTGCAAAAACCAAACCATGAAGACTCTGAGAAATCACCACTTCAGACTCAGCTATCTTCTCGAGCACATTCACATCACTGGTCATCATGTTCAATATATAAACGCCATCCTCTTTACCGAGCGTTTGAAAAGCAGGATGTTTGATATCAGCATGATGAGGAATAACACACGCTTTGTACTTTTTGTTTTTATAGTTAACAAGAGAGGGATACATTTCTTTAACAAAGTATCCAGGATCGCCCAAAGGTACGTCTGGCACTCTGTAACCATACTCAGTTAAAAGCTGAACCGTTTTCTTGCCTCTTAGCGCATGAATATAGTTCTGATTTAACTTAGGAGCCTCTTTTTTTTCATTCAGAATACCTGTACCCCAGATATGAGAATTCTGATTGGCATAAAACATAATACTACCCACACCCACAAGATGAGGTATTGTTTGCGTAGGCGTAAAAACTGGCTCTTGCGAACCAACATGTCTAATAATATCAGGGTTTATAGAATCCCCCAAATTTCTTATTTTATTATACATTTTAAAAGGTATTGTTAACGGCATGCCTTTTTCCTTTAAAAGCGATCCAATGAAAAACCACTACCTAGGGCACTGCCCTTGTTCATTTTCTGCTTTAGCTTATTGCTATATGCATCACTTTGGCCATGCACCGTTCGCAAATACATAACGCTAGATTCATCTAAAATCAGTGGCGCCTTTTCATCGACTTTAACATGATTACCAAGCCCGTATATACTAATCGGCTTGGTTGCCTTCTCACCTTTTTTAACATAGTTAATCAAGGTAAGGCCCATGGCTATTTTAGACTGATGAATAGCGTAAAAATCACTATACTCATCATTGTCATACATACCTGCCACCCCCCTGGGAAATGACACCACGTGTCCTACAAAGTCTTTTGTCAAATATTTTGACAAAGCTTTGAAAAACTTTCCTGACAAGGCATCGTCATCATCGAGACGAACAGAAGCATACAGGACATCTTCATTAAAGCCCTGCAACTCTTTATTCAGTTGGTTCTCCATCTTACCAATGACTCGACAGTCTCTTGGCAACTTTAAAACCTTAATATTCTTATCGCCTGAAGTTTCTTTCATAAGATCACTAAGGTATGGATCAGGCAGTTCATCAGACGTAAAAACCAGCACTGTCGTTCGCTCAGCGTTCATCTTACGCAATGAAGGCAGCGTGACATTAAAAAACAGCTTCTGGTGAAGCGCTAGCCTATCATTGGCAAACAGCTTTTTCTTATACTCTTCGGTAGTTGCATCGCGCCCTATAACCCAAGATTCTTTGCTCTCGGTTAAAACGCTATAACGAATCATTACAAAGACATGTTTTTTCATAGCAACCTCAAATTACATTCCAATTCTTCAAGCCCATAAACTCAGGGTATCCATCCAATGGATACTCGATTAACGTGTTATCGGCTGTTTTATAGTGGCTGGCGTTGACCACCTGGCCCATCACAACGGGCTCTACTTTACCTTGTTTAAGCAGCTCGAAGTAGAGGTTACATAGGGCTTCCGGTGCTTTATGAAAGCTGGGCCAGTGGAACAGCGCGACTTTCTGCTTGGGCTGCTTGCCGATAAACTCAGCGGCTTTCTGGCAGTCTTCCAAGCGTGAGAAGTCGCCCGCAATGACCGTGTCGAACACTAGCGGCTCATCCGTGCGCTCGAACATGCTACGGGGCGCGGGGAAAGCTCGCTGGGTTTTGGCATCGCGCACGTTCAAGTGTTTTTGCGATGCGTGCCACCAGGCACAAATTTCGCGATAGATATGGCGCAGCCCGTAGTACACGGTGCGCACATGGGTGGCTTTGGTACGGGTAAGCGAAGATTCTTCATCCAACGCAAAGGCCAAGGGAGTATCAGAATAGATTTTGGCAAACGACTTTTTGCCAAATTGTGCCTGCATACGCCAGATGTATTCGGTGTCGCCACCAATTCGCACGTGGTCCCACTCACCAATGGTATCCAACACTTCCTTGCGGAACATAAAGGAGGATTGGCTCCAGTGGGTTAAGCAGTTATTAGGGCGCCAGTTCTGAGTAAAGGCCAGATTCCCTTGGGCACGAATCCAGTGCGCCGAGCAGCCCTTCACGGAAGGATGTTTTTCCAGGTAGGTCACCTGGGTAGCGATTTTCTGCGGGTGCGACCAGTCATCACTATCGTGGGTCGTAAACAGGTCGCCGGTGGCAAAGGTGAGCCCGTAGTTGCGTGCAGCGTAGGCCCCCCCGTTCTGTGGCGGCTGCACGGCTTTTACACGGGGGTCTTCTTTCTCCAGCGCCTTGAGCACTTTGAAAGTGTCATCGGGGGAGCAGTCGTCTACCGCGATAATTTCGATATTTTCGTAGGTTTGCGCCAGCAACGACTCAATGGCGATACGCACCTGCTCGCCTGCGCTGTAAATGGGCATGATGATGGACACTTTTTGCGTGCCCTTCACTTTAGGCGCCGGTAACCCCATTACATTGCCCATGGAGAGAGGCTGCGTTTTGTCCTTGCGGCGAATCCCACTGAAGCCATGAATCGCAAACGCCTGATTGATCAGCTCGATGCGTTTTGCATCGTCCGAGAGCGCATTAGTAAGTGCAAAGTGCGCATCGGCGTCGTTGGGGTGACGCTCGACGAAAGGTTTGAGGGCGGCGTAGGCTTCTGCAGGGCGGCCTAGGGTCAGCAGGCAGAAATAGGTGAGGTAAACCGTTTCTTTACGTGATTTGTTGGCATTGGTCAGTTCGCGCATTTTTCCGGCAAACGCCAAGGCGGCTTCAATCTCACCACAAAAATAGAGCCAACGCGCCGTGTGCCACATTGCCCACCAGCGAGACGCTTCTGTGGCATTGGGGTCGTTATACACCTCTTCCAGCGCCTTTAAGGCCGATACCGAATGGCCGTTCCATAACTGCACTGCCAGGTTGGCGGTGCCGTTGGCCTCTTTGTCTTTAATCTCGTTACCTTTTGCCTGGCCTTTGTACAGGTAATGCAGCAGCGGCACTTCATTGGGCTGCATCTGCGCCTTGTGCATTTCCAGGTAAAAGTCGTTATCGAAGCGTTTACAAGGGTTCAGCCCTAACCGCCAGCCTATTGCCAGGTAGTGCAGGACAGGATCAATGGCTCTGGGCACCCACTCTGGATATTCTGCCAGATACCACTTGCCATTCACCATTTTCGACTGCTTAACCGTACGGTAGGCCTCTTCTGTAATCACGGGTTTGCCGTACGCGGTTACCTTTCGGAATACCTGGTTCTTGCTGGCAGCGTTCAGCGGGCTGGCTAACAGGGCTTCAGAAAGATTGATGTAGTAGTGCGTAAAGGCAGGGTTTTCATCAATCGCCTTCAAGTAGGCGTCGATTGCTTCGGCGGCATTACCTTGACGCAGAAGCGCATTTCCATAAGCAAAAGAAGAGGTCTTCACACGATTTTCCATGGCATTGGCTTGAATGAGTAACAGGGTGGCATATTAAGTAAGTAAAGCGCGCAGATCACCCTCGATCATTTTCTGCAAGCGCCCTTGCCAGTGAGGCGCCGCGGGGGCATGCCCCATCAACGCCAAACAACTGGCGATTTGCGGCTGTACCGCCGACACGCTGAGGCACTGTTCAAAGTAGCTACGATTGCGCGCCTGCGGTTGAGTTCCCTCTTGTGCACTAAACAGCTGCTGTAGCGCGGCTGGAAAGGTATCAATGGTGACCGGAGTGATAACCCCAGCCTCGGCCAGCCATTGTGTTGCCGGGGTTACACGCGCTAGCACCGCCATGCCCATGGCCAGTGCATCGACCAGCTTGGCGGGGAGTTGGAACTGGGCAACCAGAGAGTCCCCTTCTTGCAACAACACGCAGGCATCCCCAATGCTGGCCAGCTCAGGTACGCGGCGGAATGGCTGGTCTTCCAGAAACAACAGCCGCAGCCCTTCCACTGCTTCCAACGCCTGCTTCAAGGCCTTGCTGGCTTTATCGTTGGGAAAGCTACCGGCCACGACAAACCACATGTCGTCTCGACCCAGGCTGGCCATGCCCTGAGCGGTTTCCAGTAGCCCCTTGTGGGCACGGGGCGTGCCCAAAAACAGCACGACCTTGGCGTGCTCTGGAATCCCCAACCGCTCCCGCTCTCGTTCACGGGTAGCTGCGCTGGGCACGAAGTGTTGCTCGTTACGCACATGAGGAATGACCACGCCACCATAACGTTGCTGCAAGGCGGGGTTGGAAACACTCGCTACCGGAAAACGCCCCAGTTCGCCCACGCATAGCTGGGTCCAGAACGGTTTATGCAACGGTTCGTTAATCGTCACAGAGGCGTGGTTACCCAGCGCTTCTTCCAGACCAAGCGGCGCCCCACCATTGGCAAATGCCAGCTCTTCATCGTCGATATCCCAGAGCACCGTGGCGCCCCACACCAGCTGGTAGAGCAGCCCAAACACCAGATTGGGAAAGCGCGGCTTGGAAAGCAGCACGACATCGAACGGGTGCTGCGCCACAAACTGCAGTGCCAAGGGCAGAAAGTCGGTATCTTCTTCCACCAGCAGCGTATGCAGCGGAACATCCAACTCCCCCATCGGGCCCCAGGTGCCCTCGCCCCAACGAGGATACAGCGCCCCGATCACTTGCAGTGCCGCCAGCGTGCCCTGCTGTAGCTGTGGTAGATAGGCATCCACCAACGCCATCACCCGCCCCGCCGGGTTATGGCTCAGCGACCAGCCGCACACCGCCAGACGCGGCGCCAGACCTTCCCGTTGGCGACGATAAGCACGGCGAGTGCGTTCGAGGTTGCCTTCGAACTGGCTATGTAGATTGTTAAGCTGTAGGGCACCATTAAGATAGTGCTGGAGTGATTGAGCTAACTGATTTTTACGAAAGGCTTGATTGCCTTGTGCAAAAAACATGGTATGCAGGGCGCTACTGGAAGACATAGGTTCCCTTGTAGTGTCAATGATCCCTAAATATTTATTATGCTAAGGAGCTGCTCATATTTACGATACTACACCATAAAATTCTTTGTACCACTGAACAAAATTAGCGACGCCTTCGTCAACAGGTGTAGAGGGTTTGTAATCAAACTGCTCTATCAACTCATCTACATCTGCATAGGTATCCGGCACATCCCCTGGTTGCATCGGCAGTAACTCTTTTTCTGCCTCTTTACCCATCGCCTTCTCGAGAGCTGCTATATAATCCATCAACTCGACAGGTTGATGATTACCAATATTATAAACACGCCATGGAGCACGACTGCTAGCCGCGTCTGGGTGTTGGCCACTCCACTCCGCATTACCGATAGCAGGCTTATCCAACACACGGATCACACCTTCAACAATATCATCAATATAGGTGAAATCACGACGATGTTTTCCGTAGTTAAAAACTTTAATCGGCTCACCAGCCGCAATGGCCTTGGTAAATTTAAACAAGGCCATGTCTGGGCGGCCCCATGGCCCATAGACCGTAAAAAAGCGCAAGCCTGCTGTCGGCAAGCCATATAAGTGGCTGTAAGTATGGGCCATCAATTCATTGGCTTTTTTACTCGCAGCATACAGGCTCAATGGATGGTCAACATTGTCGTGGACAGAAAAAGGCATTTTCTCATTAGCGCCATACACACTAGAGCTACTTGCGTATACCAGATGTTCCACTTGGTGATGGCGGCAGCCTTCAAGAATATGGGCAAAGCCCACGATGTTGCTGTCAATGTACGCTAACGGGTTATCAATCGAGTACCTGACCCCCGCTTGGGCGGCCAAATTAACAACACGCTGTGGTTTATGCTCTGTGAATACGCGCTCAATGCCTTCACGATCCGCAAGATCTACGCGCACGTGGGTATAGTTGGGGTGATCCAGATGCCGTGCCAAGCGAGCCTCTTTAAGGGCAGGGTCATAATAATCGTTATGATTATCAATGCCTACCACGGCATCTCCACGCTCAAGCAGACGTAAGCATAATGCAGAACCAATAAACCCAGCAGAGCCAGTGACCAGCACCTTCATTATTCATCCCCCTGATTAATATAATTCTAAATAGAAACTTGAGAGTTTATTTGATTGGACAAGCACCATATTTCCCAGTCGCTCACTTCACTCCAGCCACTCAGAAACACAAAATCCAGCCCCGCCGCGCTGGCGGCCTGGTAATCGTACTTGCTGTCGCCTAAAAACAGGGCGGGCTGTTGCAGGTTGCCACTGGCCAGCTCACGGGCCAGGATCTCATCCTTGGTATCCGGGCTACCGAAAATGCCGCTCTCGAACAGGTCGGCCATGCCTCTTGCAGCGAACACTTCTCGCAGCTCGGCCTGGTCGCCGCCAGAGACGATCATCCAACGCGCAGAGGCCGTGCGCTCACGCAGGGCCTGCAGGCCAGAGGCCATGTCACATTTCAGTAACCCTTCATGCACTTCAGCAGCATAACGCGACAGTAGCTCTTCCAGCGCTGGCCCTGTCTGGCCCGGCTCAATCAAATGTTCCATGAAGTAAGCGAACTTGGCATAGCGGGAAATACCACCATGTTGAACGTGGTAATCCACCAGCCGCTGGGCCGCTGCCTTGCCATAGGGCAAGGCAGCCTGATAGAAGGCCTCGGTTTTAACGCGATTGGAGTTCAGCACCACGCCATCGCAGTCAAACACCAGCGTGGCGTAATCCGTGATCGGATGTTTCATTCATACCCCTGCTTACGCATTGCCGCCTCGACATTGGCAACATCGTCAGGCACATCCACAGCCAGACTACCGGGCCGGGTTTCCACCAGCCGGATGGTCTTGTTCATTTCCAGAAAGCGCAGTATTTCGATGTCTTCACTATATTCCAGCGCACTTTTACGGCCAAAGTCACGGAATGCCTGGAGCTCATCTCGGGTAAAGGCGTAAATGCATACCTGTTTCTTGTAGCGAGCGGGCGCACACTTGGCATCCTTGTAGCCCGGCAAGGCTACCCGAGACATATACACCAGGGTGTTGTCTTCCGTGGTGATGACCTTGGGGATATTCACGCTATGCGGGTCTTCCTGCTCGGAAACCCAGCTGAAGCCGTTAATCACGTCACCCATGTGCGCCAGTTTGGCATCGCGCACCTTCAGGATATCCGCAGGGTCGACCAGCGGTTCATCCCCTTGCACGTTAATGTAAATATCCGCAGTAACTTGAGCAGCGGCCTGGGCCAGTCGGTCCGTGCCCGTCAAGGCATCATCGGTGGTCATGACGGCCTGGAAGCCAGCCTCTTCCACCACGTTGGCAATACGCTGGTCTTCAGTGGCCACATAGACGTTTTCAGTGCCCACGGCACGTGCCGACAACTCTGCTACCCATAGCACCATGGGCTTACCCAATAGCGGCACTAGGGGTTTGCCAGGGTAACGGCTGGACCCATAGCGTGCGGGAATCAATACAACACTACGCATGGTGGTATCCTTGTTCGAGTTTAAAGGGCGTACACAGACACAGTGTGTAAGCCATAGCGCGTGGGCGTGATGGCGACCAGCTCAACGGCCTGATCAGTACCTTGATACTGTTCAAACAATTGATGCATTTCCTGGCTACGAGGGTCATCGGCTCCATAGCCATCGAAACCTGCCATGAGAACCTTGCTGGCCTGACCGCTGGTTGCCACAGCCAGGGCGTAAGCCACTACCAGCGACGTAGGGGCAGCACAGGCGGTTTCACCAAAGGTGAACGTATTGGCTTCAACCTTGAGCCCGTAGTCCAGTACCTTTTTATCCGCCAGAGACGCTTGTACATCCTTGGGCAGCATGGAAAGCGGCGTAATGAGAGGCTGTGGTAGCCTGGCATGCGCCTCGCAATCTGCCAACAGGCGTACCGGGTGACAGGCTACCCGCAGATCAACCAGCTCGGCATCGATTGCGCTCTGGGTATTCAACGCCAATACCAGTGGCTTTTCCTGACGAATATAGCGTTCCAGCGCCTTGCGATGACGCGCCACGCCGGGGCCTGTGCCCAGCAGCAACACATCACGACCGGCAAACGCTTCTTTGGGCGCCCAGGTGCCTTGCGCCTCTCCACGATAGAAGTGGCGGGCCGCATCCAGGGTGTTCAGGCTGAACTTCTT
>NZ_AJTS01000009.1 GCF_000275725.1 Vreelandella stevensii S18214 | reverse complement strand
CAATCACCGCCAGCACATCTTCTTCATCGTAGCGGGAGTCGCTGAGCATTTCCTGAATATAGGTGGGGTGAATACCGTATTTGCCCGCCAGGTAGTAATAGGGGTTGGTCCCCCAGCCATAATGCTCCTGCATGGGCTTGAAGTGTTTACGCAGCAGCGCCATCAGTGGCACCATGCTGACTGGCTTGTCGCGGCGCGCTGCCAGTTCAATGGCCAGCTCTTCGGTACGCGCATTGCCGGGGCCACGCCCCATGCCTGTTACGGTGGCGTCTACCCAGGTCACGCCTTCGTCGATGGCACGCAAGGTATTGGAAAGCGCCAGACCGAGGTTATCGTGAGTATGAATACCCATGGGGCCTTCCCACTCGGTACGCATCCACTGGATGATTTGCGCTGCCTGGTCCGGATTCATGCTGCCCATGCTATCGGCAAAGTACAACGCGTCCAGCGGGTACGCCTTGGCTTCGCGAGCCAGCGCTTTTACCTCTTCTTCGGTGCGGTCGGCGACCTGCATCAGGTTAAAGCCCACCTTGAAACCACGCTCTTTCAGCCAGGTGACAGCGGGCAGTGAGTTGGCAAACTCATGCACGTGGCAGGCAATACGCACCAGCTCGACCGGGGAGTTCGCGGCATCGTTGGGGAACATACGTTCCAGCGCTTCCACCTGAGGCACCTTGCCCACCAGCTCACTGCCATTGATCATCACCCCCACGGTTAGCCCCGCCGGGATAGTGAGACCACGGATGAACTCATCGGTGGTAAACGCGCAAGGCCCCTGGAACCCCTGGTTTTTCAACGAGCGCAGGCCCAGCTCGACAATATCCACGCCCGCAGCCTGCATGGCTTCCAGGTACTCATGGATCAGCTCTTCCGAGAAGTCCCAGGCGTTGTAGTAGCCGCCGTCGCGGAGTGTGCAATCGAGTAATAGCATAATTACCTCTTTGCCATGTTGGTAAGCATTATTCGCCACCATAGTTTTCAAAAAACCACTTATAGAAATGCAGCTGATTGCCATCCACTATGTGGAGCCAAACAACTAATAACTTGCAGCTTGCTGAGAGGCGTATTAGCAAAAACATTCAAGTTTACAGCTCACTTTATCCTTCGCCCCTTGCGTCGACAAACGCAAACTCCTTAGAAAAACGTTATTAATTAAATTAATCTTAAAATCTTTATTTGGCACTTTTGAGCTTATTACTTTTCTATCAACCCTAGTAAAACTATCAACAATTTTCGAAGTACCGACCCACTCCTGAAAAGCAACTTTATCATTACTACCAAAACCCTTAAGCATACCTTTTTGCAGCACTAAAATGCTATCATCAATCAAACCTGGCTCCACCTTGCCTTTTAATATTGCTAACAACGAAAAATACACCATAAAACTTTTAGATATGTTAGTCGAAGTTTTATAGTAACCCTTCCCAGCAAAGGAAAAATCGAAGCTCTTATTCCAAGCTATCATTTCCTCTATTATACCTAGTGCTTTTTCAAACTCCCCCAGATACAAAAGAGCATTGTAACAGGCAGTTTGTATGGAATTATAAATATGAAAAACATCCTTTCTGATATTATCAGATACGGAAAACCCAAGTGCTTTTTTAACAAAGATCAATCTATGTTGCAAAGCTTCTTCCAAAAGCACATCACTTTCAGCCTCGGCCAATTTATAAATCAAGCACACATAAGCATTTACATTATCAAAAATATCTATATCGGTGCGCTCAACAATGCTTGTAAAAATATCAACTTGCTCAAGCAGTGTTTCTTTTCTTGAAGATCTTTTATATAAATACTCTTTAACCTGCTTGGCATTCATGATCACACTCCTTTAAAGTCATCAAACAACTTCTTAACCTCAAATGCAACAGACTGATACGAAGATCTATTTTTTAAAGACAACATTCTCCCAAATACATATTTGAGAAGACTAACACCATTCATCTCAAGATTATCTAAAAGTGCAGAAACGCTATCTAAATCTGATTCTTGAAGCATAAATGGGTAATCAGAACCCAAGTAATACAATGCATCACCTTCGTTTTTCTCGACAACAATAGCAGCATTGCAATGTGCTGCAGTAAACCCTTTCAAGAAGGGCTTAAACCCATCAATAGTTCTTTTTTGCCTAACCGCATAATGGACATTATAATTTTTCAATTCATCAATCCATTCTCTACTTCGTGTTTTCGTATTTGTTAGAATAAAACTTACCTTACCTTTTAGCTCGTCTTTCCATTTTGCATTTGCTAGCTCACCAAAGTAGCCAATCCTTGCAACATCCTTCGGAGGTTCTATATGCGGAATATCTGGATCAACGTGATGCGTAACCATATGTGAATACTTTTCAGGATATTTTTTCTTATAGTGCATTAACTGTCTAATAGAAGATGCAACCAACACATCAACTACTTCAACTACCTCTTTTTTCTCTGGGTCATCTACATAGTCTGTGCAAATAATATTCTTGTTATTTCTTAGTATCTCAAGCTCTCTTTGCGTAACTTTTTTCAAAAAGCCCTTCGTCAAAACAACAAGCGAGTTCTTGATTTTATCAAGTGCGTGTTCGTTCACATATGCTACATCAATATTTGTTCTATCTCTGACAATCTTAGAAAGCTGCTCGCCGCGCATTACAGTAGAAGCCACCTTCTTTGCTTCCTCACGGTAAACCCATACT
>NZ_AJTS01000008.1 GCF_000275725.1 Vreelandella stevensii S18214 | reverse complement strand
CTTGACTTGTATTGCTCAGAATTTTTTTATCTTTGCTTTCGAATAGGCTACCACTCACCGGGTGCTTAGCGTGAGGTGCTTTAAAGAAAAATTCATTTTCTCTAGTGTTTCCCAATGACTTAGGCAGCAAAGAAGGTCGTATATTGGTTTTCCACATCAAATATGCTAGCGGAGGCTGATCTCTCTTGACTTTACTATTGCTGACGAAATCCCACCATTGATCCATTAAAGATTGGACTGACTTACTGGAATGTTTACGCCACAAAAAACAAGCTTCAATGAGACCAGTATAAGCAGGAACGCCCTGCTTTTTGAACCATTCATATTGCTCTATTAAACCTTCAGCTGAATGCCGTAAACTACTCAGGATAGCCTGCATCTCCGAGTAGATATCTGATCTATCTGGGTGCCCCCATGCGACAAAATCATGGCCTAACAACCATCTATCTAACAATGTCTCTATACGCCCTACAAACATTATATTTGAGTCGACGTAACAACTATAGTCATATTCACCAAGGTATTTATGGGGACAAATCTTATACTTTCTATTCTCTAATATTGGATCGTTTTGTTTTATATCAACAACTCTTACTTCCCAGCCATTTGCTTCAAAATAAGTATCGCTAAAACAAATAAAATCGACACCCTCTGGTTTATAAAGCAAATCAGGCAACTGATCATACCCACCAAAAAGCGCGGTATAAAAACAAACCTTACTTCCACCCTTAACTTTATCTGACGCTTCAGCAGGTGATAAAACATCAAACAATGTCTCATTAGGATAACGAGAGTTTTCTATTTTTGCTACACGAGCATCTCTAAAGTCACTGCTTTGGCGAGCAGCATCCCAATATTTCATCCAATTTTCTTTGGCTTTTGAAAAATCAGACTCGCACAAATATATTCGGCCTTTCTGCTGTAATATGTTTTTATTACCAGGTAAATATGGCGCAACAATATCTATTAGGTACTTACTTTCCTGATATGCTTCACGGACTATCAATTCGTCTATATTCGCAAGTATTTCTTTATACTCTTGAGATTTAACATCTCCTTTTTTAAAAAAAACCTCCCAATAAAAAACACACTCCCAATAGCGACCATTTTTTCTTTTTTCGATCGCTATTTTTTTAGCACTTTGCTTTTCTTTAAAGAAAATATTTTCTTTAGCATGCTCCCTTTTTAGCAAAAGGAACATGTTAAATGAGATGCATCGCTTCAACTCGCCTTCAGGTAAGCCAAGCAATATTTTATCGTACTCGTCAATTGCTTTTTCACTACTGTCAAAAAACAATTTGTTAACATTCTTTAAACGGCTTGACATATTAAAAACTAACCTCTATCTAAATAAGACCAAGTAGGATTCAAGACATAGTCGTTGACTTTCCACTCAGCACCGAAAGCTGCATCAAATTGAGATGGATTAAATAATATAGCTCCTTCCCCCGGATAAAACGTAAACTCTCCAAATATCCACCTGGAGTTTTTATTATCAAAAAACAAATCGATTCTCACAAAATCAAGATATTTGGATAAAGTTGCAACGTATCTATACGCTTTTTCAATCTGCTCTTTGCTAGCTAACGGCTCCTTCACACTGTTTTGCAGTCCATTAATAGCACTGAGGTTTTCTATAGGGGTAAAATCTTTATTATAGAAAGACTTGGCAACTCGTGATTTATTCTTTCCATCAAGCCGAAATTTTGTTTCATCAAAAAACCCCACATCACCATGAAAGCAATAAAAAGAATAATCAATTAAATCTTCTGTGTAAAAATCTTCCGCTATTATTCGATTGTCAACTTGCCCATATCCCCATTCCGCTTTATCCAGCCCATAGGTTTTCTTTATTTTCTCGTTAACCTCATTTTTGATAGCTTCTATCTCAGACACCCCTAAACTTTCATCAATCAGCCATAACCCCCCACTATCCGAGGTTAGCTTTACAATGCAAGGAGGCTGATACTCAAGGTCTTCAAATTTGCGAGCTATATCTTGAGTTTTAATGCACATTAGATCAGGGCATATTTTTTGAACATACGATTTAGCCTCATGCTTATCTATTAACAAGCCAAACAGAGGGTTATGATCATAAAATTTACGCCACTGTATTTTTTCATTTAGAGTTTTAGGGTTATCTGCGTTTGGCCAGTACCCCATCTTCTTTCTATATTTAGTAAAGAAGATCCTTCTCAATAGCCAAGGATTAATGCTATTTTTATTACTCAGGAATGAAAGATAGACTTTATGAGCCAAGTCAGAAGCTGTCTTTTGTGAAGACTGTGCGATGCCACAATAGTAAAGCTCATCTTTACTTAACGTTATCTCATGGCTACTTTCTTCTAATGGCTTGTAGTAAAAAGCCTGGTGATAACCTAGCTGCTTGAGCTGCTCATTTGCTCTACTATTACTGATAACCTCGACCTGAGCGCCCTCCATACCAAAACCAATAGCCGCTTCGAAAAAATTGAAACCTTTAATATTATTATCACACAAGACGTTAGCACGCCCTAACGTGTTACAAAGCGATGAAAACACAGTTTTTAGCAAAAGCTCTTTACTAACGCCCTCTTCCAAAAGCTTTCTTGCTATTTCTTTTGCTAATCCTTGATTGTTGGAGTGAAATGCCCCATCTATAAGATAAAGCAATACTTTCACTTTCCCTTCATGCTCTTCAGCTTCAGTGACACTAATTCTGGACAATTGCTCCCAGTCACCATGCTGCCAAAATGTTGAAGCACTCTGATCAAGATAGATTGATCTCTTATCTATCATAAACTTTCCTGAAATATCAAAACTTAGGACATCCTGACCAAACAAGTGCCAAGCCTTTATTATCTTTATTGGATAGCTGTGGCTGTTCGCCG
This sequence comes from Vreelandella stevensii S18214, assembly GCF_000275725.1. Classification (GTDB taxonomy): domain Bacteria; phylum Pseudomonadota; class Gammaproteobacteria; order Pseudomonadales; family Halomonadaceae; genus Vreelandella; species Vreelandella stevensii. The sequence continues at coordinate 14,120 of NZ_AJTS01000008.1, read as the reverse complement.
TTGACCAACGGCCATTGAATAGCCACTGTAGTATCGTTCCACAGCAAGGAGTATTCGTCGCCTGGATTATAATAATCCGTGCACTTATATTGGAATTCAGCTTCTTCACTGATGACATAAAACCCGTGAGCAAAACCAGGCGGTACCCATAGCATCTGTTTATTTTCTGCGCTTAGATGGGCACCTACCCACTGGCCGAAAGTAGGGCTTTGCTCTCGCAGGTCTACGGCTACGTCGAACACCTCACCCTGTGTTACCCGCACCAGCTTGCCCTGGGGCTTGGCGTGTTGATAGTGAAGGCCACGAAGAATGCCCTGCTTGGATTTGCTGTGATTGTCCTGCACGAACTGGTAAGCACCACAGTGCTCTTCAAACTCACTTTGGCGGAAGGTTTCCATAAAGAACCCCCGCTCGTCACCAAACACTTGCGGGGTTAGTAACACAACATCGGGTATCGCTAACTTTTCATACTTCATATTCAGTCCTTATGCCACGGAAACTCACGGAAAACACGGATAAGGGCAAAACTACAAAATCTTTTGTGTTTATCCGTGCCGTCTGTGTAAATCCGTGGCAAGTCTTTATCGTTTGGCTGCCTTGAGGCGCTGAAGGTACTGGCCATACTGTGTTTTGGAGAGCGGCTTGGCGAGCTGGCCGAGCTTCTCGCTGCTGATCCAGCCTTGTTGCCAGGCAATCTCTTCCAGGCAGGCAACTTTCAGGCCTTGTCGGTGCTCGATGGTTTGTACGTACTGGCTGGCTTCCAGCAGGCTATCGTGGGTGCCCGTATCCAGCCAGGCGAAGCCACGGCCCAAGCGCTCTACGCGCAGGTCTCCACGCTCCAGATAGGCGTTGTTCACGCTGGTAATTTCCAGTTCACCACGTTCTGAAGGCTGTACGTTTTTGGCAATCTCGACAACGTCGTTATCGTAGAAGTACAGGCCTGTAACGGCATGGTTGGATTTTGGCTTTTTAGGCTTCTCTTCAATAGAAAGCGCTTTACCGTCTTCATTGAATTCTACGACGCCAAAACGCTCTGGATCTTTGACCAGGTAGCCAAATACCGTGGCTCCACCAGGCTGCTGGTCTGCACGTTTGAGCTGTTCGGAGAAGTGCTGGCCATGGAAGATGTTGTCACCCAGTACCAGGCATACGGGGTCTTTACCAATGAATGCTTCGCCGATGAGAAACGCTTGCGCCAGGCCATCGGGGCTGGGCTGTACGGCATATTCAAAACGAACGCCAAAGTCGCTGCCGCCCCCCAAGAGCTTCTGGTACTGGGGAAGGTCTTCCGGCGTGGAGATAATCAGTATTTCCTGAATGCCAGCCAGCATGAGTACCGAGATCGGATAGTAAATCATCGGTTTGTCGTAAATGGGCAGGAGCTGTTTGGAAACACCTCGCGTAATCCCGGCTTATTCATGAGGCCGACCTGAAAACGAAGATGGCGAGTGGTTTTCTCTTGTAGAATCAGGATATTCCTGCCAGAACACGATTCAAGAGGACCACTCGCCATGGGTGAAAGCCTATCCACCTGGACGCCCTCATGCAACGGCTCTGTCCGTGTTGAGCTGAGCGGCCAGCGCACCACCAGCGACAGCGGCGCTCTGCTGTTGCGTGAGGCCCTCGACAACAGCGGCGTGATTGAGGCGCTGGAAGACAATCTGGTCGATCGACGCCACCCGCTGCGCATCCTTCATTCGCTGGCCAGCCAGTTGCGTACCCTGGTGCTGCAGCGTGCGATGGGCTGGATCGATCTCAGCGATACCGACACGCTGCGCCGTGACCCGCTTTGGCAGTTGGCCTGCAGCGATGCACGCGGGACGACGCCATTGGCGCAGGACAGGCCGTCTCAAGCCACGCTGTCGCGGCTGCTGACCTGCCTCGGCCGAGACGACAACATCGATGCCGTGCACGAAGGCCTGCTGCGACTGGTGGTCTGGCGCCTGACCTCGCTGAAGAACGGCGAGCGCCCCAAACAGCTGACGCTGGACATCGATGGCCTGCCGATCGAGGTGCATGGCCATCAGGGCGGGTCGGCCTATCATGGCCTTTACGGGGCCCGCATCTACTCGCCGCTGGTCGCATCGTTGGCGGAGACCGGCGACATGGTGGGCGGCCTGCTGCGCGAGGGCAACGCCGGCCCGGCAGAGAACGCCGACACCTGGATCCCGCATCTGGTACGACGACTCAACGAGAGCACCGGGGCACAGGTTCGTGTGCGCATCGACGCCGGTTTTACCGATAACGCGACGCTGGAGGCCCTGGAGGATCGGGAGATCGAATACCTGGGCCGGTTGCGCAGTCACACCGGTCTACAGAAGCTGGCAGCACCGCTCCTGAAGCGGCCACCCGGCCGGCCACCCGAGCAGCCTCGCGAGTGGTGCCACGATCTGGAGTACCAAGCCGGCTCCTGGTCGGCACCGCGGCGCGTAGTGCTGGTGGTGCAGGAACGCCCCGATGACCTGCTGCTGCATGCCTTCTTCCTGGTCACCAACCTCAGCAAGTTCGACTGGCCGCCAGAGAAGGTCCTGGCACTCTATCGCAAGCGCGGCAGCGCCGAGGCGCACATGGGCGAAGTGAAGTCGGCGCTCGACGTGCACCTCTCGTCGACCGATCGCGGCGCCTCCACCGTTCAGAACGTGATGGCGCGCAACGAGGTGAGCCTGCTGCTCAGCCTCTACGCCTACCAGGTCCTGCATGGCCTGCGCTGCCTCCTGGAGCGGCAAACCCGACAAGGCTGGAGTCTGAGTCGGATGCGCGAGCAGGTGCTCAAGGTCGCCGCCACGCTGAGGCTGCACGCTCGGCGAATCACCGTTCATCTGGGTGCCGCCGCCGACAAGTGGTGGCCGACGCTGCTGAAGGGGCTACCGAAGCTGACCGCACTGAGCTGACGCTCCTGCGAGACCACCACAGCATCAGAAAGCGAGCGACCGGAGCGGCGGTCGGCGATCACGGCTGCTTGGACGGCCACCATTGATTCCAAAGAGCTATAAGTAAGTAGGAAAAGGGCTGCGTTCAGGCATTACTCAACAGCCACTCGCGCTGAAAAGGCGAATCCTGATGAGCAATGCCAACAGCCAGTACCTTCAGACCGCTCAATCAGCGCCCTCGTGAATAAGGCGGGGTAATGGGGTGCAACCGTGTGCCTGAGCCACCCGCTAAAATAATTCCTTTTCTTGCCATCGTCTTAGCCCCTTTTGTGGCCACTCATCAACGGCTAGCGCCACTGCTGAGTAACTTATCTTTAAGCAATAGCTCTTTGATGAGCTCTAGCTGCGCTTCTGCTCTTTCCAGCTCGATTTCCAGCTTGTGCTGTTTTTGCTGGGTATCGCGCATTTCTGCCTCGACCCGCTGTGTATGCTCTTTTTGCTGGCCCAGTTGCGTCTGCAGCTTATCGCGCTCGGTTTTGGCATTGCTGAGCTCTTTTTCGGCCCGCTCGTTGGCTTTGGTAAGCTCTTCTCGCGTTTGCTTCAACTTGTCACGTTCGGCTTTAAGTAGCTCTACCTGCTCTAACGCTTTGGCTTTCTCTTTTGCTTGCTCTTCGTTCTGTTGTTTCAGCGCTGTACGATCATCTGCCAACTGAGCGACTTCTTGCTGCGCCGCTTCCTTGGCTTTATTCAGGTCCTCACGCTGTTGCTTGAGCCTCTCGCGCTCTTCTTTCAATTGGGCGACTTCTTGCTGGGCGGCTTCCCTGGCCTTGCTCTGGTCGTCGCGCTGTTGCTTGAGCGTGTCGCGCTCTTCTTTCAGTTGAGCAACCTCTTGCTCGGCAGCTTCCTTGGCTGTGTTCTGCTCATCGCGCTGCTGCTTGAGGGTGTCACGCTCTTTTTTCAGTTGGGCGACTTCTTGCTGGGCGGCTTCCCTGGCTTTGCCTTGGTCATCGCGCTGTTGCTTTAGGGTGTCGCGCTCTTCTTTCAGTTGAGCAACCTCTTGCTGGGCAGCTTCCCTAGCTGTGTTCTGCTCATCGCGCTGCTGTTTGAGCGTGTCGCGCTCTTGTTTCAGTTGGGAGACTTCTTGCTGGGCGGCTTCCCTGGCGGTGTTCTGCTCGTCACGCTGCTGCTTGAGCGTGTCGCGCTCTTCTTTCAGTTGGGCGACTTCTTGCTGGGCAGCTTCCTTGGCTTTGCCTTGGTCATCGCGCTGTTGCTTGAGGGTGTCGCGCTCTTCTTTCAGTTGGGCAACTTCTTGCTGTGCTGCTTCCTTGGCTTTGCCCTGGTCATCGCGCTGCTGTTTGAGCGTGTCACGCTCTTTTTTCAGTTGGACGACTTCTTGCTGGGCGGCTTCTCTGGCTTTGCTCTGCTCGTCGCGCTCTTCTTTGAGCTGCGTCAACCGTTGCTCTGTTTGGGTGATACTTTCCGCCTGCCCTTGGCACTGCTGAGCCAACTGCTCATTTTTTTGCTTTAACGCTTCCAGTTCTGTACTCAGCGAGTTAGCTTTTTGTTTGGCGGCTTGCAGTGGCTTGAACAGGGCATTCCGGGTGAATCCCAGCAACTGATAGTCAGGGTCGTCTGCCTCGGTGGGCGCGATTTCAAAGCCCTGGGCGTCGCACCACTGGATTAACTCTTCCTGCGTGGCCATCCCTTCATAGAGTGAGCGCTCACTGGTGCGCACCCAAAGTTGGGTAAGTTGCTTGAGCGCTCCTGCACTGTTCAACGCTTTTAACAGCGCTAGCGCTTGTTCGGGCTGCTCCAACACCAGGTGGGTAAGGCTTTGGCCCGCCACAGGCGAACTTTCCAGTAGCCACTCCAGCGGTTTGGTATCTACCGGCTTGCGATTCAGCTCGGTCAGGCCGGGGTAAAGCGCTAATAGGCCCGTGGCAGGCGCCAGGCTGTTGAACTCTTCCAGGTTGTATTCATGCCATACGAACCGTTCTGCCTTGGGTACGATAAGTTCGACCTGAAGTTCAATCTCTGGCTGTGCTGCCAGCGCCTGCTGTGTGTCGCTGCTGTGCTGGGGAATACAGACGTAACCAGGCACACTGGCCTGCTGAAGCATGGCAAGGCTTTCTTGACGAAGCGGGCCGATATGGAGCAGAAACGAAGGTACTGACGGGCTCATGCCTGGGCCTCTTGATCAAATGCCTGATGAGTGGCGTTGGTGCTTTCTGGTGAAGGTAACTGCAATTGCTGGAAGGTGGTGGCCCGCTGTTCGGCCATGCCGTGGCGTAGAAAATGCAGTAATGGGTGCTGTCCCGAGATAGCCACATCGTTATGCGCGGCCAGATAAAACTCGGTGTTGAAACGCGCGCTGGGGTTACGCCCTTCCAACGCACCAAACTTGACGAAATGCTCGGCGGGGTTGATCTTCCCCTGGCTTACATCCGGGTACTGCTCGCGGTACCACGCTGCGTCAAAGTAGTCGCTGTTTTGTACCAGTTTCACCTGCTCTGGCAGTGCTTTTCTATAGGCCCGGCTATAGCGGTAGGCCGCTGCAGCGTGGCGGTAGGCATGCGCTCGCAGCCATTGCACCAGGCTTTGCAGTTCGTGCTCTTTTTGCTGGCGTTCGGCGCGCAGTACGTTCAGGTTCTTCTGACGGTTTTCCAGCTTTTGGGTCAGGCTGCTCAACACCTGTTGCTGCTGCTCCAGCTCTTCTTGTGCTTTGTGTAACTGAGTCAAGCGCTGCTCGGCTTTGTGGGTCGCTTTTTGCCAAGCCGTTTTACTGGCGGCGAGCGCTTTTTCCTGGGCTTCATGTTGTTGTGCCAATACCGCTTGCTGTTGCCTCAGGTTGTTGGCAGCCGCCTGACTTTGCTCGAGCTGTTCCTGGGCCGCGTGTAGTTGTTCCATGTAACGCTGGGCTTTACGTGCCAGTTTGGCAGCGTTGGCGGTTTCTGCTTGCCACTCTTTTTTCTGCGCGGCTAAGCGTCGTTGTAAATCGGCCACGTCTTTTGTTGCTGCCTGGTGCGCTGCTTGCTTGTCTTTTAGCTGTTGGTTCAGTGCTGAGCGCTCTGTTTCCAGCTCTTTGATGTGTTGCTGGTGTTTCTGCGCCGTTTCCAGGCTGGTTTCCAGTACTTCTTGAACGCGATGAAGTTCGGCGATCACCAACGTGTTTTCTTCATGCGTGCTGGCCAGCTCTGCTTTAACCCGCTGGTGCTGCTCCTGCGCCTTGGCAAGCTGTTGCTTGTGTTCGCGCTGCTCTGCGCTACGCGCCGTTTGTTCTTTTTTCAGTGCTGACTGTGTATTTGACAGTTTGGCGGTGCTCTCGGCCAAGCGCTTTTCCAGCTCCGAGGCTTTCTGGCTGGCGGCTTGTTCGGCTTGATGGGTCTGGCTTAATTCATCCAGCTTGCCTTCCAGTGCTTCCTGTACCGTATGCAATTGGCCAAGCAGTAGCTCACTTTCTTGAGTTTGCTCTGCAATACGGTGTTCAAGCGTTTGCTGGGTCGCCTGGTTGGCCGTTAGTTCTTCGGTTAGCTGAGCAATGCGCTGTTGGTGCTGTTGTCGCTGCTCTGCATCCTGCTGTACTTGCGCTTGCAGTTGCTGTACCTGCTGGGCCTGCTGCTCGTTTGCTTGTTCAAGTTCAGAGATTTTCTGAACCTGTTGATCATGCGCTTTTTCAGCCGCACTTTGTTGCTCAGCCAACTGTTTGGTCAGCGCCTGCTGCTCTTTTTCAGCGGCACTTTGTTGCTCAGCCAACTGTTTGGTCAGTGCCTGCTGCTCTTTTTCAGCGGCACTTTGTTGCTCAGCCAACTGTTTGGTCAGTGCCTGCTGCTCTTTTTCAGCCTGTTTCAGTTGGTGGTGCTGCTCTTCCAATGTTTGCTGCGCCTGGTCTAACTGGCTCAGCAGGTCTGCGTATTCGTTTTCATCTTCGCGCTTTTGCTGTAGCAGGGCATTGATGTCGTTTAGGGTGGCAATACTGGCCTGCCCACCCGCTACGCTGCTGGCTTGCAGGTAGCTATGCGCTTTTTGCAGCGTGCTGTCTTGCAGGGTCAGTTGCGCTGCTGCCAACCGATACAACGGCGACACGACGTATTTCGGCACGGCCAGGGTAGCGCTCTCCAGGGCGGGCGCCTCTCCTGGTGTGTAGCCCGCCAACTGCACTTGCCTGCGATGCTTGCGAAACAGTGCCAGTAGGTGCTGTGCCTGCTGTGCCCACGTTTGCAACGCCTGCTCAGGAGCCTGCGCTGCCGCCAAGGCGGCTGCCACGTACAGCGCCGGTTGAGGCCATAACAGGATGGCTGAGTGCTCACTGTTCTGCTTTAACCATTGGCTTAGCATCTGCCCTTCAGGCTCGCCCAATTGCTCCAGTAGCATTGTGTGCTGCTGGCTGAGCGCCTCTGGCGCATCTTTCTGTAACGCTTCGAGCGACATCGTTAACTGCCCGTTCGGCATTAACAGATCGGGTTCACGCACAAAGGCGTGTAGGCCCAAATAGATCACCAGCGACATAGAGGTAACGCTCCTTCAATATTTAGCTAACCGTGGCGTATTACTCAGGCTGAGCGGGTGTTGCGCTCAGGTGGGTATGCGGTGCCACGTTGTTGAGTCACTCGGCAAGATGTTCTTGCAAGGTTAGTGCCAGCTGGCTTTGCCAAGAGGGCAACGTCACGCCCAGCGCTTTTTCCAGCTTGCCTAACGCCATACGCGAGTTGAGTGGCCGCTGTGCAGGGGTTGGATACGCTGACGTGGGTATGCCCGTGGTAGTGTCTGGTGTGACGGCCAGCGCTTTGCCGGCCCCACGCGCTTGGCTGAAAATTTCACAGGCAAAGCCATGCCAGCTCGTCTCGCCCTGAGGCGCCAGGTGATACACCCCTGATGGGATGTGAGGGGTTAAACGTGAGGCGTGAGGAGTAAAGGCTAACGCGGTGATTTGCGCGATCAGACGTGCCGGTGTCGGTGCCCCCACTTGGTCGTTCACGATGTTGAGTGCTTCCCGCTCACTGCCCAAACGCAGCATGGTTTTCATGAAGTTGTTGCCCCGGGCGGCATACACCCAACTGGTGCGGAATACCAAGTGGCTGGCACCACTTTGAACCACGGCGTTGTCGCCTTCCAGCTTGGTTTGTCCGTAAACGCTGAGCGGCCCGGTGGGGCTGTCTTCCTGCCAAGGGGCTTCACCGTTGCCAGGGTACACGTAGTCGCTTGAGTAGTGCACCAGCGTAATGCCTTGTTGGGCAGCATACGCTGCTAGCTGTGCTGGCAGTTCGGCATTCAGGCGCCTGGCCTGCTCCGGCTCGCTTTCGGCTTTGTCTACCGCGGTGTAGGCAGCGGCATTCAGAATCAACGAGGGCTGATGCTGGGCCAGGTATGCGTCCACGGCCTTGGCATCGGTCAAATCGAGTTCTTGCCGCGTGGGGGCAAGGAGCGTGCCTAACACGGCAAACTGGCGCTGTAGTTCAAAACCTACCTGGCCATTGCCGCCGGTGATAAAAATGGTCAATGGTGAATCCTTTTGCCACGGACACTCACTGAAAACACGGATAAAAATTAAACGACAATACGTTTTATCTGTGTTTTGGGAAAAGTGAAATTGATGAGTAACCCGACTGGTAAGCGAGTGGCACGTAGATAGTTAATGAGTTGAGGTTCGGCTGATGGCGATAGATGCTTTTGTGCTTTTAGCTCTAGAATTACTTTACCCTCTACCAATAGGTCGAGCCGGTGCTCGCCAACTAGCCAATGCTTATAGTAAATATTGACAGGCTTTTCAGCTTCCACATACAAGCCTGTTGATTGCAGCTCAATGAATAACGCTTTCTGATAGATGCTTTCCAAAAAACCAGGCCCGAGCTGCTTACTGACTTCGAATACAGCTCCTCTGATTTGATATGTTAGCGCTTCTTCCTTGAGCATATGCACCTCTTGATATTAGCCACGGAAGCTCTCTGAAAAGACGGATAAAGTTAAGCCGGTTGATAAAAAAGTCTATATTTTGTTTTTATCCCGCCTTATTCACGAGGGCGCTGATTGAGCGGTCTGAAGGTACTGGCTGTTGGCATTGCTCATCAGGATTCGCCTTTTCAGCGCGAGTGGCTGTTGAGTAATGCCTGAACGCAGCCCTTTTCCTACTTACTTATAGCTCTTTGGAATCAATGGTGGCCGTCCAAGCAGCCGTGATCGCCGACCGCCGCTCCGGTCGCTCGCTTTCTGATGCTGTGGTGGTCTCGCAGGAGCGTCAGCTCAGTGCGGTCAGCTTCGGTAGCCCCTTCAGCAGCGTCGGCCACCACTTGTCGGCGGCGGCACCCAGATGAACGGTGATTCGCCGAGCGTGCAGCCTCAGCGTGGCGGCGACCTTGAGCACCTGCTCGCGCATCCGACTCAGACTCCAGCCTTGTCGGGTTTGCCGCTCCAGGAGGCAGCGCAGGCCATGCAGGACCTGGTAGGCGTAGAGGCTGAGCAGCAGGCTCACCTCGTTGCGCGCCATCACGTTCTGAACGGTGGAGGCGCCGCGATCGGTCGACGAGAGGTGCACGTCGAGCGCCGACTTCACTTCGCCCATGTGCGCCTCGGCGCTGCCGCGCTTGCGATAGAGTGCCAGGACCTTCTCTGGCGGCCAGTCGAACTTGCTGAGGTTGGTGACCAGGAAGAAGGCATGCAGCAGCAGGTCATCGGGGCGTTCCTGCACCACCAGCACTACGCGCCGCGGTGCCGACCAGGAGCCGGCTTGGTACTCCAGATCGTGGCACCACTCGCGAGGCTGCTCGGGTGGCCGGCCGGGTGGCCGCTTCAGGAGCGGTGCTGCCAGCTTCTGTAGACCGGTGTGACTGCGCAACCGGCCCAGGTATTCGATCTCCCGATCCTCCAGGGCCTCCAGCGTCGCGTTATCGGTAAAACCGGCGTCGATGCGCACACGAACCTGTGCCCCGGTGCTCTCGTTGAGTCGTCGTACCAGATGCGGGATCCAGGTGTCGGCGTTCTCTGCCGGGCCGGCGTTGCCCTCGCGCAGCAGGCCGCCCACCATGTCGCCGGTCTCCGCCAACGATGCGACCAGCGGCGAGTAGATGCGGGCCCCGTAAAGGCCATGATAGGCCGACCCGCCCTGATGGCCATGCACCTCGATCGGCAGGCCATCGATGTCCAGCGTCAGCTGTTTGGGGCGCTCGCCGTTCTTCAGCGAGGTCAGGCGCCAGACCACCAGTCGCAGCAGGCCTTCGTGCACGGCATCGATGTTGTCGTCTCGGCCGAGGCAGGTCAGCAGCCGCGACAGCGTGGCTTGAGACGGCCTGTCCTGCGCCAATGGCGTCGTCCCGCGTGCATCGCTGCAGGCCAACTGCCAAAGCGGGTCACGGCGCAGCGTGTCGGTATCGCTGAGATCGATCCAGCCCATCGCACGCTGCAGCACCAGGGTACGCAACTGGCTGGCCAGCGAATGAAGGATGCGCAGCGGGTGGCGTCGATCGACCAGATTGTCTTCCAGCGCCTCAATCACGCCGCTGTTGTCGAGGGCCTCACGCAACAGCAGAGCGCCGCTGTCGCTGGTGGTGCGCTGGCCGCTCAGCTCAACACGGACAGAGCCGTTGCATGAGGGCGTCCAGGTGGATAGGCTTTCACCCATGGCGAGTGGTCCTCTTGAATCGTGTTCTGGCAGGAATATCCTGATTCTACAAGAGAAAACCACTCGCCATCTTCGTTTTCAGGTCGGCCTCATGAATAAGCCGGGTTTATCCGTGCCTTCCGTGCATTCCGTGGCAAAACAGTGCAGCGGCTCTACACACTACCGAGGCGTTGGCCTTGGTAGCTGCCGTCCTGGACGCGTTTCCACCAGGTTTCGTTGGCGAGGTACCATTCGACGGTTTTGCGCAGGCCGGTGTCGAAGGTTTCGGCGGGCTTCCAGCCGAGTTCGCGTTCGATCTTGCTGGCGTCGATGGCGTAGCGCACGTCGTGGCCTGGGCGGTCGGTCACGAAGGTGATCAAGTCTCGGTAGGCTTTTTCACTGGGCACCAGCTCTTGCAGCAGATCGCAGAGGGTTTCGACGACCGTGAGGTTGGCTTTTTCGTTGTGCCCACCAATGTTGTAGGTTTCGCCTACCTGGCCTTCGGTGGCTACCTTGATGAGCGCGCGGGCGTGGTCTTCGACGTAGAGCCAGTCGCGGATTTGTTGGCCGTCCCCGTAGACCGGCAGCGCTTTGCCCGCGAGGGCGTTCAGGATCATCAGCGGAATCAGCTTTTCCGGGAAGTGATACGGGCCGTAGTTATTCGAGCAGTTGGTAACCAGCGTGGGCAGCCCGTAGGTGCGCTGCCAGGCACGTACCAGGTGGTCGGAGCTTGCCTTGCTGGCGGAATAGGGTGAGCTGGGGGCGTAGGGCGTTGTCTCGGTGAAGAGGTCGTCTGTGCCTTCCAGGTCGCCGTATACTTCATCGGTGGAGATGTGATGGAAGCGGAAAGCGTCGGCCTTGGCGGCATCCTGCTGTTGCAGCGCTTTCCAATAGCCACGGGCGGCTTCCAGCAGTACGGCGGTGCCTACCACATTGGTTTGGATAAATTCGGCGGGGCCGTCGATGGAGCGGTCGACGTGGCTTTCGGCTGCCAGGTGCATCACGACATCGGGCTGATGCTGTTCGAATAGCTGTTGCATGGCCGCGGCGTCGCAAATGTCGGCTTGCACAAAGGTGTAGCGCTCGCTGCCTTCCACGCTGGCCAGCGATTCCAGATTACCGGCGTAGGTGAGCTTATCGACGTTGACTACCCGGTGCTGGGTGCTATTGACCAATTCACGTACCACGGCTGAACCGATAAACCCTGCGCCACCGGTCACCAAGAATGTTTTGCTGTGCATATTCCCTTACTTCCTTACGTTGGATCGTAGCTGCTAGGTCAGTGATTCAAGGTGGATGCGCGCCTCTTTGGCACGATTACCCGCTTCCTGTACTGCTTTTTTAGCAGCAGTGATCTCTTTTTTGTCGCCCTGCTCTTTTGCATCGTTGAAGCGCTCTTGCGCGGCTTTCAAGTCGGCATGGCAGGCTTGCAGGTACTGGCGTGCGCCCTTGGCATCCTTGGGAAGTTCAGCGCTGCGCTTTTTCTGATCACTGTCCACATGGTAAGCGGCAATGGCTTCGTTGATATCGTCGTACCAGAAAGCTTCGCCGTTTTTGATATAGAGCCCGGCCTGGCAGAGGTCTTTCAGGATGCCTTCGGAGTGCGACACCATGATCAGCGACGACACCCCCACCTTGGATTGAAAGAGGTTTTTGGCTTTCTCCTTGAAGGCGCGGTCGCCAACGGCAGTGGCTTCGTCGGAAATGTACACATCGAAGTCGAATGCCAGGGAAAGGCCAAAGGAGATACGTGATTTCATCCCGGAGGAATAGGTACGAATGGGTTCATCGAACGCGGGGCCTATTTCGGCAAACTCTTCCACGAACTTGATAACGCGCTTGACTTCTTCAGGCCCACTGCCCTGCACACGGGCGACGAACTTGGCATTCTGGCGACCGGTCATGTTGCCCTGCATGCCACCGGATAAACCCACGGGCCAGGAAACACGGCTGTGGCGTATCACTTCACCGCGCTCGGGGGAGTCCATGCCAGCAATCAGACGCAGCAGCGTGGATTTACCGGCGCCGTTGGCCCCAATCAACCCTACGCTCACCCCTTGGGGGATCGTGACGTTGATGTTTTTCAGCACCCAGTCACTACCGTGATGGTTGTGGTAGCGCTTATAGAGGTTCTTGATTTCGATCATGTTTGGTTTGTGAAGGGTAGGAGGTGAATGGTGAATAGAACGTTCATGGGGTGCATTGATTTCACCGATTCTGTCAACGTTTGATTCAACTGCTGGGCTGGGCAAGTATGCGGTGGCTTCGTTAGGGGTGCTGAATATGCCAATGAGGGTTATTCCACCACCGTGGCCCAATCAGGGCGGCTCGCGCCGCCTTCGCGCCGGGCCGCCGCTGCGGGTGCCTCTTTCGCTCGTTGCTCTCGCTCTTTCGTTACGCCGCGCTACGGGGGCACGTGGCCAATGATGGCGGTGTTTCGTAGCGCGGTGCTTCGTAGCGCGGTGTAAGCGGAGCGCACCCGCGAAGCACCCCGTGAGGGGTGCCGAATAGGCCAGCGAGGGTTATTCCACCACCGCCGCCCACGCGGGTGCCTCTTTCGCTCGTTGCTCTCGCTCTTTCGTTACGCCGCGCTACGGGGTGGCACATTTTGATGATGGCGGTGCTTCGTAGCGCGGTGTAAGCGGAGCGCACCCGCGAAGCACCCCGTGAGGGGTGCCGAATAGGCCAATGAGGGTTGCTCCACCACCGTGGCCCAATCAGGGCGGCTGGCGCCGCCCTCGCGGGTGCCTCTTTCGCTCGTTGCCTCGCTCTTTCGTTACGCCGCGCTACGGGGGTACGTTGCCAATGATGGCGGTGTTCCGTAGCGCGGTGCTTCGTAGCGCGGTGTAAGCGGAGCGCACCCGCGAAGCAGCCCGTGAGGGGTGCCGGTGAGGCCAGTGAGGTCTGCTCGATCACTGTGGCTTAATCGGGGCGGCTAGGGCCGCCCTTCGCGGGTGCCTCTTTCGCTCGTTGCTCTCGCTCTTTCGTTACGCCGCGCTACGGGGTGGTGCCGCCATTCGAGGTGTTGACGCGGTTGCTCGTTATGGCGCGAAACGGGGTTGGTGCCACGCCTCATAACGTTGGCGGTGTTCCCGTAGCGCGGTGTAGACGAGCGCACCCGCAGGAGCAGCAAGGAGTGGTGATGGGGTTAGTTAAGCGGCTTGGCTTTTTAAGAGTGGCCATGCACCTTGCTTCGAGGCCTCCAGAATGACGATTTCATTGATCGTGCCATCCTCTGCGTAACTAATATGTGTATGCCAATCTTGAGAAACCTCCCTAACGGTAGGCTTTTCTGATAGGTGCAGAACCAGGATATCATCTGCTTCATCGTACGTAGTTCGCATTACTTATCCTCCCACACAAAGTGATGCATGACTGTCTTTACCACTATTCTATCTTCCAAGACTGCTGCAATAGACAAGAGGTTGTCTTGACGATTTTCAAAATATCTTGCTATCCAAAACCGCGTAGCATCTTTGTATTTTACTGATCCCCGCTCTACCAATTCTAGCAGCTCACTTTCTGTAATATTGCGAGTAGCCATGCGCTCACGGGCATGACGTGTCATATGAATATTTACCTTGAAACGGTGACTATACATATTCACCTTCTGCACTCTTGGTTTGGGCGTATTACAGACGCCTTCGCGCCGAGCCGCC
>NZ_AJTS01000007.1 GCF_000275725.1 Vreelandella stevensii S18214 | reverse complement strand
CCGCGATGATCGTTATGCCGCGAAACGGGTTGGTGCCACGCGTCATAACGTTGGCGGTGTTCCCGTAGCGCGGTGTAAGCGGAGCGCACCCGCGAAGCAGCCCGTTAGGGGTGCTGGTGAGGCCAATGAGCTTTGCTTGATCACCGTGGCTCAATCAGGGCGGCTAGGGCCGCTAATACGGGTGTTGGCGGCTATTTATTGCTACGTGCGTTATGAGGGGCGTGCAGATCTCACTTTAGATCTGTCCCATTTTTTAAGCACTGAATCGACAAACCAAAGTGAATCAATTTTGTTAAATTCGCTTTCGTAGATATCTAAATAACCATCAGGTGTGGCTTCTGCAAAATGCAGATGCATTTCACTGGAATTATCAAAAAAATAAGATCTTCTACATTTCACAACCATTTCATGCAAAAGTGACAAGCTTGCTTGATAGCGACTTATTATCTTTTCGGCAGGGACATCATGCCCACCACTCGAAACTCTTTGTGCAACACGAGCCTGATTAATCTCAGGACTTGATGTGCAAATATAATAGAGGTAGGGCTCAAACCCAAAATCTAGTGCTTTTTCAACAAATCTTATGTGACTACTATGACTCATAACAGATTCATAGGTGAGAGATAGCCCAGACTCCAACCAATCCTCTCTCAGGCCTGTGGCAATCGCTTGCGCAGATATCGCAGCAAAATACGTTTCAAACTCTTTAGCAAAAGACTTTACGGATGCCTTGCCCTCAGACATTGCGGTTGAGGTTTTTTCAATAACATCATTTAGCTCAATATGCTTCGCAATATCATCAGGATTTAAATATTGCCCTAATGGTATTTTCTTACTAAGCAAAAATTGAGTCAGGGTTGTTTTACCCGAGCCATTTGGGCCAGCAACAAGCCTTAACCTTGGCACAAATACTCCCTAAGATTGAACGGCTGGGCTTGTTTTAACTTTTTAAGCTGCTTGACCTGATGATCGGGCGACTCTTCAACCAGATAGCCATCACGTTCATAGACCACAGAAACACCTGCTGCCAAATTTCTTTGGATGGCCGCGCGAGAGGATTCGCTCGCAAACTGCATGAGTGAGCGCGTGTCTTGCATTGGATCTTTTCTCTTACCTTTGCGCACCATCGCTAGCTTCTCGTGGTTTGATTTCTGACTCATGATTTCCCCCTTCTCAGTACAGCTTGTGAAACCATAGATTCATTATAGACCGAGTAGTTTCGAATAGAGCAGGCTATTGCAATGATTCATTAAATATCGTGGCTCGATCAGGGCGGCCGACGCCGCCCTTCGCGCCGGGCCGCCGCTGCGGGTGCCTCTTTCGCTCGTGGCCTCGCTCTTTCGTTACGCCGCGCTACGGGGGTGGTGCCGCCATTCGAGGTGTTGACGCGATGATCGTTATGCCGCGCTACGGGGTTGGTGCCCATGCGTATCGTTGGCGATGCATCCGTAGCGCGGTGTAAGCGGAGCGCACCCGCGAAGCACCCCGTTAGGGGTGCCGGTGATGGCGTGAGTGTCAGCGGTTACTGAATAGGTTCGATCAGGGCTTCCAATGTGTTGGCACTCAATATGCCTTCCATCCAGTTTTCCAGCTGCTCTATGGAAGCCGCCTCAATTTGGGTATCGGCCCATGACGGTAACTCGCCAAACTTCAGCATGAGCAGCTTTCGCAGCATGTTTTGTGCTTCATGCTGACGGCCCTGTTGCATGCCCTGTTGCATACCTTGCTGCATGCCTTGCTGCATGCCTTGCTGAATACCTTCCGTACGAAGACGCTCTGCTAAACCAGCCATTTTGCTTTCCTCCTGAGGATAGCTGCGATGATGGCACTTTAGCGAGCTAGGGCTCGATCAGGGCGGCTGGCGCCGCCC
>NZ_AJTS01000006.1 GCF_000275725.1 Vreelandella stevensii S18214 | reverse complement strand
GGAGCGCACCCGCGACGCACCCCGCCAGGGGTGCCGAATAGGCCAGCGAGAGTTATTCCACCACCGTGGCCCAATCAGGGCGGCTGGCGCCGCCCACGCGGGTGCCTCTTTCGCTCGTTGCTCTCGCTCTTTCGTTACGCCGCGCTACGGGGTGGCACGCCTACCTCCTCACACCTCACTCCTCACCTCTCACCCCTCACCCCTCACCCCTCACACCTCACACCTCACACCTCACCCCTCACCCACTCTAATCCCGGTGATCCTTGACGATCATGATGATCATGCTGAGGATGAACGACAGGAAGATGGTGATGATGGCAAACACGCTGCTGTTATAGAGCCGGTTTGGCTCTGTGGGGTACTCAGGCATGAGCGGGCTTTGTAGCACGCTGACTTGCTTGAGTTGGCGGGCGGCTTCGAGACGCGTGTTTTCCAGTGCGGCGAGGGCGCTGGAGTAGGTTTCCTGAGCGAACTGGGCTTGCAGCTCGAGGGTTTCATACTCGGCCGATACCCGGTTGAGCGAATTGCCGGTGGCTTGTGCCAGCCGGTCGCGCTGCTGGGTAATCTGGTCTCGCAGGGCTTCGATGTTGCGCTCGACCTGGCGCAGCTCGGCCGATTGGGCGCTTTGGAAGCTGGCCAATGCGTTGCGTTGCGCCTGGAAGCGCGCAAGGTCGGCTTCCAGCGTGGCTACCACTTGATTGATACTTTCAACAGTACTGGTGGGAGAAACGAGACCAAATTCGTTCTGGAATTCCAGCAGGCGGGCGCGGGTGTCGTTGAAGCGCTCTTCCAAGCGCACCATTTGCTGCTCGAGGAAACGCACCTGCTCATCGGCCAACCGGTGGCCCATGTCGTTCATGTGGTTTTCGCCGGCTTCCAGCAGAAGCGTGGCCAGGTTTTGGGCAAACTCTGGGCTGTAGCCTTGCACATAGATGTTCAATACCCCGGCGTACTCATCAAGCTCTACTTCTACCCGGCGTAAATAATATTTGTGCAGATCCTCGATAGGCGCGCTGGGGTCACGCAGCCGAGCAAAGAAGTCGCCGTTTTCGCTGTAGTGCTGACGAATGCCCAGTTGCTGGTCCAGCAAACGCAGCATATCTACCGAGAGCAAGTGTTCACGCAGGAGCAGCAAGTCGTGGGTGTTGCCGCCGCCTCCGCTTATTAGTGATGAAAGACTGAACTCTGGCGTCGCTACCTGCGGGCTTTCCAGCACCACGGTGGCACGCGATACGTAGCGCTCTTCTGCCCATACGAACCAGTAAAAGGTGACCACCAGAATGGCTAAAAAGGCAACGGCCCAGTGGGGTGAAGTTTTAATAAAACGACCAAAAGAAGCGCGCATGAATTATTTTGCCTTTAAACGATCAACAAAGCGTAGATGCATCAGGAGCCCCATCGAAATGAGCGTTAACGTGAACAGCCAGAAATAGAGCATGCTGGTACCGTGCACAACCTGGTACTTTTCAAAGAAACCTAGCCGCAGGGTTTCGAGCCCATGGGGGATAGGGTTCAACATCAGGTATTCGAGCAACCAGTGAGGCAAGCTGTTGAGCGGGATAATGACACCCGACAAGATCATCAGCGGCAGCGATAGCATACGAATGACCTTGCCTATTTCAGGCACCAGGGTTGCCGCCACCGATGTTACCAGGCCAAGCCCAAGCCCAAGGCTCCAGAGCGATAGCCAAGCGGCCATGACGCGCAGGGCATTGTCCGGATACATGTCCAACCCCAGCATCAGGCCGCCGCCAATGAAGATCAGAAATACCAGTGAGCGTAGCGCTCCTTCCAGGAAGTTGCGCACCAGTACCGGGTCGACTGGCTGCACTTGCCGATAGGCGAACAGAGCTTTATTCCCGTCAATCGCCCCCATGCCACGCATCATGCCTTCCCTTACCAGCATGAAGCCCATCAACCCCGCAATCAGCCAGGGAATGAACTCTGCGTTGACCACCAGGCGGCCACCGCGAATGAAGCTTCGAATAGACACCATAATGCCCACAAAGGCAACGGGCTCAAAGATCATCCAGAACCAGCCCATGCGGTCACCCATGGTACGCGAGAGCGCCTCGCGTACGAACATGGCGTACCACACACTGCGGGTCACCTGCCAGGGTGTGCGCGCCCCTTTCGGGGCGCTGCTTGTGTTATCCATGATGCTGTGTCTTTTGATTCAAGAACATAAATGGAGGTGTGACTTGATCGGGGCGGCTGGCGCCGCCTCCGCGCCGGGCCACTGCAGCGGGTCACATCACAGGTCCAGAGCGACGCGGGTGGTGACGGCGATCTGGAAGAGGATCTGGGTGAGGGTCGAGGCGAGCTGCAGGTTGTGCGTGGGTGCCTTGGGCATGACGAGGATTTCGTCGCCGGGACGCAGCGGGGTGTTGCGGGCGTGCTCGACGGCACCGTTCTGACGTACCAGCAGGATCTGGTCGCGGTCGGCACGCTCGGTGAAGCCACCGGCGCTTTCCACATAGTCGATGACGCTCATGCCGGGACGGTAAACGGCGGCCTGGGGCACGAGGATTTCACCGCTGATGAGTACCGAGTCGCTGATTTCAGGGATGGTGATGACATCGCCATCCTGGAGGCGGATATCGGTGATGCCGTCACTGGAAGCCACCACTAACCGGCCGCTGGGTTCGAGCTCACGGGCACGCTCGATGAAGCGTTCGATCAGCTCGGCTTCGCGCAACCGGATCTGGGCTTCCTGGTCGGTACGGGAAGATGCGCCCAGGTAAGTGGTTTCCAGGCGGCGCAAGCTGTCCTGCAGAGATTGCGCCTGCTGCTGGCGCACGCTTTCCCGCTGTAGCGAGACACTTTCCACGGCGGTCATGTTTTCCGGTACGGCAATGGCGTCCAGCAGCTCGCTGAGGCGGGCATTGCGGGGCAGCGCAAACCGAGAGGGGCCGTAGTAGCTGCCTTCGATTTCCACCACGATGGTCTCGCTGCGCTGGTCAGCGCTGAAGACTACTTCGTCACCGCTGCGTACCGTTTGGCCTGCAAACAGGTTGATGGGGAAGTATTGGGCAATCGGGCCGTCGTCACGGTCGCCGCGCAGCAGCACGTGGGAAACGCCGCTTCTCAGCCGGGCCAGGTTGATGATTTCGGCACCGCTGAGCTGGTTGCCAATCAGTTCGTAGCGGTGTTCACGGTGTACATCACCGACCACGGCAATGGCAGGGCCACGCTCTTCCACTACGATGGTGTCGCCATCCTGGAACTGCGGGCGGGCAATGGTGCCGTTGATGAGGAAATCATAGAGGTCGACGGTGGCCACGGTGCGGTCGTCGCGTATGACGCGAATCTGCCGGTAGCTCCCCAGGTCCTGGTCGATGCCGCCTGCCTGATCGAGGAAGTAGAGCAGCGAGTCGTTGGGCGTGCCTGCATAGCGGCCCGGGCTTTCCACGTAGCCAGTGACGAACACGGCCACGGGCTGAACGCCTTGCACGTTGGTGTAGACCTCGACGTTATCGGGGTACACCGAGGTAATGGCGCCGCGTACGCTGCCATCGACCTGTTGGCTGTTCTGGCCTTCCACGTTGAGCGGGCCAGAGCCGGGAATGAAGATGTTGCCCTGGGCATCCACAGGCAGCACGCGGTCGAACTCGAATGCGCCCCAGGCCCGCACGGTGATCTGGTCGCCGGGCTTGATGCGGTAGTCGGCATTCAGGCCATCCCCCATGGCACCACGAAAGCCACCGCTGAACAGGTTGGCTCCAAAGGGCGGCAGAGCATCAGGGTCCTGGGGCGGCGTGGCAATGGGGCCGTAGGTGCCGCTGCGCCAGTCGGCGCGTGGGGCATCGTCTACCTGCTCTTGCTGCCCCTGCTGGCCACTCTGTTGGCTGCTCTGCTGGGGAAGAATATCGTTGGAGAGGCTGAGGGACTGTGCCATGGCGGGTGTAGCGGCCAGGGTAGCAAGCACGACTCCAGCCGTGGCCAACACGCGCTTGAATGGAGCCAGCATGGCGGGGGTAGAAGAAGTCATCGTGGCCGACATATCAGCGCCCTCCTGCTTGAGTAACCAGACGCTGGTGTACCCAGCCATTGGGGGTTTCGCAGGCGAGTGCTGCGCGCACGCTGCCACCGGACTCCATTACCTGCAACTGGCGGCATTTTCGCCCGCTGGCCGCCAGATACGGGGCCTCGGCAATGATTTCCACGTTGTCGCCCCAGGGCGTGCGGGCGGCGGTGTGTACGCCGCTGGCAGGCGATTGGGTCAGGAAGCGGTTGAGCGCTTCATCTTCCAGAAGCGACGCCGCATCCTGGTTAAGCACATACTGGGGGGCTTGCTGGGTGCTACCAGAGGGGTACTGTGTGGCGCAGCCGCTGACCAGGGCCACTCCCACCGCCGCCAACAGCATGCGAGCTGGCCGCGAGACGCAAATAGGGGTATTCAACATAGAAGATTCCATCGAAAAGGCACGCTACCGCCCAAGGATTGATACGGGCGCATTCCCTTGCCCTACGCTGTGCGGATGAATAGAGGTTAACCTGAGATATAAAAATGCTCGGCTATTGTAAGGGATTAAAAGTGGCAGCTCTACGTCAACAAGCCTTGTACAACCAATTAAATCTATTTAGCGCAATAACTATTGACTATTTCAACAAAAAACGGCCTCCAGGAGACCGTTTAAAATCTATGCTTAAAACACAATGTTATCTAATGCTTACTGCTCATCTGAACACTGGCGGCTGAGTGCCGTGCTGCATGGCTGCCCCACAGCACCACCAGTAGGAAGGCATACATCATGACGCCGCTGTTGTGTTCCAGGAACACCTGGGAGAGTCCGAAATCCAGGAACGTAACGGGTAGCAGCACCCCCGCTGTCGCCACGGCGCGGGTGGTAAGGTCGCTGGCTTGTAGGTCGCGGGCAAACAGTCGCATGGGCACCAGGTAAAGCGCCAGCAGAATCACCAACCCCAGAATACCGCGCTTGGCAAAGGCATCGACGAATTCGTTGTGGGCATGGCCATATTGCGCTGCTTCACGGCTGATGATGCCTTCTTCACCAAAGGCGTACATGGCCTCGGCATAACCATGACTGCCCCACCCGGTCAGCGGTTTTTCCTGAATCAGGATGGCGGCGCCGCGCCACATTTCGAACCGCGAGCCGACGGATGAGGAGCGGTTTTCTCCCGTGATATATAGCGACACATCGGTCACGGCCTGGTGAACACGGTGCTGCACACCGGTTTGCGGCACCGAATACACGGCCAACCCACCGACCACGACAGCGGCCACCACGGCCACTTTCAGCCGAGCAGAAAGCTGGGTGCCATAGGCGCGGTACAGCACCAGCAGTACGATGGGAAAACCGACCCAACCGCCACGGCTGCCGGAAAACAGCGAGCCCAGTATGCCGCCCAATGCCCCCGCCAGCAGCAGGGCGACCCAAACTTGGCGCTGGCGCTGCACCACGGCCCACCCCAGGCCTGCCATGCACAGTACGCCCAGCAGCATGCTGAGGTTACCGAACTGAATCACGTGGGTATGGCCCTGGGCACGATCTACCCCTTCGAACAGCTTCTGCCATCCGGCCCAGGTGCCTGCACTGAGCGCGCCCACGGCGGCACCGCTCCATAGAAAGGCCAGATTGGGCGGGTAGCGCAGCACCCAGAACAGCGCCGGAATGGCCAGAATGAAGCGGCTGGGCTTGTCGAAACCCTTGCTGCCCTGGCCATCCAGCCATGCTTCCAGCATGGTGATGGCCGCATAGGCCAGCAGCACGGCCATGATGGCACCATCCTGGCGTGTCAACGTAGGCACACGGCGCAGGGCGATGAGCCCCAGTCCCGCCAGCAGCAGCAACAACGCCCCTAGCGAGTAGCCGCTGGGCACCACCAGTGCAATGGCGGCCAATAGAAAGACGGCCACGCCGGTAAATAACTGAGGAGGCTGAGTGCCGGGGTGTGACGAGGGGGAGTGCGTTGCCAACATTGAAACAGACTTCCTTTCATGGCCCTGGGGGCGGCAATTCATTTGAGGAGGCCGATAGTAGCACAGGCTGCGCGGTGGCTCGCCAGGCGTTTGCCCGGCAAGCGCCCTCTCATGGGTTGGCGTACTGCTGCCAGCGCCAGGTGTCGATCATCATATCGTCGAGGGTTCGGGTAGCTTGCCAGCCCAGTTCTTGCTGCGCCTTTTCGGCACTGGCCCAGAAGGCGGCCAGGTCGCCATCGCGCCGGGGGGCGTAGCGGAAGGCCACGGGCACCTGGGTGGCCTGGGTAAAGGCATCGATCATCTGCTTGACCGACACCCCCTGCCCCGTGCCCAGGTTGTAGTGGCTGGCTCCGGGTGCTTCCAACGCCTTGAGCGCCATACGATGCCCTACGGCCAGGTCGACCACGTGCAGGTAATCGCGCACGCAGGTGCCGTCCTGGGTCGGGTAGTCGTTGCCGTAGACCTGCAGCTCGGGCAGCACGCCTGCCGCCACCTGGCTGATGTAGGGCATCAGGTTATTGGGCACCCCTTGGGGTGATTCACCAATCAGGCCCGAGGGGTGCGCACCAATGGGGTTGAAGTAGCGCAGAATGGCCACGGACCACTCTGGGTCGCTGGCGCACAGGTCTTCCAGCACCTGCTCGACCATGGCCTTGGAGGTGCCGTAGGGGCTGGTACAGCTGCCCCGGCCCATGGTTTCCACGTAGGGCGGGATGGCTTCCACGCCATACACGGTGGCCGACGAGCTAAAAATCAGCCGTTTGATGCCGGCCCTGGCCATGGCCTGACACAGCACGATGGAGCCGTACACGTTGGTATCGTAATAGGCCAATGGCTGGGTGACACTTTCACCCACGGCCTTCAGGCCTGCGCAGTGAATCACCGCCTGGATGGGATGGCGTTCAAAAATGGTTGCCAGCAGCGCGGCGTCGCGCACGTCGCCCTGATAGAACGCCGCCGAGTGTCCGGTAATCTTTTCAATACGCGGCACCACGGAAGCCACACTATTGGCAAGGTTATCCAGCAATACCACTGAGTGCCCTTCCTTCAGCAGTTCGACGGCGATATGCGAGCCAATATAGCCCGTGCCACCTGTCACCAGGATCATCAGAGGCTCCGGTTAGTAAGCATTGGTGTGTTTAAAGCCCTTGAATACGGTCATGAAGATGATCTTGAGATCGAGCCACACCGACCAGTTGTCGATGTACCACAGGTCATACTCGACCCGCCGCTGCATTTTTTCCAGCGTGTCGGTCTCGCCGCGAAGCCCATTGACCTGGGCCCAGCCGGTAATGCCGGGCTTCACCTTGTGCCTGCGCATGTAAGACTCTACCAGTTCCTTGTAGTACTCATTGTGGGCCAGCGCATGGGGGCGTGGGCCGACGATGGACATGCGCCCTTGCAGGACGTTGTAGAACTGCGGCAGCTCGTCCAGCGATGTACGGCGCAGGAAGGCCCCTATCGGCGTCAGGCGGTTATCGTTCTTGGTGGCCTGGGTAACGACGCCCTCTTTCTCCTGATGCACTTTCATCGAGCGGAATTTGTAAACCTTGAACACCTTACCGTTGGAGCCCGTACGGTGCTGCTTGAACAGCACGGGGCCAGGCGAGGTGAACTTGATGGCCAGCGCAATGGCAATGCACACCGGCAGAATCATCAGCGAGATCAGGCTGCCGACGATGATGTCTTCGGCGCGCTTGACGACTCTGGCCATGCCGTTGATAGGCGATACGCTGAGGTCGATGGCCAGGTGCCCCGCCACTTCGCTGGTGCGGTGGTTGAGCAGGCGCATGTCCTTGAATTCCGGGATCAGGCGAATCTCTTCGGTGTGGTTACGCAACGCATAGAACAGGCCATGCACGGTATCGCCCATTTCCAGCGGCACACAGATCCACACTTCGGCCGCGTTTGCGTCGCCTATCCGGGCAGCAATGCGCTCCAACTGTTCTTGATCGAGCGAGCCATCAGGAAGGCGCTCGACCCCGGCAATGGAGTGCCCTTCCCAGGAAGCAGCCCGCATGCCTCGCGCCACGTGCAGTACGTTCTTGGCGGGACCCACCAGGAAAACCGGGCGCCGTGCCCCGCCGCGGATACGAATGCGCCGTAACCCATATTGCACCAGCGCTCGAGCACTGGCGGCCAGCACGAAGGAGAACAGCAGGGTCAATCCTACCCATAACCGCGAGTAGCGCTCTGCCGCGTGGGCAAAGTAGATGATGGAGGTGACGATGATGCCGATCACCAGCCAGACCAGCATCAACTTGGTGATGATGTAAAACGTGGACGAGATGCGCCAGCGTTTATAGCTGCCTGTGGAACTGTTGGCCACCACCACCAGCAGGGCCATGCAGGCCAGCGCCAGAACGTAGCGCTCATGCAAATGAAAGGTCTCGAAACGCAACAGGTACGCCATTACCCCCGAGAACACGACAACGACGAAGTCGAATACCGGGAAGATGATCTTGGGCGGGTAGCGCTCGGAAAAGATCACGCCTCTTTTCTGAGCGGCTCCCAGCTTACTGTCTGAGTGCATAGTACGGTCTCTACTCTACGATCTAATTATTGGGCGCTGCGATGGGCTTTCCAGGCTACTTTCAGGTCGAGCTGTTGCTGGCGACTTCCACCGAGGGCTCCGGGGCTGGTTGCGTTCGCCCATATGAGAGATAGAACATCATGGAAAGCATGGCAAACACGCTATTGAATGCCGAGACGGAGAGCGATGAGGCCATTAGCACGCCAAGCACACACAGCGTGTCGACCCAGCCATAGCCGCTCTTGCGCAGCGCATAGCCGGTAAATACCACGAGAAAGATCAGCCCCAGCACGCCATGGTCGTAAAGCACGCGAATGATATAAGAGTGCAAAATGACCGAATAGCAGGTGCCATCCCCAGAGAAGCTGTACATGTCGCTCCAGTAGGAGAGCGCTTCGCACGTCTGCGCAGACATCGGCGTCAGAGGCTGAGTACCCAACATCACGTTCCACCACTGCCAACCTTCTACGTCGTCGAGAAAGTAGAGCAGAAAGCGGACACGGTCGATGGACGCGCCCCGCTCCAACAGTGAGCGAAAGGTAAGCGGCGGTTCGATGACTTCGCCATCTGCCCCTAAGGTGGCAATCGGCAAGCGATCTTCTTCCAGGGCTGGCATGCTGGGATGCTCGCCAGGAGCCGCGCTGCTGCTCAAAGAGATGTCCATGCGATCATTGACGATGCCGTAGGCCAGCAGCACCAGAAACGGGAAGAGCAGCAGCCATGGTTTGATAAAGCCTTTGCCTGCCCGAAACACACTGAAGAAATACACCGCGAGAAAACACAGAAATGCGCTGCGCGATCCCGACAGAAAAATGATCAGCATCACGGCGACAAACGAGACGAACCGCCAGCGCATCACAGGGAGCACCAGATACAGCAGCAGAATCAGCAGCACCAGCTCGAAATTATTTTCCGTGAAGATACCCGGCCGTTGGCTGACCCAAGCGTCCAGTCCAATCAGCCGCGAGTAGGTGTACTTGAGGAAGAACAGCGCTAATAGCACGTAGAAGAATTTGACGACCTGGGCCTGCTTGAATAGCGGCTGACCGATGAATGAGCAGAGCAGCAGGACGTAGAAGAATGCCTTGTACGCCTGCACGTAATCGAGAATATGGCTGCCGCTCATCAGCAGCGCAATGGCCAGGGTGACGGCCAGGTAGCCACCCGCCGCCAGCATGAATAGCCACGCGGAGCGGCTTTTCGGCGGAAACACCAATACGGACATGCCCAGCACAGCCAGTTCCAGTAGCGGTACGGCAGGCAGAATGTTGTAGTGCCAGGGCGACATCACGCCCACGACGCCCAGTGCCACGATCACGGCCATTAGCAGCATCGCAGCCAACGGCTGAGCCTTGCGGCGATAAGCCAACAGAGTATTGCCCCATGGGTAATGACCTTGCATTCCTTGCTCCCAAACGATCTCGCTAAATTGAATCCCTTTACCGCGATGGCTTACTTGAACAACTTTCTGAATACTCTTTCCACCAGCCCCATTTTCCACCCTTTTCCCCAGTGGTGGATCAGGTAGGTATCGCTTTCGATATAGCAGTACATCAGCTGCTTGCGATCATGCGCCTTGGCATAGGGGTTATAGGGGTAGAAAAAGTGCCAGGGCTTGAGATCGATATCACTGGCATCCTGTTCGACACAGGCATTGGCGACTTCTGGGGCAATCAGGAAGGGCTTTTTCTGTTGGTGCCGAGCTTCGATCAGCGCCATGGCATTCTTGAAGAAGTGGTGCCCAGCCACGCCACCTACTACGGCGGTATTCAGTCGGCCTTCATCTTCATAGCCCAAAAAGCACGGGCTTTGCAGCAGCGGCTCCAGCGAGCGTACGACTTCCATGTCCACATCCAGATACACGCCACCGTGTTCGTGAAGTGCCGCCATACGCACATAATCGGACAGAAAGGCCCACTTCTTGTTTTCCAGACAGTATTTGATGAACGGATTGTCATGATCGATGGTGGACTCGTTCCACTCGACGATCTCGAAATCGGGCATTTTTGCTTTCCACGTGGCAATGCACTCTTTATAGAGCGTGCCCATCGCGTTACCGCCAAACCAACAGAAATGGATCTTTTTAGGAATCATGATTCACTCAATCTTGTTGCCGTATTTGATCAAAAACCGGGGATAGTCTTTCAAGTAGCGTTTCAGCAACCGATTGGGCTCTTTCATCATTCGGTATAACCAGCGCAGGTTGAGGCGGTCTACCCACGCGGGATAGTAGTCTTGCCCTTTGGCCTGCACGAACTGATCCAGATAGCCGCCACAGGTAAAGCCGGTGCCTTGCCAGCCCATGGCACGCAGGTCCAGCAGCAGGCGCTCCTGCTTGCCCGCGCCCATGCCGACGATGACGATGTCAGCACTGGCTGCCTGCACCAGGCTTTGCTGGCGCTCTTCGTCGCTGCTGAAAAAGCCCGAGCGCGCGTAGCTGATCTCCAGCCCCGGGTATTTCTGCGCCAGCAGCTGCGCCGCCTGACGGACGTTCTCTTCGGTGCCACCCACCAGCGCTACACGCTTCTGGGCAGCCTGGGCATGCCCCAATACCACGGGGGCAATCGAAGTATCGTCGAAGCTGGTGCGCTCGATTTTTTTGCCCTTGAACAGCCGGGTATAGAGCACAACGGCAATGCCATCGGCGTAAAAGCGAATCTGTCGGCACTCTTGCTCGCTAAGACTTTGTGCCACAACGCCTAGAGAGAACGGATTGATAAAGCTGTAATCAATCCCTTCTTCCAGGTGAAACTCCCTTTCAAGTCTAATCATCTTGATTCACCATCATTGTTAAGCTCGGTTTCGTGGCGTTAAGACAAAGCGCCAGTCGGTCATCAGGAAACCGAACTTTTTCTTGACCACGTAAACCGCCACGCCATTCTGAATCAGCAGGCACAGCAGCAGCGCATAGGCCGCCCCCTCAGCGCTATAACGAGGAATCAGTAGCAGCGAGGCGACGCCCCCTACCACCACAGACCAGATTAGTATATTTCGCGCGGCGCGCTGCTGGTCAGCCATTAAAAGCAGCAATATGACCGAGCCAGTCATCACATTGACGAGTTGCCCAATCACGAGGATTCTCACAACGCTGGCGGCACCACTGTAATCACTGCCAAACAGAGCCAACACAGCGTTGGGCCAAATGATGAAGACCAGGGCAGGCAGCAGCGCAAAGCAGGTCATTTGAAAAGCGCTTTTCTGGGCAAGCAGCCTGAGCCCTTCGCCATTGCCTTCGTGCTGGAGCCGTGAGAAACGCGGCCCCAGAATGCTGTCGTAGACGGTCAGGATGAAGCCGATGATCATGGCCAGCCGTAGCCCCAGGCTGAACAAGGCAACATCGCTTTCGCTATGGAAGGCGCCCAATACCAGGCCAACCCCCCACTGGGTGTAGTAGAAGATGATGCCTACCAGCAAAAAATCGGGCAGGTGGCGGTAGAAGCCTTTGGTAAAGCTGACGCTGTCACTTTCGACCAGCGCGCTGCGCCGGTAGAGCCACCAGACGGCCCACAGCGCCACCAGCAGGTAGAGCCCCAGAATCACACCCAGCGCGGTCATCAGCGCCAGTGCCCCCAGCGAGACCCCCAGCCAGGCACACACCAGCACGACCCCGCTGAGCACGATGGAGATACAGCCTATTTCGAACAGACAGGAGACATTGGCCCTGCCCCAGCCTTTCATCAGAAAGTTGCACAGGTAAATAATGCTGTAGACCGGCGACAGCAGCGCGGTCATTCGTAGGGTCTCGACCGCATTGTCTGTCGAGGAGAGCAGCATTTGCGCCACGCTGGGTGCTGCTATCCATAGCCCTCCCCCCAGCAGCACACCTGCCACCACGTTGACCACCATGGCATGCTTGTAAATCCACGCCACTTCGCGGCGGCTATTATTGGAAGTCGCTACCCCCATGTATTTGAGCGTGGCCCGGTCGGTACCCAGGCTGGCAAACACCTGCATGCCAATCATGATCGACAGGCACAGCATGAAGGCCCCAAAGGCCTGAATAGTGACGAACGTGGCCAACACATAGGAAAGCAGGAAGGTGCCACCTGCGGCAATCCCACGCGCAGCCAGCGTGGTGAGCAGTTGGTTCTGCAGAATTCGTTTTATCATCCGTGACTCTTGGAGAAGTCAACTCTTTGACTTTGCGCGTAAATTCAGAAAGGCATGGCCATCGAACGCCACTACCTGATAAGCGTTATCACTAACATAAGTGATCTTAGCCTAAGATATGAATCATACCCTTTTCGGCGCCTGCATGTAACAAGGTGGAAGCAGGATTCATAAATCTTGCCTATTTCCTCCATTGTCAATAGCAATGAGATGTGTTTAGTAAATACTGATAAAGCTACTGTACCTTGCTTCAGACGGCCAAGCGATTGGCCAACCTGTTCACTAACTGACCATAGGCCATCAAATAAAAAACCGGCCCCTAAGGGCCGGTTCTATCTGCTGTTAGGCAGTTATCCATTCAAGCGTTGGCAATAGCCAGGCTTAGAAGTGGTAACGAGCGCCAGTCAGCCAGTATACGTTGTCGGTCAGGTCGCCCAGAGTGGTGTCACGATCGACGCTCGGCGCATCGCCGTCAGCCAGCTCAGCGAACACGTCGAAGTTGCTGGATACTTTGTAGTATGCACCGGCGGCCCAAGCGTTGCTGGTAGAGTCGTTGTCACGCTCGATGTTGTAGTAGTCAACGTTGAACGCCCAAGGACCAGTGGTGAAAGTACCACCCAGACCTACGGTGTCGAAGCCACCGCCGAATTCAGTGCTGTCGTCACGGCCTTCGTAGCCCAGACGTGCAGTGAACTGGTCAGTGATGTCGTAAGAACCCATTACGCCGTACAGCATTTCGCCGTTGCCGCCGCCACGAACTACGTCGTCAACGAAGCCCACAGCAACAGCCACAGGACCTTCAGCGTAGCGAACACCACCCTGAGAGGCTACAACTTCACCTTGCTCAGTAGTTTCGATACCTTCCAGCAGGCCACGCTCGCTGTAGTGTTTCAGCTGCAGGAAGGCAGTGAAACCGCTCAGGTCAGGCGTGTAGTAACCGATAGAGTCGCCGCGAGACTGTGTCGGGTGACCAGCAAACTCAAGACCTTGGTCGATGTAGACGTCGAACGGCTTGGAAACGAACTGGCTGTAGAAGCTGTCGAAGTTACCGCCGACAACTGTACCGTACTGCTCGCTCTTCAGACCGATGTAGCTCTGACGAGTTTCACGGAAAGCTTCGTCGCTGCGACGCTCGTCAGCGCGGAAACGCCATTCCAGGTGACCGAAAGCGCTCAGGTCAGTCGTGACCTGCTGGCTCATGCGCAGACCCAGACGAGAGAACACGTCTACGAACTCAGCGCCGTTGTCGATTTCTTCGTTATCAGAGTTGAACTCGGGGCCGCCACCGGCGATACCCATGGCGATACGACCGTAAATGTCCAGACGAGTGCCGTCCTGGTCATAGACAGTGGCTGCTTGAGCGGCAGCGGAGGCACCCAGGGCGCCAACGATGGCAGTCGCTAAAAGTGTCTTTTTCATGATGTAGGTTCCTTTAACTAGCTTACTGTTTCGATCGTTATTACTGGCCTTCGTAGAAGCCAGTAAGTGGCTTGCGGGCCATGCTCTTTTTCTCATCCGCCGGTTTTTCCCGGTGGTATGCGACATGTCCTCAACAAAGCCTTGTTATAGTCCAATGCTCGCAGATCAAACTCTATACTGGGATTCCAAGGAACGCAATAGAAAAAAACAGTGTTTTTTTATGATTTGTGTTTTTTTATGGAACCCAGCCAACCCAAACCGGTCTCAGCGGCCTTCGAATTTCTGCTGCAAACCTTTCAGCTTCTCTTCAAGGCTAAGCGGTTTTGCCTGCTCGGTTTTTTCCTGCCGGGGCACTTCCGGGCGTTTTTCCTTTCTCGGCGGCGGCGTTTTTTGAGCTTCTTTATTACGCGGCATCGGCGCTGTTTCTCTTGCTGCGGTCGCCTGGCTTTCGTGGCGCCGCGCACTGGCGTGCTGTGCCGCTTCCTTGTCGACTTTGCCTGCCGGATTGCCTTCCAGATCGACCCGTTCTACGCCTTCCCGCATGGATTTGATGTAGCGCGGCAGATTGACGTAGTTGGCCAAGGCACGACGCACCAGTTTCCCGGACCAGGGCTCTCGCTCGGCCAGGTCGTGATGAATCCCTACTTTCAGCGGCTTGGTATGCCCTTTGAAAAAGGCGTTGGGGTAACGCTGATACCACTGCTTCAACAACGCGTGGGGCGATGGGGGCTGAGGCGTTTCAGCAGCAGGCTCAACGGCAGGCGCTGGTGTTTCGTTTGTTTCTTCCTGCGGCGGCGTTTGCTCGGCTACCACCGGGGGCTTTTCCTGGTGCTGACGCTCTGCCTGGGGCTGGCTCTCTTCCGTAGGCAGCGGCGCTTGCGCTATCTGGGGAGGTGCTGCTTCCCCACGTGCCAGCTGCTGCTTCAGGCGGCTGTTTTCGGCACGCAATGCTTCCAGCTCGGCGTTTTTCTGGTCGAGCCGTGTTTCGAGTAGTTCTAATAGTTGCAGTACGTTGGCAGCCATCACCCCCCTCCTTTCCTTGGTCAGTCGTTGACACGCTCATATACCACGAAATCATAACGTGGCTGCCCTTCCGCTGGCTGGCCGGGTACGCGCTGCACTTCACGCCACTCGTCTGCCGAGAATTCAGGAAACGTCGCGTCGCCCGCCACGTCGATATCGACTTCCGTAATATACAGCCGCTGGGCAAAGGGCAAGGCTTGCTGGTAGATCTCGCCGCCTCCCATCACCATGATCTCCTCGGCCGCTTCGATGGTGGCATGCTGGTCGGCCAGCGCCAAGGCAGAGGGCAGGTCGTGGCAGATGCGCGTTCCCTCGGCGGCGAAGGCCGTGTCTCGGGTCACCACGATATTCAGCCGATTGGGCAACGGCTTGCCGATGGATGCATAGGTCTTGCGCCCCATCACCAGAGGCTTGGCCTGGGTCATGCGTTTGAAGAATTTCAGGTCTTCCGGCAGGTACCAGGGCAGCTTGCCATCGACGCCAATGACACGATTCTTCGCCATGGCGACGATCATCGCCACCGGCACCAGCAGTTCGTCAGTCGGGAGAGATTGGCTCATACGGCAACCTTTGCCTTGATGTGGGGGTGCGATTGGTACCCTTCTATATGAATATCATCGAAGGTGAAGTCGAACAGATCCGTGACCGCCGGATTGAGCACCAGCGCTGGCGGCGCCATGGGCGTACGCGTCAGCTGCTCCTGCGCCTGTTCCAGGTGGTTGCTGTAGAGATGGGCATCGCCCAGCGTGTGGATGAACTCGCCCGGCTTCAGCCCGGTCACCTGCGCCACCATGCTGAGCAGCAGCGCGTAGCTGGCGATATTGAACGGCACACCGAGGAAAATATCCGCACTGCGCTGGTACAGCTGGCAGGAGAGTCGACCATTCGCCACGTAGAACTGGAACAGACAGTGGCATGGCGGCAGCTTCATTTCATCCACCTGCCCCGGGTTCCAGGCCGAGACGATCAAGCGGCGCGACTGCGGGTTATGGCGAATCTGCTCCAGCAGGTTGGCAATCTGATCCACGCTGCCGCCCTTGGGGTGCGGCCAGCTACGCCACTGGTAGCCATATACGGGGCCCAGGTTGCCCGCTTCATCGGCCCATTCGTCCCAGATACGCACGCCATGCTCTTTCAGGTAACCGATGTTGGTATCGCCCTTCAGAAACCACAGCAGCTCATGAATGATCGAGCGCAGGTGCAGCTTCTTGGTGGTCAGCAGCGGAAACCCACGGGAAAGATCGAAGCGCATCTGGTGGCCAAACACCGAACGCGTACCTGTACCGGTACGGTCACCGCGATCAACGCCCTGTTCGAGCACAGTGCGCATCAAGTCCAGGTAAGGCTGCTCAAGCGCAGGCAATTCATTCGACGTGGTAAGCGAAGGCGTTGTAGCAGTCACAAGGTTTCCAGATTAACAGCGAATATGAGGCTGTATTCTAGGCTCCCCTAAAGGCAACGTCTATGTTAAGCCTCCCATCACCCAGCGTGCCCTCATCGGCAACGCTCCTCGCGTTGCTTCGCGGGTGCGCTCCGCTTACGCCGCGCTACGGTATGCGCCCACATCAACCCCAGGACGTCACCACGGTAAATCGAGCCACACCAACCCCAATACGTCACCACGGCAGATCGCGGCACACCCGTAGCGCGGCGTAACGAAAGAGCGAGAGAAACGAGCGAAAGAGGCACCCGCGGAGGCGGCGCCAGCCGCCCCCGATAGAGCCGCCGAACCAAACGCGCCTTCGAACCACAAAACGCCACCGCCACCCGCCGCACCTTCATCGGCAACGCTCCTCGCGTTGCTTCGCGGGTGCGCTCCGCTTACGCCGCGCTACGGGGTGTCGTGCTTTCTATAACTTGGCGTCGATGGGCTTGCCTCTTGACCACAGCATGAACAGGATGCCAAGAATAATCATGGGCAAGGTGAGCAGCATGCCCATGGTGAACCAGCCAAAGGCCAGGTAGCCGATGTGGGCGTCGGGCATGCGGACGAACTCGACCATGAAGCGGAAGACACCGTAGCCCAGCAGGAACAGGCCGGAGACGAACCCGCGCGCGCGAGGCTTGGCCGAGACCCACCAGAGGATGACGAACAGCACGGCGCCTTCCAATACGGCTTCGTAAAGTGCCGAGGGGTGGCGTGGCTCTGGGCCCATGCCGGGAAACGGCATACCCCAGGGGAGCGAGGTCACGCGGCCGGGCAGCTCATGGTTGATGAAGTTGCCGATGCGCCCTGCCCCCAGGCCGATGGGCACGAGCGGGGCAATGAAATCGGTGAGGGTGAAGAACGCCAGCTGCTTGCGACGGGCAAAGAGCCAGGCGGCCAGCAACACGCCGATCAAACCGCCGTGGAAGCTCATGCCACCATCCCAGACGCGGAAGATCCACAGCGGGTCGGCAGACCACTGCCCCAGGCCGTAAAACAGCGCGTAGCCCAGCCGCCCACCGGCCACGACGCCAATCGCGCAGTAGAACAGCAGGTCGCTGATATCATCCTTGGTGAGCCCAATCCGCGCGGCACGGCGGCAGCCCAGCCACCAGGCAGCAACGAAACCGACCACGTACATCAGGCCATACCAGTGTACTTGCAAGGGGCCGAGCGAAATCGCGACAGGGTCTATCGTGGGGTAATTGATCATTCCGGTTCTCTAGGTGAACAAAAGAAGTGGCAGCTTGCCGGGTGGCGATTACGCCAGTATGAAGCGCAGCCCTACCACCGTAAGCAGTAAAGCAAAACCGTAGCGCAGTATGTTAGCAGGCAACACATGGGCCAGCCGCACTCCTAACCGTGCAAAGGGAACGCTGGTGGCGACAATGCCAATGAAGGCGGGCCACATGACGAAGCCCGTGGCCCACGGCGGAAGCAGCGGGTGGCCCCAGCCGACGACGATGAAGGTGAGCGCTCCGACGATGGCAATAGGCAGACCACAGGCGGCGGAGGTGCCCACGGCTTGGGTCATGCTGGCCCCGGCACGGGACAGCCAGGGCACCGTCATGGCCCCGCCGCCGATACCGAACAGCGCCGAAATGGCGCCCACGATGCCACCGGCCACGGTCATGGCCACTTTACCAGGCGGTACGCTGCCCGGCTTTGGATTCAGGCCAATGACCATTTTGGCCGCCAGCAGAAGCACGAAAACACCAAACAGAGTGCCCAGCACGGTACCCGAGAGGTTGCCCGCAATGAACACCCCGGCAATGGCACCGAGCATGAGCCCGGGCAGCAGCGCCATGAACCAGGGGCGGTGCACGCTGCCTCGGCGCACATGGCCAAGGGCCGATGAAGCTCCGGTAACAACGATGGTGGCCAGCGAGGTGCCCACCGCAAGGTGCATGGTGATTTCCGGGGCGATGCCTTGCAAACCAAAGGCGAGCACCAACACCGGTACGATGATGATGCCGCCCCCCACACCAAACAGTCCTGCCATGGTGCCTGCGGCGGCACCGAGTACGAGATAACTGGCCAGAATGGCAGCGAAGGTCATTGTGCGGGCTTCTCCAAAGCGTCAGGCAGCCATTTTCTGAGCATGCGATGTAAGGTTTCAGGTTGATAGGGTTTGGCTAGAATATCATCCATGCCGGCCATTTCGCAGGTGCCCCGCCCGGCGTTGTCGACGTTCGCGGTCAGGGCGATGATGATGCTGCGGCGGGTGGGGTCATGGCGTTCATGCTGCCGCCAGCGGCGAGTGGTCTCCAGGCCATCCAGGGTGGGCATGAAGATATCCATGAACACCAGATCATAAAAGCTCGATTGCTGACGCTCCAGCGCCTGCTCTCCGCTACTGACGCCTTCTACCTGAAGCCCCTGGGATTCGAGCATCTGCCGCGCCAGCATCAGGTTGACGGGGCCATCATCCACCACCAGCACTCGAGGCTGATGAGCGTCGCTGTCCAGCACGTCGTAGGTGGTGGCCTCGTTGACGCTCTGCTGCACGAAATTGGCCAGCAGCGAGCGTATGTCGGCCAGCCGCTCTCGCACATGGGTGACATTCTGACGATACTCTTCGGTGGTGTCTTTTTGGAGCAGGCTGCCGAGATGCTCGAACAGGCTATCGGCCTCACGCTGCATCAAGGTCAGGTAGCCTGACTTCAGTCGTGACTCTTCTCGGGCCCGCTCTCTGCCTGCCATCAAGTGCTTGAGCTGCTTCTGCTGGTGGTGCAGATCTTCCAGCAGCGCCTGGTCACCCCTGCCTGTGCTCGCATGCGCCACAGTGGGCATTTTTTTACGCTGCTCCAGCAGCTCGGCCAAGCGGTCATTGACTCGGGCAAGACGTTTCAAGGGCCGCTGTCGGGGGTCTTCTGGCGCCTCCCATGGCTGGCTGGGAGCGATCTCTTGCCCCAGGGCCGCCGCGCGCTGCTCCAGCTCGACCAGGCACTGCATGAAGCGCTCATCCTTATATCGAGCGCGGGCTTTGATTAACATCAAAAAAGCGCCTACATTCATGCAACTGCCCAGCAACAGGGCCAGAGTGAGCCAGAGAGTGGTCGCCCAGGAGGCCTGGCCTGGTGACATCACCCAGATCACGGCCCCCATCAATAGGCAGAGCAGAACGAGCGCCGCCTGCATCAACAGCAGCGGCCATAGAACAGGCCAGATAATGGCGTTCCAGAAGTGCTCTTGCTGATCACGTTGCATAGTGCACGCTTTCCTCGTCGATAAGAGGCTCTGCCTCGGCAGATGAACCGTCTTATTGCTTTAGCTATTAAGCCAAGTGTACGTCCACTCTTGCAGGCTGTCATGCAGCTCACGGCAAGGAGTCGGATTTCGTGACCAACAGGGGTCGTTTATGTGTTTGATTACCTTTTCATGGCAGCCTGGCAGCCGGTTCCCCTTGCGTCTAGCCGGTAATCGGGATGAATTTCATTCCCGTCCCACAGCACCAATGAGCCACTGGGGTGACAAACCGCTGTTGGGAGGCCGTGACCTGGAGGCAGGTGGCACCTGGCTGGCGGCCAACCGGCAAGGAATGGTAGCCGCATTGACCAACGTGCGCGACACCCGGTTGTCGGCCCCCGCTCACCCGCCCAGCCGGGGCGAACTGGTGGCCAACGCACTCACCAGTAGCGACCCTGCCCAGTGGTTAAGGGACATGGCCAAGCACGGCGCAGCCCGCTATGCCGGGTTCAACCTGCTGGTGGCGACGCCCACCCACTGCTGGCACCTGCACCGGGGGCACAACGGCGTAACGCTGAACGAAGTGGCCGAGGGGGTTCACGGGTTATCGAATGCCAGTCTGAACACCGCATGGCCCAAGCTCCAGGCGGTGCGCCATGCCCTACGCCAGCATGAAGCGGGCCACTGGCGTCAGGCCACCCGCCAGGCGCTTCACGATGCCCGCCTTGCCGATGACGCGGCGCTACCCGATACCGGCGTGGGGCTGATACTGGAGCGTCAGCTCTCTGCGGCGTTCATCGTGGGCGAGACCTACGGCACACGAGCCACTACGTGGCTCTCATTGAGCCACGCAGGGAGCGTCACCTTGACCGAGCAGCGTTTTGGGCCCCTCGGCCGGTTTCTGGGTGACACCACCCTGGCGACTCCCGGTAGCGGTTAATCCCTTGGAGGCAGTAGGTGGGAAAGCTGCCACTCATCAAAACGCTGGTTGAGATGGGTATGCACTTGCGCAGGCGTATCCAGCTGCATGATTTCACTGAGCAGCGTTTGCGCATCGGCCAGCGTGACACGCCGAATGGCTGCTCGCACCTTGGGCAGGCTGGGAGCGTTCATGGAGAGGCTATTGAAGCCCATGGCCATCAGCAGCAGCGCCCCTGCCGGGTCCCCGGCCAGCTCGCCACACAGCGAAATGGGTTTGTTCAGCCGCCGGGCATCCTGAGACAGCTCGACCAGCGCGCCCAGCAGCGCTGGGTGCAGCGCATCGTAGAGGCTGGATACCCGTGCGTTGTTGCGGTCCACCGCCAGCAGGTACTGGGTGAGATCGTTACTGCCCACCGAGAAGAAGTCCACCCGCTTGGCCAGCGCATCCATCTGATAGATGGTGGCGGGCACTTCGATCATGACCCCCACGCTGGGCCGCTCCACTTGGATGCCCTCTTCGCCCAGCTCGATGATGGCACGGTCGAGCAAGCGAATGGCTTCATCCACCTCTTCGACGTTGGTAATCATCGGCAACAGAACGTGGAGATTGTTCAGATCCTGAGAGGCCTTGAGCATGGCGCGCAGCTGCACCATCAGCACTTCAGGATGGTCGAGGGTGACGCGCATGCCGCGCCAGCCCAAAAAGGGGTTGGCCTCTTCGATGGGGAAGTAGGGCAAATCCTTGTCGCCGCCGATATCCAGCGTGCGCATGACCACCGGCAGCGGCGCAAAGCCTGCCAACTGCTCGCGGTACATGCGCATCTGCTCTTTTTCGCCGGGAAAGCGCTCGGTGATCATGAACGGTACTTCGGTGCGATAGAGCCCTACCCCACCAATCCGGCTTTTCAGCATGGCCGACGCATCCACCGCCAGGCCGGTGTTCACCATCAGCGGGATGCCGTGGCCATCCGGGGTTTCGCTGGGCAGGTCCTGCTCGTGGGCCAACACCTCACTGAGCACTTTCTCTTCGGCAATCAGGCTAGCGTAGCGAGCCTTGAGCTCCGCCATGGGCCGCACGAACAGCCGCCCACGGTGGCCATCCAGCACCACAGGCGCGCCGTTCAGGCGGGGCAGCGGCAAATCCATCATGCCCAGCACGGTGGGGATACCCATGGCACGGGCGACGATGGCCACATGCGAGGTGCTGGAGCCGCGCACCGAGACCAGCCCCTTGAGCTTGTCGCGGGGCACTTCGCCCAGCATCGCCACGCTGATTTCATCGCCCACCAGAATGGCGTCGTCCGGGTAGGTTTCCGGGGTAGCGGGCGTGTCTTCCTGAAGATGCGCCAGCACGCGGCGGCCCAGGTCGCGGATGTCCGCCGCCCGTTCACGCAGGTAGTCGTCATCGACCCGCTCCAGGTATTGCACGTGACGGCGCACCACATCGGCCAGTGCCCCCGGCGCCCATTGCCCTTCACGGATGCGTTTTTCGACCTCCTCAGAGAGCGCCGCTTCGCCCAGCATCTGCTGGTAGACATCGAACAGCGCCAGTTCCTGAGACGAGATACGGTTGACCAGCCGCTCGGCCGCCGCGCGAATCTCGTCGCGGGTCTTGCCGATGGCTTCCTTGAGACGGGCGATTTCGTACTCCTGATCGCTGGGAATCAGGTCTGGCACGCTGTTGAGGTCAGCGGGCGGAGTGATGACCACGGCCTCGCCCATGGCCATCCCGGGCGAAGCGGCCACGCCCTTGAACATGGCCTGGCCGCCGGGCAACGCAGGGCGGGTCAGATGGCCCGTGGCCAAAGCATGGGCCAGCACGCCGGCCAACTGGGCTGCCATGGTGACCAGAAAGGCTTCGTCTTCGTCATCGTAGCGGCGTTTTTCCGCCTGCTGCACTACCAGCACACCCAGCATGTGACGCTGGTGGATGATCGGCACGCCGAGAAAGCTGCAGTAGCGCTCTTCTCCAGTCGCCTCGAAATAGCGGAAGTGCGAGTGCGACTGCGCATCTTCCAGGTTGAGAGGTTCACTGCGCTTGGCTACCAATCCCACCAGGCCTTCGCCCAGCGGCAGCACCACACGGCCCACGGCCTGGGTGCGCAGGCCGATGGTTTCCATCAGCACCAGTGACTCCAGCTCTTTATCGTAAAGATAGAACGAGCAGACATCCGTCTGCATGGCTTTACGGATGCGACGTACCATGGTGGACAGCGCGGCATCGAGGTTGCGCGCGCCATTCACTTCCTGAATCACGCGTCGTAGCACCTCAAGCATCGACGTTTTACTATTCACTATTGTTTGCCTCGCTGAGGAAGTGTCCGGCTATAGCCCACTGCCGACTTCCAGCAGTGACGCGCACGTCATCCTTCATTATCTTGTGCCAACCGTTGAACGCGGGGAGACAGCTCTCGTAACGCGCGTCGATAAACCTCTCTTTTAAAGGGCACCACTTGACCCAGCGGGTACCAGTAGCTCACCCATCGCCAACCGTCGAACTCCGGCTTGGGTGTCGCCGTCATGCAAATTCGGGTTTCCTGACAGCGAATTTGCAGTAAAAACCACTTCTGTTTCTGGCCGATGCAAACCGGCCTTGAGTGGGTACGAATCATGCGTCGTGGTAGACGGTAGCGCAGCCAGCCCCGGGTGCAGGCGACAATATCAACATCGTCGGCGGTCAGGCCGATTTCTTCGTGAAGCTCACGAAAAAGTGCTTGTTGTGGAGTCTCGCTTGCCTTGATGCCTCCCTGGGGGAATTGCCACGCATTTTGTCCTACACGACGCGCCCAAAGCAGTTGCCCCTGGCTATTGGCAATAATGATGCCAACATTGGGGCGAAAGCCGTCAGCGTCGATCACGGACATCACCTTCATAAATTGTAACTATTCAGCACCGGTTGGCTGAGTCGGGGCTTCTTGCTGCATGAAGGCTGGCACATCACCCGCAAACAGTTGCTCCAGTGCGGTATGCGCCGCCACCCCTTGCTTGACGGCGGTCGAGAGGAAGCTGCGCATCCGGCAGAAGAATCTCCGCCCCCTCCCAGGAGCGGAAACAGCCCGAGATTTTCTGCTGGACCTTGGTCATTCGCAGATCGCGTTCCCCCTGGTTGTTGGTGAAGGGAGCGGCAGGGTCGTCGAGGAAGCGCAACACGTCGTCCTCGTACGCCTGGAGGCGTTCCAGGAGGTTGCGCGACTTGGTGCGCTTGGCCCGGCCTCGCGTTCCAGGTGGCGGTTTCACCGGCGGGGGGCTCTCGGCGTCCCCTTTCGCCAGGCAATCTCGATAGCGCTGCCGCCAGGCTCGGGTCTCATCGGCCGAGAGGCAGCCGTCGGCCACCTCCACGGCGCGATGCATCTCCAACAACAGGTCATGCAAGGCCTTGGCCCATGCCTGGCCATCGTTCTCCCAGGCCGCTGTCAGCTCCCGAAGGTGGTGCGCATTACAGAGCGCGTGCCGGCAATCCGGATAGCGGTAGTAGGGCTTCCAGTGATCATGCACCAGCACGCCACGCACGAAGGGCAATACGCCGATGGCGTCCATCGCTTCCTGGCCGCGCTTGGGGTGCGGGGCCAACCAGGTCAGGGCCTCGTTGGAGGCGCTGTGTAGCCAGTAGCGTTTGCCACCGACCTGCATTCCGGTTTCATCGGCATGGACGGTGGCTGCTTCACGTAGCGCCGGGATCACCCACTCGGCGAACGCCTCGGCCCGCTGGTAGGCCTCCTGGTTGAAGGCGAACAGGGTGCCGGTGCTCAGCGACAGGCCGCACTGCGAGGTGAGCAACTCGCGGATACGCGCATAGGGCAACAGCTGATACTGGGAGAGATAGACGACATGCGCCTTGAGGCGAGGGCCATACTGGATGGGGCGAGTCACGCCCTCGGGGAATGGCGCCACGTAGCGTTGCCCCTGATCATCTTCGAGGACCTCAGCCTGATATTCGGTGACCACGGCCTGGATTACGATGTCCTGCACTTGGCGCGTTTCGACGCCGACCGGGCGGTAAGAACGCCCCTTGGGGAGTTGCCGACGATCGACACGGAGCTTGACCACCTCGTCGGGGTCCGTCACCGGCGCCAACGTCTTACCCTCATGCCCTGGCTGTCCGCCGGGG
The DNA here is from genome assembly GCF_000275725.1 of Vreelandella stevensii S18214. Lineage (GTDB taxonomy): Bacteria > Pseudomonadota > Gammaproteobacteria > Pseudomonadales > Halomonadaceae > Vreelandella > Vreelandella stevensii. The sequence continues at coordinate 2,469 of NZ_AJTS01000006.1, read as the reverse complement.
CGCCGCTCGCCTTTGGCGCGCGAGCGGCGCTGGCGATTGGGATCCTGGGACGGTGGCTTGCTGCTGTTGCGGCTACTGGTGGCCAGGCGATCGGCCATGAGCTTGACCAGCAACATCAGCACATCGATGGCCGCACGCAGCGACGGAGAGACCGTCTGGTCTTCCTTGAGCTGCTGTCGGACCCGCTCCAGAGCCTCGTCGACGTTGATATCGCTGATGGTCATGTCACCGCATAGATATGCCGAAGGATTAGGCACACTATACCAGAAAAATCAGGTGGTTGGCGATATCCCATCCGCAGCCACCTGAATAGTTACCATAAATTTTCAGTTGTCCCCATTTTTCCACAAGGGAGTCAATCGTATCAATACAATATAACGCCAAGTGGTGAAAGCCAGGCGACTCTGCGATAATCCGGCGCTTTGTGCCGCGCACATCTCACCAACATCAACCATCAAGGGGAGCGCCGTGAGTCTGGCCATTTTCGACCTGGATAATACGCTGCTATCCATCGATAGCGATCATGCCTGGGGGGAGTTCCTGGTAGAACAAGGGGCGGTGGACCTAGTGGCCTACCGCGAGGCCAACGAGCGCTTCCTGGCCGACTATAATGCGGGCACGCTGGACATGATGGCGTTTCTGGCGCTGGCGCTGAAACCCTTGGCTGACAACAGCCCGGAACAGCTTGCTGCCTGGCACCAACAGTTTATGGCCAGCAAAATCGAGCCGCACATTTTGCCCAAGGCCGAAGAGCTGCTGGCCCGCCACCGCACCAAGGGCGATACGCTGCTGATCATTACGGCCACCAACCGTTTCATCACCGGCCCGATTGCCGAGCGGCTGGGCGTGGATGATCTGATTGCCGTCGACCCCGAAATGGTCGATGGCCGCTATACCGGACGCGTGGCCGGGGTGCCCAGCTTCCGAGAAGGCAAAGTCACGCGTTTGGAAGCATGGTTGGAAGACCAGGATTGCACCCTCGATGATGCGTGGTTCTACAGCGACTCCCACAACGACCTGCCGCTGCTGGAAGTGGTCGACAACCCCGTTGCCGTGGACCCTGACGATACCCTGCGCCAAGTGGCCGAAGCACGTCATTGGCGCATCATGAGCTTACGGGATTAATGGCGTTCGACCCACCTACCCTACTAACGCTGACCATTGCTATCGCCGCTGCCGCGGCGCTTTATCTGTTAATGGAGTGGCGCGGCGCCCGCGAACAGGCCCTGCTGCTATGGGCAGCGGGGTTTGCAACGGTCACGGTGGGTTCTAGCCTGTCTCTGCTACGCGTTAACGGTTTCTTTCTGGTGGGTGTGTGGTTCGCCAATGGCCTGCTGATCCTTGCTCATTGGCTGTTCTTGCTTGGCGTTCTGCGTTTCGTGGGTCAACGCCCCCACCCTGCCTGGTGGCTATTGGTCGCCATTTGGTGTGCACTACTGCTCTTGCCTGCCCCCTTGACCAGCTCCAAACTCTATCTGGCACTCAACTCCCTATTGGTAGGGCTGCTGGCCCTGAGAGCCAGCAGGGCACTCAAACTGGAATCCGACACGGCGACTTTGGGCACGCGCCAATTGCACTATGTGTTGATGATTCATGGCTTGTTCTATGTGGCCAAGGGGCTGCTGCCTTTGGCTCCCAATACGCTGGTCGACCTGATGGCCTTTCAAGGCGCCATTATTCGTATTTCACTGGTGGAAGGCGCCATGGCCATCCTGCTGATTGCGCTCTCGATGACCGGCACCGTACGCTACCAGCGGGAGCGGCACATCACCCATCTCGCCGAACGCGACGCCCTGACCTCGCTGCTTAACCGCCGAGGCTTTGAATCGCATGCCCCTCGCGTACTCAAGCGTATCTCCCCCAGCCAACCAGGGGCGCTGCTGCTGCTGGACCTGGACAACTTCAAGCAGATCAATGACCTTTATGGACACGCGGCGGGAGATCACTTGCTGCTCGCCCTGGCCGACATTGCCCGTCAAACGCTCCCCACGGACGCGCTGCTGGCCCGCCTGGGAGGCGATGAGTTCGTCTTTCTATTAAAAGACATGAACGACGATGATGTGCTGCACATCGGCCAGCAATTACGCCAACGCTTCCACACCGTCGCCTCGCACACCTACCTTACCCCCGCCCCCGTCTCCTTGAGCCTGGGCGTCACATGCCTCACCCAGCCCATCCAAGACCTGCACGCACTCCTCGCAAAAAGCGACCACGCTCTATACCAAGCCAAGCGTCGCGGCCGCAACCGCATGGAAATCTGCTGACGCCACCACCACGAGACTTGGGTGGCTGCCCAGCTCATCAAGCCGCTGTAGTGGTGTGTGGGAGGGGGCTTCAGCCCGCGATGATTCAGGCTCCCAGCCTACTCAGATAGTCGCCCAATGAAATTGGCCTCCCACAGGCTAACCTGGGTGCCTACTCAGACAGTCGCCCAATGAAATTGGCCTCCCACAAGCTAACCTGGGTGCC
>NZ_AJTS01000005.1 GCF_000275725.1 Vreelandella stevensii S18214 | reverse complement strand
TACTCAGGCAGTCGCCCAATGAAATTGGCCTTCCACAGATGGGCCTGGGGCTGCCTGGCTCATCAAGCCGAGCAAATAAAAAACCCCGCAAGCATAACTTGCGGGGTGGGTGCGGTTGGCGGGTGCCAAACGGCCTGCTTAGCCGAGCAGGTGCTCGACGGCAGCGCGCTCTTCGCGCAGTTCTTTTTCCGTGGCTTGCATCTTCTCTTTGCTGAACGCATCGAGCTCGAAACCTTGTACGATTTCGTACTTGCCACCCTGGCAGCGCACCGGGTAGGAGTAGATGATGCCTTCGGCGATGCCGTAGCTGCCGTCGGAGGGGATGGCCATGCTGACGATACCGTCGCAGCCCAGCGCCCAATCACGCATGTGATCGATGGCGGAAGACGCAGCGGAGGCGGCAGACGAGGCGCCGCGTGCCTTGATGATGGCGGCACCGCGCTGCTGTACGGTCGGGATGAAGTCGTTTTCGTACCAGTCGCGCTCGACCAGATCGAAAGCGGCTTTGCCGTCTACCTTGCACTGGGCCAGGTCCGGGTACTGGGTGGCACTGTGGTTGCCCCAGATGATCATGTTTTCGACGTCGGTGACGTGCTTGCCAGTCTTCTGTGCCAGCTGCGTCAGGGCGCGGTTGTGGTCCAGACGAGTCATGGCGGTGAACTGGCCAGCGTCCAGGTCCGGCGCGTTGCAGGAGGCAATCAGCGCGTTGGTGTTGGCCGGGTTGCCGACGACCAGCACTTTCACATCGCGGCTGGCGTGGTCGTTCAGCGCTTTACCTTGTACGGAGAAGATGGCGGCGTTGGCTTCCAGCAGGTCTTTACGCTCCATGCCGGGGCCACGCGGACGAGCACCTACCAGCAGAGCGAAGTCGGCATCCTTGAACGCCACGTTGGGGTCGTCGGTGGCGACGATATCTTGCACCAGCGGGAACGCACAGTCGTTCACTTCCATGACTACGCCGTTGAGCGCATCCATGGCCTGAGGAATTTCGAGAAGCTGGAGAATGACAGGCTGATCCGGCCCCAGCATGTCGCCAGCGGCAATGCGGAAAATAAGAGAGTAGCTGATCTGGCCGGCACCGCCGGTAATCGCAATACGTACTGGATCTTTCATCATTGCTCCTTGATGGTTCGCCTAGTGAAGGTTCGCCCGGTAAAGATTCGCGCAACGATGTTATGCCCACACGCTCAAAAACTCAATCAGACTTGAGACTACTACCCATTCGCACGGCGGCCTGGTACTCGCTGACCGGCAGCACTTGCGCTATGGTGTCTCGGGTTGCGAGCCCCTCTTTATTTGGAACAGTGACTCCCCATGCGAAGAATCCCCCCCTCTTATGCACTGGCTAGCCTGCTGGTGCTGGCCCTGGTGGTATGGCTTGCCCTGGGCGACTTTCAGCGTTTTCAGTCGACGCCTGCCGAAAACCACGACACCCACGGCGAATCTCTGACGCGGGTAGAGGTATCGACCCAACCCAGCACGCTCTACATTCCTCAGGTGGTGGTTCAAGGCCAGCTGGCGGCGGCGCGCGAGGCGGTGTTACGCGCCAACGTAGCCGGGCTGGTGGCGGAAACACCCGTCTCTCAGGGTGAACACGTTCAACCGGGCGAGACGCTGCTGATACTGGAAAGCGAAGCCCTGCCGGAGCGCCTGCAACAGGCACGCGACGAGCTGGCCTTGGCGCAGGCGGAGTACGCGGGGGCCCAGAACCTGCGTCGTCGCGAGCTGATCTCCCAGCCTGAGCTGCTGCGCTTGCAAAGCGCTCTCAGCGCCAGCGCGGCCCAGGTGGCTCAACTGGAGAAGCAGCTACGCGATACCCGCCCCAGTGCTCCGTTCGAAGGCGTGCTGGACCGAGTACAGGTGGAAATGGGTGACCTGCTGCAACCCGGAGAAGAGTGGGCTCGCCTGGTCGATGACCGTCACCTGAAAGGAGAGGCCTGGGTGTCCCAGCAGCAGGTCGGCGCTCTGAGTGAAGGGCTGCCGGTGGCGGCTCGCCTGTTGAATGGCGGTGAGCTGACGGGCGAAGTGAGTTATATCAGCCGCCGCGCCGATGAGGCGACCCGGACGTTTTACGTGGAAGTCATCCTCGACAACCCCGAGCGCCAGCGGCTGGCAGGCGGTAGCGCCGAGCTGACCATCACCCTGCCCCCTCGCGCCGTGCATACGCTTTCCCCTGCGCTGTTCAACCTGGATGAGCGGGGCCAGTTGGCCATTCGACATCTGGACGCCGAAAACCGCGTGGTGCAGTCTGCCGTGGAGCTGGTCAGTGCCGACACCCAGCGCGCCTATGTCAGCGGCCTACCCGACCCGGTCACGCTGATTACACTGGGGGCTGGACTTGTGAGTCCCGGCGAGGAAGTGACTCCCGTGCCTGCCCAGGAAGGTGGAAATGCGCTCACTCATTAATGCGGCGCTGACCCATACGCGCACCACCCTGCTGCTACTGGTCGGGCTACTGCTGGCCGGTATCACGGCATGGCAAGTGATTCCCAAGGAAGCCAACCCGGACGTCACCATTCCGATCATTTATGTCTCGCTCTCGCTGGAGGGGGTCAGCCCGGAAGATGGCGAACGGCTGCTGATTCGCCCGATGGAGCAGGAGCTGCGGGGCATTGCCGGGCTGCGCAAGTTCACGGCGCAGTCCAGCGAGGGGCATGGCTCCGTCACGCTGGAGTTCGACCCGGGCTTCGACCCGGACACGGCGCTTTCCGATGTGCGGGAACGAGTGGACATTGCGCGTAGCAGCCTGCCCACCGAAGCCGATGAGCCGAGGGTCATGGAGGTCAACGTCTCGGAGTTCCCGGTCTTGAGCATCGGCCTTTCAGGGGAGCTGGACACCCGCGAGCGCATTGCCATCGCCCGCCGCCTGAAGGAGGAGATCGAAGGCATTGCCGACGTGCTGGAGGTGGACATTGCCGGTGACCGTGAAGACCTGCTGGAAATCGTCGTGGACCCGCTGGTGCTGGAGAGTTACGGGGTCGATTTCGATGCCTTGTTCAACCAGGTCTCGCGCAACAATCGGCTGGTGGCCGCCGGCAGCCTGGATACTGGGGCAGGCAGGCTGGCGCTGAAGGTGCCTGGCATCATCGCGGCGCTGGAAGACGTGATGAACATGCCCGTGAAAGTAGAGGGCGAGCAAGTGGTCACGTTCGGTGACGTGGCCTGGATTCATCCCACCTACAAAGAGCCCGAAGGCTTTGCCCGTATCGACGGCCAGCCTGCCGTGGTGCTGGAAATCTCCAAACGCGCCGGGGCCAACATTATCGCCACCATCGACGCCGTGCGGGACCGCTTTGCGGAGGCGCAGCCGCTGTTGCCGGAGCAGCTACGGGTGACCACGATCATGGACGAGTCGGTCACCGTGCAGAACATGCTGTCCGAGCTGCTCAACAACGTACTGACCGCCGTGGTGCTGGTGCTGGTCGTGGTGGTCGCCGTGATGGGCTGGCGTATGGCACTGCTGGTCGGGCTGACCATTCCGGGGGCTTTCCTGACCGGCATTCTGCTGGTGTGGGCCTTTGGCTTCACCCTCAACATCGTGGTGCTGTTCGCGCTGATTCTGGTGGCAGGCATGCTGGTGGACGGCGCCATCGTGGTCAGCGAGCTTGCCGACCGCCATCTGCACGAGGGGCAAACGGCCCATCAGGCATGGCTGAACGCCGCGTCGCGGATGAGCTGGCCGGTGATTGCCTCCACGGCAACCACATTGGCGGTGTTTCTACCGCTGCTGTTCTGGCCCGGCGTCGTCGGTCAGTTCATGAAGTACCTGCCCGCGACGGTGATTCTGTGCCTGCTGGCCTCGCTGGTCATGGCGCTCATCTTCCTGCCCACGCTGGGGCGGCTGTTTACCCGTACCGCCCACGCCAGCGGCGCAGGCGCTGGGCCCATGGACGAAAGCACTACCCTGGGGCGTGGTTATCGTCACCTGCTGAGCCGCCTGCTGCGCTACCCCGGCTGGGTGCTGGCCTTCGCCCTGCTGCTGATCGCGCTGCTGTATACCGGCTATGCGCGGTTCAACCATGGTGTGGATTTCTTCCCCAACGTCGAACCCGATAGCGCCCAGGTGCTAGTGCGCGCCCGGGGCGATTTTTCCGCGCAGGAAACCGACGCCATTTTGCGCCGAGTGGAGCAGCGCCTGGGCGGCCTGAGCGAAGTAGAGGCCCTCTACGCACGCTCTTTTGCAGTGCCCGACCAGCAGATGGGCAGCGACGTGGTCGGCATGCTGCAGTTCCAGTTCATTGACTGGTATCAGCGCCGTCCGGCGCGCACCATTCTGGCGGACATGGCCGAGCGCACGGCGGACATCCCGGGGATCACTCTGGAGTTCCGCGAGCAGGAAATGGGCCCCGGCGGCGGCAAACCCATCGTGCTGGAAGTCAGCGCCACGGACCCGGACATTGCCGATGCGGGGGTCGATCAACTCACCCGGCTGATGCGCGAATTGGGTGGCTTCGTGGATATTCAGGACAACCGCAGCCTGCCAGGGGTGGAGTGGCAGATCACCGTGGACCGTGAGGCCGCCGCCCGCATGGGCACCGATATCACCACCATTGGCAGCGCGGTACAACTGCTCACCACCGGCCTGCAGGTGGCCAGCTACCGCCCGCCCACGGTGAGTGACGAGGTCGATATTCGCGTACGCCTCCCGGAACACTGGCGCACGCTGGACCAGCTGGAGCGGCTCACCATCAACACCTCCCGTGGGCAGGTGCCGATTTCCCATTTCGTGGAGATCGCTCCGGCGCCCAAGGTGGGGACGCTGAACCGCATCGATGGCCGCCGCGCCATTACGCTGGAAGCGGACCTGGCGCCCGGCTACCTGGCCGATGAGCGCCTGAGAGCCCTGCTGGCCGCTGGCCAAGGCCAACTGCCGGATGGCCTGATGGTCAATGTGGCTGGCGAGCAGGAGGATCAGCAGGAGTCGATGCAGTTTCTGATCAGCGCTTTCCTGATTGCGGTGGGTTTGATGGCGCTGATTCTGGTGACGCAGTTCAACAGCTACTACCAGGCCGCGCTGGTGTTGTCCGCCATCGTGTTCTCCACGGCGGGCGTACTCATGGGCCTACTGATCACCGGCCAGGCCTTTGGCATCGTCATGGTGGGCATGGGGGTGATCGCGCTGGCGGGCATCGTGGTGAATAACAATATCGTCTTGATCGACACTTACAACGAGCTGCGCCGCGACGGCATGTCACCTGCACAAGCGGCCCTGGAGGCAGGCTGCCTGCGCCTGCGGCCCGTCCTGTTGACTGCCATCACCACCGTGCTGGGGTTGATGCCCATGGTGCTGGGAGTCAACGTCAACCTCTTCGCCCCCGCGCTGGGGTTCAACGCCCCCTCCGCCCAGTGGTGGACACAAATGTCCAGCGCCATCGCCGGCGGGTTGACGTTCGCCACCTTCCTCACCCTGCTGCTCACCCCCTGCATGCTGGTGATCGGCGGCCGCTTACGGCGGGAGAAAGATCTCGGGTGAAACGCCGCCCCACCCCGCTACGGGCAACCCCATTTGCATCGTTGCCGCCACA
>NZ_AJTS01000004.1 GCF_000275725.1 Vreelandella stevensii S18214 | reverse complement strand
CAACGCGGAAAGCGTTGCCGATGAGGGCACCGGGGGTGGCGGTGGCGTTTTGTGTTGCGAGGGCACGTTTGCGGTTCGGTGACGCTATCAGGGCGGCTGGCGCCGCCTCCGCGGGTGCCTCTTTCGCTCGTTGCTCTCGCTCTTTCGTTACGCCGCGCTACGGGGGTGCCGCAATTTGCCGTGGTGACGTCTGGCGCATACCGTAGCGCGGCGTAAGCGGAGCGCACCCGCGAAGCAACGCGCAGAGCGTTGCCGATGAGGGCGCCGGGGGTGGCGGTGGCGTTTTGTGTTTCGAGGGCACGTTTGTGGTTCGGTGACGCTATCAGGGCGGCTGGCGCCGCCCTCCGCGGGTGCCTCTATCGCTCGTTGCTCTCGCTCTTTCGTTACGCCGCGCTACAGGGGGCGCGGCATTAAGCGGGAGATTTGATCTGCTGGGGGCTGTGGGCTGCGTGGAGGCGTGCGATGAGCTGGTCTTCCAGGGCGAAGCGTTCGGTGAGCCCTTTGGCGAGCCGGTCGATCCAGGCGGGCAGCCTGGCCAGGTTTTGCTGGCAGCGTACCGGGCTGGCGAAGTCTTCGTCGAACTCCAGCACCATGGCGGTGGACATCTCCAACCGTTCCAGCAATCGGGCCGCAATGTGCAGAGCGCTTTCGTCGTTGAATGCCTTGGCCTCTTCGGCCAGCTGCGGGTAAATCTCGAAATGACCCGCGCTGATGTAATCCATCAGCAGCTCGCTGAAGGTGTCGATGCGTGCCTTGCTGACGGCTTCGAGCTCGGCATCACAGGCTTCCTTGAGCTCAATGAAGCTGACCAGTAGTGCGCGACGCTGATCCAACCAGCGGTCGATCAGGCTGTGTACGCCCCCCCAGCGCTCCAGGGCATTTTTGCAATCTTCGAGCATGGGGCTTCTCCTTGCTGATAGCCGCCTTCATCAGGGCTAGACTCGCTGTTCCTTCCAGCCCTGTCAATCCAGGCGGGCACGATTTCCTTGATACTGAGGTGAGTGCCTTGAATAATCAACGCTTGGCTAACGTACCCTGCCCCGTCACGGCCAGCCATAACATACGTAACGGCACCAGGGCGAGAATGACGAACCCGACCAGCGTCCAGCCAGGCAGCGACAGTCCCAGCAGCATGAAATCGATTTCCGCGCACTCGCCGGAGCCGGTGAGCACCATGGCCACGACGTCCTGCATGGGCAGAATATCCATCATGTATTCCAGGCCGGGGCCACAGCTGGGAACTTCATCGGCGGGCAGTCCCTGTAGCCAGACATGTCGGCCTGCAATAAACGCCCCGGTACCCACCGCTGCCAAGCTGAGCACGCCATATAACCCCTTGCCGAAACGGCCGCGGGGGTTATGAATGGCAGCCACGGCCAGCACCAGCCCGGCGGCGATGACCGCGACGCGCTGGAAGATGCACAGCGGGCAAGGCTCCAGCCCGCCAATGTGCTCCAGTCCTAGCGCCACGGCCATCATCAGGATACAAAAGGCGACGCCGAGTAGCGCGACCGGACGAATAGCTGATGAGGTCATTGCCCGTCCTCAGGTGTAATGGCCGATAGCGCTCGCGATTCCCGCGCCTTGGTGAAGTAGTTTTCCAGGAAGGTGCTGAAGCTTTCGTGATCTGCCGCTTCGATATCGCGCTGCTGCTGGTGCGAGGTGTCGATGAGCTGTGCCAGCAGCGCTTCCCGTGAGCGCAGCATGGGAGTGCTCTTCAAGGCATCCGCCTGCTCCTGAGCTATACCCAGCAGCGTTTTGCTGAGCGAGCCATTGCCTGATTGCAGCTTATCCAGCAGTTGCGCAGAGGGCGTCAATTCAGGCTGTTGCAAGCGTGGCTGCAGTTCTGCCAGTGCGGCCGCATGGGGGGCGTCGTCTTCCACGGCGTCCAGCAGCCGAGCGACCTCGGCCATTTCCGCGAAGATCTGCTCGCCCCACTCGGGGAGCGTCACCGATTCCCCCTGACGCACGAGACGCAGCTCAGGGTCACGCCCACGCTCCACCACCAGGCGACGGTTGTCATCCAGGCGGTCACACTCTTCATCGGAAATCCAGGGGCTGTCACTGAGCAGACACCACATCAGGAAGGTGTCGACAAAGCGCATCTGCACTTCCGTGACGCCCAACGGATCGAAGGGGTTGAGGTCCAGACAGCGCACTTCGATGTACTCGACGCCACGGGCTTCGAGTGCCTGGCTCGGAGTTTCGTTATGCCGGGCCACACGCTTGGGGCGAATATCGCTGTAGTACTCGTTCTCGATCTGCAGGATATTGGCATTGAGCTGCTGCCACTCATCGCCTTGCCGAACGCCCAGCGCTTCATAATCGGGCCACGGTGTGGAAATCGCATGGCGCAGGGTGTTGACGTAGTTGGAGAGCGAGTTGAAGCAGATTTTCAGCTGCGATTGGACCTTGTTCTGATACCCCAGGTCGGACATGCGCAGCGTGGTAGCATAGGGAGCGATATAAGTATCGTCACCGAGCGGCTGCAGCTTGTCCGGCACCTGCCCGTTGGGCAGGAAGCTCTTGTCCACGGCGGGGGACGCACCGAATAGATAGAGCAGCAGCCAGCTATGGCGACGGAAGTGACGAATCAAGCCAAAGTAGCGCGTCGAACGGTAGTCGTTGAACGGTACGTGGGTGGCTTTTTCCATCTCGCGCAGGGCGTACCACATGTCTTCAGGCAGCGAGACGTTGTAGTGCACCCCGGCAATGGCTTGCATGATCCGCCCGTAGCGCACGTCGAGCCCTTTGCGGTAAACGTGCTTCATGGTGCCCACGTTGGAGCTGCCGTAGTCGGCAATCGGCACGCTGTCGTTACCGGAGAGCCGAGAAGGCATGCTGCCAGGCCAGATCCACTCGTTATCGAGATGGTGATAGGTAAAGGTATGCAGATCGGACAGGAAGGCCAGAGCCTCCCTGGGTTCCGAATACACCGGGGTGATGTACTCCAGCAGCGCTTCGGAGTAGTCGGTGGTGATGTGCGGGTGGGTCAGCTTGGAGCCCAGCGCCTGGGGGTGTGGGGTCTGTGCGATATGGCCCTGCGCATCGACCCTCAGCCCCTCTTTTTCTAGCCCGCGACGCAGCCGCCCCAAACGACCCAGACGGGCGCTGGGGAGCAGGCGCTCGACCTGAGCGGTCAGCGACGTAGGCACCGTGAGTGGTTCAGACAAGGTGAACACTCCTTGTTGATAAGGCCTGCATGACGCAGGCCTTGTGGAAACCGGCGGGCGTGACCATGAGCTGTATCCTACCTGATAGGGAATAGTGGGCAGGATATGGCGGCAACCCTGTGTTTTTCAAGACACGCGACTATTTGCCCCGCTTGGCCTTCAACAACGCAGCACCCAGGGCGCCCATGGCCGCCGGTGCATTGCCCTGCTGCTGCCCCTGGCGCTGGCCCGCCTGACGGCTGCTGCGCGCAGGCTTGCGCGGCTCCTGAGCGGCGCGGCTACCGCTTTGTTCGGGCTGCTCTGGTTCATCGCTGAGACGCATGGAAAGCCCGACTCGCTTGCGGGGAATATCGACGCTCATCACCTTGACGGTGACGATGTCGCCCGCCTTGACCACGCTGCGCGGGTCGTCGATGAACCGCTCGGACAAGGCTGAGATATGCACCAGGCCATCCTGATGAACCCCGATATCCACGAACGCGCCGAAGTGCGTCACGTTGGTCACCGTGCCTTCCAGCACCATGCCCAGGGTGAGGTCCTTGAGCGTTTCCACGCCTTCGCGGAACTCCGCCGCCTTGAACTCCGGGCGCGGGTCTCGGCCTGGCTTGTCCAGCTCCTTGAGAATGTCGCTGACGGTGAGCACCCCGAAGCGCTCATCGGCGAAATCGGCGGGCTTCAGCGCCTTGAGGGTGGCGCTGTCGCCAATCAGGCCCTTGAGGTCACGCCCGCTCTGCTTGGCGATGCGCTCGACCAGGGTATAGGCCTCTGGGTGGACGGCGCTGGCATCCAGCGGGTTGTCGCCATTGCTGATGCGCAGGAAACCGGCGCATTGTTCGAACGTCTTGGGCCCCAGACGGCTGACGCCGAGCAGCTCCTTGCGGCTTTTGAAGGCACCCTGCAGGTTGCGCTGCGCGACGATGTTTTCGGCCATCGCGGCGCTCAAGCCAGCCACTCGGGAGAGCAGCGCGCTGGAGGCCGTGTTGAGGTCCACACCCACCGCGTTCACACAATCTTCGATGACGGCTTCCAGGCTGCGCGAGAGCTGCACCTGAGAGACGTCGTGCTGATACTGGCCTACCCCGATGGATTTGGGCTCGATCTTCACCAGCTCGGCCAGCGGGTCCTGCAGGCGGCGGGCAATCGAGACCGCCCCCCGGATGGTGACGTCGAGGTCGGGCAGCTCACGGGCCGCGTATTCCGACGCCGAGTACACCGATGCCCCGGCCTCCGACACCATGACCTTGCTCAGCGGCTGCGCGGGCGCCAGCGCCTTCACCAGTTCCCCGGCCAGCTTGTCGGTTTCACGGCTGGCGGTTCCGTTGCCCACGGCAATCAGCTGCACGCGATGCTGCTTGACCAGCCGCGCCAGCACCTCCAGCGATTCGTTCCAGCGGTTCTGGGGAGCGTGGGGGTAAATGGTGGCCTGGTCGATGAACTGACCGGTGGCATCGATGACCGCTACCTTGCAGCCGGTACGCAGGCCGGGGTCCAGCGCCAGGGTGACTTTCTGCCCCGCCGGGGCCGCCAGCAGCAGGTCTTTCAGGTTGGCAGCAAAGACATCGATGGCGGTCTGCTCGGCCTGTTCGCGCAGGCGGCCCAGCAACTCGGTTTCCAGTGCGGTGTAGAGTTTGACACGCCAGGTCCAGCGCACCACTTCGCCCAGCCACTTGTCGGCCGGGCGCCCTTCATCACGAATACCGACCTGACGGGCAATGGCCACCTGGGCAGGATGCACCGGGGCGTCTTCCTCACCGGGCAAACGAATGGCCAGCCCCAGAATCCCTTCGTTGCGGCCACGGAACATGGCCAGCGCACGGTGCGAGGGTACCCTGGCGAGTTTTTCGTCGTGCTCGAAGTAATCCGAAAACTTGGCGCCCTCCTGCTGCTTGCCTTCCAGCACCCGGGCGCTCAGCTCGCCTTCCTGCCAGAGCCGCTCACGCAGTTGGCCGATCAGCTCGGGATCTTCGGCAAAGCGCTCCATCAGAATCTGCTTGGCACCGTCGAGGGCGGCCTTGGCATCTTCGATGGCGGGTACTTCCCCTTCTGCCGGGCGCAGGTAGCGTGCCGCTTCGTTTTCCGGGTCGAGGGTGGGGTCGGCCAGCAGCGCATCCGCCAGAGGTTCGAGACCGGCTTCCCGGGCAATCTGGGCTTTGGTGCGGCGCTTTTTCTTGAACGGGAGGTAGAGGTCTTCCAGGCGCTGCTTGGTGTCGGCAGCCTCGATGGTGGCCTTGAGCGCGGGGTCCAGCTTGCCTTGTTCATCGATGGTCGCCAGCACGGCTTCGCGCCGCTCTTCCAGTTCGCGCAGGTAACGCAGGCGCTCATCCAACTGGCGCAGTTGAGTATCGTCCAGCGCGCCGGTCACTTCCTTGCGGTAGCGGGCGATGAAAGGCACGGTGGCGCCGCCATCCAGCAATTCCACCGTGGCCAGGACTTGTTCAGGTCGTACGCCCAGCTCTGACGCCAGGCGCGCAATAATCCGTTGTTTGACATCCATAACGTGCAACCAGCTCATGCAGCCTTCGAGGTGCCGACACGGTACCACAAAGCACCTGTGCTGGCATGGCTTGCGCGCCCGAGACCGCCCTAGCGGTGGAACTGCTTCTCCCGCTCGGGCTGCCAGAAGATGGCATCCACCCGCAGTTTCACTTCGGTGGCATTGGGCAGCGGCCATTCGATGACATCGCCCACTTTCAGGCCAATCAGCGCGGCCCCGATCGGCGCCATGACGGAAATACCGTCTTCCACGCTGGCCAGCGCATGGGGATAGACCAGCGTGCGGATCATTTGCCGACCACGGGTCAGGTCGGTGAAACGGATCTGGCTATTCATGCTCACGACGCTATCGGGAATGTCCTGCGGGTCGAGCACCTCGCCGCGCAGCAGCTCTTCTTCAAGCAATTCCGCCACCATCTGATCCTTTTCCGGTGCTTGATCGATCAGTCGCTGCAGACGCTCTGCATCGAGACGGTTGATGATGATTGGAGGACGTTGCCCCATGGTCTCTCTCCTTGATGATACCGACCATAAAAAACAGCCCTTCCCCAAAGGGAAAGGACTGTGGATATCTGCCATACGCAGGATAACTTATTTAAAGTGGCCCGGTAACTCACTGAACCAGGCCACTGACATGATCAGGTAACGCCCTGCTCGATCATGGCATCGGCCACCTTGCGGAAGCCTGCGATGTTGGCACCGAGCACCAGGTTACCGGGTTCGCCGAACTCTTCTGCCGTGTCAGCACACTGCTGATAGATATCGGCCATGATGTGCTTGAGTTTTTCATCGACTTTCTCTAGCGACCACTGCTCCATGCTGCTGTTCTGGGCCATTTCCAGCTGGCTCGTGGCCACACCACCGGCGTTGGCGGCCTTGCCAGGACCGTAAGCGAGCCTGGCGGCAATAAAGCGTTCGACGGCGGCCTTGGTGGAGGGCATATTGGCCCCCTCACTGATACAGCTCACCCCGTTGGCGATCAGCGCCTGGGCATCCTGTTCGGTCAGTTCGTTCTGAGTGGCGCAGGGAAACGCCACCTGCGCCGGTAGCCGCCATACGGCATGGCCATCGGCGGGGTAATCCCGTGCCGCCACATAGTGTGCCTCAGGATGCTCGTGAAGGTAAGCCTCCAGGGAAACACGCTCCACTTCCTTCAGACGCTTGAGCAGCCCCAGGTCGATGCCTCGAGGATCATGAATCATGCCCTTGGAATCACTGCAGGACACCGGTAGTGCACCGAGTTCCAGCAGCTTTTCGATGGTATAGATGGCAACATTGCCCGCGCCGGACACCAGGCAAGTCTTGCCTGCCAGACTCTCCCCCCGGGCGGCCAGCATGTTCTGGGCAAAGTAGACCGCGCCGTAGCCGGTGGCCTCCTTGCGCCCGAGCGAGCCGCCCCAATTCAACCCTTTGCCGGTCAGCACGCCTTCGTAACGCCCTGTCAGCCGCTTGTACTGGCCAAACAGATAGCCAATCTCGCGGGCACCCACGCCGATATCGCCGGCGGGCACATCGCTATGGGGCCCCACGTGGCGGTACAGCTCGGTCATGAACGACTGGCAGAAGCGCATGATCTCGTTGTCCGACTTGCCCTTGGGGTCGAAGTCCGCGCCGCCCTTGCCGCCGCCAATCGCCAGGCCGGTCAGCGCGTTCTTGAAAATTTGCTCGAACCCCAGAAACTTGATGGTGCCTGCGGTCACGCTGGGATGAAACCGCAGCCCCCCTTTATAAGGCCCCAGGGCCGAGTTGAACTGCACTCGATACCCTTTGTTGACCTGCACCCGACCCTTGTCATCCAGCCAACTGACACGGAACATGATCTGCCGTTCAGGCTCGATCATACGCTCGATGATACTGTGCTGGTGATAGTGCGGCGAGCGCTCGAACAGGGGGCGCAAGCACTCGAGCACTTCCTCGGTGGCTTGATAGAACTCGGTTTGGGCAGGGCTACTCTTGGCTAGCCGCGCAAGGGTGTCATGAACGTAGGGCATGGCGTCGTACCGTTACCGTAATGAGACTGTCGTTATGCTGGCCAGCGCATGACGGTATTTAACTGTGACGGCGTTTTTCTGCATACCCTATGCCGGTTTGGTATGGGCAAAAAACCGGCCACAACTCGACTAAAGTCGCACTTTTTTTGCCCACTATTGGTGCATTAACAAAATTTGATAAACGTTGTTTTAACGAAGCCAGCCGCGATCATCCCAAAAAGGGCGCCTGGCTTCACGCTGTACGACTTCACGGCTCAAGCCAATGTCCTTGAGCAGGTCATCGTTGAGCTGCTGTAGTGCATAGCGCTCGCGACGCAGTTGCCGCCATCGCGCCAGCCTGACCCGCCAAGGGGTGCGGCGGCGTTCCACCACGTTCGGCTGCCGCTCTGATAATGCGTGACGCTCGTTTACACAGGTCATGATGCGCTCCATGTCGATCTCTCCTTCTGGGTGTGGAAGAAGTATCAAAGAGCGCCTAAAATCAATCCAACGAATACTTCTTATCTATAACATCAAGCAGATTGATACCTCATGGCAACGTTACCGACCATCGATCATGAACTGCTGCGCACCTTTGTGGCGATTGTCGACCAGGGCGGATTCACCCGCGCGGCGCAGACGGTCAACCGCACCCAGTCGGCGGTAAGCATGCAGATGAAGCGCCTGGAGGAGGATGTCATTCAACGCCCCCTCTTCGTTCGCCAGAATCGGCAGCTACTGCTGACCAGCGAAGGCCATACGCTGCTGAGCTATGCGCGCAAGATTCTCTCGCTACAGGGTGAAGCGCTGACGCTCTTGCGCCAGCCCGATATGGTGGGTCGTGTGCGCCTGGGCGTGCCCGACGACTACGTCATGCGCTTTCTACCGGGGATCCTGAAGACCTTCTCCCAGGCGTGGCCACTGGTGGATGTCGAGGTGCACTGCGCCCCTTCATCGGTACTCTCACGACAGCCCCCGGACAGCCTCGACCTGATCATCATGACCCGGGAGGTAGGCGATGAGATCGGCACGCTATTGAGACGCGAACCCACCGTCTGGGTGACGGCCGCCGACCACGCCATCCATCTACAAACGCCGGTGCCACTGGCCATGTTCGAAGCCCCCTGCTTCTGCCGCCGCCACGCCTGCCATGCGCTGGACCGCGCGGGCAAGACCTATCGCGTGGCTTACAGCAGCCCCAGCCTAGCCACCTTGCAGGCCGTGGTCGGGGCTGGGCTGGCCGTTTCTGCCTGGATGCACAGCCTGGTCACCCCCGACATGCTGATTCTTGGCAGAGAGGAGGGCTACCCTGCCCTGCCCGAGGCTTCCATCGTGCTGCAACGCACTTCCCAGACCCAGTCACCGATCATCGACAGCCTCGCAGAGCACATTGCGGAGGGGTTTCGTTTGTAAGGGCCTGCACGCCCAGGCGAACCAGTCCAGGATGGCCTGACGGAAGCACAAAATCACAAGCACAAAAAAGGGAGGATGCCAGGCATCCTCCCTTGAAGCGATGAAACAGCGAGTATCAGGTCAGCTGCGGGCCAGCTTTGATGATCGCTTCGTTGATGCCTTCGAACTTCTTGAAGTTGTCCACGAACTTGGTGGCCAGGTCTTGCAGGTGACGGTCGTAGGCGTCGCGGTCGGTCCAGGTGTCGCGGGGGTCCAGCAGGCTGGAGTCCACGCCCGGCACGGCCAGCGGCACTTGCAGGTTCAGGCCGTCGATGTGCCTGGTCTCGACATCACGCAGGATACCTGACTGAATCGCGCTGATGATGGCGCGCGTGGTGGGGATCGAGAAGCGCGAGCCGCCTTCACCGTAGGCACCACCGGTCCAGCCAGTATTCACCAGGTACACCTGGGCGTCTTTCTTTTCGACACGCTTGATCAGCAGGTCGGCGTATTCACGGGCCGGACGCGGGAAGAACGGCGCACCGAAGCAGGTAGAGAACGTTGCCGCCAGACCTTCGGAAGAGCCCATTTCCGTGGAGCCGACCTTGGCGGTGTAGCCCGACAGGAAGTGGTAGGCCGCGGCTTCCTTGGACAGGATGGACACCGGCGGCAGTACGCCCGACATGTCGCAGGTCAGGAATACGATGGCGTTGGGCTCACCCGCCAGGTTTTCGGCCACGCGCTTCTCGACGTGCTCCAGCGGGTAGGCGGCACGGGAGTTCTGGGTCAGGCTGTCGTCGGCGTAGTCCGGCTCGCGGCGGTCATCCAGCACGACGTTTTCCAGCACGGTGCCAAACTTGATGGCGTTCCAGATGACCGGCTCGTTCTTCTCGGAAAGGTCGATGCACTTGGCGTAGCAGCCGCCTTCCATGTTGAAGACGATGCCGTCGCCCCAGGCGTGCTCGTCGTCACCAATCAAGAAGCGCGCCTGATCCGCAGAGAGCGTGGTCTTGCCGGTGCCGGAGAGGCCGAAGAACAGGCAGGTTTCACCATCTTCACCGACGTTGGCAGAACAGTGCATCGGCAGCACGTCGGCGGCGGGCAGCAGGTAGTTCTGCACCGAGAACATGGCTTTCTTCATTTCACCGGCGTAACGCATGCCAGCGATCAGCACCTTGCGCTCGGCAAAGTTGATGATCACGCAGCCGTCGGAGTTGGTGCCATCACGGTTCGGGTCGCACTCGAAGCCTGCGGCGTTGAGGATGGTCCACTCTTCCTTGGCGGCCTGGTTGTAGGCCAGCGGGCGCACGAACATGGTGCGGCCAAAGAGGTTTTGCCAGGCCGTTTCCGTGGTGACACGTACCGGCAGGTAGTGGGTGTTGTCGCTGCCCACGTGCAGCTCGGCCACGAAGCGCTCACGGCTTTCCAGGTAGTCTTCGACACGCGCCCACAGCGCCGAGAACTTCTCGGCGTCGAACGGGCGGTTGACGCTGCCCCAATCGATGCTGTCACGGGTGGAGGGCTCATCGACGATAAAACGGTCTTTCGGTGAACGCCCGGTGCGTACGCCGGTGTTGACTACCAGGGCTCCGTTCGCCGAGAGGCGACCTTCACCACGGGCCACGGCGCGCTCGATCAGTTCGGCGCTGCTGAGATTGACGTGGGCTTGAGGAGCGGCTTGAGTCGTGGTCATGTCGATTCCTGGGCCTTGCGGCCGTTTATCTCGTTTACCGGGCGTCGTACGACGCCTTTAAAAGTCATCCCAACCACTCGCGAACGGGCTGGGCGCGCTGAAGTCCGGCGCATTATGGCAAAAAGAAAGCCCCCGGGAAACGGGGGCTTCTCGCAAATATCTTGTAGTTAAACTACTACAATGACACTACATTTTGTGCTGCAGCGCAGTATATTTTCAAACAACCGTTTACCGGGTGCGCCGAGCGCATTGTCTCCTCTGGGGTGGCGCCAGGCGGCCTGGAAGCCCACCCCATCAGCAGCCGACTACACAATCAGTGAATGACTGGCGGTGGTGCGCTCGGGTCTTCCAACAAAATTTCAATATCTGCGGCGGTGTAGTGATATTTCGTGTGGCAAAAGTGGCATTGGGTGTCGATGGCACCCTGCTCCTGGAGAATATCCATCAGCTCTTCCTTGCCCAGGGTGTACAGCGCATGGCTCATACGCTCCCGGGAACAGGTGCAGCCAAAGCGCAACGCCTTGGGTTCGAAGACCCTGACGGTCTCTTCGTGATAGAGCCGATACAGTACCTCACGCTGCTCCAGCCCCAGCAGCTCTTCGTTCTTGATCGTTTCGGCAAGGTGCACGCTGCGCTCCCAGGCATCCACGTCCTGGTTTTGCGAGGCATCCGGCAAGCGCTGCAGCAGCAGCCCACCCGCTCGCTGACCATCGGCGGCCAACCACAGCCGAGTAGGTAACTGCTCGGACTGGCCGAAATAGGCTTCCAGGCAGCCCCCCAGGGTATCGTGATCCAGTGCCACGATGCCCTGGTAGCGGTGCCCTTCCCGGGGGTCCAGGGTGATCATGATCTGGCCGTCGCCGACCAGCTCACGGAAGCTTGCCTGCTCGCTGGGCAGCGCGGCCTCTTCGGCGATACGCGCAATGGCGCGCAGCTCACCGCCCGGGTTGGATTCTGCCATCAACAGCGCCAGCGCGCCCTGGCCGCGCACTTCGATGCTGAGCGTGCCGTCCAGCTTGACCGTATCGGTCAGCAGGGCCACCGCTGCCAGCAGCTCGCCCAGCAGGGCATTGACCGCAGGTGGGTAGGCATGACGGTCGAGCACTTCCTGATAGGCGGTGCTCAACGTGACGATTTCGCCACGCACGTTGGTTTGGTCAAACAGGAAACGCTGGATCTGATCAGACATAGTGAAACCATGAAGTGAGAAAGGGGAACGTCGGCAAGGCAGGCGTCAGCGACGCTACTCGCCCTGCTGGCGTTGAAATCGGTGTATATCGCGGCGCTGCTTCTTATCGGGGCGCTTGAGGGGATGCTGCATCGCTTCGTTGGTGAGCCGACGCGCCTCGGCTTCCTTGGCACGACGCTGGGCGCTGGCCTCGGTTTCGGCGTACAGGGTGCGTGCTTCGGGTGCGCCCCTGCGCTGGTCTGAAAGCGCCGTGACTTCCACCTCGTAAATGTCCCAGCCCTGGGGCACGCGAATCAGCGCCCCCAGCTCGACGTTCTTGCTGGTCTTGGCACGCTCACCGTTATAGTGAACCTTGCCGCCTTCTATCGCTTTCTTTGCCAGGGCGCGGGTCTTGAAAAACCGTGCAGCCCATAGCCACTTGTCCAGGCGAACGCTGTCGCTCATTGGCACTCTCCTAATCTATTGGCTGCCCCTGAAGGTCGCCACTGGCGGATCACTCAGTGGCCGATGCCCAGGCCGCACTCATGGCAGCAGTTGGGCAAATCGGTCCAGAGCCACGAACTCTTGCAGCTCCTTCTCGGGCCGCTGGCTATCAGGCTGTTTGATGCCTAGCAAGTACTTGATTCCGAACTCTCTGGCACTTTCCAGCACCCGGGCGTTGTCGTCGATGAACAGGGTGCGTGCGGGGTCGAAGGGCTCTCGCTCCTGCAGCGCAAACCAGAAGGCCTGCTCCTCCTTGGCAGCGCCAACGTCTTCCGAGGAGATGATGGCATCCAGGTAGTTTTCCAACCCGGTGAGCGGCAATTTCAGTGCAAGACTGGCACGGTCGGCGTTGGTGGCCAGCACCACACGAGGATGGGCCTGCTTGAGCCAGCCCAGGAAATCCAGCGCATCGCCACGTAACCCAATCAGGTGCTGTACTTCACGCTTGAGGGCCACGATATCGACGTTCAGCTCGCGGCTCCAATAGGCCAGGCTGTACCAGTTCAGAGTGCCCTGCTCACCGATGATGCGACTCTTGAGCTCCTCCTGGCTGGCTTGATCCAGTTGATGCAGCTCAACGTAGCGGCGTGGCAGATGCTCCAACCAGAAGTGGCTGTCGAAGTGAAGGTCCAGCAGCGTGCCATCCATGTCCAGCAGCACCGTGTCGATCTCGCGCCAATCAATCATGGCCACTCCAGTCTTTGAGAGTAAGCGTGCTATTGTAGCGTAACCCGTTTTTTGCAGCCACGGAGGCATGATGGACCGCGACGATTCCACCACCAGCGACGCCACACAGCGCTACCCGCGCAAGCCCACGATTCTGGCTCGCCACCCCGTGGCCCAAAGCCGCTTGTTCCAGATCGAAGCGCTGGACCTGCGCTTTTCGAACGGCGAGGAGCGCCAGTTCGAGCGCCTCACCGGTGCCGACCGTGGCGCCGTGATGATCATCGCCATGCCGGACCCGGAACACGTCTTGCTGATTCGTGAGTATGCGGCCGGTTTCGAAGACTACGTACTCACCCTGCCCAAAGGCCTGGTGGACCCCGGCGAGGATGTCGTGGCCGCCGCCAACCGTGAACTCATGGAAGAGTGCGGCTTTGGCGCCCACCGCATCGAGCCGCTGGTGGAACTCTCGCTGGCCCCCAACTACATGCGACACCGCATGCAGGTACTGATCGCCACCGACCTCTACCCCAAACGCCTGCCCGGCGACGAGCCCGAGCCCCTGATCGTGGAAACCCACGCCATCGAAGAGCTCCCCGCGCTGCTGTTAAGGGACGACTTCCACGAAGCACGCGCCATCGCCGCCCTCTACATCGCACGCGACCGATTACGCGAAGAGCAGCGCAGCAACGGCATTGATTTGCTCTAAAGAGCCATTCCAACGCCATTGTGAAAGGGCTTCAGCCCGCGATGATTCCAGCACCAGGCTTGATATGGGTGACTACTCAGGCAGTCGCCCAATGAAATTGGCCTCCCACAAATTAGCCTGGGTGGCTGCTCCGGCGGTCACTCGATGCCCAGTTGTCTTTGCTGCCCCACCATGACAAGCCAGGCAGCCAGCTGCTGTGGGAGGGGGCTTCAGCCCGCGATGATTCCAGCACCAGACTTGATATGGGTGACTACTCAGGCAGTCGCCCAATGAAATTGGCCTCCCACAAATTAGCCTGGGTGGCTGCTCTGGCGGTCACTCGACGCCCAGCTGTCTTTGCTGCCCCCCATGACAAGACAGGCAGCCAGCTGCTGTGGGAGGGGGCTTCAGCCCGCGATGATTCCAACAATTTAACGCGGGTGCTTCAACGCTATCCAGCGGCGTTGGCGGTGGCTGTCGAGGCCGGCTTCGAGCAAGGTCATGCTGCGCAGGGCGTCCTCGACGGAGACTGGGAGGGGGGCTTGTTGACGGATGGCGTCGGCAACGCCCTGGTAATAGGCGAGGTAGTCACCCGGTAGCGTGGGGTGTTCATGACTGACCAGCGGGGCATCTTCGCCGTGCCCTTCGCGTAGGGTGAGCGTGCCGGGAATGTCCTGTCCCCAGTGCGGCGTGGGGGTCTCGCCTGCTTTCAAGCGCGCTTCCTGTGGGTCGAGTCCCATCTTCACATAGCTGCCCAGCGTGCCATGCAGGCGGTAGCGGGGAGTGGGTTCGGCCACCAGGGTGCCTGCACTCAGGCTGACACGGCAGTCGTCGTACTCCAGCAAGGCCAGGAAGTCATCGTCGGCATGGGCGGCGTCTCGGCGCGCGCCGATCTCCAGCAGGATGGCGTGGGGCATGCCAAACAGCTCGCAGGCCTGGTCCAGCAGGTGAGGCCCCAGGTCGTACCAGATGCCGCCCCCGGGCGCGGCTTTTTCACGCCAGCGGTCGCGCACCTCCGGACGAAAACGATCGAAGCGGGATTCGAAGCCCGTCACTCGCCCCAGCGTGCCTTCGGCCAGCAGCGCCTTGACGGTCAAGAAGTCACTGTCCCAACGTCGGTTGTGAAACACCGAGAGCAGGCACTCTTTATCCGCCGCCAAGGCCTTGAGCTGCCTGGCCTCCGACAGCGTGACGGTGAAGGGCTTGTCGACCACCACATGCTTGCCCGCCGCCAGCGCGGCCTTGGCCAGGGGAAAGTGAGTATCATTGGGCGTTGGGATGACGATCAGATCCAGATCCTTACGCTGACACAGCGCCAGGGCCTCGCGCTCGACGTCCACCCGGGGCAAATCGGCGGTCACCTTGCTGGCATCGCTGGAAGACACCGCCACGAGCTCCAACCCCGGTACCGCCTGAATCAGCGATGCATGAAACGTTTTACTCGCAAAACCATAGCCGACCAGGCCCACATTGATCGTCGCCTTCATGACGCTCCTCGATAGGTGTTGGGTGATATACCACAAAAAAAACAGCCCGCTTGCGCGGGCTGTGAGATACGCCGATCAATCCAGTTTGGAGAGGTCGCGTACTGCGCCCTTGTCGGCGGAGGTGGCCAGCAGGGCATAGGCCTTGAGGGCAGGCGTCACCTTGCGTGGGCGCTGCTCGACGGGCTTCCAGGCGTCCTTGCCACGCGACTCCATGGCCTCGCGGCGCTTGGCCAGCTCGGCATCGCTCAGCTGCACGTTGATGGTGCGGTTGGGGATATCGATCAGAATGGTATCGCCCTGCTCGACCAGCCCGATGGCGCCCCCGGCGGCGGCCTCAGGTGATACGTGACCAATCGACAGACCCGAGGTACCCCCGGAGAAACGGCCGTCGGTCAGCAGCGCGCACGCCTTGCCCAGCCCTTTGGATTTCAGGTAGGAGGTGGGGTACAGCATCTCTTGCATACCGGGGCCCCCTTTGGGGCCTTCGTAGCGGATGACCACCACGTCGCCCTCTTTGACTTTGCCATCCAGCACGTTGGCCACTGCCTGATCCTGGGACTCCACCACGTGAGCCTTGCCCTCGAATACCAGGATGGAGTCGTCTACACCAGCGGTCTTGACCACACATCCATCCAGGGCGATGTTGCCGTAGAGCACGGCAAGGCCACCCTCACGGGAGAAGGCGTGCTCCAGGTCGCGGATACAGCCGGTGGCACGGTCGCCATCCAGGCTTGGCCAACGGGCGCTCTGGGAGAACGCGGTTTGGGTCGGAATGCCCCCCGGGCCGGCCTTGAAGAACTCGACCACTTCTGAACTGGGCGAGCGCATGATATCCCACTCGTCCAGCGCGGCTTTCAGGCTGTCACCGTACACGGTGGGCACCGAGGCATCCAGCACTCCCGCCCGGTCCAGCTCGCCCAGAATGGCCATGATGCCACCCGCGCGGTGCACGTCTTCGATGTGGTATTTCTGAGTATTGGGCGCCACTTTGCACAGCTGGGGCACTTCACGGGAAAGGCGGTCGATATCCGCCATGGTGAAGTCGACTTCTGCCTCTTGAGCCGCCGCCAGCAGGTGCAGGATGGTATTGGTGGAACCGCCCATGGCGATGTCCAGGGTCATGGCATTCTTGAAGGCGGCCTTGTTGCCAATGGCGCGGGGCAGCAGGTGTGCCTCTTCGCCTTCGTAATAACGCTTGGCCAGCTCGACGATACGATGGCCCGCCGTTTCGAACAGGCGACGGCGATCGGCATGGGTCGCCAACACGGTGCCGTTACCGGGAAGTGCCAGGCCCAGCGCCTCCATCAAACAGTTCATGGAGTTGGCGGTGAACATGCCCGAGCAGCTGCCACAGGTGGGGCATGCGCTGCGCTCGACTTCTGCCAGGGTCTCGTCGTCGACGCTGTCGTCTGCGGCCATGACCATGGCATCGACCAGATCCAGGCCGTGATTCAGCAGCTTGGTCTTGCCAGCTTCCATGGGGCCGCCGGAGACGAAAATGACGGGAATATTGAGCCGCATGGCGGCCATCAGCATTCCGGGGGTGATCTTGTCGCAGTTGGAAATGCACACCAGCGCATCGGCACAGTGGGCGTTGCACATATACTCGACGCTGTCGGCAATGATATCGCGGCTAGGCAGCGAGTAGAGCATGCCGTCGTGGCCCATGGCGATACCGTCATCTACGGCGATGGTATTGAACTCTTTGGCGACGCCGCCCGCTTTTTCGATTTCGCGGGCGACCAGCTGGCCCATGTCCTTGAGGTGCACATGGCCCGGCACGAACTGGGTGAACGAGTTGGCTACCGCGATGATCGGTTTGTGAAAGTCGTCATCCTTCATGCCGGTGGCACGCCAAAGGGCACGAGCGCCTGCCATGTTGCGGCCAGCGGTAGTGGTACGGGAGCGATACTGGGGCATGGTGTCCTCTACGTCTTTATCATGGCCCGCCACATACGAGGTGGCGGGCAGGTGAATCCAGCGGTCTTCGATTGTGGCATGAGCGAACCGCTGAGACTAGACGTAGACGATATCCAATACCCCACCCGCTTCAGAACGTCTTCCATTCTTCCACGGCACGGGCCTTCACCCGCGATTTTCTGAGTAGAGGTATCGATCAAGCGGCGAATTTCACCTGCGGTGTGACCACTTCGACCTTGCTGCCCACTTCGGCAATCAGCCCTGAGTGGCCCACATGTTCTTGAAGACCTGGGCAGGCACCTCGGGATCACGGAAAATATGATGGGGTTCGCCCAGTAGCTCGGCTTGTGAGTAGCCGCTTACTTCAATGAACGTCTGATTGACGTAGGTGATATTACCCTGGCGGTCGGAGCGTGAAATCAGCACCTGATCGTCTGTCAGCTCAAGGGTTGCCTGGCTAGATGTGCTCATGAAGTCCCCCTGTGTTTTTTGAAAGGCATGTTTCGCCCGATGACCCAGCGCTTCCTTTTACCAAGCCGACCTGGTGACGCGCATTGATATGCAGCCGTCGTCATGAAAAAAGGCAAAAAACATGCCACCCGGGGGTGGCATAGGCAAAACACATCGTGGGTTTTCATTGATACTGAGCACAGCACCCCGTCAGAAGGTTTCCCAAGGCTCGTCCTGGTGGGGCAACGCATGGCGTGCCGACGCATCAGGCTGCTGAGGAACGGCTTTCTTCACACGCGCCAGTTTTTCCCGCGCTGCCGCAATACTCTCTTCCTGGGCACCTTCCAGACGGAACGCATCGACCACGTTGGCCAGTTCGAAGGCTTCCAGGGTCAGGTTGTCTGCGGAGGCGGCAATGGACTGCACCTTGGTGGCGTTTTGCTGTGTGACGTTGTCCATCTCTGCAATCGCCGAGTTGATCTGGCCGATTCCACTGCTCTGCTCGCTGGAAGCGGTGCTGATCGAGGCCATCAGTTCGCTCACCTGATTGACCTGACGCACAACGTTCTCGATGGCGCTTTCGGCCTGCTCCACGGCGCTGCGCCCACCGCTGACTTCCTGAGTGGTGCTGTCGATCATCTTGCGGATTTCCTGGGCAGCATCAGCACTGCGGCTGGCCAGGGTGCGCACTTCACTGGCCACCACGGCAAAGCCGCGACCATGCTCCCCAGCTCGGGCGGCCTCGACGGAGGCGTTCAGCGCCAGGATATTGGTCTGGAAGGCAATGCCATCAATCACGCCGATCATCTCGGTCATCTTCTCGGCGCGCTGGGCAATGCGCTGCATGCGCTCCACCAACTGCTCCATTTGCTGGCGGGTTTCCTGAGTGCTGTGGGCATTCTGCTGCGCGAGCTCGGTGGCCTGGCGCGCGTTGTCGGTATTCTGCTGCACGGTAGAGGTCATCTCTTCCATGCTGGAGGCCGTTTGCTGCAGCGAGGAGGCCTGTTGCTCGGTACGCGATGCTAGCTCCTCGTTCTCAGCGGCGATCTGCTGAATCGCAGGCGTCACCACCGCCACTCGGTTTTCGACCTCGCTGACGATACTGGAAAGGCTGAAACGCATGGTGTCCAGCGAATAGAGCAGCTCTCCCAGCTCATCGTTGCTTTGTCGGCGTTCGCGGGCGGCCAGGTTACCTGCGGCAATCTGGAAGGTCATATAAAAAACGCCGCTCTTCAAAGAGCGGCGCTAATCGCAAGGTTTGACGTCACGTGACACACCAAGTCATTACATAGCCATACTCCAGGTTACCGGAACACTACATTGGCCACATCACGGTAACGGTTGGCGAAATGAACCGTCATGCCTTCTTTCAGGTACTCCGGCAGCTCGTCATAATCACGGCGGTTGGCTTCCGGCAGGATCACTTCGAAGATGTCGCTGCGCCGGGCAGCAATGACCTTTTCACGTATCCCGCCCACTGGCAGAACTTGCCCGGTCAGGGTTAGCTCCCCGGTCATGGCCAGCGGGCGATTGATGGCCTGGTGCTTGGCCAGCGAGAGCAGCGCCGTGGTCATGGTGACCCCCGCCGATGGGCCATCCTTGGGTGTCGCTCCTTCCGGCACATGCAGATGCACGAACGCGGAGTCGAAGAAATCGGCATCGGCACCGAATTCGGCCAAGTGCCCCAAGGTGTAGCTGTAAGCGATATTGGCCGACTCTTTCATGACCTCACCCAGCTTGCCGGTGAGCTTGAAGCCGCGGTCCAGAGAATGGATCTTGCCCGCCTCGATGGGCAGCGTAGCGCCCCCCATGGAGGTCCAGGCCAGGCCGGTCACGACCCCCTCGCCCTTGAGCACTTTCTCCTTGCGGAAGAGCGGCGCGCCCAGGAACTCTTCCAGGTTCTTGACCGAAATCTTGACCGTTTCTACCTGCTCTTCCAAGAGTTTGACCGCCGCCTTGCGCACGATGCGGTGCAGCTGTTTTTCCAACTGGCGCACCCCCGCCTCGCGGGCGTAGCCATCGATGACCTGCTTGAGGGCGGCATCGGTCAGGTTGATGCGTTTTTTCGGCAGGTTGTCGCGCTTCAGCAGCTTGGGCCACAGGTGGTGTTTGGCGATCTCCAGCTTCTCTTCGGCAATGTAGCCGGACAGGCGGATCTGCTCCATGCGGTCCAGCAGCGGGCCCGGGATGCTGTCCAGAGTATTGGCCGTACACACGAACAGCACCTTGGAGAGGTCCATGCGTACGTCCAGATAGTGGTCCAGGAAATCCACGTTCTGCTCGGGGTCCAGCACTTCGAGCAGCGCCGAGGCGGGGTCGCCCTGGAAGGACTGGCCCAGCTTGTCGATCTCATCGAGCATGATGACCGGGTTTTCAACTTCCACTTCCTTGAACGCCTGCACCAGCTTGCCGGGCATGGCACCGATGTAGGTGCGTCGGTGGCCCTTGATCTCGGCTTCGTCGCGCATGCCGCCTACCGAGAAACGATAGAACTCACGCCCCAGCGCCTCGGCAATGGAGCGGCCAATGGAGGTCTTGCCCACCCCCGGCGGCCCTACCAGCAGCACGATGGAGCCCCCCACATCGCCCTTGAACGTGCCTTCGGCGAGGAACTCGATGATGCGCTCCTTGACGTCTTTCAGGCCATCGTGGTCTCGGTCCAGCACCGCGCGGGCATGGCCGAGATCCAGCTTGTCCTGGCTGGTGACGCCCCAGGGCAGCGATGTCAGCCAGTCCAGATAGTTGCGCGTGGTGCCATACTCCGGCGAGCCGGTTTCCAGCACGCTGAGCTTGTTGAGCTCTTCGTCGATGCGGGCCTGAACGCGCTCCGGCACCACCAGTGACGCCAGGCGATTCCTGAACGTATCCACGTCGTTTTCGCGGTCGCCCTTGGAGATACCCAGCTCGCGCTGAATCACCTTCAACTGTTCACGCAGGAAGAATTCACGCTGGCGCTCCTGCATCTGCGCGTTGACCTGCTCGCTGATTTCGCTTTGCAGCTGGGCAACGTCGATCTCCTTGCGCAGCAGCGGCAGCACCTTGTGCATACGCTCCGCTACGGGCAGCGTGGCCAGCACGTCCTGCAATTCAGGGCCTTTCGCCGAGGTGATGGCAGCGGCAAAATCGGTGAGCGGCCCAGGCTGATGGGGGCTGAACCGATTGAGGTAGTGCTTCAACTCCTCCCCGTACAGCGGGTTGATGGGCAGCAGCTCCTTGATGCCGTTGATGATCGCCATGGCGTAGGCCCGGGTCTCTTCATCCTCGGCATTGACCGGCTCTTTCGGGTAGGTCACTTCCACCAGATAGGGCGGCTCCTTGGAGAGCCAGCGCTGGATCTTGAAACGCTGAAGGCCTTGGGCGATGAACTGAATCTGCTGCTCTTCGCTCTTCAGCTTGTGCACCTTGACGGCCGTCCCGATCTCGGGGAAGCCGTCATGATCCAGGGAGTGCACCCCTTGTTCTCCGACGAACGCTACTCCAATGGTGTGATGTGGCGTGTTGCCAACGCGGCGCATGGTCTCTTCCCAGCGCTCACGATTGATCACCAGAGGCTGTACCTGGGCGGGAAAGAACGGGCGGTTGTGAATTGGCAGCAGATAGATACGCTCGGGCAGCATGTCGCTGGCAGGCACCAGTGAATGGGTGCGCTCACCATCCGAGCGGTGATCGTTTTCGTTCTGGTGTTCTGCGTGGTGTTCTTGGTGACGGTCCGAATGCTCGCCTGCGGCGAGCCAATCGAGGTGTTCGTGATCGCGGTCGTAATCCTGGTCGCTCATGCGCCCTCCCCATCAACAGTAACCAGCAGCAATGACCAGCAAGGGGCTTGCCCGTCACTGTCGCCGCTTCGTATGGTTAATGGGATGTGGGCAGCCAGGGAAAACTTCAACCCTGAGCGCCATTTGACAGCGTACTTATTGGTGGAACGTTACGGCCACAGTGTCGGCATGGGACGACCATTGACGCGCCAGACGCCGCGCACCACGTCGAACTGCAGCTCCCGGGTGCCGAGGGGCAGCCCCAGCCATAGCGCTGCCACGGTGGGCGCGTCATGCCAGATGAAGTCGCCGTCGATACGTGCCCGCCAGCGCGCTTGCTCCTCGGGCTTGTCCAGCGAGACGACGCGCAATCTATCCAGCTGTCGACCGTCGAAAAACAGCGCCCCGTCTGCGGCAACTTGCAGGCCGAGCAGCGGGCTATCGAGTTCGATGGTGATGACATCGAGCCGTGGAGAGTCGCTCAATATTTGCAGCAGATCAGGTTCCAGCCGCGCCAGCAGCCCTTCGGCCATGGGCAGCGCGGCATCCCCCCAGGCAGCTTCCTGGCGCAGCCGACGGATCACCTGTCGCACGGCATCACCGTTCAGCCGCGACAGTTCGGCCGCGACACGGCCCCTCAACAGCGGTGTCTCCGGCGCTTCGCTGGGCACCAGCACCTCGCCCAGCACCAGCTCTCCCTGAATGCTCAGCTCGGTTTCATCCAGGGTCATCTGGCTGTAGAGATCCAGCGGGGTGATCTGGATATCGTAGGCAGGATAGTGCATCGACAGGCGGTCGATGCGCAGGTGGTCACGCTGGGTGAAGTGGTAGGCATCGTCGATGTAGGTGTAGCGGCTTTCCAGGGTGGTGGGCCCCAGCGTCAATTGGGACAAGCCATCGGTCAGCGTCAACTGGTCGAACAACCCCCGCAAGCGCCAGTCGCCAAACATGCCCTCCAGGCGCACGCGAGCCCCCCGCACCTCCAACTCACGGCCATTCTGCTGAATCACGAAGGGGGCCAGCGCCAGCCGCAGCTCGGTGCGACCGCTCAGGGTTTGATAGCGACCCTGCCAACGCGGCACAGAAGGTGCAGACACATCGCCCACGGCCTTTTGCAGCACATTGTCCAGCCGGGGTAGCAGAGTGCCCTGCACATCGGTAGACAGCAATCCATGGCGGGCGTCGTAGGTCAGCTCCAACTGCCAAGGGCGGCCCAATAAGGGCGACAGCACCAGTTGCCCGCGTGATGTCAACCAGCCCTGACGGCTATCCAAACGCTCTACTCGCCACTCTCCTCGGGCTTCCAGGTCTTCCAGCCCCTGACGCAGGCTCCGTTCGAACAGGATGCTCGATAGCAGTTGCGCGACCATCCATATCACGGCAATCACCGAGAGGATGGGCACGATTAAACGTTCCTTGCGCATGCTATCTCCTTGTATGGCCTCCTGACAAAGCGCAGCGCCTGCTATCGGGCGTCGACTAGTGGAGCCAGAACCATAAGTGCATGGTACTCCAGGCGTAGATGCCTGCCATGACGTCGTCGATCATGATGCCAAAGCCCCCCGCCACTCGGCGGTCGGCCCAACGGATGGGCCAGGGCTTGAACACATCGAAAATACGAAAGACGATGAACCCCCAGAGGGCAGCTTCCCAGGAAAAGGGCACCGCGGCCATGGTGATCCAGTAACCGACGAACTCGTCCCAGACAATGCCGGAGTGGTCGTGCACCCCCAGGTCATGGGAGGTTTTATCGCATAGCCAGACACCGACGATGAAGGCCACGAACACGATACTGAGATACCAGGCCAGCGGCAGGGCCGCCAGCATCCAATAGAAGGGAATCGCCGCCAGCGTGCCGAAGGTGCCAGGCGCCCAGGGCACGGTGCCACTCCCCAGGCCAAAGGCGAAGAAGTGAGTGGGGCGTCGCCAGACACTGGCCGGTGCACGGTTCATTGAACACCCCCACGAAAGTGCTGCCAGCCCGACTCGGCCAACGGCGCCACGCCGGTGATGCCAGGCGTATCGGTGCACTGGCCAATCACGCTGAGCGCGGTCCCCTGCTCTGCCAGCCGTTGCCTGGCCAGGGAAACGTGCGCAGGGGGCAGCGTGACCAGCAGCTCATAGTCGTCGCCTCCGGAAAGCGCTGCCCGCTGGGCTGCTTGCGCGCCCAGACAGGCTTCCAGCCCTTCCGCCAGCGGCAGTTGCTCGGCCTCAAGCGAAGCCCCCACTTGAGATGCTTCACAAAGATGCGTGAGATCCGCCAGCAGGCCATCGGAGATATCCAGCGCTGCGCTGGCCAGGCCACGCAGGGCAACACCCGCCGCCAGGCGTGGCTGGGGCAACAGATAGCGCTGGAGCAACGGGTGCTGCATGTCTCTTTCACCCTGTTGCCACAGCGCTAGCCCGCCCGCACCACCGCCCAAAGCGCCCGTGACGGCAATCACATCGCCGACACGAGCCCCGGAGCGGGTCAATGCTTCACCGGAGGGCACTTCGCCCATCACCGTCACGGCTATGCTCAGCGCTCCTGCGGTGACATCGCCCCCCGCCAGCGTGGTCTCATGCCGACGGCACAGGTCATGGAAGCCATCGGCATAGCCCGATAGCCACGCCTCGGCGGCCGCACTGCCGGGGAACGCACGCTGGTCGAGGGTCAGCGCCATCAAGCACCAGCGGGAGCGTGCCCCCATGGCCGCCAGGTCGCTGAGCGCCACGGCCAAGGCGCGATGGCCGACCGCATGGGCAGGCGCATCATGGGGAAAGTGCACGTCTACCACGGAGGTATCCACACTGACCACGAGCTGCTGCCCCGCTTGGGGCAGCAGTAAGGTGGCATCATCGCCGCATCCCAGGGCAACGCCATCCGTCGCTTTCGCCTCCTGCGGCGACATGAAGAAACGTCGAATCAAATCAAATTCGGCAAGCACAAAGGCCCCTTAAACGCTTGATCAGGTCGCCCGCTTACAAGCGGCGGGCGCTGACTTCGGCACTTCGCAAGCGGTTGGCCAGCTTGTCGAGAATGCCATTCACGTACTTATGGCCGTCGGTGGCGCCAAACGATTTTGCCAGCTCAACGCCTTCGTTAATGACCACGCGGTAAGGCACTTCCATGCGGCGCGAGAGCTCGTAAGCGCCCAGACGCAGAATAGCCAGCTCTACCGCGTCCAAGTCTTCCAGACGACGATCCAGCAGCGGTGCAATGTCACGATCCAGCTCGGCTTTGAAGCGCACCGTGTTGTGCAGCAGCTCATGAAACAGCGCTTTGTCGGCGATTTCCATGACCTTGACCCAGTTCTCGTGGTCTTCCAGGTCGTCGTCCGCCTTCTGGCTACGAAACTCGGCTTCGATGGTCGAGATCGACTTGCCGGTCATGTGCCATTGATATAACCCTTGTACCGCCAACTCCCTTGCGGCGTGGCGTCCCTGCTGTGCCGCAGAGGACTTGCGCTCACGTCGCTCGCTCATTGGGTATCTCCTGCGGGCAGCGCGCGCAGCAGCGACACCATTTCCATGGCGGCCATGGCGGCTTCGGTGCCTTTATTGCCTGCTTTGGTGCCCGCTCGTTCGATGGCCTGCTCAATGGATTCCACGGTCAGCACGCCATTGGCGACCGGCGTGTCGAATTCCAGCTGCAGGTGATTGATGGCCGTGTTGCAGCCGCCCGCCACGTACTCGAAATGCGGCGTGCCGCCACGAATGACCGCGCCCAACGCGATGACGGCATCCGGCTTCATGACGCTGAGCACACGCTTGACCGCCAACGGCAGTTCCCAGGCACCCGGCACGTGAACGATATGGATTTGCTCGGCATCGACGCCGTGGCGGGTCAGGCTATCCACCGCGCCTTCTACCAGGCTATCGACCACGTGATGGTTGAATCGCCCCACCACGATGACATAACGGCCATCGACGTCGACAAAAGTGCCTTCAACTTGCGAAAGGGATTGCATCGATTTATTCCTGCTGAGTAGTGGGCTCATACGCCGTGTCATTGGGCCCCAGACGCTCGACCACTTCAAGATCGAACCCGGAAAGCGCCGAGAATTTCCACGGGGAGCTGAGTAGCCGCATCTTGCCGACGCCCAGATGGCGCAGAATTTGCGAACCCGTACCAATGGTTAAATAGTTGCCGGCACCGTCCGAATCGTTGGTACGCGGCTGGCGTACCCGATCCAGGAAGATGTCCAGCTGGTCTTTCAGATCCTGATGTGGGCGCCCGTCATCGATCAGGACGAACACACCGGCGGGCGCTTCGGCGATTTCACGCAGGGCGCGGTGGGCATCCCAGCGGCACTGCTCGCCTTTCATCAGCCCCAGCACGTCGCGCAGCGTATCGGCCAAGTGTACACGAACCGTGGTGGGCTGCTCGGCGGTGGGCTGGCCTTTCACCAGCGCCAGGTGGTGAGCCCCCTGGATACGGTCACGGAACACATGCAGCGCCAGCTCGCCATGCACCGTGGACACACGACTGGTCTCGATGGCGTCGACAGTCTGTTCGTTGACGATCCGGTAGTGGATCAAATCGGCAATGGTGCCGATCTTGATACCGTGGGCCTTGGCGAAGGCTTCCAGCTCGGGGCGACGCGCCATGCTGCCATCGTCGTTCATGATTTCACAGATCACGCCGCTGGGGTCGAGCCCTGCCAGCGCCGCCAGGTCGCAGGCCGCTTCGGTGTGGCCTGCCCGGCGCAGTACGCCACCCGGCTCGGCCATCAGCGGAAAGATATGGCCGGGCTGCACGATATCCGTGGGCTTGGCATTGGGCGCAGCGGCGGCCTGCACCGTGCGTGCGCGGTCCGCGGCAGAGATGCCGGTGGTCACGCCTTCGGTCGCCTCGATGGACAGCGTGAACTTGGTGCCAAAACCGGACCCGTTGTCGCGCACCATGAGCGGCAGGTTAAGCTGCTCGCAGCGTTCTCGGGTCATGGGCATGCAGATCAGACCGCAGGCGTAGCGCGCCATGAAGTTGATATGCTCTGGCTTGACCAGTTCGGCCGCCATGATGATATCACCTTCGTTTTCGCGATCCTCATCGTCCATGAGGATCACCATTTTGCCCTGGCGAATGTCTTCCACCAGCTCGGCGATAGGGGACAGGCCCTCAGAAGCGGAGTGCGCCATGGAATCTCCAAAAAAAGTGGTCGCATGGGATGCGATTTCGGGCGTCAGGGTACCTTGCTATGGCCGCTTGCGCTAGTCGCCCCGGGGGGTCGCGATAATCTGCCAGTCCTGGCCTACCTGGCGAAACTCCTTGATCACCAGGCGCTTTTGATCCGCCATTCGGGTGATCCCCGGCAACTCGAACAGCGGCCGGGCATCGCCCCCGAGTAGTGTAGGAGCGACGAACAGCTGCAACTCATCGACCAGCTGCGCGTCCAGCAGTGCCCCGGCCAGCGTCGCACCGGTCTCTACCAATAGTTCGTTTACCTGCTCATTATCGGCTAACCAGCGCAGCATGTCAGCAAGCTCGACGCGCCCCCCGGCGTCGCTGGGCAACACCTGAATCTCGGCACCAGCCGCTTCCAGTCGCTGACGCTTGTCGGGGCTGTGCTGCTCGGTGGTGATGATCAGCGTGCGCCCCGGCTCACGCAGGCAGGCCGCCGCCAGCGGCAGCCGCAACCGAGAATCCAGAATGACCCGCAGCGGTTGGCGCAGCACGATCTCTTCGGCCTGGGGTAGCGCCAGCTGTTCGGGCCGCAACGTCAGCCGCGCATCGTCCATGATCATGGACTCCACGCCACTGAGAATCGCGCTGGAGCGTGCCCGCAGGCGCTGCACCTGGGTGCGCGCCTGCGGGCCAGTGATCCACTGCGACTCCCCTGAGCCCATGGCCGTTCGACCATCCAGGCTCATCGCCATTTTCAAGCGCACGAACGGACGCCGTGACTGCATGCGCAACACGAACCCGGGATTGAGCGCCCGTGCATCCTGCTCAAGCAGGCCCACGTGAACCTCGATACCGGCAGCTCTCAAATGCTCTATCCCCCGCCCACTCACTTGCGGATTGGGGTCCCCCATGGCCACTACCACGCGCCCTACACCGGCATTGGCCAGCGCCACGGCACAGGGGCCGGTACGCCCGGTATGGGAACAGGGCTCCAGCGTCACATAGGCCGTGGCGCCAAGGGCCTGTTCCCCTGCGGCTGCCAACGCATGCACTTCGGCATGAGGCTCACCGGCGCGTAAGTGGTAGCCTTCGCCCACGACCTGCCCTTCGGCCGAACGATCGTAGCGGACGATGACGCACCCCACGCGGGGATTGGGGTCAGTGGTATACAGGCCTTGGCGGGCCAGTTTCAGGGCGCGGGCCATGAAACGGTGGTCTGCAACAGAGAACAGGCTCATCCTTCAGCCTCTTTCGACGCGGGCCCACTGGCAGCGTCATCGCCAGGCTCTTGAGCAGGTTCCTGAGACAGCCGGTCGATTTCAGCCCGAAACTCGTCCAGATCCTGAAACTTGCGATACACCGACGCAAAGCGAATATACGCCACCTGATCCAGGCTGCGTAGCGCCTGCATGACGGCCTCGCCCACGTCACGAGCATTCACCTCGCGGTCACCGCGGGCGCGCAGGGATTGGCGGATACGCTCCACGGCGGCTTCGATGGCTTCCGCGCTGACCGGGCGCTTTTCCAACGCCCGCAACATGCCAGCCCTTAACTTGGCCTCGCTGAAGGTCTCCCGCGAGCCATCCGACTTCACCACCCTGGGCATGATCAGCTCCGCCGTTTCATAGGTCGTGAAGCGCTCATGGCAGCTTGCACACTGGCGACGGCGACGCACCTGGTCACCGTCGGCCACCAGGCGTGAATCCGTTACTCGCGTATCGTTTGCACCACAAAAAGGACAATGCATGGCAGTCAACCTATTGTCGGCACGCACCCTCAAGTGCGCTCAGCGTGTCAGCCCCGTAGATACCAGCCGTGCCAACGGGCCGCCTGCTATCTCTTGTTTTGTAAGCTATTTTAAGAACCCTTCAGGGGTCATTGGGTAAACCATCCCACTACCGTTTGTCGTGCCTGCAAAAGCAGGCGTACTCATGACTTGTACGTCATTTCGCACAGTATTCTCCTATATTGTAACGATTTGGCACACAAGCTGCAGCGTTTGTCGAAGGTTGATTGAAAGGAGGCACCCATGACGGCATTTGAGCTCAGGCTACAGCGTTACTTGACCCACCTGTACGGCCAGCGCGCAGGGGAAGTACAGCGGCGCCTCGAACAGCATCTGGCCCACTTCCGACCGCTGCTTCCGGCGGCGCCTTTATCTGCTGAGCAGAGCGGCATTGCACCAACATGGAGCGAAAAGGATCAGTGGGTCATCAGCTATGGTGACTCCATCGTGGCAGACGGCACGCCCCCACTGGGCGTACTGAACCACTTTCTGCAGCGCCACTTGGGCGAGACGATCAGCGGGGTGCACGTGCTGCCCTTCTTTCCCTGGAGCAGCGACGACGGTTTTTCGGTCATCCATTACCGGGAGGTCAACCCCGAACTGGGAGACTGGTCGCATATCCGTGACCTGGCCAGCCACTATGACGTGATGGGCGACCTGGTGCTCAACCACGTTTCCCGTGAATCGCTGTGGTTCGTGGATTACCTGACCGGCAGCCTGCCGGGGCGGGACTACTTTATCGAGGTGGACCCTGACACCGATGTTTCCCAGGTCACGCGGCCACGCAGTAGCCCGCTGCTCGTGCCTGTCTCCACCCGCCGGGGCACACGCCACCTGTGGGCCACGTTTTCGGAAGACCAGATCGACCTGAATTTCGAGAACCCGGATGTCCTGCTGGAATTCGTCGGCATCCTGCTGTTTTACCTGCAGCAGGGAGTGAGGATCATCCGCCTCGATGCCGTGGCATTCTTGTGGAAGCGGCTGGGCACGGCCTGTATTCACCTGCCCGAAACCCATACCGTGGTACGCCTGCTACGCGCCATCGTCGATGAGATCGCCCCCGGCACCTTGATCATCACCGAAACCAACGTGCCCCATGCCGAAAACATCAGCTATTTCGGCCTCGAACGCCTGGCGGAAGGCCCGCCGGACGAGGCGCACATGGTGTACCAGTTCGCGCTGCCCCCGCTGCTGCTGCACACCCTCACCCGTGGGGAGGCCAGCACCCTGCAAGGCTGGCTATCCAGCCTGCCGGTGCTGCCTGAACACTGTACTTACCTCAACTTTACCGCCAGCCACGACGGCATCGGGGTGCGCCCGCTGGAGGGCCTGCTGCCGGACCACGAACGGGACGCCCTGCTGGAGCTGATGCACCGCTTCGGTGGCTTCGTCAGCATGCGCAGCAACCCGGACGGCAGCGACACGCCCTACGAAATCAACATTACCTGGTTCGAGGCCATGCGCGGTACCCGGCGCGGCCCCGACCCTTGGCAAATTGCGCGCTTCCTGTGCAGTCAGGCCATCATGCTCAGCCTGCAAGGCATTCCTGCGCTCTACCTGCACACCTTGACCGGCACGCTCAACGATGTCGAAGGCGTCGAGCGCAGCGGGCGGCTGCGCTCCATCAACCGGCGTCGCTGGCCGCTGGACGAACTGGAGCTGCTGCTGGAAAGCCCCTCTACCCCAACCCACGATGTCTTCCATGCCCTGCGTCGGCTGTTGGACCTTCGCCGTCAGGAGCCCTGCTTTCACCCCAACGTGCCCCAGCAGGTCATCAGCACGCCAGCAGAGCTGCTGGCCATCGAGCGCGGTCCGCTGGCCGATGGCCGATGCTTGCTGGCCCTGTTCAACGTCACCGACCGCCGCATAGCCCTCGACCAGGGCGGCGAGGCATTGACTCAGCGACTGCAGCAGCACGCCTGGCAGCCGCTGGATACCTCGTCTTCGCTTCACCCGCTGGCATCCCTGCCTCCCTATGCCGTGCTCTGGCTGGTGGCTAACGCCTGACGCCTTGCGACATAACGTCTCAGGACAGAACAAGATAATCCTTTAATAATCCTGTCCTGCGACACTGTCCATCCAATTCGACGGTGGATACGTGAGCGTTTATGTTGCAACAAAGCCTGGCCATTGGCCCCATGGGATTCAGCCTGCATCAGTTGATCATCGGTTTTGCCTTCTTACTCGCCCTGTTGGTGGGCGCCCTGCTGGGCAGGCGCCAGCAGGTTTCGGTCAGCGATACCCTGTTTACCCTGCTGATGGTCGCCCTGCTGGCGGCCAGGCTGGTATTCGTCGTGCGTTACTGGGGTGAATACGACGGCCTGCTCGCGCGGCTGGATATTCGTGACGGTGGTTTTGATCTGCTGGCCGGTGCATTGGCCGGGATAGGGTATGGCGTCTGGGCACTGTGGCGCTCGCCGCGTCAACGCGCGCCGCTGGGCGCGGCCATGCTCACCGGCGGTCTGGTGTGGGGCGTCACGCTGGGCAGCACCCTGCTCATCGAACAGCAGACCCGGCCGCTGCCCACCACCCCGCTCAGCACCCTGGAAGACACCCCCATCAGCCTGCCGGAGCTGGCTCAGCAACAGGGCCAACCCATGGTAGTGAACCTGTGGGCCAGCTGGTGCCCGCCCTGCATTCGCGAAATGCCGGTCTTCGAAGCGGCTCAGCAGCAGGAGCAGGACGTGACGTTCGTGTTCGTCAATCAGGGGGAGAGTCTTCCACAGATCAACCGCTTCATGGCAGAACATGGCTTTCAGCTCGACAACGTCTGGCAAGACCCGCGCAATGCGCTGGGTCAAGTGACAGGTGCCCATGCCATGCCCACCACGCTTTATTATGATGCCCAGGGCCAATTGGTCAGCACCCACTTTGGCGAGCTTTCCCGAGCCACCCTGAACGATGGGCTATCACGTATTCGTTAAGCCTTCTACAGCGTGATCATGAGTTACCCGCTGCCGCAATAGCGGCCTATTTGAGGATAAAGTGATGCAACGGATGTTTCCCATTCAGACGGGCCGTCTGACCCTGCTGGCTGCGTTGAGCGGCTTTGCCATTACCAGCCAGGCCGATGCTCTACCCGCCCCGGTGCAAGCCCTGGCCGACCAGGGCATCAGCATTCACGGGCAGTTCGAGGCCCCCGGCGGTATGCGCGGCTACGGCGCCAGCGTGCAAGGCCAGGATATGGCCATCTACCTGACCGCCGACGGCGAACACGCCATTGTCGGCACACTGATGGACAGCGCGGGCAATGACCTGACCGAAGCGCAGCTGGACGAACATGTGCGCGTCCCGCTCGAAGCCGAAACCTGGCAACTGCTGGAAGAGAGCCACTGGATTCAGGACGGCAACCCGGACGCCCCCCGCGTGATTTACACCTTCACCGACGCCAACTGCCCTTACTGCCGCCAGCTATGGCAACAAGCTCGCCCCTGGGTGGAAGCCGGTGAAGTTCAGTTACGCCACATCATGGTAGGCATTCTGGCGCCAAACAGCCCCGCCCTCGCCGCCACCCTCCTCGGTGCCGACGACCCCGCCGAGGCCCTGCACCGCCATAGCGAAGGCGAATCCCTGAGCGCCAGTGCGCAACCTCGCGATATCGAAGAACAGGTCTATGCCAATAACCAGCTTTTCGATGAGCTGGGCCTGTACGCCACCCCCACCAGCGCCTACCAACGCGAAACCGACACAGGCCTGCTACGCATCGACCGCATCCAGGGCATGCCCAACGAAGCCCGCCTTCTGGACATGATGGGCAGCGAAGCACCGTAAGCATGGAGGCCAGA
The DNA here is from genome assembly GCF_000275725.1 of Vreelandella stevensii S18214. Taxonomy (GTDB): domain Bacteria; phylum Pseudomonadota; class Gammaproteobacteria; order Pseudomonadales; family Halomonadaceae; genus Vreelandella; species Vreelandella stevensii. The sequence goes on along the minus strand of NZ_AJTS01000004.1, from coordinate 409 downwards.
CTAGCCACCACGCCCAAGGTGGCTGTGGCTTTTAGCGATATCGTGCTGGGGTAATGACCTTGGCGCTATCGGGGCGGCTGGCGCCGCCTCCGCGGGTGCCTCTTTCGCTCGTTGCTCTCGCTCAATCGTTACGCCGCGCTACGGGGGTGCCGCGATTTGACGTGGTGACGTATTGGGATTGATGTTGGCGACATACCGTAGCGCGGTGTAAGCGGAGCGCACCCGCGAAGCAACGCGGAAAGCGTTGCCGATGAGGGCGCCGGGGGTGGCGGTGGCATGTTGTCATTCGAGGATGCTGTGGGTGCTGTGGCACCATCAGGGCGGCTGGCGCCGCCTCCGCGGGTGCCTCTTTCGCTCGTTGCTCTCGCTCAATCGTTACGCCGCGCTACGGGGATATCCGTGCCCGTGC
>NZ_AJTS01000003.1 GCF_000275725.1 Vreelandella stevensii S18214 | reverse complement strand
GCCCCCATACTCAATGTTGGCGATGTACCCGTAGCGCGGCGTAAGCGGAGCGCACCCGCGAAGCAACGCGCCAGCGTTGCCGATGGAGCCACCGAACGTGGCGGCGGCCTCATCGTTACGGGCAGCCGCCGCCCACCCCACAGCTGCTACTCCTCCGAAAGGTGCTGAAAACGCGGGGCGCCGACGTTCCAGGGTTGGATGTTACCGTTTTCGCCGTAGTTGTCGTGGTCGCCGAGGACGTGGCCGTCATGCTCACGGGTGTGGCCGTAGAGCGAACGGTTGTGGAAGGTGGGGCCGAAGCGCTCGGCGGTTTCGGCGATATCGCCGGTGTAGCGTGGGTCCTGGGGGCGCTCTTGGCTATTGATGTAGTAGGCGATGTCCCAGGCTTGCTGGCCGGTGAGCGAGCGTGGCTGGCCCAGCGGCATATTCTGATAGATGAAGCCTGCCATGGTTTCTACCCGAACAATGCCGGCCCCCCAGTTGTTGGAGCCATCGCCCCAGGGCGGTGGAAAGACGTATTCCCCGTTTTCGTAGTGGCCTGAGCCGTCGGACTGATGGCACAGAGCGCAATTTTCCAGGTAGGCCGTTTCCCCTCGGGCATAGCTGGGCGCTTCTTCATGCTCGGGGGCTGGAAAGCCGCGCCCATAGATGGGCTTGTCGGGGTACATGGGCGCCCCCGTGGCCAGCCACTGGTGGTAGGCGCTCAACGCCAGCATTTCATCGCTGCCGTACGCCGGCGGTGTGCCGTTCATGGAGTAGGCAAAACATCCGGCAATGCGCTCTTCCAGATTGTTGACGTGCTGATTCTTGCCACGAAAATCCGGTAGCGTGATGGCGGCGGCCCATACCGGCGCGCTGAACGGCACGCGCCCTTCTCCCAGGTGGCAGCTGGAGCAGTTCATATCGTTGTACACGTACTCACCGCGCAGCTGCTGGGTATCCGTGAACAGGTCGTAGCCGTAGCGAATGACTTTCTTGAGCTCCGGGTGCAGATCGGAGGCTTCCAGGTCGTCCATGGTGGGCGGCTCGTGGACCAGCATGTCCAGGGCGTCATCGGCACGCGGCTGCTGGGCCGACACCGCGCCTGCATAGAGCGCCAGCGCGGCTGCCGAGGCCAGAAGGCCGCCCGACAAGGTGAACGTCAAGGTCGTTGGACGCGTCATCATTGGCTAGCCTCCTGGTCGCGTTGAGGGGGTTGAGCGGCGTACCAGGCCGAGACGGCGGCAATGTCGTCATCGTTCATGCGCTTGGCCACGGCGCCCATCAGGTGTTGTGGATCGTTATGACGGGTATCGTTTTTCCATGCGTGCAATTGGGCGCTGATATAGCCTGCATGCTGCCCGGCAATCCCGGGAAAGTCGCTGCCCACTCCGTAGCCGCCGGGCCCATGGCAGCTTTGGCACGACACGATGTAGGCATTCCAGTCGCCACGTTCGGCCAGCTGCTGGCCACGCGCCAGCAAGCTGTCTTCCACGTCGCCGCCTTGGCCTGGTGTCGCGGGCAGTTGGCTGTAGTAGGCAGCCACATCGGCGATTTGCTGGTCATTGAGCATGTTGGCAAAGGTCAGCATGGTGGCGTTTTGCCGCTCACCGGACTGATAGTCGTGCAGTTGCTTGGCCAGATAGTCGGCATCCAGCCCCGCCAGGCGCGGCCAGGACTCGCCGCCCGGAATGTTCATGCCGCTGCCGTCTGCCTGGTGGCAGGCAACACAGGTGGCGGCGGCGGTTTGCCCCCGTTCCGGGTCTCCCGCCTGGGCCATGGCAGCACTTGCCAGCAAGCAGGCCCCCGCCAGCAGGCCGACGTGCGTCGATTGGATGTATGGCATTCTTCCCCCTTGGCATTGCTTGTTATGTTGGGTCTTGCAGTAATGTCGTTGTTGGTGATGACGCGTGTAGTGGTAGCACTTCGGGCACCGTGAGGTGGGCCAGGAAACCTCCGGTGGGTGCATTGGCAAAGTGAACGCTGCCGCCAAAGCGCTCGGCGATGGCGGCCACGATGGCCAACCCCAGGCCACTGCCCTGGTGCTTGCTGGCCCGCCAGAATCGTTGCGTTAGCTGTTTCAGCGTGGCGTCATCCACCCCTGGCCCCTCGTCGGCCACGGTGAACGTGACCCGACCACCCAAACGCTGCACGCTCAGGTGAATCAGCGCGTTGGCAGGCCCATGGCGCACGGCGTTGTCCAGCAGATTGCGCAGCGCGGTAATCGCCAGCTCACGAGGCATGGCCAGCTGCACATCGGGCAATGCCTCAGGCACGCGGCACTGTGATGGGTCGACCACGCTATCGGTGACGGCCAGCTCGACCACCGGGCCGACGCTGCAGGGTTCGCCATCGTCGAAACGCATGCGCCCTTCCACCCGGGCCAGGGTGAGCAGCTGATCCAGCGTATCGGCCAGCCGCACCACGCCTTCTTCGGCGTGGCTCAAGGCTTCGCGTGCCAGCGGGCCTTCTGCCCGCTGCGCCACTTGAAGGTGGGTCTTGATAGCCGTTAGCGGCGTACGCAGCTCATGGGCGGCATCGTTGGTGAAGCGCTGCTCGCGCACCAGCGTCTGTTGAACGCGCACCAGCAGCCCATTGAGCGTGTCGATCAGCGGCTTGATCTCCTTGGGCACACCATAGGTAGACACCGGCGCCAGCGCTTCCGGATGGCGGCTGGCCAGGGAGGCGCGCAAACGGGACAGTGGCGCCAGCCCACGCCATACCCCAATCCACAGGGCGACCAGGCTACCCACCAGCGCCACCACGAACGGCACCACCGCCACCCGCACGATGCCGCCCAGCAGCAGGTTGCGCTCATCCATGCGGTCTGCCGTGGTGATGATCAGCCCACCTCGCTCGTAGGTGAACACACGCCAGGTGGTCTCCCCTTCCTGACGGTAGCTATGGCCGTGCTGACCGGGAGCCAACACGGCCTCCATATTGGCGTGGGTGCGTGCAATGATCTCTCCACGTGGCGAGTGCACCTGGCAGGCCAGCCCTTCAATGGGTGGAATGGAAAGCGCGGCGGTCATGTTCTGCTCCCACACCTCTGGCGGCAGCTGATGGACCAGCCCAGCCACCATGCGCGCCGACTGGGCCAGCCGCTGGTCGAGGGTGCGCACGAAAGACGCCTGTAAATCGTTCAACAGCCACGCGGCAGCCACGCCCCAGAGCAGCACCAGCGTGATGCCCAGCGTCAACAGTAGCCGTGCGCGCAGGCTCATCGCTGCCCCTTGGGCCGCTGGCCGGGCACCTGGACCGCCTCGGGCTTGCCCAACCGATACCCCAACCCACGCACGGTTTCGATGATGCCGCTGCCCAATTTGCGCCGCAGGTGGTGAATGTGCACATTGAGCGCGTTGCTTTCGACATCGTCGCTCAAGCCATACAGGCTATCCTTGAGCTGGTCAGCGGAAAGCACGCTGCGCGGCGCATGCAGGAAAGCTTCCAGCAGCACCAGTTCACGACGCGACAGGGCAACCAGGTGATCGGCCACTCTCACTTCTCGGGCAGCCGGGTCCAGGGTCAGGGTGCCGTGCACGGTCAAGCCCTGGCTGCGTCCTGCCACACGCCGCAACAGCGCATGCAGGCGCGCGACCAGCTCATCCAGGTCGAAGGGTTTGATCAGGTAGTCGTCGGCACCGGTTTGCAGCCCATCCACCCGGTCACGCACGGCATCTCTGGCCGTAAGCACCAGCACCGGCGTGGTGACCCCCTCGTCACGCCAGGCTTGCAGCAGGGTCAAGCCATCGCCATCCGGTAACCCACGGTCGAGGATGACCACGTCGCTGGCGACACTCTGCATGGCCTGCCGCGCTGCCTGTAACGACGTCACGTGCTCGACCACAAAGTGATACATCATCAGTCCGGCGCGAATACCCGACGCCACCAGCGGGTCATCTTCAATCAATAGGACGTGCATAGCGGTTTCCTTGTTATGGAAGCAGCATGACAAAAGCGTATTAACCGAGCGTTAAGCGCCGGTCGAAAACCCTTGCCTCAGATCAAAAAAAACGCCCCTGCCGACAGGGGCAAGGGCGACAACATGCCGCGTTGGTTCGGTGGTGCTAGCGAGACAGGCGTGCAGCCCCCCACCAGCCCAGCACCATGGCCGCCAACATGGCCAGTAACGGCAGCGTGACGCCGCCCAAAGAAGCAATGGCAGGCCCAGGGCAGTAGCCGGACAGCCCCCAACCCACTCCAAATAGCGCCGCACCGCCCAGCAGCTTGCCATCCAGCTCCTGGCGAGTGGGCAGTTGAAAGCCACCGGCCAACAGCGGCTGCCCCCGAGCAAACACCAGCCGGTAACCGACAAACGTGGTGCACACCGCGCCCCCCAGCACGAACATCAGCGTGGGGTCCCAGGCGCCCGCGATGTCCAGAAACCCCAGCACCCTCGCTGGGTCGGTCATGCCGGAAATAGCCAGCCCTAACCCAAACAGCAGCCCTGCCACGTAGCCCGCTGCCGTTTTCAACGCCGCCCGGCTCATACGCCACCCCCAATGACATGACGCACCACATACACCGTGGCGATGGCGGTCACCAGAAACATGCCCGTGGCCGCCATGGAACGCGGCGCCAAACGCGCCAAACCACATACGCCGTGGCCGCTGGTGCAGCCGCTGCCCAGCCCGGTGCCCAGCCCCACCAGCAGGCCCGCCAATAGCATCAATGAGATGCCTCCGGCAGGCGCGCCAATCACTTCACCGGGGCTGCCAGCTACATTGCCCAGGCCTCCGCCCAGCGCCATGACCAGCAGCGGGCCACTGACCAGGCCCGCCAAAAAAGCCACCCGCCAAGCGCTATCGCCCTTGGGCCGCTGAAGCACCAGCCCTCCAATGATCCCGCTGATGCCGGCAACACGCCCCAGCGCCCCCATCAACCAAACGGCGGAGAGCCCAATCAACACGCCCCCCACCAGCCCTTGCAGGCTTGCCATTACGTCCACCGTCTGCTCCTCGTATTACGTGGGTTGAAAAGATTTAGAAACGATTGATCGGCACCTTGAGATACACCTGACCGTTGTCTTCCTCGGGGGGCAGCTCCCCAGCCCGCATGTTAACCTGCACCGATGGGATGATCAGCCGAGGCATGCCCAGGGTGGCATCTCGCTCGGTGCGCATACGCACGAAGGCGTCTTCACTAATGCCCTCGTGCACATGAACGTTGGCCTGGCGCTGCTCGGCAACGCTGGTTTCGTGCTGGTACACGTCACGCCCTGGGGCTTTATAGTCGTGGCACAGAAACAGCCGTGTCGTGTCAGGCAGGGCCAGCACTTTCTGAATCGAACGATAGAGAGTGCGGGCATCGCCACCGGGAAAATCACAGCGGGCGGTGCCGTAGTCGGGCATGAACAGCGTATCGCCGACAAACGCAGCATCCCCCACCACATAGGTCAAACAGGCGGGCGTGTGGCCAGGCGTATGCAGCACGCTGGCTTCCAGGGCTCCAATCATGAAGGTATCGCCCTCCTGGAATAGCGCGTCGAACTGGCTACCGTCCCGGGCAAACTCGGTGCCCGCATTGAAGGCCTTGCCGAAAATCTCCTGCACCTCGACGATGTGCGCTCCAATGCCGGTCTTGCCGCCCAGCTGGGCGTGCAAGTAGGGGGCCGCCGAAAGGTGGTCGGCATGAACGTGGGTTTCCAGTATCCAGGCCACGCTTAGCCCTTCACGGCGCACAAACGCAATGATCTGCTCCGCTGAACGGGTATCGGTTCGCCCAGCGGCGTAATCAAAATCGAGTACGGAGTCGATGATGGCGCAGGCGGTGCCATCGGGGTCTCTCACCACGTAACTGAACGTGTTGGTTGGCTCATCGAAAAAGGGCGTGACGACGGAACGTTGCATGATGGACCTCCAGCAGTTGACCGCATGCGTTAGACATTTCACCCAGTGTAGCGCACAAAATATTATATGTTTATTACCTTTTAGAATTATCAATTGTAAAATTTAGTGAAATGAAGATTTTCTACTAAGGTTGCATGCACCATGGCCGATAAAAGTGAAGGCTTACTCACTGAACTCGTTTGATATAAGGACGCCATGAACAACCTGACCACAACACAGAAACTCTGGAGCACGCTGGGCATCATCTGGGTGGCCATGCTGCTTTTGGTGGGCTGGCTGGCGTGGGAAAATCGCCAGACCATCGCCAACGAGCGCCGCGACAGCATTCAATACATCGTCAACAGCGTTCACGGTCAGCTCGCCGATCTGCAGGCCCGTGCCGCCAGCGGTGAACTGAGCGTCGATGAAGCGCAGCAGCGGGCCATCGACAACCTTGCCAGCGTACGCTTTGGTGACGGCGAGTACGTGTTTGCGTTCGACAACCAGCTGGCCATCGTGTCACACCCCAATCGCCCCCGTGGCGAAGACATGACCAACTTCCAGGACGCCAGCGGTATGCGCCTTTACAGCGTACTGCGTGACGTGGCCCAGGCGGGCGGTGGCCACGTGGACTACTACTCACGACGCATCTCGGGGGAAGAGCAATCGCCCAAGGTGAGCTATGTGGCCCACTTACCCGAATGGGGCTGGTCCATGGCGGCGGGTGTCTATGTGGACGATATAGATGCTGCCTTTGTCGCTGGGCTGGTGCGTTCGGCGGTCATTCTGCTGATCATTGGTCTACCCGTGACGCTGCTGATGGGCTGGGTGATCAGGGATGTGGCTGGTCGGCTGGGCGGTGACCCACGCTATGCCGCCAGCGTAGTGCGTCATATTGCCGACGGCGACCTGACCCAGGCCGCCACGCTGAAAAGCAGTGACCACAGCAGCCTGCTGTTCGACATCAACCGCATGCGTGAAACCCTGGCGGACACCATCAGCGATATCCATCACGGCGCGGACCAGGTCAATAACGGCGTCGAGCAGATCGTGGGGGTCAACGAAGAACTCTCGACGCGCACCGAAGAGCAGGCTGCGTCGCTGGCGGAAACGGCCTCCAGCATGGAGCAGCTGACCGCAACGGTAAAACAGAACGCTGAGCATGCCGACCATGCCCGCAACCTGGCCTCGCGAACCGCTGAGAGCGCTCAACGCGGTAGTGACGCCATGTCGTCCGTCATCGACACCATGGCCACTATCAATGAAAGCGCCACTCGCATGAGCAGCATCGTCGAGACGATCAATGCGATTGCCTTCCAGACCAATATCCTGGCGCTGAATGCCTCCGTAGAAGCCGCCCGCGCCGGGGAACAGGGTCGCGGTTTTGCCGTGGTGGCCAATGAGGTGCGCCAACTGGCCAGCCGCTCCGCTTCTGCCGCTCAGGAGATCAAGGGGCTGATCGAAAATGCCGATGCCCAGGTGGTGGAAGGCAGCCGCCGAGTGCGCAGCACCGGCGAGGTGATCAATGGTATGGTGGGCGATATCCAACAGCTCAGCACGCTGGTTCAGGAGATCTCTGCGGCTACCATCGAACAAAGTAGCGGCATCGAGCAGGTCAACCAGGCCGTGACACAGATGGATCAAATGACTCAGCAAAATGCCGGGCTGGTGCAGCAGAGCAACCACGCTACCCAGCAATTGGCGCATTTGAGCACCCAGCTGCGCCAAATGGTCAGCAACTTCAAGCTCAATGCCCAGCGGCGTCAGGCCACTGAGCTGTCGCTCACGCCGCCACGCCAATCTACCCACCACGACGACTTCTAGAAACGTCCCTTGGCAACGCTATCCAGTAACGCTATCCAGCAGCGCTGTTAACCCCGATGTTTCACCACAGTAATCGCGAACGCCTTTGACAGCGCACACCCTTGTAGGGTGTGCGCCAAGGCCAGCAGCCCTTGTCAGCAAAGGGCCGCCATGGCGACACCGGCTACACCTTGCCCTGGTTATCCAGCGCAACGGCTTCGTGCATGCGGGTCAGCAGGTCGGGTACAGCAGCCTGCACTCGGTTCCAGCTGGGAATGAACGGGCGCTCACGCGGGTTGTCGAGAAACAGGTTACCGGCTTCCAGCAGGTTGCTGGCAAACAGCTCCACTGCCTGCTCTTCGCAGTGACGGTCGAGGCTCAAACCGTTCATGGTAGCGTCGTGGTCGTAGGCCTCGATCAAGTCCAGCGCCAGCCGATAATAGGTTGCCTTCAGTGTACGGAAATCCTCGCTGCTGAAGCTCACCCCGTGGGTCGCCAGCTTGCGGTAAAGGGCCTTGGCGATATCCAGACTCATGCGGTTCAAACCACCGCTGGCATCCTCTTCGCTCACTGGCTGGTGTTTGTGGTCGTAGGCATCGGCAATGTCCACCTGGCACAGCTGGCGATGCGAGTAGTTGCGCTGTAGTTCCGAGAGCACGCCAACTTCCAGCCCCCAATCGGCGGGAATGCGAATGCCCTCCAGCACATCGCTGCGCATGGCAAACTCCCCCGACAGCGGGTAGCGGAAACTGTCCAGGTAATCCAGATACGGTAGCGGACCGCACACGGTCTTCAGCGCTCGCAGCAGGGGCGTTACCATCAAGCGAGACACCCGGCCATTCAGCTTGCCTTCGGCGATGCGCGGGTAGTACCCCTTGCAGAAGCTGTAGTTGAAGCGTGGGTGCGCCACCGGGTACATCAAGCGCGCCAGCAGGCTACGGTCATAGGTAAGAATGTCACAGTCGTGCAGCCCAACCACGGTCGAGCGCCCGGAGGCCAGCACATAGCCCGCGCAATACCACACGTTGCGCCCCTTGCCAGGTTCCAACGCTCCCAGCCCGTGGTGTTCGAGCTCGGCATCCAGCTCACGCAGCCGGGGCCCATCGTTCCATAAAATGCGGGTGTGCTGCGGCAGGCGTGAGAAAAACTCGCGGGCATAAAGAAATTGTTCGCGATCGGCCCGGTCCAGTCCAATCACGATTTCGTTGAGATACGGCACTTTGGCCAGCTCGTCCACAATGGCCGAGAGTGCAGGCCCTTCCAGCTCGGAAAACAGCGACGGTAGAATCAGCCCCATGGGGCGGCGCTTGGCAAATTGGCACAGCTCCCGCTCGAGCTCTTCCACGGGGCGACGGGTTAGGTTATGAAAATCGGTGATGACGCCATTCTGATGAAAATCACTCATGGGCACTTCCTCGTTGGGTTAAGCCGTGGCCGCTTGCTGGTGAGAGTCCGCCGCTAATCGGCGGTCGTCTCGCCCCCACCAGTGAGCCACCCCCTCGGCCCATCCGGCTGGCCCGGTTGCCTGGGTGCGATACAACGCCCGGTTGTGCGGTGCCACTATCAGGTCATGGCAGCCCTTGATCACCACGGCCTGGTCCACGGCTTCCAGCATGGAAACGTCGTTGGGGCCATCGCCGAGCCCCAACGCCAGCGGCTGGCGCCCGCGCAGCGCCGCAAAGCGCTGGATCAACCAGGTCACCGCACTCCCCTTGCCTGATGCCTGCGCCATGACGTGCCAAAAACGCCCGCCCTGGGTCATGGTCAAACCATCGCCCTCCAGCGCCTCGCGCAGGGTCTCCAGGGCACGCTCGTCATCTTCCCAGATCAGCGGCTCGCTGCCCTCACGCCGTTTGGCCGCCTTGGCCCGAGGCTCGTCCAAGCCGGTTCTGGCGATGACTTCCGCCACCTCCATCTCTCCCATGGGCGTAAACCGCAGGTTGAGGCGCTGCTTCCAGATGGCCAACCGCGCACGGATAAAGCGGATATCAACCCCCGTGTGCTTGATGACCACGCCGTCTGGCCCACTACCCGGCCGATCAAGGCTGGCATGGCACCAGCCTGGCGGCAGGCCAATCACGGCACCGTTTTCGGCAATGAAGGGCGTCGCCGTCAGCCCCAGGGCTTCACGCAGCGGCAGTAGTTCTGCCCGAGTTTTGCTGGTCACGGGAATCACCGGGACACCCAGCTGCTTGAGACGAGCAAGCCAGGGAGCGGCAGGCGAAAAATCATAGCTATGGTGGTCCAGCAAGGAACCGTCGAGATCAGTGACCACCAAACGCGGCTGTAACGCGGGATCAAGTAGTTCAGGACTAGCGAACTCGGTCATGGCAGCACCTTCTGCAAACTGAAATCAGGTCACCCAAAAGCCCAACGTAGCCATCTTTTGAGATCAATACCCAAGGTAGACAACCACCAAAGCAGAATGCATGCCAAGATGCTTTAATTAAATAAAATCAAAAGATTAAAACACGATCGAAGCGATGCCAGAGCAAGCACCAAAATAGGGCAACCCATAATGCACCAAAACAGAGCATGGAAAAGAGGTACAGAAGACGGAGAAATAGCGCGGGATTGTTGTACAAGATTTATCTAATTAAAACACCGAGCATAAAAAAAGCAAAAAATTTGCACAAACCCTTGGCAAACATTCCAGAATAGCTATACTCGAATTGTACCCACTGACTGTCTCGTACACCCCCTCACCTGATGTCAGTGGGCTGCAGTGAGCCAAGCCCTTTGATGCCCGCCACCCCCCTGGCGGGCTTTTTTTGTTCAGCAAAAGCAAAGCAGTCCCAAGCCTGCCTGTGGGAAGCCCATTCATTGGCTTATAGCCAGAGCAGTCACCCAAGCCATCCTGTGGGAGGCCAATTTCATTGGGCGACTGCCTGGGCAGGCACCTGTGCTTGAATCATCGCGAGCTAAAGCTCCCTCCCACAAAAAGCTCCCACTAACAGCAGGGCTTCTTGAACAGTGGGAGGCCCATTCATTGGCTTATAGCCAAAGCAGCTACTCAAGCCTGCCTGTGGGAGGCCAATTTCATTGGGCGACTGCCTGAGTAGCCACCCATATCAAGCCAAATGCTGGAATCATCGCGGGCTGAAGCCTCCTCCTACAACAGTGAGCAGTCCCAAGCCAGCGCGTGAGTGCCTACTCCACGTGAATCACCACTTCGACACGGCGGTTGCGGGCGCGCCCTTCGGCGCTGCTGTTATCCTCCAGCGGGCGGGTATCGGCAAACCCGACGGCGCGCAGCCGCTCTGGCTCGACCCCAGCGGCCTCCAGTGCTTCAACGATGGCAATGGCCCGTGCGCTGGAAAGCGCCCAGTTGGACGAGAACTCAGGGGTATTGATCGGCTGACTGTCCGAGTGCCCTTCGACCCAGACCTCGCCGTCATAGCGCTGGATGGTTTCCAGCAGGCTGCCCACCAGCGATGTACCGCCTTCCGACAACCCAGCTGCGGCAGAGGGAAACAGCAGCTGATCCTGCACCCGCAGGCTGATACCTTCCGCTACCCTGGAGACCTCGACGCCTTCCAGGTTCGGCAAATACAGCGATGTTTCGACGCGTTCGGACAGCTGCTCATCTAGCGCCAAAGCGCTGCTGATGGCCTCATCGTCAATCTGTTGCACGTTGACAGGCGGTCGGTCGGTCAGCAGTACCATGTAACTGGCCAACGGCTGGCCCAGGCGCTGTGTCTCATCGACGAGCAGCGGCGTTGGCAAGGCAGGCAGGTAGCGCTCCAGCAGCGGCGCGACGGGCGATGTTTCGCTTTCGGCGGGTGCCAATGCCAGCAAGGGTGGCGCCCCCATAGGCTCGGGAACGCGCATGATCGGAGCAGGTAATCCCGCGACCCCCAGAGCCGCACTGATGGCCATCGGGCTAAGCGTGCCGGGCTCATTCAGGTAAGCGATGTTGCGCTTTTGGCGTCGCTCATCCAACAATGCGGGCAGCGGCACTTCAAGAGCAGGCACACTGCTTTCGCTGACGTCGGTGTCATCTGCTTCAGGGCTCCAACCGGGGCCGGTCACCCCGGCCGCCGCAATAATGATCACGAACAGCGCCACCAGCAGCGTCATGATGTCGATATAACTGATCATCCAGCCATTATTGCTATCGTCTTCAGGGTATGATGACAACAGCGAGTCGTGACGGGGGCCGCTACGGTGGTCCTCAAGCATGGGGGTTACTCATTCAAGTTTTAAACCTCGTGGCCGATTTACTATGAGCATGGCAAACTAGTCTATCAAAAAGCCCTGTCAAAAAGCCGTTTACTAGCGATAAGGAACTACCCGGTGCGCATTCGTCCTTTGCTGTCTTTCACTCGCCGCTATCTTGCCCCACTCGGGCTTGGCGCGGTTAGCTTGATGCTAAGCGGCTGTTTTTACGCCAACACATCACAAACGCCGATTGCTACCACCTACCCTTACAGTGAGCAGCAGCGCATGCAGGCCGCCCAGCATTGGGAAGTCCTGGCTCGCCACGAAGCTGCGGGCATTCTGGCCAGCGAGCGCGTGCGATTTCGGGACCTGCATGTGCTGGCACCCGAGCATGCGCAGTACGGCAGCTATTACAGTGGCGGAGAGTTCGAACGAGGTTTCAGAACCCTGTTGACCAGCGAACTTGTGTCACGCGGCGGCAGCGTGACCACTCAGCCCCGC
>NZ_AJTS01000002.1 GCF_000275725.1 Vreelandella stevensii S18214 | reverse complement strand
TGACCGAGGCTACACGCGTCCGCCTTTTGGTGCTTACACGGCGCTGGCAACCGGCATTGCCGTCGCCAGCTTTCCCATCCGCCACTGGAGTGAGCCTGGGCTGGCACTAATCCCGGCCGGCATCCTCGCCGACTCTGTCGGGGGTAGTTGGACACCCACCAGCAACGAAGAGATCATCGTCACCACACAGATCGTGGAACAGGATCAAATCCTCTACTCGTCGTCCAATATCTATTACATTAATGCCGGTGATCGGCGCCAATATGCACCCCATAGAGTGCCACAGGCCCCCACAACGCCGGTCATTTCCATCACCGACACTTGGTAAACTTATGCTGTTGACTCTTATGACGGTGCTATCTGCTTCTTATCGACGCTCGATTCACATGGCTGCTGCGAGCCTTGCGCTGTTGGTGCTGGCCGGCTGCGCCTCCCTGGGCAATAACAACCAGCAGGAAGCGCCCAAACCGGACCTTTCCGAGCTTGCCCATCAAGCTGCTCAGCAAATGATGGCAAGCAACCCCGACCTTACACGCTATAGCCCCATGATTGCCGCGACTTTTGTCAGCATCGACAACTTGAGCCAGTCCTCCACGTTTGGGCGTATAAGCTCGGAGATCATGGCTTCGGCTCTCGCTCAGCAAGGCATGCAGGTGCGGGAAGTCAAGATGCGCGATAGCATGTTCATCGAAGAGAATGTGGGGGAATTGATTCTCTCCAGACAAGTGCAACGCCTGAGCGCTCAGCACAATGCTCGCTCCATTCTCATGGGAACCTATGCCCAGGGTCAGGACTCCTTGTATGTGAGTGCACGGGTAGTGCGTGCGGGTGATGCCATGGTGCTGGGCAGTGCAGACTTCCGTCTCCCCCTCGATAACAACATCCGCAGCCTGCTGGAAGGCCAAGGCGGCTGGTGATGATCGGGTAAACGTCCCCGCAACATTCAATATTGTCGAAAAGCCTGAGGAGCTTACTCCCCAGGCTTTTCATTGAAATGAGCAAAGAGAAGCGATGCCGTCTCAACCGAAACCTCGCAAGCCGCATATCGTGGCGACCAGCAGAGTCATCAAGCTAGTGGCCAACATCACCAAGCTGTTGAGCTATGGCTTTCATGCCCTGTTCCCCAAAAAACGCTTTACGCTACCGGAACAAGCGGCCCCCTGGCTGAAGCCCAAAGAGCCAACGCCCATCCCCAGGATCATCTGGCAAACCAACTTCACCAATAAGGTCACGCTCCCTGTCTACCTGAATTACCTGTTCAACCGCTTGATGGCCCCGCGCTTCGAATATCGGTTCATGATTACCGAGGCCAGAAAAGCGTTCATTGCCGACCACTACCCCGCAGAGATCAATCAGCAATATGATCGCCTGCAAATCGGTGCCGCCCAGGCCGATTTCTGGAGGCTGCTGGTGCTCTACCAACACGGTGGCGTGTATCTGGATATCGATGCCCACGCGATCTGGCCCTTGGCCAACACGTTAGGCAAGCATGAGGAGCTTTACATCACCACCCGCCGTGGTGAGCTAAGCAACTATTTCATTGCCAGCCGCCCCGGCAATCCGAACCTGTTGAGGCTGATCGAACGAGTGCAGCACAACATTCAGGACAGCTCCCTGACCAACGTCTTCGAGCTGACCGGGCCGGGGGTGTTCATCGAACTACTCGATCAACAGGCCGTGCCCACTGTCTCCTATCGGCATGCCTGTAACCAGGGCAGCTTCACCAACGAGCATTTTCAGTATATCGACAAAAAAGCGGGAAAATGGACCAAGGAGCAGCGCACCGTCAGCGTCGTGAGACCAGAGCCTGCACGTGATGCTCAGGACCGCTCTGCCGATTGACCTGGAAAACGCGACCTACCAAAAAAACGCTAGCCTAAGGCTAGCGTTTTTACTTACTGAAGACAGAAGCGCTTACTTGTAAACCGGGAAGCGGCCACACACCTCTGCCACTTTATCCAACACTTGGGCTTCGATGCCGCTGGTGTCTTCCCCCTTGGCCAGCACATCGAGGATATCGCAGATCCAGCCTGCCAGTTGGGTACACTCTTGCTCACCGAAACCGCGGGTGGTCACTGCCGGGGTGCCGATACGCAGGCCGGAGGTGACGAACGGGCTTTGCGGGTCGTTGGGCACGGCGTTCTTGTTGACAGTGATGTGGGCGCGGCCCAGGGCAGCATCCGCATCTTTGCCGGTCACGCCCTGCTTGATCAGAGAAAGCAGGAACAGGTGGTCTTCGGTACCGCCCGAGACGATGTCGTAGCCACGCTCGATGAACACGGTTGCCATGGCCTGTGCGTTCTTGACGACCTGCTGCTGGTAGGTCTTGAACTCGGGTGCCATGGCTTCCTTGAAGCAGATCGCCTTGGCCGCGATGACGTGCATCAGCGGGCCGCCCTGGCCGCCGGGGAAGACGGCAGACTGGAGCTTTTTCTCGATCTCGGGGTTGTTTTCCGCCGAGAGGATCACGCCGCTACGGGGGCCACGCAGGGTCTTGTGGGTGGTGGAGGTGACCACGTGGGCGTGGGGCAGCGGGCTGGGGTAGACACCGGCCGCCACCAGACCCGAGACGTGGGCCATATCGACCAGCAGGTAAGCCCCTACTTCATCGGCGATTTCGCGGAATTTGGCCCAATCGACAATCTGGGAGTAGGCCGAGAAGCCCGCAATGATCATTTTCGGCTGGTGCTCACGGGCCAGTTGGGCCACTTGAGCGTAATCGATCAGGCCCTGCTCATCGAGACCGTACTGGATAGCATTGTAGTGCTTGCCAGAGAAGTTGGGCTTGGCACCGTGGGTCAGGTGACCGCCCGCATCCAGGCTCATGCCGAGGATGGTGTCACCGGGGCTGACCAGCGCCTGGAATACGGCACTGTTTGCCTGAGAGCCGGAGTGCGGCTGCACGTTGACGTAGGTGGCGCCAAACAGCTCCTTGGCGTAATCGATGGCCAGGTTCTCGGCGATATCGACAAACTCACAGCCGCCGTAGTAGCGCTTGCCGGGGTAGCCTTCAGCGTATTTATTGGTCAGCTGGCTGCCTTGTGCTTCCAGTACCCGCGGGCTGGCGTAGTTTTCGGAAGCAATCAGCTCGATGTGGGCTTCCTGGCGTGCCACTTCTTTCTGCATGGCATCAAACAGCACATCATCGAATCCGGCAATTGTCATGTCGCGGCTGAACATCGGCGGGAACCTCGTAACGAAACGGTCATCATGGAGAAGCGAGGGAGCCATGATAACCCACTCGGACGCGACTTTCATCGCATCCGTATCAGGTGTTACATGAGCATGTTTCATGTTGGCGGTAGCCTTTACAGGCTGACCAACTGGACAACCGCGCTATTTCAATTCGAAAGTGACGCGTAGGCGCTGACTGCTGCCCAGCGGGTCCATCATGAATTGTTCGAGGGTAAAGGGGTCCGGCAGCGCGATGTGCGTGGTCAAGGATTGGGCGTGCCCCCCCATGATATCGACCAGGGCTACCATCAGCTTGGCGACCTGTGGGCCTGCCAGCCTTTCGAACTGGCGAGCCTGAGCCCAGCCTTGCGCCACCATTTGCGAGGTGCTGATCCCCTCCTGGGTGGCGAGTTCTGTGGCGAGGCGCGGCAGAAGGCCAGCATCCTTGTAGGCCAGGGTGACATTACCGCCGTGAAGCCTGGCCGTTTCGAACAGGGCTGGGTGTTGCATGGCCTGTTCGATGGTGGCACGCCCAGGTAGCGTCACGGGAAGCGCCATCTGGTAGCTCACCTCCCCCGCCTCGCTGAGCTGTAAAAAACCTTCCGCCTTCAGCTGCGGCGGTTGGGTATCCTCATGCCACTCGGAGACGCTACGCCCTGCGGCATTCAGGCGCCCGCTGCCACCGGTCAGCACGTTATTCACGGCCTGTAGATCCAGGCGCTCTTGCGGTGGCGCCAAGCCAATCAACGCCCCCATATCCAGCGCGGCCCCTTGAAAGCCCATATCGCTGACATAGAGGTTGCCGCTGGCCCAGGCACACTCCAGCAGCACGCTCCAGCGGTCACCGGTCAGGCTGAAGCCGTTCACTTCGGCCCACGCCAGCTGCTCCTCTCCTGGGCGATCGAGCCCTTCCAGCCCACGTATACTCAGCTCATCCAGCCCCAGCGAAGCACTAAAGCCCGACGCCAGATCATTGAATTCGGCCTTCAACCCGTGAAGCTCAAAGCGCCCAAGGGCAGCGTCGCTCATCTCTTCCAGCACCAACGCTTGCAAGGTGAGGTAGCCCGTCAGCGCCGCGTCGTTGCCCCACTCTTCCGTCCACTGCTTGGCCAGGGTGCCGTCCAGCCAGACAGACAGCTCACGCAGCTGTAAACCGTGAAGCGGAGCGTCATGGGCAAGCACGCTGGACAACAGGGGCACGGCAGCCCCCGGGCGAGCCAGCGTCATTTCAGACAGGTTCAAGACCGGGTCACGGACGTCAGGCTCAATGATATGTATGCCGTAAAAGGAGACGCTATCGGGTTGGTCGTAATCGCCCTGCACTTGGTAAGCCTCAATGGTCACCACATCGCCTTGCGCCAAGCGAATCACGATGTGTTCGGCCACCACGCGCTGGCCCTGTTCGCGAAGCTCTCCAATCTCGATGAGCTGTTCGCCGCTCCCCCAAAGGGTTTGCAGGTCTGCCTCCAAACGTGCCACAGACGCATGGGCACCACCGGCACTCAGCAATAAGGCGAAAAGGCTTACACAAAGCGGCATAGCACGCGTTGACATGGAAAACGGAGATAAGAAATGAGAGACGTTAAACGACCGCATGCCGCGAACTCCAATGAAGAGGCGCGTAGCATACACGAAGCCTACCTGGTGAAAAGCGAAGATTGAGCCTACTCAAACGGTCGCACCATAAATTGGCTTCCCACAGGTCAAGAAGTCCTGCTGTGGGTGGAAGCCTCTTGTGGCTGGGAACTTCTTGTGGCTGGGAGCCTCTCGTGGCTGGGAGACTCTTGTGGGAGGGAGCTTTAGCTCGCGAGGATTCCAGCACCCAGCTTGATATGGGTGGCTACTCAGGCAATCGCCCAATAAATTGGCCTCCCACAAGATAGCCTAGGTGCCTGCCTAGGCAGTCGCCCAATGAAATTGGCCTCCCACAGGATAGCTTGGGTGGCTACTCTGGCTATAAGCCAATGAACTGGCCTCCCATAAGTTGGTTTGGGTGGCTGCTCTGGTATAGCCAATGAATTAGCCAATAAGCCCAGCTGTGGCTGGGAGCTTCTTGTGGCTGGGAGCTTTTTGTGGGAGGGAGACTCTTGTGGGAGGGAGCTTTAGCTCGCGACGATTCAAGCACAGGTGCCTGCCCAGGCAATCGCCCAATAAATTGGCCTCCCACAAGATAGCTTGGGTGGCTACTCTGGTAATCGCCGCTCAATAAAATTGGCCTCCCACAGGTTGGTTTGGGCTGCTGCTCTACCCAGTTACAACCATATAGCATTCCAGTAGCTATAGGATTTGATATCGTCGACCAAATTGGCACGCAATGGATTGGCGACAATATATCTGGCCGCTGCTTTTAGGGCAGTTTCATCTCTAATCATTCGATCATGAAAGCCGTCCTGCCAAACGCTCTGTCCAATATCCAAAGACACATAGGTCTTGTAGCGTCTTACGGCCTCCGATAGCTGTTCATTTAATTGAAAAAGCCAATGGATGTGGTCTGGCATGACGACATAGGCGTAAGTAGTGGCAAGCGCTGCCACACGTGGATGATAGAAGTGTCGAGCCGCATGACGGGCCCGGGAAAAAGTGGAAAAGACAGGTTGCCGACGCTGAGTGGTGATGGTCACCAGGTAGTAACTGTTGGGGATTGAGAGCCTGCCACGTCGCAGCTGATAACTTCTACTCATGTGGTCACTCTCCCTTTATGTGATTAACTTTATTTAAACTAGCATATTTTCGTTAATCGATTGATCGGTGACAGAAAGCGCAGGTGAGGCTGGAAGCTTCTTGTGGCTGGGAGCCTCTCGAGGGAGGGAGCTTTAGCTCGCGACGATTCAAGCACGGGTGCCTGCCCAGGCAGTCGCCCAATGAAATTGGCCTCCCACAGGATAGCTTGGGTGGCTGCACTGGCTATAGCCAATAACCCCACTGTGGCTGGGAGCCTCTCGTGGGAGGGAGCTTTAGCTCGCGATGATTCCAGCACCCAGCTTGATATGGGTGCCTGCCCAGGCAGTCGCCCAATAAATTGGCCTCCCACAGGATAGCCTAGGTGCCTGCCCAAGCAATCGCCCAATAAATTGGCCTCCCACAGGATAGTTTGGGTGGCTGGGAGCTTCTTGTGGGAGGGAGCTTCAGCTCGCGACGATTCAAGCACAGGTGGCTGCCCAGGCAATCGACCAATAAATTGGCCTCCCACAGGATAGCTTGGGTGCCTGCCCAGGCAGTCGCCCAATGAAATTGGCCTCCCACAAAATAGCTTGGGTGCCTGCCCAAGCAATCGCCCAATGAAATTGGCCTCCCACAGGATAGCCTAGGTGCCTGCCCAGGCAGTCGCCCAATGAAATTGGCCTCCCACAGGATAGCTTGAGTGCCTGCCCAAGCAGTCGCCCAATAAATTGGCCTCCCACAGGATAGCTTGGGTGGCTGCTCTGGCTATAAGCCAATGGATGGGCCTCTCTCAAGTGGGCTTGAGTGGCTGCCTGGGCAGCCACTCTTTCGTTACTTACGCTTCGCCTAACAGCCCCAGGCTGGCGGCGGGGGCTTGGCGGCGCAGTTGGTAAGAGAGCAGATGACCAATAATGCCGATCAGCAGCGCGCCGCCCAAGGGCAGCACTAGCCATAGGCCCCAATGCAGGCGCGGGGTGAGGTCGAGCCAGTAGAGGTAGAGCGCGGCGGTGGCCAGTTCGGCCAGCACGGCGCCCAGCAGCCCGCTGGCAAAGCCCAGCAGGGCGTACTCGGCTCCTTGCACGCGGGAGATCATCCGATTACCCGCCCCGAACACCCGCAGCAGGCCGCTTTCATGGGCGCGTACCGGTCGGCTGGCCGTGAGGGCGGCATACAACACGCTCACCCCTGCCAACAGCACCAGGGCCAGCACCAGCTCGACGGCCCGCGTTACCTGGGTGAGTACGTCCCGCACCTGGCCCAGAATAGCATCAACGTTGAGCAACGAGACGCCGGGGAAGTCGCTGACCAGCTGGCGTACCAGGCCCTGCTCCGCGTCTGGCAAGTGGAAGGCGGTGATGAAGCTATGCCCAAAGGACTCCAACACGCCCGGCGGAAAGATCACGAAGAAGTTGGGGTTGAAGCTATCCCAGTTCAGGCTGCGCAAACTGTCGATACGGGTGGTGATGGTATCGCCCCCCACGGTGAAGGTCATTTCATCGCCCACGCCTAGCCCCAGGCGGGCTGCCAGCCCCTCTTCCACCGAAATGGGCACGGTACTGGCCACCGCCGAGGCAGTGGCCTCGACTTCACTCATCCAACCCTGGGGCTCGCTGGGGGTGCGAAACCACTGCCCGGCCACCACGCGATTGCCTTCCGGCAGCGTGGCTTGCCAGGTGAGGTTCAGCTCGCGGCGCAAGGAGTTGTCGCCCCGGGCATCGGGTGGCACGGCGTCCCGAGGGGCTTGCCCGTTGATGGCACTGATGCGCCCGCGCACCATGGGGTAGAGCGTGCTTTGGGTCTCGACGCGCGGGGCCACGGCCTGCTCGAAGGCCTCGCGTTCGCTGGGCTGGATATTGATGGCAAAGTAGTTGGGTGTGTTGTCCGGCAGCTGGTCTTGCCAGGTGGTCAGCAGATCACCACGTACCAGCACGATCATGGCCATGGCGAAAAACGTCACCGAAAAGGCCAGCAGTTGCCCTAGCCCGGCCTGCTTGCGGCGGGCCAACTGCCG
This sequence comes from Vreelandella stevensii S18214, assembly GCF_000275725.1. Lineage (GTDB taxonomy): Bacteria > Pseudomonadota > Gammaproteobacteria > Pseudomonadales > Halomonadaceae > Vreelandella > Vreelandella stevensii. Next base: position 6,618 of record NZ_AJTS01000002.1, on the reverse strand, counting down.
CCCTCCCAAACGCAGGGCCTGGCCCCATTCACTGGCACCGGAGAGGCGCTGCACTGCCTTCAACAAGCCATTCAGCAGCAAGGCACTGACGCCCCACAACAGTGCCAGCAATAGCGAACCGCCCAGCAGCAGCGCCAGAGCCAGCGAGAAGCTGCCCGAGTAGAGCCACAGCAGGCCACCAAACACCAGGCTGGCCACGCCCACCACCAGCCAGGCGGCAGGCGGCAGCGGGTCCAGTTCACGGCGCAGCACTTTCAGCGCGCTCACCTGTTTGATGCGCAGCAAGGTGGGGCCAGCAAAACCCACCAGTACCGCCAGCGCGGTGAAGATGCCCAGCCATAGCGGCATGATGCCGGGGGCAGGCAGCGTCATGGGCAGGAAGCTGCTCAACAACCACAGCAGCAGTGCCTGGCCTACCAGCCCGAGAATGGCCCCCAGCAGCGAGGCTATCAACGCCAGGCCCACCAGCTGCAGGCTAAACAGCATGACCAGCTGTTGCTGGCTAGCGCCGAAGCAGCGCAGCAGCGCGGCAGTGTCCAGATGGCGCTCGACATAGCGACGAGTCGACATGGCCACTGCGACCCCGGCCAACAGCACGGCCGCCAGCCCTGCCAGCCCCAGGTAGCTCTCCGCGCGCTGCAGCGCATTGCCCAGCTGCGGCCGGTCGACGCGGACATCACGCACGTCCACGCCCTCCCGGCGTAATTCCGCCAGCAAGCCTTGCACTTGCTCCAGAGCGGCAGGCGGCCCGGCGGCCAGCAGCTCGAACTCGACCCGGGAGCCAGGCTGCACCAGCCCGGTGGCATCAAGGTCGGCGGTATTGAGCATCAGCCGGGGGTTGAAGTTGCCAAACCCTGCGGACTGGTCGGCTTCACGCTCGATGATGCCGGTGATGGTCAGCTCGGTTTGGCCTACCTGTACCTGATCACCGATTTCGATCTCGATCAGCTCCGCCAGGCGCGGGTCGGCCCAGGCTTCACCGGCGGCAGGCCCGGAGGCCAGCCGCTCGACGCCATTGCCCAGATCGACCAGGTTGACGCCATAATGCGGGTAGATATCATCGACGGCCTTGAGACTGGCCGGTTGAAAGCGCTCACCGCGACTAATCATCGACACCAGGTCTACCTGATCGCTCAGGGTAAAGCCCGCCGCTTCGAGTTCGGTACGCAGGCGCTCATCGAAGGGCTCGCGCTGTTCCAGCACCAGATCGCCGCCCAGTATCTGGCTGGCCTGGCGCTCCAAGCCACGCTCCAGACGGTCCAGGAAAAAGGCGATCATGGTAGATGCCGCCACCGCCAACATCAGCGCCACGAACAGCGCCCGGACATCTGACGCGCGCAAGTCACGTTTTAAACTGCGGGCGGCCAGCCGCCAGTTGATCTCACTCATTGCCTTCCTCGCTGGTGGCCGGGGCGGGAACGAAAGGCGTCAACTGCCCATTGGTGAGCCGCAGGCAGCGGTCGCAACGACGCGCCAATGCGTGGTCGTGGGTCACCAGGATCAGCGTGGTGCCTGCCTGCTGGTTCAGCGTGAACAGTAGGTCGATGATTTGTGCGCCGGTATCCGGGTCGAGGTTGCCGGTGGGTTCGTCGGCGAACACCAGCTCCGGGTCGGTGACGAAGGCACGGGCAATCGCCACGCGCTGCTGCTCGCCCCCCGACAGCTGCTTGGGCAGATGCGAGGTGCGCTCCCCTAGCCCCACACGTTCCAGCCATTGCTGGGCGGCAGCGGTTTCCCCTGCCCGTGGCGACAGCTCCAGTGGCAGCAGCACGTTTTCGAAGGCGCTGAGCGTGGGCAGCAGTTGGAAATTTTGAAACACGAAGCCTACTCGTCCGGCCCTGAGCGCGGCACGGCCATCCTCATCCAGCTGGCTCAACGGGTGACCAAATAGCGTCAGCTCACCGTCGTTGGGCGTGTCCAGCCCCGCCAGTAGCCCCAGCAGGGTAGACTTACCGGCCCCACTCTTGCCCAGAATGGCAACGCTTTCCCCGGCGGCCACGCTGAGATCGAGGTTGTCCAGAATGGTCAGCGAGCGCTCGCCACTGGCGACGCGTTTTGCCAACTGATGGGCATGTAGCACCACGTTGGGCGCCATGGCCGGGGGAACCTTATCTGACGTTAGCGTGTCGGTGATGGGCGGATGCGCGTTGGCAGCATCGCTGGGCACTTTGGAAGTAGGGTCAGAGGAGTAGGACATGAAGCGTGAATTCCCTTTAATAACGGTTCGACAACGAATGGTACCTATACAGCAGGCGATGCACACGACACTCTTGAAAACTGGCTTCTTCAACACAGCTTTTGCAAAATCGGCTTTCTCAAACTTCGTGATGCTGGCGGCCATTACGCTGGCGGCCTGCTTGAGCGTACTTCCAGCGCACGCCGATGACGGCCATGATGACGACAGTGCCCACTCATTGCCCACACTGCTGGTGATGGGCGATAGCTTGAGCGCTGCCTATGGTATCGAAGAAGAGCAAGGCTGGGTGGCGCTGCTCGCCCAGCGTCTGGAGGGCGAGGCCGAGGTGGTCAATGCCAGCATCAGCGGTGAAACCACCGCTGGCGGTGCTCAACGATTCGCCGATATTCTCCGACAGCGTCAGCCGGATATCGTTCTGCTGGAGCTGGGCGGCAACGATGGCCTGCGCGGCCTGCCCCCCGCCCAGATGCGCGCCAACCTGGCCAGCATGATCGAACAGAGCCAGCAGGCCGATGCCGAGGTACTGCTGCTGGGCATCGATATTCCGCCCAACTACGGGCAGGCATACCGTGATGCCTTTACCGGCGTGTTCCACTCGCTGGCGGATGAGTACGCGCTTTCACTGGTGCCCTTCCTGCTGGAAGATGTGGCGCTCAATACCCAGTTGATGCAAAGCGATGGCATTCATCCCACGGCAGAGGCTCAGCCTATCATTCTGGACAACGTTTGGCCCGAACTGGAGCCTATGTTGGAGGCATCGCACCAGGCCACTCGGTAACAAAACGTTGATGATTTGTGACCAGCAGGGATAGCGCTTTTGCATGTCAGCGAGTAATCTGAAGGCCTATTTACCCAACGCTCATGGCGTCCATGTCCCTGCACTCACTCCCTCCTCCCCATGGCCTGACACGTCGTCGGTTCTTGACCGTCACAGGCGCCTTGTTGCTGGGTGTTGGGTTGGGGTTTCAGCCCTCTCCTGCGGCCGCCTTCAACCCTCAGCGGCTGCGTCAATCCATGCAACGGCTTTACGGCCAAAGCGGAATGGACGTGCTGGAAGAGTGGTTCAGCCTGCTCGACCGCCTGCAGGGCCAGGATATTCAAACGCAACTGCGCGACGTGAATGACTTCTTCAACCGGCGCATTCGCTGGGTAGATGATATCCAGGCGTGGGGCCAGGAAGATTTTTGGGCCACCCCCCTGGAGGCCATGGGCAAGGGTCAGGGTGATTGCGAAGACTATTCGATTGCCAAATACATCACGTTAAAGCAGTTGGGCGTTCCGGGTGACCGGCTTCGCATGATTTACGTACGCGCGCGGATCGGGCGTAGTCAGATTACCCAGGCGCACATGGTGCTGGGCTACTACTCGACGCCCAATGCCGAACCGCTGGTGCTGGATAACCTGATGCCTTCCATCACGCCCGCTTCCCAGCGTAACGACCTGGACCCGGTCTTCAGTTTCAATAGCAGTGGTTTGTGGGCAGGCGGCGGCTCCGAGTCTCGCGCCGACCCGCTGGCGCGGTTGTCTCGCTGGCGCAGCGTTATCGAGCGCATGCAATCACAAGGATTCATCTAAGAGGAACAGGCACCATGTCGCTGATCAAACAGCTTTGGCTGGCCATTATCGTGCTGTTGCTGCTGTCGTTCGTCGGCAGCCTGGCCATCAGCATCAACAGCAGCCGCGCCTACATCGAGCAGGAAGTGCGCATCAAGAACGAGGACAACGCCACGGCACTGGCGCTTTCCATGAGCCAGCTGGACAAGGAACTGGTGATCCTCGAATTGCTGATTGCAGCGCAGTTCGATACCGGTTACTACCGTTCTATCGTGCTGCGCGATGCCGAAGGCGACGTGCTGGTGGAACGCCGCGCCGGTGAGTACAGCGGCGACGTCCCCGGCTGGTTTCGTAGCCTGGTGCAGTTCGATGTGCCCACGGGCACGGCCACCGTTCAGGATGGCTGGCGGCAGTTTGGCACGCTGGAGTTGGAGAGCCAGCACAGTTTTGCCTATGCCTCGCTATGGCGCAGCATGCTGGAGCTGGCGGGTTGGTTCCTGCTGGCGGGGGCGATCAGCCTGACCCTGGCCACGGTGATGGTAAGGGGCATCAAGCACCCGCTGGTACGAGTAGTGGCCCAGGCCAAGGACATCAGCGCGCGCCGCTTCACCACCATCAAGGAACCCCGCACGCTGGAGCTGCGTGAAGTGGCCCAGGCCATGAACGTGCTGTCGGCCAACGTGCGCCAGATGCTCAGCCACGAAGGGCAAAAGCTGGACGAGCTGCGCCGCCACCTGCAGCACGACCGTGTGACCGACGCCTTGAACCGCGATGTGATGCTGGGCAAGCTGGGCGCTCTGCTGGAGAGTGAAGACGCCCGTGCCACGGGGCTGCTGGTCATGGTGCGTGTGCGCGCTCTGGAGCAGTTGAACGAGCAGCTTGGCCACCAGGCCACCGATGCCCTGCTCAAGCAGCTCACCCAGCAGTTGGCCGCGCTGGATAGCACGTCGGAAGAGCCTCTGGTGGGCCGACTCAACGGCAGTGACTTTCTGCTGATACTACCCATGGAGGAGGAGCCTCACGCACTACTGCCTCGACTGGAAGAAGCGCTGGCACAGGTAACGTCGCCCCACAATAGCGCCACACCGGGCCTGGCCACCGCCGTGGTAGCCTACCATCCGCATGATGAACGTGGCCCGCTGCTGGCGACGCTGGACGACGCCCTGGCAGAGGCGGAAAGTGCCAGCAGCGCTACCCATATCGTGGTGCGGCAGCGTGAACAGGGCTCCCTGTTCGGCAACCACACGCAGTGGCGCACGGCCCTGACCGACGCCATTGCCCAAGGGCCGCAGTTGGCCTACTTCCCGGTCATGGATGCCGAGCAGCAGGTGTTGCACTACGAGTGCCCTGCCCGCCTACAGCTGGCTCACCAGTGGCAAAGTGCGGGGATCTTCATTCCCTGGGTCACGCGTTTTTCGATGGAGCCCGCGCTGGATATCGCGGTCGTGCGCAAGGCACTGGACAAGCTCAAGGCCCACGGCGAGCAGTCGCTCGGCATCAACCTGTCGATTGCATCGATTACCAACGCCGAGTTCGTCAATGAGCTGAGACAGCTATTGGAGAAGCAGCCTGCCCAGGCACGCAAGCTCTGCTTCGAGGTACCCGCTACGCTAACGCCGCACGCCATTGGCAGCCTGCGCGGGCTATGCAGCGCTCTGCGCCCGCTGGGCTGCCAATTCGGCATCGAGCACGTGGGTGCTGAATTCACCAAGCTGGCCGACCTGCACGACGTAGGGCTAAGCTACCTGAAACTGGACAGCAGCCTGGTGCGGGGTATCGATACCTCCCACGAGCAGCAGACCATCGTGCGCGGCATGGCCACCCTGTGCCACTCACTGGGCATTCAGGTGATCGCCGAGGGCGTGGCCGCCCCAGAGGAGCTGGAAAGCCTGTTCCGCACCGGTGTAGATGGCGTGACAGGACCAGCTGTTCGAGCCAGCTAGGCCCCACCATGGTGGTAAGGGCGTGCCTGAGGCACGCCCTTACCAAAGTGGCGTATCGTCATCCCCTAGCAGGTTCACGTCATTCCTTGCGCGCAGCGACTTACGCTCCATCACCTTGCTCTGGGCGGCAGCGGGCAAATCGGTAAAGCTCAGGACACCCTTTGCCAGTAGAACTTCCAGCAGATCCTCAACTACGCGTACGAAAGCCAAATCAGAAGCGATAAACTGCGAAGTCCCACCTACTTGTCCGGCAAGAAAGGCCAATACTTCTGGCGAGTCTCCCTCAACAGTATCATTACACTCTGGCGATGGTTCCTTGCTGAGCATCACGATCTCTCCCTCCTCATTACGCTTGATATAGAGCATTGTCTTTATCCATTTGTAGGGCTAACCGTTATTAAACTTAGCGTAATAGATTAATTATGAGATGACCTAGCTTTTTTTTCGAGAGCTAGATTTTTGAGATAGCCTTCATAAGTCTCACTGTGAGTGATCGCTCGTGCTTCTGCTCCAACTGTGCAAGCCCATTGATTACCACCACAAAGCAGTGCAGCCTGTGTTATGAGGTCTACATAGGATGAGCGCAAAATAAACGCTATACTCGTTTCGTAGTCACCTCCCTCTCTTTCCATCTGGGTCGCAATCTGCCAATTTGAAATCGCATTCATTAACACAGAGTTAAGGTGGTCAAAATTCTTTCGATAAAAACTATTTCTTGGAAGCTTGATCAAAAGATCAAAGAATAATTTATTAATACTATCATCATCCAGCAGCTTGTCTTTATCTATTAGATCGTCCCATTTATGGACTATATCACAAACTAATTCAACAAATTCAACAGCAGACTTATCGTTTTTCATCCAGCGTAGTAACTGTATCTGATCAAAGTACATATCACTTCTACCTACTTATGCGTTAAAAGAG
>NZ_AJTS01000001.1 GCF_000275725.1 Vreelandella stevensii S18214 | reverse complement strand
TATAAAGTGGGGCTCAATCTACTCAGTCGTAAAAACTATTGATCTATTCTCAACTGACCGTCGTCTAGCATGCTCTGTATGAAATCAGATGAGCTTCTACCCTCTGGCATCTGAACACCTTTCAACACAACCTGTTGATCTGCATTGCTCCCATCTGATGCCAACCCCCCATCAGACTTAATGTGCAGCACGGTATCTGCACCCTGTTGTTCAGCTTTAATATATTGGTCCAGATTTTCCGCATTTTCACCTTGCAATAGATCCGCTATATCCAAACGATCTGCTGCTGAGTCGACACCAAACTGCCCTAAATTAAAGTCCATAACCTGATCCACAGCAGGTCTCTGCTCTGAACCTTCATCGCCCGACTCCCATACAAAGGTATTGGCGCCACTACCGCCATACATGATGTCATTACCAGTACCACCTATCAACGTATCATTGCCTCCTTGCCCAAACAGAATGTCATCACCCTCACCGCCGATCAGAATATCATTACCGCCTGTTCCCGTGGAGTTATTAAACTCTCCATGATTGTCGCTAATGTATTGATGGATCTGCTCAGCAGAAACTTGATTTGGATCTGCGATACCCAATTGGCCTGCAATATAAGCTTTAATAGCGGGCAAGCCGTTACCCTCTATCCCCGCGAAGGTAACCTGATCTCCAAACAAGATATCATTGCCCTCTCCTCCGGAAATTGTGTCATCGCCTGACTGTAGTTGGACATTTTGCCCAAGTATGGCATCTGCAAGTTGCTCTGGGTCGATATTCGACTGGACGATGCCATCAGAGTCATATGCCTGAAGGCTACTTTCATTCAGGCTGCTGCCCAAGCCAATTGCATTGACCGACGACATACCCTCTAACAAAGCAAACGCTTCCGTTGAGTTCTGGACTACCGTTTGTGTGGTGCTACTGCCATTGCCACCAAGAACAGAAATCTCGTATGTGCCGTCCCCCTCAGCTCTAACCTGACCGATAACTTCACTAGACCATCCACGTCCAAAACCCAAAAAGCCTGAGCTGTAGGTCCACTGATTGACGTTTCCGTTTGAGTCAATAATTTCACGAACTTGACCGTTAATATTCATCGAGTATGTTTGACCAGGAACGTAGTCAATGTCATCGATAGTCAAGTTCCAACGATTACTTCCTCTGGAGCCTACAACCACCGTCTCCCTCTCATTGGCTTGATAATACGTCGGCAAACCATCGGTAATAAAGTAGGTCTGGTTAGTACCAGGATTGGCTTGTACAGCGTCTGAATAGAACCAGTTGGCAGTGGTTTTAAATACATCTTCATAGTTGGTGCCCCCACCACGCTGGAATCCATCCAAAACTGCTTGTAGCTTGGGCAGTGCTTGTGGATCCGACAAATCAACACTAACACTTCTTCCTGCCTGAGTATCAAACTCTACCAAGAAGATGTTCACCGTACCGGCGTTATCCTCACCTACACTCTCTTTAAGTGTATTGAATACTTCAGTCAATGATGCCTTAGCATTGGCGATATCGGTATTCGACATACTGCCCGATGTATCCACCATAAACGCTAGGTTGTAGTTTTCACCTGGTACTAACTGCAGACCTGCAACATCACCAATGATGATGTCATTTGCACTGGTGCCAGCTATCGTGTCGCCACCGGGCGAGCCGACGATGATGTTGTATTGTTCAACTGCGTTAGTAACAGTGCTGGTTGCACTATCAACGATAACTAGCTGGCCGTCCTCATAAACCGGATTACCATCCGCGTCGCGAATAATCTCTTTCGATGTAACGCTAGCCTCTAGATGGAACTCTCCAGCGTCCACAGGCACAGTCACAGACAATACGATGTCATTGAGATCGGCCTGATCCGGGTTGCTAATTAACCAACCACCGTTATCTTGAACAAGCTCTACACCTTGTGGCGCATTTGCTAATTCAACCGTTGAGCCAGCGGGTATACCACTAAGCTTAATGCCAGATAATATTTCACTACCATCCGTATCAGTGAGCGCAGCTGATAGCTCTACTGTGTACTGTTGGTATACATCGCCTGTTGTGATTTCAACGCTGGTACGGTCACTTGAGGCAGTATAGGTAGTGCCATCTGCGTAAATAACGCCTTCGAGGTTGTTGCTCATCTGGCCAATCAAGTATCCCTGCTGGGCACCAGAAGAGTAAGAGACTCGAACACCGTCTAATGTATTGACCTTAGTCTCTGAATTATTATTCGTACTCCAAGTAACCCCGTAATCATACCCTTCTTCTTGGGAGACAAAGATATAGTCTTGTTTCGCTCCGCTCGTTGCTTGGGTTCTATTCCCGGAAACGGAATCCAAACTTCTCCAGTTTCCGTCCTGCGAGTAGCCGCTGCCCGAATGTACTACAAAAATATCGGCGTAATCGCCACTACCATTGGCATTACCCTGACCATAGTACTGTACAACGCCAGCATTCGAAGTGCCGGGATTGGCAATTTCAGGGACACTATCCCCTTCCGTTAACCACACACGAACGCCATCGCCTATCTTAACAATCTGGCCATTTTGAACATCAAAGCCACCAGCAACCCCACTACCACCGTTTACTTTGATAATTTCACTACCTACGTCGCCCTGCTTTTCACCAGGTGTTACCACCATGGAGATTTCCGGTGCGTCCGCAATGGGTTTGATATCAATTTGCAGTGTTGCTTCTTCGCCCTCGTTGCGAGCATCGGTCGGGCGGAAAGAGAGGTGGGCATAGTCAGCCTGCTGGTTACCGACTCCTTCACCCCCATAACCGTCAAAGCCTGACTCGTTCTCAGCTGGCAAGAAGCGCAACATCCCTGAATCGATTTGTGCTTTGGTGAAGTGGCTGTTTTCACTAACACTCTGCCAGTTCCCATCGGCGTCTTTAAATTGCAGCGTGCCCGCTTCAGGCAGCCGAGTAATAGTGACACCTAGCTCTTCATCAGCAGAATCATCATCTGAAATATTAAAGTCATCCCACTTAATCGCCAGTGCAGTGTCTTCTTTACCGACGATCTGGCCACCCTCAGCACTAGGAGCGAGGTCGATTCCGTAGCCGCGGTCAGCC